>JAVJON010000022.1:0-20378 GCA_040216765.1 Sneathiellaceae bacterium | reverse complement strand
AGCTTCGTCATGCGCGGGCTTGTCCCGGTCGCCGGGCGATGCCCGGCAACCCATCGCGCCGCACCTCAATGAAATCAGGCCATTATTGAACCTGGCGGCACCATGGACCACCGCGACGAGCGCGGTGGTGACGATTGGGGGAACGCAAGGGCATCCGTGTCCAGCGTCAACGCTTGACCCCGCAAGCCCGGCAAAGTCGCGGCCTTGAGCGAATGCCGGCCATGCTCAACCGGACAGCAGTGGGACACGCCCGGTGGTGACGATGGAGGTGGGCGGTCAGTGTCACGATCGATTGATTCACAAGGCCTGAGGAGATCCCGATGCCGGCAAGCCCGCTAGCCACAGAGCCGCCGATGGACACCCTGGTTCTGTCCCTGCGCGCGGTCCGCAAGAGCTTCACCCTGCATCTGCGCGACGGCACCAGCCTGCCTGTGCTGCAGGACGCCGCCTTCGACCTCGCTGCCGGCGAATGCGTCCTGCTGTCCGGCCCCTCGGGTGCCGGCAAGAGCAGCCTGCTGAAGATGATCTACGGCAATTACCGGACCGAGGCGGGGCGCATCCTGTTGCGCGACGGCGGACGGCTCGTCGATATCGCGGGCGCCGATGCGCGCGAGATCCTCGAGATCCGCCGCCGGACCCTGGGCTATGTCAGCCAGTTCCTGCGGGTCATCCCGCGGGTGGCCGCGCTGGACGTGGTGGCCGAACCGGCGATCGCCTTCGGCCTGGCGGCGGGAGAGGCGCGGGACCGCGCGGCAGACACCTTGCGCCGGCTCAACCTGCCGGAGCGGCTGTGGCAGCTGCCGCCGGCGACATTCTCCGGCGGGGAGCAGCAGCGCGTGAACATCGCGCGCGGGCTGGCCACGCCCTATCCCGTGCTGCTGCTGGACGAGCCCACCGCGTCACTGGATGCCGGCAACCGCGATGCCGTGGTCGCGCTGCTGCAGGACGCGCTGGCGCGCGGCGCCTCGATGGTCGCGATCGTGCACGACGACAGGGCGCTGGGCGCCCTGCCGGTGCGGCGGGTCGATCTGGCCGGGTTCGCCGCCGCGGCGCAATGAAAGCGCAATGGAACTGCAACATAATCACAAAGCCGCTGTCACAGTCCGTCACTAGGATCGCCCCGCATTGCACGGACCGGGGTGGACCATGGCGGCACTTTCCATACAAAGCCTGTCGAAAACATTTCCCGGCGGGTTCCGGGCCCTGGACGGGGTGTCCTTCGAGGCCGGGTCCGGCGAGATGATCGCGTTGATCGGCGCCTCCGGCTCCGGCAAGTCCACCCTGATCCGGCATATCGCGGGGCTGGTGCAGGCCGATCGCTCCGACATCTGCTGCATCACCGTCGGCGGCGAGGCGATGCAGGCCGATGGCCGGCTGACGCCGACGGCCAAGGCGCTGCGCCGCCATATCGGTGTGGTGTTCCAGCAGTTCAACCTGGTCGGCCGGCTCAGCGTGCTGGGCAACGTGCTGGTCGGCCTGCTCGGCAGCATCCCGGCCTGGCGCGGGACCTTCGGCCTGTTCACCCGCAGCGAGAAGCTGCAGGCGATGCAGGCGCTGGCCCGGGTCGGCATCGACGGCAAGGCGCGCGCGCGGGCCTCCACCCTGTCCGGCGGGCAGCAGCAACGCGCGGCCATCGCCCGCGCCCTGATCCAGGGCGCCCGGGTGCTGCTGGCCGACGAGCCGATCGCCTCGCTCGACCCGGCCTCGGCCCGGCGGGTGATGGAGACCCTGGCCGAGCTGAACCGGCAGGACGGGCTGACCGTGCTGGTCTCCCTGCACCAGGTCGAATATGCCCGCCTGTACTGCCCCCGCACGATTGCCCTGCGCGCCGGCGAGATCGTCTTCGACGGGCCCTCCACAGCGCTGACCACGGCGCGGCTGCGGGAGATCTACGGCGATGCGAGCGAGGAACTGATCCTGCCCGAAGCCGCCGAGCTCGCGGCCGCCCAGGGCGGGTCGCCGGCGCCGCGGCGCGACGCGGCCAGGCCGCGGATCGCCGGCGCGGCCGTGCTGCCGGCGCGGCGCGCGCTGCGGGGCGGCCCGGAACTCGAGGCCGCCGCCGGCCGTCTCTGAGGCCCGGCCCGTCCGCCACCTGACATCCATCCAACCGACAGGAGACCCAACGATGAACCTTCTCTACAAGGGGCTTGCGGCCGGCGCGCTGGCGCTCGCGGCCGGGACCGGTGCCGCCGCCGCCGATGACATGAAGACCGTCAACTTCGGCGTCATCTCCACGGAATCCTCGCAGAACCTGAAGACCATCTGGGAGCCCTTCCTGGCCGCGATGGGCGAACAGACCGGCCTGGAGATCAAGCCGTTCTTCGCCTCCGACTATGCCGGCGTGATCGAGGGCATGCGGTTCGGCAAGGTCGACCTGGCCTGGTACGGCAACAAGTCGGCGATGGAAGCGGTGGATCGCGCCAATGGCGAGGTCTTCGCGCAGACCGTCGATGCGGAGGGCAATCCCGGCTACTGGTCCCTGCTGATCACCCATGTCGACAGCCCGCTGGGCAAGCTGGACGACGTTCTGGCCTGCGACCAGTCGCTGACCTTCGGCCTGGGCGATCCGAACTCGACCTCGGGCTTCCTGGTGCCCACCACCTTCGTCTATGCCCAGCGCGGCATCGACCCGCGGAAATGCTACAGGACCGTCACCAATGCCAGCCATGAGGCGAACCTGATGGCGGTGGCGGCGAAGCAGGTCGACTTCGCCACCAACAACACCGAGAACATGCGCCGCCTGGCGGTGACCGCCCCGGAGGCCCGCGCCAAGATCAAGGAGATCTGGCGTTCGCCGCTGATCCCGTCGGACCCGCTGGTCTGGCGCAAGGACCTGGACCAGGGCATCAAGGACAAGATCTACACCTTCATCCTGACCTATGGCCGCATCGGCGCGCCGGAGCAGGTCGAGGCGGCACGGCAAGTGCTGGCCGGCCTGCAATGGGCGCCGTTCAAGCCCTCCTCGGACGCGCAGCTCTATCCGATCCGGGTGCTGGAGATCAGCAAGAACATCGCCAAGCTCGAGGCCGACGCCGGCATGGCGGCCGAGGAAAAGGCGAAGCGCCTGAAGGAGCTTCAGGCCGAGAAGGCGAAGTACGAGGGCCTGATGGACAAGGTGCCGCAGGCCTGATCGCCGTCATCGCCCTCAGGGACCAGAGGCGGGGGGCCCGTGACATGCGGGCCCCCCGCTCCGGTTCGACCTGAACCCAGGACCAGGAAACGGGACCGACCGGTGAAGGACGCCACCACAGTGCAACCATCGGCAGCGGCTGCCGCGGCCCTGCCCGTCGACCTGCCGCCCCGCGACTGGGGCCGCAGCCTGTACAACGCCCTGGTCTGGATCGCCCTTCTGCTGATTCTGGGCTGGAGCTGGGCGCCGGCGGAGATGTACCGCTGGATCAGCCTGTTCTCCGACGCCGGCAACATGGCGGACTATGCCTCGGGCTTCCTGGAGCCGAACTTCCGGCACCTGGACTATTACATCGAGGAGATGGTCCTGACGGTGCAGATCGCCGTCTGGGGCTCGGTGCTGTCGGTGATCGCCGCGGTGCCGTTCGGCATCCTGTCGTCCAGCAACATGGCGCCGGCCTGGGTGGTGCAGCCGGTGCGCCGCCTGATGGACGCGTTCCGCGCGATCAACGAGCTGGTCTTCGCCGTGCTGTTCGTGGTTGCCGTGGGCCTGGGGCCGTTCGCCGGGGTGATGGCGCTGTTCATCCATACCACGGGCGTGCTGGCGAAGCTGTTCTCCGAGGCCGTCGAGGCGATCGACCCGCGCCCGGTCGAGGGCATCCGCACCACGGGCGCCACCCGGATCCAGGAGGTCGTCTATGGCGTGATCCCGCAGGTCATGCCGCTGTGGATCTCCTATGCCCTGTACCGGTTCGAATCCAACGTCCGCTCGGCCACGGTGCTGGGGCTTGTCGGCGCCGGCGGGATCGGGCAGGTGATGTTCGAATCGATCCGCAGCTTCCAGTATTCCGAAAGTGCGACGATCCTGCTGGTCGTGATCGTCACCGTGTCGCTCATCGACCTGGTTTCCCAGTATCTTCGGAAGCGGGTGATCTGATCCCACCGCCTGCCCGGAGTGCGTTCTGCCAATGCGCCTTGCCATCTACTTCGCCCCGTCGCCGGACCATGTCCTGCATCGCCTGGGCTCCGCCTGGCTGGGCCGCGATGCGGCGACCGGCGCCCCGGCGGCGCAGCCGCCGGTCGCCGGGCTGGATGCCGCGCAGCTGGCCGCGATCACCGCCTCGCCGCGGCGCTACGGCCTGCATGCCACCCTGGCGCCGCCCTTCGCGCTCGCCGATGGCGCCGACCCGGCCGGCCTCGCCGCTGCGCTGGCCGCCCTGGCCGCGCGCCTCGCCCCGGCGGAACTGGTCCCGCGGCTGGGGCTGATCGAGGGGTTCTGCGCGCTGCTGCCGGCGGCGCCGGTCCCGGCGGTGTCGGCACTGGCCGCCGCCTGCGTGGAGCTGGCCGACGGTTTCCGCGCCCGCCCCGGGCCCGCGGAACTGGCGCGGCGCCGCGCCGCCGGGCTGACCCCCCGGCAGGAGGCGCTGTTGCAGCGCTGGGGCTATCCCTATGTGCATGAGGAGTTCCGTTTCCACATGACCCTGTCCGAACGGCTGCCGGAGGCCGCACGCCCGCCGGTGCTGGCCGCGCTGGAGCGGCATTTCGCGCCCGCGCTCGGCCGGCCGGTGCAGCTGGACGCGCTGGCCCTTTTCGTGGAACCCGAGCCCGGCGCGCCCTTCGTGCAGCAGGCGCGCTTTCCGCTTCTTGCCATCCCGCAACCCGCATCCGCAGGAAACCGCTTCCATGCCTGACGACCAGAGTCTCCGCTTCGCCAATGCCCGCATCGTCACCCGGGACAGCGTGCGGGAGGGCGACCTGGATGTGGCCGGCGGCCGGATCGGCGCCCCGGCCGGCGCCCCGGGGGCGGCCGCGGGCCCGGTGGAGGACCTGCAGGGCGACTTCCTGCTGCCCGGCCTGGTGGAACTGCATACCGACCATCTGGAGCGTCACTACCTGCCCCGGCCGAAGGTGCGCTGGAACGCCCTGGCGGCGGTGCTGGCCCATGACGCGCAGATCGCTGGCGCCGGCATCACCACGGTGTTCGATGCCTTGCGGGTCGGCGGCGACGCGGATTCCGACATCCCGCAGGAAGGCGTCCTGCTGGCCGACGCGATCGGCCGGGCCGGGGCGGGCGACATGCTGCGGGCGGACCATCTGGTGCACCTGCGCTGCGAGGTCTCGTCGGCCGACGCGCAGGAGGGCTTCGACCGCCTGAAGGACCGGCCCGAGGTGCGCCTCGTCTCGGTGATGGACCATACGCCGGGACAGCGGCAGTTCGTCTCGATGGACGCCTACCGCACCTACTACATGGGCAAGACCGGGATGAGCGCGGCGGAGCTGGACGTCTATATCGGTCGCCGGCAGGAGCAGCATCGCCGCTATGCCGTGCCGCATCGCCGCTTCATCGTGGCGGAGGCCGCGCGCCGCGGCATCGCGCTGGCCAGCCATGACGACGCGACGGAAGCCCATGTCGACGAGGCCGTCGCCGATGGCGCCGCGATCGCGGAATTCCCGACCACCATGGCGGCCGCGATGGCCGCGCGGCGGGCCGGGCTGAAGGTGCTGATGGGGGCGCCCAACGTGGTGCTGGGCGGGTCCCATTCCGGCAATATCGCCGCCACGGCCCTGGCGGCCGAAGGGCTGCTGGACATCCTGTCGTCGGACTATGTGCCCTGCAGCCTGCTGCAGGCGGTGTTCCTGCTGCCCGAAGCGGTGCCGGGGATGGACCTGGCGGCGGCGGTGCGGGCGGTCAGCCTGAACCCGGCAGCGGCGGCCGGGCTGACCGATCGCGGCGAGATCGCCGAGGGACGGCGCGCCGACCTGGTGCGGGTCCGCCTGTGTGACGGCCATCCCGTCGTGCGGGGCGTCTGGCGCGAGGGGCGCAGGGTCGCCTGACGGGGCGGGGCTCCTGCGACACCCTGTCCGGCGGATCGATCGGACCTTACCGGTGTTCCCCAATCACGGTCGGCCCGATCGACAGGAGAACCCGCCATGATCTGCAGCGAAGCGCGCATCCGGACCTCGCATGCCGGCGCCTATCTTTCCGCCCTGTCCCGCAGCCTGGGCGGCGACGGCGGAGAGCGCGCCGACAGCCCCGCCGAGGCGAAGCACGAAGCCCATTTCGACCTCGAAGGCGGCCATTGCGACCTGCGTGCCGATACCGAGCGGCTGGTGATCGCCTGCACCGCGCCGGAACCCGCTGCCATCGGTGCATTGCGGGCGCTGGTGGAACGGAATTTCCCGCCCGAGGCGGAAGGCGACGAGATCGAGATCGTCTGGCACACCATCGATCTGTGACGCCGCACTGATCGCCCTGGCGCTGCCGGCCGCGCCGCTGCCGGACGCGGCGTCGACGCCAAGGCATACTTCGCGCCCATGGATGTGCTTCTTGCGGGTTTTCTGGGCAGCCTGGCCGCCGGGCTGATGACCACCGTCGGCGCCCTGCCTGTCCTGGCGGGGCGCACCGTCTCGCCGCGGGCCAGCGACGGGCTGCTTGGGTTCGCGGCCGGCGTGATGCTGTCGGCCTCCTTCTTCTCGCTGCTGATTCCGGCGATCGACCGGGCGGAACTGCTGTACGGCGGTGCCACCGCCCCGGCGCTGATCGCCGCTGCCGGCCTGCTGCTGGGCGCCGGTGGCGTCGCGCTGGCCAACGAACTGGTGCCGCACGAGCATTTCACCAAGGGTCGCGAGGGGCCGGACGCCGCGGCCCTGAAGGGCATCTGGCTGTTCGTCATCGCCATCACCATCCACAATCTCCCGGAAGGGCTTGCCGTCGGCGTCGGCTTTGCGGGGGGCGACTTCACCAACGGGACCTCCCTTGCGGTCGGGATCGGCCTGCAGAACGCGCCGGAAGGCCTGGCCGTGGCGGTGGCCCTGCTGCGGCAGGGCTATGGCCGCTTCCACGCCTTCGGCGTGGCCTCGCTGACCGGTATGGTGGAACCGGTGGGCGGCCTGATCGGCGTGGCGGCGGCCAGCATTTCCACGCCGATCCTGCCCTGGGCCCTGGCCTTTTCCGCCGGCGCGATGATCTACGTCATCAGCCATGAGATCATCCCGGAGACCCATCGCCGCGGCGGCCAGCATGTCGCGACCGCGGGCCTGGTGCTGGGGCTGACGGCGATGATGATACTGGAGGTCGTGCTGGGCTGAGGCCCGCGGGACCGCTTCGACACGACACACGCCCGGGGGGAACCGAAGATGACCGCATCCGCCGACCTGCCGCTGATCCCGACCGCCCTGGTGGGCAGCTATCCGCAGCCGGGCTGGCTGGTCGATCGCGAGGTGCTGCTGGGGTCCAAGCCGCCACGGGTGCGGATGGAGCAGGTCTGGCGCTTCGCCGGCCCGCTGCGGCAGGAGAGCCAGGACGATGCGGTGCGCCTGGCGCTGCGCGATTTCGAAGCGGCCGGCATCGACATCGTCACTGATGGCGAGATCCGGCGGGAGAGCTATTTCAACCATTTCGCCAACGCGCTCGACGGCATCGACATCGACACGCCGGGCTTCGTGCAGAGCCGCGCGGGCACGCCCTCGCCGGTGCCGCGGGTGGTCGGGCCGGTGCGCCGGGTGCGGCCGGTCGAACTGGACGCGGCGCGTTTCCTGCGGGCCGGCACCGACCGCCAGGTGAAGGTCACCGTGCCGGGCCCGTTCACCATGACGCAGCTGGCCGTCGACGAGCATTACGGCGATCCGGAAGCCCTGGCGATGGACTATGCCGCTGCGGTCAATGCGGAGCTGCTGGACCTGAAGGCGGCCGGCATCGACGTGGTGCAGATCGACGAGCCCTATCTGCAGGCCAAGCCGCAGGACGCGGCGCGGTTCGGCATCGCGGCGATCAACCGCGCCCTGGCCGGGGTGCCGGGCCAGACGGTGGTGCATATGTGTTTCGGCTATGCCTATGTCGTGAAGGACAAGCCGTCGGGCTATTCCTTCCTGCCGGAACTGGAAGGCTGTGCGGCCAGCCATGTCTCGGTGGAGGCGGCGCAGCCCCGGCTGGACCTGGAGGTGCTGCGCCATCTGCCGGGCAAGTCGATCCTGGTGGGTGTGCTGGACCTCGGCGATCCCGCGGTCGAGACGGCGGAGGTCGTGGCCGGGCGCCTGCGGGCCGCGCTGAAGGTGCTGCCGGCGGAGCGCATCGTCGCGGCGCCCGATTGCGGCATGAAATACCTGCCGCGCGCCACGGCCTTCGGCAAGTTGCAGGCCATGGCCGCCGGCGCCGCGATCGTGCGCCGGGAACTGACCGGCGTCGCGGAGGCCTGACGGCCGCCCAGCCTGTTGGCCGCCCAGCCTATTCGCCGCCCAGCCTATTCGCCGCCCGGCCTATTCGCCGCCCAGCCTACTCGCCGCGTTGTCGTTCGATCGCCGCAGCCGTGACGGCGATCCCGACCGTGCCGTTGCCGCCGCGGCCGGTGGCGACATGCATGGCCACCAGTTCCGGTCCGTCCGGGGTCAGGTGCAGGATCGGCGAGCCGGAATCGCCGTGGGTCGCGTCGCAATCGTGCACCAGGACGTCACCCTGCGGCGCCGCCGGCTGGGCAAGGGCATGGCAGCCCTCGTGCGCGGTCAGGATATGCGGCTTGTCCTGGCTGTAGCCGGCCTGGGTCAGCGAGGCGGAGGGGCCGACGGCCGGGCCGAGCGGGATGCTCCCCAGGCCGGCCAGGGGTTTCGCCAGGGTCAGCAGGGCCCAATCGGCCATGGCGGCGAAATGGCCGTCCTTGCCCGGCCCCCGAAGGGCCTGCGGCGCCAGGCGGAGGGCTGCGACGGCAGAATCCGCAATCCAGGCGCCGCGTGCATAGCCGCCGACGAAATGCAGCGCCTCGGGCGCCAGCCAGCGGCGGGTGCGCTTGTTCCAGAGGCAATGGGCAGCGGTCAGCACCGTGCCGGGCGCGATCAGGGTGCCGGTGCAATAGCCGCCGGTACGCCGGTTGACCCGTCCGATTGCGCGCCAGGGCATCAGGTCGCTGTCGAGGATGTGACGCTGGTCGTCGCCCTTGATGCCCGGCAGGAAGCGCTCCCGCAGTTCACGGTAGCTCTCCGCCCCTGCCGGCGTCGCGGCGAGGGCCACTGCCAGCACCGCCAGCGCGGCGATGCACCGCGCTGCCCGTTTCCGATCGCCGCTTCCCCGATCGCCGCTGCGCCGCTGTCCCGCCATCGCCGCCCCTCTGCCCCAGCCGGTGCACCGGCAGGGGCAGATGTGACGCCTACAGGTCCATGGGGCAAGGCCCAGGGCAATGACAGGCGGGCTGCTGCCGTCGGGCAGTCAGACCCGGATCAGCTGGCGCGGCTGCCGAACGCGATCTTTACCGAGCCGTTTTCGGCGGTTATCCGGTCCGCGGGCTCCTGCAGGCTGAGCTGCGTCTCGGTGACGCCGCGGCTGGCAAGATAGTCCTGCACCGCCACCACCCTGGCGATCGACAGCGGATCGATGCTGCTGCTGCCGATCGTCAGCAGGGTTTCATCATCCTGCGGCAGCAGGTGCGGCAGCATGTCGAGGCGCTGACGGCTCTCGGCGGTGAGGATGGCCGTGCCCGGCAGGAAATCCACCATGCCGGGGGAGGCATGCTCGCTGACCAGGTCCGCCATCGCTTCGGGGGCGGCCCAGGCCGGCGCGATCTCGATCGGCCGATCCTGCTGCAGATCCAGGATGCCGGCGCCCGCCGGTGCGGCAAGTACCAGCATCGGGACGGCAGCCAGGGCCATGATACGCGATGTCATGTGGGTCATGTCGTGCTCCTTTCCGCTTCGCAGCGGGCCGGTGCGGCCTGCCGCAGGTGCATGCGGTTCTGGATTGGCACCGTTGCGTACCCGACAGCGAAAACCATCCTGGGCAGCCTTCGGTTCCCGGGAGTCTCGCGATGGTGATCGCCGTCACACCGGATGCGGGCGCCTTGCAAGGCGCTGCCGGACGGCCGAAGCTGCGGCGGCAAAAGGGGCAGAGGGGGAGGAAGAATGACACTGACGGTCCGGACGAAACACCTGTTCACCCTGGAGGCAAAGGTCAGCATCCAGATGGTTGCGGATACGCCGCTTGGCGGCCGCCGCATCGCCGTGGTGGAAGGCGGCAGCTTCAAGGGCGACCGGCTGCGCGGCGAGATCCTGCCGACGGCGGCGGGCGACTGGCTGCTGACCCGCAGTGACGGGGTGACCCTGCTCGATGTGCGCCTGACCCTGAAGACCGACGACGGCGCGCTGATCTACATGACCTATAACGGCATGCGGCATGGCCCCGAGGCGGTCATCAAGCGGCTGAATGCCGGCGAAACCGTCGACCCGTCGGACTATTACTTCCGCGTCACGCCGCGCTTCGAGACCGGCGCCGGCGCCTATGACTGGCTGAACAAGCTGCTCGCGGTCGGCATCGGCGACCGCAAGGCGCATGGCCCGATCTACGAGGTCTACGAGATCCTGTAGGCGCCGTCGCACCCACCGTCATCCTCGGCTCGGGGGCCGAGGATGACGTTTGCGGGGTGCGCAGGAGCGAGGATGCGCCGCGCCGGCCCCACCCCGTCATCCTCGGCTCGGGGGCCGAGGATGACGTTTGCGGCGTGCGCAGGAGCGAGGATGCGCCGCGCCGCCGTGCTCCTGCCGTCAATGGTTGTTGCGCGGGATCCCCTTGGTCTGGGCCACCCGCTGGAACGCCACGGCGGGCTTCAGCACCATGCCGGCATCGAGCTGCGAGACCATCGAGCGCTGGATCGCCTGCCAGGGGGTCTGGTCCTCCGGATAGGGATAGCCGCCATCGCCCTCGATCTCCGCCCTGCGGCTGGCGATCTCGGCCTCGGGCAGCAGCAGGTCGGCGCTGCGCCTGCGCAGGTCGATGCGGATCCGGTCGCCGGTGCGCAGCAGCGCCAGGCCGCCCATCGCCGCGGCCTCGGGCGAAGCATTGAGGATCGACGGCGAGCCCGAGGTGCCGGACTGCCGCCCGTCGCCCAGGCAGGGCAGCGAGGTGATGCCCCGCTTGATCAGGGCCGCGGGCGGCTGCATGTTGACCACCTCCGCCGCGCCGGGATAGCCGATCGGCCCGGCGCCGCGGATCACCAGGATGCAGTCCGCGTCGACCTGCAGGGCCGGGTCGTCGATGCGCAGGTGGTAGTCCTCCGGCCCGTCGAACACGATGGCGCGGCCCTCGAAGGCGTCCGGGTCGTCGGGGTTCGACAGGTAGCGGGTGCGGAAGCTCTCGGCGATCACGCTGGTCTTCATGATCGCGCTGCCGAACAGGTTGCCCTTCAGGTTCAGGAAGCCGGCATTGCGCAGCATGGGCGCATCGAACGGCAGGATCACGTCCGCATCGCCCGCGGGCCGGTCGCGGCAATTGTCGCCGATGCCGCGGCCGTTCACGGTCAGCGCATCCTCGTGGATCAGGCCCTGGCCCATCAGCGCATGCACCACGGCCGGGATGCCGCCGGCACGGTGGAATTCCTCGCCCAGATACTTGCCCGCCGGCTGCAGGTTGACCAGCAGCGGCACCTCGTAGCCGAAGCGCTCCCAGTCGTCATTGTCCAGGTCGACGCCGATATGGCGCGCGATGGCGTTCAGGTGGATCGGCGCGTTGGTCGAGCCGCCGATCGCCGAATTCACCCGGATCGCGTTCTCGAACGCCTTGCGGGTCAGGATGTCCGACGGCTTCAGGTCCTCATGCACCATGTCGACGATGCGGCGGCCGGTCTCGTAGGCGATCTGGCCGCGTTCGCGATAGGGCGCGGGGATCGCCGCGCAGCCGGGCAGGCTCATGCCCAGCGCCTCGGCCAGGCCGTTCATCGTGCTGGCGGTGCCCATCGTGTTGCAATGGCCGACCGACGGCGCGGAAGAGGCGATCAGGTCGGTATAGCCGTCGATGTCGATCTCCTCCGCCGCCAGCAGTTCGCGGGCCTTCCAGACGATGGTGCCGGAGCCGGTGCGCTCGCCCTTGAACCAGCCGTTCAGCATCGGCCCGCCCGACAGGACGATCGCCGGCAGGTTCACGGTCGCCGCCGCCATCAGGCAGGCCGGCGTGGTCTTGTCGCAGCCCGTGGTCAGCACCACGCCGTCCAGCGGATAGCCGTACAGCACCTCCACCAGGCCCAGATAGGCCAGGTTGCGGTCCAGCGAGGCGGTGGGGCGCTTGCCGGTCTCCTGGATCGGATGGACCGGGAATTCGAAGCAGAGCCCGCCCGCGGCGATGATGCCCTCGCGCACCCGCTTCGCCAGCTCCAGATGGTGACGGTTGCAGGGCGACAGGTCCGAGCCGGTCTGGGCGATGCCGATGATCGGCCGGCCGCACTGCAGCTCCGCACGGGTCAGCCCGAAATTCATGTAGCGCTCCAGGTAGAGCGCCGTCATGCCCGGATCGTCGACATTGCTGAACCAGTCCTGCGAACGCAGCTTCTTCTTCTGATCGGTCACCCGCGCATCCTCCCCATCCCGGCCTCCTGGCGGCCGGTATCCTTGCAACGGGGGGATCATGCCATGGCTGCGGCGCCGGATGTAGCCTCAGGACACCGCAGCATTTCCCGGGGCGGCAGGCTCAGTGCCAGCGCGCCGGCTCGGGCTCGCCATCGCCCATCAGGCGCAGCAGTTCCGCGCCCGACAGGCCGTCCTCGTCCTCCAGTTCCGGCAGCAGCCGGTCGTCGGTCGGGCGGCGGGTGAACTCGTCGATCGCGTCGATGCCGCCGAAGTCGGCGAACTCGGCCTCGTAGATCTCGTCCTGGGCTGCGAACCTGGCCATCGTGACCTCCCTCGGTCGCTGGTTGCGGGGGAGCGCGATGTCTGCGCCCGCCCCCTCTCAACGACCAAGATCGTCGCCAATTCGTACCGACTGAGGGCGCGATTGTGGAAAGATCGCGGCGTTGCGTGATCCCGCTCACAGGTGGCGCGATCAGGCCTTCTTCAGCTTCGCCATGAAGGCTTCGAAACGGGCGCGGGTATCGGCGATCTCGTAGGCGGTGCGGAATTCGTAGGCCAGCCCCTCGTCCAGCCCGGCATTGGCCGCCTTGCGGTACAGGTCCTTGTAGGCGGCGATCGCGCCGGCGCTGTTGCCGGCGATGGCGCGGGCCAGGGCGTCGACCCGGGCATCCAGCTCCGCCGCCGGCACCGCCTCCAGCACCAGGCCATAGGCGGCGGCCTCGGTGCCGCTGACATGGCGGGCGGTGAAGGACAGCTCCTTCGCCCGCGCCATGCCCACCGCGCGCGGCAGGCGCTGGGTCATCCCCCAGGTCGGCCGGATCCCCAGCATGGCATGGGTGTCGCCCAGCTTCGCCTGTTCCGCGGCGATGGCGATGTCGCAGCCCAGCATCAGCTCCAGCGCCCCGGTGAAGCAGAACCCGTTGACCTTCGCGATCGTCGCCTGCGGCATGCTGCCCAGGCGGGCGACGACCCGGCGCGCGGCGCCGTTCAGCGCGTCGCCGACATCGCCGGCCGCCAGGTCGATGCCGCTCTCCGCCAGGGCCTGCAGGTCGACCCCGGCGGAGAACGCCTTGCCCGCGCCGGTCAGCACCACGACATGGTCCGAGCCGGCATCGGCGACCCAGCCCAGCCCCTCGTACAGCCTGTCCAGCATGCCGACGGTCAGGGCATTCAGCCGCTGCGGCCGGTTCAGGGTGATCGTCGTGACGCCTGCGGCGCTGTCGATCAGGATCTCGTTCTCGTCGGACATCTTGTCCCTCCCCGGTTCGGCCGTGTCGTTCGGGCCTTGGGCCTGTGGTCAGAAGATCCCGGCCTCCAGGCCGGCGGCGACCAGCATGCCCAGTTCCCTGCACTGGTCGACGAAGCCCTCGTCGAACGGGCCGCGGCAGATCAGCGGGTCCCGCACCGGCTTCCAGCGCAGGCCGGTGGCGATGCTCTCCACCGCCCGCCGCGTGCCGGTGCCGTCATGGCCGGCGCGGATCCACAGCGCGTAGGGCAGGCCCTGCGTCTCCTCCAGCACCGGATAGTAGGTGCGGTCAAAGAAATCCTTCAGCGCGCCGCTCATATAGCCGAGGTTCTCGGTGGTGCCCAGGATCACCGCCTGGGCGGCCCGCACCGCGTCGGGCCCCGCCTCGAAGGGTGTCAGGACGGTGACCTCCACCCCCTCGATCTGCGGGTCGCGCGCGCCCTGCAGCACCGCGTCGCGCAGCCGCCGGGTATTGGGCGATGGCGCATGCGCCACGATCAGAAGCCGCTTCACCTTTGCCTCCCAGGAACAGCCCGCGGGCGGTCCGCCAGCTTCCGACGGGCGGCCCGCGGCTGTCAAAAGCGCCGGGCGCCGGCTACCTTCCGCGGCACGCGGGATGCGCTGGGCGATGGGAGATATGTCATGCTGGAAACGATCGACAGGGTGCAGATGGCGGTACCGGACGCGGCGCGGACCGCCGGGCTCTGGCAGGCAATCCTGGGGGCCGAGCCGGCCGGCGAGGACCGGGTCGCGACCCTGGCGGCGCGGCGCCTGTCCCTGCGCCTGGGCCGGGGCTGGGTGGAGCTGCTGGAGCCCGACGGGGCCGGCCCGCTGGCCGATGCGGTCGGGCAGCGCGGCGGGCACATGTTCGCCGCCGGTGCCGCGACCCGCGACCTGCCGGGCCTGCTGGCCCGCCTGCGCGGCCAGGGCTGCGACCCGGTGGAGGAGGGCGGCCAGGCGCATATGGACCCGGTCGCCACCGGTATCGCCGGGCTGCGCCTGGTGCTGAGCCAGGCGCAGGACCTGCCGCCGGCCGGCGATATCGACTTTCTCTACGAGGCCACCCTGCTGGCTCCGAACCATCGCAGCGATACCGCGCGCTTCGCGACCCTGTTCGGCCTGGACAGCGACAGCTTCGTGCCGATCACCTCCGACCGGTTCGGCTATACCGGCACCCTGACCCTGTTCGACCGCGACCGGCTGCACCGCTTCGAGGTCATCGCGCCGACCGACATGTCGGCCACGATGGGCCGGTTCCTGGGGCGCATGGGGCCGGTGCTGTACATGGCCTTTGCCGAGACGGCGCGCCTGTCGGAGATCGAGCAGCGGATCGCGGAGCGTCATCCGGACCGGCCCGGCATGACGGTGGACCGGCCCGCCGGCCGCGGCCCCGGCATCATCGCCGACCAGGTCTGGGTGCATCCGCCGACCCTGGGCGGGATGATGCTGGGCCTCAGCCGCCCCAGCATGGCCTGGTCCTGGTCCGGCCATCCGGAGCGGGTGGAGGAGATCCGGCCATGACCGGGGAGGGCGGCGAAGCGGTGCTGCTGGTGGAGACCCTGGGCCGGGTGCGGCGGCTGACCCTGAACCGGCCCGCGGCGCTCAACGCCTGCAACGATGCGCTGTATCGCAGCCTTGCCGCGGCCCTGACCGTCGCGGCCACCGAGCCGGAGATTGCGGTGGTGCTGCTGACCGGTGCCGGCCGCGCCTTCACCGCCGGCCAGGACCTGGCGGAGCTGGGCGATGCCCGCAGCCACGAGGAGCGCCTGGCCGGCGGCTTCCAGTCGTTCATGAAGGCGCTTGAAGGCTTCCCGAAACCGCTGGTGGCGGCGGTCAACGGGCTGGCGGTCGGCATCGGCCTGACCATGCTGCCGCATTGCGATATCGTGCTGATGGCGCAGGAGGCACGGCTGCGCGCGCCCTTCGTTCCGCTGGGCGTGACGGCGGAGGCGGGCAGCTCGGCGCTCCTGCCGGCGGCGATCGGCTGGGGCGCCGCGGCGCACCTCCTCTATACTGGCGCCTGGCTCGATGCCACGCAGGCACAGGCCCTTGGCCTGGCCTGGAAGGTGGTGCCGGGGGCCGCGCTTGCGGCGGAGGCGCTGGCGGTGGCCGAGGCGATCGCCGTACAGCCGCTGCCCTCGCTGGTGGCGACCAAGGGCCTGCTGCAGGCCGGCCGCCGCGATGCGGTGCAGGCCGCCCGCGCCCGCGAGGACCTGGCCTTTGCCGCCCTGGTCGGCGGTCCGGCGAACCGCGAGGCGATCGCCGCCTTCGCGGAAAAGCGGATGCCCGATTTCAGCGGCATCCGCTAGCCGGCCGGCGCATCCCGAACTACCCTTGGGGCCCTGCACGGGCAGAGGAGGACGGGATGCAACAGGACGAGACGCCGGTGCCGCTGTCGGCCGGCGATTTCCAGGACAGCGCGAAGGCCCATCCGCAGTTCGCCTGCGTGATGCACCAGGGGCCCTATGCCGCCTGTGCCGCGCAGGTCGAGGCGTTGCGCGACGGCGATGACGGGCCCTGGCACTGGGCCAGCATCGACCTGGGCGAGGCGCCGGACGTCGCGACCATGTTCGGCATCGCAGGCGAGGAGCCCTGGCTGCTGGTCATGCGCGAGGAAGTGGTGCTCTACCGGGAGCCCCTTTCAGCCAGGCCGGTGGCGGAGACCCGCCGCCTGCTGGCGCGGGCGGCGGCGCTGGACATGCAGGCCGTCCACCAGGACGTGGCACAGCAGCGCATGGCCCGGGACTCGCTGCACAGCCGTCGGGTCTGCCCGACCGTCATGCGCAGCCCCGGCTGACTCCGGGGCCGGGGCGGGTCAGGCGGCCAGCAGCCGCGCCTTCGCCGCCTCGTATTCCCGCTTCAGGCGGTCGACCAGTTCGGCGGCCGCCGGCACCTCGGTGATCGGGCCGATGCCCTGGCCGCAGCCCCAGATATCGCGCCAGGCCTTCTGCTTGGTATTGCCGCCGGAGCCGAAGTTCATCTTCGACGGATCGCTTTCCGGCAGATTGTCCGGGTCCATGCCCGCCGCGGCGATGGAGGGCTTCAGGTAGTTGCCGTGCACGCCGGTGAACAGGTTCGTGTAGACGATGTCGGCGGCATTGCTGTCCACGATCGCCTGCTTGTTCTCCGGGCTGGCATTGGCCTCCCGGGTCGCGACGAAGGCGGAGCCGATATAGGCCAGGTCGGCGCCCATCGCCTGGGCGGCCAGCACCGCGCCGCCGGTGGCGATGCAGCCGGACAGCAGCAGCGGGCCGTCGAACCAGGCGCGGATGTCCTGGATCAGCGCGAAGGGGGAGGTGGTGCCGGCATGCCCGCCGGCGCCGGCCGCGACCGCGATCAGGCCGTCGGCGCCCTTCTCGATTGCCTTGCGGGCGAAACGGTCGTTGATCACGTCGTGCAGGACCAGGCCGCCATAGGAATGGAAGGCGTTGTAGACATCCTCCCGCGCGCCCAGCGAGCAGATCGTCACCGGCACCTCGTACTTCACGCAGAGCTCCACGTCGTGCATCAGCCGGTCGTTCGACTTGTGCACGATCTGGTTGACGGCGAAGGGGGCCGAGGGCGCCTCCGGATGGGCTGCGTCATGCTCCGCCAGTTCCCCGGTGATGCGCTTCAGCCACTCCTCCAGCACCTCCTTCGGGCGCGCGTTCAGCGCCGGGAAGGATCCGACGATGCCCGCCTTGCACTGGGCGATCACCAGGTCGGGATTGGAGACGATGAACAGCGGCGCACCGACGACCGGCACGGACAGCCGGTCCTTCAGGATGGCGGGCAAGGCCATGAGCGTTTCCTTCTGACAATTCTGGGGTGGCGCAGACCCGACGGCCGGGTTGCAGTTGAAGGTGTATATGCATGCTTTCGCGGGAACGGACAAACGGCCGGTCCGGCCGGTCCCGACCCCCGGACGGTCAGTGCGCGACCTGGATGCCGATCTTGCCGACATGGCGTTTGGCCAGGAAGGCTGCCTGCGCCGCCGCCATCTGCGCAAGCGCGTAGGTCTCGGCAATGACGGGCCGGATTTCGTCCCGTTCGATATAGCCGATGACGTCCTGCATGACGTTCGCCGGTTGCCAGGTCGAGCCCAGCAGGGTCAGGTCGCGCAGATAGAGGGTGCGGATGTCGAGTTCCACGATCGGGCCGGCAATGGCGCCGGATGCGACATAGCGCCCGCCGCGCCGCAGGCCGTCGATCAGCCCCGGCCAGGCGGGCCCGGCGACCAGGTCGACGACGGTTTCGAAGCTGTCGGCCGGGATGGCGGCATCGCGGTCGAGGATCTCGTCAGCGCCGAGCGCCTGCAGGGCAGCGCCCTTGCCGCGGCCCGCCACGGCGGTGACATGGGCGCCGCGGCGTTTGGCGAGCTGGATTGCGGCCGAGCCGACACCGCCGGACGCGCCGGTCACCAGGACCCGCTCCGCGCCGACCGCCGCGCGTTGCAACATGCCCTCTGCGGTGGAATAGGCGCAGGGGATGGAGGCCAGTTCGACGTCGCTCCAATCCGACCGGACCGGCAGGGCGTCGGCGGCGAAGGTCCGGGCATATTCGGCGAAAGCCCCGTCATATTCCGATCCGAAGGTCCTGCAGGCAAAGGGCGTATCGTCGCCGCCGATGGACTGCATGGCGCGAACCAGCACGCGCTCGCCCAGGCGGCCCGGGTCCACGCCGCCGCCGACGGCGACGATCGTGCCGCAGCAATCGGCGCCCTGGATGCGGGGAAACTGCAGGGGCGTGCCCGACCAGCCGCCGTCCTGCGCAGCCGCGCCCGCATCGTCGCCGGCGGCTGCGGCCGCGGTATCGCCGCGCACGCTTTTCGAATACCAGCCGATCCGGGTGTTGATATCCGTGTTGTTGACCGCGGATGCAGCCACCCGGATCAGCACCTCGCCTGGACCGGGCTGCGGCATGGGCAGGTCCGTCCGCCAGACCAGGCATTCCGGCCCGCCATGGCCGGTCAGGACGATGCCGTTCATCTGCTTGGGCAATGCTGCCATCTGCGGTTCCCTTTTTGTGCATCGCCGGCAGTCGTCCCGCGGCCGGCGATGCCGTGCCCCGGCCGTATCCGGTGCCATGTCATGCCTGCCATGCGCAGCGGCAAGCCTTCCGTTGCCCGGCGGGTTGCGCCATCTTGCCGCGCATCGAGGGCTGCCCGTCGGGTGGCCGGCAAGCAGGGGGGCGTAATGCGCGACAATCCGGTGAAGCGGCAGCTGCAGGCGGGCGGCACGGTGTTCGGCACCATG
This sequence comes from Sneathiellaceae bacterium, assembly GCA_040216765.1. Lineage (GTDB taxonomy): Bacteria > Pseudomonadota > Alphaproteobacteria > Ferrovibrionales > Ferrovibrionaceae > Marinibaculum. The sequence goes on along the minus strand of JAVJON010000022.1, from coordinate 1,451 downwards.
GTCTTCGAGTTCCTGAGCCCGGGCCTGCCGCAGATGGCGGTCAATGCCGGCGCCGACTACATCCTCTACGACATGGAGCATTCCGGGGTCGGCGTGCCGGAGATCAAGCTGCAATGCGCGCTCTGCCGCGGCCTGGGCATCGTGCCGATCGTGCGGCCGCCGTCGAAGAGCTATGCCGACATCTCCAAGCTGCTGGATGTCGGCGCGATGGGGTTCGTCTTCCAGATGGTCGAGAGCCCGGAGGAGGCCGCCGAACTGGTGTCCTTCACCCGCTATCCGCCGCATGGCGTGCGCGGTGCCATGTTCGGCGCGGCCCATGACGATTACCGCGCGCCCTATGCCACCGAGACCCTGGCGGCGGCCAACGACCGGATCCTGCTGCTGGCGCTGATCGAGACGCCGAAGGGGCTGGAGAATGTCGAGGCGATCGCCGCCGTCGACGGCATCGACCTGCTGCATATGGGGCAGGGCGACCTGTCGGTCGGGCTGGAGATCCCGGGCCAGTCGGAGCATCCGCAGATCCAGGCCGCCATCGACCGGGTCGTCGCCGCCGCCACGGCACAGGGCAAGCCGGCGGCGGCCGGCGGCGGCAGCGCCGAATGGAGCCGCATGCTGCTGCAGCGCGGCTACCGGATGATCTCCCATTCCTCGGACATCGCCCTGTTCCAGGGCGGCCTGTCGGAGGGCCTGGCGGCGCTCAGGGGCGAGTGAGGCGAAGGAGCGGGATATGGGAATGGTGCATGTCGATGCGGAGGCGCTGGAGGCCATGGCGGGCGGCGATCCGGACGAGCCGGTGGTCATGCTCAATCTGCTGCGCTACCGGGATCTGGCGGAACCCGGCCACGGCGTGGACGGCCTGAGCGGTCGCGAGGCGTATGGAGTCTACGGCAAGCGTTTCGCGGCGCTGCATCCGCGTTTCGGCGGCGAACCGATCTGGATGGGGCGGGCCGGCCGGTCCGTGATCGGCGACGAGGACTGGGACGTCGTCATGCTGGTCCGCTATCCCACCCGGCGGCAGTTCGTCGAGATGCTCAAAGACCCCGATTATCGGGCGATCGCGCCGCTCCGCGCGGCGGCCCTGGCAGACAGCCGGTTGATCGAAACGACCCAGCTGCTGCCCCGCAGCTGATCGACATCGGCCGCTACCCCACCGCCACCGGCGGGGTCCGTTCCGAGAGCTTCGCCTCGGTCTCCGCATCGCTGCGGGCCAGCATCCTGGCATAGGCCGCCGCCGGATAGACCAGGTGCGGGCCGGGGCCGTCGGCGGGCGGCTGCGGCGGCCGCTGCGGCCCCGCGACATGGCGGGCCGGCGCCTTGAAGCGCGCCAGCTCGTCGGCAGAGATGCCGGCCCGGGCCACCACATCCGGGTCGATCCAGGCGCGCGGGTCGATCGGCGCTGTCGAGAACGAGGCTTCCAGGCTCAGATGCTCCGGGCCGGCGAAGTAGATCGA
>JAVJON010000020.1:0-26718 GCA_040216765.1 Sneathiellaceae bacterium | reverse complement strand
AACTCGCACTTAGCGTTCAAAGAAGAACTCCCATGAACACCAGCACGCGCCTAAGCGCACGCCGCCGCCCACAAAAATCCTTCCACACTTCCAACAATGTCCAATAACAAATCCGGTAACAGATAAACCGTAACCGGGTCGCAGTCCGCGACAAGAAGCACGCCGTATCACGCTCGATACCGATGCCGGTCTGTCGCGGGAGCCCAGAAGCGCAAGGCCGGGTCTGGCGACCGGGCCGTGGTTCCCTCCTGAGCGGGCCGGACTTCTACGATGGGATGCCGGCGGCGTCAATCATCTTTTTCCCCGCTACGGTACTTTTTTTTAATCGCGATGAGCGATGGTCTGTCCGCGCGGCCGACCAGTCGTGCGCGCCTGCCAACCTGACGCATGGCGCCGGAGACATGGCGGCGGCACGGAAACCGGACGGGGCTCCGGCCTCTGCATTGCGAGCGGTTCGCGCTTTCGGGTCGAAACAACAGGACGGACATGATACCTTGCGCGACCGTCGCACTGCCGGCGGCATCCCTGAACTTCCGCCGTCTGGCGGGACGGTCCCCCCGGCGACCTCCGGAACCAGTGCCGAAAGGCGTTGACCTGTGGAGTCGGTTTCGTCATCTTGTTCAGGAATCAAAGGGTTACACGACTCTGTTAAAGTTCCCGCCCAGAAATCCAGTGAATCACATGATGACTGCCATATGATTAGACCGAACTGGCGCTTCCTCTCCCCCTTGCAGGACAGCTCGTTGCGCAGCGCGGTAGCGCTGGTTGTGGCCGGCTTCATCGGCTGCTCCATCGGCGGCGGCCTCCTCTATGCGGCCACCAAGCCGCCCCTGGCCGAACGCCAGCGCATGACCGATCGTCCCACCCTGGCCGATGCCGAAGCCAGGGCGGCCGCCGAGGCCGCGACGAGCGCGAAGGCGGCCGAGATCATCGCCAGGCTGCGCCCCGGCGCCAATGCCGTGGCGATGCTGTTCCAGCAGCCGCAGCTCTGGCCCGCCATGGACTACCGGATGCCCGAGGGCGGCGTGATCGGCCCCGCTTTGGTGGAAGCCGGGCTGCAGCTGGCCCCGCCGCGGTTCGACAAGACATTGAAGATCGCGCGCGGCGATACCCTGATCGAGCTGCTGACCGATGCCGGCGCGTCGGTGAACGAGGCGCATCTGGCAGTCAAGGCGCTGGCGACGGTCTACGATCCGCGCCGCCTGAAGCTGGGCCAGGAACTGACCCTCACCTTCGACGCCATGCCGGTCGATGACGACGAGGAGGCCAAGCCGGTCCTGTCGGCCGTGCGGCTCGACGCCTCTGTCGTCAAGGATGTGGTGGTCCAGCGCGACGGCGAGGATTTCGTCGCCCAGGAAGAACTGCTGGAGCTGACCAAGGGCTTTGCCCTGGCCAATGGCGAGATCCGGACCAGCCTCTATGTGTCGGCGGAGAATGCCGGCATGCCGCAGGACGTGCTGCGGCGCATGGTGCGGCTGTTCAGCTATGACGTGGATTTCGAGCGCGACCTGCGCGAGGGCGACCGCTACATGGCGTTCTTCGAGAACCAGCTCGCGCCGGACGGCACGCCGGTCCGGTTCGGCGAGATCCTGGCCGCCAGCATGAACGTCAACGGCCGCGAGCTGATCTTCTACCGCTTCACGCCGCCGGACAGCGACACGCCGGACTATTTCTCGCCGGACGGCAAGAGCGTCCGCAAGGCGCTGTTGCGGACCCCGGTCGATGCGACCCGGATTTCCTCCGGGTTCGGCAAGCGCCGGCACCCGATCCTGGGCTATACGCGGATGCACAAGGGGCTGGACTTCGCCGCATCCAGCGGCACGCCGATCCGCGCCGCCGGCGACGGCGTGGTGGAGAAGGCCGGCTGGCTCGGCGGCTACGGCAAGTATGTGCGGATCCGCCACAACGGCACCTACTCCACCGCCTATGCCCATATGTCCCGCCTGCGGGTGAAGCCCGGACAGCGGGTGAAGCAGGGCCAGGTGATCGGCAATGTCGGCTCCACGGGCCGCTCCACCGGGCCGCACCTGCACTACGAGGTGCTGGTCAAGGGCAAGCAGGTCAACCCGATCAAGGTGACCCTGCCGATCGCCAAGGAACTGAAGGGCAAGTCGCTGGAGGCCTTCAAGCAGGCCAAGGGCCGGATCGATTCGCTGATCCGGGTGCATAACGAGATGCAGACCGTCTCGCTGACCCACAATTAGCGGGCCGCCGGCGCAGGCGGCCGGCAACCCGCCGAAGACCCGAACGGAGCCGGTCCTGCAGGACCGGCCCCGCTTTCGTTTCCGCGTCCGCCAGACCTGCCAGCCGCCCGCCACCCGTTCGACACGGGTCGTCGACGCGCCGACGATGGGGCCGCCATCGGGCTTCCCCTCGCCTGCCGGCGCATCGGCCCGGGCCTTCCGGGCGGCGCGAACCGGCGGATTCCGTTAACCCATCCTCCGCGGCGCCGGCGTATAAGATCGAGGTCTTCTCCGGAACCGGCCCCGTCCGGCCGCTGGCGGCTTCCCGCCCGTGGACGAGCGAATTGCGTCCCGACCCGCCCACCATCCTGCCGCACCGGGCCGTTCCGTTCGGGCGCGGCCAAGAACGCCGGATTCTCCAGGCCGGCACGATCCTCGACCTCACGACAGACGGACTGCCGGACCGAACCCGGATCCGGCGACCTCCACGAGTCGGGAGCGATGCGCTCCCGCAACAGGTGCTCCAGAATGCTGAAAGTATTCTCTGCAATCGTCATCGCCGCCGGACTCGCCGCAGCGAGCCTGGGAACGGCCCATGCCCAGGCAAAACAGGACTTCATCCTGGAAAACGCGACCGGCTACCCGCTGCGCGCGGTCTATGTGTCCCCCGCCAGTTCCGAGAGCTGGGACGAGGACATCATGGGCAATGACATCATGCCCGACGGCGCGGTCGAGGAGATCGCGTTCAGCCGCGACGACACGTCCTGCAAGTGGGACCTGAAGGTGACCTTCGAGGACGACGGCAGCGACGCGATCTGGCAGGGCATCGACCTCTGCACCGTCTCCAGGATCACCATCAGCTACGACCGCGACAGCGACAAGACGATGGCCAAGTTCGACTGACGGCAAAGGTCCGGCCGCCCTGGCCGGAGCGGGAAGCGGCCCGCAGCGCCCCGGCGTTGCGGGCCACCTTCTGCCAGCGCCCGCATGATGGCCCGCCCGCCCCGCCCCCGGCCCGGGCGCGGCGGGACGGCTCGCAGCCCCCCGGGCGGCCCCGCACGCCCTACCAGGCATCCACCATCGGCCGCTTCTTGCCGTCGCGCGGCGCGGGCGGGCGCACCGAGGCCAGCAGGCTGGCCAGCCAGTGCCGGGTCTCCGCCGGGTCGATCGTGTCGTCGATGGCGAAGCTTGTGGACCGCGCCAGCGCCTTGCCGTCCTGATAGGCCTTCGCGACCATCTCGTCATAGAACCGGCGCCGGGCCTCCGGATCCTCGATCGCCGCCAGCTCGGCGCGATAGCCGAGCTTGACCTGGCCCTCCAGGCCCATCGAGCCGAATTCGCCGGTCGGCCAAGACACGCCGAAATAGGGCGCCCGGAAATTGCCGCCGGCCATGCCGATCGCACCCAGGCCATAGGCCTTGCGCAGCACCACGGTGAAGTACGGGACCGACAGGTTGCAGCCGACCAGGAACAGGCGGGAGGCATGCCGCACCAGGGCAGTGCGCTCCGCCTCCGGCCCCACCATGATGCCCGGCGTGTCGCAGAGATAGAGCAGCGGGATGTCGAAGGCGTCGCAGAGCTGCATGAACCGCGCCGCCTTGTCCGCGCCGTCGCTGTCGATCGCGCCGCCCAGATGCGCCGGGTCGTTGGCCACCACCCCCAGCGGCCGGCCCTCCACGCGCAACAGGGCGGTGACCATGGTCCGCCCGAACCCGCGCCGCAGCTCCAGCACCGAGCCTGCGTCTGCCAGCACCTCGACAACCTGACGGATGTCGTAGACCCGCAGGCGGTTCTCCGGCACCAGGGCGCGCATCCGCCGCTGGTCGGGCGCCGCCCAGTCCGCCACCGGCCCCTGGAAATAGGACAGGTAGCGCTTGGCAACGGCCACGGCCTCCGCCTCGTCGGCCACCGGGCAGTCGACCACGCCGTTGGGCACCTGCTCCGACAGGGGGCCGATCTCCTCCGGGGCGAAGATGCCCAGGCCGCCGCCCTCGATCATCGCCGGGCCGCCCATGCCGATATTGGCGTCGGCGGTGGCGATGATCACGTCGCAGCAGCCCAGCAGGGCCGCATTGCCGGCGAAACAGCGGCCGGAGACGATGCCGACCATCGGCACCAGGCCCGACAGCCGGCCGAAATGGTGGAAGGTGTTCTGGCCGACGAAGCCGCCATAATCGCTGTCGCCGGGCCGCCCGCCGCCGCCCTCGGCGAACAGCACCAGCGGCATCCGGCCCTGTTCGGCAATGTCGAGCAGGCGGTCGGTCTTCCAGTGGTTGTGCACCCCCTGGGTGCCGGCGAACACGGTGTAGTCGTAGGCGAGCACGGCCGCACGCGCCGCCGGATCGGCGAACAGGTCGCCGTTGATCCGGCCGATCCCGGTGACCAGGCCGTCGGCCGGGCTGCGGACGATCAGGTCGTCCAGCCCGCGCCGCTGCCGCTGCGCGGCGACCACCAGCGGCCCGTATTCCACGAAGCTGCCCGGATCGACAAGGTCCTCCACGTTCTCCCGCACCGTCCGCTGGCCGGTCCTGCGCCGCCGAGCGACCGCGTCCGGGCGGCCGGGGTCGCGGGTCCGGGCGCGCCGTTCCAGCACCTCCGCCAGGTCCGGCCGGATCGCATCGGGATCGGCCTCCGCCACCGCGGCCACGGCCGCCCCCGCATCCTCGGCCGGCTCCAGGGTCAGCAGCAGCTGCCCCTCCCACAGGGTGTCGCCGGGGCCGGCCTGGATGTCGCGCACGATGCCTGCGCCTTCGGCCGCGATCACATGCTCCATCTTCATCGCCTCCATCACCGCCAGCGGCGCGCCGCGGGCCACCGCATCGCCCGCCGCCACCGCCAGCGAGACGATGGTGCCCTGCAGCGGCGTGCGGACCGCCAGCAGGCCCTCGGCCGGTTCGCCATCGCCGTCGGCCGGGGTCCCGCCGGGGCGCGCCGCCCGGCCATAGGCCAGCACGGCCAGCGGATCGGCATGGTCGATCCGCGCACCCGCGCGCACCGGTGCCGCCTGCCCGTCCGCCGCCATGGCGGCGTACAGCTTCGGATGCCTGGCGGTGCAGGCGGTCAGGGTGGCGGCATGCCGCTCCACGAAGCCGGTGTCGACCGGGCCGGACTGAACGGCCGGATCGCAGAGCAGGGCCTGCAGGAAGGCGATGTTGGTCGGCAGGCCGGCGACATGGAATTCGCAGAGCGCGCGATAGCCCTTGGCCACCACGTCCGACAGCCGGCCGGAGCCGGCATGCACCACCAGCTTCGCCAGCAGCGGGTCGAAGGCGGGGCTGGTGCGATAGCCGGCATAGCCATAGCCGTCGACCCGGACACCGCTTCCCGACGGCGGCTCGAAGGCGGCGATCGTGCCGCCGCCGGGCCGCGCATCGCCGTCGGCGGTCATCGTCTCGGTGTTGATGCGCAGCTGCATCGCGATGCCGCGCGGCGCCGGCACCGCGTCCCGGTCCAGGCCCAGCTCCGCCAGGCTGGCGCCGCCGGCCAGCCGCAGCTGCAACTCGACCAGGTCCCGGCCGGTCACCTCCTCGGTGACGGTATGCTCCACCTGCAGCCTGGGATTGGCCTCGATGAAGAAGAAGTCGCCGCTGCGCCGGTCGACCAGGAACTCCACGGTTCCCAGGCTCCGATAGCCGACCGCGCCGGCCAGCCGCAGGGCCGCATCGATCAGCCGGTCCCGCAGGGCGGTGTCGAGCCCGGGAGCCGGTGCCAGCTCGACGATCTTCTGGCGCCGCCGCTGCAGCGAGCAGTCGCGTTCCCACAGATGGCTGACCGCATCGCCGTCGCCGATCACCTGGATCTCGATATGGCGGGCATCGCGGACCAGCCGCTCGACATAGAGATCGCCATTGCCGAACGCGGCCTGCGCCTCCGACCGGCAGCGGGCAAAGGCCGCCTCCAGCGCGGCCGGGCCGGCCACCGGGCGCATGCCGCGGCCGCCGCCGCCGGCCACCGCCTTGACCATCACCGCACCGTCCGGGCCGAGTCCGTGCAGGAAGGCGCGCGCCGCGTCCAGGGTGGTCGGTGCCGCGGTGCCGGGCAGGATCGGCACATCCTGCGCCACCGCCAGGCGCCGCGCCGCATGCTTGTCGCCGAACAGGTCGAGGGTCTCCGGCGACGGCCCGACGAAGGCGATCCCGGCCGCCGCGCAGGCCCGCGCAAAGGCGGCGTTCTCCGCCAGGAAGCCATAGCCGGGATGGATCGCGGTCGCCCCCGCCGAGCGGGCGGCGTCCAGGATCGCCGCGCCGTCCAGATAGGCCGCCACCCCCCGCCCGGGCAGCAGGCAGGCCTGGTCCGCCTTGCGCACATGCAGGCTGGCCGCGTCGTCTGCCGGATGCACCGCGATGCTGGACATGCCATGCCCGGCCGCGGCACGACAGATGCGGATGGCGATCTCACCGCGATTGGCGATCAGCAGTCTGCCGGCATTCATGGCCAAGGCGTTTCCTCCCTGATGTTTGTCAGGCAGAAGAATAGCGGTGCAGCGAACGCCCGTGCCAGGGGAGCGACAGCTCCCGCGGCCGGGAGCGGAGAGGCACGGCGCGCCAGCGCCCTGCCCGCCAGGATCAGCCCGCCGGGGCGACAGCGCAGGCGTGGGTGCCACCGATGGTCTGGAGGCGGAACTGGCCTTCGCTCCGGCCGGCCGCCGCGTCCCTGCGCCTCGCCGGGCTCCCGGTTCTTGCCCTGCGGGCTGGATTCGGCCGCCAAGCTGTGCCATTCCCGGTTACATGGCCGAGCTTGACCTCACGGATTGCGACCGCGAGCAGATTCACATTCCAGGCGCCGTGCAGCCGCATGGCGCATTGCTGGTTCTCGACCGTACGAGCCATGTCGCACATCTGGCCGGCGGCGCCTGCGAGTCGTGCCTGGGCACCGCTGCCGCCGGGGCGATCGGGCGCTCTGTCGCGGACCTGCTGGGGCCGGGCGCCGACGGGCTTTCGCTGGACGCCTGCGACGACCGGCCTGACCATATCGGCAGTTTTACCGGCGCCGATGGCCAGGCATGGGATGGCGTGGCGCATCTCATGGGGGACAGGCTCGTGCTCGAGGCCGAGCCGGCACCGGCGAAGCGGATGCCCGCGGGCCATCTGGCCCGCAGCGTGGAGGCGGCGGCCGCGCGCTTTGCCCAGGCGGGATCGCTTGCAGAGCTCTGCGATATCGCCGCCACGGCGTTCCGCGCGGCCACGGGCTTCGACCGCGTGATGGTCTACCGGTTCCTGCCCGACGATTCCGGCAGCGTCGTGGCGGAAGCCAAGGCCGCGGCCCTGCCGACCTTCCTGAACCACCGCTATCCGGCGAGCGACATTCCCCGCCAGGCACGGGCCCTGTACGAGCGCAATGTCATCCGGGTGATCCCGGACGCGGGATATACCCCCAGCGACCTGGTGGGCGCGGATCCGGACGCAGCACCGCTCGACATGTCGCATTGCCACCTGCGCAGCGTCTCGCCGATCCATCTGCAATACCTCCGCAACATGGGGGTCACGGCCTCTGCCTCGATCTCGATCCTGCGCGAGGGCCGTCTCTGGGGCCTGGTCGCCTGTCATCACGGTACGCCGCGCCGCCTGTCCTGCGACGATCGCACCCTGTGCCGGCTGATGGCCGCCGACCTTTCGCTGCGGATCGTCGGCTTCGAGAATGCGGACCTTCTCAACGGCCGGCTGCGATCCCGTGCGCTGGAGGACGAACTGCTGGCACGGCTCGGCCGGGAAGGCCCCGTCGCGCACGCGATCGCCGCCCATGCCGGGGCGCTGCTGCGCATCGTTCCCGCCCATGGCGTGGCGATCCGGCGGCAGGACCGGTTCCACCTGGCCGGCCGGTGCCCCGACCGGGAGCAGGTGCGCGCGCTCGGCGACTGGCTGCTGAGCCGGGAGGCAGGCAATGCGTTCGCCACTGCGCGGCTCTATGCCCTCTACGCGCCCGCCGCCGAGTATCGTGCCCTGGCCAGCGGCGTGATGGCCGTCACCGTCTCGCACGCGGAGCCGCTGCAGCTCATCTGGTTCCGCGCAGAGCAGATTGAGACGGTTTCCTGGGCGGGCAACCCGCATAAGCCGGCGGCCGCCGGCCCCTCGGGCCAGCTGACGCCGCGCAAATCGTTCGACCTGTGGCAGGAAACGGTTCGTGGCCGGTCGGAGCCCTGGACCATGGTCGAGGTCGAGGCGACCGAGCGTCTCGCACGGGCAATCCGCGATCTGCAGCGCAGCGAGAACGTGGACAGGCTGAACCTCTCCCTGAAGCAGGCGCTGAGCGACCGCGACAGCCTCCTCGAGCAGCAGCGGGTGCTGTTGCGAGAAGGGGATCACCGGATCCAGAACAGCCTGCAGATCCTGAGCGCGACCCTGTCGCGCCAGATGCGCATCGCCGCCGACCCGCAGGTCCGCGTGCAGCTGGAGGAGGCGCTGAGCCGCATTCACGCGGTGTCCGCCGTCCATCGCCGCCTGTTCCGCGCCGATCAGCCGCATATCGTCCAGTTCGACACCTATCTCCAGGAATTGCTGGCGGATATCGGCGCCTCCGTGGGCGAAGGATGGGCCGGGGAGTTTCGCATCCGCACCTCGCCCGTCCTCGCCCCGACGGAGATGGCGCTGTCCATCGGCCTGGTGGTGACCGAGCTGGTGCTGAATGCGGTGAAATACGCCTACGAAGACGGTGTCGGGCCGATCGAGGTCGAACTGGAGGAGCGCCGGAACCGCCTGCTTCTCAGCGTGCGCGATTGGGGGCGGGGGCAGACAACGGAGCAACCCGGCGGGCATGGCTTCGGATCCAGGCTGCTGACCGGCCTCCTGGAGCGCCTTCACGGGGAAATCCGCCGCACCGACGCGCGTCCCGGCATCCGGGTCATAGTGGAGGCCCCCTTGCGTTTTCTCGAACCGGGGAATGGCACCCGGGCGCCATGAGCGTGCTGGACGCACTGCGCACGGCGACCGCGCCCTTGCACGACGAGCTGGAGTCCGGGTCCCGTCTGGTCGACCGGCTGTGCAGCCCTGGCGACCGGCCTGCCGTCCTCGTCGCGCTGCTGGGCCTCTATGTCGCGGCCGAAGCCGCCCTCGCCCCCCATCTGCTTCCGGTCCCGGACCTGGAGTTCGGGCGCCGCCGCAAGGCGGGCGCGCTGCGGGCCGGGCTGCTGCGGCTCGGAGTGACCCGGCCGGCCGCACCGCCGCCCGGGCCCGGCCATCCGGCCATTGCCGGGGTTCGCGAGGCGCTGGGTTTTGCCTATGTCCTGGAGGGCGCCACCCTGGGCGGCAGGATCGTCCGGCGGCAGGTCGCGCGCACCGGCATGCCGCTCGACGGCCTGGCGTTCTTCGACTTCTACGGCCCGGATACCGGGCGGTTCTGGCAGCGGTTCTGCCAGGTTCTGGAGCGCGAATGCGCCACCGAGCCGCAGGCGGCCGTGACGGGGGCATGTGCCGGCTTCGCCTTCATGGCGCAGGGCCTGCTGCCGGCCGCCGGGGAACCGGCAGCCGGCTGCGCGATGGCATAGGACCGGCCCGACAGGGCCGGCTCGGCGCAGCGCCGGGGACGGCCCGCATCCTGTGCCGCCCCCGGCGCCGGCCTCAGGCCGCCACGGCCGCTTCCGCCTCTGCCGGTGCCATGCGGATCAGATGGTCGAAGGCGGAGAGTGCGGCCTTCGAGCCCTCGCCCATGGCGATGACGATCTGCTTGTAGGGCACCGTCGTGGCGTCGCCCGCGGCGAGGATGCCGGGGATCGAGGTCTCCGCCCGGTCGTTCACCGCGATCTCGCCGCGCGGGCTCAGGTCGACCGTGCCCTTCAGCCACTCGGTGTTCGGCAGCAGGCCGATCTGCACGAAGATGCCGTCCAGCTCGACCTTGCGGATCTCGCCGCTCTCGCGGTCCTCGAAGGTCAGGCCGGTGACCTTCGCGCCATCGCCCAGCACCTCGGTGGTGCGGCCGGAGGTGACAATGGCCACGTTGCGCAGGCTGCGCAGCCTGGCCTGCAGCACCTCGTCGGCGCGCAGCCTGCCGTCGAACTCGATCAGGGTGACATGGGCCACGATGCCGGCCAGGTCGATCGCCGCCTCGACGCCGGAATTGCCGCCGCCGATCACCGCCACCCGCTTGCCCTTGTACAGCGGGCCGTCGCAATGCGGGCAATAGGCCACGCCCCTGTTGCGGTATTCCTCCTCGCCCGGCACGTTCATCTGGCGCCAGCGCGCGCCGGTGGACAGCACCACGGTCTTCGCCTTCAGGGACGCGCCGCCCGCCAGCCGCACCTCGTGCAGGCCGCCGGCCGCCCTGGCCGGCACCAGGGCCTCGGCGCGCTGCAGGTCCATGATGTCGACGTCATAGTCCTTCACATGGGCTTCCAGCGCGGCGGCCATTTTCGGCCCCTCGGTGTGGGAGACCGAGACGAAGTTCTCGATCCCCATCGTGTCCAGCACCTGGCCGCCGAAACGCTCGGCGGCGATGCCGGTGCGGATGCCCTTGCGGGCCGCATAGATCGCCGCGGCCGCGCCCGCCGGGCCGCCGCCGACCACCAGCACGTCGAACGGCGCCTTCGCCGCGATCGTCTCCGCCGCGCGGGCCGCAGCGCCGGTGTCCAGCTTCGCCAGCACCTGGCCCAGGGTCATGCGGCCCTGCGCGAACGGCGCGCCGTTCAGATAGACGCTGGGCACCGCCATCACCCCGCGACGCTCGACCTCGTCGGGATAGAGCGCGCCGTCGATCGCCACATGGCGGATATTGGGGTTCAGCACGCTCATCAGGTTCAGCGCCTGCACCACGTCCGGGCAGTTCTGGCAGGACAGCGAGAAATAGGTCTCGAACCTGTATTCCCCCTGCAGCGCCTGCACCTGGGCGATCACCTCCGGCGATTCCTTCGACGGATGGCCGCCGACCTGCAGCAGCGCCAGGACCAGGGAATTGAACTCATGCCCCATGGGCAGGCCGGCGAAGGCGATGCCGACATCGCTGCCGGCGCGGTTGATCGCGAAGGACGGCTTGCGCGCGCCATCGTCCGTCCGCACCAGGGTGATCCGGTCAGAGAGGCTTTCGATATCCTGCAGCAGGGCCAGCAGCTCCTGCGATTTCGGGCTGTCGTCGAGGCAGGCCACCAGCTCGACCGGCTGGGTGACCCGTTCCAGATAGCCCTTCAACTGTTCCTTCAGGCCGGTATCCAGCATGACGGTTTCTCCTGTCGGGTCGGGAGGCGGGGGATGCCGCGCATCCCGGCCGCGCAAGGGCGCGCGGCCGGGAGCGCCGCAGGTCAGACGGCAGGTCGGCGGCTCAGATCTTGCCGACCAGGTCCAGCGAGGGCGCGAGGGTCTTCTCGCCTTCCTGCCACTTGGCCGGGCAGACCTCGCCCGGATGGGCGCGCACATACTGGGCGGCCTTGATCTTGCGCAGCAGTTCCTTGGCGTCGCGGCCGACCCCGCCCGCGCTGATCTCGATCAGCTGGATCACGCCGTCCGGATCGATCACGAAGGTGCCGCGGTCGGCCAGGCCGGCTTCCTCGATCATCACCTCGAAATTGCGGGTGATCGTGCCGGTCGGGTCGCCGACCATGGTGTAGCCGATCTTGCCGATCGCCGCGGAGGTGTCGTGCCAGGCCTTGTGCGAGAAATGGGTGTCGGTCGAGACGCTGTAGATCTCCACACCCAGCTTCTGGAAGGCGTCGTAGTTGTCGGCCAGGTCCTCCAGCTCCGTCGGGCAGACGAAGGTGAAATCGGCCGGGTAGAAGAACACGACCGACCATTTGTCGCGCAGGTCGGCATCGCTGACGTCGAAGAACTTACCGTTCTTGTAGGCGCTGGCCTTGAACGGCTTGATTTCGGTATTGATCAAAGACATTGGAACTCCGTTTCTGAACGCTTTCGCGTGCGTCTGACAGTGCGGGTTACTCGAACCGAGGCAGCGGGCAGCCCCGCCAATCTCAGGATTGAGAATTAATCGCATTATAGTTCCATTGGAAATCGTTTGTTCCGATAGCCGCCATCGGCAAGGCCTATCGTCGGCGGACGGCGACCTTCGCGCCGTCCTGGAGGTGCCGGCGAAATGCCCTACCATGCCCGCATGCGCGCTCTGTGGATCGGCCTCCCGGCACTCGTCGCCTGCCTCCTGCTGCTTCTGGCGGCGGGCTGGCTGCTGCGCCTGCCGCTGGCGAACCGGGTCGTGGCACAGATGCTGGCGGAGAGCGGCATCGACGGGTCCGCAACGCTGACCCGGCTGGATTTCGCGACCGCCGAGCTGCGCGACCTGCGCCTGGACGGCCAGCGCGCCGACCGGCTGGCGCTCCGCTACGATGCCTGGGACCTGGTCGCCGGCGGAACGATCGAGGCGGTCGAGATCGCGGGCCTGCGGCTGCGGGGCGACCTCACCGCGGAACAGCCGTTCGGGGACCTGCCGGACCGGCTCTCTGCGGCGTTCGGCGCTGGCGATGGCGGGCCCGCAGAGGGTCCTGCCCTGCCGCCGCTGCCGGCCCTGCGCCTCGCGGATGCACGCCTCGACCTGGCGACCGCACGGGGCGGCCTGGCGCTTCTCCTGGATGGCGGCCTCGGCGGGATCGACGCGCAGGGCGAGCAGCCGCTCGACCTGACCCTGCGCACCCTGGAGGGGCCGCTGGCCCTGGCCGGCCGCGCGCACGGATCCTACCGGCCGGGGACCGGCACGGGCAGCCGGATCGACCTGGACCTGCACAGCACGACCGGCCCGCCCGTCAGCCTGCAGGCCCGGGCCGGCATCGCCGGCGACAGCCTTGACCTGGCCGCGACCCTGTCCGGCGATGCCGCGGTGCTGGCCGCGCTCGCCGCCCTGCCGCCCGCGCTGCAGCCTTCCGCGGGGCATGTCGCGCTGCGCGCCGAAGCGGCGGCAGCGGCCGCGCCGCTCCTGGCGGGCGACCTCGCTCCGCTGCTGGCCGGCCCCGCCGGGCTGCAGGCCTTCGACCTGACCGTCTCGGTGGCGGAACTGGACATCCCGGACCGCCTGTCCGGCCTCGCCCTGCAGGCCGGGATGCGGCTGGGCGAGCCGCTACAGACCGGACCGCGGGCGCTGCGGATGCAGGCCGCCCGGGCGGAGGTGGACGCGCTGGACCCCGGTTGGCTGGTCTCGATCGGGCTGCCACCGGCCGCCGCGCAGGCCCTTGCGCAGGGCGGCCGGCTGGCCCTGGACGCGACAGGCACCGCGCCGGCCGCCCTGCTGCTGCCGCAGGATGCACCGCCCCGGCTGCAGCTCGCGCTGGCAGCCGGTGTCGAGATTGCCGCCGGCGGCAGGCTCGACCTCGACCTGGCAGGCGATCTCGACCTGCCCGCCGGCTTTCCCGCAACCATCGGGCTGCCGGCGGGCCGGCTGTCCGGCAGGCTGGCGGCCGGCAGCCTGGCGCTGCCCGGGCGCGCCAGCCTGGAGGGCGCCGCGGGCGTCTTCGACCTGAACATCGGAGAGGCTGTCGAGATTGCCCTGACCGGTCCGTTCGCGCTCACCGGCCTGCGGCTGACGCCGCAGACGATGGCCGCGATCGGCGCGGCGGACTGGCAGGCCCTGCGCGACCGGCCGATGGACCTTGCCCTGGACCCGACGGCCGAGCCGACGACCCGGCTCGACCTGACCGGGGAGCGGCCGGTGCTGACCCTGCCGCGGGAGGTCCGGCTGGCCGCCGGCAGCGCGTTGCTGGAAGCCGTGCTCGACGGCCGCCTCGTCCTCACCGCGGCCTTC
This sequence comes from Sneathiellaceae bacterium, assembly GCA_040216765.1. Classification (GTDB taxonomy): domain Bacteria; phylum Pseudomonadota; class Alphaproteobacteria; order Ferrovibrionales; family Ferrovibrionaceae; genus Marinibaculum. The sequence continues at coordinate 12,871 of JAVJON010000020.1, read as the reverse complement.
GCGCCGGCTGCCGGCGCGCTGGAGGTGCAGGCCCTGACGGTGCGGGGCCTGCCCACCCCCTATGGCCTGCTGTCCAGCCTCACCCTGTCGGGCACCCTGCATGGCGCGCCGGATGCCCTGCAGGGCGACCTGCAGTCGAGCCTCGCCGTCCGGGACTTTGTGCTGCAGGACCTGTCCGGCGGTCCGGTGCAGGCGGCAGAGATCCAGGCCAACCTGGCGACCGCCCTGGCATGGGACGAAGCCGGGCTGCGCCTGGAGCTGAGCGGCCCGGGCAGCCTGTCCGCCATGGCCCTCGGCCGTGCGCCCGGCCCGGTCGTCGACCGCCTGGAGCTGGGCCTGGCGACGGCACGCCTGGACCTGGCCGGCGCGACATTGCACGCCGCCGCCGACGCGGCACTGGCACCGGCCGGGTTCGACCTGGACGGCAGTGGCGGAGCGAGCGACCTGGAGCTTTCCGCCGGCCGCCTGCTGCTGGACCTGACCCTCGGCCCCGACGGTGGGATGCGCGGCGCGGCCAGCGCGGACGCATTGCAGGCCAGCCATCGCGGCGCCGCCCTGGCGCTGCGGAACGGCCGGCTGTCCGCCAGCATGGAGGATGGCACCGGCAGGCTGACCCTCGACGGCGCCGACCTGTTCTCCACCGCCAGCCCGCCGGCCTTCCCGCCCCTGGCGGCCACCGGCAGCGGCGCCCTGGAGGGACAGGTCGCGACCTACCGTGCCACCTTGCGCGGGCTGAACGGCGCGGCCAGCGGCACCGTGACGGGCCGGCAGGACTTTGCGCGCGACCGGGGCACCGCCGACCTGCGGCTCGCCCCGCTGACCTTCGCCCCCGGCGGGCTGCAGCCTGGCGCATTGAGCCCGGCGCTGGCCGGGTTGGAGCGGGCCAGCGGCACGGTGCGCGCAGAGGCCCATCTGACCATTGGCGACAGGGTGGACGGCAAGGCGCAGCTGACCCTGTCGGATATCGGCTTCGTGGTCGCCGGGACCGATGTCGAGGGGCTGGACCTGGACCTGTCGCTGTCCGCGCTCGACCCGCCGCGCAGCCCACCCGGGCAGCCCTTCTCGATCGACCGGGTCGATGCCGGCATGGCGCTGAGCGACCTGCAGGGCCAGCTTCGCCTGCAGCCCGCGGCAGGCGGCAGCCAGCTGGTCGTCGAGCGGGCCACCGCAACCTTCCTGGACGGCCGGCTGTCGCTGGACGATGCCGTGATCGACCCGCTGGCCGCACGCTACGACCTGGACCTGCAGTTCGACCGGGTGGACCTGGCCCGCCTGCTAGCGCTGGCCGGGCTGGAGGACGTCACCGGCTCCGGCCTGCTGACCGGCCGGGTCCCGGTCACCGTGGAGGGCGATGCCATCGTCGTGCGGGACGGCCGGCTGGACGCCCTGGCGCCGGGCCGCCTGGCGTTCCGCTCCGATGCGGCGCGGGACGCCCTGGCCGGCGGCGGCGAATCCGTCGACCTGATGCTCGATGCGCTGGAGGATTTCCACTACCAGGTCCTGGGGCTCAGCCTGGACAAGCCGGCGACGGGAGAGAGCCGGATGCTGCTGCGGCTGGAGGGCAGCAACCCCGCCGTGCTGGACGGTCAGCCCTTCGTGCTCAATATCAACCTGGTGAGCAATGTCGCGCCGCTGCTTGCGGCCCTGGCCCGGGGCACGGAACTGTCCAGCCGCCTAGTGCAGCAGATCCTGCGGGACATGGCCCAGTGAATGGGAGCGCAGGGAACCGGGGGCACGGGGAGCGCTGGCGCCCGGGCCGGTCGCCGTGCTAGCCATTGATCCGGGGCCGCGAAGGCGCCCGGGCCGGCAGGCCCGGCGCCGCAACGTGAGAGCAACCATGCCGCCAGCCAATCGACAGACCGCCCATCGACAGACTGCGAACCGCGCGGCACCGCGCCAGGCAGGGCTTCCGCGCCGCTGGGTCATGGCCGCGGCGGCCGCCGGCCTTCTTGCCGTGGCGGCCTGCCAGCCCACGGTACGGGTCGAGGCGCCGCGCGAACCCATCACCATCAATCTCAATGTTAAGCTCGATGCCGATGTCCGGGTGCGGCTGGAAGAAACCGCGCGCAAGGACATCTCGAGCAATCCCAGCATCTTCTAGGGATGGCCGGACCGACCGGAGCAGGGGCAACCGACAGGTGATCGCCATGACGAGCCGACGCCGCTTTCTCGCCGGACTGGCCTCCGGCAGCATCTTCGCACTGGGCCTCGCCACACTGGGCAGCCTTGCCGGCAGCCTGCTGCTGCCGCGGACGGCGCGGGCGCAGACGCCGGAACAGATGCTGCGCGCCGGCACCGCCGGCGAGCGGTTCGACGGCTATATGGAGGCCCGCGACCCAAGCGTCGCGGCCGCGGTGGCCGAGATCAACGCAAAGCGCCGTGCCGTCTATCAGGAGCGCGCGACGCAGCAGGGCGCGCCGGTCGAGGCCGTCGCCAAGGTCTATGCAGGCGAGATCATCAACCGCGCGCCCGGGGGCAGCTGGATCCTGCAGCAGGACGGCAGATGGGTGCAGAAATAGACCCTGACCGGCGGCAGGCGGCCGTTCCGCGACCGCATCGATGAGCCGGTCCCGGCACCGGCAGGACGAGAACGACGCCGGCCCGCGGCGCGGCTATCACCACGGCAACCTGCGCGAGGCGCTGATCGACGCGGCACGCGACCTGATCGCCGCGAAGGGCACTGGCGGCTTCACCTTCGCCGAGGCGGCGCGCTCCGCCGGCGTCAGCCCCGCCGCCCCCTACCGCCATTTCCGCGATCGCGACGCCCTGGTCGCCGATGTCGCGCTGCAGGGCTTCGAGAAGTTCGCCGCCAGCCTGTCGCGCGCCTGGGAGACCGGGCAGCCGGACCCCTTCACGGCGTTCGAGCGGCTGGGCCATGCCTATCTGGCCTTCGCCCGCGCCGAGCCCGCCTACTATTCGGCGATGTTCGAGGGCGGCCTGTCGCTGGAGGAGCATCCCGAGTTGCGGCAGGCCGGCGACCGTGCCTTCGCCATCGTCCGCGCCGCCGCCGATGCGCTCGCCGAGACCCTGCCGCCGGAGCGCCGCCCGCCGGGACTGATGATGGCCCTGCATATCTGGTCGGTCTCCCATGGCATCGCCTCGCTGTTCGCCCGCGGCGATGCCGGGCGCCGGCGCCTGCCGATGACGCCGGAAGACCTGCTGGAAGCCGCCATGCTGGTCTATCTCCAGGGCCTGGGCCTGCACGGCCCGCGAACGCCGGAAACCGGCACTTCCTAGGGTCGCGGCGGAAATCCGCCGCAGCCCCCCAGATTCTGTCGGAACAACCCTTGAAAGCCCGCCGGGCGATGCGCATTTCTGTGAATGTTAAGCACATTCACATTGAGGCATGCGATGGGCGTAGCAGCGAAACTGGACGATCTGGGCAAGCCGGCCTGGATCGGCGTCATGGTCCTGGCCTTTGTCATCTTCTGGCCGGCCGGCCTGGCGATCCTGGCCTATCTGATATGGAGCGGACGCATGGGATGCTGGAAACGGAGCAGTTGGCAGGACATGAGCCGGGCCCGCGGGCGCTGGCACAACACCGACAGCCGGACCGGGCGGGTGCGCTGGGAATCCAGCGGCAACAGTGCCTTCGACGAATACCGCGCAGAGACCCTGCGGCGGCTGGAGGATGAGCAGGCGGAGTTCCTGGGCTTCCTGGAGCGCCTGCGCCAGGCCAAGGACAAGGCGGAGTTCGACCAGTTCATGGCCGAACGGCGAGCCGCGCCGCCGCGCCCCGACCCGGAACCGCCGGCCGGCGACCGGCAGGACCCGCCAGGCGGCGCCTGAGCCGGCCGGCCTTCGGCCGCCGCCTCCCTGACCGGCCGGGACGCCGGGCCCTCGCACGAGGGCCCGGCGTTTCGCATTCAGCCCGGCGCGGCCGGGGCGGAATCGGCCGGGGCCAGCACGGTGGCCACCTCGATCTTCCCGTGCAGGGTCTTGTGGACCGGGCAGAGGTCGGCGATCTCGCGCAGCCGGTCGCGCTGCGCCGCGTCCAGCTCGCCCTGCAGGTGCAGCACCCGGTCGATCCGGTCGATGGTCCGGGGCGCCTGTTCCGGGTCCGCGCCGTCGCGGGCATGGACCTTCTCGTGCCGCAGGTCGACGGCGATGCCGGTCAGCGGCAATGCCTTGCGGTCGGCATACATGCGCAAGGTCATCGCGGTGCAGGCACCCAGGGATGCCAGCAGCAGGCCATAGGGGTCCGGCCCGGTATCGCTGCCGCCGACCGACGGCGGTTCGTCGGCCAGCAGGCGATGGGCCCCCACCCGGACCTCCTGCTGGAAGCGGCCATGGCCGGTCTCGCGCACCCGCACCAGGCCGGGCGTGGCATCGGCCTCCGCCTCGGGCTGTGCCTGCTCGACATAGCGGGAGGCCCAGGCGGCGATCACCGCCGCGGCATAGGCAGCCTCCCCGGGGCCGCTGAGCAGGTGGTCCGCCTTGTCCAGCGACACGAAGCTTTTCGGATGCTTCGCCGCGCCGAAGATCGTCGCCGCATTGTCGATGCCCACCGTGCCGTCCAGCGGGCCGTGCAGCACCAGCAGGGCGCGGCGCAACGTGCCGATCAGCGGTTTCAGCCGCTGCTCCGCGACATCCTCGACGAAGCCGCGGCCGATCCGGAACCGGCGCTGGCCGAGTTCCACCTCCACCTCGCCCGCCGACGCGATTTCCGCCAGCCGGTCGCCGAACAGATGGGTGACATGGCTCGGGTCGCTGGGCGCCGCGATCGTGGCGACGGCGCGCACCTCCGCCATGCGATGGGCAGCCGCCAGGACGGCCGCGCCGCCGAGGCTGTGGCCGATCAGGATCTGCGGCGCGGCGTGGCGCTGCCGCAGGCTGTCCGCCGCGGCGACCAGGTCGTCGACGTTGGAGGAGAAGCCGGTATTGGCGAACTCCCCCTCGCTGGCGCCGAGGCCGGTGAAATCGAACCGCAGGACCGCGATGCCGCGTTCCGTCAGGGCCGCCGCGATGCGTGCGGCCGCGCGGATATCCTTGCCGCAGGTGAAGCAATGGGCGAACAGCGCATAGGCCGATGGCGTGTCCTGCGGCCGATCCAGCAGGCCGGCCAGCACCTGTCCCCGCCCATTGTCGAACTCGAAGCGTTCCCGTGGCATCTAGTCTCCCCCGATCTGCCGCTGTCTGCCCCGCGCCGACAGCCGGCGCGTCATGGCGTGGCGTGCATCGTCCCGACCCAGCGGGACAAAGCCCATCTTGCTGAAAAAGCCGATCGCCTCGCGCCGCGCGCGCAGGTCGATCCTGTTCAGCCCTTCCCGGCGGGCCAGATCCTCGACGGCGGCCAGCAGGCGCGAGCCGATGCCCCGCCGGCCGGCATCCGGCTCCACGAACAGCCCTTCCAGGTAGAGCGCCCGATCGCCCGGCGCGCCGTCATCCAGCGCCGGCGGGCGCAGCAGCATGACGGCGACGCCGCGGACGATGCCCGCCGGGTCCACCGCGACGGCGATCTCGTAGCCGGCGAAGGCGGTGGGCCCGATCTCGTGGAGCCGGCCGGCAAGGCGGCGCACGCGCTCCGGCAGGTCCCAGCTGTCGCGCGCGAGCGCGATCACCCGGTTGATCGCCGGCAGGTCGTCCGGCTGGCCGGGACGAATCGTCACCGGCCCCTCCGGGCCCGCGGCCGGATCCCGCGTCCCGGGGCCGCTGCCCGATCGGTCTGTCATGGCGGTTCCCCAATCGTCGGATCCGGCGGCGTTGCGCCGCCACGTGGAGCGGGCCCGCCCCGCCCATACTGCCAGCGGGCAGGCGTGGCGGGAACCGTACCGCCCCCGGCGGCGTTATCCCTGGCAGAGACAATGCGGCACCCCCGGCCGGTCACTGGCCTGGCGCGGGTAGCCGCAGGACAGGAGACCTGACATGAAAACCCGCATCCTTGGCGGCGGCGCCCTTGCCGCGGCCGCATTGTGCCTTTCCGCCACGACGGCCCTCGCTGGGGTGCCCAATGCGGTGCCGGCGCATGCGCCGGCAAGCCTGCTTCACACCATCGCCTATGACGCCACCGTCGCGCGGGTGCAACAGGCCCTGAATGCGCGGGGCCTGGACGCGGGGCCGGTGGACGGCCTGATGGGGTCGCGCACCCGCAGCGCGATCATCGCCTATCAGCAGCAGAACAACCTTCTGGTCACCGGGCAGGCCAGCCAGAGCCTGCTGGCCCATATCGCCACGGATGGCCAGGCCGGCGGGTCGCGCAACGCCTCCGACGACGGCGTGAATGTCCGTCGCAGCCAGCGCGTGCTGAGCCGGCTGGGCTACGACGTGGAAGTCACCGGCCGGATGGATTCCCAGACCGCTGCCGCGGTCCGCGCCTATCAGCGGGACAACGACCTGCTGGTGACCGGCGACCTGAACCAGGCATTGCAGAAGCATCTGCGCGAGAATATTCGCGAGGCCCGGCAGGAGCGTCGGAACGGCAACGATGACGGCAACGTCACCGCGACGACCCTGGCGGAGATCCAGCGCGGCCTGCGCGCACGCGGCTATGACATTGCGGCGGCAACCGGCCAGATGGACGCCAAGACCGAGGCCGCGATTCGCGCCTACCAGCGTGACAGCGGCCTGCGGGAGACCGGCAACGCCAGTTCCGAGCTGGCGCAGCTGCTCGCCGAAGGCCTGTCGCAGCCGGTCGCCACGGCAGACAATATCCGCCAGGTTCAGCAGGCGCTGAACGACCGGGGCTATTCCGCGGGACCTGCGGACGGGGTGCTCGGCCCCTCCACCCGCGGCGCGATCCAGTCCTTCCGCAATAACACCGACCTGTCAGACAGCGGTGGGCTGGATCGCGACCTCCTGACCGCCCTGGGCATCTCCACCGGGATCTCCACCGGCGGCAGCACCGGGTCCGGCAGCGACAATGCGACGGCGGACTATCGCCTGCGCATCGGCGACGACTTCAACGACGGGAACTATACCGCCGGGTCGCGCTGGTCGGTGATCGCCGGCGAGTTCCAGGTGGAGCAGGGCGCCCTGCGCAGCTCGCTCGGCCCGGCCCAGGCCCAGACCCAGCAGCAGATGGGCCGCGACATGATCCAGGGCGTTCTGGGGCAGGTGCTCGGCGTCCCGCTCGGCGGGTCGGCCAACAACGCGGCCGCGATCAGCCAGGATACCGGCTTCGGCAATGCCTTCCGCGTGAGCATGCGGATCGCGGGCGACCCGACCTCCACGGCCAAGATGAACATCGGCCCGTACCAGGGGCGGAACGTCATCCACGGCTATCGCCTGGTTTACGACGCCCAGGCGGCACGGCCGCTGTCGATCGTGGCGGCCACCGATTCCGGCACCCGCACCACGGTCAGCAGTGCCTCGGCGCCGAACCTGAGCGACGGCCAGTGGCACCGGCTGGAATGGACCCGCGATACCAACGGCCAGATGCTCGTGACCATCGACGACACCCCCTATCTCAGCGTCACCGATAGGGGCCTGGAAGGCAGCAATACCGGCCTGTCCTTCGTCAACCTGGGCGGCGACTGGAAGCTCGACGACATCGCGGTGAAGAGCCCGCAGGGCTGACCGCCGCAGCGACGCGGCAGGCGGTGCCGCCGGGCTTGAGGGCAGGCCCGGCGGCAGGCCCAGCGGCAGGCAAGTGCAGTGGCTCTCGGCAAGCGATGCCGGGTGGCTATACTGCGGGCGGCACGAGCCGGATCACCGGCGCCGCCCAGCCTGCCGTCTGAGGAGAAATGCCCTTGTCCCGCACCCGCTTCGGCGCCTTCCTGGCGCCCCACCATCCCATCGGCGAACATCCGATGCTGCAGTTCCGTGCCGATCTCGACCTTGTCGAGCGGCTCGACCAGCTGGGCTATGACGAGTTCTGGTGCGGCGAACATCATTCCACCGGCTGGGAGGTTATCGCCTCGCCGGAGATGTTCCTGGCGGCCGCGGGCGAGCGCACCCACCGCATCCGGCTGGGGACCGGCGTCGTCTCCCTCCCCTACCACCATCCTTTCATCGTCGCACAGCGCATGGTGCAGCTGGACCATATGACCGGCGGCCGGGCGATCTTCGGGTCCGGCCCCGGCGCGCTGCCGTCGGATGCCTATACCCTGGGAATCGACCCGATGACCCAGCGCGATCGCCAGGACGAGGCGCTGGGCGTCATCACCCGGCTGCTGCGCGGCGAGGAGCGCTTCGACCACCAGAGCGACTGGTTCACCCTGCGCGGCGCGGCGCTGCAGCTGCTGCCGCTGCAGGACGAGATCCCGATGGTCGCCGCATCGATGATCAGCCCCTCCGGCATGACCCTGGCCGGCAAGTACGGCATGGGCGTGATCTCCATCGGCTCGATGTCGACAGCCGGCCTGCAATCGCTCTCCAAGCAGTGGAGCTTCGCCGAGGATTCCGCGGCGAAGCACGGCAAGTCCGTGACCCGGGACGACTGGCGGGTGCTGATGTCCTGGCATATCGCCGAGACCCGCGAGCAGGCCCGCGCGGAGGCGAAACAGGGCCTGATGCGCTGGCACAACGAGTACAATGTCGGGACCCTGATGCGGCCGGGCATGGTGCCGTTCAAGACCGCCGACCAGGCGGTCGACGAGATGGCCTTTGCCGACGGCGCGACCGCCGTGATCGGCACCCCGGACGACCTGGTGGCGCGAATCCGCGAGCTGCAGCAGATCACCGGCGGCTTCGGCACCGCCATCGGCTTCGTGCACGACTGGGCGAACCGCGAGGCGACGCGGCGCAGCTGGGACCTGGTCGCCCGCTACGTGGTGCCGGAGGTGAACGGCCTGCTGGACCCCTACCGGCGGTCCCGCCAGCATGTCATCGAGCATCGCGATGTGTTCGAGCGCGCGCAGGAAGCCATCCTGTCGAAGATCCAGCAGAACCCGCTTGCCGCCGCAGCCCTGGCGGAGGGCGGCACGATGACGGCCTCGGTCGGCCCCCATGCCGGCCCCGACCTGAGCAAGGGCAAGGCGAAGCCCGCGCGCAAGGCCAATGGCGCGGCGCCGGCCGGGCGGAGCGCCAAGGCGAAACCGGCGACGAAGGCAAAGCCGGCGGCGAAGGCGAAGCCGGCGGCCAGGGCAAAGACGGCGGCCAGGGCGAAGGCCGCGGCGAAAAAGCCGGCAGGCCGCGGGCGCGCCCGGGCCTGACCGCGACCGCTCCCCTGGCGGCACGGGCTGTCATCGGACTGTCACGCGAGCGCTCTAGCCTGCGCAGATGCAACAGGCTGCCCCGGTCGGACGGACGGATCATTCCCCTCGCGACGGCACCCCCGGCGAGGTCTTCCTGGTCTTCCTGCGGCTGGGACTGACCGCGTTCGGCGGGCCGGTCGCCCATCTGGGCTATTTCCGCGAGGCCTTCGTCGCCCGGCGGGGCTGGCTGGACGACCGGGCCTATGCCGACCTGGTCGCGCTCTGCCAGTTCCTTCCCGGGCCGGCCTCCAGCCAGGTGGGCATCGCCATCGGCCTGTCCCGCGCCGGCCTTGCCGGCGCGGTGGCGGCATGGCTCGGTTTCACCCTGCCTTCGGCGCTGCTGCTGATCGGCTTCGGCTACGGAATCCTTGCCGCGCAGGGCACGCTTCCCGCGGGGCTGCTGCAGGGCCTGAAGATCGTCGCCGTCGCGGTGGTGGCGCAGGCGGTCTGGGGCATGGCGAAAAGCCTGTGCCCCGATCTGCCGCGGGCCGGCTTCGCGCTGGTCGCCGCCATCGCCCTCCTGCTTCTGCCATTGCCCGCGCTGCAGGTCGGCGTGCTCGTCCTGGCCGGGCTGGGCGGCCTGGTGCTGCTGCCGGCGACGGCGGACGGGGTGCATGGCAGCTTCCCGGTGCCGGTCGGCCGCGGCCTCGCGATCGCGGCACTGGCACTGTTCGCGCTCCTGCTCGTCGCCCTGCCGCTGCTGCGCCTGGCGGAACCGGCCCACTGGCTCGCCCTGGTCGACAGCTTCTATCGCAGCGGCGCCCTGGTCTTCGGCGGCGGCCATGTGGTGCTGCCGCTCCTGGAGGCCGCGACGGTCGATCCGGGCTGGGTCGGCCGCGACACCTTCCTGGCCGGCTATGGCGCGGCGCAGGCCGTGCCCGGGCCGCTGTTCACCTTCGCCGCCTATCTCGGCACCGTCGGCGGGCCGCTGCCGAACGGCTGGGCCGGCGGGCTGCTCTGCCTTGCCGCGATCTTCGCGCCCGCCTTCCTCCTGGTGGTCGGCGTGCTGCCGTTCTGGGACAGCCTGCGCCGGAACGCCGCCGCGCGGCGCGCCCTGGCCGGTGTCAATGCGGCCGTGGTCGGCCTGCTCCTGGCCGCGCTCTACGACCCGGTCTGGACGGCGGCGATCGCGGGACCGCAGGACGTCGCCCTGGCCATCGCCGCGTTCGGGCTACTGGTCCTGGCGCGCCTGCCGCCCTGGCTGGTGGTCCTGCTGGGCGCGGCCGGCGGCTGGGGAATGACGGCCGCGATTTGATCCGGGCTGCCGAAGCCCTGTAGCCTCGCACCAGCGCATCCAAGGAATGGAACCGGTGCCGGGCCTCTCGCCCGGCCGGCGGGGGCCCAGGCTCCCCACCCGTCGGTCCCGGCCATGGCGATCGATCGTACCGGGCTCGCCGCAGCGACCCGGGTCCCGGTTCCCCGGCGCGCAATCCTCGCTTTGCATCGAGGATAGAGGGGGAGGAACCATGCCGCGAACCAAGTCCAACATCCATCCGCCGGTCTTCTACGGCTCCGCCGCGCTGATCCTGCTGTTCGTGATCTGCGGCGCCGCCGCGCCGACGACCGCCGAGCAGGTGTTCGGTGCCGTCCAGGGCTGGATCGTCGAGACCTTCGGCTGGTTCTACATGCTGGCGGTCGCCATCTTCGTGGTGTTCGCCATCGGCCTCGCCCTGTCGTCCCATGGCCGCGTGCGGCTGGGCCCCGACGATTCCGAACCCGAGTACAGCTATTCCGCCTGGTTCGCGATGCTGTTCAGCGCCGGCATGGGCATCGGCCTGATGTTCTTCGGCGTGGCCGAGCCGATCATGCATTTCGACTCGCCCCCGGTCGGCAGCGGCCTGACGGTGGGTGCCGCCCGCGAGGCGATGACCATCACCTTCTTCCACTGGGGCATCCATGCCTGGTCGATCTATGCGGTGGTGGCGCTGGCGCTCGCCTATTTCTGCTATCGCCACGGCCTGCCGCTGACGATCCGGTCGGCGCTCTACCCGCTGATCGGCAACCGGATCTATGGCCGGATCGGCGACCTAGTCGACATCCTGGCGGTGCTGGGCACCATGTTCGGGGTCGCGACCTCGCTCGGCCTTGGCGTCCTGCAGGTCAATTCCGGACTGTCCTACCTGTTCGGGGTGGAGGAAGGGATCGGCGTGCAGCTGGTGCTGATCGCCGTCATCACCGCCCTTGCCACCCTGTCGGTCGCCCTGGGGCTGGACGCCGGCATCCGCCGGCTGTCGGAGATCAACCTGATACTGGCGATCGTGCTGGTGGTCTTTGTCCTGGCCGCCGGCCCCACCCTGCTGCTGCTGCAGACCCTGGTGCAGAACACCGGCGCCTATCTCAGCAACGTCGTCAACATGACGTTCAACCTCTACGCCTACCAGCCGTCGGGCTGGATCGGCGGCTGGACCCTGTTCTACTGGGCCTGGTGGATCGCCTGGTCGCCCTTCGTCGGGATGTTCATCGCCCGCGTCTCGAAAGGCCGCACGATCCGCGAGTTCGTCGGCGGCGTGCTGTTCGTCCCGGTCGGCTTCACCTTCGTCTGGCTGACCTTCTTCGGCAATACCGCGCTCGACCTGGACATGGGCATCGCCGAGGGCGCGATCTCGGCCGCGGTGTCGGAGAACACCGCCACGGCGCTGTTCAAGTTCCTGGAATACCTGCCGCTGACCGGCATCTCCTCGGTGGTGGCAACCATCCTGGTGGTGACCTTCTTCGTCACCTCGTCGGATTCCGGCTCCCTGGTGATCGACATCATCACGTCCGGCGGCTCCACCGACGCGCCGGCCTGGCAGCGGGTCTTCTGGGCGGTGATCGAGGGGGTGGTCGCCGCGGTGCTGCTGCTGGCCGGCGGGCTCGGCGCCCTGCAGACGGCATCGATCACCGTCGCCCTGCCGTTCACCGTGGTCATGCTGTTCGTCTGCTACGGCATGGTGCGGGGGCTGCGCATGGAGGGGATGCGCCGGCTGAGCCTGGACCTGCCGGCCAGCGTGCAGGTGCACGGCGCCGACGTGCCCTGGCAGCACCGGCTGAAGACCCTGATGAGCTTCCCCAAGCGGGACCGCGCCCGCCGCTTCCTGGTGGAGACGGCGATGCCGGCGATGCAACAGGTGGCGGAGGAGATCCGCGCCGCCGGCTGGATCGCCGACGTGGAAGCGGAGGAGGACCAGGTCGTGATGACGGTCTATCACGGCGAGGAGCGCGAGTTCCTCTACGGCGTGCATCTGCGCGGCTATTCGGCGCCGACCTTCGCCTTCCCCGAGATCGACATGAAGGACCGCGGCGAGGTGCAGCGCTACTACCGGGCGGAAGTGCATCTGCTGGAAGGCGGGCAGCACTACGACGTGCTGGGCTATACCAAGGAGCAGATCATCGGCGACGTGCTCCAGCAGTACGAGAAGCACATGCACTTCCTGCATATCGCGGCCCGCTGACCGGTCCGGCACCCGCAACACCTGGAAACGCCATAGGCCGTCTGATCCCCTCGTCATGCGCGGACTTGTTCCCCGCATCCATTCTACCGTGCCTCAATAGATTGATGGCGTGCTGACGACGATTGAGGCTGGCAGGACCATGGACCACCGCAACAAGTGCACGGCTGTCCGGTTGAGCATGGCCGGCATTCGCTCAAGGCCGCGACTTTGCCGGGCTTGCGGGGCCAACCGCTGACGCTGGACACGGATGTCCTTGCGTTCCCCCAATCGTCACCACCGCGCTCGTCGCGGTGGTCCATGGTGCCG
>JAVJON010000019.1:0-299911 GCA_040216765.1 Sneathiellaceae bacterium | reverse complement strand
AACTCGCACTTAGCGTTCAAAGAAGAACTCCCATGAACACCAGCACGCGCCTAAGCGCACGCCGCCGCCCACAAAAATCCTTCCACACTTCCAACAATGTCCAATAACAAATCCGGTAACAGATAAACCGTAACCGGGTCGTAACACCCCGAACCGGCGCGCGTCCGATCCCCGGTGAAGAACCGGCGATCACATGGATGCGAACCTGGTCGAAGGTCCCGCGGGACTTTTTTCCGATGGCTCCGGTCGCCGGTTGGATCCGACCGCCGGGCGCCACCGCCCCGTGGGAGGCCGGCTTTTACCGAGGGCGGAGGGGCGTGTCAAACGCTTTTTTTCCGATCGGTGCCTGCCGGCAAAAACGGCGCCGACAGGAACCTGCAGCGCCGCGTCACGAACAAACAAGATGGGCGATCATGCCCGTCCTGTCAACGGCTCGGCCGCGAATCCCTGCACTTGCCTGCCCGCCCCGCAGAAAACCGCCACTCGCGGCCCCCGGGGACGCCCCGGGGCAGCGGCGTTCAGCCGGAGGCGATATAGGCCTTCAGCGCCTCGGCCTCGGCCGCCTGCTCGGCCATGCGGATCTTCACCACATCGCCGATCGAGATCAGGCCGATGAGCTTGCCGTTGCGCCGCACCGGCAGATGGCGGAAGCGCCGCTGGGTCATCACGTCCATCACCTGGTCGACGCTGTCCTCCGGCGCGCAGAACACGACATCGGCGGTCATCGCATCGCTGGCCTTCAATTCCAGCGCCGCGGTGCCGTCCCGCGCCAGGCAGCGCACGATGTCGCGTTCGGACAGAACGCCGGCGATATGGTCCGGTCCGTCCAGGATCAGCACCGCGCCGATCCGGTCCGCCGACAGGACCCGGGCGACCTGCAGCAAGGTGTCGTCGGGCCGGGCCGTCACCACCGCTGCGCCCTTGGCGCGAAGGATATGCTCCACAAGCATGGCGCGATCTCCCTATCGGTTCTTTCGCCCGGCTGTTGTACAGCGGGCATCCCGGAAAGTGTGTACCGACCCCGGCAAGGTGGCAAGACGCCGCAGGAACCAGCCGCACAAAGCCACGCTACGCGGGGGGTCGACCCAGGCGGAACCTGCCGGAATCTGCCGATCGAGACCGCCATCCCCTCAGATATGGGGAGCGGGGGGCGCGATCGCGAGCCTGTGATCCATCCTCGCCTTGTCCACTGTCATGCCCAGGGGGCGCCCGGCAGCTCCGCGAGGAAGGCGTCGAGCGCGCCGTTGAAGGCCGCCGGCCGCTCCAGGTTGGCGATATGGCCGGCCCCCGCCAGTACCTGGTAGCGGCAGCCGGGAATCGCCGCCGCCATGCGCTTCATCACCGGCGGCGGCGCCACGCGATCCTCGGCGCCGGCCAGCAGCAGGGCCGGCACGGCAATCCGCGCCAGCGATTCGCGCCGGTCGAACAGGGTCAGCAGTTCCAGCATCCGGCGATAGGTCGCCGGCGGCACCGCCGCCATCGCCGCGCTGGCGATCGCGACCGCCTGCGGGTCGGCACCCGGTGCGACCATGTCGCGCATCAGCTGCGGCGCCAGCTCCGCCATGCCGCGGCCGGCATCCAGCGGCGCCAGCCGGTCGGACAGGAAGCGTGCCTGCCAGGCGCCCCCGGCCGGCCCGAAAGCCGCGCTGGTGCCGGACAGGACCAGGGCATCCAGCCGCTCGCCGTGGCGGGCCGCGACCTCCTGCGCCAGCATGCCGCCCAGGGAATGGCCGACCAGCACCGCCCGCGCCGCACCCAGGTCGTCCAGCAGCGCCGCGACGGCGGCCGCGAGATACGCCCAGTCCCAGCGGTCGGCCGGCGGTGCCGGCGTATCGCCATAGCCCGGCGCATCCCACGCCAGCGCATGCCAGCCGCGCGCGGCGAAATGGTCGAGCTGCGGGTCGAAGACCCCGCGATTGCCGCCAATGCCGTGCAGGAACAGGAGGACGCGGCCGCTGCCCGCCGCCTTCACCGCCGGCACGCTGGATGGGTTCCCGGTCATCTGCCCTCCCCCTGTCGGCGCGGCCCGATTGCGGGTCGCGCGCTCCGCCGCCAGACTGCGCCGGACTGTGAGACATGAACCGGAGGAAACATGGAGCCGTTCCTGCTTTCGGGCGAGCGCCGGATCGGTCGCGCCCAGCTGCTGGAGAATGCGGCACGCGCCGCAAGCGGCTTCCACGACCTGGGCATCGGCGCGGATGCATGCATCGCCTACATGCTGCGCAACGATTTTCCGGCCCTGGAGGTGCTCAACGCCGCCGGCCAGATCGGCGCCCTGCCGGTGCCGATGAACTGGCATTTCGGCCGGAAGGAAGCCGGCCATGTCCTGCGCGACTGCGCCGCGCGCGCGCTGGTGGTGCACGAGGACCTGCTGCCGCAGATCCCGCTGGACGCGTTCCCCGACCTGCAGATTCTGGTGGTGCCGGTGCCGCCGGAGATCCGTGCCGCCTATCGCGCCCCGGCGGAGCCGGTCGCCGGCCATGGCGGCGCGGCCCCCGCTCGCCAGGACTGGCATGGCTGGCTGGCCGGCCATCGGCCCTGGACCGCCCCGCCGCCGCCGTCGCGTGGCTCGATGATCTACACCTCCGGCACCACGGGCGTGCCCAAGGGCGTGCGCCGCAAGCCGGCCAATGCCGCCCAGGCGGCCGGCAGCGCGGACCTGATCGCGCGCGGCTTCGGCGTCACGCCGGGCCTGCGCACGGTGATGACCGGGCCGCTCTATCACAGCGCCACGGTGTCCTATGGCCGTGCGGCCACCCCGATCGCCGATGCCTTCGTGCTGATGCCGCGATTCGATGCGGAGGAACTGCTGGCGCTGATCGAGCGGCACCGCCTGAGCCACATGCACATGGTGCCGACGATGTTCGTCCGCCTGCTGCGCCTGCCCGACGAGGTGAAGCGGAAGTACGACCTGTCCAGCCTGGAATTCGTGGTGCACGGCGCCGCCCCCTGCCCGGTGGAGGTCAAGCGCGCGATGATCGACTGGTGGGGGCCGGTGATCCACGAATATTACGGCTCCACGGAGGCCAGCCTGATCACCATCGCCTCCAGCGCCGACTGGCTGAAATATCCCGGCACGGTCGGCCGGCCCGATCCCGGCCGGGGCTTCGCGATCCTGGGCGATGACGGCCGCCCGGTGCCGCAGGGCGAGCCGGGCGAGATCTTCGCGGGGCTGGAGGGGCTGTCGGACTTCACCTACAACGGCATGGACGACAAGCGCGCGGAGATCGACCATGACGGCATGGTCACCAACGGCGATGTCGGCTTCCTGAACGAGGAGGGCTACCTGTTCCTCTGCGACCGCAAGCGGGACATGGTGATTTCCGGCGGCGTCAACATCTATCCCGCCGAGATCGAGGCGGAGATCCTCACCCACCCCGAAATCGCCGATTGCGCCGTGTTCGGGATCCCCGACGAGGAGTTCGGCGAGGCCCTGGCTGCCGCGATCTGCCTGCAACCCGGCAGCCGCCTGGATGCCGGCGGGCTGAAGGCCTATCTGCAGGACCGGATGGCCCGCTACAAACTGCCGCGGGCGATCGACTTCCACGCCGAGCTGCCGCGCGAGGACAGCGGCAAGATCTTCAAGCAGCGGCTGCGCCAGCCCTACTGGGAGAAGGCGGGCCGCAGCATCTGACCGCCCCCTGCCGCCGGGGGCTGCCGCAATCCCGGCCGGAATCGGGCAGCCGGTGTCGTCGCATGTCGGCTTTGCCCCGGCACATTGCCTTCGCCCGCCCGCTTCCGCATATTGCACCGCACAATAGCCGGGCAATGGCCCGGTCGGCGATGCCTGTGAGCGGGGAATGCCAGCACCATGAACGCACCGGATTCACGCAAGCCCAACAGGTCCGGCGACCTGCCGGCGGAGTTCGTCAGCCAGACCGCCAATGCGCTCCGGGGGCCGTGCCAGCGGGTCGCGCTGGTGCTGCAGGGCGGCGGCGCGCTGGGCTCCTACCAGGCCGGCGCCTATGAGGCGCTGCAGACCGAAGGCTACCTGCCCGACTGGGTGGCCGGCATCTCCATCGGCGCGATCAACACGGCGATCATTGTCGGCAACAGGCCGGAGGACCGGGTCCCGCGCCTGCGGGCGTTCTGGGAGCGGATGACGGCGGTGCATCCCTTCCTGGATGCGATCAATTCCGATGCCACGGCACATCTGATCAACGCCTGGTCGGCGCAGTTCACCGCATTGAAGGGGGTCGCCGGGTTCTTCACGCCGCGCTTTCCCGCACCCTTCTTCCAGCCCGTCGGCACCGCGGCGGCAACCAGCTACTACGACACCTCGCAGCTGCGGGAGACCCTGCTGGAGTTCGTCGATTTCGACCTGCTGAACGACGGCCCGGTGCGGCTCAGCGTCGGCGCGGTGAACGTGCAGACCGGCAACCAGGTGTTCTTCGACAATTCGCAGATGCGCATCGAGGTCGAGCATATCATGGCCTCCGGCGCCCTGCCGCCGGGCTTCCCGGCGGTGAAGATCGGCCAGGAATTCTGGTGGGACGGGGGGCTGGTCTCCAACAACCCGCTGCAGTTCGTGCTGGACGAGGAGCCGCGGATCTCCACCCTCTGCTTCCAGATCGACCTGTTCTCCGCCCGCGGGCTGGTGCCGCGCACCCTGCCGGAGGTCGAGGCGCGGCAGAAGGATATCCAGTATTCCAGCCGTACCCGGGCGAACACCGACCGGGTGCGCCGGATGCAGGACCTGCGGCGCAAGCTGCATGTCGCGCTGCAGATGCTGCCGGAAGAGAAGCTGCAGAGCCCGGAGATGCAGGCCCTGTGGGAGGAGAGCTGTGCCGCGCAGATGCATATCGCACAGCTGATCTACCGCCCGCGGCCGGGCGAGCAGGCCTCCAAGGACTACGAGTTCTCGCGCGCGACGATGCTGTCGCGCTGGCGGCGCGGGCGCTACGACACCGGCTACGGCCTGCGCAGCAAGGGCTGGCTGAAGCCCCTGCCCCAGGACGAAGGCGTGGCGACCTACGACCTCACCGCGCGCGTCTGACCGGCACGCGCCACAGCCCCGATCGACCCTGGTCCGCCATCGCAAGGAGAGGCCTGCCGTGACCGAAGACGAAGTGCGCCGCAACGCGTTCGCCATGCCGTTCTACTGCCCGTCCTACCCGCCGGGCCCCTACCGGTTCGTGAACCGGGAATTCTTCATCATCACCTACCGCACGGACCCCGAGCTGCTGCGCCGGATCGTGCCTGCGCCGCTGGAGCTGGCGGAGCCGCATGTGAAGTTCGAGGTGATCAACATGCCGGATTCCAGCGGCTTCGGCAGCTATGTGGAATCGGGCCAGGTGATCCCGGTGACCTACAAGGGCAAGCCCGGCGGCTTCGTCCACATGATGTTCCTGAACGACGACCCGCCGATCGCAGGCGGCCGCGAGCTCTGGGGCTTCCCCAAGAAGCTTGCCGATCCGAGCTTCGAGGTGGTGCGCGACACCCTGATCGGAACCCTGGACTATAACGGCCAGCGGGTGGCCACCGCGACCATGGGCTACAAGTACCGCCAGATGGACCCGGCGGCGGTGAAGACCTCGCTGGAAGCGGACAACTACATGCTGAAGGTGATCCCGCATGTCGACGGCACGCCGCGGATCTGCGAGCTGGTCGGCTACAACCTGACCGAGATCACCGTGAAGAGCGCCTGGCGGGGCCCCGCCCGGCTGGAGCTGTTCCACAACGCCATGGCGCCGATCGCCGACCTGCCGGTGCTGGAAGTGATCGATGCCGTCCACATCAACACAGACCTGACGCTGCCCTATGGCCGCGTCGTCCACGATTATCTCGCCTAGCGAGGGAAAGGATCCGTCATGTCCGTGAAAGACAAGGTTTCCGTCGTCACTGGTGCCGCCTCGGGCATTGGCAAGGAGATCGCCGCCGAATTCGCCAGGGGCGGCGCCAGGGTGGTCATCGCCGACCTGAACCTGGACGGCGCCGAGGCGGCCGCGAAGGAGCTGCGCGATGCCGGCGGCCAGGCCATGGCGGTCGCCATGGACGTCACCAGCGAGGAGCAGGTGAATGCCGGGATCGACAAGGCCGCCGCAGAGTTCGGCGGGATCGACGTGCTGATCAGCAATGCCGGGATCCAGCACATCGCCGCGGTCGACAAGCTGGAGCTGAGCTGGTGGCGCAAGATGCTGGCGATCCACCTGGACGGCGCCTTCCTGACCACCAAGGCCTGCCTGAAGCACATGTATGCCGGCGGCCGCGGCGGCAGCATCATCTACATGGGCTCGGTCCATTCCAAGGAAGCCTCGGTGCTGAAGGCCCCCTATGTCACTGCCAAGCACGGCCTGGAAGGTCTCTGCCGGGTGGTCGCCAAGGAAGGCGCCGAGCATGGCGTGCGCGCCAACCTGATCTGCCCCGGCTTCGTCCGCACGCCGCTGGTCGACAAGCAGATCCCGGAACAGGCGCGCGACCTGGGCATCTCCGAGGAAGAGGTGATCAAGAACGTCATGCTGAAGAACACCGTCGACGGCGAATTCACCACGGTGCAGGACGTCGCCCGCACAGCCCTGTTCCTGGCCGGCTTCGAGACCAACGCGCTGACCGGCCAGTCGCTGATCGTCAGCCACGGCTGGTTCATGGAATAGGTGGGCAGGATCGCCCCCCGCACCGACCCCCCATCGCGACCGTGGCGGGCCGCCGGAGACAGCTCCGGCGGCCCGTTTCCGTCAGATGCGCATCCCGTTTTGTCCCCCCGAGGCCACAAACCGGCCGCAATCGAACGGCAACAGACCGCCCATGATGAAACGACTCACACTCGCTTTGGCGGTCATGCTGGCCGTCACCCCGCTGGCCGTGCCGTCCGCAGCACGGGCCGACATCCACAGCAGCCTTCTGCGCGCCAGCCCGCAATCGCAGGCACGGCTGTTCGGCATTGCCGAACCGGATTGCGACAAGCTGCGCGCACAGGCGCTGGCCTGCCTTGCCTGCAACATCTATCACGAGGCCCGCTCCGAAGGCCGCGACGGCATGCGGCTGGTCGGCAAGGTGACGATGAACCGGGTCGGCAGCCCGCTCTTTCCCGGCCGGGTCTGCGACGTGGTCTGGCAGGGCAGCGCGCAGGGCCGGCCGCAATTCTCCTGGACCGCGGACGGCCGTCCCGACCGGGTGCATGAGCCGGAGGCCTGGCGCGAGGCCGTCGAGGCCGCAGCGGTGATGATCTTCGACCATTACGACCCCGATGTCAGCGTGCGGATCGGCGGCCGCATCTACGGTTCGGAACTGCTCTGGTACCATACCCGGTCGGTCAGGCCGGGATGGGGCTCGCGGCTGCAGAAGGTGGCCGAGGTCGGCAGCCACGTGGTCTATCGCAGCCCGGTGAGCAACTGATCAGGCCTCGCCCCCGCTCCACCCGTACCCCCTCCTGGAACCGCATCCGCGCTTCCTCGTCTCCCGCGGGTCCATAGCGCCGCCATGCTCACTCGATGGAGACGGGCCACCGGGACAAGCCCGGTGGCGAGGATGGCAACGGGCGCGCCGGTGACGCGGCGACGGTTGCTTCACAGGCTTTGAGCCGGGCCCGGTCGCGCCGCGCGGCGCTTCGCCAGCCAGCCTTCGATGACCATCTTCGGCAGGATCAGGCCGAAGGTCATCGCGAAGACGATCTGCAGCGCCACCGTGCCGTTCGCCACCGCGCCGACCAGCAGGCCGGCCGGCGCGCCGGCCCCCAGCCGGCCGATCTCGACCAGCGCGGCGGCCGCCTCGAACAGGTAGACGCCCGGCATCATCGAGACCACCGAGGCGAAGGCGAAGGCGGCGAAGGGAAAGCGCAGCCGGTTCGCCAGCAGGGTCGCCAGGATGCCGGCGACCAGGCAGGCGACGAAGGTCCCTGCCGGCAGGCTGAGGCCAGCGTCGATCAGCAGCCAGCGTGCGCCATGGGCCAGCATGCCGACGGCGACGGGCACCGCCAATGCCCGCCAGGGCATCGAGAAGAAGCTGCCGAAGGCGGCCACCGCGCAGCCCGCGGCCAGGATGTCGTACAGCAGCGGCACCGCCACCGCGGCCGCCCCCTGCGGCAGGCCGACCCCGGTCGCGGCGAGGCCCAGCAGGAGCCCCGCGCAGATCATCAGCAGGATCAGCCCGGCGAAGAGCAGGCGTGCCCAGCCGATCAGGATGCGGGCCCGCGCCAGGTCGATGGAGCCGTTCAGCAGGTGCGGCCCCGGCACCAGGACCATGCAGGGGCAGACCAGGGCCAGGCGCGGGTCGATCCCGAGATGGGCAAGGACCGCCACGCCGCCAAGGATGCCGGCGAGCAATGCCGCGCAGAACGGCTGTACCAGGGTGTTGGTGCTGAGCCGGGCGAGGCCGCGCCGCAGCCAGCCGCCCAGGCCTGCGCTCAGCGCGATGAACGCCAGGGTCTGTGGATCCTGGGCACCGAAGATCACGCCGAGTGCGGCGGCCCCGGCGGCCGCCATCGCGGCGAAGCGCAGGGTGGAGGCCGGCGGCCGCAGCGCGATCGCCTCGACCTCGCGGCGCGCGCCGGAGGCATCCAGCCGGCCGGCACAGACCTCGTCGACCGCATGCAGCGCCGCGGCGACCTTGTTCATGTCGACGGCGGTCGGCCGTACGCGCCGGAGTGCAGGCACCGCACGGCCGTCGATGGACAGGACCAGGTCCCCCCATTGCAGCAGCACGTCGGCCTGGACCCCGAGGGCCCCGCCCAGGCGCGCGATCGTGATGCGGGTCGCCTCGGAGGTCTGGCCGTTGGCGAACAGCAGATGGGCCGTCGCGGCCAGCAGGGCCTCGGCCACCTCCGGGCCGGCGGGATCAGCGGCGGGCGGCGGCAAAGGCGCAGGCCCCCCCGGCGCCGATTGCCCCCGAATGGGCCGCCGCGCGGCGCCGGCCGGCGGTCAGACGTTCTCCAGTTGCAGAACCTGCGCTGTCGCCGCCCGGATGTTCCGGCAGGCATCGGCATCCTGCTTCAGGTCGATGCCGTAGGTCGGGATGACCTGTTTCAGCCGCGGCAGCCAGGCGCTGTCGGTCAGCTCGCCAGCAAAGCATTTCTGCAGCACCTCTATCGCGATGAAGGCCGCCGTGGAGGCCCCCGGCGAAGCACCCAGCAGGGCGACCAGCGACTTGTCCGCGGCGGCGACCAGTTCGGTGCCGAACTCCAGCTCGCCGCCGCGCTTGTCGTCCGGCTTGATGATCTGCACGCGCTGGCCGGCAACCGCCTCGGTCCAGTCGTGCCGGCGGGCCGTGGGAAAGAACGCCTGCAGGGTATGGAACATATGGCCGGAGGTCTGCAGGACCTGCCCGACAAGATACTCGGTGAGCTGCCAGTCGTCGCGTGCGACGGCGAGCAGCGGCACGATGTTCCCCGGCCGGATCGACATGAACAGGTCGCTCAGCGCGCCATGCTTCAGGAACTTGCTGGAAAAGCCCGCATAGGGCCCGAACAGCAGGGACTGCTTGCCGCCGACGATGCGGGTGTCGAGATGGGGCACCGACATCGGCGGGGAGCCGTGCCCGGCCTTGCCATAGACCTTGGCATGATGGCGGGTGCTGACCTCGTCGACATCGCAGCGCAGCCAGATGCCGCTGACGGGGAAGCCGCCATAGCCATGGCCTTCCGGAATGCCGGATTTCTGGAGCAGGGTGATCGATGCGCCGCCGGCCCCGATGAAGACGAACTTCGCCGACACGGTCTGGACCGTGCCGCTCGCCGCATCCTCGACCGACACCCGCCAGCGGCCATCGGCCTCGCGCGCAAGATCGGTCACCTTGTGCCTGTAATGGACGGAGAAGCCGTCCTGCGCCGTGAGTTGCGCGACGAGCAGATGGGTCAGCGCGCCATAGTCGACATCGGCGCCGGTGACGATCCGGGTGGCGGCAATCGGCTCGGCCGGGTCGCGCCCCTCGACGATCAACGGCGCCCATTCGGCGATCTTCGCGCGATCCTCGCTGTATTCCATGCCGTGGTAGCAATGGTGCGCCGACATCTCCTGAAAGCGCTTGTGCAGGAAGGCGACATTGTCCGCCCCCCAGACGAAGCTCATATGCGGCACCGGATGGATGAAGGCCCGCGGGTCGGGGATCGCGCCCTTGCGCACCAGATGGGTCCAGAGCTGGCGCGACAGGTCGAACTCGGTATTGACCTCCAGCGCCTTGGAAATGTCGACGCTGCCATCGGGCCGCTGCGGCGTGTAGTTCATCTCGCAATTGGCGGCATGGCCGGTGCCGGCATTGTTCCAGGAATCGGAGCTCTCCTGCCCGCAATCGGCCAGCAGCTCGAACATCGCCACCGACAACGAGGGTTCCAGCTCCTTCAGCATCGTGCCGAGGGTCGCGCTCATGATGCCGGCGCCGATCAGGACGATATCGGCGGCGGCGGGCGGGTTCTCTTGCGGCATGGGGGACCTCTCGGGCTCAGGCTTGGACGGGACTGCGGACGAACGGGACCTCGACGCCGGGCTTCAGGATGACATAGGCCCGGCGCCACGGCTCGTCGTCGACCAGCTTCCAGCTATGGCCGGTGCCGGTGGTGTCCTCCGCGAGCAGGATGTCGCCCGGGCGGAGGGTGAAATGCGCGCCGGAGCGGGTCTCGAACCGCAGGGTCCCGCTCAGGGTGACGACGAACTGGCGTACCGGCGCGTCATGCCATTCGAAGGCACCGCCGGCCTGCGTCTCCCGGAAGGAAATGGTCGTCGTGTCGACGGTGCCGCTCAGCACGTCGCCGCGTTCGCCCTTGGGAAGCTCGATCGCGCCTTCCTCGAAGTACGAATCGCCGTCGTCGCCGGTCCAGATGCGCACGCATCGGATCATGTCGATCTCCTTGCTTCTGGCAGGTCGGAAGGCAGGCCCTCAGGCGCCGGCCAGGCCGCTGCCGATCATGTCGAGGGGTTTCACGATCTCGTCGAACTGCGCTTCCGTCACCTTGCCGGAAGCCAGCGCGGCGGCCTTCAGGGTGGTGCCTTCGGCGATCGCCGTCTCCGCGATATGCGCGGCGTTCTGGTAGCCGATCACCGGCGACAGGGCGGTCACCAGCATCACGCTGCCATCGACATAGCTCTGGATCCTGTCGCGGTTGAGTTCGGTCTCCGCCACCGAATAGGTGCGGAACTTCTCGCAGCCGTCGGCGAGGATCCGCGCGGAATGCAGGAAGTTGTTGATGATCACCGGCCGCATGGCGTTGAGCTCGAAATTGCCCTGGCTGCCGGCGATCGCGACGGCGGAATCGTTGCCCAGCACCTGGATGGCGATCATCACCATGGCCTCGCACTGGGTGGGATTGACCTTGCCCGGCATGATCGAGGAACCGGGCTCGTTGTCGGGCAGCTTCAGTTCGGCGAAGCCGCAGCGCGGCCCGGACGCGAGCCACCGCATGTCGTTGGCGATCTTCATCAGCGCGACCGCCAGGCCGCGCAGGGCGGCATGCGCACGCACCATCGCGTCCAGCGAACCCTGGGCGGCGAACTTGTTGGGGGCCGTGACGAAGGGCTTGCCGGTCAGCTCGGCGATCTTCGCCGCCACCTCGACGGAAAAGCCCTTCGGTGCATTGAGGCCGGTGCCGACCGCCGTGCCGCCGACCGCCAGTTCGTAGAGCCCCTTGCGGCTTGCCGCGATCTCCTCGATCGCGGCGCGGATCTGGCCGGCCCAGCCGTGCCATTCCTGGCCGACCGTCAGGGGCACGGCATCCTCCAGGTGGGTGCGGCCGATCTTGACCTCATCCATCCAGCCATCGGCCTTGCGCTCGATCACCTCGGCGAGTTGCGAGACCTGCGGCACCAGCAGCGCGTCGATCGCCTCGATCGCGGCGACATGCATGGCGGTCGGGAAGGTGTCGTTGGACGACTGGCCCATGTTGACATCGTCATTGGGCCCGACCGGCTGCTGCGTGCCCAGGGTGCCGCCGAGCAGCTGGATCGCCCGGTTGGAGATCACCTCGTTGACGTTCATGTTCGACTGGGTGCCCGACCCGGTCTGCCAGACGAACAGCGGGTAATGGTCGTCCAGCGCGCCGGAGATCGTCTCGTCGGCGGCGCGGACGATCGCCGCCTTCTTCCAGTCCGGCAGGCGGCCGGCCTTGTGGTTGACCAGCGCGCAGGCCTTCTTGACATAGCCATAGGCGTGATAGACCGGCTTCGGCATCAGGTCGCCGCCGATCGAGAAATGCTGCAGCGAGCGCTGCGTCTGCGCGCCCCAATAGCGGTCGGCCGGAACCGACACCTTTCCCATGCTGTCGAACTCTTCGCGCTCCCCTTGTGCATCCACCCCGATGGGAACATCGCGCAATGTGGGAGGCGTACCCGATCCAGACATCTCAACCCCGCATTAGTACCGATTCCGAATGGCTTGCCGCGAACGGCGCGGCCCATTTTATGCGAGTCAGTAAGCGCACCGGGTCGCCACAGTGGCAACAGTCGAAAGTCCGGTTCTGCGCGATCGGGGCGGTCTCGCGGCCGGTGCCCCGGGGCAGGCGCGGGTCGCCGCTAACCGAAGATCCAGCCCGGCTGCACCTCCGGCAGCGGGATCGCCGCCAGCAGCTCGCGGGTATAGCCCTGGCGCGGGTCGGCAAAGACCGCGGCGCAGGACCCCTCCTCCACCACCCTGCCATGGCGCAGCACGACGACCCGGTCGCAGAGCACGCGTACGACCGACAGGTCGTGGCTGATGAACACCAGGGCCAGGCCCAGGTCGCGCTTCAGCTCCGCCAGCAGGGCCAGGATCTGCGCCTGGCTGGAGACGTCCAGCCCGGAGACGATCTCGTCCGCCACCACGAGGCGCGGCTTCAGCGCGATCGCGCGCGCGATGCCGACCCGCTGGCGCTGCCCGCCGGACAGTTCGTGCGGCCAGCGCCCGGTGAAGCCCGGCGGCAGGCCGACCCGCTCCAGCAGGGCGGCGGCCTGGCGCCAGGCGTCGCGGCGGCCTTCCGTGCGGCCGAAGGCGCGCAGCGGCTGCGCCAGGATATCGCCGATCCGCGCCCGCGGGTTCAGCGAGGATTGCGGGTCCTGGAAGATGAACTGCATGTCCGCGCGCAGCGGCCGCAGCGCCGGCTCCTCCAGCGCGGTGATGTCGCGGCCCTCGAACACCAGCCGCCCGGCAGTCGGGCGGTAGAGCCGCAGCAGGGTGCGCCCCAGGCTGGTCTTGCCCGAGCCGCTCTCCCCCACCAGGCCGACGCTCTCGCCGGGGCCGACCTGCAGGTCGATGCCGTCCAGGATGGTCAGCAGCGGCGGCCGGCCGAAGCCGAAGCCGCCGGCGCGCCGGCCGCGGTCCGGCAGGGCGAGCCCCAGCCCCTCCGCGCGGATCATCGGCCATCCTCCGTTGCCCTGTCCGCTGCATCCCTGTCCGCTTCATCCCTGTCCGCTTCATGGGCCTCGGCCCAGAGCGCGGACAGCAGGGCGGGCGGGATCGGGTGCAGCGCATCGGCCGGCCGGTCGTAGCGCGGCGTCGCGGCGAACAGCGCCCTGGTATAGGCATGGCGCGGCGCGGCGAAGATTTCCGTCGCCGCGCCCGATTCCAGGATGCGGCCGGCATGGATCACGCTGACCCGGTCGCAGATCTTGGAGACCACGCCCAGGTCGTGGGTCACGAACAGGATCGCGGTGCCGGCGCGACCCTGCATCTCCTTCAGCAGGCGCAGGATCTGGCGCTGCACGGTGACGTCCAGCGCCGTGGTCGGCTCGTCGGCGACGATCAGGTCGGGATCGCAGGCGAAGGCGATGGCGATCAGCACCCGCTGGCGCATGCCGCCGGACAGTTCGTGGGGATATTGCCGCAGCACCCGGCCGGGCTCGCGGATCTGCACCGCGGCCAGCAGCTCCTCCGCCCGTGCCAGGGCCGGCTTCTGCCGCAGGCCGAGATGCAGCCGCAGCACGTCCGTCACCTGGCGCCCGATCCGGTGCACCGGGTTCAGCGCGGTCATCGGGTCCTGCGGGATCAGGGCGATCTTCGCCCCCAGCAGCGCCCGCCGCTCCGCCACCGGCATCGCCAGCAGGTCGCGGCCACGGTACTGCACGGTGCCACCGGTGACCCGCGCCGCCGGCGGCAGCAGGCCCAGCACCGTGCGGCCGACCATCGACTTGCCGGCGCCGCTCTCCCCCACCAGGCCATGCACCTCGCCCGGCGCCACGGCAAGGTCGACCCCGCGCAGGATCGGCAGCGGGCGGCGGCCCCGTCCGACCGCCATGTGCAGGCCGGCGATGTCGAGATAGGCGTCGGTCATCGCCGCATCACGGGGTCGAGCACCCGCCGCAGGCCGTCGCCGAGCGCGTTCAGGCCCAGCACCACGACGATCAGGCAGAGGATCGGAAAGCTCATGATCCACCAGGCGTCGTGCACGTATTGCCGCCCCTCGGCGATCAGCCCGCCCCAGGTCGGCTCGTCCGACGAGATGCTGAGGCCGACGAAGGAGAGGATCGCCTCCACGATGATGGCGATGCCCATCTCCAGGGTCAGCAGGGTCAGCAGCAGCGGCATCACGTTGGGCAGGACCTCGCTGTACAGGGTGCGGAGCCGCGCCAGGCCCAGGGTGCGGGCGGCCAGGACATAGTCCTGCTCCTTCTGCACCAGGGTCTCGGCGCGGATCACCCGGCAGAACCGCGTCCAGTCGATCACGGCGATGGCGACGATCACCGCCTCCAGCCCGGTGCCGATCACCGCCACCAGGACGATCGCCAGCAGCACGGCGGGAAACGCCATCCAGATATCGACCAGGCGGCTGACCAGGGCATCGACCCAGCCGCCGAAGAAGCCGGCGAGCAGCCCCAGCACGGTGCCCAGGACGGCGGCGGCGAGCGCGGCCACCACGGCCACGATCACCGCCACCCGCGCGCCGTAGATCAGGCGCGAGGCCAGGTCGCGGCCCAGGCTGTCGGTGCCCAGCGGATAGCCGGGCTCCGCGCCGGGGACCCAGAACGGCGGCAGCTGGCCCAGCATCAGGTCCTGCTGCAACGGGTCGTGCGGCGCCAGCAGCGGGGCGAAAACCGCGGCCAGCAGCAGGGCCAGCCCGACAAGGCCGCCGAACCAGACCCGCGGGTTGCGCAGGGCCGCGGCCAGGGCGCCGGTGCGCGGCCGCTCGCCCCCTGCCGGCGCTGCCACTGCCCCGGTCATCGGCGCAGCCGCGGGTTCAGCGCGGCATAGCTCATGTCGACCGCCAGGTTCACCACGATGAAGATCAGGGCGAAGGTCAGCACCAGGCCCTGGATCAGCGGCAGGTCGCGCTGGATCACCGCGCCGATCGCCATGTTGCCGATGCCCGGATAGCTGAAGATCCGCTCGATCAGCACGGTGCCGCCGATCAGGAAGGTGAACTGCACGCCGCCCAGGGTGACGGTCGGGATCGCGGCGTTCTGCAGGCCCTCGCGCAGGATGATCCGCCAGCGCCCCATGCCGCGGGCCCGCGCCATGGCGATGTAATCCTCCTGCAGCACCGCCTGCAGCGAGGCCTTCAGCAGCCGCGCCACCGCCGCCACCAGCGGCAGGGCCAGCGCCACCGCCGGCAGGACCAGGTGCGCCACGATGCCGCCGAAGATCCGCCACTCGCCGCGCAGCAGGCTTTCCGCGAGGTAGAAGCCGGTGGCGAACTCCACCCCCAGCCGCGGGTCGATGCGGCCGGAGATCGGCAGGATCGGCCAGGCGACGCCCAGCAGCAGAATGAAGATCAGGCCCCACAGGAAATCGGGGATCGCCAGGGTCAGGCCGGTGAACCCGTCGACCAGCACCTCCAGCGGGCCGCCCTGGCCCCAGGTGCCCAGCAGCGCCAGGCCGGTGCCGAGCGCCACGGCCAGCAGGATGGCGGCGACCGCCAGTTCCAGGGTCGCCGGCAGGCGGCCCAGGATCAGGTCCAGCACATCCCGGCGCATGCTGATCGAGGTGCCGAACTCGCCCTGCAGGATCTGCCCCGCCCACTGCAGGAACTGCTGCAGGATCGAGCTGTCCAGGCCGTAGACCCGGCGCAGGTTCGCGATGTCGGCCTCGGTGGCGCCGGGCGGGATCATCATCGCGATGGGATCGCCCGGCACCACGCGCAGCAGGACGAAGACGATCACCGCGACCCCGACCAGGGTCGGCACGGCAAGCGCCAGGCGTTTCAGGACGAAGGCGGCGGGCATCGCTCAGGCAGTGTTGCGGCCGGACCGGCCCTGCATCGAACGAGGAAGGGCGGCCGGGCTGTGCCGGCCGCCCTCTCCCCTGTCCGCATGGGAACCGTGCGGCGGCAGCTCACATGGCCGGCTTGACGTTCTGCGGCAGGACGAAATTGGCGACATGCGGGGTCACCGTCAGCCCCTTGCGATACACGATCGGCTGCACGTACTGCAGCAGCGGGATCACATAGGCATTCTCCGCGATGTACTTGTCGACCGCCTTGTAGCCGGCGATCCGCGTGGCCTCGTCCGGCTCGCCCCAGAGCGGGCCGATCATGCCGTCCAGGTCGTCGGTGTCCCAGACCGAATGCGGCGAGGGGCCGAACATGGCGAAGCCGGTCGAGGTCGCCGGGTCGCCGATCGCATTGCCCCAGTTGTAGAACGCCGCCGGGGCCAGCTCGTCGCGGGCGCGCAGCTCGTAATGCTTGGCGATCTCGTAGACCTCGATATCGGCCTCGATCCCGACATTGCGCCACATCCCGACGATCGCCTGGATCATCTCGTAATCCTTCGGCTTGAAGCCGCGGGTCGTCTGGATGGTGAACCTGACCGGCTTGTCCTTCGAATAGCCCGAGGCGGCCAGCAGCTCCTTCGCCTTCTCCGGGTCGTAGGGGATCGTGGTGCCGGCATCGAAGGCCGCGTATTCCGGCGCCTGCAGGGTGTCGATGGGCACGCCATAGCCGCGCAGCAGCCGGTCGACGATCGCCTTCTTGTTGATCGCCATTGCGGCGGCCTTGCGGACGTTGGGATCCTCCATCGGCCCCACATCGTTCAGGAAGATCATGCCGATGTCGGAGACCGGGGTGGAGACGCCGTCCAGTGCGTCGGACCCCTTCAGCCGGTCGAACTGCTCGTAGGGGATCTCCAAGGTGATGTCCGACGAGCCGCTCTCGACCTCCGCCACGCGGGAGGTGGCGTCGGGCACGAACTTGAACACCACGGTCTCGAAGGCCGGCTTCGGCCCCCAGTACTTGTCGAAGCGCTTCAGCCGCACGAAGCCGTTCGGCTGGAACTCCTCGACCATGTAGGGGCCGGAGCCCACCGGCTTCTTCTCGAAGCCCTCAGCGCCGACCTTCTCGTAATAGGCCTTCGGCAGCACGAAGCCGGTCAGGAAGGCCATCCACTTGAACAGGGTCGGCTCGAACTCCTTCACGTCGGCGGTGATGGTATTGCCGTCGACCTGGAAGTTGCCGATCTTGCCCCAGACGAACTGGATCGGGTTGCCGGTGTCGGGATTGCCCGCGCGCTCCAGCGACCAGACCACGTCGGCCGGCGTCACCTTGCTGCCGTCATGCCAGAAGGCATCGTCGCGCACGGTCATCCGGACCTTGCTGCGATCCTCGTTCCAGCCCCATTCGGTCAGGATGCCGGGCTTGAAGCTCAGGTCCGGATCCTGGTCGATATAGGTGTCGAATACCGACTTGTAGATCGACTGGATCGTCGGGTTCACGGCGGACACGCCCACCGTCGGGTCCCAGGACGGCAGGTTGACGTTGTAGGCGATGGTCAGGGTCGTGTCGTCGGCGGCCCGGGCATCGCCCGGCAGCGCCGCCAGCGCCATGCCACCGGCAAGCACGGCCGCGGCCAGCGTGCCCCGCAGAAGCTTCTTCATATCCTCAACTCCCCGTTTCTGTCGGCTCAAGCCGCCAGGGTCGATCCCGCCCGCGGCTTTCCCATCCGTTCGTCCGGCGGCTCTATTCGGCCGCCTGGCTCCCGCTCTCCGCCCAGCGCTTCATCAGGGTGTTGGAGGGCAGGGTCTCGTCGATCAGCTTCCGCGCCGTCTCGACCCCCGCCACCGGCAGGGTCGCGGGGTCCAGAACGCCGATCTGCACCAGGACCGACGCCTGATCCCAGTAGATATGCTCATGATACAGCTTGTCGCCGCGGAAGCAGACAATGGCGACCAGCGGCACCTCGACATACTTGCCGGTCGGCTTCACGCCGGGCAGCATCCAGTCGATCTCGGTATCGTGGGTGAAGCAGAACAGCATCTCGTCGACCACCCGGTCGGCGCCGATCGTGCGGCTGACCGGGATCAGCTTCGTGTCCGCCGGATTGCTGTTCACGAAATGATGCTGGTAGAAGCGCGCCAGATGCGTCTGGCCGACCCCGCCGGTCATCGTCGGGATGTGATTGACATAGGGCTGGTCGACCATGGTCTTCATGGTTTCCGGCACGTCGCGCATCCCGAACTCGTAATAGCAGTGCATGTCCCACAGGGCCGACAGGTCGTAATGCGGCCCCATCACCCGGCGGAACAGCGCGATCGCGCGGGAATGCGCCATGCTGCTGGCCGGCTTGTCATAGGCGGGCCGGCCCTTGGCGGAAAAGCCGTGATCGGCGCCGGGATAGACGAAAATCTCGGCCTCTGCCGCCGCGGGCGCTGCCGCCAGATGGCTGCGGATCTTCTCCACCACCTCCGGCGGGGTGTACTTGTCGACCTCGCCCAGATGCAGCTGCAGCGGGCAGGAGATCGTCTTCGCGTCGTCCGCCAGGTTCTCGATGCCGACACCGTAATAGCCGACCGCGCAATCCACGTCGGTCCGCGCGGCGGCCAGATAGGCCAGGGTGCCGCCCAGGCAGAAGCCGATCGCGCCGACCTTGCCCTTGCAGGCCTGATGCGCGCGCAAGGCCGCGATCGTGGCGGCGATGTCGCGCACCGCGGCGGCCTGGTCGAAGCCCTGCAGGAAGCCGAAGGCCTTCTGGATGTCTTCCTCGTTATAGCTGAGGTCGACCCCGGGCTGCTGCCGCCAGAACAGGTCCGGCGCCAGGGCGACATAGCCTTCCTCGGCATAGAGGTCGCAGACCTGGCGGATATTGGCATTCACGCCGAAGATCTCCTGCAGCACCACGATGCCGGGCCCCGAGCCCTTCCCCGGCAGGGCGAGATAGCCCTTGAAGCTGCCGCCGTCCTCGGCACGGATATCGATCATCGTCCCCATGGCACCGCTCCTTCGGAAGATCCACTGCCCCGCTGCGCATCGCAGCGAAGCGCTTTCGTTGTCGATTGTAAACCTGCCCCGCCGGGGGCACGCGGCCGGATCCGGCCGGGCGCCGTCGGGCAGCCCTACCCGGCCGCCTGGCTCCCGCTCTCCGCCCAGCGCTTCATCAGGGTGTTGGAGGGCAGGGTCTCGTCGACCAGCTTCTTCGCCGTCTCGATCCCCGCGACCGGCAGGGTCGCGGGGTCCAGAAGGCCGATCTGCACCAGGACCGAGGCCTGGTCCCAGTAGATATGCTCGTTATACAGCTTGTCGCCGCGGAAGCAGACGATCGCGACCAGCGGCACCTCGACATATTTGCCGGTCGGCTTCACGCCGGGCAGCATCCAGTCCATCTCGATATCGTGGGTGAAGCAGAACAATGTCTCGTCCACCACCCGGTCCGCGCCGATCGTCCGGCTGACCGGGATCGACTTCGTGTCGGCCGGATTGCTGTGCACGAAATGATGCTGGTAGAAGCGCGCCAGATGCGTCTGGCCGACCCCGCCCGTCATCACCGGGATAGAGTTGACATAGGGCTCCCCGACCATGGTCGTCATGGTCGCGGGCACGTCGCGGGCCGCGAACTCGTGGTAGCAGTGCTTCTCCCACAGCGCCGACAGGTCGTAGTGCGGCCCCATCGTCCGTCGGAACAGCGCCAGCGAGCGGGAATAGGCCATCCCGGCGGAAGGCTTGTCATAGGCCGGGCGGCCGGGCGCGGAAAAGCCGTGGTCGGCGCCCGGATAGGCATGGACTTCCGCCCCTTCGACAGCGGACAGGCCGTCGCGGATCTGCGCGATCGCCTGCGGCGGGCTGTATTTGTCCGCCTCGCCGAAATGCAGCACCAGCGGGCAAGAAATCTCCTTCGCCTCGCCCAGCAGCTTCTCGATGCCCACGCCGTAATAGCCGACCGCGCAGTCGATATCGGTGCGCGCCGCCGTCAGGTAGGCCAGGGTGCCGCCCAGGCAGAAGCCCAGTGCGCCGACCTTGCCCTTGCAGGCGTCATGCGCCCGCAAGGCGGCAATGGCGGCGGCGATGTCGCGCACGCCCTGGTCGGGGTCGAAGCGCTGATAATGGCCGAAGGCGGTCTCGATATCCGCCTCGCTGTAGCCCAGGTCGATGCCGGGCGCGAGCCGCCAGAACAGGTCCGGCGCCAGGGCGACATAGCCCTCCTCGGCATAGAGGTCGCAGATGCCGCGAATGTTCGCGTTCACCCCGAAGATTTCCTGCAGCACGACGATGCCGGGTCCCGACCCCTTCTCCGGCAGCGCCAGATAGCCCTTGAAACGGCCGCCATCCCCGGCGCGGACATCGATCATCGACCCCATGGCATCGCTCCCCCGGTTGACCCTTCGTGCCGCCGCGAGATCACCCGCCGACGAAGTTCGGCTTGCGCTTCTCGACAAAGGCGGCGATGCCCTCCTGGGCATCCTGGGTCCGCACGATATTGGCCATGCCGCGGGCCTCGTACTCCATCTGGGTGTCCAGCGGCGCGTTCTGCGAGTCCAGCAGCAGCGCCTTCACCACGCCGAACGCCATGGTCGGCCCCTGGGCCAGGTCGGCGGCCAGGATCATCGCGGTCTCCATCAGCTCCGCGCCCGGCACCACCCGGTTCACCAGCCCCCAGTCCATCGCCTCCTGCGCCGACAGCACCCGGTTGGTGAACATCAGCTCCTTGGCCCGGTGCACGCCGATCAGGCGCGGCAGGAAATGGGTGGACGAGCCGTCCGGCGACAGGCCGGCAGCGGTATAGGCCATCGTGAACTTTGCCGTATCGGCCGCCAGGATCAGGTCGCCGGTCATCGCGAAGCTGAAGCCGCCGCCGGCCGCGGTGCCGTTCACCGCCATGATCACCGGCGCCTCCATCCGGTTGAACACCGAGATCGAGCGATGCAGGTGGCTGGTGATCCGCATCATGAAGCTGGGCAGGCCGTCGGCATTCTCCAGGAAGCCCTTCAGGTCGCCCCCGGCGCAGAACATCTTGGACCCGGCGCCGGTGATCACCACCGCGCGCACCAGCGGGTCGGCGTCGCAGGCAAGCGCCGCCTCGTGCAGCTCCTGCGCCATGCGCAGGGTCAGCGCATTCGCCTCGTTCGGCCGGTTCAGGGTGACAACGGCAACATTGTCGCGCAGCTCGAGCTGGATGTCCTGATAGTCCATGTATTCCCCCAGGCCCAAAGAATCCCCCGACAGGGGGCGGCGTCATCGGCCGGGAAGCATAGGCGGTGCGCCGCACGGCACAAGTCGCCGCCGGCAGGATGCGACCGCGTTCAGCCCAGATCCTGGCCGAACATGATGCGATGCCCGTCCGGCGTGGCGACCGGCATCTCGCGCATGCCCCAGGGCCGGTCCTGCGGCGGCGCCACCGCCGCGCCGCGGGCCGCGATCGCCGCATGATAGGCGTCGACATCGTCCAGCACGACATAGGCGAAGTACTGGTGGTCGCCCAGGTCGGTCGGCGGGATCGCGTCCGGGCATTCGCCCAGCATCAGGGAGCAGGCGCCGAGCCGCAGGAAGATCCAGCCGTCGGGCTGCAGCCAGACCTCGAAGCCCATCACCTCCACCCACCAGCGGGCGGTGGCACGGATATCGGGCACTGCCAGGACATGATGCTGCGCGGTGACCCGGACCTGCATCGTCAGAACAGCGCCGCGAGCAGCATCAGGATCGTCGCCACGAAGCCCACCGCCCAGACCAGGGTCCGCAGCCATGGCACCCCAAAGGCATAGAGCGGCACATAGACGATGCGCGCCGCGAGATAGGCCAGGGCGCAGCCCTCCGTGAGCGGCGAGGCGGCACCGGCCAGAGTCACCGTCACGACCGCCACCGCGAACAGCAGCAGGCCCTCCAGATGGTTGCGGAAGGCGCGGTCCAGCCGGGCGGGGATTCCCGACAGGGGGCGCTGCTCGTCCCGTGCCGAGGCCAGGTAGGGCGAGCCCAGCTGCAGGTTCGCCGGGATCGTCGCCAGGATCACCTGCGCCGCGGCCAGCAGGCCGGCCCAGCCAAGAACCTGGATCTCGATGGTCATGCCGTCCATGGTCGCTCTCCCGTCGCCGCCGATGATGGTGCCCTGCGTCCCGACAGACTATCCGCGCGACGGCGCCACGCACAGGGCGATTGCCGCGGGCGGACGCATACCGACATAAAACTCGCTGCCGCCTGCTGCTATACTGGGCCAGGGCCGCGGCACCGACGGCCTGGCAACCGGACGAGAAAGCGGGGTGGAGGTCATGGGACAGCAGGCCTGGCACTGCAATCCGCCGCAAACCGTCACGAAGACCGGCGACAGCAAGACGCTCAACATCTCCCTGGGCCTGGCCGGCTGCATCGGCCAGATGGCCGAGACCAGCCAGTATACCTTCAACATCACGCTCTATGGCCTCGGAGTCAGCCTCACCATGGGCATTGCGCAGATGGACCAGTACCTGAACGCCATGGTCGACCTGACGGTGGATGGCTCGCTCAACGATATGACCGGCAGCCATGCGATGAACGTGACGGGGCTCGCCGCCGGTGTCAGCGCCGTGAGCAAGGCCTCTGCCGACGTGCAATCGGCAGCCGTCGGCCTCGACTCGCTGGTGATCGGAACCTTCCAGTCCAAGGCCGATATCCTGACGAAGATTCCGGGCATCGAGATCAACGGCTAGCCGCGCCGCCGGCTGCAGCCACGGAGGGACAGTCGTCATGGCGCAGCCGGCATGGTCCAGCACCTCCACCGTCGACCAGTACAAATGCAAGACGTCCTTCCTGTTCGACTTCACCCTCGGCGCATCCTTCCAGAAATATTATGACCGCAATGTCACGATGTATTTCGGCGTATCCGCCACGCTCTACCTCGTTGCCCTGACGAACCTGGAGTTCAGCGGCGGCCCGTCGCTGACGTTCATCGCGCCCGGCCTCACCCTGGCGAAAACCACCGGCGCGACCGCGATCAAGGGCGCCAGCGCCAGCCTCAGTGCGGCGAGCGAGGTCACCAACAAGAAGAAGCTCTCGGCTGTCGGCCTGCGCAATGCGATCTATGCCGGGATCAGCGAAACCCTGGGCACGGCCAGCCATGTCGCCGGCGCCGACATCAATATCGATGCCCAGCAGCACAACGATTCCGGCACCGGTACGCCGCAGGTCCAGGGGGCGCCGGGCCCGGGAGTCGGGTCGCTGGCATCGGTCGGGGTCGGGGCCATCGCCGAGGAAGCGGCCGGAAAAGCCGCGAAGGAGGCCGCCGAGACCGCCGCGAAGGACGCGGCAAGGGATGCGGCAAAGGACGTCGCCGGCGACGCCGCGAAGGACGCCGCCGAGAAGGCGGCAGAGAAGGCGGCGAAGGAAGCGGCCGAGACCGCCGCCAGGACGCCGGCGAAGGAGGCCGCGGAAAAGGCGGGCGAGAAGGCCGCGGCGGAGGCGCTGAACGCCGCCAAGGCGGCCGGCAAGGAGGCTGGCGAGAAGGCCGGGAAGGAGGCGGCCGAC
The DNA here is from genome assembly GCA_040216765.1 of Sneathiellaceae bacterium. Lineage (GTDB taxonomy): Bacteria > Pseudomonadota > Alphaproteobacteria > Ferrovibrionales > Ferrovibrionaceae > Marinibaculum. The sequence continues at coordinate 276,384 of JAVJON010000019.1, read as the reverse complement.
GAGGCCGCCGAGGCGGCGAAGCTGGCCCGGACGGCCGCGGAGGAGGCTGCCGCCAAGTCCATCGAAGCCGGCAAGGGGGTCGCCGATGCCAGCGCCGAGGAGGCCGCCAGGACCGCGGCCTCGGAGGCTGCGGAACGGGCTGCGCAGGCCGCCAAGGAGGAGTCGCAGGCGGCCGCCAGGAAAGTCGCGGAGGAAGCCGAGGCCGCTGCGGAGGCAGCCGTGCGCGAGCAGGGCGAGAAGGCCGCCAGCCAGGCCTGCAAGGAGGCGACCAGGACGGCCGAGACGCTCGCGCGCGAGGCGGCGGAGAAGGCCGCCAGGGACGAAGCGACGGCGGCGGCGGCCAAGGCTGCGCTGAAGGAGGCCGAGGAGGCTGCCGGCAGGGCCGGGGAGAAGGATGCGGCGGCCGCCGCGGAGAAGGTTGCCATTGCCAGGGCCAGGGCGGAAGCCGCCGAGCAGGCGGCGAAAGCCGCGGCCGACGACGCCAGGAGCACCGCGGAGACCGTGGCCGAGAAGAAGGCGGCCGAGGCGGCCGCGGAGGACGCCGTCCGGCAGGCCGCCGCAAGGACCGCCGCGGCGAAGGCCGCGAAGGAAGCCGCCGAAGACGCGGCGCGGACGGCCGCCAGGGACGAGGCGAAGAAAGCGGCGGAAGCGGCCGCCGCACGCGAAGCGCGGGAGGCGGCCGCGAAGGAGACCGAGAAGGCGATCCAGAAGAAGGCGGAGGCCACCGCCGAGCAGATCGCCCGCGAAAAGGCCTACAAGGAAGCCGAGGAACAGATCGAGAAGAAGGCGGCGGAGGCCGCCCGGAAGGCAGCCCGCGAGGCGGAGCAGAACGCCCTGAAGGAGGCCGCGAAGAAGGCGGCGAAGGAGGCCGCCGAGAAGGCCGCCAGGACCGCGGCCAAGGAAGCCGCCGAGAAGGCCGCCAGAAAGGCGGTGGCCGAGGCCGCGCTAAGCCTGAAGGCGGAGATCCTGCACGCGTTGCCGCTGCTCGCCTTCGACCGGGCGGTCGAGGCTGCCAAGCGGTTCGGCTGGGACCCGCACATGGCCAAGAAGCTGGAAGAAGAGGCCGAGGAGTCCGGGAAAGAGCATTCCGCGCCGGACGCGAAGCAGGCAGGCAAGGCCACCGCGTCTGCGGCCCGGCTCAGCGCGGCCCTGCGGGACGCCGAACGGCAGTACAGCCGCTTCCTGCAGGCCGAGGCGGGCGGCACCGACACCAGCGAGGCGACCCTGGCAAGCGCGGAGGCGGCCATGCAGAAGAGCTTGCGCCGTCTGACCCGGGCGGAGGGCCAGCCCGGCCCGCCGGACGCCGGCCGGCTCTACAACGGGAAGCCGAGCTAGGGGATGCAGGGACGCCCGCCCTGCGAGGGCACAGGACAGGGACGGACATGCCCATCCGAAAGTCGGGTGACATGGACGTCGGGCCTGCCGGACCGTGCCGGCGGGCGCGGATTCGGCTTGCGGATCCCTGGCCGGCGCCGACAATGATGGATGCTGCGGCAGGGCGGCCGGGCACGGAGGCTGGGACGGACGGCGATGGCGAACACCCTGACCGCACAAGACAACCAGGACTGGTACTGGCTGAACTTCGGCGTCTCGACCACCGAGAACAAGGGCACCAGCACCACGATCAACCTGAGCCTGCTGGTCAGCCCCAATATCGGCATCATGCTGGATGCCTACCAGAAGTCCTCGACCGGCATGAGCATCTACCTGCCGGGCGTCAACCTGACGATCAATCCCCGGCTCTACGACAAGTTCACGGCCCTGTCGTCGGCTGTTGGCGTCAGCGCTTTCAGCAAGCAATCGATCGACAGCGTGATCGACGCGAAGATTGCCGCCACGTCTGTCAGCCCGATGGCCAAGATCACGACGATCTCGGAGGCAGTCCAGCAGGGGCTGAAGGCGGGCACCACCGCGATGTACTGCGGCACCAAGCAGATGAAGATGTCTGTCTGACCGGCGGCGGGCGGCTGCGATGAAGGTCTACAAACCCCTGCGCCTCGGCTATCTCAGCCGCATCGTCGTGCATGCCGGCCAGCCGCATCTGGCCGTCGCCCTGCTGAGCTATTTCCCGTTCGAGGCGCCGCGCCGGATCGGCCTGGAGCAGGACCTGTGGCAGGAGGTCATGCCGGTCCTGGGCCAGAAGGTGCTCGATCCCTGCGATCCCAAGCCGCGCGCCGAGGTCCTGGTTCATGGCGCCTTTCACGCGCCGGCCGGCCGCGCGGTGGCGAACGGCCAGGTGCGGCTGCGGGTGGGCGAGGCGATCGACAAGCGGATCCGGGCCACCGGCCGGCGCGAATGGCTGCGCTCGGCCGCCGGCCGGGTGCATGCCAGCGAGCCGGTGCCCCTCGCCAGCCTGCCGCTGGACTGGGCTCATGCCTTCGGCGGGCCGGGCTGTCCCGACAACCCGGACGGCATCGGCCATTGGGGCGGGGCGAATGCCCAGGGCCGCTATCCGCTGCCGGCGCTGGAATATCCCGACGGCCCGATGGCCCTGCCCGACGATCATGTCCGCCCGGCCGCGATGGCGCCGCGCCCGCTGACCCTGCCCGCCCGGCAGAAGCTGGCCGGCACCTACGATGCCCATTGGTTCCAGCACCACCAGCCCGGCTATCCGCGCGACATCCATCCCGACTTCTTCCTGACGGCGCCACCCGACCAGGTGATGCCCGGCTATTTCGCGGGCCGCGAGGCGTTCCGCGTCGAGGGGATGCACCCGGAGAAACAGGACATGTCGGGCAGCCTGCCCGGCCTGCGCGCCCGCTGCTTCGTGGAGCAGAAGCGCCCGGGCGCCGCCGCCGGTGCGCCCCCGGACTTCCGCGAGGTGGCGCTGCATGCCGATACCCTGCTGCTGTTCCCGGAGATCGAGCGCGCCATCCTGATCCATCACGGCAGCGTGCCGGTGGAGGGGCTGGACGGGCTCGACATCGGCTACCTGATCGCCGGCTTCGAATGGCAGGAGGATGCGCCGCGGCCCCTGCCCCATTGGCTGCAGGCGCTGGACCGCCGCCGCGACCCGGTCGGCGGCGCGATGGCGCTGCTGGCGACCGACGATATCTGCCCGCTGGGCTGGCACGAACCGACGATGGAGGCGGCCCGCACCATCAAGCCGCTGGTCCCGCGGGAGAATCCGGGCGTCCCGCCGCGCCTCGCCCGGCTGTTCGCCAAGGGCCGCGCAAAGGCGGCGGCGGCGATGGCGGAGGCCGGGATCGCGCCGCCCAAGCCGCCGACGGAACCGGCTCCGGAGCCGCCCGAACTGAAGGAGATCATGGCCGAGTGCGAGGCGCTGAAGGCGATGACCCTGAACAGCCAGGCGGAAGCCGACGCCTTCAGCGCCCAGATGCAGAAGATCGCCGACAAGGTCGAGCGCCTGGCCCGCGGCGAGACCTTCGCGACCCTGCGGGCGGCACGTGGCCTGGCCACCCGCTTCGGCTACGATTTCGACGACCTGCTCGCGCAGTCGCAGGCGGAGGCGGCGACCGATCCCGACGACGTCGCCGCACGCATCATGCAGACCCTGCATCGCGGCGACGCGATGCTGCCGCCGGAAGCTGCCGGCAAGCTGGCGGCGGCGGCGCCGCCCGGCCTGGAAGCGGAGATGGCGGGCCATCTGCGGGAGGCCGCCGGGGCGGTCGCTGCGCTGAAACGGGAAGGCGCGCATCTGCTGCCCCCGCCGGCGCAGCTGCCGGCCAGCCGCCAGGCGGCGAAGGCCCGGGTGCTGGCCGCGGCCCTGGCCGCCGGCGGCAAGCCGGCGGACGCCGCGATGGCGGGGCTGGACCTCAGCGGGCGCCGGCTCGACGGCATGGACCTGTCCGGCGTGGACCTGACCGGGACCTTGTTCGTCGGCGCCTCCCTGGTCGGCGCGAACCTGGAGGGCGCCGGCCTCGCCCATGCCGACCTGAGCCGGGCCAACCTGTCGGGTGCCCGGCTGAAAGGCGCCAATCTCGACAAGGCGCGGCTGGACCGGACCCGCTTCACCGGTGCCGACCTGGGCGGCTTGACCCTGCATGGCGTTTCCGGCGAGCGCCTGTCGTTCGACCGCTGCGACCTGACCGGGACCCGCTTCGTCGACGCCCGGCTGCCGAAGGCGGGCTTCGCCGAGGCCGTCCTGGCCGGCACGATGTTCGACCGGTGCGACCTGCCGGAGGCGGAGTTCCACAAGGCAAAGGTGGCCGGCGCCACCTTCGCGGCCTGCCGGATGCCGGCCGCGCATTTCGAAGGCGTGACCGGCAAGGGGCTGCTGCTGCTCAACTGCACCGCACCGGGTGCCCGTTTCAACGGCTGCCACGTGGTGCAGCTTGCTGTCGGCGGCACGACGATCCTGGACGGCGCGAACTTCTCGGGCTGCACGATGCCCGCCTGCAACCTCGGCATGGCCTCGCTGCAGGGGGCGATGATCGCCGATTCCCTGATGCCCGGCGCCAATTTCATGCAGAGCGACCTGACCGGTGCGACCCTGTCGGGCAGCAACCTGCGCGGCGCCGTGATGATGCGCGCCAACCTGACCGATGCGCGGCTGGAAGGCACCGACGCGATGCAGGCCAACCTGCTGCATGCGCGGTTCGACCGGGCGCGGCTGAACGGCGCCAACCTCTATGGCGCGAACCTGATGAAGGCGCTGTTCCACGACACCGATTTCGGAACGGCCAATACCGGCAAGACCCGGCTTGACACCTCCAACGGCCCCTGACGGCGGGAGACACAGGCAGCGATGTTCAACAACACCTCTATGGGCGGGCAAAGCCTGGGCTTTCCCGACGTCTGCAAGACGCCGACCCCGGCGGGCGCGGTGCCGATCCCCTATCCGAACACGGCCGAGGAGCCGCTGAACATGCCGTTCTCGCCCGGCGTGTTCTACGGCTGCGGCCCGGCCCATACCGTCAGCGGGGTGACGGAGCTGAGCGAGGGCGACGAGCCCGGCGTGGCGATGGGCGTGGTCTCCGGCCAGGAATCCGGGCCGGAGAAGACCATGCTGCCGTCGATGACCGTTTTCGTGAACGGCCAGCCGGTCGACAAGATGACCTCGCCCACCACCCACAACAACAACAACACGATCGGCGCCAAGCTGGTGCCCAGCCAGGTCGTGACGATGACCCTGACCTGAGCGGGCGGGCGCCGTCATGGCCGGTAATCCGTTGGATGCGATGCAGCGCGAGATCGAGGAGGCCGTCGGCGGCACCGCCGTCATGACCCGCGACGAGCTGCTGGACGAATATAACGGCAGCCAGGTCCTGCCCCGCATCGATGTCGACGGCGAGGACCTGGCCGGCCTCGACCTCAGCCACGCCCTCTGGGAGGGCTGCAGCTTCCGCGGTGCCGATCTGCGCGGGACGAACCTGTCCTCCGGCATCTTCAACCGCTGCCGCTTCGACGGCGCCCTGCTGGACCGCGCCGATGCCACCTCGGCGATGTTCAGCGGCTGCAGCTGGGAGGGGGCAGTGTTCGGCGCGGCGCTGCTGCCCAGCGCGACCCTGTCGGACAGTGTCATACAGGGTGCCGCGCTGGACCGGGTCGTCCTGGACGGCGCGATCCTGAGCCAGATGGACCTCAGCGGCACGCATTTCCCGCGGCGGCTGAACCGCTGCGCGATCGCCAGCACGATCCTGCAGGGCGCCGATCTCGCCGGCCGCGCGCTGGAACGCTGCGCCTTCGTCAACTGCGACACGGCCGGGATCGACCTCAGCGCGGCTGTGCTGCTGCAATGCGTGATGGTGAAGCCCGACCTGTCGCAGGCGCGGCTGGGCGGGGTCAGGCTGAACCGCTGCAACATCGTCGACGCCGTGCTGCCGGGGCGGGATTTCGACGGGCACGACTTCAGTCAGACGCAGTTCATCAACGCCCGCATGCCGAAATGCAGCTTCCGCAATGCCCGGCTCGACCGCTGCAACTTCTTCAAGTCCGACCTGACGGGCTGCGACTTCACCGCGGCGGAAGCCGCCTACGGCATCTTCGCCGGCGCCGACCTGACCGGCGCGACCCTCGCCCGCGCCCGGCTGGGCGGCGCGAATTTCAGCGAGGCGGTGCTGGCGGGCGCCGACCTGAGCGGGGCCGAGGCAAGGCACGGCAATTTCACCAAGGCGCGGCTGACCGGCGCCGTGCTGCACGACTGCGGGCTGGATTATGCGCTGTTCAACCATGCGGACCTGACCGATGCGGATGGCAGCGGCGCCCGTCTCGGCCGCGCCCGCTTCCACCGGGCGAACGAAAGCGGCACCGACTGGCGCCGGGCGAACCGCAAGGCCGCTCTCAACGACGATGCGGACCTGAAGCGCGCGGAGGACTGGCCGACAGCACGCAAGGCCGGCGCCAGGGCCTGACCCCGGACCGTTGCAAGGATGAGGAACGGAAGATGACGGAAATCGATCTGACCGATGCGCCCACCGGCGATGCCGGACCTGGCGCGGTGCGCGGTACGACGGCAAGGCCCGGACGCGATGCGCCGGGCGAGCATGTCTTTTCCGCCCATGTGCTGGGCGGTACGGCCGATCCGCGGCGCTTCCACCTGGCTGCCAGCGCCAGCGGGGCGGAAAGCGAGGCCGCCATGGCGGCCGGCTGCCTGGTCCTGCCCGAGCCCGGCGACCTGGTGCTCTGCGGCGCCTGCGCAGGTGGCGGCGGGGCGGCGGTCTACATCCTGTCGGTCCTGGTCAGGGCCGCGCCGGAACGGCCGGCGACCCTGAGCCCCGCCGGCGGGCTGGTGGTCGATGCGGCCGACGGCCCGCTGACCCTGAAGGCCGGCACCCTGACCCTGCGGTCGGATGCCGGCAACTTCCACATCGGAAGCGCGATGCTCGACTGCACCGCCGCGCTGGCCCGGATCGGCACCCTGCAACTGCTGGGCGACCGGCTGCTGTCCCTGTTCAAGACGATCTCCGGCAAGCATCTGCGGGCGACCCGCACGGTGGCGGAGCTGGACCAGCTGCAGGCCGGCGAGGTGGCGGTCAATGCCGAGCGGCTGATCACCCACCAGGCGCATCACATCCTGCACGTCTCCACCGAGGACATGCGCTTCGACGGCGCCCGCATCCATATGGGCTAGCCGCCGGGCCGGGCGATCCGGCAGGAATGCCGCATGCTCACCCGAGCCGGGCGCGCAGCTCCGCCCTGATATCGCCGATCACCGCCGCCCAGTCGCCGGTCTGTGCGGCACGGAAGCACCGCACAGCGGGATAGGCCTGGGCCACCAGGCCGCGACGGCCCCAGAGCCAGCCCGGCAGGACCGGCAGCGCGGCCCAGCAGTCCCGGCCCAGGGCGCCGGCCAGGTGCGGGATAAGCCCGTCGGCGGCAATCACCAGGTCGGCGAGCGACAGCGCCGCGGCGACATCGTCCAGGTCGCGGCAGAGCCCGGCCAGGTCGGCGATCCCGAAATCCTCCATCATCGCTGTATCGTTCGCGCCGGCCAGGTAGGTCAGCGACAGGAACCGCGCTGGCATCCCGTCGACCAGCGGTTCGATGGCGCGGAACGGCAGGTCCTGGTCCGGCCCGAAGGCCTTGCCGGACTCCCGCCAGCAGAGGATCACGACCGGCTCGTTGGCGACGAACAAGGATGCGGGCCAGGGGCGTTCCCGGCCGGTCGCCGGCGCCAGGTAGGGCGTGCCGCCCGGCAGCTCGCGACCGTGCAGGCCCAGGACCGACGGCAAGGCCGCCAGCGGGAGCCAGGGCGCCGCGGGGTCGGAGCGCAGCGCGACCGGGGCGAAGGTCACCTCGGCCACGCCGGCCAGGGAGTCCAGCAGCGGACCGAAGATCGGCTCGCAGGCCAAGACCAGCCGCCCGGCCCGCGCCGCCGCCTGCGGCACCAGCCGCGACAGGGCAATGACCAGTTGCGGCTCGAGGCCGGTCGCGTCGACGGTCAGGGTCCCGGCAACCTTCGTCCCGTCCCAGCGCCCCGCCTCGTCGGGCCCTGCCGCGACCTCGGCCGCCAACAGGGCCCAGGCATCGTCCCGGCCCTCGGTCATGTCGAGGAACTGCAGCAGGCGGCGGGCATCGGGCAGCGCCGCGAGCTCCGCCAGAAGCTCGCGCGCCTTGCCGAACCTGCCGTCCTCGATCAGGCCGAGGGCAAGGCAGAACTTCGCCGCCGCATGATCGGGATCGCGGGCCAGCACCTCCAGGCTGGCGGTCATCGACCGCTTGCGCTTGCCGGCCGACAGCGCGGCCTGCGCCAGGGCGGCGCGGGCATCCAGGCTGTCGGGATGCGCCAGGACCGCGTTCTCCAGCACGGTCACCGCAAGGCCGCGGGCGCCGAGCGCCTCGTGCACCTGCGCCTTCGTCATCAGCAGCGGCAGGTCGCGCGGCACCTGAAGCTCCGCCCGGTCGACCAGGTCGAGCGCCGCCTCCGCCTCGCCGCGCTGCACCAGCAGTTGCGCCAGGTTGACCGCGGCGGGCGCGAAACCCGGGTCTTGCGCCAGCGCCGCGCGATAGGCGGCGACGATGGCGGCAACCCGGTCCCCCTCGCCCTCCCAGGCCTCCTCCGGAACCGCCTGCAATGCCAGCGCCATGTTGAAATGGCCCCGCGGGTCGTCGGGCCGCAGCGCCTGCGCCTCCCGGAACAGCGCCATGGCCTCCGCCGCCTCGCCCGCTTCGACCAGCATGCCGCCGAGATTGTAGAGGATCTCCGCATTGCCCGGCTCGAGCGCGCGCGCCTTGCGGAAGCTGGCGATCGCGGCTTCGCCCTCCTGCACCGCGGCCAGGGCGCCGCCCTTGTTCATGTACAGCCGTGCGGAGCCTTCGGGGCGCAGCTTCTGCGCATTGCCATAGACCATCAGCGCATCGCCCGGCTGGCCGCGCGCGATCAGCACGTCGCCGATGCCGGTCATCGCCTCGAAGTTCCGCGGGTCGAGTTCGAGGACCCGGCGATAGACCTCGGCCGCCTCGTCCAGCCGGCCGCGGCGGAGATGCTGGTCGGCGGCGTCCAGCGCCTCGCGCAGGGCGGCCGCGCGCTCCGCCGGGTCCTCGCCGCCGCCGCTCATTCGTGGGTGAACTTGAAGGAACCGAGAATCTTCACGTCGACATCGCCGTTGATCACGACACTGGTATTGCCGCCGATCGTCAGGGTGTAGCTGCCGCCGACCTGCTCCACCTTCGCATCGTGGACATATTCCACGGTCTGGTAGGACGCCGTCGTCCAGAGGTTGGCGACCAGGTCGTCGCGATCCTTGCCGGCGGTGGTGACCAGGCGCTGTGCATCCTCGTCGTCGAACAGCAGCAGCTGGTTGCCGCCGGCATCGTGCAGGCCCGTCAACCGCCGGTTCGGCCCGCTGGCCCGGCCGAGCGCCGAGAACTCGCTGGTCCGGGTCGGCTCGAACTGCATCCTGTTGCGGCTGTTGTAGAGGCTCGCGACGATCACCGGCCGGTCGGGATGGTTGTCGATGAACGCCACCAGGACCTCGTCGCCGGCCCGCGGCAGGACCTGCATGCCATGGCTGGCGCCGGCCCAGCCCTGCGCCAGCCGCACGCGGACCTTGCTGTGCATGTCGTCCCATTTGAAGGAGACCAGGGGCCGGTTGAACTGGTCGACATCCACCTGCTCGCCCGGGCTGGAGGTCTCGACGACCGCGATCTGCGGGGCGTTCAGCACGGGATAGGGGCTCAGCAGCGCCGGGCTGTACTCATGGTCCATCTTCTGCGCCTCGAAGACGTTCCGGAAATCCGGCACCTCCATCCCGTCGCGGCGATGGCGCACCATGTCGTGCACGACCTGCCGCACCACGAAGGAGGTTCCGGCGAACTCGCTGGGCGTGCCCCATTCCAGGTCGAAGGGCAATTGCACCTCCTCGCCCGCCGCCATGAACTGCGAGCGCGAGGCCCCCAGCCCCAGCAGCTTCTGTGCCCGCTGCGCCTTGAACCGGCGGGGCGAAATGCGGTCGGCGCCGTCCGACATGTCGTCGAACATGCCGGGATAGTGGTAGACCTTCAGGGCATGATCCACGGCCGGTGCCTTGCCCTGCAGATGCGCGCCGGCATTGCGCGGATTGTAGTCCCGCGTGACGTACTGTTCCGGGACCGTGCGCGCCTCGTACACCAGGTCGGAGATTACGTCCGCCGGCTCGTTGCCGGTCTCCTGCTCGCCTTCCGACAAAGCGAGCCTGCGGGCCAGGAGGGCGGCCGAGCGGAAGCTGGAATTGTCCTGCCCCAGAACGATCTGGTAGCCCGCCTCCTCGTGCTGGACATAATAGAAGATGCCCTCGCGCTCCAGGTTGCGCTGGATGAACTGGTAGTCGCTTTCGTTGTACTGGATCAGGCATTCCCGGTGCGGCGGCAGGGATTTCAGCTTGGAGCTGTCCAGCACCGCGTTGGAACTGATCGCGGGGGGGTATTCGGCGACCATCCTGGCGAAGATGTCGACGATGCTGCCCGACCAGACCCGGGACTTGCGATTGAAGGCCAGGTACCAGACCCACGGATAGATGAACAGGTCGTAGACCGCCTTCGCCTGGTAGGAGCCGCTGAGATGCCGGGCGCGGAAGATCTCGCCATGAAAGACCCGCGCGTCCTGCTCCCGCCCGACCGTCAACCTGGCCTTGCGGTGCAGGATCCGCTCCGCCCGCATCTGGTTGCGGATGCCGGCCCTCTGCACGCGGATCCAGATGAAACAGGGCGGCTCGGTCTGTTCGCTCAGGCCCAGGCTGGGCTCGATATGGACGAACTTCTCGACCTGGAAGGGCGACAGCGCCTCGGCCGGCGCAGGCGCGCCGTTGATGTCGAAGATCGGCGGGGTTTCCAGAAGGCTGTGCCGCAGCCCCGAGACGCTTTCCATGACCCGGAACGACAGGATCTCGTCGTCGGAGAAGCGCATATCGTCCGCGACGAACTCGTAGGTATCGTAAGCAGCCACCGCCACCTCCATCCGGGACAGCCCCGCCCCCGGACTCCCGGCGAGCCCAGGCAGGCCTTGCGCGACCGGGCCGTCGTATCGCCCGTCGCGCATCGCAGGAGTTATGCCGCCACTGCTATGGCGGAATTGGTACCGCCCCGTGACCGTGTTGCACGGACCGGCCGGTCAGAACGCTGCCGCGCTTGCCTTCGCCCAGTCCCTGGCATAGCCGGCATTGACCTGGTCGCCCAACAATTCTCCCGGCTGCAGATAGGGATAGATCTCCGAATAGGTCTTCATCGTCTCGTTCTCGACCCGGCGGAAGATATGGTCCGGGCCCAGCCGGTCGGGATGCTCGATGCCCATCGCGCCGCACAGGTCCAGGAAGCTCTCCACCGTCGCGTTGTGGTAGTTCTTCACGCCGACCGACTTGGTGGGCACATCCAGCGCACGGCCCCGGTTGCGGTCCTGCGTCGCGACCCCGGTCGGGCAGGTATTGTCGTTGCAGCGCAGCGCCTGGATGCAGCCCACGGCGAACATCATCGCCCGCGCCGCATTGCACATGTCCGCCCCCAGCGACAGCTTGGTCACCATGTCGAAGCCGTTGGTCACCTTGCCGCTGGCGATCACGTGCATCCTGTTGCGCAGGTTCACGCCGACCAGGCAGGAATGCACGAAGGCCAGCCCCTCGTTGATCGGCAGGCCCATATAGTCGGTGAACTCGACCGGTGCCGCGCCGGTGCCGCCCTCGGCGCCGTCGACGGTGATGAAGTCCGGCGTGATGCCGGTCTCCAGCATCGCCTTGCAGATCGACATGAACTCGCTCTTCACGCCGATGCAGAGCTTGAAGCCGACCGGCTTGCCGCCGGACAGCTCGCGCAGGCGCGCCACGAATTCCAGCAGCGCCTTCGGCGTCGCGAACTGGGTATGGGCCGGCGGCGAGATGCAATCCTCGCCCATCGGGATGCCGCGGATGCGGGAGATCTCCTCGCTGACCTTCGCCGCCGGCAGGATGCCGCCATGGGACGGCTTCGCGCCCTGGCTCAGCTTGATCTCGATCATCTTGACCTGGGCCAGCGCCGCCTTCTTGCGGAACTCGTCGGCGTCGAAGCCGCCATCCTTGGTGCGGCAGCCGAAATAGCCGGTGCCGATCTGCCAGATGATGTCGCCGCCATGCTCCAGGTGATAGGGGCTGAGCCCGCCCTCGCCGGTGTTATGGGCAAAGCCGCCCAGCTTGGCGCCGCGGTTCATCGCCATGATGGCATTCTGGCTGAGCGCACCGAAGCTCATCGCCGAGATGTTCAGGCGCGAGGCGTTGTAGGGATGCTTGCAATCCGGCCCGCCGACCGTGGTGCGGCCATCCTCCTCGCTCAGCTTCTTCGGCGAAAGGGAATGGACCGTGCTCTCGTAGCCGATGTCGTAGATGTCCTGCTGCGTGCCGAACGGCAGGGTGTCCAGGCTGTGCTCGGCCCGGTGATAGACCAGGTCGCGCTGCTCGCGGTTGAACGGCCGGCCGGACAGGTTGGTGGCGATGAAATACTGCTGGATCTCCGGCCGCACGAACTCGAACATGTAGCGCAGATGCCCGATCACCGGATAGTTGGCCAGCACGTTGGCGCGGCTGACATGGATGTCGTAGAGGCCGATCGCGATGTACAGGGCCATCGGGATCAAGAGCCAGAACACCCAGGGCCAGGCCCCGCCCGCCACGCCGACGGCGATCACGCCGATCACCGAGATGTAGTAGAATACGGCACGCTGGGTCACCTGCTTCCCCCTCCCCTTTTGGCCGCCTGCGGTCCCCGCAGATCCAGGCGACGGCCGGCAGTCTAGTGGACAAAACCGGACAAGAGAATCCCACGGGCGGGGCCGGCCGCCGGCGCCGCGCCGTCAGATCCGCCGGATGCAGATCCGGGCCATCGCATGCCACCTGGAATTCTCGCTATGGACCCGCAGGTAGATTCCGTCGGGCTTGGAGCCGGACTGGTACTCCAGGATGATCTGCGCCGTCTTCTGCGGCTCGAAATAGGCTTCGACCAGGCTCGGCGTGAGGTTGGCGGTCGTCGAGCTGCCGACACAGATGATGCTGGGATCGTCGTTCTCGATCCCGCGCAGGCCCGGCGCCAACACGAAGTCCGGGTCGAAGCTGCGCAGGCGGCTGTACCCCGCCGAGGCCGGCGCACGTATCGTCGTCATCTCCGGCGGATCGTCGACGCTGAAATAGGGGGCGATCGACATGCCGGTGATGTGGTACAGGCCGGGCGCCAGGGCGATCGCCCCCGTCGCGAAATCGCACTGGATCGCATCGCCCTTCCGGACGTCGGTATCGGTGAAAACGCGCCTGTTCCAGCCGGGGACCATCGGCTTCGTTTCCGGCGAGAACTCGGTGAATATCGCATAGTCCGACACCGGCACCGCCCGGCTTTCCGTCGCGGGGGCGGTCGTCGCGGCGGCGGCGGCATCGCCCAGGGCGAGCGCGCCGGTCAGCAGGGCCGCGCCGCCGGCCAGGGCCGTCCGGCGATCGGTCGCATGGCCTATCGGGGGTCTCATGGTGCAGCGTTCCTCCCTGCCTGGCGGGAGGTCCGCGAGAGGACTCGCCGATCGGCCCCTGCCTGTCGCGGCATCATAGCCGCCGCCGATGAATTCTTCGCCAGCTTCAAATCGGTTGGGCGCGGCTTCAGGGTTGCGGGAGGCGCCGGCGGAACCGGCCCGAGGCACGCGCGATCAGGCGCCGGGCCAGGACATCGGGCAACAGGCGGAAAGCCAGGGCGATCATCCGGTTGACCCGCCCGGTCACCACCACCGGGCGGCCATGCAGGGCGCCCTCGATGCCCTGCATGGCGACCGTCGCCGCATCCATCCAGAGCCAGCGCGGCAGCGCGGAGACCGTGGCGCGGCTGCCGGTGATGTCGTGGAACTCGCTGTAGGTGAACCCGGGGCAGACCGCCGTGACCGTCACGCCGCTGCCCGCCAGTTCCTGCGCCAGCGCCTCGGAAAAGCGCAGCATCCAGGCCTTCACCGCGCCGTACTGCGTGCTGCCGGGCGCGCCGGGCATGAAGGCGGCGAGCGAGGCGATATTCACGATCCGGCCCTGCCCGCGGGCCAGCATGCCCGGCAGGCAGGCATGGCTGAGCTCCGCCACGGCAATCACCATCGCCGCCAGGAAATCGCGCTGCGCCGGCCAGCCGCTGTCAGCGAAATCGCCGGGCACCGCATAGCCGGCATTATTGACCAGCATGTCGACCGGCCAGCCGGCCTCCGCCACCGCCCGCATCAGCGCCGCCGGCGCCTCCGCCCGGGTGAGGTCGGCCGGCAGGACGAGGCAGGCGGCGTCATGCGCCGCGGCCAGCCGCGCGGCAAGCGCAGCCAGCCGCTCCTCGCGGCGGGCGGTCAGCACCAGGTCGTAGCCCCGCGCGGCCAGCGCCTCGGCAAAGGCCAGCCCGATCCCGGCCGAGGCCCCGGTCACCAGGGCGACCGGGCGCGGCGGCGCATCCGCCGCGGCCGCCCGGCCGGCCGCCTGCCTGGAATGGGTCGCACCGTCCCGCGTCATCGTGGCATCATCCCCCGCGCCAGCCGGGCCGACAATGCCGCTGCGCGACGGACGAACCCAGGGGGAGGGCAAAAGACGTGACAGACCATCGGGCGACGGAAACGACTGCGGATCCGCTGACCATGACGGCGACGGAGATGCTGCGCCGCTACCGCAGCGGCACCCTGTCGCCGGTCGCCGTCGCGGAAGCGCAGCTGCTGCGCATGGAAAAGGTCGAGCCCAGCCTGAATGCCTTCCAGTACCGTGCCGAGGCGGCGTCCGTGCTGGAGCAGGCCCGGGCGTCGGCCGCGCGCTGGCAGGACGGCAGCCCGGCCGGCCCGCTGGACGGCGTACCGGTCACCATCAAGGACCTGGTCGATGTCGCCGGCTGGCCCACCCGGCGCGGCTCCGCCACGAGCGACGAGGTCCCGGCGGCGGAGGATTCGCCCTGCGTGGCCAGCCTGCGCAGCGCCGGCGCCATCCTTCTGGGCAAGACCACGACCCCGGAATTCGGCTGGAAGGCGATGACCGACAGCCCGCTGTTCGGCACCACGCGCAGCCCGTGGAACCTGGCGCACAGCCCGGGCGGTTCGTCCGGCGGCGCGGCGGCGGCCCTCGCCGCCGGCATCGGCACCCTGGCCCATGGCAATGACGGCGGCGGCTCGGTCCGCATCCCGGCCAGCTATTGCGGGCTGGTCGGCCTGAAGCCGACCTTCGGCCGCGTGCCCCATGTCCCGGCGCCGACCCCGTTTTCCACATTGGGGATCAGCGGCCCGATCGTGCGCAGCGTCGCCGATGCGGCCCTGATGCTGAACGTAATGGCGCAGCCCGACCCGCGGGACTGGTACGGCCTGCCCTGCGGGGAGGCCGGCGAAGGCATGCATGACTGGCGCGGCGATGTGCGCGGCGATGTCGACGGCCTGCGGATCGCCGCAACTTCGCAGTTCGGCGAGGCGGAGGTCGACCCCGAGGTCCGCGCCGCATTCGACGCCGCGATCGACCGGCTGGAGGCGCATGGCGTGACGGTGACCCGGCTGGACAGCCTGCTGGATCCCCTCACCCCGCAGTTCCACGACTATTGGCGGCTGGGCTTCGCGACCCTGATCCGCGACCTGCCCGCGGCGGCGCGGGAGAAGCTGGACCCCAACTTCCGCCGCTTCGCGGAGGAAGGCGAGGCGCTGGACCTGGCCAGCTTCTATCGCGGCCACGAGGCGCGGGTGGCGCTGGGCAGCTATTTCGGCGCCTTCCACCAGGACCATGACATCCTGCTGACGCCGACCACGCCGACCACCGCGCCGGGACTGGACCTGGTCTATGGCTCGCCCGGCCATGACCGCTATCGGCGCGCGGTGCCCTTCACCCTGCCCTTCAACCTGACCGGACAGCCGGCCTGCTCGCTGCCCTGCGGCCTGACCGGTGCGGGACTGCCCGTGGGGCTGCAGGTCGTCGCCGCACGGCATCGCGAGGACCTGGTGCTGCGCGCGGCCCGCCTGCTGGAGGAGCTGCTGGCCTTCCCGCAGCCGCATCCGGCCCTGGCCGCCTCTGTCGGCCGCATCGCCGCCGACGGGTGAACGGCCTGGCTACTGCCAGCCGACGCAGTGCGGATCCGGCGCCAGGTCCGCCGGCGCGCCGGCATCGCCCGGCGGCGGGAAGCTTTTCTTGAAGGTGAAGGCGAAGGGCGAGGGCCCCTCGCGCTCCAGGATGGCGAGCCGGTCGAGCCCCTCCTGCGGGGTCGGCCGGTGGCCGGCCGGCACCCACCACAGCGCCTGGTAGGCACCCTGCGGCCGGGCGAACCAGTTCCGGCGCCCGGCCATCACCCCCTGGTGGGCGGTGCGGTAGACGAACTGGAACAGCGCCTCGACACTCTCCCAGACCGACATGTTGATGATGAAGCTGGGATCGTCGCTGACCAGGATGTCGGTGGCATTGCCGCTGTCGCTCTGCAGCCGCCAGACGAAACCGGGCGTGGCATCGGCCTGCGCATTGATTTCGTCGAGCCGGCCGGTAAAGCCCGCCATGCGCGGGTCCTGCACCGGATGCAGCACATGGCCGACATTGATCTGTGCGATATGCCAGGCGGTCATCCTCACACCTCCAGCCGGTAGGCATCGCCGTCGCGGCGCAGGCGCCCGGCCGTGGGCCCGGCGAAATGGGTGCCGATCACCAGGGTCGGCGTTTCCGCCAGGGATTCGAACATGCGGCGGCGGGTCTGCCGGGCTTCCTCGGCATCGAAATCCACCGCGCTGGACCAGTCGACATGCGCCATCTGGCAGGGGTGGTGGATGAAGTCGCCGGTGATCAGCGCCGCCTCGCCACGCGACTCGATCCGCACGCTGACATGGCCCGGGGTATGGCCGTGGGTGGGGACCAGGCTCACCTCGGGGCAGATCCGGTGGTCGGTCGCGATCAGGTCGACCAGGCCGGCATCGAACACCGGCGCCACGGAATCGCCGAAGATCACCGCCTGCTCCGCGCCGTGGTCGCCCTCGCGCCAGTAGCTGAACTCCGGCGCCGCCATCAGGTAGCGGGCATTGGGGAAGGTCGGCTGCCAGCGCCCGTCGACCAGCATGGTGTTCCAGCCGACATGGTCGACATGCAGGTGGGTGCACATGACGGTGTCGATGCTGTCACGCGGATAGCCCGCCGCCGCCAGGTCGTCCAGGAAGCCCGTCTGCAGGTTGGCCCAGTTCGGGTTGGAGCGCTGCTTGTCGTTGCCCAGGCAGGTATCGACGACGATGCGCCGGTCCGGTGTCTCCACCACCAGCGCATGGACGCTCATCTTCAGGCGGCCTTCCTCGTCCATGAAATGCGGATAAAGCCAGTCGATCGGCTGCACCGCCTCGCGGGTGGCCTGGGGGAGGATGAACTTCGACCCGCCGGCCGCCTCCAGTTCCAGCACCTTCGTGATGCGGACATCCCCGATCTGCCATTGCAGCATGCCATTCCTCCCACGGCTCTGGTATTGCTCGTGTCCCTGGTCACGATCTTGCATGAAACTGCGCCACGCGGCGAGCCTGGGCAGAGACTGCCTGTCGCCGCCGTTCCCAACCGCTGGCAGTCACCGACTGGCACCATCCTGAAAGGCCGGCCCCCTTGGCACTGGGCAAGTTCGTCAAGCAGATCCTGGGCCGCGAGGCAGAGGCCGGGCCCGCCCCGCGGCCGGCCAGGCGCAGCCCGCTGGAAGAGCTGGAAGCCGGCTCGATCTCGCTGGAGGATGTGCTGCGGCATCGCCCGGACACCCTCGGGCTGGTGCTGCACATCGTCACCGTCCGCAAGATCCGCGAGATCCTGGGCAGCCAGTGGCCGGTCTATGCCCAGAAGATCTATGCCCTGGCCGAACGCCTGTTTCCCCGCCATCTGGGCCCGAACGGCATCTACATGGTGCACGAGGAAGACACCTTCCTGTTCGCCTTCGACGTCAAGTCAAAGCTGAAGCCGGAGGAGGAGGACGCGAAGAGCCAGGAGATCGCCAGCGACCTGATGCGCTGGCTGATCGGCGATACCTTCGCCGGCGCCGAGATCGGCATCGGCACCGTGGCGACCGCCGAGGCCCGCAATGCCGACGGCAGCATCAACGTCGCCGCGGTCGAGAAGGCCCGCGCCCAGGCCCGTATCATCCGCGCCGTCGACGTCAGCCCGGACGGCGGCGGCCCGCGCCCCCGGGCGGGCGGGGAGGCGGCGGCCAAGGGCAATGCGGCGCCGGGCTGGCGGCCACTGGCCTGGCCGCCCGGAGGGTTGCGGGTGGCCCGCCATCCGGCCCTGGACATCACCCTGCCACCCGGCCTGCAAACCGGCTTCCGCCCTGTCTGGCAGGCCCGCACCGAGCGGCTCGACCTGGCGCTGTGCGAACCGTTGCGGCTGGCCGACGATGGCCGCCCGGCCCCGCTGGGCCGCCCGCGCAACCCGGACGCCGCCGCCGCCCTGGAACTGGCCGTGCTGCGCGCCGCGCTGGAGCAGATGGAGGTCGAGATCGAGCGTCGCAGCGGCCTGACCCTGATCGTGCCGCTGTCCTTGTCCACCGTCACCGGCAGTCGCGAGGCCCTGGCCACCGCGATCGCCGAGACCGCACCGTCCGGCGCGCGCGGCCGCCACCTCTATCTGGAGCTGCGGGGCGTGTCGGAGATCCGGGAACAGAATACCCAGCCACTGCCCCAGGTGCTGGCCCGCCTGCGGGCGCTGTGCCGCGATGTCCTGCTGGATTGCGGCGACCTGGGCGATCCCGCCGTCCTGCAGGGCCTGATGCCCTTCGCCCTGGGCACCCGCCTGCGGCCCAAGGCCAATGCCGCGGCGGCAAGCCATAACGGCACCGAATTGCGCCGCCTGGCGCAGCTGGCCGGCAACCTGCCGGTCTATCTCTGGGGCCTCGCGCCCAGCGCGAACCTGCCCGCGGCCCTCCGGCAACGCCTGGTGTTCGCCGCCGGGCCCGCCGCCGGCGGCCCGGTCCCGCAGCCCGCCGAACCGGCGTCCCTGCCTGCCGCCGCGCTGCTGGGCGGCTGACGGGACGGCCGTCCCGGGCGGCACCGCATGCGCAACGACAACCGTCCCAGTCGACCCTGGGCCACTGCGCACCAGATATATCTGGACCTTTCTGGAACAATTTGTCGGAAGAAATTCGATGGCTGACGCGAAGCCACCCCTGGCCCCCATTGCAGGCGACATCTCCACGGCAAGCGAAGTCACCGTCAATCGAAAGGGTGGCTCGCTCACCGCCACTCTGAAAAAGACACTGCGCGAGCGGATCGACCTTCTCGGCAACCATATGCATGCGGCTGCCTTGCAGTTCGGCAGCGGACAGTCGGTGCTCCTGCACGGCATGCGCCGCCATCGAAGGACGCCGAAGCATGACTTGGGACGCATGACTGGGGACGCATGACCTGGCCGCGCTTGAGGCCCCCCGGGCAGGAGGATGTCCTGCTTGCCGTGCTGCTGGTGAGCGCCGGGGCATCCAACGGCAATCCGGGTCCGGCCGATCCCGAAACCCTGCGCGCGGCACGGGCCGCCATGATCGATTCCCAGCGCCTGGAGAAGAAATACCTTACCGTCTCGAGCGTCGCCGGGACGCTTGTCTGGGGTTTCAGCGATCGGATTGCACTCTGCCTGGGCGCATCCGGTTGACCCCTGTACATCGCCCTTCCCCACACGCCCGCAACTGAGGTGCGTCTTGCCGGCCCATCGCCCCGCCACCCGCCATGCCGATCTCGGCCCCGCCTTCTTCGACGAGGTGGCGCCAGCCGCCTTCCCACAGCACCTGCTGCGGTTCCGCAACCGGCGCTGGGCGGAACGGGTGGGACTGGACGGCCTCTCCGATGCGGACTGGATCGATCATTTCGGGCGGTTCCGGGCGCTTCCCGGCAGCCTGCCGATGCCCCTGGCGCTGCGCTACCACGGCCACCAGTTCCGCCACTACAACCCGCACCTGGGCGACGGGCGCGGCTTCCTGCATGCGCAGCTGCACGACCTGGTGGACGGCCGGCTGCTGGACCTCGGCACCAAGGGCAGCGGCCGCACGCCCTGGTCGCGCTCCGGCGACGGCCGGCTGACCCTGAAGGGCGGCGTGCGGGAGGTCCTGGCGACCGAGATGCTGGAGGCCCTCGGGGTCGACACCTCGAAGAGCTTCAGCCTGATCGAGACCGGCGAGCAGCTGCACCGCGGCGACGAGCCCTCGCCCACCCGGTCGGCGGTCCTGGTGCGGCTCAGCCATTCGCATATCCGCATCGGCAGCTTCCAGCGCCTGCTGTTCCTGGGCGAGCATGACAACCTGGCAGTGCTGCTGGACCATGCCATCGCCACCTACATGCCGGAGCTGTGGCGCGAGGCGATCGCCGGCCGCGCGGCTGCCTTCCTGGAGGAGGTCTGCCGCCGGGTCGCCCGCACCGGCGCGCAGTTGCTCGTCGCCGGCTTCGTGCATGGCGTGCTGAACAGCGACAATATCAACATCACCGGCGAGAGCTTCGACTACGGCCCCTGGCGCTTCCTGCCGGAGCTCGACCCCGCATTCACCGCCGCCTATTTCGACCAGGGCGGGCTCTATGCCTTCGGCCGGCAGCCGGAGGCCCTGTCCTGGAACCTCGCCCGCCTGGCGGAATGCCTGCTGCCGCTTGCCCCGCGGGAGCCGCTGGAAGCCGCCCTGGCAGCATTCGAACCGGAGCTGCACCGCGCCTTCGCCGACGCCCTGCTGCGTCGCCTGGGGCTGGCCAGTGCCGGCGCCGGGCGCGACGATGCGCTCGCCCGCGCGCTCTGGCGGTTCCTCAGCGAGAGCCGCGCGCCCTTCGCGCAGGTGCTGCACGACTGGCATGGCGGCCCGGCCGCGGAGAGCCGGGCGAAGGACAGCCCGGCCGCCGCCTTCTACGCCGATGCCGGGTTCACGCCCGTGCGCGCGGCGCTGGAAGGATTCGCCCCCGGCCCGGCCGGCCGGAGCGACCACCCGCATTTCAGGCAGCCGGATCCCTGCACCCTGCTGATCGGGGAGGTCGAGGCCCTGTGGCAGCCGATCGCCGAGGCCGACGACTGGGCGCCTCTGGAGGCGAAGATCGACGCGATCCGCGAGCTGGGCGCGGCCCTGGGCAACGGCCCGCCTGCCCGGCCGGAAGCGGCACGCTGAGGGTCAGCCGCCGCCCGCCGTCCGGGCCGCCAGGGCCTTCCGGGTCGCCTCCGGCAGGCCGGTCGGGTCCATCAGCAGGTCGAAGACCTTCAGGTTGTGGGTATGGGCCAGCTGGTGCAGGTGGAAGGCGTTGCGCATGGCGATCTCGCGGCCCTGGGCATCCGCCACCCCGTTCAGGGCCAGCTTGGTCAGCTTCAGCGCGAAGCGCGACTTCGCCGCGATCTTCCGCGCCATCGCCAGCGCGGCCTCCGGCAACGCCGCCCGCGGCACCACCTTGTTCACCATGCCCAGCGCCAGCGCGTCGGCGGCGGAGATCTCCTCGCTGGTGAACAGCATCTCCTTCGCCTTGCGCATGCCGACTTCCCAGACATGGCCGAAATACTCCACGCCGCCCACGCCGAAGCTGACGGTGGGATCGGCGAAAGCCGCATCGTCGCTGGCGATGATCAGGTCGCAGGGCCAGGCCAGCATCAGGCCGCCGGCGATGCACTTGCCCTGCACCGCGGCGATCGTCGGCTTCGGAATGTTCCGCCAGCGCTCGCTGAAGCCGATATAGATCTCCTCCTCGCGGCTCATCTGCGCCTCGGCACCCGCGCAGCCGAAGCCGCAGATCGGGCCGACCGTCGCCTGCGCCCGCATGGCCGCGCCGGTATCGCCCTCGGCCAGGTCATGGCCGGCGGAGAAATGCCTGCCCTCTGCCGCCAGGACGATGACCCGGACCTCGTCGTCCCGCGCGGCGAGGTCGAAGGCGGCGTTCAGTTCGTAGAGCAGCCCGGTGTCCTGCGCATTGGCGCGATCCGGGCGGTTCAGCCGGATCCGCGCGATATGCGGCTCCGGCACCTCGTATATCAGGCTCTCGAACGACGGCACCGACATCTGCATTCCTCCCCTTCCCTCTGCCTGGACGGCCACAGTCTATCGGCTGCTTCCGCCGGCCGGGCGGAAAAGCCGCCATGCGGGACCGGCAATGCATTCAAGGCCGATGAATTTTCCACAAGGATCTCCAGAAAACCCGAAAAATATCGAAACGAATACAAGTATTCGTCAGACCCTGTTCTGCAGTTCATTATCCCCGGCAAGGAAAGAACACCACCTGACATGTCCCGTGAAGAACCGCCACAGTTCCGCCACGATCCGGAAACACGGGCACATGTCTGCAGCGAAGCAACGACACCCTCGTTCGGTACGAAGGAAAGTTCCTCCACCTGACGGCAAGACCTTCGCCAGCAACAACCTAGAGAACCGCCATGACCGACTATGTCTCTGCAGATGCATCCCTGAGCTACGGCGTCCGCGACCAATGGGGAACCGGCTTCGTCGCCGACCTCGAACTGATGGTGGACCAGGCCGTCGGGCCCTGGCGCATCTCGTTCCAGCTGAATGCCGATATCCAGAACATCTGGAACGCGAAGATCGTGTCGCATGTCGGCAATGTCTATGTCATCGAGGGCCTGTCCTACAATTCGCAGCTCCCGGCCGGCGGCAAGGCAGGCTTCGGCTTCACCGCCGCCGGGACAGACACCGCCATCGATCCGGCCAGCGTGGTGATCAACGACCAGCCGGTCGGCGGCGGCGACCCCGTGCCGGTCCTGCCGGTGATCTCCGTCGCCGATGTCTCGGCGGTGGAAGGCCAGGACCTGCCGGCCTCGGTGCCGGTCACCCTGTCCGCGGCGAGCGACCAGGACATCGTCGTGACCTACGAGACCTTTGGCCAGTCCGCAGTGGCCGGCCAGGATTTCGTCGCCACGACCGGCCAGCTGGTGATTCCCGCCGGTGCGACCGGCGGCAGCATCGACATCGCGCTGCTGGATGACGCATTGGTGGAGGGTGCCGAGCTGTTCGGCCTGCGCCTGACCTCCGTCCAGGGCGCCACCCTCGGCGATGCCGAGGCGATGGTGACGGTGCAGGACAATGACGTCGCCCCGCCGGTCGACCTGCCGGTCGTCACGGTCACCGGCAGTTCGGTGGTGGAGGGCGATCCGGACGGCGGCGGCGGCGGCGGCGGCTCCGGGGCCGGCGGCAGCTTCGCCGACGGCCCGCTGTCGACCGCCGGCAACCAGATCGTCGACGCCAATGGCACACCGGTGGAGATCCGCGCCGTCAACTGGTTCGGCTTCGAGACCGAGACCCATGTCCCGCACGGCCTCTGGGCCCGCAACTGGCAGGACATGATGGACCAGATGCAGGAGCTCGGCTTCAACGCCATCCGGCTGCCCTTCGCCGGCGAGATCGTCCAGGACGACCCGATGCCGAGCAGCATCAACACCGGGCTGAACCCGGACCTGGCCGGGCTGAGCGCCATGGAGGTGATGGACAAGATCGTCGGCTATGCCGACCAGCTCGGCATGCGCGTCCTGCTCGACCATCACCGCAGCGAGGCCGGCAACAGCGCCAACGAGGGTGGCCTGTGGACCACCAACGGCTATAGCGAGCAGGACTGGATCGATGTCTGGCGCTCGCTGGCCACCCGCTACCAGGGCGACGACACGATCATCGGCGCGGACCTGCACAACGAGCCGCACGGCCCCGCCACATGGGGCGATGGCGGCGCCACCGACTGGGCGCGGGCGGCCGCCGAGGCCGGCAATGCGATCCACGAGATCAACCCCGACTGGCTGATCGTCGTGGAGGGCATCGAGAGCTATGGCGGCGACAATTACTGGTGGGGCGGCAACCTGCAGGGTGTCGCCGATCACCCGGTCGCACTGGATGCCGGCGACAAGCTGGTCTATTCGCCGCACGACTATCCGGCCTCGATCTACCAGCAGCCCTGGTTCAGCGACGGCTCCGACCTGCACCAGGTGTTCCGCGAGGCCTGGGGCTATATCTACGAGGAGGGCATCGCGCCGGTCCTGGTGGGCGAGTTCGGCTCCCGCCTGGCGACCGCGTCGGACCAGGCCTGGGCCGAGGCGATCACCAGCTACATGCAGGGCGACTTCAACGGCGACGGCACGACCGACATCCCCGAAGGGGCCGGCGATATCAGCTTCGCCTGGTGGTCCTGGAACCCCAATTCGGGCGATACCGGCGGCATCCTGAACGACGACTGGACGACGGTCCGGCAGAACGCGATCGAGCTGCTGCAGCCCCTCCTGGCCGACCCTGCCGCAGGCGGCGGCCCGGTGGTCAGCGAAGGCGATGCGGCCAGCAATTTCGCAACCTTCACCATCGCCCTGGATGCCCCGGCCACCGAGGCGGTTACCCTGGACTACCACACCGAGGACGATACGGCCCTGGCCTGGCAGGACTACCTGCCGGAGAGCGGCTCCGTCACCTTCGCCACTGGCGAACAGGTGAAGACCGTGTCGGTGGAGATCCTGGGCGACACCCTGGGCGAGGAGGACGAGACCTTCCGCCTGGTGGTGGACGGCCCCGTCGAGGGCAGCCTGCAGGCCGTGGCCACGATCCTGGATGACGATGGGGGCGCAGGGGGCGGCGGCGGCGGCGGCGGAACCGGCGGCGGCGATGGCGGTACGGGTGGCGGCGATGGCGGGACCGGCGGCGACGCGCCGCTCTCCGCCGAGTTTCTGGTCCGCAACGACTGGGGCAGCGGCGCCACGGTCGACATGGTCGTCACCAACACGGGCAGCAGCGCGATCAGCGGCTGGGAGGTCGGCTTCGACCTTGGCGTCGAGATCCAGCAGATCTGGAACGCCAGTGCGGAGGCGGCGAACCCCGACCGCTACGAGGTCAGCAATGCCGCCTGGAACGGCAGCCTGGCACCGGGCCAGTCGGTGACCCTGGGCTTCAACACCACGGGCGGCGGGCTGGACCCCAACGCCCTGAACCACGACGCGAACTTCGGCTACTACTGGTTCTGAGGCGCGCCGATCCTGACAAAACACGATTGCGGCGGCGGCTCGAACGCGAACCTCGCCTGCTACAGGTCCTTAGACCGCACAACGGCGCGGCCCCTTTCGGGCCGCGCCGTTTTCTGCTTCAAACCGCTGCATGACACCGACGACCGAGCAGCGCACAGCCACCCTGCCGCCGCGGCGCTTCTGCGTCGCGCCGATGATGGACTGCACCGACCGCTTCGACCGGGCGCTGCTGCGGCTGATCTCGCGGCGCGCCTGGCTCTATACCGAGATGGTGACGACGGGCGCCGTGCTGCACGGCGACCGCGACCGCCTGCTGCGCTTCGATGCGATGGAGCATCCGGTGGCGCTGCAGCTGGGCGGGGCGGATCCGGGGGAGCTGGCGGCCTGCGCGGCGATCGCCGCCGACTGGGGCTATGACGAGGTCAACCTGAACGTGGGCTGCCCCAGCGACCGGGTGCAGGCCGGCCGGTTCGGCGCCAGCCTGATGGCGGAGCCCGGGCTGGTCGCCGACTGCGTCGCCGCGATGGCGGCCGCCGGGCCGCTGCCGGTGACGGTGAAATGCCGGATCGGGATCGACGAGCAGGACCCGGCCGAAGCCCTGCCCCGTTTCGTGGAGACGGTGTCCCGCGCCGGCTGCCGCACCTTCATCGTGCATGCGCGCAAGGCCTGGCTGGCCGGGCTCAGCCCGAAGCAGAACCGCGACGTGCCGCCGCTGGACTACCCGCTGGTCGATGCGCTGAAGGCCGACCGGCCGGACCTGGAGATCCTGCTGAACGGCGGCCTGACCGACATGGCGGAGGCGGCGCGCGCGCTGGACCGGCTCGACGGGGTGATGGTCGGCCGGGAGGCCTATCGCAACCCCTACAGCCTGGCGGTCGTGGACCGGCTGTTCTTCGGCGACGACCGGCCGGTGCGCAGCCGGGCGCAGGTGCTGGCCGACTATCTGCCGCTGATCGCGGCCTGGACCGCGGAAGGGGTGCCGCTGAAGCATGTCACGCGGCACCTGGTCGGCCTGTTCCAGGGGCTGCCCGGCGCACGCGCCTGGCGCCGCGCGATCGCCGAACAGGCCCATCTGCCGGATGCGAATATCGCCTTCCTGGAAGCGGCAGCACGGCAGGTGCGGGAGGCCGCCTGACGGCGCATTGTCCCGGCCTCAGGCCTTGCGCGGCGGCCGCTCGCGCGCCGGCTGCCAGCTGCGCGCGAGCCGCGTCTCGAAACCGAAACGGCCCTGTGGGTGCAGGCTCACGGAGATGCAGTAGGGCTCGCCCTCGCGCACCATCCGGCGCACCACCGCCAAGGCCGGCACCGCCGGATCGACCGCGAGGATCTCTGCCTGGCGGTCCGTGAGGCAGCGCGCCTCGATCGTGACGTCGATGAGTTCCGCCCGTTCCTGGCAGCGCTGCTCGATCGCCGGCGTCGCCGCGGCCAGCGCCTTCGGCCCTTCCGCCTCGAACATCGAGGGGCAGACATAGAGGTCGGTCCAGCCGACCGGCGGGCCTTCCGGCGATCGCCTGACGATGCCCAGCCAGGCCCAGGGGCGGCCCTCGGGGCAGCCGAGCTTCATCGCCAGCTCGAGATCGGCGACCAGGGCGCCGCGATCGAGGATCGCGCCGATCAGGTCGCGGGGGATTTCCAGCAACGCCGCCGTCGATGGCATCGGCTGGCGATAGCGCCCCTCCGGATAGCGGGCACGGACCAGGGTCCCCAGCGCGCGCCGGCGCTCCACCAGGCCGCGGCTGGCAAGCCGCTTCAGCGCCTCGCGCACGGTATGGCGGCTGACCCCGAAGGTGCGGCAAAGCATCGCCTCGGTGGGCAGGTTCTGGCCCACGGGAAAGGTGCCGTCGGCAATCTTGCCCTGCAGGTCGATGGCAATGTCGTGATAGCGCGGCGGCCGGCCGCTGGCTGCCTGACCGGCGGCGCGGCCGGCCGAATGCCGGCCCTTGCCGGTCAAAGCTCCGCCTGCCGACATGGGCTCCCCCAGAAGTGCTTCGCCACGCGCCGCCACGGCGCCCCGGTCCGGACTGGCCGCGTCGAGCAGGCCGGATCCCGATATTTACACGGAACGGTGATCGACGCGAGACTCCAGGACAGCCGGTCGCGGCGCTGCACCGGCCGGAGCGTGTATACTCGGCGGCGCCAGCCGCAACCCGGCCAGCCCCCGGGTGGCGCCCCGGCTGGCGCCCCGGCTGGCGCGGCGGCTCCGCACGCAGCGCACGCCGCAGGACCGGACAGGAAGGACGAGATGGCCGACGCCGAATCCCATGCCCGTTTCGACAGACCCGCGGTGGACGATACCGGCGGCCGGGTCGACGGGGCCGCGCTCGGCGACAGGGCGGCTGCCGGCGAAGCGACCGGCCGGGTCGAACACAGGGGCGGGCATGGCGTCCTGGGCGCGCTGCCGCCGGAGGGCCGGCCGGAGCCGGATCGCGCGGCGTTCTTCGATTTCGACGCGACCCTGACCCGGCGCGACACCCTGTTTCCCTGGCTGATCCTGCTGCGCGGCCGGCGCCGGGTCTATCGCGCGGCGGCCCAGGCACTGGCCGGCCACGCGATCGGCCGTGCCACCGGGGCGGAGGATATGCGCGGCCGGGTGAAGGCTGCCTTCCTGAAGCGGGTGATCGCCGGCATCCCGGTGGCGGAGGCCCGTGCCGCCGCGCTCGAGCTCGGCCGCCGCATCGCCTGGAAGTCCCATATCGTGGCCGAACTGCACGAGCATCGCCGTGCCGGGCACCGGGTCGTGATCGCCAGCGGATCTCCCGCCCTGGTTGTGGGCACCATCGTCGCCGACCGCTTCGGCGTGGACGAGGTGATGGCGACGGAGCTGGAGATCGTCGACGGTCGGCTGACCGGCGCGCTGTCGGGCCGCAACTGCATCCGCCGGGAGAAGGCCGCGCGGGTCGCCGGCTGGCTGCAGCAGAACGGCCCCTTCGTCCAGACCTATGGCTACGGCAACATGCCGCATGACCGGCCGATGCTGGACCTGCTCGACAACGGGACGATCGTGCCGTGAGCGGAAGCGGCGACGGGCCTGGCGGGGGCGGACCCGGCGGGAAGGGTGCGCGCAGAGGGTCGCGCGCGCGCCTGCCGGCGGTGCGGGAGGCCGGCACGGCCCTGCAGGCCGCCCCGGAGGAGGCGCGTGGCGCGCTCTGGCATGCGATCCGGCAGATGGGCCCCGCCATCCGGCGGCTGGGCGAGCCGTTCGTCGCGCTGGTGGAGGCCCTGGCGCGGTCGGTTTCCGCGCCCGCCGGCGAAGGCGGGCCGGCGTCCGCCGCGCGGGAACCGACGGAGCGGATCGGCTTCACGATCGCCGCGATCGCCCTTGGGGCCAAGATGGCGGCGGTCGACAAGCGGCGCTACGAGCATCAGGTCGCCGCCTTCCACGAGGTCTTCCAGGTGCCGCGGAAGGAGCAGCAGCATGTGCGCCGGCTGTTCGACCTGGCCAGCGCCACCACCCACGGCTACGAGGCCTATGCCCGCCGTATCGCCGACCTCCTGCAGGGGCGGACGGCGGTCAAGGAGAAGCTGCTGGATGCGCTGTTCCATATCGCCTGGGGCGACGACCGCATCGTCGAGCCGGAGCTGCAGTTCCTGCAGCGGGTCGCCGACATCTTCGGCTTCGACCGGGGCGCCTTCGACCGGATCGCCGCGGCGCACGGGGTCGGCCAGCCGAGCCCGTTCAGCCTGCTCGGCGTAACGCCGGAGGCCGACTGGAAGGAGGTCCAGGCCGCCTATCGCCGCCTGATGAAGGAACATCATCCCGACCGCCTGGTGGCCCAGGGGATGCCGCAGGAACTGGTCCGCCTGGCGCAGGAGCGGGTCGCAGCCTTCGCCGCGGCCTATGACAGCATCCGGACCGCGCGGTCGCAGTCCACCGCCGGATAGGGCCCGCGGTCAGTAGCGCGATGCCCGCCAGCGCCGGATCCGCAGGAACAGCCAGACCGCGAAGGCCGCCAGCAGCAGGATGACCAGGATCGTGGTGTAGGGGATCGGCGTGTGGTCGGCCGAGACCCGGCTGACGCTTACGGCATTCGGATAGAGGTCGAAGATCTGCACCCGCCAGCCATAGTAGGTCACCGCCACGGGGGTCTGCGGATCGGCCGCGATGATGTTCTGGATCTCTGTCGTCAGGTCGCCGGAATCGAACTTGAAATAGAACGGGAAGCCCCAGCCGGTATCCTCGTTGCGGAAGGTGATCGGGTCCGTGCCGTCGAACTCCATCGTGGAGATGAAGCGGACGTCGCGGCTGCGCTCGATACCGGCGGCATCGGGCTTCCGGGCGTCCATGCGCTTCACGTCGGTCCCGGTGACACGGACCACCTCGGTCGACGGCAGGTAGTAGTTGAGGAAGGCCACGACCGCCACGACGGCGATCGCCGCCAGGCTCCACAGGGCGATCCGCAGGATGCGCATGTCAGGCTGTCTCCTCGAACTGGGTTCCGGCCATGGCATGAGGGTCCTCGCCTGCCGGTCGCACTTCCGCTTAGATAGGCATATCAACACGCCCTGCCTATGCATAGATGCCGGCAATTCCCCAGCGAGGCCCGATGACCCCCGACCAGCTGCACGACCGGTTGCACCTTCCCGTCATTGCCGCCCCGATGTTCCTGGTCTCCGGCCCCGACCTGGTGATCGCCGCATGCCGCGCCGGCGTGCTGGGATCCTTCCCCACGGTGAACTGCCGCACGACCGGCGAACTGGACCTCTGGCTTGGCCGGATCGTGGCGGAAACCGAGGGCAAGGCACCGTTTGCCGCCAATCTGATCGTGCACCGGTCCAACCCGCGGCTGGCCGACGACCTTACGCTTCTGGTGCGCCATCGGGTGCCGCTGGTGATCGCCAGCGTCGGCAGCCCCCATGCCGTGACCGGCCCGATCCACGATGCCGGCGGGCTGGTCTATGTCGACATCGCCTCGGTCCGCCATGCGGAGAAGGCGATCGCCGCCGGCGCCGACGGGTTGATCCTGCTGACGGCCGGCGCGGGCGGGCAGACCGGCTGGGCCAATCCCTTCGCCTTCGTCCGTGCGGTGCGGGAGATCTTCGACGGCCCGCTGGTCCTGGCGGGCGGGATCGCCGACGGAGTGGCGCTGCGCGCGGCCCAGGTCCTGGGCTGCGACCTGGCCTATATGGGCACGCGGTTCATCGCCACCCGGGAGAGCATGGCCAATCCGGCCTACAAGCAGATGCTGGTCGACAGCCGCCTGGACGATGTCCTTCTGACCCGCGCCTTCAGCGGGCTGGAAACCAACATGCTGCGGCCGTCGATCCTGGCCGCCGGATTCGACCCCGAGGCCCTGCCCGCGCGGGACGGCTTCGACGTCACCGACAGCATCGATGTCGACAAGGCCCGGAAATCCCGCTGGCGCGACATCTGGTCCGCCGGCCATTCCGTCTCCGCCGTCCACGACCTGCCGGCCGTCGCGGAGCTTGTCGCGCGGATCGACACGGAGTATCGGGCGGCAGCCCGTTCCTGACCGGCCGCCGGTTCGCTAGACTGGGCGATCAGCAGACAGCCAGAGAGGCAGAGGGTGAGCGACAGCGATCAGCCGAAGAAACCGGCAGGACAGATGACGTCGCGCCTGATGCGTGCCTTCGATTTCCGGGAGGGCGACGGCATGGCCGGGCAGGTCCCGCGGGAAGACCGGCTCGGCCCGGAACTCGGCACCCCGCCGGCCGGCGGGCTCGCTGCCCTGCGGACCGGCCTGCCGTCCTCGATGGCGCTGCTGCTGGCGCTCGGCATGCTGTTCCTGACCGGCTGGCTGCTGGCCGTGGGCCGCGACCTGCTGATCCCGATCGCGATCGCCTTCATGATCTGGTTCCTGCTGAATGCGCTGGCGCGGGTGTTCGGGCGGGTGCAGCTGGGCAATCGCCGATTGCCGCCCTTTGGCGCGATGGCGCTGTCGATCGTCGCCGTCCTGGCGGTGCTGGTCGGCCTGATCAACATGGTGGCCGACAACATCTCGGCGGTGACCCAGGCGCTTCCGGTCTACGAGGCCAACCTGGACCGCCTGGCCGCGCAGGCGAGCACATTGATCGGCAGCGACATCGTCGCGTCCTTCGACAAGATGATCACCGACATCCCGGTCGCCAGGGTGCTGACCCGCGTGGCCGGCACCGTCGCCAACATGGCGAGCCAGTTCGGCATCGTGCTGGTCTACGTGATGTTCCTGCTGGTGGAGCAGCAGGCGTTCGACAGCAAGATCCGCGCGCTGTTCCCCAACCGGGAGCGCGAGCGCCGGGTGCGCGTCGTGCTCAGCGACATCCAGCGGGAGATCCAGACCTATGTCTGGATCAAGACCCTGATGAGCGTTCTGACCGGCGGCATCAGCTATGTCGTCCTGATCGCGGTCGGGGTCAGCTTCGCCGAGTTCTGGGCGGTGTTCATCTTCCTGCTGAACTACATCCCGACCATCGGCTCGCTGCTGGGCATCCTGTTCCCGGCCGCGCTGACCCTGATGCAGTTCGGCGAGTTCGTGCCCTTCCTGCTGGTGCTGGTGCCACTGGCCGCGGCGCAGATCTTCATCGGCAATGTCCTGGAGCCGCGCCTGATGGGCTCGTCGCTGAACATCAGCGCCCTGGTGGTGATCCTGTCATTGACCCTGTGGGGCGCGATCTGGGGAATCACCGGCATGTTCCTCAGCGTGCCGATCATGGTGGTCCTGATGATCGTGCTGGGGCATTTCCCGGTGACCCGGCCGATCGCCATCCTGATGTCCGCCGATGGCCGGATCCGCGACCCGGACACGCACTGACCGGCCGGCAGCCGCAAGCCGCGAGCTTACGGGTATGTGCCGCCCAGCATCTGGTAGACGCGCATGTCGTTGCGCCGCAGGACGAAGGTGGAGTTCGTGCGCTTTGCGTGACTGACCATCTCGTCGAACATGCGCAACAGGATCTGCAGTTCCTCGTTGGTCATGTTGAACCGCTCCGGCACCGGCTGTTCCTTCTGTTCCAGCGACAGGAAATGCTCCACCAGGAAGATGCAGGGGCGATCGACCATCGGCAGGCCGTCGGGAAACTTGAAGGCGCGATAGGGCTCGATCAGGCCGGTATCCTGGAAGACCTCGATGAACTGGTTGTAGATGCTGGTCCGGTAGCGCTCCAGGGTGCTGAAGAAGTCCCGCCGGTCCTCGACCTTCGCCGCCTCCGGGCTGGCCGTGGCCGGCTTGTCCGCCGGCTGGTCCTCCTCCTCCCCGGCCGCGACGGGCGCGGCGGGCAGGGCCGCCCCCAGCCGGCCGGCCGCAACGACCAGCCAGGCAAGCGCCGGGGGCGCCATGCCCCCCGCCAGCAGGGCGCCGCACCAGGCCAGGACCTGCAGCGCGCCGGGCATGCCGTTCTCATGGGGGTGGGCACCGCCGGTCAGCAGCAGGGCGGCGACGATGACGACCAGCGCGACGCCATAGGCCAGGGTGGCAATGATCGCGATCCGCATGAATTCCTCGAGTTGCGTCTGTATGCGCCGCCCGGCGACAGGGTCGGCCCCAGGTGACTGCGGCAGGGCCTGCCGCAGATCAGGCCGCCCGGGGCGTGCCCCGGTCATGGCAAATTACCGCCCCATCCAGTGGCATGGTTGGATATACTGCCGGGGTGCTGTTACTTACCGCCGTTGCAGGCGCGCCGCCAGTGTGGCGGCCTGCGGCACCACGTCGCCGGACCGGACCTCATGAACCCGCGTGAACGAACGAGATTCCACAATCTGCTGAAGCTCGCCGCGGAGAGTCCGTTCGCCGGGGAGCGCCAGAGCGCCCTTGCCGCAGCCGAGCGGCTGGCGGCTCGATTCGGCATGACCCTGGACGAGGCCGCCGCCGCCCGCCATGACGAGGCGCAGGCCCGGCCGGCCGACGAGCACGAAGCGGCGGACCGGGCATCGCCGTTCGACATGGCGCCGGAGAGCCCGGCCGAGGCGCGCCGCTGGGCGCGTGACGTGGGCCAGGCCGCCCATCTGCACGACACCGTCACCGCCGCCGACAAGGAACGCCGTGCCCGCGCGATGCGGGCGGCCTTCGCCCGCGGCCTCGACCAGGCCGCCATCCGGCGCCGGGCGCGCCCCTCCCATCATCGCCGCGGCTCCCGCCGGATGAGCCCGCAGCGCTTCGCCAAGACCCTGCTGCGCGAAACCCGCCTGCCGTTCCGCGAAATCGCGGCCTTGACGGGGCTGACGGTGCATGCGGTGGTCGCGCTGAAACTGCAGATGCGCCCGGGCTCGCCGCAGGAAGGCGGCCCGGACGCCTCCTGAGACCGGCCGGGCCGGCCGCGGCGCGCCACTTCCGGCCGTGCCCTGCGCCTCGCCGCATTCCGCAGCCGTTTCCGACCTTCGGGGCCCGCCAATGACCTTGCCTGCTTCCGCCCCGCCCTTCGGCCCCGACCGGCCGGTGCGCCGATGAAGGCGATCCTGGTCCGCGACTGGCTGGACGATCCGCGCGACCTGCGGGTCGAGGCGGTGCCCGACCCGCAGCCCGGCGCGGGCGAAGTCCGCATCGCGGTGGCCGCCTGCGGCGTCAACTTCGCCGATACCCTGATCGTGCGGGGACGCTACCAGGTCCGGCCGGCCCTGCCCTTTTCCCCCGGGTTCGAGTTCGCGGGGACCGTCGACGCGGTCGGGCCCGGCGTCACCGATGCCCGGCCCGGCGACCGGGTGGCGGCGCGTGCCCCCTTCGGCGGCTTCGCGGAACTGGCGCTGGCGCCGGCCTCGGCGCTGTTCCCGCTGCCCGACGGCATCGCCTTCCCCGAGGCGGCGGCTATGCCCGTCGCCTATGGCACGGCCGCCTATGCCCTGCGCGACCGCGGCAGGCTGCGGCCGGGAGAATGCGTCCTGGTGCTGGGCGCCACCGGCGGCGTCGGGCTCGCCGCGCTGCATCTGGCGAAGGCCGGGGGCGCGCGGGTGATCGCAGCGGTCGGCGGCCCCCAGAAGGCGGAGGCCGCCCGCGCCGCCGGCGCGGATGCCATCGTCGACTACGAGTCCGCGACCCCGCTGAAGGACCAGGTCCGGGCCCTGACCGGCGGCCGCGGGGTGGAGGTCGTCTACGACCCTGTCGGCGGCGACCTGCTGGACGAGGCGATGCGGTCCACGGTCTGGGCCGGACGCTACCTGATCGTCGGCTTCGCCGCCGGCCGGATCCCGGAGGTCCGCGGGAACCTCGCCCTGATCAAGGGGATCGAGGTGATGGGGATCAACTGGCCGGCCTTTGCAGCGGAGGAACCGCGCGCCGCCCGGGCATTGCTGGCGGGGTGCTTCGCCGACCGCCTGGCCGGCCGGTTGCCGGGCATGCCGGTGGAGTGCCGCCCCCTGGCCGAGGCGCCGGCGGCGCTGGCCGATATCGCGGCGCGCCGGGTGCGCGGCAAGATCGTCCTGCTGCCTTGAACGCGGCCGCGACAGGATGACGGAACGTATCGCAGCCGACCGGATCGCCGGCCTGTTCCGGCCGGGAATGCGGGTCTTCGTGTCGGGCTGCCTGGGGGAATCGGGGCTTGTCCGGCAGGCCCTGCAGGCCGCGCCGGACGCCGCGCGCGAGGTCACCTTCTGCGGCGTGCTGGTGCCGGGCCTGTCCGCCACGGACTATGCCGCCCTGCACCCGGAGGCCCGGGCCGAGAGCTTCTTCCTGCCCCCCTGGCAGCGCGACAGCTTTGCCGCCGGACGGCTGCGCCTGCTGCCGCTGAACTACAGCGCGATCCCCGACTATCTGGAGCAGGGGCCGCGGTTCGACCTGGCGATCGTCCAGGTCGCCGCCGACGGGGAGGCGGATTTCGGCTTCGGCGCCTGCGCCGACTTCCAGCCCTATGCCCTGCGCAACTGCGACAAGGTCCTGGCCCATGTGAATCCGGCGCAGCCCGCGACCCGCGGGCATGACCGGCTCCCCCGGGACGCGGTCGACTGGCTGCTGGAGGCGGAGGAGCCGCTGCCGGAATTTCCCGATGCGGCAGCCAACCCGGTGCAGCAGGCGATCGCCGGCCATTGCGCCGCCCTGATCCGCGACGGCGACGTGATCCAGATCGGCATCGGCAAGGTGCAGTCGGCCATCCTGCAGGCCCTGCACGGCCATCGCGACCTGGGGTTCCATTCGGGGCTGGTGACCGATGCCGCCTGGCAGCTTGTCGAACGCGGCGTGATCACCGGGGCGCGCCGGAACGTGGATCGCGGGCTGCTGGTCGCCGGGTCCGCCGCGGGCTCCGCAGCGCTTTATGCCGGGCTGGCAGCGCCCTTCGTCGAGATCCGCCCGGTACGCCGCACCCATACCGTGACCGAGGTCGCGCGGATCGAGAACTTCGTGTCCCTCAATGGCGCGCTGGAGGTCGACCTGTTCGGGCAGGTCAACGCGGAACTGGTCGACGGGCGGTTCTTCAGCGGCCCGGGCGGCTTCAACGATTTCGCCCGCGGCGCCCGGCTGGCGCCCGGCGGACGGTCGATCGTCGCCCTGCCCGCCGCCCTGCGCGATGGCGGCAGCCGGATCGTCGCCTCGCTGTCCGGCCCGGGCCGCCCGCCGGCGCCCCTGACCGCCGCGAGAGCGGATGCCGACTTCATCGTCACCGAGTTCGGCACTGCCGACCTGCGGCACAAGGACCTGGACGGCCGGGCAGACGCCCTGATCGCGGTGGCGCCGGCTGGCATGCGGGAGGCGCTGGCGCGCAGCTGGCACGATATCCGCCGCGTCCTGTAGGTAAACCGCTTCGCTTGCGGTATTTTTTTACCTTCGGTTTACCTTTCCTAAACTTCGGAACGGCATCATCGCCTGACATGTCCGATGGGGGCTCCCGATGTCCGACAAATTCGCCGTCCTGCAGGCGCAGCGCGATCGCTTTCTGGCATTCTCCTTCGCCGCGGCCGACCTGCTGCTGGAAATCGATTCCGTGGACGGCATCGCCTATGCCAGTGGCGCCACAGTGAAGCTGCTGGGCCGCGAGGCGGGCGACCTGCAGGGCAGTTCCTTCATCGAGGTGATCGCGCCGGCGGACCGCGGGCTGGTGCGCGCCGCCATCGTCGCGATGAGCGGCGGCATGCGCCTGAAGACCCTGAACGTCGCCCTTGCCGCAGGCAAGACCCGTGCCTGGGTCAACGGCTATCGCATGCCGATGGCGGACGGCCGGGCCTATATCGCCATGAGCACCCAGGACCGGTTCATCCAGCGCCCCACCCAGGACGGCAAGCGCGACGAGCAGAGCGGCCTGCTGGATGAAAAGGCGATGGGCGAGGCCCTGTCGCGCGCCATGGAGTCAGGGCAGGCAGGCGGGGCGGGCGACATGCTGACCCTGCTGGAGGTGGATGGGCTCGACAAGCTCGGGAGCAGGATCGCCCCGGCGGCCTACCAGTCCCTGATGGGAGAGATCGGCGGCTTCCTGCGGCTGCAGAGCGGCGGGCGCGACCTGGCCGGCCAGCTGGGCGAGGGCCGCTTCGGCGTGGTGCACGAGGGCAGCGACGGAGCCGTGATCGAGGCGCGGATCGCCGCCATGACCAAGGAAGCCGATCCGGACGGCACCGGCCTGACGGTGGTGTCACGCGACATGGCCATGAATGCCCCCTCCCTGACCCCGGCCGAGGCCGCCCGTGCGGTGATCCACACCTTGAAGGAATTCGAGAAGCGCGGCGCCGCGGCGGTCGAGGGCGGCGATCTCGCCGGCGCCTTCCACGAGATGCTGAACGGCACCATCGCCAAGCTCGCCGATTTCAAGCAGATCCTGACCGACAATGCCGTCGACCTGGTCTACCAGCCGATCATCGGCCTGGCCGACGGGCAGATCCATCACCACGAATTGCTGGCGCGCTTCCGCGACGGACGGAAGACGTTCGAATACATCAATTTCGGCGAGAGCATGGGCATGAACGCCCAGCTGGACCTGCTGGTCACCCGTCGCGCGATCGAGGACCTGACGGCGGATTTCGCCGGCACGCGGCTCTCGCTGGCGGTGAACCTGTCGGGCAATTCGCTGCAGGATCCGTCTTTCACCGAAACCCTTCTGGAACTGCTGCGCGACCACGGCACGCTGGCGGAGAACCTGCTGTTCGAGGTCACTGAATCGGCGGAGATCACGGACCTTGCCGGCGTTGACGCGGTGCTCCAGCAGATCCGGGAGATGGGCTTCCAGGTCTGCCTCGATGATTTCGGCGCCGGCGCCGCATCGTTCCAGTACCTGCAGGCGCTGACCGTCGACTTCGTCAAGATCGATGGCGCCTATGTGAAGCGCCTGGGCGAGTCCCAGCGCGACCGCCACATGCTGGCGGCGATCACCGCCATGTGCGCGGACCTGAAAGTCGGTGTCATCGCCGAGATGGTCGAGACCGAGGAGCAGGCCCGCATGGTGCGCGAACTGGGCGCCACTCACGCACAGGGCTATCTGTACGGCAAGCCGGTCGCCGAGCCGGCCGGCGTCCAGCGCCGCGGTGCCAGCCGGGCCGGACGCCGTTCCGGCGCCAAGGAGCTCTGGGCCTGACGCCCTGCGGGCGCCAACCGGCGCCCCAAGGGCCAGCGCAGAATTTCAGGGCAGGGAATCAGGGCAGCGATCAGGTCCGTGCGGCTGACAGAAGATCCTCGGTCGTCGTGAATTTCTCCCGCGGGGCCGGATGCTCGGCGGCGGCCACCTCCGCCTCGTCGATCCGCCGCCAGGCGTCGAAGTCGATCACCTCCGCACCCGCGTCGGCAAGCTTCTCCGCCAGCGCGGCCCGCCCGGGGCGGCCATGCACC
Organism: Sneathiellaceae bacterium; assembly: GCA_040216765.1. Taxonomy (GTDB): domain Bacteria; phylum Pseudomonadota; class Alphaproteobacteria; order Ferrovibrionales; family Ferrovibrionaceae; genus Marinibaculum. Next base: position 238,958 of record JAVJON010000019.1, on the reverse strand, counting down.
GTCATGCCCGCGGCAATCCGGTCCGCGGTGCGATAGGCCTCGGACTTGTTCGTGGCGATGGTGCCTGTCGGCCCCCGCGCCGCCCAGCCGGCCGCATAGAGCCCCTCGCCGATCAGCCCGTCATCGTTGCGGAAGCGCCCGCCATCGACCTCCAGCTTCTCCAGGGTCGGTCCCTGGTAGCCGATGCAGGTGACCACCAGCTGCGCCGGGATCTCCAGCCGCTCGTCGGTGTCCACCGCGCGGTCGCCCTCCAGCCGGGTCCGCACGAAACGCATCCCCGTGACATGGGTCTCGCCCAGCACCGCCTCCGGCCGGGCGCGGAACAGGAACTCGATCCGCGCCGGCTTGTCGGGGCTTTCCTCGATCGCGGCGAGACGGGCCAGGATCTCCATCGTGCGCTTCGGCTCCGTGCCCTCCGGCGGCAGCTCCGCCTCGTCCAGGACGGGGACAGCCCGTGCCAGCTCGCCGAACTCGCGCAGTTCCGCCGGGCTGAACTTCACATGGGCCGCCGACCGCCGGCCGACGATCACGACGCGGCGGACGTCGGTGCGGGCCAGCACCTCGCGCACCGCCCGCGGCGCGTCGGTGGCAGCCAGTTCCTCCGGCGTGCGCACCAGCATCCGTGCGGCGTCCAGCGCCACGTTGCCGTTGCCGATGACGATCGCGGTCGTCACGTTCGGCAGGTCGAGATCGAGTTCGGTGAAATCGGGATGGGCGTTGTACCAGCTGCAGAACCGCGCAGCACCGGTGACGCCGGGCAGGCCGTCGCCGGGCACGCCCAGCGGGCGGTCCAAGGGCGTGCCGGTGGCCAGGACGACGATGTCGTAGAACGCGCGCAGCTCGTCCAGGGTGACGTCCCGGCCCAGCTCCACATTGCCGAAGAAGCGGGTGGCCGGGTTGTGGAACGCCTGCTCCAGCTTTCGGATGACGTTCTTGGTGGTCCAGTGATCCGGGGCCACGCCGGAGCGGATCAGGCCATAGGGTGTCGGCAGCCGCTCGATCACGTCGAGTTCGACGGGATCCACCAGCTTCAGGAGTTTTTCGGCGAGGTAGAGGCCGGCAGGGCCGCTGCCGACGATGGCGATCTTGGGGATCTTGGACGCAACGCGCTGCACACCAGCATTCATGAACGACACCTCCCGCCGCCGGTTGACGGCGGCGGGAGGGCCGCGTCCCGGCGCTAGTTGGCCAGATGGACGTATTCGTAGTCGACCGGCAGATTGTTGATCCCCCGATCCGGCGGGGCGATCCAGCTTGCCATCTTACCAGGATCGGTCACCTGCACCATGAGGCCCCGCACATGGTCGCGATCGGCCTCGGTCGGCAGCCATTCCGACGCCATCATCGCCGCATGCCTCTCCGGATCCATGAAGCTGCCCTGCGGGTTCACCGGCAGGTTCGCCCAGGCGCCGATCTTGCGGTTGAAGCGTTCGCTCGGCAGGGCGAACGCGAAATCCACACCCGCCTTCTGGATGGTGCGGTTCCAGCGCTTCACGCCGATCTCGCAGTCCCGGATATAGGCCGACCGGGTGATGTAGTTCATGGCGTTCCGGGTCGGCACCTTCTCCTCCATCACGCCGCCCTTGCCGTCGGGCAGCGGGATGCCGGTGATGCTGTCGCGCTCCACATGGTCCTCGTAGCGGCCCTCGTCGGGCCGGCCCTTCAGACCGGCGGCGAAGGAGGTCGCCGCATTGGAGGAAATGTCCGCGCCGAACAGGTCCAGCGAGGAGGAGAACCAGAAGTTCATGTAGCGCTGCAGGGTGGGCAGGTCGATGCCGCCGGCACGCCGCACCGCTTCCGGATCGTCGCTGCCCAGTTCCTTCATCAGCTCCAGGCTGCGCCGCACGACGCGGCCGATCCCGGTCTCCCCCACGAACATGTGGTGGGCCTCTTCGGTCAGCATGAACTGGCAGGTCCGCGCCAGCGGGTCGAAGCCGGATTCCGCCAGGGACTTCAGCTGGAACTTGCCGTCGCGGTCGGTGAAGTAGGTGAACATGAAGAACGACAGCCAGTCGCTGATCGGCTCATTGAAGGTGCCCAGGATCCGCGGATTGTCGCTGTCGCCGGAATGGCGGGACAGCAGGAGCTCCGCCTCCTCGCGGCCGTCGCGGCCGAAATGGGCATGCAGCAGGTAGACCATCGCCCAGAGATGGCGGCCCTCCTCCACGTTCACCTGGAACAGGTTGCGCAGGTCGTAGAGCGACGGGCAGGTCAGGCCCAGCAGGCGCTGCTGCTCCACCGAGGCCGGCTCGGTATCGCCCTGGGTGACGATCAGGCGGCGCAGGGTGGCGCGATGCTCGCCCGGCACCTGCTGCCAGGCCGGCTCGCCCATGCTGTCGCCGAAGCCGATGCGGCGGTCCTCGGTCGGCTCCGCCAGAAAGATCCCCCAGCGATAGTCCGGCATCTTCACCGCGCCATAGCTTGCCCAGCCCTTGGCATCGACGGAGGTGGCGGTGCGCAGGTAGACATCCGCCGCCTGGAAGCTTTCCGGGCCCATCTCCGTCCACCAGTCCAGGAACTTGGGCTGCCAATGCTCCAGCGCGCGCTGCAGCCGGCGGTCGGAGCTCAGGTCGACATTGTTGGGGATGCGTTCCTGGTAGTTGATGGCCATGGTCAAACCCTTTCCCAGTCGAATTTCGCGCGCGACCCGGAGCCATAGCTCTGCAGGGCGCCTTCCTTGCCGACCGCATTGGGCCGGTTGAATATCCAGTTCTGCCAGGCGGTCAGCCGGCCGAAGATCTTGCTCTGCATGCTTTCGTTGCCGGCGAAGCGGAGCGAGGCCTCCATGCCGGTCAGGGCGTCCGGCGACAGCGAGGCGCGCTCCTCGACCGCGATGCGGACCTCGTCCTCCCAGTCGATATCGTCCGGCGCGAAGGTGACCAGCCCGGCATCGAGCGCCGCGGCCGCGTCCAGCAGCTTGCCGGCCCCGTTGCGCAGGGCGTTCAGCTTTTCCTCGTCGCCGTAGAACCGCGTGCTCAGGCGGCCGGGGCCGGTGGCCATCGCATAGGCGCCGAAATTCATCGCGCTCAGCGCAATCTGCGGGCCCTCGCCCTCTTCCGCCTCCGACAGGTCGAGCATGTACGACCGGTCGGCCGCCAGCGCCGTCTCGAAGAAGGTGCCGGCAAAGGCGGAACCCTCGTCGATCACCGCGATCAGGCTGCGCGACGAGACGTCCAGCCGGCTCAGCACCCGCTCCCAGAAGTTCACCACCTCGCGGACCAGCCAGAAGCCCGACTGCGCCGCCAGGATCTCGTCCATCGCCAGCACCGCCTGCGGGTCCCCGCGGGAGGCGATCTTCCAGGTCCCGAGTTCCAGGTAGTTGGTGCGCAGCATCAGGATCGCATCGTCCAGCGCACGCGCCAGCGCCAGCGGGTACCAGTCCGCGCCGGCGGCCTGGATCGCCTCCGGCGTACCGGCGATCGCCCCGTCGGGGGCATGCAGCACCAGGGTCGCGGTCCGCGCCCCGGCATCCAGCTCCACGTCGAGGTGCGGATAGTGCAGGCCGCTTTCGTCGATCCGGCGCTGCAGCGGGGTCAGTTGGATGCCCCTGGCATCGGCCGGGCGGTCGCTCTGCGCCGCCAGCGCCGCGGCCCGCTCCGCCACCAGGTCGGCGAACTTCGCCGGCACCGCATAGCTGTCGACCAGGCCCCATTCGCGGGCCCGCTGCGCCCGCACCCCTTCGGAGGTGGTGCAGAAGACGTCCGCCAGGTCGCGGCGCACATGCCGCTTGTCGACAACCCGGGTCAGCCCGCCGGTGCCCGGCAGCACGCCCAGCAGCGGCACTTCCGGCAGGCTCACCGTCGAGGAGCCGTCGTCCACCATGGCGATCTCGTCGCAGGCGAGCGCCACCTCGTAGCCGCCGCCGGCGCAGGCGCCGTTGACCGCGGCCAGGAACTTCAGCCCGGACTTGCCGCTGGCCTGCTCGATGCCGTTGCGGGTCTCGTTGGTGAACTTGCAGAAATTCACCTTCCAGCTGTGGGGCGAGGAGCGCAGCATGTAGATATTGGCGCCGGAGCAGAACATCCGCTCCTTGGCGGATGTCAGCACGACCGTGCGGATTTCCGGATGCTCGAAGCGGATCCGCTGCAGGATGTCGTGCAGTTCTATATCCACGCCCAGGTCGTAGGAATTGAGCTTCAGCACATAGCCGGGCCGCAGGCCACCCTCTTCGTCGACGTCCAGCTTCAACGTCGCCACGGGGGCCTCGAACTCGACGCGCCAGTGCCGGTAGGCGGCCGGATCGACGTCGAAGGTCACGATGTCGGTGCCAACGCGGCTGTCCATCACTGTCTCCTCCTCTTCAACATGCATTATTGTGCATGAAATTCTTCGATATTGCAATATGGTTCATAGGACGGCCATGCCATCGCCACCGGCGCGCCGCCCGGAAGCGGCGGATCCAGGCTTCGCGGGCGCCGGGCGCGCGGCCCTGCCCTGCCCTGCTTCGCCTTCCCCTGCCGCGACCCGAGCCAGTCCCGCACGGTCGGCGATCCGCTGCAGGTCGGCCAGGCTCTCGCCGATCGTCTGCCCGCTGGTGTCCAGCACCGCGTCGGCAAGGGCGTAGAGGGAACCGCGGGCGGCGAGGATCTGCCGCAGGTCCTGCATGGCGGCGCGGTTGCCGGCCATCGGGCGGATATCGCCCTGCGCCAGCACCCGCTGCATATGCTCCTCCGGCGCGGCCTGCACCCAGACCGTCATGCACCTTGCCCGCAACAGCTCGAAGGTCGCCGGCTCGGTGACCAGGGAGCCGCCGGTGGCGATCACCGCCGCCGGATGGCGGTCCACCAGTTCGCCCAGCGCCTCGCGCTCCAGCCGGCGATACATCGACTGGCCGCCCAGGTTGAAGATCTCGTCGACGGTCAGGCCCGCCGCCTGCTCGATCGCCGGGCGCATCTCCAGGAACGGGATGTCCAGCATATGGGCGAGCAGCCGGCCGAGGGTCGTCTTGCCCGCGCCGCGCAGGCCGATCAGCGCGACGCGCCGGCCCCTGTCGCCGCCATCCGCCGGCCCGAACCGGTCCTGCAGCAGGCGCCGGACCTCGGCCAGGTCCGTGTCCGGCAGGCGCGCCAGCAGGTCCTGCAGGGCCCGCAGCTCCGCCTTCGGCGGCTTGCGCTCGTCCACCAGCTCCGCCAGCGGCAGGTCCATCGCCGCCGAGACCCGCCGCAACAGGGTGATGGACAGATTGCCCTCGCCCCCCTCCAGCTTCGCCAGGTAGCGTTCGGAGACGTCGGAATCGCGCGCCAGCATGCGCCGGGTCATGCCCCGCGCCGCCCGGGTCGAGCGCACCCGCTGTCCCAGGACGGCCAGATAGGCGAATTCCCCCGCCTCTTCCGGGGCGCCGGTGGCGGTCCCTGCGGGGGATGCAGCCGGCGGCACGCCCGGCGCCTCGCCCGATGCCGGGGCTGTCGCGCTTGCATGACGGGGCGGTTTTGCGGAACTCTCGGTCACGGCGGGTTTCCCTCGCGATTGCGGCAGGCCCGATTCAATATGCACTATATTTCTTGCTTTGACCAGCGCATGCATTATAGTCGCGGAAACCCATGGACAGAGGAGAGCGCCGGCTCATGCGCATTCGGATCTATGTCGGCACGATGACCGGCACCGCGGAACTGGTGGCCGAGGAAGTCGCCGACAGCCTGCGGGCGGAGGACCACGAGGTCGAGATCGCCATGATGGACAAGCTGGATGCCACGGCGTTCGACGATGCGGCGCCGATCTACCTGATCTGCACCTCCACCTATGGCCAGGGCGACGTGCCGGACAATGCGCAGGACTTCTTCGAGGCCCTCAAGGCGCAGCGCCCCGACCTGTCGGCGATCCGCTATGGCGTGATCGGCCTGGGCGATTCCACCTACCAGCAGACCTTCAACTTCGGCGGCAAGCGGTTCGACGACCTGCTGCAGGAACTGGGTGCCGACCGTATCGGCGAGCGGTTCATCCACGACGCCGCCGACGGCACCATGCCGGAGGAAGAGGCCCTGACCTGGCTGGAGGACTGGCGCCAGGCCGCGGGCGACGCCGTCGCCAAGGCCGCCTGAGCGGCAGCCGGCGCGAACGGGCAGGCGGGCCGGCCAGGATGACCCGGACGGACGACGCCGGCTGGCAGACCGCGCGCCTGGAATGGGGCCCGGTGGAGTTGCGGGCGATCGGCGCGCGCCGCGGCGACCTGCCCGTTCTGGTCTTCCTGCACGAGGGGCTGGGCGCGGCGGCCCATTGGAAGGACTTTCCCGATGCGGTGGCGGCGGCGACCGGCCTGCCGGCCATCGTCTATTCCCGCTACGGCTATGGCGGCTCCGGGCCGGCGCCGCTGCCGCGACCGGTCGCCTATATGCATGTCGAGGGGCAGGAGGTGCTGCCCGCGCTGCTGGCCGCGCTGGACATCGAGCGGCCGATCCTGGTCGGCCATAGCGACGGCGCCTCGATCGCCCTGATCCATGCCGCGATGCCCGAGCGCAACCCGCTGGCGCTGGTGCTGGAGGCGCCGCATGTCTTTGTCGAGGACCTGTCGCTCGCCGGCATCAGGGACGCGAAGGCGGCCTATGAGGCCGGCAGCCTGAAAAGCGCCCTGGAGCGCTGGCACCAGGATGTCGAGGGCGCCTTCCGGGGCTGGAACGACATCTGGCTCAATCCCGATTTCCGGGCCTGGAACATCGAGGGCGTGCTGAAGATGATCCGCTGCCCGATCTTGCAGATCCAGGGCCGCGACGACGCCTATGGCACCGCGGCGCAGCTGCAATCCATCGAGGTGGAGGCCGGCGGCCCGGTGCAGACAGTGATGCTGGATGCCTGCGGCCATGCGCCCCATCGCGACCAGCGGGCCGCCGTGGAGCAGGCGATGACGGCATTCATTCGCCGGGTGGTGGGCTGATCGCCGGCCGGCACGGCAGGGAGGACGGAATGGCGCAAGCAGCGCAGGGGCCGGCGGGCGAAACCCGCGGCCTGAACTTCGCGAAACCGCGCACGGAGCGCGCGCAGCGTGACGATGGCAGCTTTGTCCTGCGCTCTCCCGTGCCGCTGGGGCCGCATGCCCGGCGGGTGGGCGACTGGCTGGCCCATTGGGCGGAACATGCGCCGGACCGCGTCTTCCTGGCCGACCGCAGCGGGCCGGGCGGCACCTGGCGCAAGCTGGGCTATGCCGCGGCGCTGGACCTGGTCCAGCGGATCGCCGCCGGTCTGGTGGACCGCGGGGCCGGCCCCGAGAAGCCGGTCATGCTGCTGTCCGACAATGCCGTCGACAACGGCCTGCTGCAGCTCGCGGCAATGCAGGTGGGCGCCCCGGCGGCGCCGGTCTCGCCCGCCTATTCGCTGATGTCGGGCGATCATGGCAAGCTCAGGCGCATCGCCGCCCTGCTGAAGCCGGAACTGGTCTATGCGGCGGATGGCGCGGCTTTCGCCAAGGCGCTGGAGGCGATCCGGGGCGATTGCGGCGCGGTCTATCTGGGCAGCGCCGTGGATGCCGTGCCCGGCGCCCATGACTTTGCGGAGCTGGCCGCCGCGCGGCCCGACGCGCGGGTCGACCAGGCATTTCTCGGCACCGGCCCGGACACCGTGGCGAAGATCCTGTTCACCTCCGGCTCCACCGGCGAGCCCAAGGGCGTGATCAACACCCAGCGCATGCTGACCGCCAACCAGCAGATGTCGGCGCAGGTCTGGCCGTTCCTGACGGAGCGCCCGCCGGTGCTGGTGGACTGGCTGCCCTGGCACCATACCTTCGGCGGCAACTACACCTTCAACCTGGTGCTGAGCAATGGCGGCACCCTGTACGTGGACAATGGCAAGCCTGCGCCGGGGCTGTTCGAGCGCAGCATCGCCAACCTGAAGTCCGTCTCGCCGACCATCAGCTACAACGTGCCGCGCGGCTATGCCGTCCTGTTGGACGCGATGGAGGCCGATGACGCGCTGCGGGAAAGCTTTTTCCGCGACCTGGACATGATCTTCTATGCCGCCGCCGCGCTGCCGCAGAACCTGTGGCAACGGCTGGAGGCGCAGAGCATGAAGGCGCGCGGCGCGCTGGTGCCGATGGTCTCTGCCTGGGGCAGCACCGAGACGGCCCCCCTGGTCACCGCGGTCCATTACCGGATCGACCGGGCCGGCAATATCGGCCTTCCGACACCCGGCAACGAACTGAAGTTCGTGCCGAACGGCGAGAAGCTGGAGATGCGGGTGCGCGGGCCCAACGTCACGCCCGGCTACTGGAAGCGGCCCGACCTGACGAAGGCGGCGTTCGACGAGGAAGGCTTCTACCGGATCGGCGATGCCGGCCAGCTGGCGGACGAGGCCCATCCGGAGAAGGGCGTGCTGTTCGACGGCCGGGTGGCGGAGGATTTCAAGCTGACCAGCGGCACCTGGGTGAATGTCGGCCCGCTGCGCATCGCCGCCATCGCCGCCTGCGAGCCGGTCATCCAGGACGCCGTCGTCACCGGCCATGACCGCGACGAGATCGGCCTGCTGGTGTTCGCCAGTCCCGCCGGCTGCCGCCAGGCGATCGGCGCGGACGCCGCCGGGCTCAGCGATGCCGAAACGATCGCCCATCCCGCACTGCGCGTCTTCCTGACCGAGCGGCTGGCGGCGATGAATGCCGCCGCAGGCGGGGCCTCCCGCCGCATCGCCCGGGCGCTGGTGCTGGACAGCGCGCCCTCGATCGATGCGAACGAGATCACCGACAAGGGCTATATCAACCAGCGTGCCGTGCTGGCCCATCGCGCCGAGGCGGTGCAGCGGCTCTACGCAGGAGCTTCGGACATCGTCCTGGTGAGCGGCTAGCGGCGGCTGCCCGCCGAGCGCGGCGGCGGCGGCGCGCCGCTGCGCCAGGCCGCCGAGCCCTTGCAGGCAGGACAGATCCTCTGGCCCGACCATTCGCTCTCGAAACTGCTCTCGCAGCGCAGGCAGGTGCGGGTCTTGGGAACATCCCAGGAGGGGCGGCCCTTCGGCGTTTCGATCGGTGCGGACTTCATCTCGCCATCCTTACGGTATCATGCAATCGGCGGGCAGGTGCGGCCACCGACGACCTCGCCCCCCCCCCCCAGACGTTCAGGGCCGGGCGTTCAGGGCCGGACGTTCAGGGCCGGATGCAGGCACTGCCCTGCTTGCGATAGGGCGGGTCGCAATCCCACTCATGGCCCGAGAAATCCAGATGCGCGTTTTCCGGCACCTCGACCAGGAGGCATTCCTGGCGGCTCGCCCGATAGCCGCGCTCGCATTCCCAGCCGCTGCTATAGGCATTGTCGCTGTAGAAGCCGTTCTCCGGCACCTGCACCTTCTCGCAGGCGCCGGTCACCTCCAGATAGCCCCTGAGGCATTTCCAGCCATCGCCATAGGCATTCAGGTACCCGTGCGCTGGCACCACGATCTGCTCGCATCGCTGCCCCTGCTCACGGAAACCCCAGCGACAGTTCCAGCCGCGGCCATAGCCGGTATCCGTCAGGTAGGCATTCTCCGGCACGAACAGCGCATCGCAGGCGCCATTGGCTTCCCGGAAGCCGGTTTCGCAGACCCAACCGGTGCCATAGCCCCTGGCACGGGCATTTTCGGGGATCTCGGCCGCGCTGGTGTCCTGCGCCACCACCGGCCCGGCAGGCAGCGCCAGCGCAGCCAACAGGCCCATCAGGACAAGCGCGCAAGCGCCACGGCGGCGGCCAGATGCGGCCATGAGGAACCCTCTCCTGTGTCGCTGAGTCGACGCCAGTCGGAGTGGAATCGCCCATGAAAAATCAAAGAAGAACAGAGCATTCGGCGAAATCCCGAACCTGGAAAAGCGCGAACGCAATATCCATTTATATTGTTTTGCGCCTTGAATTTTTCAATGAGAGCGCCGGATTATAATTTCCCGTCCGGCGCCTACAATTGGCTTGTCGTCAGGAGGCTTGCGCCGAAAGATCCTCCTCGGGCCGGGTGCGATAGGCCCGCACCAGCCGGGCGAAGCGGCCGGCGAACATCCCGGCGATCAGCCCTGACAGGCCACAATTCGCCATCACGAACCAGCCCTGGGCGGCAACCTCCGGCTCCATGCCCATCCACACGCCGAAGCAGTACTTCACCGCAAAGATCGCCAGGATCAGGATCAGGGTGGTCGGCCCGCCCGGCACCTGCACCAGCCCGTGCGCCCGGTCCGCGCGGATCGCCTGCCCGCCGGGCATGAGCCAGCCCAGGCCGGTGCCAACCGCGAGCCCCGCCAGGTAGCTGCCGGCGCTAAGCGCGGTGATGCCGAAATCGTTCGCCAGGGAGGCGATGCCCCAGGCCAGGAAAACCGCCGGGAGGATCGCGAAGCGCCAGACCGGGCCGGTCGAGGGGCGCAACGCCTTGATGCCGCGCACCACCAGATAGGCGAACAGCAGCCAGACCCACCAGGGCGTGCCCTCGACGATGCGGACCAGGTATTCCATCGCGTTCGCCTTTCCTGCCGGGGACCCGGCCACCGCCACCTGCGCAGGGCGTCGCGCACAAGCGGTCGCCTGACGATTGCATCATGATTCGCGGCCTGCAATGCAGCCCATCCGGGTGCGACGCAGGAACCTTCTGCCTGTGCGCGGGTTCCCCGCCGTTGCCGACCCCCGCAAGTCCCGATCCCGCAGCGCCGATTCCCCGCAACAGGGCTGCCCGATACCGGGCACCCGAACCAGCAAGGTGACCGCATGACCCGGGCCGCACGCCGCTCCCTCGCCCGCCTGGCCGTCGCAAATACCACCCCTGCCGATGCCTGGCGCGCCTGGATGCATCTGGGCGAGGCCGCGACCTCGACCTGGCTGGCCGCCGCGCAGGTGGTCTCCCTGCGAATGCCGCTGCTGGCCGCGGCGATGATCTCGCCGGAGGGCCATCGCGACCCGGAGGTCCGGCGCATGTTCTCCGAGAAGCCGCTGGCCTTCGCGCGATCCTGGCAGATCCTCGCCTGGCAGCTGGCCGCCTCGCCGATGCAGGCCCATGCCGCCGCCTTGGCGCCGTTGCGCCGGGCCGCGAAGGCCAATGCCCGGCGGCTGCTGCGCTAGGCGGAGGGGTCCGCGCTACTGCATGCGGATATTGTCGCTGACGATGGTCGCCAGCCGGAACTCCGTCAGCTCCGCCTGGGTCAGCAGGTAGATCTCCTGCGGCGGGGTTTCGCTCGCCAGGCGCCAGAGCAGCGGGTCGACCCCCATCTCCTCCAGGTAGCGCATGCTGCGGGCCACGCTGTCGATGCCGGCGGCGAAGGCGGAAGCGGTCGACCCGCGGATGTCGCTGGCCAGATAGGCCTGGTGCACGCCGACCCAGGCGTCGGGATAGACCACGCGCGCGACGCCGCCCGCCAGGATCAGCGGACAGGCCGACAGGCACCAGCCGTCCTGCGGCACGATGACCTTCATCTGGCGGTCGCGCAGGTAGCGGCCGATCGCCTCCGCCTCCTGGGTCACCCCGCCATTGGAGACGATCACGAAATAGCGGGCGCTCAGGCCGTTCTCGCGGTCGAAGCGGCGCAGTTCCTCGGCAAGGCCGATGTCGATCGTCCCGCTGCCCAGGATGAAGGGCACGCCGTCGACGCTCTGGCGCAGGCTGAACGTCATCCGCGACCGCGGCGGCGGCACCGGCGTGCCGTCCGGCAGCCGGGGCTGCGCCGGGCGGCCGTCGGGCGCGGCCGGGCGCATGTCCGGCGCATAGGGCCGCAGGTGATCGCCGGCGCCGGGCCGTTCCAGCGGCGTGGGCCGCAGGGCGGGCGGATCGCCCGCCGCCGTCCGGCCGGGCAGGGCCGCACCGCCGGCCCGGCCCGGCAGCAGGCCGGTCGCGTCCAGCGCCACGGCCAGCAGGGTGCCGGCCAGCATCAGGCGGAACAGCTGCTGCAGCAGCCAGCCTTCCGGCAGCCGGCGGAACCAGGCCGGCAGGCCCCCGGAATTCCGCATTGCGGCGTCCGGCATGGCCCCGTCGGTCGCGGCGCGAGTGCGCGCAGGGCGCTCGGCCATCGGCAGGCTGTCGGCCATCGACGGGCGGGCGGCCGTCAGGCGACCGCCTTCGGGCCGCGGCGGCCGGGTTCGTCGCCGGCCGCCGCGGCCTCGGGCGTGCCCGGGGCGGCATCGGCCGCGCCGCCCGCCGGGGCCCCCTCTGGCGATTCCGCTGCCATAGCCGGGCGCATCCCGGCCTGCACCGCCTCGATCCGCTTCAGGGCCAGCATCGCGGCCTGCATCTCGCGCAGGGTGATGATGTCCTCCGCGGCGAACGGCTCCTCCTCGCGACGGATCGCGCCCTGCACCACGACCAGGATCATCACGATCACGCCCGGCAGCAGGTCGATGGCGATGGCGCCGGCCCAGGACGGGACGAAATCGCCGGCATAGAGCAGCACCGCCTCCGCGGTGGAGATCGGCGTGAAGCGCGGCAGCTCGACCGCCGGGGTCGCCAGCACCTGCTGGGCGCCGGCGGCGAGCGCCCGGCTCTGCTGCTGGATCGTCTCGCGGACATTCTCCACCACCCGCTGCTGCTGGGCGCGCAGGGCCGCGGAGCCGCCGTCCAGCGCCGGTGCGACATAGCTGCGCGCCAGGTCTTCCGCCGCCCGCAGGACCGCCGGGGCGATCGACGACTGCTTCAGCTGGGTGACCAGGCCGGCCACCTGCACCGCCTCTTCGGCGAACTCGATGGAGCGCGCCTCGACCGGGCCGGGCTGCGCCACCAGCTCGCGCATCTCCCGCAGATGCTGGGATCCCTGCCCGAACAGGCTCTCCACATCGGCACGGGAGGAGACGATCTGCGCCTCCAGCTCGCGCAGCTGCGAGCTCATCTGCAGCAGCAGCTGCACGACGGTGCCGCTGCCGCTGGTGCCGGTCAGCGCGCCCTGGCCGCGCTCCTGCTCCGCCAGGTTCTCGAAATTCGCCGCGGCGATGCGGATGTCCGGCAAGAGCCCCAGCGCCGCCAACGCCTGTTCCTGGCTGCGCTCCAGCGCTTCCTGGTAGTCCTCGACGGTTTCCGCGAGATGCTGTTCCACCGCCGCGCTGCCTGCCAGCGCCGCGGCATTCAGCCAGGACGACATGGCCACGATGGCGGCCGAGCCCAGCAGGATTGCCAGCACCATCTGCATCCGCGCCGCCGGTGCCCGCAGCAGCGGGAAGAAGCGCAGCACATAGGTCCAGAACACGTAGATTCCGACGGAGACGGCGGCCGAATAGGCAATCGCCGCCAGGGCAGTGATGCCGCCGGTGCCGTCAAGCAGGCCGCGCACGCCGATATAGGTGTAGATCCCGCTGGCCAGGGCCAGGATGCCCAGCGCCGCGCTTGTCGTCGCCTGCAGGGCCGCGATGCCCTCTTTCAACTGCCGCGCCATCGGGCCTCCTGGTTTCCTGTCCGGCACACCCTATCTGTTGCGCAGACGCTAGAATGCCCCCGCCGGGGGCACAAGCGGGGCGGCGACACGTTCGCGAGAGGCCATGCCGGAGCGCTTTCCGTCGGCGTCGGCCTGCGCCAGAATGGCGCCGCACGGACAGTCGGGGGGATTGTGTGCGGCGCCCGCAAGGGCCGCCGGCGATGGTCCTATCTGCTCCGGAGGATGTGCCATTCATGTGGAGTACCGCTCGGGTCGCGATCGCGCTGCTTGCCGCGGGCCTGTTGCCCGCGGCCGGATGCAGCCGGCCGGGCATGACAACCGACGCGCCTGTCGTGGCGCAGCAGGCCCCTGCAGGGCCTGCCGTCCCGCCGCCCCATGCGGCCGATGTCGCGGCGCTCAGCCGGTCATTTGACGATCGCTCGTGCCTGGACCTGGCGCGCTGCCGGGAGCTGGCGGCCGCCGGCAGCCCGGCCGCCAATTTCCAGCTGGGGGCCTGGTACTATCTGGGCAGCCGCCTGCCGCGGGATCCCGACGCCGCGCTGCGCCATTTCCGCATGGCGGCCGAACAGGGCGAGGTCAGGGCCCAGCACCTGCTGGGCCTGGCCTATATGACCGGCGACATGGTCGCACCCGACCGCGCCGAGGGCGGGCGCTGGCTGATGGCGGCGGCCGAGGGCGGCTTCCAGCCCGCGAGCCAGATGCTCGGCCATTTCGGCTTTGCCACGAACCGTGCCACCGCCCAGGCGGAGCCCGCCGCCATCATGACCCCGACCACCCTGTCCGCGACCGCCGATATCGGCGGCGCCGCGCTGGACCCGGTGGCCCTGTTCGAGGCGGTCGAGCCCTCCGTCTGGACGGTGCTTGCCGCCAAGCGGCTGCGTGGCGGCATCGCGGAGCGCTCCGGCTCGGCGGTCGCGGTCACCGGCCATTGGCTGTTCACCAACTGCCATGTCGTCGGCGGCGCCGACTTCATCCTGATCAAGCGCGGCGAACGGGTCGAGCCAGCCCGCCTGATCCATGCCAACGACAGCACCGACCGCTGCGTGCTGGAGACCCAGGCGACCCTCAACCCGGTGCGCCGCATCGCGCCCTATGGCGGCCTGAAGGTCGGCCAGACGGTGTACAGCATCGGCTCGCCGGCGGGGCTGGAGAACACCCTGGGACCGGGCCTCGTCACCGGCCTGCGGCAATGGCAGGGCGTGCCGATCATCCAGACCAATGCGCCGATCTCGCCCGGCTCCTCCGGCGGCGCGCTGTTCGACGCCCAGGGCCACCTGATCGGCATCACCACCTTCACCGTCGGCGGCAACGGCTCGCTGGGCTTCGCGGTCTCCGCCGAGAGCTTCATCCAGTCGATGCTGCCCGACGCGCGGGGGTAGCGGGCGGCCGCCGCCGCTCATGGCAACAATTCAGACCCGGCGAAGGCCGCAAGCCCCGCCTCGGCGAACAGGCCGATGCCGAGGATCGCCGCGGGGCCGAGCCAGGTGACGATCGCCGACCAGCGCCCCAGGGACATTGCCGGGCCGCCGGAAGGGCGCAGGTAGATCGATCCGATCACCCGGAGGTAATAGAACAGCGACACGACCGTGTTGGCGGCCGCGACCGCGGCCAGCCAGGCATAGCCGCCATCGATGACCGCGCGGAACAGGGTCAGCTTGCCGACGAAGCCGGCCAGGGGCGGGATGCCGACCAGCGACAGGAAGGCCAGGGTCAGCGCCAGCGCCGCCCAGGGGCGGGCCTCGGCGAGGCCGGCATAGTCGCCGAGCGCGGTCCGCCCGCGCAGGTGCACGACCACCGCGAAGGCGGTGAGGTTCGCCGCGGCATAGCCGAGCAGGAAGAACAGCAGCGCCGGCACCGCCGCGGCGCTGAGGCCGACGACGCAGACCGCCATCAGCGCATAGCCCGACTGCGACACCGAGGACCATCCGATCAGCCGGCGGACATCGTCCTGCCAGATCGCCGCAAGGTTGCCCAGGGTCATCGTGGCGACCGCCAGCACCGCGACCAGGGGGCGGATCGCCACGGAATCGACGGGGAACAGGTCCACCAGCCGGGCCAGCGCCACCGCCGCGCCGATCTTGGGCACCACGGTCAGGAAGGCCGCGGCCGGGGCCGGCGCACCCTCGGCGACGTCCGGCATCCAGCTGTGCGCCGGCACCGCCGCCAGCTTGAAGGCGATCCCGACGACGGTGAATGTCAGGCCCAGCAGCAGCAGCGGCGATCCGCGCCCCGCGATCAGCGGCGCCATCTCCGCATAGCCGGTCTGGCCGAGCAGGCCGGCCAGCAGGGTGGCGCCGATCACGAGCAGGGCATTGGCGAAGGCGCCGACCAGGAAGAATTTCATGCCGGCCTCCACCGACAGCGGCCAGTTCCGGTGATAGGCCGCCAGCGTGTAGCCGGTGACCGAGGAGAGCAGCACGCCCATCACCAGCTGCATCAGGTCGGCGGCGCCGGCCAGCGCCATCGCGCCGAGCGCGGAGAACAGCAGCACGGTGTAGTACTCGCCGTGGCGGCGGTCGCTACGCATCCAGCCGGGCGACAGCAGGACCGTTGCGGCGGTGGCGGCCAGGATCAGCAGCCGGGCCCAGCCGCTTGCCCCGTCCAGCGCCCAGACGCCGGAGAAGGTGAGTTCGGCGCGCCCGATCTGCCCCGCGCAGAGCGCAGCGGCAACGGCGATCCCGGCCAGCGCCAGCGGCGCCGCGAGCCAGTGATCCTCCTGCCCGATGAACGCGGCGATCAGGAGGATGGCCACCGCCGTCAGGATCAGCGCGATCTCGGGCAGGATATCGCCGACCGGCATCTCATCCGGCTCCGGCGGGCGCCGCCGTTCCCGCCTCCACCAGGGTCAGCAGCCAGGCCGGATAGACGCCGATGGCCACGACCAGCAGCAGCAGCAGGGCGAGGACGAGGATCTCGACCCTGCCCAGGTCCGGGAAGCCCTGCCAGCGTGCCGGCAGGTCGCCGAAGAAGAGCTGCTGCACCATCTGCAGGAACAGCGCCGCGGTGACCAGGATGCCGAGGATGCCGATCGCGGCGAGCCAGGGATAGACGGCGAAGGTGCCCGCGAAGATCTGGAACTCGGCGACGAAGCCGGCCAGCCCGGGCAGGCCGAGGCTGGCAAAGGCGGCCAGGATCGTGGCGACCGCCAGTCGCGGCGCCACGCGGGCAAGCCCGCCATAGGCCTGCAGGTCGTAGTCGCGGGCGCGCTGCCAGAAGGCGCCGGCGATCAGGAACAGCGAGCCGGTGATCAGGCCGTGCGCCACCATCTCGACCACCGCGCCGGTCAGCGCCAGCTGGCGCGCCGCCTCGTTGCCCGCTGCCGCGCCCGCGGCCGCGATGCCCAGCACGGCATAGCCCATGTGGTTGACCGAGGTGTAGGCGATCCGACGCTTCAGGTCGCGCTGCGCGAAGGCGACCAGCGCGCCCCACAGGATCGACACCACGGCAAGGATGGCGAGCGGCAGCGCGTGGCGCGCGAAGGTCTCGCTCATCATCGAGAAGGGCAGGCGGATCAGGCCGTAGGTCCCCATCTTCAGCAGTACCCCGGCGAGGATCGCCGAGGCCGGCCCGGGCGCGTCGACATGCGCCGGCGGCAGCCAGGTATGCAGGGGAAACAGCGGCGTCTTGATGCCGAAGCCGATGACGAAGCCGAGCAGGACCAGCCCGGCGCGCGGGTCCAGGCCCGCCAGCGGCTGGCTGGCGATCAGCCTGCGCATGTCGAAGGTCAGCGGCTCGGTGACCAGCACCAGCCCGAGGATGGCGAGCAGGATCGCAAGCGAGCCGGCCAGCGTATAGACGAAGAATTTCAGCGCCGAACGGCCCGCATCGCCATGCCCCCAGCGGCCGATCAGGAAATACATCCCGACTAGCGAAAGGTCGAAGAAGACATAGAACACCAGCAGGTCCAGGGTCAGGAACACGCCCAGCGAGGTGCCTTCCAGGAAGAGGAACCAGGCGTAGTACTGGCGCGCGCGGCCCTTCGTCTCCGCCGGCCAGGCGATGGCCGCCAGGAACAGCACCGCGCTCATCAGCGCGACCGCCAGCGCGATCCCGTCGACGCCGACCCGCCAGGCGACGCCAAGCGACGGAACCCAGGGGGCTTCCGCGACGGACTGGAAGGCCGGCCCGGCCGGGTCGAACCGCCACCATGCCGCCAGCAGGAGGAGCAGCGGCAGCGCCGCGGCAGCCACCGCGACCTGGCGCAGCCGCGCCTCGGCGGCGCCAGGCAGGGCGACCAGCGCCAGGGCCCCCAGCAACGGCAGGAAGATGGCCAGGGTCAGCATCTCATGCCTCCAGGAACAGGGCGGCAGCCATTGCCGCCGCGCCGATGGCCATCAGGGTGTAGTAGTGGTGCGACATGCCGCTCTGCAGCCGGCGCGCATCATGGCCGCTCATTCCGGCGATGGCGGCGGCACCCTCCGGCAGCCCGTCGGCCAGCCGCTCGCCGAGCCGCGCCAGCCAATCCGCGAATGCCGCGGTGCCGGCGATGCCGCCGTCGACCGCCCGCCGGTCGAGCAGGGCCAGCCATGCCGCGAATGCCGGGACGACCGCGACGCTGCCTTCGACCGCCCGCCGGTCGAGCAGGGCCAGGGAACGGGTCATGCCTTGCGCGAGGCATGCCGCACCGCGCGGCCCCGCGTCCAGGATGCGGTCGTCGACCCATGCGGCGGCGCCGGCGGCACGTTCGAAGGGGCGCACCGCGCCCGCCGATATCAGCGACGGCAGGCCCAGCCAGGCCGCCGCGGCGCGACTTCGCCCCTCCAGGCCGATCGCCGGGTAGCGCCGGGCCAGCAGCAGGCCGACCAGCACGCCGAGGGCGACGCTCAGCAGCGAAGCGACCAGTTCCACGGTGCCGGAGGGCGGGATCGCCGCGGCCAGCGCCCGGGCCGCCGCTTCCCGGGCGCCCGGCAGCCAGAGCAGGGAAAGCAGCAGGCTGAAGGCGGCGAGGCCGCCCAACGCGGCGCAGGGCACGATGGCGGGACGGCCGCCCGGCCCGGCATCGCCCGCAGGACCGTAGGCCAGCAGCAGAAAGCGCGCCGCATAGGCGGCGCTCAGCCCGCCCGCCACCATGCATCCCGCGGCCAGCAGCGCGCCCCGCTCGCCGGCCGCGGCGATCACCGCCTCCTTGGTCCAGGCCGCGCCCAGTGGCGGAATGCCGGCCAGCGCCAGGGCGGCGACGGCAGACAGCAGGGCGATCGCCGGCAGGGCGCGGCCGAGCCGCATCCGGTACAGGGCGAAGCTGCCTGCCCGCGCGCCGGCCAGCCCGGCCGCGAGGAACAGCGACGCCTTGAAGCCGGCATGCGCGACGAGATGCAGGATCGCGATGCCAGGAAAACCAGCGCCGACCGCCACGAACATCAGCCCGAAATGGGCCGAGGTGGATGCGGCAAGCAGCTTCTTCGCATGGCTCTGCAGCAGCGCCACGACCCCGCCGGCCAGCGCCGTCGCCAGGCCGATGGCGATGATCGCGGCGGCGAACCATCCGGCCCCGCCCAGCATCGGCTGCAGCCGGGCGAGCAGGTAGGCGCCGGCGGCCACCATGGTCGCGGCGTGCAGCAGGGCGGAGACCGGCGTCGGGCCATCCATCGCCCGGAACAGCCAGGGCGAGAACGGCAGCTGGCCGGATTTCGCGGCGGCGGACAGGAGGATGCCGGCGGCGATGACGGACAGCATGGGCTCGGGCAGGCCCCGCAGGCCGTCATAGGCGAAGCTGCCGGTGGCCGCATAGGTCGCCATCGCCGCCAGGAACAGACCGAGGTCGCCGAACCGGGTGGTCACGAAGGCGTAGAGGCCGGACCGCGGGTTCCGGGCATCGCGCCAGTCGTGGCCGATCAGCGCCCAGGAGCAGGCACCGACCAGTTCCCAGCCGATCAGCAGGGTCAGCAGGTCGTCGGCGACGACAAGAAGCTCCATGCCGCCGACGAAGGCGAGCAGCAGCGCGACCAGCCGGGGCAGCCCGGCGCGGCGCTCCTCCGCGGCGGCAAAGGCGAGCACGGGCAGCGCGATCGCCGGCACCAGCATCGCGACCGTCGCCGACAGCGGCGTCAGCGCCGCCTGCAGCCGCAGCGCGCCGCTCCAGGCCAGCGTGCCGGACCAACCCTGGGCGGCTCCGGCGATGGACAGGGCGAGGGTCAGCAGCAGCGCGGCCACGGCCAGGGCGCCGAGCCACAGGCGCGAACGGCCGCCGCCGGCCAGCGCGACGGCACCGGCGAGAAGCGGGACCAATGCGAGCAGCCAGAGCATCAGCGCCTCAGGGTCACGAGGCTCTCGGTCGTTTCCGCCTGGCGCCTGCGGTAGACCGCAACCACCAGGGCGAAGCCGATCGCCATCTCGACCGCCATCACCGCCATCGCCACGATGGCGAGGAGCTGGCCTTCCGGCGCCCCGCCCATGCCGAACGACCAGAAGCCGATCGCCGCCAGCAGCACGCCGTTGAGCATCAGTTCCAGCCCCATCATCAGCATCACGAAGGATTGCTGCGACAGCGCGCCATAGACGCCGATGCCGATCAGGGCGGCGGCGGCGATCAGCACCGTGGCGAGGGTCATGGCCCGTCCTCCGGCAGCCCGCCGGCCGGCCGGCCGCCCGGCGTCAGCGGCGGCGGCAGCGCGCCGTCGTCGGCCGGCCCGTAGCGGCCGCTGCGGCTGGACAGGATCACCGCCCCCACCATCGTCGCGAGCAGGGTGATGCCGGCGGTCTCGAAGATCAGCATCGACTTGCCGAGCAGTTCGATGCCGAGGTCGTGGATGACCGGCCGCGCCGGGTCGACCGGATCGGCCGGCAGGTCGCTCAGCAGGATCGCGGCGGTCAGCGCGGCGAAGGTGCCCGCCCCGGCCGCCGCCGCAAGGCCGTTCTGGTGCACCATCCGCATCGGGTTCAGGCCGGCCGGGTTCATCATGAACATCACCATGAACAGGGCCATCACCATCATCTCCACCGCCATCATGAAGACCGTGGCGATGCCGATATAGGGGGCGGCCAGCAGCAGCATGATCGCGCCGACGGCGATGAAGGAGAGCATCAGCGCGAAGGAGGCCCGCACCATGGAGTCGGTGCGGAACACCCGCCAGCCGGTCCATGCCGCCGCCGCCGCCAGGGCGAGGAAGGCGAGGTCCTTCAGCTCCACAGCAGCACCTCCGCGCCCACCAGGGCCAGGACGAGGAAGGACAGCGGCAGCAGCAGCGTCCACAGCAGGGTCAGCATGCGCGCCGGCGGAAGCCGGGCGAACATGTGCGTGGCCGCGGCCAGCACGGCCAGCACGACGATCATCTTCAGCAGCATCCAGGCCGGCCCCGGCAGCCAGGGCCCGTGATAGCCGCCCAGGAACACCGCGGCCGTCATCGCAGATACCGAGACCAGCATCGCCAGGCGCGCCACCTGCCATGCCGCCTGCGCCGGGCCGGAGGCCTCCGCCGAGGTGCCGCCGGCCAGGTCGGCGGCGTCGGCATAGTCGAACGGCCCGCGCAAGGTCAGCGAGAGCCCGAGCATCAGGAACAGCACCAGGCCGGGCGGCTGGCGCACCGCATTCCACACCGACGCCTGCGATTCCACGATCGCGGACACCGACAGCGATTGCGCCGGCAGCGCGGCGGCGATCAGGACGAACATCGACAGCAGCATCGCGGGCAGGCCGATGGCGACATAGCGGTAGCCGCCGATCAGCGGCAGCGGCGCGTTCGCCGACCAGCCGTGCAGGAACACGACCACGACGGTCAGCGCCTCGCAGGCGCCCCACAGCACGATGCCGGCGTCCAGGTCGGCGACGACCAGGCCCGGCGCGAAGGGCACCACGCTCATCCCGGCCGCGGCGAGCAGAAGATAACAAGCCGGGGCCAGCAGCCCGTTCATCGCGTCGGGGCGCTCGGTCCGGATGCGCTGGCGCAGCAGGTGGATGGCGCCCTGGCGCCACGGCGCCACGAGCATGGCGGCGGCTGGCCGCCGCCCGGCGGCAAGCGCCAGCGCCGCGCGGTCCAGTGCGGCGGCCAGCCAGGCACCGACGGCCATGACGCCGAACAGCAGCGCGAGCCCTGCTGCCGCGCTCACGAACCGTCTCCGTCGCCCGGGCCGGCGCGGCAGAGGCGCATCAGGATCTCCGGCTCGAAGCTGTTGGCGACAAGCATCGCTTCGCTCCACTCCAGCCCCGGCAACAGGTCGGCAAGGCAGCCCTCGCCGGGGGGCGCCCGCAGATCCGCACCCTCCGCCTGCGCCCACCAGCGCCGCAGCCGGGCGCGCAGGTCCTCGCCCGCGAACCCGCCCAGGCCGGGCGGAATCGCGTACAGCGCGCCGGACCGGCGCAGGGCGCGGCCGAGGGCGCCGAGGTCGGGGGCGCCGAGGTCGGGCGCCCGGCCCTGCGCCGCGCGCCGGAACCGTTCCGCCAGTCCCGCCAGGCCGAGCAGCGGCAGCAGCCGCGCGATGCACCGCAACGGGTCGTCGGACCCGGCCTGGGGATAGGGCGGCGAAGGCACCCTCGCCGACTGGATTGCATCGCCCTGGATCGTGAGCTCGAGCCGCAGCCCGGGCGGCAGTATGGGCAGGAAGGGGCCCAGGCGGGCCGTGTAGGCGTCCAGCGCCAGTCCGTCGCGGCAATCCTCGTCTGTCATCGCCATCGGCCGGCCATAGGGCTTGCCGCCCGTCATGCCCTCGCCGCCCTGGCCGTGATCGCCCTTCCCGCGCCATGGCGCCGGCGGCTCGTCGGGCAGCAGGTCCGCCTCCGACCCCAGCGCGCCGGTCGCCAGCCGCCGCCAAACCGCGCGGACGGCATCCGCCCGGTCGTCGCCGACGCATGAAGCCGCGGGAAATCCCGGCACGGGCTCGGTGCGCCACCACAGGGTTGCGCGCGGATGCGGCAGCTGGTCGTGCAGGCGGCGCAGCGCCGGGCGATCCGCCTCCCGGATCCGGCCGCAGACCAGCAGCAGGCTGGCATGGCGCGGGCTCGCCTGCAGCGACACGGCCGGATGCAGGGACAATGCCTCGACCGCGGCCAGGCCGTCCGCCCCCACCGCCGGATAGACCGGCGCCGGCGCGGAAGCCGCAAGCCATGAAGCGCCGGTCACTGCCATCGGAAGACGCCTTCGCGCCAGCCATAGAGGATGCCGACGGAGAGGATGGCCAGGAACATGCCCATCTCGACCATCGCCTTCATGCCTTCTTCCAGGAAGACGACGGCCCAGGGATACATGAACATCATCTCCATCTCGAAGGCGATGAAGAGCAGGGTCATCGGGTAGTAGCGGGCGTGATAGCGCTGCCAGGCATGGCTGACGGGGTCGCCGCCGCCCAGGAAGGGCACCTTCTGCGGCTCGCTGGTGGCGGCGCCGAAGCCGAAGCCGGAGCCGAAGCCCTGCAGCGCGAGCCCGATGGCGAGCGCAGCGATGCCTGCGATCGCGATGCCGGCGATATCGGCCATGATTCGTCCCGCCACAGCCCGGCGTCGGGACGCGCGCGAATGCCCTCCCCCGGCGGCACCCGGGCGCGCTGCCCTCCGTCGGGCCGGTCGGCCCTGTCAGCCGGGAACGTGCCCGCGCCGAGGAAGGTTCCCCGCAAGGCTTGCGGGGCAGCGCCGGGGGGGCGCTGGCAGTCGCCGGATGTTCCCCGGCGCGCCCAGCTGGCGGGCAGCCCGCTGCCGGCCCTTGGCCGGCCGGCTCCGGCGGGGCCGCCGCGGCGCTCAGTCCAGGATCGGCGGGGCCAGCGCCTCCGCGGTGCCGGCCCGGGCGATGCGCTGCAGGGTCGCCGTCAGGGCCACCGTGTCGGTGGCGATCAGCAGGCGGGTGGCGCGGCCCCAGCGCAGGTGCAGCACGTGGATGCCGCTGTTGCCGGTCCGCACGCCGTCGGTGCCGGAGTTGGTCTCGCTCCACTCCGCCGTGACGATGGTGTTCCAGGGCGGGCCGGCGACCTGCACCCGGTGCAGGTCGAAGCGCAGGTCCGGCAGCAGCCGCCACAGCCGGCCGTACCAGGCCCGGGTCGCGTCCAGGCCGCGCCGGCTTCCGCCCAGCGCATGGTCGCCCAGGAAGGCATGCTCGAAGCGGCCCGCAATCATGGCGATCACCGGCGCAGCATTGCCGCGGTTGACTGCGTCGAACAGTGCCCGGACCCGGCGGCGGACGATGGCATGGTACATCCCGGCCTCCTCAGTTCACGAATTGAACTGACTTTGCAGCATTGAGTTCAATAATGTAACTGACGATGATGCAGGGATGGAAAAGACCAGCTTCGCGCAGATGCGCTGTTCCCTCGCCCGCACCCTGGACCTCGTCGGCGACTGGTGGACGCCGCTGATCCTGCGGGACCTGTTCCTGGGCGTCGGCCGGTTCGACGACCTGGTGGAGGATCTGGGGATCTCCCGCAACCTGCTGACCCGCCGGCTGAAGGCCCTGCAGGCGCGCGGCCTGGCAGAACGCCACGCCTACCAGACGCGGCCGGCCCGCTTCGAATACCGGCTGTCGGAGTCGGGCCGCGACCTGGTCCCGGCCCTGCTGGCGCTGATGGCCTGGGGCGACCGCTGGGCGGCGCCGGCGGAAGGCAGCCCGATCCTGTTCCGGCACGACGGCTGCGGCCAGACCTGCCTGCCGCGGGTGACCTGCTCGGGCTGCGGCGAACCGCTCACGGCAGCGAATGTGACCGCCCTGCCCGGCCCCGGCGGCGCGGCGCGGGACGGCACGCGGGTCGTGGCACGGCGCCTGGCGGGCCAGCGCTGATGCTGCCACATTCCCTTGCGGAAACCGCCATCCTCAGCCCATTCCGGACAGGCCGGTTTCCGGCAGCCCCGAACGGCCGCCTGCTGACGCTCAACCCAAATGCCGGCCGGCATCCTGACGCCGATGAAGAACGCGGACGACGAAAATGCCGCTGTCGGTCTCTGTGTAGAAGATGACATGGCTCTCGGCCGCGAATGATCGAATGAAGTCAGGGAGCTCCGGCCTTTGCCGGCCAAGCGCCGGACGCGCGGCTAGCAGGACAAGCCTGCTTTCCAGTGCCATGGCGTAGGCCAGTGCCTGCGCATTGCCCCATGTCTGGCGGCCATGGTCGGCGATTGCCAGCAGGTCACGCCGCGCGGCGGCCGACAGGACAAAGCGCGTCACTCATCGAGCCGCAGACGGATTTCCGCGAAGACAGCGTCGCCATCGAAGACCCGCCCCGCCGCCAGATCGTCGAGGCCGACTTGAAGCTCTCCGCGAAGCCGGGCCAGCTTCAGCGCCTCGTAATCGCTGTAATCGTCGGCAGACAGAAGAACGGCGACAGGCTTGCCATGCTTCTCGATCGTGACCGGCTCACGCTGCGCCGCGTTAAGCAGTTCGCCGAACCGGGTCTTGGCCTCCAGGGCCGCCATGCGCCGGGTTGTCATATCGCCTGCCGATCCATTGCGATGGACGATACGATCAAAATAACCTTTTTGATCGTATTCGCAAGATGCCCACCCCACCTCACCCGCTCAGATCAGCCAGAGCAGGCCCGCCAGTACCCAGAGGGCCAGGAACACCGTCTCCGCCAGCATCAGGAGGACGGCGCCGATGCCCACCTCGGCCAGGGATTTCAGCGCGGTGCGCACCCCCAGCGCGGCGATCGCAGTGACCAGGCACCAGGACGAAAGGTCGATCAGCGGCAGGCGGATCGTGTCGGGCGCCAGGCCCAGGGTGTTGACCGCCACCAGCAGGCAGAACGCCAGCACGAACCACGGGATCGACTCGCGCAGGCCGCCGCCGGCGGGCGCCGTGCCGGCCCCTGTGTCGCGCCGGGTTGCCGCACGGCGCATTGCCAGGCCGAACCAGAGCCCAAGGCCCAGCACCACCGGGACCAGCAGCGCCACCCGGAACAGCTTCACGATGGTGGAGGCATCGCCGACCTCTACCGACAGGCTGTAGCCGGCACCGACCACCTGCGCCACGTCGTGGATCGTGCCGCCCAGGAACAGCCCGGTCTCATGCGGCGCCAGGCCCAGGCGGGCGGTCAGGATCGGGTAGAAGATCATCGCCAGGGTGGAGAAGGCCGTGACCGTCACCACCACGAAGGTGGTGTCGCGCTCCAGCTTGCGGTCCGGCGGCATCACCGAGGCGATCGCCAGCGCCGCCGAGGCGCCGCAGATCCCGACCGCCCCGCCGCTCAACAGGCCCAGCCGGCCGCCGCTGGCGGTCAGCCGCCCCAGCAGGATGCCGAACGCCATCGTCGCCACCACCCCCAGCGCCACCCAGCCGGCCGCCGCGAAGCCCAGCTCGACGACCTGGCCGACGGTGATCCGCAGGCCCAGCAGCGCCACGCCGAGCCGCAGCACGGTGCGGCTGCAGAACGCGATGCCGGGCGCGCATTGCGGCTCGTCCGACAGGAAATGCACCGCCATGCCGATCAGCAGCGCGAACAGCATCTGCGGCGCGCCGTAATGGTCCGCCAGGAACCGCGCGGCCGCCGCGATGATCAGGCAGATCGCGACACCGGGCAGCAGGCTGCGGGCCTGCCGGGGGAGGGCTGAGAGGGAGGTCATGGGGAAACCCGGGTGCGGCAGGCGGGCGGTATGCCCCTTGCGGCCTGCGGATTGAGGGGTCGATCAGGCGCGAATGCAAGCCTTCCCATCCAGTCGCCGATTCAGTGCCACAGGGGTCATTGGCCACAGAGGCCTGTTGGCATAATATGCCATCCATGCATTGAGGTGGAGCATCCGTGCAGCCACGAGGTCAGGGCAATGCCGACGCGCAATGTGGTGCTGACCGAGCACCAGCAGCAGTTGATCGACTCGCTGGTCGTTTCCGGCCGCTACCAGAATGCCAGCGAGGTGCTGCGCGAGGGCCTGCGCCTGGTCGAGCAGCGCGAAACGCTCGAGGCCGCCAAGCTCGACGCGCTGAAGACAGCCGCGCAGGCCGGCTGGGACGATCTCTCGGCGGGCCGCTACCAGGATGTGACGGACGACCGGCTGGCCGACCTGATCGGCCAGCTGGGCCGACGCGCCGCCGGAGCCGGCGAACCCGAAACGGGCCGCGAATAGGCCCGTGCTGCGCTACAGGCTTTCCGCGGCGGCGCAATCCGACATCGTCGAGATCCTGTCCTGGAGCCAGCGGCAGTTCGGTGCCGCCGCGCGGCGGCGGTACGAGCGCCTGATCGTCAGCGCCCTGCAGGATCTTGCAACGAATCCCGACCGTGCGGGCAGCCGGGCAAGACCCGAACTGGGCGCCGGTGCGCGATCCTGGCATCTGCGCCTCAGCGTCACGCGCGCCGGAAGCGGCGCCGGAAGGGTCCGCACCCCCCGCCACTTCATTGTCTATCGAATGGAGGACACAGGTGTCCTCGCCATCGGTCGCGTGCTGCATGAGGCGATGGACGTCGAGGACCGGATACCGGGGGAAGAGCCCTGGGGCTAGCCATTGGCGGGATCGGGACATTGGTCACGCCGCACACCCGGCCGCCGGTTCGATATCAACGCCGAGCCGGACAGGCATCGGCGCCGACATATCGACGCCGATCATCAAGGCCCGTCATCGCCAGAGAAGATGTCCTTGCCCTGCCCTGACGGGCGGCCCCGGCTCCAGACGGCGCAGAATCGCTGCATTGCCGCGAGGAGGCCGGCAGCCGTGGCGGATCGTCGGGAGGGGGCATCGGCGCCGTTGTCGGAACGGGCTGGCGACATGCCGGGCAGGCCGGATGCGGAAGTGGCGACCCCTACGGGACTCGAACCCGTGTTTTCGCCGTGAGAGGGCGATGTCCTAACCGCTAGACGAAGGGGTCGTGAGGCGCGGGGTATACCTGTTCGTTCCGCCGGAATCAATAGCCTTTCGCCCGGCTCAGCCGCGGCCCAGCAGGTGGCGGGCCAGCACCCGGTTCTGGATCTCGCTGGAGCCGTCCATGTACTGCGCCAGCTTCGCCGCCGCCAGGTGACGGGGCAGCGGGTGGTCCTGCTTCAGCCCGTCGGCGCCCATCAGCTGCATGCAGGCAGCCAGGCCCTCCAGCGCACGGGCGGGCGCGAACTTCTTCACATGGGCGGCGGCGATCTGCGCATCCTCGCCGGCATCGACCCGGCGGGCGGCATCGGCCGCCATGCAGCGGATCGCATGCAGGTCGGTCGCGACATCCGCCAGGCGCCATTGCAGGCCCTGGAACGCGGCCAGATCCTGGCCGAAGGCACGCCGGCCGGTCAGCGCCGCGCCGGCGAGGTCCAGGGCCGCCTGCAGCATGCCCGCGCACATCGCCGGCACGACGATGCGGGCGATGGTGATGCCGCCCAGCGCCGCCTTGAAGCCCTCGCCGGGCGCGAACAGCATGCGGTCGGCGGCGACCGGCGCCTCCTCGAAGCGGAAGCCGCCCACCCCCATGCTGTGGCCGCCCAGCATGAAATAGGGCGCCTCGCGCACCACGCCGGGGCCGTTCGCATCCACCAGGAAGGCGGCGATGCCGCGCCAGCCCGCGTCCGGGTCGGTCTGGGCATAGAGGTGCAGCAGGTCGGCCGAGGCCGCGTTGGTCACCCAGGACTTGGCGCCGCTGATCCGCCAGCCCTCGCCGTCGCGCACCGCCCGGGTCGTGATGCCGGCGGCGTCGCTGCCGCCCTGCGGCTCGGTCAGGAGGAAGGCGCCCAGGCTGTCGCCGGCCAGCATCGGCGCGGCAAAGCGCTCCCGCTGCGCCGGGCTGCCGTTGCGGTGGATCGCGGCGGCGAAGGCGGTATGCACCACCAGGCTGAAGGTGAAGCCGAAATCGACCCTCGCCAGGATCTCCCACAGCGCGATGCGCTCCAGGCAGGACAGGCCATGGCCGCCATCCGCCTTCGGCACGAACAGCCGGCAGAGCCCGGCTTCCGCGGCCGCTGCGAAGGCATCGCGGGGATAGCGGCGCTCGCGCTCCCAGGCGGCGGCGGCCGGCGCCATTTCCTCGGCCGCGAAACGCTCCGCCACCGCCAGCACCGGCGACGGATCCTGCAGCAGGTCCTTCAGCATCGACCGCCCTCCCCTTGCTTTGGCCGCGCTCAGCGCAGCCCGTGACCCAGGATCGCTTCCAGCTCGCCCAGCGCCTGGTCGACCCCGGCCACCTTGACGGTGCGCATGCCCATCGCGCGCGCCGGCTTCAGGTTGACGCCAAGGTCGTCCAGGTAGACCGCCTCGGCCGGGCCGACCTCGAGCGCGCGGCAGGCCATCTCGTAGATCCCGGGCTCGGGCTTGCGCATGCCGACCTTGCTGCTCTCGATCACCACCTCGAAGATCTCCAGGATATCGGTGATCCGCGCCGCCTTCTGCGCATCGCCGGCCATCGCCGGCCCATGGCCCATGCGCATGTTGTTGGTGATGCAGGCGGTGCGGTAGCGGCCGGCGACGACCTTCAGCGCGGCGACCATCTCGTCGCGCACATCGCCCGACAGCAGGGCCAGCACGTCGCGGCCGGGCACCTCGTGGCCGGCGGCGCGGCTTTCCTCCCGGAACAGCCG
The DNA here is from genome assembly GCA_040216765.1 of Sneathiellaceae bacterium. Taxonomy (GTDB): domain Bacteria; phylum Pseudomonadota; class Alphaproteobacteria; order Ferrovibrionales; family Ferrovibrionaceae; genus Marinibaculum. Next base: position 210,291 of record JAVJON010000019.1, on the reverse strand, counting down.
GTCGAATTCCTCGGTGCTGACCTCGCTGCGCTCCATTGCTGCCCAGGCATTGCGGTCCGGGTTGCGGGCATTCACGCCGCGCAGGAAATCCTTCGGCAGGCCATGCTCCGCCTCGTAGCGGGCAAAGGCCTCGAACGGGCTGGTCGTGAAGACCCCGCCGAAATCCCACAGCACGGCCTTGATCGACCCGTGGCCCGCCCCGTCCCCCGCAGTCTCGCTCATCGCCGATCCTCTCCTGTCGGTTGCTGTTCGTGCACCACCAGCGCCTCCTCCTGGAAGCCCGCGACCGGGCGGAAGCCGCCGATCCGGTGCCGCGGCCCCGGCCGGCCGGGGCCGAGCAGCGGGCGGAAGGCGCGGGTCTGACAGGCGCGGCCGCTTCTGACCGACGTGACCAGCCAGAGCAGGTCCTCCTGCACCGCCAGCCGGTCGCGCTCCGACGGCATCGCGGGGCCGTCGGGATGGGAATGCCAGAGCCCGACCAGGCGCTCGGCGCCGTGATCGCCCGCATCCGGCCGCTCGCGCAGGTCGCGCTCCAGGCCGATGCGCAGGCCCAGGTCGACCTCGAAGGCGCGGTCCGGCGCGGCGGCGAGGTTGCGGCTGGCCTCCAGCCGGGTCAGGTCGATGACGGCGCCGGGCCGCGGACGGCCGGCGAGCAGGGCGCAGGCCTCCTGCGGATAGGCGGCCTCCGCCCAGCCGGCCAGCCTGTCCAGGTCCGCCGGCCGCAGGCGGATCATGGCCCGGGCGCCAGCTGCAGCCGGCCGCGCTCCTGCCCGGTGGCGGCGTCCAGCACCACCACGCTGTCGGGCCGGCCGGGCGCACGCAGGGTCAGGAGGATGGTGCCGCCGCTCGTGCTGGCGGCGAGGATCTCGGCCTGCGGCGCGGCGGGGATCTCCAGCCGGCCGAAGGACGCGGATGGCGGTGCCTGGCCGGCGGGCTTCGCCTCGCCCATATCGCCCAGCCGGTTGGCGATGGTGACGACCAGCACGATCACCCCCGCCACGATCAGCACGCCGAGGCCGATGACGATCGCCTTCAGCAGGGCAAGGTTGGGCACCGCCCCCTCAGCCGCTTCGGAAGTTCCGCTGGAATCCTGTTTTTCCGCTGTCATCGCCATCGCCCGGTTTGTGCCACGCGCCGTCTTCCCCTATCGGTAGGCCGGCCCGCACCGCCGCCAGGCCGGACCCCCGCATGACCGAAGCCGAGCCGCCAGACCCCACTGCACCGCCCGCCCCCGCCCTGACGCAGGACGCGGGGCCGGACGGGCTGCGCTTCCGCATCGCGCCGGCGCCGGAAGAGGCCGGCGCGCGGCTGGACCGGCTGCTGGCCCGATATCTGGCAGGTACCGAGGCCGCGCCATCGCGGGAGCGCATCAAGGCCCTGATCGCCGAAGGTGCGGTGTCGAGAGAGCCGGCCGGGACCGTCCCGCCCGGCGCGGCGCGGACGATAGGCGAGCCCTCCTACCGGGTCAAACCGGGGGAATGCTATTCCCTGCTGCTGCCGCCCGCCGTCGCGGCACGGCCGGAAGCGCAGGACATCCCCCTGTCGATCCTGTTCGAGGATGCCCACCTGATCGTCGTCGACAAGCCGGCCGGCCTGGTGGTGCACCCGGCGCCGGGCAATCCCGACCTGACCCTGGTCAACGCCCTGCTGCGCCATTGCGGCGACAGCCTGTCCGGCATCAATGGCGTGCGCCGCCCGGGCATCGTCCATCGGCTGGACAAGGAGACCTCCGGCGTGATGGTCGCGGCAAAGACCGATGCCGCCCATCGCGGCCTGGCGGCCCTGTTCGAGGCGCACGACCTGGAGCGCGAATATCTCGCCTTGGCCTGGGGCCGGCCGATGCCGCCGGTCGGCCGCATCGACGCGCCGCTCGGCCGCGACCCGCGCCTGCGCACCCGGATGGCGGTGCATTCCGGCCAGGGCAGCCGCCAGGCGGCGACGCATTACCGGCTGCTGAAGACCTTCACCGAGGGAGAGGGCGGCATGCCGCTGGCCAGCCTGATCGCCTGCCGGCTGGAGACCGGGCGCACCCACCAGATCCGCGTGCACCTGGCGCATATCGGCCACCCGGTGGTCGGCGACCCGCTCTATGGCCGGCAGCGCCGGCCGCAGCGCAGCAAGGGCGGCGGCGCGGGCGGCGACGGCGCGGCCGCGCTGATGGCGGCCTTCCCGCGCCAGGCGCTGCATGCCGCCATGCTCGGCTTCCGCCACCCGGTCACGGCCGAGGCGATGCGCTTCGAAACGCCGCCGCCGGCGGACCTGGCCGCCCTGCTGGCGGCGCTGGAGGCGGCAGGCTGACGGTTCCGCGGCGAAGCGGCACGGCGGCAGCCTCCAGCCATGGATCCCGGCTCGGGGGCCGGGATGACGGCATGTGGGGCGGCGCGGCGAGGCTCCCCCTGTCCCCGTCGTCCCGGGCCTGACCCGGGACCCATGACGCGGGCGGCGAGGCCGTACGGCGGCACCGTTGCATCGCGATCCCGGCTCGGGGGTCGGGATGTGGGGCGGTGCGGCAAGGTGCCCTCGGGTCCGTCGTCCCGGGCCTGACCCGGGACCCATGGCGCAGGCGGCGATGCCGTGCGGGCGGCACCGGTGCGTCGCGATCCCGGCTCGGGGGCCGGGATGACGCTGCCGGGGGAAGCGCGGCGCGGCGCCTGCGGCGACGACGTCCGTTTGCCTACGCGCCGCCCTCGCCCGCCCGCAGTTCCACCCGGCGGATCTTGCCGGAGATGGTCTTCGGCAGGGCGTCGACGAACTCGATCTCGCGGGGATATTTGTACGGCGCGGTCTGGCGCTTCACGAAGTCCTGGATATCGGTCTTCAGGGCATCGCTCGGCTGATGGCCGGCGGCCAGGATGACATAAGCCTTCACGATCTCGCCGCGGATCTCGTCGGGCTTGCCGATGACCGCCGATTCCGCCACCGCGGGATGCTCGATCAGGGCGCTCTCCACCTCGAACGGGCTGATCCGGTAGCCGGCCGACAGGATGATGTCGTCCGCCCGCCCGACGAACCAGATATAGCCGTCGGCATCCCGGGTCGCGGTGTCGCCGGTATAGTACCAGCCGTGGCGGAACACCTTTTCGTTGGTCGCATCGTCGTCGTAATAGCCGCGGAACAGGCCATAGGCACTGCCCTCGCGGTCCAGCTTCACGGCGATATGGCCGATCGTGCCGTCGGGCACGACCTGGCCGTCCTCGTCGATCACGTCGACGGTGACGCCGGGCACCGGCCGGCCCATCGAGCCCGGACGGATCGTGAAGCCCGGCAGGTTGGCGACGATGTTGATCGTCTCGGTCTGGCCATAGCCGTCATGCACCTCGGTGCCGGTGGCCTGCTTCCAGACGCGCATCACCTCCGGGTTCAGCGGTTCGCCCGCACCCAGGCAGTGGCGCAGCGAGCCCAGCGCGTGTTTCGACAGGTCGGTCTGGGCAAAGATGCGGTAGACCGTCGGCGGCGCGCAGAAGGTGTTCACGCCCAGGCGGTGGATCAGGGTCAGGTGCAGATCGGCATCGAACCGCGCATCGCCGTCATAGACCACCACCGCGGCGCCCATCAGCATGGGCGGGAACAGGATCCCCCAGGCCGCCTTGGCCCAGCCGGTGTCGGTCAGGGTCCAGTGCACATCGCCCTCGCGCAGGTCCATCCAGTACCGCCCGGTGATGGTATGGGCCAGGGCATAGGCATAGTCGCGCGGCACCATCTTGGGCTGCGAGGTGGTGCCCGAGGTGAAGTAGATCATCATGTCGTCGTCGGCGCGGGTCGCCGGCGCGGAATCCCGCGGCAGGGTCGCGTGCTGCGCCGCCATCGCCGCGTCCCAGCCGGTCCAGCCCGGCCGCTCCCCGCCCACCAGGATCAGATGCTCCAGGGTCGGGCAGGCCTCGCGGATCTGCTCGATCTTCTCCGCATGCTCCGCCGTCACCACGGCGAAGCGGGCGCCGGCGCGCTGGACGCGATAGGCGATGTCCTTCGCGGTCAACAGGTTGGTGCCCGGCATCGACACCACGCCGGCCTTCATGCAGCCGAACAGGGTGTCGAACCAGGCCGCGATGCGCGGCAGCATGACGATCGCCTTGTCGCCCTTCGCCGCGCCGAGCCCCAGCAGCAGGTTGGCGAAGCGGGCGGATTGCGCGGCCATCTCGCCATAGCCGATATGGCGAACCTCGCTGCCGTCGCGGTTCACCGTGATCAGGCAGGTCATGTCCGGCCGCTCCGCTGCGCGGCGGTCGATCAGGTCGAAGGCGAAATTGTAGTCCTGCGGGATGCTGAGCGAGAAGGCCTCGCGCAGGCGCAGATAGTCGTCCCGTTCCGACACGCTGTTTCCTCCCCCGGATCCGGTTCCCGTATTGCCGGGATTATCGCACCACCGCCGCGCCGCAATGCAAGGCATTCATGCTTCCTTCAGCACCGGTCTGCCACAATTCCTGCGCATTCCGGGGCTAGCTTCCAGTCACGCCCGGTTGCGGCGGAACCGCAAGCCGAGGATCGGCGTTGCAGGATTGTCGGGCTGCCGGCAGGCAATGGATTGAGGGACAGCCCCTCTCGAAATGCCGAAAGGCGGGCCCCATATATTGGAACGAGCGGTTCAGAATTGATTTCCGGGCGGCTCGGCGGCCGCGCATTCGGAAGGAATGCGACGATCCCGCCGCCGTGCAGGACCCGGAGAGTTCAGGGGAGAGACAGAGATGGCCACACCAACCTTGCCCGCGGTTCCCAGCGACGGCGGCCTGTCGATGTACCTGCAGGAGATCCGCAAGTTCCCGATGCTCGAGCCGGGGCAGGAGTTCATGCTCGCCAAGGCCTGGCGCGAGCATGAGGATACCGATGCCGCGCATCAGCTGGTGACCAGCCATCTGCGCCTGGTGGCGAAGATCGCCATGGGCTATCGCGGCTACGGCCTGCCGCTGTCGGAGCTGATTGCCGAAGGCAATATCGGCATGATGCAGGCGGTGAAGCGGTTCGAGCCCGACAAGGGGTTCCGCCTGGCGACCTATGCCATGTGGTGGATCCGGGCCGCGATCCAGGAATATATCCTGCGCTCCTGGTCGCTGGTGAAGATCGGCACCACCGCGGCGCAGAAGAAGCTGTTCTTCAACCTGCGCAAGGTGAAGGGCCAGATCCAGGCGATCGACGAGGGCGACCTGTCGCCGGAGCAGGTGACCACCATCGCCACCCGGCTGGCGGTCTCCGAGGAGGATGTCGTGTCGATGAACCGGCGCCTTGCCGCGCCCGACAATTCGCTGAATGCGCCGCTGCGCATCGACGGCGAGGGCGAGTGGCAGGACTGGCTGGTCGACGAGGAGCTGGACCAGGAGACCCGCTTCGCCGAGGAGGAGGAGCTGACCAGCCGCCGCGGCCTGCTGCAGGCGGCGATGAAGACCCTCACCGACCGGGAGCGCCACATCCTCACCGAGCGGCGCCTGAACGAGGAGCCGAAGACCCTGGAGGAGCTGAGCAAGGAGTACGACATCAGCCGCGAACGGGTCCGGCAGATCGAGGTCCGCGCCTTCGAGAAGCTGCAGAAGAACATGCGCACCGCGGCGATCGAGCAGCGCCTCCTGCCGGCCTGAGACAGGGCGAAGGCCCGGCCGGCAGCGCGCTGCCGGCCGGCCATTGCACGAGGCCCGCTTGCTCGACCATTTCCGCAGGTTTGCCGGCTACAACCGCTGGGCCAACGGGCTGCTCTACGATGCGGCCGCGACCCTGCCGGAGGCCGACTACATGGCCGATCGCGGCGCCTTCTTCGGCTCGCTGCACGGCACCCTGAACCATGTCCTGGCCGGCGACCGGATCTGGTTCCGGCGCATCACCGGCACCGGCGAGGCGCCCGGCCGGCTGGATGCGACCCTCGCCGACAGCCTGGCCGAACTCCGCAAGGCCCGCGCCGCGGAAGACGAGCGCATCCTTGCCTTCGTCTCCGGACTCGCGGCGGACGACCTGGACCGGGTGGTGCGCTATCGCACCACCGCCGGCAGCGACCAGGCGCAGCCGCTGGGGCCGCTCCTGGCGCATATCTTCAACCACCAGACCCATCACCGCGGCCAGGCCAGCGCGATCCTCACCGGGCTTGGCAGGCCCGCGCCGGAAATGGACCTGATCTTCTACCTGCGGCAGGCGGGCTGAGCAGGCGGGAAAGACTGCGGCTGCAGCGAGGCTCCCCGGCGCCGTCGTCCCTGTTTCATGCCGACACTGGATCGGGCGGTTTCAGGAACCGCCCGACCGGTCGTATCAGTCCGGCCATTCCGCCCGGTAGGGCACCGACAGGTCGCGCAGGGCCGCGGCGATCGCTGCCTCGGCGGCCGGACGGTCGCCGCCGGAGAGCCGCAGCCGGGCGGACAGGCGGCCGCCCTCGTCGATGCCTGCCACATCGGCCCGGGTGCCGCTGCCGGCCAGGGCCGCTGCCAGCAGGTCGCCGAACACCGCCTCTATCGCCTTCAGGCGCAGGGCCGGCTTGTAGATCTTGCCGACCGGGGTCAGCGGCATCGCGTCCAGCGCGGTGACCTGCTTCGGCAGCGCCGGGCGTTCCGGGATCCGGTCGGCCAGGAACGCGAGCAACGCGGCCTCCGACGCGGACTGCCCGGGCTTGAAGGTCACGAAGGCCACCGGCAGTTCGCCGGCATAGGTGTCCGGCCGGCCGACGGCGGCACAGATCTCGACCGCCGGGTGGGCGGCCAGGGCCTCCTCGATCGTCGCCGGGTCGATATTGTGGCCGCCGCGGATGATCACGTCCTTGGCCCGCCCCGTGACATGCACATAGCCCTGGGCGTCGACATGGCCCAGATCGCCGCTGATCAGCCAGCCATCGCCGGCGAAGGTGCCGGCATTGCGCGCCGGGTCGGTATAGCCGGGGCCGACATTGGGGCCGCGCAGGGCGATCACCCCGGTCGCGCCCACGGCGCAACGGCCCGCGAGGTCGGGCCCGTCCGGCCCCAGCGGCAGCGCGACGACCTCCGAGAAGGGCAGGCGCAGGCCGGTGGACCCGGGCACCCGGGGCCCGTGGAAGGGCTCGATGGAGACCACGCCGGCACATTCGGTCATGCCCAGGATGTTGCGGACCGGCACGCCGAAGCGCGCCTCGAAGGCGGCCGCCAGCTCGCCCGGCAGGGGCGAGCCGCCGGTCGCCAGCAGCCGCACCGACGAGATCTCCGCGCCGTCCACCGGGGTCTTCAGCAGGGTGGCGATGATCGTCGGCACCGCGGCGAGCAGGGTGACCCCTTCGCGCTCGACGAAGCGCCAGTAGTTGCGCATGAAGGCCGGATCGCGCAGCCCCAGGGCCGTCGGCAGCACCACCCGGGCGCCGACCGCGAACATCGACAGGGCGTAGACGAAGGCGCCGGCCACGTGGAACAGCGGGAAGCCGTTGACGATCACGTCCTGCGGCCCGGCATCGTAGAGCATCGCCGCCGAGATCGCGGTATGCACCTGGTTGCCATGACGGTGCTGCGCCAGCTTCGGTGCGCCGGTGGTGCCGCCGGTATGGAAGCAGGCCGCGATGTCGGCAGGGCCGGGGGCGGCGAAATCCAGCCCGTCGGCACGCTGCCCGGCCAGTGCTGCGCGCAGGCTGCCCGGGCCGTCACCGCCGCCGCGCAGCACGACCAGCCCCGGTACGCGGGCGGCCACCGCCTCCGCCTTTGCCCAGATCTCCAGCGCCGGATGCGGCCCGAAGGCGACCAGGACCCGCGCGCCGGCCGCCTGCACCAGCTCCACGATATGGTCGGTGCCGAGCATGAAGTTGATCGGGCAGGCGCGGCCGGCGATCTCCGCGCCCCAGAGGGCGACATGCGTGTCCGGCACCGGCGGCATCAGCAGGGCGACCGCGCTGTCGCGGCCGACGCCCAGGCCGCGGAACAGATTCGCCGCCTGGGTCACCAGCCCCAGAAGCTCGGCATAGCCGGTCTGCTGCGGCGCCTCGGCGGGGTCGCCCGACGGCAGGTAGGTCAGGGCGATCCGGTCGCCGAACGCTGCCGCGGAGCGGCGGAGCAGGTCATGGACCGACCCGGGCGGATAGACCGTCTCGAAGGGCAGCGCCTCCAGCGCCGCGATATCCGCCAGGCTGGCGATCCGGGGGCGGGCGGGGCCTGTCATCGTCGGCACTCTCCGGGCTGGCGGCTCACTTCTCGAAGGGATCGTGCATCAGGATACTGTCCTCGCGCTCCGGCGAGGTGGAGAGCATGGCCACCGGGGCGCCGATCAGCTCCTCGATCCGGCGGACATACTTGATCGCCGTGGCGGGCAGGTCGGCCCAGCTCCGCGCGCCCCGCGTGCTGTCCTTCCAGCCCTCCATGCTCTCGTAGACCGGCTCGACGCGGGCCTGCTCGCTCATCCCGGCGGGAAAGCTGTCCAGCTCGCGGCCGTCCAGGCGATAGCCGGTGCAGACCCGCAGTTCGTCGAAGCCGTCCAGCACGTCCAGCTTGGTCAGCGCGATCCCGGTAATGCCGGCGAAGCGCACGGCCTGGCGTACCATCACCGCGTCGAACCAGCCGCAGCGCCGCGCGCGGCCGGTCACCGTGCCGAACTCGTGGCCGCGACGGCCCAGCTCCTGGCCGGTCTCGTTGTCCTGCTCGGTCGGGAAGGGTCCGGAGCCCACGCGGGTGGTATAGGCCTTGGTGATCCCCAGCACGTAGTCCACCGCGCTCGGCCCGACGCCGGAGCCGGTGGCTGCCTGGCCGGCCACCGTGTTCGACGAGGTGACATAGGGATAGGTGCCGTGGTCGACATCCAGCATCGCGCCCTGCGCGCCCTCGAACAGGATCCGTGCACCGCTGCGGCGCAGGCGGTCGAGCCGCTCGCCGACCTGGCCGGCAAAGGGCAGGACCTTGGGCGCGATCTCCTGCAGGGCGGCACAGATCCCTGTCGCATCGATGCTGTCATGGCCCAGCCCCTTTCGCAGGGCATTGTGGTGCGCCAGCAGGGTCTCCACCTTGGCGACGAGCACCTCCGGATCCGCCAGGTCGCAGACCCGGATCGCGCGGCGGCCCACCTTGTCCTCGTAGGCCGGGCCGATGCCGCGCCGGGTCGTGCCGATCTTCAGCCGGGCCCCGCCATCCTCGCGCAGGGCGTCCAGGTCGCGATGCACCGGCAGGATCAGGGTGGCGGTATCGGCCAGCACCAGGTTCTGCGGCGTGATCTCGACCCCCTGCCCGCGCAGGGTCTCGATCTCGCTGGCCAGGGCCCAGGGATCCACCCCCACCCCGTTGCCGATGAAGGAGACCTTGTCCTGGCGCACCACGCCGGAGGGCAGAAGCGACAGCTTGTACACCTTGCCGTCGATCACCAGCGTATGCCCGGCATTGTGGCCGCCCTGGAAGCGCACCACCACATCGGCGCGCTGGCTGAGCCAGTCGACCACCTTGCCCTTGCCTTCATCTCCCCACTGGGCGCCGACGACGGCCACATTGCCCATGAACATACTCCTGCTGTCTACCGGCCCGGCCGGCTGCTGCAGCCCTCCGGCGCGTGTGCGGATGGCCGATCCCTCGCGGCCGGCGGCGCGCCGGCCAGTGTCCCGATCTTGTCCCGCCGGCGTTCAGCCCGCCGGCATCCCGTCCAGCGGCACCGGGCGCCCCTCATGCAGCATGTGGCTGCAGCCCAGGCGCCGGGCCTCCGTCACAGCCGCCGCATCCGGCGACAGGCCGGCCATGGTCACCCAGCCCTCTTCGCGCAGCCGCCGGGCCTCTTCATGCGCCAGGCCATAGGGCAGGAACAGGATGGGCACGGGCGCCGGCGGCGCCACCGCACGCAGCAGCGAATCCATGTAGAGGGTGAAGCCCGTGGCATCCTCGATGCCGTTATGCCCGCCATAGCGGCCGCCGCGCCCCAGTTCGCCGCGGACGCCATCGGCAAACAGGGCGAAGCTGGGGCCGTTGTGATACTCGAAGCCGCGATACTCGCCCGGATCGATGGTGACCAGCAGGTCGGGCGCCGCCGCCTGCAGCGCCGTCGCGATCCGGTCCAGCCCGTCGATCAGCGCCAGCGCGCCGCCCGGCGGCCCGGCCTCGCGCAGGCGCGCGACCACGACATCCGCGGTGCCGACCCGCAGGAAGGGCCGCAACGTGCCGGCCGCATCGCCGGCGGCACGCTCCAGCGCGGCGCCGTCCTTGCGGTCCAGGGCATAGCGCGCCAGGGCGGCCGCCTCCGCCGCCAGGCCCATGCCGTCGCAGACCGCCGGCACCAGGCGCGGGTCGCAGAGGTTCAGCGCCACCCGTTCCACGCCGAGGGCATAGAGGCTGTCGACCGCCAGCAAGGCGACCTCCAGGTCGGCGGCCGGGTCGGCAGAGCCGATCAGTTCGCCGCCGACCTGGCCGAACTGGCGCTCCGGCCGCAACTGGGAGCCGCGGACCCGCAGCACCTGCCCGGCATAGGACAGCCGCAGCGGCCGCTCCGCCCCGGCGAGGCGGCTGCGGGCGATGCGGCAGACCTGCACGGTGGTGTCCGTGCGCAGGCCCATCATCCGCTGCGACACCGGGTCCATCAGGCGGAACATCTGCGGGCCCAGCGCGGCGCCGGTGCCATCCAGCAGGGTCTCCTCGAACTCCAGCAGCGGCGGCTTCACCCGCAGATAGCCGTGGCCGCGCAGGATCGCGGTCACCTTCTCGCCGATCAGCGCCTCCAGTCCCGCCCGCGGCGGCAGTTCGTCGCGCAGGCCCGCAGGCAGCAGGCCGGCCGGGCCGAGGCCCGCCGCCAGCGCAGTCGCGTCGTTGGCGGGCCGGGCACCCCCGTTCCGCGCCGATTTCTCCGAGCCGCTCACGTCCTCAGCCTCTCTGCCGGGCCCCGGGGCACGCCGCCCCATCCAAAACCGCCCCCAAAAAACCGCCCCCAAAAAAATCGCCCCGTTGTAGCGGGTCCGGTCGCGCATTGCAGTGGGAAATCTTCCGGCCGCTTCGCACCTTGCGGCGGCAAACCGCCGCGTCGAAGCCCCCATCGGAACCGGCCCCCCATCGGAACCGGCCCCATCGGAACCGGGGATGCCGTCAGGCCGCGGCAGCCTTGCCGCGGCGCATCACGATGGAGGCGGCCTCCTCGCCGCTGAGCATCCGGGTCAGCTCCACCGTGATCTTGTGGAATGCGACGCCGTTCGCCTTCAGCTCCGGATCCTCCGCCGAGCGCAGGCGGTCGTAGAGCTTGGAGACATACTGGTCGAGTTCCTTGCCCAGGCCGGTATGGGCGGACCGGTACTCGTTGCCGAAGGCACAGGCATCGGCACTTGTGCGCACCCCTTCCAGCAGCTCGACGAAGCGGAACAGGGCGGCGGCGCGCTCCTCGTGCGGCGGCCGCCGCAGGTCCGGGCTGACGAAACCGGAGCGCATGTCCTTCGCCTGCGGCAGCCCGCCGCCGAACACCTTTTCCCACTGCCCCAGTTCCGACGCCATCGCCTGCGAGATCGTGCCCCGCATGGCCAGCAGCCGCTTGCCCCACCGCCCTTCCCGGCGGATGCCGATCTCGTTGGTCAGGGCAGAGAAGGCCGCGGTGAAGGTCTTGATCGTGGTGGTGATCTTTTCGGCCGGCCCGCGCTCGCGCACCTGCTGGGCGATGCTGGCGGCCAGCCGCTCCAGGTCGCCCACCAGCAGGTCGCCGGTGATCGCAAGGTCGGTATTGCTGAGCAGGGTATCGTCCATCCGCCACGACAGGGCGCGGCCGATTCGCAGCACCGTCTCCGGCTTCTCCAGCCGGGCCATCACGATCAGGACGACATAGACCGCATGTTCCGGACGGTGCTCGGTGAACCAGTCGTAGGACCGCTTGATGATGTTCAGCATCGGGTCGGTCAGGTCCGGAATCGGCCGCGGCAGCTGGGCCTGCAGCTTTCCCAGGGGTTCGGCGATCGTCAGGATCGCGGCGACCTCGGCGGCATCGTCGATCCGGCGGGCGAGGCCCAGCCGGCCGGCCAGCGCCTTGCGCTTCTTGGGGTTCTTTTCGGTGAGCGGCTCGAGTTCCTCGATCGCAGCGGCGATCCCCCCGGATGCCTCGGTCTGCAGTTCCAGCACCAGCGCATCGCGGGTCGTGTCGTCACTGGCAAGGATCGCATCGCGGATCTGCGCTTCCAGCGCCGGGGCCCGCTCGGGCATCAGCTCCGTGGAGATCCAGTTCCAGATCGGCATGATGGAGCTTCGGGCGATCCGGCCCGGCCGCTTTTCCTGCGGCTCCTCCATCGACAGCAGGTCCTGGAATGTGTTGCAGAAAAGACGCAGGGGCGTGGGTGTGCGCTCCGCGCCTCCCTGCGCGCGCAGCGAGGGACGCAGGCTGGCAAGGATCTGCTCATGCGGGAGCGCCGCGCCGGACTTGCCCGCGAGGCGATCGCGCTCGATCAGCCGCGCAAGGTCGCCTGCCGACTTGCCTGGCAGGCTGCCCAGAAACGCCTCCAACTCCTCGTTACGGCTTGAAGCCATTCATCCCTTCCCTTTTGCGCCGAGAATACAGCATTTCGGGGCTCGCAAGGAAAAGGGGAACGCCGCTGATGGAGACCGCACCCGCAGATTTGTGATCGATTTGGCCATATGGGGCGGCTGCCTGCGCGTTTCATTCCGTCGGATACCCTACGCGCAGGCAACCACTCGCCGGATTCAACCCGCCGCGGGCGAATCGGTTCCAAAATTCAGGGCGGTGACCCGCCGCACGCCGTCCAGGCCGTGCAGGTCCTTCAACAGCTTGCCCGGCACGGCCTCGTCGACGGCGATCAGCGACAGCGCGCCGGCCCCCCTGGCGCCGCGCCCCAGGGCGAAGGTGGCGATGTTCACGCCGGCCTGCCCGAGCGCGGTCCCGAGATTGCCGATGAAGCCCGGCTTGTCGTCGTTCTCGACATAGAGCATGTGGCCGTCCAGTTCCGCCTCGATCTGGATGCCATCGATCTCGACGATCCGCGGCTTGTGGCCGAACAGGGTGCCGGACACGGTGTAGGTCTCGCTTTCCGTCTTCAGCACCACCTGCATCAGGGACTGGTAGAAGCCCTGCCGCTCGTGCTTGACCTCGGCCACGTCGATGTCACGCTCCTTCGCGACGAGCGGCGCATTCACCATGTTGACCGAATCCATCTTCGGCTGCAGGACACCCTGCAGCACGATCGCCGTCAGCGGCCGGGTGTTCAGTTCGGCAGCCAGGCCCTCATACTCGACCCGGATGCTCTGCAGCCCGCCATTCGCCACCTGCCCCGCAAGGCTGCCCATCTGCTCCGCCAATTTCATGTAGGGCCGCAGGCGCGGCGCCTCCTCCGCCGTCACCGACGGCATGTTGATGGCGTTGGTCACCGCCCCCAGGACCAGATAGTCGGCCATCTGCTCGGCGACCTGCAGGGCGACATTCTCCTGCGCCTCCGTCGTGGAGGCGCCCAGATGCGGCGTGGCGATCACGTTGGGATGGCCGTAGAGCACGTTCTCCTTGGCCGGCTCCTTCACGAACACGTCCATCGCCGCCCCGGCGACATGGCCGGACTCCAGCGCCGCGCGGAGATCCTCCTCCACCACCAGGCCGCCGCGGGCGCAGTTGACGATCTGCACGCCGGGCCGGCACTTGGCCAAGGCGGCTGCGTCGATGATGCCCCTGGTCTGGTCGGTCATCGGCGTATGCAGCGAAATGAAGTCCGCGCGCGCCAGCAGATCGTCAAGGGTGACCTTCTCGACACCCAGGGTCACCGCACGATCCTCGGTCAGGTAGGGATCGAACGCGATCACCCGCATCTTCAGCCCCTGTGCCCGGTCCGCGACGATCGAGCCGATATTGCCGCAACCGATCACGCCCAGGGTCTTGCTGAACAGCTCCACACCCATGAAGCGGGACTTCTCCCACTTGCCGGCCTGGGTGGACGCATCGGCCTGCGGGATCTGCCGGGCCAGCGCCATCATCATGGCGATGGCATGCTCCGCGGTGGTGATGGAATTGCCGAACGGCGTGTTCATCACGCAGATGCCGCGCTTCGTCGCTGCCGGGATGTCGACATTGTCGACGCCGATTCCGGCACGACCGATCACACGCAACCGGGTCGCATGTTCCAGCAGCGCCGGCGTGACCTTGGTCGCCGAGCGGATGGCGAGGCCGTCATACTCGCCGATGATCTCGCGCTGCTCTTCCGGGCTGAGGCCCGGCCGTTCGTCCGCCTCGATCCCGCGTTCGCGGAAGATCTCCGCGGCGCGCTCGCTCAGCTTGTCTGAAATCAGGACCTTGACCATGACTGTCTCCGTAGGAATGGCGGGCGCGGGGCCGCAGGCGGCAATGCACCTGCGGCCGGCGCCGGCAGAATTCTGGTTGTCGGGATGTCTGCGGGATCGCGCGGATCGGCAGGCAGTCGTCAGGCGACCGCCCGCGCAGAGCCGCGAAGCTCCTGCCAGGCCCAGTCGAGCCAGGGCGTAAGCGCTTCCAGGTCGGCCGTGTCGACCGTGGTGCCGCCCCAGATCCGGATGCCGGGCGGTGCGTCGCGGTAGGAGCCGATATCCAGCGCCACGCCTTCCTTTTCCAGGAGGCCGGTCAGGGCCTTGGCGGTGGCCGCCTGTTCCTTCTCCGGCAGGCCGGCGAACCAGGGGTCGACGATGGACAGGCAGATCGAGGTGCAGGACCGGGTCCCCGGCTCGACGGCCAGGAAGTCCGCCCAGTCGGAGCGGTCGACCCAGGCCGCGATGGTCGCAAGATTGGCCTCGGCCCGGCGGACGCATTCCGCCCGGCCGCCGATCCGCTCGACCCAGGCAAGCGCGTCCAGCACATCCTCGACACACAGCATGGAGGGGGTGTTGATCGTCTCGCCGGCAAAGATGCCGTCGATCAGCTTGCCGCCCTTGGTCATCCGGAACAGCTTCGGCAGCGGACGGGCGGGCACGAAGCTTTCCAGCCGCTCCACCGCGCGGGGGCTGAGCACCAGCATGCCATGCGCGCCCTCCCCGCCCAGCACCTTCTGCCAGGACCAGGTGGTCACGTCGAGCTTGTCCCAGGGCAGGTCCATGGCGAAGGCGGCAGAGGTCGCGTCGCAGATCGACAGGCCCTGCCGGTCCGCCGCGATCCAGTCACCGTCGGGGACCCGCACGCCGGAGGTCGTGCCGTTCCAGGTGAACACCACGTCGCGGCTCCAGTCGACCTGCGCCAGGTCGGGCAGGGCGCCATAGGGCGCTTCCAGGACGCGCAGGTCGTCGAGCTTCAGCTGCTTCTGGACGTCGCTCACCCAGCCGCTGCCGAAGCTCTCCCAGGCCAGCATGTCGGTGCCGCGGCTCCCCAGCATCGACCACATCGCCATTTCGACGGCGCCGGTGTCGGAGGCCGGCACGATGCCGATCCGGTAGTCATCGGGAATCCCAAGGAGCGCGCGGTGGCGGTCGATCACCGCCTTCAGCTTCGCCTTGCCTTCCTTGGAGCGGTGGGAGCGGCCGACCAGGGCGTCGGCGAGGATGTCGGGGCTCCATCCGGGGCGCTTGGCGCAGGGACCGGACGAGAAATGCGCGCGCGCAGGGCGCACGGCTGGCTTGGTCATCGCTTATCCTTCCAGATAAGTAGCACCCCGTTGGGGGGGTGTGGCCCGCCGCGGATATTATGGAGCAGCCGCCGGCTGTCAACGGCGTTATTGCACCGCAACATGAAATCCCACCGGCCGGAGGGTCCGACCGGCCCGTTCACATACAGGAGTGCGCATGACCGCCGAACTGCAGGCCGAAGCGGCGTCAGGGCAGGCCCTGCCCTGCCAGAGGGAGCTGTTCGAGATCCCCGCGGAGATCGCCTATTTCAACTGCGCCTACATGACGCCGTCCCTCGCCAGGGTGCGCGAGGCAGGCGAGCGCGGGGTGCGCCGCAAGTCCACCCCCTGGCTGCTGACCCCGGCCGATTTCTTCACCGAAAGCGAAGCGGCGCGGACCGCCTTCGCCCGCCTGATCGGCGCCGGCCCCGACGATGTCGCGATCGTTCCGGCAGCGTCCTACGGGGTGGAGACCGCCGCGCGCAACCTGCCCGCCGCCACCGGGCAGGAGATCCTCGTGCTGGCGGAGCAGTTCCCGTCCAACGTCTATCCCTGGCGCGCCCTGGCGGCACGCAGCGGCGCAATCGTGCGCACCGTGCCCCGCGGCAATGACGGCGGGTTCACCGCCGGCCTGCTGGCGGCGATCGGGCCGCGCACCGCGATCGCCGCCCTGCCGCATTGCCACTGGGCCGATGGCAGCCTGCTGGACCTGCCGGCCATCGGCGCGGCGCTGCGCGACCGGGGCGCCGCCCTTGTCCTGGACGTCACCCAGTCGCTCGGCGCCCTGCCGCTGGACGTGGCGCAGGTCCGCCCCGATTTCCTCGTCTGCGCCTGCTACAAGTGGCTGCTGGGCCCCTACAGCCTGGGCTTCCTGTACGTGGCTCCGCACCGCCAGGACGGCGCGCCGCTGGAGAACAACTGGATCGCCCGCGCCGGCGCGGAGGATTTCCGCCGCCTGGCCGCCTACAGCGAAGACTATGCCGCCGGTGCGAGACGGTTCGACATGGGCGAACGATCGAACTTCGCGCTGATGCCGATGGCGCTTGCCGCGCTGGAGCAGATCCACGCCTGGACCCCGCCGGCCATCGCCGGCAGCCTGGGCGCAATCACCGGCCGGATCGCCGCGACCCTGGATGCGGCCGGCGCCAGCTGCATCCCGGCCGACCGCCGCGCGCCGCATTTCCTGGGGGTGCGGCTGCCCGACGGACTGCCCGACGACCTGCAGCAGAAGCTGCTGGCGGAAAACATCCATGTCAGCCTGCGCGGCGAGTCCGTCCGGGTGACGCCGCACCTGCATGTGACCGACGCCGATATCGACCGGCTCTGCGCCGCGATGATCCGCCACGGCCGCCTGGGCCAGGCGCGATGAGCGAAGCGGAACTGGGCGGCTGGCGGGCGGATACGCCAGGGCTGCGGACGCCGGGCCCCGGGGGCCGGCCGATGATCCACCTGAATGCCTGCGGCGCCGCCCTGATGCCCCGGCCGGTGGTGGAGCGGGTGAAGGCGCATCTGGACCTGGAGGCGCGGACCGGCGGCTACGAGGCGCAGGATGCGATGCAGGCAGAGCTCGCCGCCGCCTATGACAGCGTCGCCCGCCTGCTGAATGCCCGGCCGGGCGAGATCGCCTTCGTCGAGAACGCCACCCGGGCCTGGGACATGGCGTTCCATGCGCTGCCGCTGGGGGCGGGCGACGTGGTGCTGACCTCGGTCGCGGAATATGCCTCCAACTACATCGCCTTCCTGCAGATGCGCCGCCGCAGGGGCATCGAGATCCGCGTGGTGCCCGACGACAGCATGGGCGCGCTCGACGTCGCGGCCCTGCGGCGGATGCTTGACCCGCGCGTCCGCCTGATCGCGGTCACCCATGTGCCGACCAATGGCGGCCTGGTGAACCCGGCGGCGGAGATCGGCGCCGTGGCGCAGGCCGCCGGCATCCCCTTCCTGCTGGATGCCTGCCAGTCGGTCGGCCAGATGCCGGTCGATGTCGCGGCGATCGGCTGCACCATGCTGTCCGCCACCGGGCGCAAGTTCCTGCGCGGCCCGCGCGGCACCGGGTTCCTCTATGTGCGCCAGGACTGGGTCCGGCGGCTGGAGCCGCCGTTCCTCGACCTGCATGCCGCGCACTGGACCGGGCCGGACAGCTTCGAGATCGCCGGGGATGCGACGCGGTTCGAGAACTGGGAGGCCGACATCGCCGGCCGGCTGGGCCTGAAGACGGCGGTGGATTATGCGCTGGCCATCGGCCTGTCGCGCATTGCCGACCGCATCGCCGGCCTGGCGGACCGCCTGCGCACGGGCCTGGCGGCACTGCCCGGAATCACCGTGCAGGACAAGGGCGCCGTCCGGTGCGGGATCGTCGCCTTCACCTCGGCAGGGCTGGAACCGGCTGCGCTGGTGCACAGGCTGCGCGCGGCGGGGATCCATGTCACCGTCTCCGCGGCCTCCAGCACGCGCCTGGACATGGACGGCCGGGGCCTTCAGGCCTGCGCACGCGCCGGCCTGCACTACTACAACAGCGAGGCGGAGATCGACGCCTGCCTTGCCGCGATCGCGGCGCTGTAGGCGCGACCTGCAGGCGGGGGGCGGCGGGCGGCTCAGACCTGACCGCCCCGGTTGCCCGCGAAATAGTCCAGGAACCGGCCGTAGGGCAGTGCCGGCGCGTAGAGGAAGCCCTGCACCAGGTCGCAGCCCAGTTCGGTCAGGACGCGCACCTCCGCCTCGGTCTCCACGCCCTCGGCAACCACCTTCAGGCCCAGCGCCTTGGCCATGGAGATGGTGTTGGCGACGATGACCCGGTTGTCCGGGTCGGAGTCGATATCGGCAACGAAGGCGCGGTCGATCTTCAGCTCGTCGAACGGCAGACGGCGCAACTGGTCCAAGGAGGCATGGCCCTGGCCGTAATCGTCGATCGCCAGGCCGAAGCCGCGCAGCCGCAGCCGTGCGGCACTCTCCGTCAGCATCATCGGGTCGCTTGCCACTGCCGTCTCGACCACTTCGAAGACCAGCCGGTCGCGCGGGATCGCCGCGCGGTCGACCCGGTCCATCAGGTCGTTCATCACCTCCAGGTCGTCGAACAGCAGCGGCGTCAGGTTGATCGAGATGCGAATGTCCGGCATCCGCGCCGTCCCGCCCGTCAGCAGGGCCAGCGTCTTGTCGACGATGTCGATGGTGAAGTCGGTCATCATGCCGCGTTCGGACAGCCGCTTCAGGAAGGCGTGCGGCAGCAGCACGGCGCCGTCGGGCTGCAGCAGGCGCGCCAGCACCTCGGCGCCGCAGACCTGCCCGTCGCGCAGGGCGACCTGCGGCTGGAAATAGGGTTCGAAGCGGCCGCTGGCGATCAGGCCATCGACCATCTCCGCGTTCGCCGGCTCGTCGGCCGCCGGATCGGCGCGGTTCTCCGACAGCGCCGTGAGGGTGGCTTGCAGGACCTGGCGGGTCAGCGGCTTGCGCACGCTGCCGGTCATCCGAAGGCCATAGGCCCGGCCCATGCGCTCCACGCTGTCCAGCAGGGCGCTCGGATGGCCGCTGAGGATCATCAGGGCTGGCGGGTCCTCCAGCCCGGCGATGCGGCGGATGAATTCCATGCCGTCCATCTCCGGCATGTCCAGGTCGCAGATCACCAGGTCGATGCGGGCGCCCGGCGCGGCGACCGTGGCCAGCGCCTGGTGACCGGACCCGAAGGCCAGCGCCTCGGGCAGGCCCAGCCCCCGGCACATGACCGAGACGGCCAGCCGCTGCGTCGGCTCGTCATCGACCACCAGGACCTGGATCCTGGTCAGATCATGCCCTCGGACCAAGGCAAGTCACTCCCCATCGGCAGGCCTATGGCCGCACGACACCCATTGTGACCCGCCACCGGTCAGGATGACAGCCCGTTGGCGGTCCAGCCCTTCGCCGCGAGATGGCGCATCACCTCGTCCCCCCTGGCCTGGACCTCGCGCCAGGCGTCCTGCGCCGATGCCCAATGCGCGTCGGCCGCAGCCCGCTCCAGCCGTTCCAGCACGGCCTGCAGGTCCGGCGCGCAGGCGTTGGCGGCCGCACCCTTCGCGGCGTGGGCAGCTTCGCGCAGCATCGGCGCATCCGATGCCTCGATCGCCGCCGCCATCCGCGACCGCAGGTGCCCGAAGGACTCCGCGAACATGGACAGCATCGCCGCGACGATCTCCTCCTCGGCGCTGCCGAGTATTTCGGCCATGCGCGCCAGGTCGATCGGGCCGGCATCGCCGGCCGGCGCACCCGTGGCTTCGCCGCGCGCCGCCACCGGCGAATCCTCCCCTTGCTTCAGCCAGCGGCCCAGCCGCTCGCCCATCACGTTCAGGGTGACCGGCTTGGCGAGATAGTCGTCCATCCCCGCGGCGAGGCAGCGCTCCGCCTCGCCGACAAGGGCGTTCGCCGTCAGCGCGACGATCGGCGTCCGCGGCCGGGCCGGAACGGACCCGGCCTCGGCCTCGCGAATCGCGGCGGCGAGCTGGTAGCCATCCATCTGCGGCATGTGGCAGTCGGTCAGCACCAGGCCGAACCCGCCCTCGCGCCACATCTCCAGCGCCTCCCGACCATTGGTCGCGGTCGCGACCGAGAAGCCCAGCAGGCCGAGCTGCCGTTCGACCACCGTCCGGTTGGTCTCGTTGTCCTCGACCACCAATATGGTCCGACCGGAAACCGGCGGGGCCGCGGCGCTCGCGGGAAGCGGATCGGCGATCGAGGACAGCTCCGGGCTGGCCCGGCCCAGGCCCGCCAGCACCGCGCGCAGCAGCGCCGCACGACGGAACGGCCGGCTGACCGGCAGGGGCGGCCGGTCCGGCCGCGCCCGGTTCCAGACCCACAATGCGCGGGCGTTCGGCCCGTCGGCGGCGATCCCGTGCGGCGGGCGCAGGCCGGCCAGGGATGCCGGTCCGAGCCGCCCATCGGCCAGGACCAGCGCATGGCCGGATGGGCCCGGCCCCGGGGCGGCGGGACCCGCCGGCCCGCCCGCCACGCTGCGTGTGACCGTCATGCCGGCACGGCACAGCATGTCGGCGATCGCATCGCCCAACGGCCCGGGCCGGTGGTGCAGCAGCACCGGAAGGCCGGCCAGGCCGGAGGTGTCGAGCGATTCCTCCGCGGCCAGCACGGCCGGCTCGAGGGGGAGAGTGAACCAGAACCGGGTTCCCTGCCCCGGCGCGCTCGACACGCCGATCCGGCCCTTCATCAGGGTCACCAGGCGCTCGCAGATCGACAGGCCCAGCCCGGTACCGCCGAAGCGGCGGGTCGTCGAGGCTTCGGCCTGGCGGAACGGCTGGAATAGCTGTCCGATGCGCTCCCGCTCGATGCCGATTCCGGTATCGGCGACCTCGACCCGCAGGCTGACGCCGGACGGGGATTCGGCGTCCGGCGCGGCTGTCGCGGTGACCTCGACCGACCCTGCCTCGGTGAACTTCACCGCGTTGCCGGCCAGGTTGAGCAGGACCTGGCGCAGCCGCACCTGGTCGCCGATGATCGCCGCGGGCACGCTCTGGTCGATGCGCAGGGACAGGTCCAGGTCGCGGCTTTCCGCCAGCGGCGAGAGGGTGTCCAGGACGGATTCCGCGATGGCGCGCAGGTCGACCGGCTCGGCCTCCAGTTCCATGCGCTCCGCCTCGATCTTGGAGAAGTCGAGGATGTCGTCGATGATCCGGAGCAGGGCCTGGCCGGATTCCCGGATCGTCGACGTGATCGCCCGCTGCTCCTCCGTCAGACGGCCCTGCTGCAGGATCTCGGCCATGCCGATCACGCCGTTCATCGGCGTGCGGATCTCATGGCTCATCGCGGCGAGGAAGGCCGACTTGGCGCGGGTCGCCGCCTGCGCCGTGTCGCGGGCTTCCAGGGCCGCCCGCTCGGCCTCCTTCTGCTGCGTGATGTCGACGATGACATTGACCCTGCCGCCATCCGGCAGCGGCGAGACCGAGTACTGGACGTCGCGTCCGGTCATGTCGAAGTGGAACTCGGCCAGGTATTTGTCCGTCGAGCCATAGACCCGGTTGCGGTACGCCATGAACGCCTCCAGGGTCATGTCCCGGTCGCGGCGATGGGCGTGGTAGATGAACTCCGAATAATCGCGGAAATGCGGCTTGCTCTCGAGGACTTCCCGGGAAAAGCCCGAATTG
This sequence comes from Sneathiellaceae bacterium, assembly GCA_040216765.1. GTDB lineage: Bacteria > Pseudomonadota > Alphaproteobacteria > Ferrovibrionales > Ferrovibrionaceae > Marinibaculum. The sequence goes on along the minus strand of JAVJON010000019.1, from coordinate 188,748 downwards.
ATCGAATAGGCGTCGTTCCAGAACTCGATACGCTGCTCCGGGTCGTAGACCAGCACCCCGACGGGAATCGTCTGCAGGATCGCACGCATCCGCTCCCGGGTTGCCTCGGCCGCATCGCGGGCAGCCGCGATGGCGCGTGCATTCGCGGCGATCTCGCGCTCCGCCTCGATCCGGCTCGTCATGTCCAGGTAGACGCTGACCCACCCGCCGGTCGGGATCGGGTTGACCCGCAGCTCGATATGGCGGTCCGCGCTCGACCAGTACTCGGTGGTGACGGCCGGCAGGCGCCGCGCCAGAAGCGCCCTGCGCTCCGCCAGATAGCTGTCGAAGGGAACCGGCTGGCTGCGGTTGACCTCGTCGCGCTTCAGCGCCGCGACGCGGTCGAAGCTGCGCAGCCGGATCAGCTCCTCATCCGTCAGCTTGGAGAGCTCCTTGTAGACCTCGTTCCAGGTCTGATAGTTCATCTCGCTGTCGAGGATGACGATGCCGGCCGGCATGGCGTCCATCGCAGCCTGCAGGCGTTCGCGCGCGCGCTCCGCCTCCTCCTTCGCCGCCAGGATCTCCGCCTCGTCGCGCTTGCGCAGGGTGATGTCGGTGAAGGTCCGCACGGTACCGCCTTCCGCCAGGCGCCGGCCGTAGACCAGCATCCAGCGCCCGTCCGGCAGCAACCGCTCGTGGGTGAAGGTCTCCGCGCCCTCGGGGCGGGACAGCAGCGCCGTCCAGCGCTCGACATAATCGCCAAGCGCCGGGTCGTCCGGATCCAGGTCGGCCCGCCGGCGCTGCGCTTCGCCCAGATCGGCGGCCAGCGGCCGGCTTTCCAGGATGGCGGCCGGAATGCCCAGGATCTGGCAGGCCCGGTCGTTCCAGAGGCTGATGCGGCCCTCCGCGTCGGTCACCAGGACACCCTGCTGCATCGCCGCCAGGACCGCCTCCAGGAAGCGGGTCTTTTCGGTCAGTTCCTCCTCGACCGCCTTGATCTGGGTGATGTCGCTGAAGGTCCGCAGCTCGCGCCCCTGCGGCAGCGGCTGGAAGACGACATGGATCCACCTGCCGCCGGGCACCCGGCGCTGGTATTCCAGCCGCTCTACCGCGTCGCCCGCCTTGCGCCGCTCCAGCCAGGTTTTCACCATGTCGCTCGCCGGATCCGGCCGGTCGCCGTCCTGCCGGCGGTGATAGGCCGACATCTCGCCCGACGAGGCATTGCCGGCATAGAGGCCGGCCGGGACCTCCAGGATCTCCGCCAGGCGCTCGTTGTAGACCAGGATATTGTCATTGCCGTCGCGCATGATCACGCCCTGGTCGATGCTGTCCAGGATCAGCTGCAGCAGCTCGGTCTTGCGCGCGGTCTCCGCCTGGGTGCGGCGCAGTTCGGTGATGTCGAGCCAGGACCGCAGCCATCCGCCGCCGGGCATCGGGCGGTTCTCCACCCGCAGGACGCGGCCGTCGGCCAGCCTGCGTTCGTAGCCGAAAGGCTCGGCCGCGGTTTCCAGCCGCGACCAGTGGCTGACCTGCCGGTCCATCGCCGCGCCGTCCAGATGGTCGAAATCGCCGCGTTCCTGTGTGAAATGACACGGGGTTTGGCCACACGGGATATGGCGGGAAATGCCGGGATCTTGTGGGATAACAACGGGTTGCGGCGAGACGGCGGAAAAATCGAGTTTGGCCACAAACGGGCCGGATTTCGGGCCTTCTGGCCGGCGCGACACTGGGTTTGGCCACACCGCCGAACGGCCGTAGAAGCGAGATAGTCGCAGAAAACAGCCATTCGACCGCCATCGGCCGGCCGCGGCAGTGCCCACTTCGAGGTGCGGAACTGGGACGCTGGCGTCCCAGTTCGCGATCGGTCGGAAACACGCAGAAAACCGCCAAAAAAGAGGGATCCTGGCCGCGGCGAACAAATGCGGTACTGGGACGCAGTGCGCTCAGATCAGACGCCCTATCCACCGGACACGACCGCGGACATGCAGCTCGGCAGCCTCTTCCGCGTTCAAAGTGATCGGTTTGTAACTCGGGTTGTCGGAACTGACGATGACGCCGCGCAACATCTTCTGCACACGCTTCACCAGCAAGAAGTCGCTTAGCGACACCAGATAAATACTATCGTCCATTATGGTCTCGACCGAACAGTCGATCAACAGAAGGTCGCCCGATCGGATCGCCGGCTCCATGCTGTCGCCGGTTGCGGTGATCAGCGCCAGGCGGTTCGGGTCGACCCGCAAACTGCGCCTGACCCAAGCCTCCTGGAAGGCCATGTAGTCCAGCACATGCTCGCCGTCCGTCAGCGCGCCGTGGCCGGCCGATGCTTCCAGGTCGTAGCGCGGGACCAACACAAAGCCCTCGGGGACCTCCGGTTCGTCCGGAGCGCCCCTGCGCGGTGGCGCCGGCGCGCCGAGCATCTGGCGCAACATCGGCTCTGGGTTTGGAATGGCTTCAGCTAGAGCCGCGGCAGCAGCAGCCGCGGACCCCGAAATTGGTGGGGTGCCCCGCCCTGTCACCAGCCAGTTCAGGTCCACACCCAAATTGGCCAGAACATCGAGCTGCTCGGGCTTGATGCTTGCGCTCGGGCCGCTGGCGTATCGCTGATAGGTGGATATCCCTACGTCGAGCCGTGCTGCGAGTTCCTGCTGCGTCAAGCCCAGGTGCGCTCGGACCACCTCCAGTCGGGCGCCGAGCCCCTCAGTCACAAGAGTACCCAAAAACAAGGCCCCGATTTTGTTTGACACCCCGTTTTTGACGCCCCATCATTGGGGCCATGACAAGGTTAGCCAAAAGCTCTGACATTCCGACACACCCATTCGCCCGCCGGATATGGATCATTTCCATGCTCCGGGCGGCTGGTTGGACACAACAACGGATAGGCGACGCGCTGGGGATGACCCAGCAGGCCGTCTCTCAGGCCTTCTCGCAGCCCAACAAGGCTGTGGAAGAGATGGTCGCGGAGATCCTCGAACTCCCCATCCACGACCTGTTCCCGGACCGATACACGCCGGGCGGGACCAGGATGGTGAAGACCGTCAGGTTCCAGCGTATCCGCAAACGCGCCCAGGGCAATACCAAGCCCGGAGCGGCGGCCTGACATGCCGTCATCGCCAGCAGATCCCCGCCAGGGCAGCCTGTTCGACGGGTTTTACCCGGTTCCCCGCGGATCCGCGGGCGGCCCGGGCAGCCTGGAGCTGGGCGGCCAACTGGCGACGACGTTGTCAGGCGCAATCAAATCGGCCCCGGCGAGCCGTGCGGCGATCGCCGCACGCATGTCGGAGCTGACCGGCAGCCGGATCAGCACCCACATGCTGGACGCCTGCACCAGCACGGCGCATCACCGCCATCGCTTCCCGGCGGAGTGGCTGCCGGCCTTTGAGCTGGCGACCGAGAGCCGCAGCGTGCTGACCATGCTGGCCGACGCGCGCGGCGCCCTGGTGCTGTACGGCGCCGAGGCGATCGACGCGCAGCTGGGGCAGATCCGCCGCGCCCGGCGCGAGCTGTATCAACGCGAACAATTGCTGCTGACAATGGGGTCGCGGCCATGAACGGGCCGCTGGCGCGGCAGCAGTGGTTCACCGCCGAGGAACTGGCGGGCTTGCCGGGGATGCCTGGGACCAAGCGCAACGTCAACCGTCTGGTCCAGCGCGAGAACTGGACCTACCGCGAGCGCCAGGGCCGCGGCGGCGGGCGGGAGTATCACAGCGTCTGGCTGCCGGCGGCGGCGAAGCAGGCGCTGCTGGAGCGCTCGCTGCGGGAGGCGGGGATCGGCAGCGAAGTGCATGCCGAGCTGCCCGCGCCGCCGCCGGCGCCGCACCTGACAGAGGCGGAGGTGCAGGTCCGTGCCGCGCGCCTGCAGATCCTGCTGGAGATCGAGGCGCGGGCCGGGCGGCGGGGGCTGGTCAAGGCCGAGGAGGCCTTCATCGCCGCGATCGCGGCGGGTGAGCTGACGCCGGAGCTGCAGCAGCTGGTCGATGTCGCGAATGCTCGCCGCAAGGGCCTGAGCCGGCGGACGATCCGGCGCTGGCGGCGCGACAGCGAGATCGAAGGGGCGGACGCCCTGGTGCCGAAGGACAGCGCCGCGCGGCGCCGCGAGGCCTCGCCGCCCTGGCTCTACGCCTTCATGAAGCGCTACAGCCGTCCGACCAAGCCCAGCGTCCGCCAGGTCTACGAAGAGTTGCAGGAGGAGCTGGCGTTGCCGACCCTGCGCACCGTGCACCGCGCGGTCGCCAATCTCGGCGCGATCGGCCGGAACCGCGGGCGCCTCGGCCCCCGCGAGCTGAAGACCCTGCGCGCCTACACGGTGCGCACCACCGACGAGCTGCTGCCCGGGGACGTCTATGTCCCGGACGGGCATTGCGCGGACTTCGAAGTGCAGCACCCGCAGCACGGCCGGGCTTTCAGGCCCGAGATCGTGACCTTCATCGACGTGAAGACCCGCCGGGTGGCGGGCTGGTCGGCCGGGATCGCCGAAAGCGCCTGGCTGGTGACCGATGCGCTGCGGCGCGCCTGCTGCGACAGCGGCATCCCCGCGATCGTCTACAGCGATCGCGGCGCCGGCTTCGTCAATCACCTGCTCTGCAGCACCGCGACCGGCCAGCTGGACCGGCTGGGCATCTTGCAGAGGTACAGCCTGCCCTACAATTCGCAGGCCCGCGGCGTGATCGAGCGGGCGCACAGCCTCTGGATCCGTGCCGGCCGCACCCTGCCGGCCTATGTCGGCCGCGACATGGACCGCGAGGCGCGGCAGATCGCCTACAAGCGCGGCCGGCGCGACATCGAGGAGACCGGCAAGAGCCGCGTCCTGATGCCCTGGGAGGAGTTCCTGGCCTGGGCGCAGGCGCAGGTCGACGCCTACAACGCCCGGCCGCAGGGCGGCCTGCCGCGGGTGCGCGACCGCGCCGACGGCCCGCTGCGGCACATGACGCCCGACGAGGCCTGGCAAGCCCACCTGGAAGATGGCTGGGCGCCCGTGACGCCCACCGAGGAGGAGCAGATCTACCTGTTCCGCCCGCACGAGCTGCGCGTCGTCGACCGCGGCCAGGTGCGCATCCACGGCCATGTCTATTTCAGCCACGAGCTTGAGGCCGGGGACTGGCACGGCCGCACCGTCCGGGTGGCCTATGACATCCGCGACGCCAGCCGGGTCTGGGTCAAGGACGAGGACGGGCGGTTCATCTGCACTGCCGAAGTGGGCGGCAACCACGCGGCCTTCTTCCCGGCGCCGGTCATCGAGCAGGCCCGCGAGAAGCGCGCCGCCGCCCGCCTGAAACGCCTTGAGGCGCATGCCGACGAGGTGCGTGCCGAGGCGGGCCTGCAGCCGCCGGCGGCGCAGGTCATCCAGCTGACACCCGAACAGGAGAGCCGCCACCGCGAGCTGGTGGAGCGGCTGACCGCGCCGGCCCAGCCGGCCGCGCAGCCGCAGAACCGCGAGGACGGCTGGTATCGCGATGCCCGGCGCATCGAAGAGCGGATCGCCGCCGGCGAGGCGGTCTCCGACGACGACCGGGACTGGCTGCAGCAGATGCAGGCCACGCCCTGGTTCCAGGCCCGCGAGGCCCATCGCCGGCGGCGCGAAGCGCTGTTCGGCCAAGAAGAAACCCCCGCCCGTGCCGGCAGCACGGAAGCGGGGGCCTGAAGTTCAAGCAACGTAAGGGTCCGAAAATGACAGAAGACAGTGTCGTCATCAAGCATTACGCGCCGCTGAAGAACATGTCGCTGCTCGACGGACTGGTCCGGCAGCTGCGCGACCGCCCGGCGCATCTGCCCGGGATGGGCTGTTTCTACGGCCCGTCGGGCTACGGCAAGTCGTTCAGCGTCGCGCACCTTGCGGCCGACATCGGCGCCTATGTGATCGAGGCCAAGAGCACCTGGAGCCGCAAGGCCCTGCTGCTGGCGGTGCTCAGCGCGATGGGGATCCGGCCCGCGCACACGATCGCGGAGATGGTCGACCAGGTCGGCGAGGAACTGGCCTTGAGCCGCAAGCCGCTGATCGTCGACGAGGCCGATAATGTGGTCGCCCGCCAGCTGGTGGAGACGGTGCGGGACATCTACCTGGCCTCCGAGGCGCCCGTGATCTGGGTCGGCGAGGAGCTGCTGCCGCAACGGTTGCGCAAGTACGAGCGGGTGCATGGGCGCATCTTGGACTGGGTCGCGGCGCTGCCCTGCGACCTGGACGATGCGCGGGCGCTGGCGGCGGTCTACTGCCCCCGCGTCCAGGTCGCCGACGACCTGCTGCAACGCCTGGTCGAGCGCACGCATGGCAGCACGCGGCGGGTCACGGTGAACCTCTACCGGATCCGCGAGCTGGCCGCCGCGGCGCGCCTGACGACCTTCGGCGCGGCCGATTGGGGCGACACCCCGATCCATACCGGGGAGGCGCCCAATGCGCGGCGCCAGCACTGATGGCCGGCCGCCGCAAGGCCGTGCTGCCGCCGGCCGGCCATCTGGATCGGCGGGACCGGATCTGGGCTGCGATCCGGGAGCTGAAGTCCTTCACGTGGCTGCAGCTGTCGGATGCGACCGGCCTGGAGCCTCAGCAGTTCAAGGACTACCTGCAGGTGTTGCGCCTGGCGGGGCTGATGGACGTGTCCGCGACGGATCGCGGCAAGCGGGCGGTCTGGACCCTGCTGAAGGACACCGGGGTGGAAACGCCCCGCCTGAGGCCCGACGGCACGAAGCTGCCGCCGAGCGGGCAGCAACGCCTCTGGTCGGCAATCCGGAGCCTGCAGCACTTCGACATCGAGGGCCTGGCGTTGAGCGCCAATGTGCCGGCCGAGACTGCGAAACGGTATGCGACCGCCCTGTCCAGTGCTGGCTACCTGGTCTCTCTGGGCATGCGCCGCTACCGGCTGCTGGGCAGCCGGGTGACGGGTCCTCGGGCACCTGCGATCCGGCGCGGCAAGCGGGTCTACGACGCCAATCTCGGCCGCGAGATGACGGCCGGCGAATGGGCGGGCCTGCCCCGGAAGCGGTCATGAGCGGCACGGCCATGGAGCGCGCCACCAAGGGCTGGGGCGACGACATGCCCGACTGGGTCCAGGTGCTGGCCGAGAAGTGCGACGCCAGCAGCCAGGCCGCCGCCGCGAAGCGCATGCGGTGCAGTGCCGGCGTGGTCAGCCAGGTCCTGTCGAACAGCTATCCCGCGTCGCTGGCCGGCATCGAAGAGCGGACGCGCGCCGCCTTCATGTCTGCCGACGTCGAATGCCCGGTTCTGGGCACGCTCGACCGCGCACGCTGCCTCCACGAGCAGCGGCAGAAGTACAGCAGCGCCAACCGCACCCGTGTGCAGCTCTATCGGGCCTGCAGGTCCGGCTGCCCGCACTCCAACCACAACGCCAAGGGAGACGGCCAATGATCGCCGAGAAGATCGAGCACGTCCTGACGACCTGGTCGCAGCACATCCAGGCCGGAGAGCTTCCCATGCACGTCTACACTCTGGGCTGCGAGCGGCTGCAGGATGCCGCCAACCGGCTCCGCAACCTGACGGCCGCCGTCGATCATGGCAGCGTCGGCTGCCCCGTTCTGGCCGAGAATATCGGCCGCGTGCATTGCGGCCGCAGTCAGGCAAGCCGCAGCAGCGACCCGCTGAGCGGCGCCATGCGGGAGCGCTGCCCCAGCTGCCCCAATGCCCCTGTCGGCCAGCTCGCCTACGAGGGGGCAGACGAGCTTTCGAAGCGGCTTGAAAGCGTCCTGGAGCGCTGGCGTTCGAAGGGCGGCCGCAAGGGGCCGGACATGGTCACCTTCGTCATGGGCTGCTGCACGGTGCGGGAGGTCGGCGCCCAGGTCCGGACCTTCGAAGCGACCGAGATCCCGGCCGACATCGCCGAGATGGAGATCGAGGCGCTGCAGCGGCACTTCGCCGACCTGATCGATCCGGACCCGCGCTATGCGCGGACACGGGACTGACCGCCATGAGCAGCGTGATCTGGGAGAGCAGATACCGGATCGGCCAGGCGGTGACCTGGCTGGCCGGGGAGGAGCGGCGGAGCGGCGAGATCGGCAGCTACGTGGTGGAGCGGGACGGCAGCTACACGCTGTATGTCCGCGCCGGCGGGGCGACCCTGACCGTGATCGAGGCGCAGGTGGTGCAGGCCGCACAGGACGGCGCGCCGGCGCCGCCGCAGGCGGTCGGCGCGGTCGACGGGGCCGAGGCACGGGCGCTGGCACAGGCTGTGCTGGACGGCGTCTCGATCCGGCGGCCGGTGCAGCAGCAGCTGCGGATGCTGGCCATGGCGGTGCTGGGGAAACCGTTCGCGCCCGGCGAGGTGCGGTCATGAGCGCCGCCACCGCCCTGCGCCCGGCCGAGGCCCCTGCACCGCTGACCGTGGCGATCGCCAGCAAGGCGAGCCTGCGGCCGGCCTGGCAGCAGCTGGTCGGCGCCCTGAAGCACAAGGGCTGGCCGGTGCAGGTCATCAGCAACTGGGTACACGAGCTCCCTGGGCCAGCCAGCAACTGGAACGAGGAGTGGCGGGCTTCGATCGACGAGGCCGGCCGCGGTGACCTGCTGATCGCCCGGGTCTGCGTCGACGATCGGGCCGATGTCGTCATCGCTCAGGTCGGCGCCGCGCTGGGTGCCGGGAAGCGGGTGGCAATCCTGGGCACACACCCGCTGCTGGATCGGCTGGGCGCCGATCCCTTGGTGGATTTCTGGGTGCCCGGTGCTGGCCTGGAGGCGGTCGAGGACGCCCTGCGTACACGGAGGATGCTGCCATGACTGCTGCTTACGAACGTCCCCAGCAGTTGGGAATTCTGGGCGGCCGCCTGGACGACGCCCGCGCCGACGAGCGCGCAGCCCTGCGCGTCACGGCGGAGGACGCGCTGTCCTGGCTCCGGGACTACCGGTTCCTGGTGGCACAGCACAGCCCCGGCGATCTGCCCGCTCATGACGCCCTGATCGCCCGGCTGGCCGACGCGACGGAGGCCAAGCCGGCCGCGGTCGCGGCGGCGGAGGCCGCCTTTCGCGCGGAGCTGTACGGCGGCGGCGCGGAGCGGGCGGCATGAGCCGCCGCGGTGCCAGGACGCGGCGGGAGCGCCGGCGGCGGCGCTGCCGCGCGGCCCGCCTGGTGGGGCATTGGGTGCTCGCCGTGCTGCTGCTCCTGCCCCTGCTGATCATCCAGACAGTCCGGAGGGACGCCTGATGCCCGACATCGAAACCGATCGCGTGTGGATCGCCGACCTGTCCGACCAGCGCCTGTCCGGCCTGGATAACCTGGACGGCTTGGTCGGCATCGACGGCGCATTTTCGGACACCGCCAAGGACGGCGGCGCCGACTGCACCTGGGTCATCACGCCGGCCCGTGCCCGCACGTTCGCGGCCGAGCTGGTCGCCGAGGCCGACCGCCTCGATCCGCCACAGCCAGAGGATGGGAGCCAAGCATGAACGAGCAGTCCCCGACGATCGCCCTGCCGGCACCCAAGGTCGACGTGCCTGAGGGCTACAGGGCCGACAGCAAGGGCCGGTTGGTGCCGGAGAAGAGCATCCGGCCGGTCGAGTTGCTGGAAGATCAGATGGTCCGGAAGATCATCGGCTATGCGCTGGAGCTGTCGGCGCAGATCTCGCGGTTCCGCGGTCATGTCTACGACGACTGCAACAGCTATCTGACCCTGGCGGCCGAAAGCTACGGCGTGACCAAGCGCGGCGCGCGCGGCCGCGGGAACGTGACCTTCACCTCGTTCGACGGCCTGATGAAGGTGCAGCTGGCGGTGGCCGACCGCATGGCCTTCGGTCCGGAGCTGCAGGTGGCACGCGACCTGTTCGACGCCTGCATCTCCGACTGGAGCGAGGGCGCGCGGGAGGAACTGCGGGCACTGGTGGACAGCGCTTTCGAAGCGGACAAGGAAGGCCAGGTCAGCCGCGACGCGGTGTTCCGGCTGCTGCGCATGACGTTCGACGATGCCCGGTGGCAGGAAGGCCAGCGCGCGATCCACGACAGCATCCGCGTGATCGGCAGCAAGAGCTATTGCCGGTTCTATGCGAGGGACACGCCGGACGCGCCCTGGCAATCGATCACCATCGACCTGGCGGCCGCGTGATGGGCGCCGACGACGATCTGCGCCGGGAGCTGCTGCAGACGGCGCTGCGCGACCCGGCCGCGCTGGAGCGCGCCCTGCAGCTCGCCGAGCATGCCTATGGCTGGCTGGGCGACCCCGGCTCGGAGGCCGGGGCGGGCCTTGTCGAGACGCTGGCGCTGCCTGCGCCGGCGAGATCGGGTGCCGTACCCGATCCCGCCCCGCCGCAGCGGCAGCGGCGGCCGCGACGGGCGAAGCAGGCCGCGCCGGCCGAGGGCGGCGAGGCCGCCCGGGCCGGCAGCACCTGGACGGAGGCGGAGGAGGACACCCTGCGGCAGCTGTACCCGGGCGGCGCGCCCCAGGAGGACATCCTGGCCGCGCTGCCGGGCAGGAGCTGGGGCACGATCGGCGTGCGGGCCAGCAAGCTGGGCCTGCACCGCCCGCGCGGCGGCGCGGTGGCCGAAGAGCTGCCGATCGTCGCCACGGCGCGCAAGGCCGCCGGATGGCTCGCCGACCAGGGGATCGCCGAGATCGAGGCCGACGAGTACGGGATCTTCTGGCGTCACGACGGCCGCGAGGATGCCGAGCAGCTGACCCCGCGCCAGGTGATCCGTCTGGCCGACAGCGAACGCGGCAGCCGGAAGCTGCCAGCCTTCGGCGACGGGGCCGACCTGGTCGGCGGCCCGCATCAGAGCAGCCTGGGGGGCGTGATATGACCGCGCCCACCCGCGACGTCGCGCTGCTGCGGGCGATCGCCTGCCGGCTGCGCTGGCATATCCGCCGGTGCGGTCACAACGTCCTGTCGTTCTCGCGCGCCAGCGGCATCCCGCACAGCACGCTGCACGACTATCTGTCGGGCCGCCGCAAGATCAACGTGGCGGCGTGCGAGAAACTGGGCCGGATGGGCATCGACACGCACTGGCTGCTGACCGGTCGCCAAGCCTGCCGATACTCCGGCGACTTGGCCCAAGTCTGCCACGCCGTGACCTCGGTGCTGGACGATCCCTGCGACTATTCGGACAGCGAGGTGGAGTTCGCGGCCGCCACTGCGGAGCGCCTGCGGGAGTACGGCGCGGCGATCCTGATCACGCCGGCGCAGGCGACGGTCGTCGCCGGCATCGCCGCGCACCTGGCGCGGAGGCACGCCTGATGGCCGGTCAGCGCAAGACGCGTGCGGCGGAGCGGGCTCTGCTCGGCCACAACAGTGCCGGCCGCGCTATCGACACGGCCGCCGCCGAGGAGCTGCGCGCCGCCTTCGACCGGATCCAGGCCATCGACGCGGAGATGCGCGGCCTGCACGACAAGAAGGGCGACGTCTACGGCGAGCTGCGGTCGAAGGGCTACGACCTGAAGACCTTCCGTGTGGTGCTGAGCCGGGCGCAGCAGGATCGCGGCGCGGTGCTGGAGCGCGACAGCATGGTCGACGTCTACGAAGCAGCGATTTTCGGTACAACCGGAGATGGAGGGGGTGATGAATGATCGTCCTCCCTCGCGCGCGCGCGCGAGAACCGGCCTCGGCCCGCCCGGCAGTGCGAGCTACAAGGCGGCCTACCGGGAAGCTGCCGCCAAGGTGCTGCCGGAGATGATCGCCGAGGCCGATGCGGAGATCGCGGTGCTGAAGCGCAAGCGTCGGCAGGTCTACCGGCAGGCCCGGGCGGCAGGCATCGACATCGACGCGATGCGGGTGGCAGGGGCCTTGAAGTGCGGGTTGCCGCCGCCCTGCACAGCCTGCGAGGCCAAGGTGCGCGAGTATCTGGCCATCCTGTCCGGCAGCGACGGCGATGCCTGAGGTCGCGGCACTGCAGCCCGCAGCCCGCGAGGAGTGGCTGGACTGGGTCCTGGAGCACGACCGCGCCCTGCGGCAGCTGCTGGGCGGCCGGCGGGCGCCGCCGGTGGAGGCGGTGCGGCAGAGCTGGCGGGCGCTGCTGTGCGCCGCGCTGCATCGCCTGCCGGACGATGCGGTGACCCGTGCCGACGCGATGGACGGGCTGCTGGCGCATCTGGAGGCGCTGCGCGCCGCCGGGGTGCCGAGCGCCGACGTGGTCGCTGCGGTCAATGCGTGGCGGATGGGGCGGACCTGATGACCGCGCCGATCGACAGCTTCTACCTGTACGACCGCACCGGCCAATTGATCGGCCGTGTGGAAGGCAGCCTGGACGGCGTTGGCGAGCCGGTAGTCCGGATCGTGACGGCCGGCGGCAGCCTTCACTGTGAGCTGACTGGCAATGAGGTCCGGCAGCTGGCGATCCTGCTCGGCAAGCTGAAGGCGGCGCGGCGATGACGGCCACCCGCGCCAAGGCGCCGGCCGATCCGGCGCGGACCCGGTGCTACGCCGCGATCCACGCCGGCGCCAAGGCGCTCGGCTGGGATGAAGAGCTGCGGCGCCAGGTGATGGCGCAGCGCTACGGCGGCAAGCGCTCAGCCAAGGATCTGAGCGATGCCGAGCTGCGGGATTTCGCGCGTCACATCGGCGACGCCCAGCAGGCCGCAGGCAAGAAGCCGCCGCGTCGGCAGCCGGCGCGCGCCGGCAAGCGCGCCCTGGCGCCCGGGCAGCTGGCTGCGAAGGCCCGCGCGCTGTGGCTGAGCCTCTATCACCTGGGGGAGCTGGCGGACCCGTCCGAGGCGGCGCTGGACGCCTGGGTGCAGCGGCAGGCCGGCGTGGCCAGCCTGCGCTTCGCTGACCAGGAAACCGCCGACCGGGTCATCCGCGGCCTGCGCAACTGGTGCACCAGGTGCGGCTTTGCCCAGCCGGACGCCGGGACAGTGCGCCTGATCGATACGACGAGGCAGCATGCCGGCCTGACCGATGGCGGCTATGGCATCGCAAGCAAGGTGCAGCTGGTCGCGGCGCTGCGCGAGCGGCTGGGGCAGCCCTGGAGCAACGACACCTATCGGATGTCAGGCGCGGACCTGGACGCGCTGATCGAGCAGCTGGGGCATCGGGTCAAGGCACGGGCGCAGCGGTGATGCTACTGCAGCCCCCAGTCGCATTTATCCGCCACGCGATCCAGCGTTGTTCGCAAGCCCGCCAAGTCGAACGTCGCTGTAATCGGACTTTCATTGTACGGCGTCGTCCGAATTACGAAGCGGTCGGATTTCAGCAAGGCCCCTATGAACCATCCAATCTTGCCGACAAAGAACACTGCCTCCTTGTCGGTGGAAAGCGACCAATCGACATCCTCGTGAACGACATCGTCGCCAATCCTGTAGGAGACGAGGTGTCCATGGTCTCTACTCCCGCTCCCAAGAAATTCGTCGAACGACACAAAGGCCTCCGCCTTCCCAGCCGTGCAGCGCAGGAACAGGAGCACAGGGCGCCGGCCAGTCGAGGCGCCGCGATTGGCGATTGTGACAATGGTTTCCTCCGACAGCGGATCCGTCTTCACGATCGCCTTCCAGCTCTCGCTAGCCGGCTTTGGCTCAGGTTGGGACAGGTTGGCCATCGCATCGTCAAAGCACTTCAGTCGCGCAGTGTCGTCCCCGACCTTGGTGCAGCCAACAAGGCCCAGCACCCCTACGGCTTGCGCAAAGCTTGGGCCGGTGCCGGCGCCGACACAGAAGCAGACAACGAGTGCCCAGAAGGTGCGCTTCATCGGATCATCCCCTCCAGTCTGATATCCCTGGACTTGAGTCTCGCGCGCCGACTCCGCCCGCGCAATGACAATGCCGCCGGGGCGATCTGACATGACCGCTTCCGACGACATCCCTCTGCCGCCGAGCCTGCGCCGGATCGCCGACGCGGTCGGCTTGGAGGCTGCGCTTCGGCTGTCGCGGGTGCTGGGCGGGCGGATCGTCTCGGTCTCCGCGCGACCGGACAATCCGGTGGTGCGGGCGATCGGGCCGGTGGCCGCCGCGGCCGTGCTGGAGCTGATCCAGTCGGGGGACCTGGGCGACGGGGTGCGGCATTTCGAGGTGCCGCGCGCTCCGGCGGCGCACTATGCGGCGATCCGGGCCGCGGTGGCGGCCGGGATGTCGAAGCAGGATGCGGCCAGCCGGTTCGGCTTGACGGCGCGCCAGGTGCGCCGGATCTGCAACGACCCGGCCGCGGACCCCGGCTCGGAGGCCGGGGCAGGCGCCCGGCAGGGCAATCTGTTCTGACTTGCGCCGCCGGGTGGCCCCGCATACCGTCATCGCGCACCGCTGCCGCCCGCGGCTCGGACATATTTCCGAGCCGCCTTCAGCTGCCGGGGCCGCTTAGGCTCCGGGCCATGAAACTCACCCGCTGCATCACCTTCGGCGTCGCATTGCTGCTTGCGGCTTGCGGTGCCGTCACTCCCGCCGTTGTCGCCCCCGCCCGGGCACAGCACGTCGCCTGCCTGCCGACCGCCGAGGCGGACGCGCAGCTGCGCGCCCAGTACGGCGCGGCGCCGGCGGGCTATGGCCTGTCGGGCGGACGCCTGACGGTGCTGTACCCCGCCCGCGACGGCTCGACCTGGACGGTCTTGGTGACCGCCCCGGGCTCGGGCATCAGCTGCATGGTCGCCGCCGGCGAGCATTGGGAGGCGATCGAGCCGCCGCCCGAGGGCGATCCGTCATGAAGCCCGAGGGCCTGTCGAAGATCGAGCTGGCGCGCTGGATGAACGGCATCGAGCGGGTGCTGCAGCACGAGGGTGGCTTTGTCGACGACCCGGTCGATCCCGGCGGCGCCACGCAGTGGGGGGTCAGCCTGCGGTTCCTGCAGGGCCTGGACCTGCGCGACGGCGATATCGACCGCGACGGCGATATCGACCGCGACGATATCCTGGGCCTGACCCAAGCGCAGGCAGCGGACCTGTACTACCGCCACTTCTGGCAGCCCGGTCGCTACGGCCAGCTACCGGACGGCGTCGGCGAGAAGGTGTTCGACCTGGCCGTCAACATGGGACCACGCCAGGCCCATCGCCTGGCACAGCGCGCGCTGCGGTCCTGCGGCCGTCTGGTGGCAGAGGATGGTGTCCTGGGGCCGGTGACCCGGAACGCGCTCTTGGTGGCCTATCCCGCCCCGCTGGCCGCCGCGCTGCGGTCGGAAGCGGCCGGCTTCTATCGCGTCCTGATCGCAGGCAATCCGCGGCTGGCCCGGTATGAGGCCGGCTGGCTGCGCCGCGCCTACAGCTGAGGCCCGCCATGCTGCCCCTTGCCATGTTGATCCCCGCGGCCCTGCAGATTGCAGAGATGGCCGCGCCGCAGCTCGGCCGCTGGATCGCCGGCGAGGGTGGCGAGAAGGTCGCCCGCCAGGTGGTCGGCGTCGCCCAGGCGGTCACGGGCCAGGACAGCCCGGAGGCAGCGCAAGCGGCGCTGCGCGCGGACCCGGTGCTGGTGATCGAGATGCAGCGGCACCTGAAGGATGTCGAGCTGGCGCTGTACAAGGCCGAGACGGAACGGCTCGATATCGTGAACCGGACGATGCAGATCGAGGTGGCATCGAGCGACTGGTATGTCCGCCGGTGGCGCCCGACGATGGGCTATGCGCTGACCGCCACCTGGGTGCTGTCGGTCCTGATGATCGTGTCGACGGTGCTTTACAGCGTCATCGACGAGCCCGGCATGGCAGCCGTCGTGATCGACGCGATCGCCGGCCTGGTCAGCGCCCTGTCGGTGATGATGGGCTTCGCTCTGACCGTGCTCGGCATCAATGCCGCCAAACGCAGCGAGGACAAGAAGGTGCTCGCCGGCATGCAGCCGGTCGGGATCGTGGAGGCGCTGGCCTCGCGGATTGGGAGGGCCGCCCGGTGACCATCGGCGAGATCGGCCAGTGGGCGAGCGTGGCCGTGGCGCTCGCCGCTCTGCTCTGCTCTGCGATCGCGATGCGCGAGGCGCGGTCCCGGCGCGAGAAGGCCGAGCTGGAGAAGATGAAGCGCGACCTGGACGCGCTGCAGCAGCGCATCGAGTTTCTGCCGGGCAATGCCGCGATCGACAAACTGACCTCGCGCTTCGAGACGGTGAGCGGCCAGCTGTCGACGCTGCACGGTGACTTCCAGCGGCATCTCGGCCGGTTCGAAGGCTTCGAGCGCCTGGCCGACGGACTGCAGCGGCAGTTCGACCTGATCGACGGGTTCCTGCGAGAGCGGGGCCAGCGATGACCGGGTGGTCCGAGATCAAGACGGCCGACCGCCGGCTCTGCATCCTGCGCCTGCTCGACGAAGAGAAGGATGGCGGCCTGGGCGAGGGCCTGCTGCAGCAGGCGCTGGCGCCGCTGCAGCACCGGGTGTCCCGCGAGGAGATCCGGGAAGATCTGCGATGGTTGGCCGAGGCGCGCCTGGTGGCGGTGACCAGCTATGGCGCAGAGAAGCTGGGCGCCGAGATCCTGTTGCGCGGTCATGAGGCCGCGCTGGGGCTGGTCGAGATCGAGGGCGTCGCCCGGCCGTCCCGACGGGCCTGACCATCATGGCCCGAATATCCAAGATCGAAGCGGACCTGGCGGAGGCCGACCTGGCGGAGTTCCGCCGGCTGCTCGCCACCGGCCGGCTGACCATCGACAGCCTGGTCACCTGGCTGGAAGGGCGCGGCTACGAGATCTCCCGCAGCTCCGTCGGGCGCTATGCGCAGAACTTCGAACAGGTGGCACAGAAGCTGCGGCAGTCGCGCCAGGTCACCGACGCGCTGGTCGCCGAGCTGGGCGACGCAGCCTCGCAGGGCAAGCAAGGCCGCCTGCTGGTCGAGATGACCCGCAGCCTGGTGTTCGACATGCTGATGAAGCTGCAGGTCGAAGGTGCCGGGGGGCTGGACCCGAAGGACACCATGATGCTCGGCAAGGGACTCGCCGAGCTGGGCCGTGCGCTGCGCTACGACCAGGATTTCGAGACCAAGATCCGCCAGCAGCTGGCCGCGGAGATCCGGCAGGAGGCCGCGGCAGAAGCCGAGGTGACCGCACAGGAAGCCGGCCTGAGCGCCGACGTGGTCGCGCAGATCAAGTCGAAGATCCTGGGTGTTGCGGCATGACCGAGGCACCTGTCGGACCGGTCAGTCAGGAAGAATGGGAAGCTCACCGGGCGGAGAGCCTGGCCGCCGGCCTGCCGGCCGACCTGACCGAGGGCAAGAGCCTGCCCGACGTCCTGCTGCCCTATCAGGCGAGGGCCGTTGCAACGGTCGACGCCAACGACGTCACCGTCATCGAGAAATCCCGCCGGATCGGCCTGACCTGGGGCCTGGCCGCCAGCAGCGTCCTGACCGCCGGCGGTCGCAAGTCCGCCGGCGGCATGGACGTGATGTACCTGGGCTACAACCTGGACATGGCGCGCGAGTTTATCGACGCCTGCGCCATGTGGGCGCGCGCATTCGCCCCCGCGGCCACCTCGGTCGACGAGTTCCTGTTCCCCGATCCCGGCGCGCCCGACAAGTTCATCCAGGCCTTCCGCATCCGCTTCGCCAGCGGTTTCGAGATCGTGGCGTTGACGAGCCGGCCGCGGAGCTTGCGCGGCCGCCAGGGCCTGTTGATCGCCGACGAGGCGGCGTTCCACGACGAGCTGGCCGAACTCCTCAAGGCCGCCATGGCGTTCCTGATCTGGGGCGGCAAGGTGGTGGTGGTTTCGACCCATGATGGCGCCGACAACGCGTTCAACGAGCTGGTCGAAGAGACCCACGCGGAGAAGAAGCCCTTCGCCCTGGTACGGATCACCTTCGACGACGCGGTGGCAGACGGCCTGTATCGCCGGATCTGCCTGGTCACCGGCAAGACCTGGTCGCCGGCGGCCGAGGCGGAATGGGTCGCCAAGATCCGCGCGCAGTATGGCGAGGATGCCGGCGAGGAGTTGGACGTCATCCCCAAGGCCGGCGGCGGCGCCTGGCTGAGCCGTGCCCTGATCGTGGCGCGAATGCGAGCCGACATCCCGGTGCTGCGCTGGACGGCCCCGGAGGGGTTCGTCCACTGGTCCGACGATCGCCGTTTCGCCTGGGTCGACCAGTGGCTCGCCGACGAGGTGGAGCCGGTGCTGCAGCGTCTGACCGGCGCGGAGCGCCAGGCGGTCGGGGTGGATTTCGGGCGCGTTATCGACCTGACGGTGCTGTGGGCGGCGTCGATCCAGGCCAACCTGGCGCTGCGCACCGACTTCGTCATCGAGCTGCGCGACTGCCCCCACACCGAACAGGCGCAGATCGCGCTGCATGTCCTGCGCCGGCTGCCGCGGTTCAGCGGCGCGGCATTCGATGCCGGCGGCAGCGGCAGCTATCTGGCGGAGCGCTGCCAGCAGCAGATGGGTGCGTCGATGGTCGAAGCGCTCAAGTTCACCGAGGAGTGGTACAGGACGGAGATGCCGCCCCTGCGGGCCGCGTTCCAGGACGACGAGATCGTCATCCCGAAGGACGACGAGATCCTGACCGACCTGCGGTCCGTGCGCCTGGTGCGCGGCGTGCCCCGGGTGCCGGAGGCCAAGACGCAGGGCAGCACCGGCAAGCGCCATGGCGATGCGGCGATCGCGCTGGCGCTGTGCCGCTATGCGTCGGAGCGCGGCATGGTGCCGATCGGCGGCTGGCCGTCCGGCGTGAAGCGCGCCGGCTACCAGGCCGAGCGGGCCGCGGGCGGTGAGCCCGGCGGCATCAACCGCGACAACCCCTGGGGATCGGTCGGCGGCGGCATGGCCCGCGGCACCGGGTTCGGATCGGGCTGGTAGGGAACATGGCCGAAGAGACGCCGAAGCGGCCGGACCTGAGCGCGATCGCGATCGCCGGCGACGATCGCTGGGAAGCCGCCGGACAGGGCGGCGCCTGGCTGGGCGCGCTGAAGCGGCCGCGCGACCCGCTCTGGCAGACCTGGGCCGGCACCGACCTGGCGCTCTACGACCAGATCCTGCGCGACGACCAGGTCATGCCGACCTGGCAGCAGCGGCGCCTGGCCGTGGTGTCGCGCAACTGGGATGTCGAGCCGGGCGGCGACAGCGCACTGGACAAGGCGGCCGCCGACCATCTGCGCGCGCAGCTGCTGGCGCTGCCCTGGGACCGCGTCTCCTACAAGATGCTGTCCGGGATCTTCTACGGCTTCGGTGTCGGCGAGCTGATGTACCGGGCCGATGGCACGAAGATCGTCCTGAGCGACATCCTGATCCGCCGCCCGCACAAGTTCCGCTGGCACAAGGATGGCAGCCTGCGGCTGATGGTGCCGGGGAAGCCGGACGGCGAGGAGCTCCCCGCCAGCAAGTTCTGGAGCTTCACCGCCGGCGCGGACGACGACGACGATCCCTATGGCCGCGGGCTGGCCTGGTATCTGTTCTGGCCGGTCTGGTTCAAGAGGAACGGCCTCAAGTTCTGGGCCGTGTGGATGGAGAAGTTCGCCGGCGGCACCGCCACCGGCAAAGTCCCGCCCGGAGCCAGCCAGCAGGAGATCGACCGGCTGCTGACCGCGCTGCAGGCGCTGACCACGGACAGCGCCGTTGTGTTCCCGGAAGGGGTCGCCGTAGAGATCTTGGAAGCGGCGAGATCGGCCGGCGGCGACTATGACAGCTTCCTGCGCAGGATGGACGGCGCGATCGCGAAGATCGTCCTGTCGCAGACCATGACGACGGACGACGGCTCGTCGAAGAGCCAGGCCGAAGTCCACCAGGACGTGAAGCTGGAGGTGGTGAAGGGCGATGCAGACCTGGTCTGCGAAAGCTTCAACGACGGGCCGGCGACCTGGCTGACCGCCTGGAACTTCCCCGGAGCGGCGGCGCCGAAGGTCTATCGCCAGGTCTCCGAGGAAGAGGACCTGACGGCCAGGTCGCAGCGCGACAAGACCCTGTACGAGATCGGCTGGGAACCGACCGAGGCCTATATCCACGAGACCTATGGCGACGGCTATGTCCGGCGGGGCACCGGCGTGGAAGAGCGCGGCCCTGGACTGGGGGCCGGGGCAGAGTTCGCCGAGCCCGGCCGCCGCCCTCGCGGCGCGATCGTGTCGCGGCAGGCCGACCGGCTGGAGATCGAGGCCGCCGGCGCGATCGACGCGATGATGGAGCCGGTCCGCCGCCTGGTGGACAGTGCCGGATCGCTGGAGGAGCTGCGCGACGGCCTGGCCGAGCTTTTCCCGGACCTGCCCGACGATCGCTTCGCGGCCGTGCTGGGCCGGGCCTTGATGGCGGCGGAGCTGGCCGGCCGGGACGATGTCCGCACCGAGAGCGGCTCCGGGGGGCGCTGACCCGATGCCGGAGGCCCGCTGGGGCGCCAGGCCCTTTGCCGAGCAGCTCGACTACTTTCGCCGCAAGACGAATGTCCCGACGCGCGCCTGGACGGACCTGTGGCACGAGGCGCACGACACCGGCTTCATGGTCGCGGGCGCCTACAAGGCGGACCTCCTGCAGGACCTGCGCGGCGCCGTCGACAAGGCGATCGCCGACGGCACCACCCTGGAGACCTTCCGCCGGGACTTCCGCCAGCTCGTCCATCGCCATGGCTGGAGCTACAACGGCGGCGAGGGCTGGCGCAGCCGCGTGATCTACGAGGCCAACCTGCGCGCCAGCTATGCCGCCGGCCGCTACCGGCAGATGACCGATCCGGACCTGCTGCTGCACCGGCCCTGGTGGATGTACCGGCACAGCGACGCGGTCGAGCATCCGCGGCTGGAGCATGTGGGCTGGGACGGGCTGGTGCTGCGGGCTGACGACCCCTGGTGGCGGACGCACTACACGCCGAACGGCTGGGGCTGCCAGTGCTGGATCGAGACGCTGTCGGCCGAGGATCTGGCGCGCCTCGGCAAGTCCGGGCCGGACAAGGCGCCGGAGATCGTCTGGGAGACCCGCACGGTCGGCAGCCGCGGCCCCAGCCCGCGGACGGTCGACGTGCCGAAGGGCATCGACCCGGGCTGGGCCTATGCGCCAGGCGCCAGCCGGATCTCGGACGATGCGCGCAGGGCCCTGCGCGAGCGGCTGCCGAAGCTCGACGGCAAACTTCGAACGGCCGTCGAAGGCCGCCTGCAGGTGCCGTTCGCAAACCCGGGCCTGGACGAGGCGATCGAGGCCGGCCGGGAACTGTTGGACGAGCTGGCGCCGCCGCGGGTCGCGCTGTCGATCGAGCAGGCGGCGGCGGTGCGGCTGGCGATCCGCGAGCGGCTGGCCGCCGCCCGGCCGGTGGCGACGCCGGCGGCGACCGCGACCAGGCGCGGCGCCGGCGTCGACCTTCTGCGCGCCGCCAGCACCAGGTTCCCGGACGACTGGACGCAGTTCGCCGACGGCTTCGGCCCGCTGCACGTCCGGCGGGTCGAGACGCGTGCGATGCAGTACACCCACGGGCCGACGCAGCCGCCGGAGACGGTCCCCCTGACCGCCTATGGCGACGTGGATGCCAGCCCGGGAGAGGGCTTCATTATCGCGCGCAACGTCGACAGCATGGTGCACGAGTTCACGCACCGCCTGCAGGCGGCGATGCCCGAGCTGGACCGATACTTCCAGGACCTGCACAAGCGGCGCACGGTGGGCGAGGAGCTGCTGCGACTGTCGCAACTCACGGGCTTTGCCTACGGCCCGCGGGAGCGGGCCAGACGCGACAAGTATGTGAACCCGTATTTTGGCAAGGAGTATTGGGACCTTGGGCCGGGGCAGCCGGAGGGCGCGCTGGAGGTCATGACGATGTCCTATGACCGCCTGCTGGGGGACAACGACGAGAAATGGTTTGAATTCTTGCGGCACGATCGCCAATTGGTAGAGTTGGCGATCGGCCTGCTGTTCAGGTGGCGGCCGTGACGGATGACCCGAGGGTTCGGTGGCTACACTAGGCGCAATGACATTCCGGCTTCGGAGCTGGTCCGGCCATGATGACGGCCGGGTCACCTGGGATCCGTCGCGCCAGACGCTGAGCGGCTCCGGCCAGGGCGCCGAGCTGCTGCGCAGCGTTATGGGCAAGGCCCGCCGCGCCGGGGAGCTGGACACCCCCGCCGGCCCCATCCAGGTCGCCGACCCGTTCGCCGACCTTGGCGGCTTGGCCGATTGCGTCCTGCAACACTGGGAACTGCCGGCCGAGCTGATGCCGCACATGGTGCACCGTGAAGCACCGGCCGAGGTCGAGACCGACCTGCCAGTAATCTACTGACTTCAGATGACGGTTTGGGAACAAGAGCGGGTCGTGCGTGGCAACCGCGTCGGCCGACGTGACACCGTCGAAATCGCCGCGGACTGTCCTTATTGCGGCCTCCGTGTGCTGCTCCATCCCATGGAGGCAAGCCCGGACTGGGTGTCTCGCGACGGCCCGCGGGCCGAAACGGTATTCGGTATCAGGCGATGCCCCAACCCGGACTGTATGACCTTGGTCTTCGTCGAAGGCGGGCGGAACGGAGAGTGGGCCACAGTTCCAAGAGCTCGCCTTCAGTTCGAAACGTCAGGCGTCCCATCTGGCATCGTCAAGCACATGCGCGAAGCGTTGGAGTGTCATGCGAACGGCTGCTTCATCGCCTGCGCCATTATGGTGCGCCGCGTGTTGGAGGAGATCTGCGCCGACCAGGGAGCAGTCGATCGGCGGCTGCCTGATCGACTGAAGTCCCTATCAAAGGCGGTCTTCGTTCCCCCAGCTCTGCTAGAGGGGGTCGATCTTCTCCGCCAACTGGGTAATGACGCCGCGCATGTCGAGCTCAAGTACTTCGACAAAGTTGGCGTTGAAGAGGCAGAGGCCGCCATCGAGATTGCGATAGGCTTCTTGAAGGCTGTCTATCAGTCGGACCAGGCAACGGCGAAACTGGCCGCCTTGAAGCGGAAGGCGTCAGAGGGGACCGCCCCCCACTGAAACAGCCTAACCTCGCGAACCCCGTAGAGGCCCCTCACAGCCCGTCGCCGGGTTTCCGGCCCCGACACACCTAGAATTTTTTAAACGCGATATTAAACGGGGTTCCGCCCCGGCAATCGCCCTTCCGAAGGGGCACCTTACCCCTCGACGCCCTGCCGGCCCTCCGCTACCGTGATCGGGCCGCGCTGGCGCCCCCGCCTCGGACATATTTCCGAGCCGCATCGCCCCCCGGCATCCCCCTAGCATCGCAGCCATACCAGAGAGCCCGCCAGGTCCCGTCGATCGGCCTGGTCTCAGCGAGGCTCACGGAAGCCGGACCGGCGGATGAGACGGCATCCGCCCCGGCGCTTCCAGGCATCAGGCTGCAATGCGCGCATTCGAGATCTTCCGGGCCGGCCGGCACACCCCGTCGCAGGGCGGCGGCCCGCTGACCTTCAGCGAGGCCGACATGGCGACCGCGGCCGCGGCCTATGACCCGGCCCTGCACGAAGCGCCGCTGGTGGTGGGCCATCCCAAGTCGGACGCCCCGGCCTATGGCTGGGTCCGGTCGCTGTCCGCCACCGGCGGCGTACTGACCGCCACGCCGGCCCAGGTCGCGCCGGAGTTCGCCGAGCTGGTCGAGAGCGGGCGCTACAAGAAGCGGTCGGCGTCCTTCTATCCGCCGACCCATGACGCCAACCCGAAGCCCGGCACCTGGTACCTGCGCCATGTCGGCTTCCTGGGTGCGCAGCCACCGTCCCTGAAGGGGCTGCGGGACGTCACCTTCAGCGACGACAGCGATGGCTGCGTCACCGTCGAGTTCGGCGAGGCCGAGCCGGACGCCGATGTGCGGCTGCTGTCGCGCCTGCTCGCCGGCGTCCGCCAGCTGCTGACCAGCGACGCCGCCTTCGCCGAGGCCCCCACGACCACCACCACCGAAGAGGAGCCCGCCGTGGCCGATGACACCGCAAGTGCGCGGGAGGCCGAGCTGGCCGCCCGCGAGGAGGCCATCAAGTCCCGCGAGGCGGAGTTCGCCGAACAGAGCTCGGCGATCGCCAAGCAGCGGGCCGAGATCGCGCGCGCCGACAACGCTGCTTTCCTGGCCCGGCTGGTCGGCGAGGGCAAGCCGCTGCCGGCGGCCGAGGATGCGCTGCTGTCCTTCATGGACGGACTGTCCGCCGGCACCGTGGAGTTCGCGGAGGGTGGCGAGACGAAGGCCGTGCCGCCCCTGCAGTTCTTCCGCGACGTGCTGGCCCGCCTGCCGAAGCAGGTCGCCTTCGGCGAGCACGCCGGCGGCGCCGACGGCGCCGGCGACGATCCGCAGGCGATCTCCGATGCCGCCATCGCCTTCCAGGAAGAGCAGCGCGGGAAGGGCATCACCGTCGATATCGCCACCGCGGTCCGCAAGGTGACGGCCCGCTAGGGCCGATCGCCGGCGCCGACCCAGACAGGAGCTGTCATGAACCCCTTGCTGACCAAGAGCTACACGACCACGGCTGCCGTGAGCGCCTATCGCATCGTCAAGCGGACGGGCGATCGCACGGTGGCCCATGCCACCACCGCGACCGACCCGATCGCCGGCGTGACCGTAGACCTGGGGGCGGCCTCCGGCGGGCGGGTCGACGTGGTCGAGATCGGCATCCAGGACGTGGAGTTTGCCGGCACCGTTGCTGCCGGCGACCCGGTGACCGCAACCACCGACGGCCAGGCGATCAAGGCCAGCAGCGGGCGGATCGTCGGCTACGCCATGGTCGCCGCGGTCAGCGGCGACCGGGCGCCGATCATGCTGGCGCCCGGCGTGACGATCGGCGCGGTGGCGGGGGCGACCATCACGGTCGGTGCCTCCGACAGCGGCACCGTCTCGATCCAGCTGACCGATGCCACCGGCGCCGACCTGGCGGTCCGCGGCAGCGTCCTCGCCTATCTGTCCGACGACGCGAACGGCGACAGCATCGCCGGCACGGCGCCCGATGCCGTGGCGATCGGGTCCGACGGCCTGGCGATCCCGCTGGTCGCCAACAAGGCCTTCCAGCTGGTCAGCGAGGCCGACGGCGATATCGACCTGGCGATCACCGAGGACGGCGCGGACACCTGGTACCTGATCCTGGTGATGCCCGACGGCCGCCTGATCGCCAGCAGCGCCATCGCCTTCACCGCCTGACCTGACAACGGCCCTTCGAACGCCCTTTGACGCTCGCCTGAGCAGAGACCGAGGACACAGCACACATGGCCACCGAGACCGGCACCGTCGCCCCCTTCGTCACCGACCCGCACCTGACCGCGATCAGCATCGGCTACCGCAACACGCAGTTCGTGTCCGAGGAGGTGCTGCCGACGGTGCCGGTGACGAAGAAGGAGTTCACCTACAACGCCTATCCGATCGCGGAGAGCTTCCGCCTGCCCGACACCCATGTCGGCCGGAAGAGCGCGCCCAACATGGTCGAGCTGTCGGCGACCCGGGAGACCGACACCTGCGTGGATCACGGCCTGGACGACGGCATCCCGCAGGACGATATCGACCAGGCGCCGCCCGGCCGCGACCCGCGGGACCGGGCGGTGATGCAGCTGACGGACTACATCGCCCTCGGCCGGGAAAAGGAAACCGCCGACCTGGTGTTCGACGCCGACCAGTATCCGACGGCCAACAAGGACACGCTGACCAGCACCGCCCAATGGTCGCATGCCAGCAGCAACCCGGTCACCGCGGTGCTGACGGCGCTGGATGCCTGCCTGATGCGGCCCAACAGGATGGTGATGGGCCAGGCGGTCTGGACCAAGCTGAGGACAAATCCCGTCATCCTGAAAGCGGTCCACGGGAACCTCGGCGATGCCGGCGCGGCAACCCGGCAGCAGGTCGCCGACCTGTTCGAGCTGGAGCAGCTGATCGTCGGCACCGGCTGGTACAACAGCGCCGCGCCGGGGCAGGACCCGACCCTCGTGCGGGTCTGGGGCAAGCATGCTGCGCTCTACTACCACAACCCCCTGGCCGACACGCAGCAGGGCCTGACCTTCGGCCTCACCGCCCAGTATGGCGCCAAGATCGCTGGCACCCGGCCGGACGCCGATATCGGCCTGCGCGGCGGCCAGCGCGTGCGCGTCGGCGAGACCCGCAAGGCGCTGATCGTCGCCGCGCAGGCCGCCTTCCTGTTCGAAGACGCGGTCGCCTAGCGCCGCGCCGCCCCCGCCTCCGCCGCCCTCCGACCTCTCCCCGCTGCAGGAGCTGCTCATGCCCCGTTTCATCGCACTCAGCCCGATCCGCCAGGACGACGAGCACCGCTACATGCCCGGCGAGGAGATCGAGCTGGACGATGCAGCCGGCGCGCACCTGCTGTCGCGCGGCCGGGTGCGGGAGATCCCCGGCTCGGGGGCCGGGGCAAGCGAGGAGGATGGCGACAGCAGCTCCCCGCCGGGCCAGCAGCCCCCGGCCGGGGCGGGCGGTGCCGCCGGAACGGGAGGCGCCGGCGGAGATCCGGACGCGTCGCGTGCGAACGCCGGCGGCACCGATCCCGCCGATCCCGCCGATGCGGCAGCGAAGGCGGAGGCAGAGGCCAAGGCGGCCGCGGAGAAGGTCGCCGCAGAGAAGGCCGAGGCGGAAGCCAAGGCGAAGGCGGCTGCGGAGAAGGCTGCCGCAGAGAAGGCCGAGGCGGAAGCCAAGGCGAAGGCGGCCGCGGAGAAGGCCGCAGTGAAGAGGGCAGCGAAGGCCAAGGCCGCCGCGGAGAAAGCTGCCGCGGACAAGGCTGCCGCGGCCAAGGCTGGCGGGGCGAGCTGAGCCATGGGCACCTACGTGACCAAGGCGGCGATGATCGAGCTCTACACCGAGCAGGACCTGGTGCGCCTGACTGACACCGCGAACGTCCCGCCGACGACGATCGACGATGACAGGCTGGACCGCGCGATCGCCGATGCGGAGAGCCAGGCCGACACCTATCTGCGCGCGCGATACAGCCTGCCGCTCGCCGAGGTGCCCGCGGTGCTGACCCGCCAGGTCGGTGCCGTGGTGTGGTGGTACCTGAAGGGGCCGAACCGCGCCGGCGAGGACGATCGCCAGGCCTATGAGGACGCCCTGAAGTGGTTCGAACAGGTCGCCACCGGCCGCGCGCTCCTCGTCGAGAGCGACGGCGACCAGGTCGCCGGCCGGGCCGACGTCCAGATCGCCGGGCCGGACCGGATCATGACCGCCGAGACCCTGCAGGGCTTCTGATGGCTGGCACCGAAATCACCCTCACTGTCGACGATGCCAACCTGCGGCAGGGCCTGCAGGCCCTGCAGGCCAGGGCCGGCAGCCTGCGGCCGGCGCTGCTGGACATCGGCGAAGCCTGGCTGACCCGCACGCGGCGCCGGTTCGAGACCGAGAGCGGCCCCGGCGGCGTGGCTTGGGTGCCAATGGCGAAGTCGACCCGCCGCCGGCGCAAGCAGTCGAACCCGAAGCTGCTGCGCGACAGCCACGGGCTGTTCCTGTCGCTCCACTACAGCGTCTCCGAGACGTCGCTGACCCTGGGCACCAACAAGATCTACGCCGCGCCTCAGCATTTCGGCCACACCTACACCCGCTTCGCCCGCAGCCAGGTGCAGCCGCGCACCAGCAAGGGGAAGAACAAGGGCAAGTTCGCGAAGCGCGGCCGCGGCAAGGCTGCGCGGATCACCATCGGGCAGCACAGCCAGACGATCCCGGCGCGGCCCTTTGTCGGCATCGACGAGGGCGACCGCGCGATCGGCGCCGAGATCCTGCTGCGGCACCTCGGCGGGGAGCGCGGCTGATGGGCCTGCAATCGGAGATCGTCGCCCGGCTGCGCGACCAGGCCATGCCGCCCCTGGCGATGGTGGAGGCCGCGGCCTCTCCGGAGGCGGCCGCCGATCGGCCGCCGGACGCAACGCCCGCGGCCATCGTGCTTTGGCAGGACGACGAGCCGTCACCCAACCGCCTGGCCAATGCGGTGCGCCAGACGGTCGAGAGCAACTGGGCGGTGATGGTGGCGATGCGCAACGTCGCCGACGGCCGCGGCGCCGCCGCGGCTTCCGACTTGGACACCGTCAAGGCGGCAGTGCGGGCGGCCCTGCTGGGGTGGCAGGCGCCGTCTGCATCGGCCGTATTCGTCTACCTGGGCGGTGGCTTTGCCGGCACCGACGACAGCCACGCCTGGTTCCAGCTGAGCTACCAGACACAGGAGGTCATCTCCGGATGAAGAGCGAGACCAGGATGCGCACCCCCGGGGTGGGCGGGTGCTTCCGCGAGTTGCCGGACGGAAGCTTCGAGGAGGTGCCGGAGGGCGGCGAAGCACCGGCGCCGGCCAAGCCGGCCCGTGCCGCCAAGCGCGGGAAGAAGACCGCCGAGGCGCGGACGGCGCCGCCGGCGCCGCTGCCCCTGCCCGGGCCTGGCCCCGCGCCCGGCCGGGATACCCCGGCCGACGTGACCGGCCCCAACAAGGAGGATGGCGATGACGCAGTCGGCGCGTAACACCCTGCTGCTGGCCAAGATCGAGAGCAGCGAAGGCGTCGACCCGACGCCGACGGCGGCCGCGAACGCCATGCTGGTCTCCAACCTGCAGGTCTCGCCCTTCGAGGCGCAGGTGGCGACCCGGGCCACCACCCAGCCCTTCCAGGGCGGGCGGCAGCGGATCCACCACGGCATCTTCAGCCGCTGCAGTTTCGAGGTGGAGATGATCGGCAGCGGCGCCAACAACGTGGCGCCGGCCTATGGGCCGCTGATGCGCGCCTGCGGCTTCAGCCAGACCGCGCGCAGCGGCGCCACCGGCACGATCGGCGACAAGGTCGCCGTCGGCACGCCGGACGGCACCTTCACCTTTACGAAGACGACGGCGTTCGACGGGACGGCGCAGCGGACCGTCACCCTGGAATGCACCACGGGAGGCGGCAGCGGGACGGCGGAGTTCACCGTGTCGGCGCCAGCGGCCGGCGGCCAGGCGGCCTACAACGAGACCGGCGAGGTGATGACGGACAGCACGCCGTTCGATCTCGGCGGCAGCGCTCAGATCACGCCGACGGTCGGCACCGACTTCAGCATCGGCGACACCTGGGAAATCGAGGTGCTGCCGGTACGCACGGAATATGCGCTGGTCTCGGCCGCGCACTCCTCGGTGACGCTCTACTACTACTACAACGCCAGCCTGCACGCGGTGACCGGTTTCCGCGGCGAGTTCGGGATGAAAGTCGAGAACGGCCTGCCGATGCTGACGTTCAGCGGCTTCGGGCAGAAGGTCGACCCGACGTCGACCGCGCTGCCGAGCGACGAGGATTTCGCGGCCTTCCGCCGGCCGCTGCCGGCCAGCCCGACGAACACGCCGATGGTCCAGCTGCACCGCCACGACCTGCGCCTGATGAGCTGGTCCCTGCAGCTCGGCAACCAGGCCGACCCGCGGCGCCTGGTCAATCACTACAGCGTGCCGATCCGTGACCGCGACGTGACCGGCCAGATCAATTTCGAAGCGCCGCTGCAATCGGCCTTCAATCCCTGGGCGATCGCCGAAGCCAACACGCTGGGCCGGTGGAAGGTGCAGCAGGGCGCCGCGACCGGCGACATCGTCGGCGTCTGGAGCGAGCGCTGCCAGATCCTGCAGCCGCAGTACAGCGAGCAGGACAGCATCGTCCATCTGCAGGCGAACCTGGCCTTCGTGCCCGACGCCGGCAACGACGAGCTGATCGTCTACACCGCCTGAGCCCGGATCGGGTCCGGGCCAGGCTCCTCGGCTCAAGGCCGAGGGCAAGGCCGCCGAGGACCGTTCAACGGGGCCTTGAAGGGCCCTTCGAAGCCCGGTTCAAGCCCGGGCCAAGCCACGAGGAAACCGCAATGGGCGAAGCGCTCGATGAACTGCTGGCCGGCGTACCCTATCCGGCGCAGCTGGTGCCGACGATCGGCCGGATCGTCCACTACCGGCTGCGCGAGCACGACGCGGCGCGGGTCAACGCCCGGCGCCGCGCGGCCGGGGAGATCTACCGGTCGCGGGCCGACAGTGGCACCGAACTGCAATGCCATGACGGCAACGAGGCCCAGGCCGGCGACGCGTGCCCGATGCTGATCGTGGCCGTCTGGGGCGACACGCCCGACGCCCTGGTGAACGGGCAGGTCTTCCTGGACGGCAACGACGTGCACTGGGCCACCAGCGTCGGCTGCGGCGAAGGCCCCGGCACCTGGTCCTGGCCGCCGCGCGGCTGACCCGACCCCACCAACCAAGAGGCTGCAATGTTCGTTCTCGACGAAAACCCTCAGTTCGAAGCCCCGCTCGACATCCAGCTGCCCGGCGGCAGGAAACAGCGGATCCGGGGCACCTTCAATGTCCTGCCCGTCGATCGGGTTGAGGAGCTCCTCACGGCGATCGGCAAGGGCGGCGAGGACGCCAAGGCGGCGATGGCCGACCTGATCGACGAGGCCTGGGTGGACTGGAAGGACGTTGTCGGCCCCGACAAGCAGCCGGTCGAGTTCAGCCCCGAGCGCCTGCACGCCCTGATGCAGCTGCCCTACGTGCGGGCCGCCTTCCTGGACCAGTACCCGGCGGAGCTGGGCGGGCGGGGCCGCCGAAAAAACTGACGACCGCCGCGGCCTGGTGGGCGCATGGCGGCCCGCGCCGCTCGACCCAACAGGAAGTGGCGGCCGACCTGGACAGGCACCTGCCGCCGGAGCTGGCGGCCAGGCTGGCCGAGGCCGACGACCCGGCGGCGGACAGCGAGCCGGCTGACCGGCATGGTCCGGGGGAAGATGCGGGCTTCCGGGTCTGGGCGGAGGGGTGGCCGGTGCTGCAGCTGTTCCTTGGCCTGTCGACGCAGTGGCGCCGCGCCGGCCTGACGGCCGCGGCGACCGGCCTGGACTATCCCGCGATCGCGCCCACCGCGGCGCTGCTGGGCATCGAGGTCGACGCCGAACGGTTCGGCGACCTGCAGGCGATGGAAGGCGCCGCCCTGCGCGCCTGGGCGGAGAAACGGTCGAACTGAATGGCATCACGTAGCGACATGCGCCTGGCGGTGGTGTTCGAGGCTGATGCCGGCGAGCTGAAGGCCAGCCTCGCCGACACCGAGGCCGCGCTTGACGGGCTGCGCCGCACCGGGCGGCAGGCCGCCAACGATATCGACGGCCTGGGCGCAGCCACCCGCGAGACCGCGACCGCGCAGGAGCGCGGCGCCCGGGGCGCCCGTGACTACGGCCAGGCACAGGACCGGGCCACCGACAGCGTCCAGCGGTTCCGCAGCACGGCCGACCTCGCCGTCAGGGCCGCCGCGGCCCTCGGCGTCGCGCTCGGCGCGCGGGAGATCATCCAGTACGCCGACAGCTGGACCCTGGTGCAGAACCGGCTGCGCCTGGTCACCGACAGCACCGCCGCGCTGGCGGCGACGCAAGGGCAGCTGTTCGGCCTGGCGCAGGCGACCAGGTCGGATTTCGCCAGCACCGCGACGCTCTATTCGCGGCTGGCGCAGGCCACCACCGACCTGAACCTGAGCCACAAGCAGCTGCTGCTGTCGACAACGGCGATCCAGCAGAGCTTCCGGGTGTCGGGTGCGACCGCCGAAGAGGCGACGAACGCCGTCATCCAGCTGAGCCAGGCGCTCGCCTCTGGCGTGTTCCGCGGCGACGAGTTCAACAGCGTCATGGAAGCCGCCCCGCGCCTGGCACAGGCGATGACCGATGCACTGGGCGTCACGCGCGGCGAGCTGCGGGACATGGCGGCGCAGGGGCAGCTGACGGCGGAGACGGTGCTGTCCTCCCTGTCCGGGCAGGCCGCCGCGATCCAGGCGGAGTTCGGTACGCTGGCCGCCACTGTGGGCGATGCCTTCCGCGTGCTGAACAATGCCATGGGCCGCTATATCGGCGAGGCCGACCAGGGCGCCGGCGCCAGCGCGGCACTGGCCGACGCGATCATCTGGACGGCGGAGAATTTCGAGCTGCTGGCGAACAGCGCGCTCGCCGCCGGTGTGGCGATCGCCGCCATGCAGGGGCCGGCGGCGATGGCGGCCCTGGCGGTCGCTCTCGGCCGGGCGCGGGATGCGATGCTGGCGCTGAACGTCGCCGTCCGTGCCAACCCGCTGGGGCTGCTCGCGGCGGTGGCCGCCGGCGCGATCGCCGCGCTGGTGGCGTTCAGCGAGGCCGGGTTCAACGCTGGCGAGACGGCGGACCGCTACCGCGAGCATCTGGACAGGCTGACAGGCAGCCTGGGAGCCGCCAAGGATGCGCAGGACGCGCTGACGCAATCGGTTGCCGCTGGACGGCTCGCGGAGGTCGCAGACGAACTGCGGGCGGCGCAGGCAGACATGGCTGCGGCCAACCGCGAGATCCTCGCCCAGGCGGCGGACTGGATCGAGCTGCAGCAGGGCAGCTTCGGCACTTCTACCCGTTTCGCCGGCGTCGCGGCGCAGATGCAGGAGCTGATCGACCGCGGCGGCGATGCCACCCAGGTGATGTCCTTCCTGCAACGGGAGGTGAATGCTGCCTTCGCCGCGGGCGACGACGCGCTGGGGCTGGAACTCGCCGACGTGATTGCCGGCGGGCAGGCCGCCGTCGAAGCCTTCATCGGTGCCGAACAGGAAGTCCTGTCGCTGCAGGCGGAGATCACCAGGCTCAATACGGTGCTGGCCGAGATCGCGGCGGGCGGCACCTCGGCAGGGCAAGCCATCGCCCAAGCCGCCGCGGTTGCCGGCGACGCCTGGACCCGAGCCTATGCCGGTATCGTCGCCGTACAGGAGGCCGCGAGCGGTTCCGGCGGCTCGGGCCTTGCCGATGGCATGTCGCAGCGACTGGCAGAGCTGCGGGCACTGCGCGAGGCCGCAGCCAGCGGCACGATTGAGCTGGATGCGCTCACCGGCGCCTTCGTCGTGAATGACCGCGCGGGCCGTGTCGCGGCCGAGGCGCTGAAGCTCATGGCGGAAAATGCCGGCCTCAGCCGTGATGCGGCGGAAGCGCTGGCCGGCATGTTGGTCGACGAAGCGGACGCAATACAGCGCACTGGCGATGCCCTGTCCGCCCGCGCGTCGGCGATGAACGAAGCCCGCCAGGCCGCCGAGCAGGAGACCCGGCGCCGGCGCCAGGCCGAGCAGGCCAGGCTGTCGACGATCGCCGGCATCGAGCTGGAGATTGCCCAGACCCGCCAGTTGACCGCCGCGCTGCGGCAGGCGGTGCCGGAGTGGGACGATCTGGCCGGGGCCTGGCGCACCGGCGATCGCGAAGTGCGGGTCCTGTCCCGCCAGTTCGACATCCTGTCGCGCAGCACCGGGATCACGGCCGAGGAGGCCCGCCGCCTGGCCGACGAGTGGGTCGACGCCACCGACGCGCAGTCCCGCGCCCGGGAAGAGGCGGACCGGGTCACCGACGCCCTGAACGACCAGGCCGAGGCGGCGCGGCATACCGGCGACGAGATCCAGGACGCGTTCGGCGACGTGCTGGAGACGGTCATCTTCGACTGGGACGACGGCTTCAGCCGCCTGATGGAGTCCTGGGCACGGCAGGGCGCACGGACCGCCTGGGACCTGGCCGCGACCTTCGCCCGCAGCCTGGACCTGGACAACCTGTCCTTCCCCGAGCTGGGCGGCGTGAACATCCCGGGCATCCCCGGCGGCAGTATCGCGCTCGCAGGCCTGGCCGGCAGCCAGCTGCCGGGTAACAGCGGCCTGATTTCGGGGGCGGCAGGCATCGCCGGCGGGCTGATCAATGGTTTCTCCAGCGACTTCGGCAGCCGGGCGCTGAGCTGGGGGATCGGGCGGGCGCCCGGCCTGGCAATGGATCTGGGCCTGGCAAAGGTCAGCACCGCCAGCCCGTTCATGCCGGGGGTCACCTATGCGCCCACAGGGTTCGGCAACGCCCTTGCCGGCGGCGTCAACTCGGCCGGGTTCGGGGTGCTTGGCAGCACGGCCATGCAGCTGCTCGGCTTCCAGAGCCGGAACCCGTATGTGGGCATGGGATTGACCACGGCCGGCTCCATCGCCGGCGGGGCCGCCGGCACGGCGATCGGCGCCTCGATCGGCGGCACCCTGGGGGCCGCGGGCGGCCCGGCCGGCGCGGTGATCGGCGCCGCCCTTGCTCAGGTCCTGTCGTCGCAGATCGGCGGCCGCCCCAGCGTCGGGCCGAATGCGGCCGGGCATCTCGGCATCAGCGGCGACCGCTGGACGATCGGTGGCGTCGGCTCGGACAATGGCGGCGATCTGTCCGGTGTCAGCCAACAGTTGCAGAATGCGGCGACCGCGCTGAACGGCATCATGGACGCGCTGCAGCTGTCGATCGCAGATCCCGGGCAGAACACCTGGCGGCTGGGCCTGGGCCAGGGCGCCGCGTCGCCGTACAGCGCGACCTCGGCCGAGCAGCTGGTGCAGCAGGTGCTGGCCGGCGGGCTGTTCCAGTCCGGCAACCCGGACGTCCAGCGGGTGCTGGACCGATCCGGTGGGAGCGTCGACCCGGCCAGCTTCACCGCGGACCTGACTTTCGCCGCGGGCTTCCAGGACGCGATCGACCAATGGGCGGCCAGCACGGTGCCGGCCTCCGCCGCGACCCGCGCGGCGGCCGCGGAGATGGATGCGCTGCGCGCCCAGATCGAGAGCTTCAGGTCGGAGACCGAGCGGCTGGGCCTGGACAGCGCGACTGCGGTCAATGTGACCCGGGAGCATGTGGAGGTGCTGTTCGGCCTCCGCGAAGCCGCGCAGCCGGTCGGCCAGTACGAGGCGGCGGTAACGGCGCTGAACGACCGCTTGGCCGCCGCGGGACCGCTGCTGGAAGACGTCGGCATCACGATGGAGGCGGCGACGGAGAGCGTCGGCCGTGCGGTCGGCCGGCTCGGCGAGGAGCTGGACCGCGGCATCCAGGCCGAGTTGAACCGCCTGACCGGGCGCGGCGCATTCAACGAGATCAGCGCGATCATCACAGATACCGAGGCGCTGGCGCGGGAATATGCGGCGGTCGGCCGCGACACGGGATCGCTGATGGCGCTGCGCGATGCGCGGCTGGCCGAGGTGCTGGCCGAGCAGTCGGTCGAGATCGTCAAGGAGGTCAGCTCGGCATTCGGTGGCGTGGTCGCCGCCACCGCCTCGGCCGAGCTGGCCGCCCGGGATACGGCCGCCGCCGGCGAGCAGGCTTCGGCGGCTGCCGACCTGACGGCGCAGATCGAGGCGATGCTGCGGCCGGCGGCCACCGCGGTCGGCGGCGTGCTGGAGCGGTACGATACCCTGGCCGCGCAGGCGGAGGCCCTGGGCCTCAGCTTCGACTTGTCGGGCCTGCGCGCAAACGATCTGGCGGGCGCGATGGCGCGGCTCGATGCCGAGGCACTGCAGCAGGTGATGATCGCCTATCCGAAATCCGCCGAGGTGGCCGAAGCGGCGACAAGGGCCCTGGCCGGCCTGTCCACCACGGCACAGCTGGCCGCCGCGGCGGAGGCCGAGGCGAGCCGGCAGCGGATGCAAGCGATCGAGGACGAGACCCGCGCCGCGAGCCAGGCGGCCAGCGCCTGGGCACAGATCGCCGACCAGCTGGACGCGGCGCGGGCCGGCCTGCGCCTGGCGCCGAGCGCGGCGCTGTCGCCGCAGCTGCAGCTGCAGGAGACCGAGCGGCAGTACCAGCAGGCCCTGCAGCAGGCCCTGTCCGGCGACCAGGATGCAGCCGGGCGGCTGCCCGAGCTGGCGCGGGCGATGCAGGAGGCCGGGTTGAGCTGGTTCGGCCCCAGCAGCGAGTTCTATGGCTTGCAGGACCAGCTGCAGGCCGACCTTGCCGAGGCCGCGGCGATCGCCGGCGACCAGTCGTCGATCGCCGAGCAGCACCTGGCGGTCGCGCAGGCACAGCTGACCGAGCTGCAGCGGATCGCCGGCGGCGGCGACGCGGCCAGCAATGCGCTGACCGACTGGGCAGCGCTGGGGATGGCGGTGAATGCCGGCACCGCGACCGGCGACGTGATCGGACAGCAGCACGCGATCATCGACCGGATGGACAGCACGCAGCTGGCCGTCGCCCTGCAACAGGCGGCCCCGGGCGGCCAGGCGCAGCAGTACATCCGCCAGTCAATGGCCGGGCGCGGACTGGCCTTCGACCCGGCCGCCGACGCGCAGGCCCGGACGGCGTTCACCGCGCTGTCCCAGGCCGTGACCAACGGCTCCGCCAGCGGCGACATCCGGGGGCAGCAGCGGGAGATCCTCTCGGAGATGGGGCCGGGCGGGCTGATGTGGGCCTTGAGCCAGGTCAATCCGCAGGGGCCGGCCGCCGGGGATATCAAGGGTTTCCTGCGGGACTATGGCGTGCCCGGGTTCCGCCTCGGCGGCGCCGCCGGCGCCGGGCTGGCCTGGGTCGGCGAGAGCGGGCCGGAGCTGGTCAACCTGCCCCGGCCGGCGGAGATCATCGACAGCGGCACGAGCCGCCGCTGGGTGGACGCCGCCGCGGCGATGGAGCGCGGCGGCAGCGACCATCGGATGCTGGAGCTGATGCAGCGCCTGGTCGACCAGAACGAGCGCCTGCTGCGCGGCAGCGGGCGGGTCGATGCCGAGCAGATCGCCCTGCTGCACGGGATCCGCTCCGGCATCGACAGCCTGGCCGGCGAGGCCAACCGCGCCGCCAGCCGGCCCCGCGAGCGGGTGACCTGATGGCTCAGGTGCAGCTGATCGAGGCCACCGGCTATGCCCAGGCGCGGTCGACCAGCTCGCTGGCGATCGGCACCGGCACGAAGGTCTGGACCCTGGCCCGGCATATCGCATTCGCAACCGGCATGACCGTGGTCGCCGATGCCGGCAGCGGCAACAGCATGGCCGGTGCCGTGACGGCCTACGACCCGTCGACCCTCGCCCTGACCCTGGATGTCGACACGGTGAACGGCTCGGGCACCCATGCGGCCTGGGTCATCGGCGGCGTCCGGACGATCCGGGCGGCCACCGGACGGGGCTATGCCAGGACCGCCAATTTCTACGAGCCCAGGGTGGCGGGGCGGGTCAACGTGGAGCGGCGGCTGAACCGTGACGGCGTGACCTTCGGCGCCTCGGAGATCGGCTTCGGCTCGATCGAGCTGATCAACACCGGCTACAACGCCGGCGAGGAGGCCAACCCGCTCGACGAGCTGCGCACCCTGGCCTGGGACGGGCGGCCGCTGAAGGTCCTGGTCGGCGACGACGGCGCCGCCTACGGGACCTTCGAGACCCTGATCGACGGCACGGCCGAGAAGCTGATCTCGCCGGCCAGGTCGGCCGCGCGCTGGACCTGGCGCGACCCGATGGCCCTGCTGGACGTGCCGATCCTGTCGGAGCGGTTCGGCGGCACCACCACCGGCGCCAGCTCCGGCAGCGACGGCGGCGCGGAGATGGCCGGGATCCGCAAGCAGCTGCTGCTGGGCACGGTGGCGCAGGTCGAGCCGCAGCTGGCGAACGCCAGCAAGCAGCTGTACCTGGTGAGCCTGTCGCAGGTGGCGATCTCGTCGGTGACCATCGCCGGCGCGACCCAGACCGCGGGCACCGCCCATGGCAGCCTGGCCGCCCTGATCGCCGCCACGGTCACCAGCGGCACCTATGACAGCTATACCGGCGCCGACGGCACCTGGATCCGCGCCGGCAGCGCGGTGACCGGGCCGATCCGGGTCACCGCCAGCGAGGGCGCCACGTCCGCCGACCGCACGATCGCGCAGCTGTGGAAGCGCCTTCTGACGGACTGGACCGCCCTGTCGCCGACCGTGTCCGCCGGCGACGTCACGGCGCTGGACACGGCGCAGGACGGCGAGGCCGGGATCCTGATCGCCGGCGACCTGACGATCCGGCAGGCGGCGGACTTCCTGGCAGGGTCGGCCGGCGCGGATTACTGGCGCACGGTGGCCGGCACCTGGCGGATCGCGCAGCTGGCCGCGCCAACCGGCACGCCGGACCTGGAGCTGCGCCTGCTGCGACCGGGCGGCCGTGCGCGGGCGGCCGAGGTCGCCATCCTGGACTTCGCGCCGGTCGACCGGGATCTGCTGCCCCCGAGCCAGGTCAGCCTGCGGCACAGCCGCTATGCGCCGCAGAGCCGGACCGAGCTGGCCGGCATCGCCCTGGAGGCGGCCGCCGACCTTGGTGCCGAGTGGCGCCAGGCCGACTATCCGGCCGAGCCGGACGAGACCGTCCTGGCGCGTCACCTGCTGGCGGAGCCGCGCAGCTTCGACAGCGCCTTTGCCGCCGCCGCACCGGCCGCGGAAGAGGCGGAGCGCCGCCACACCCTGCTTGCCGGCGGGCTGTTCCCGCTGGACGTCACGGTGCCGCTGTCGGAGGTCGCCGGCGTGCTGGAGCTGGCGGCCGTCGTGCGGGTGACCATGGACCGCCACCAGCTGGACGACGGGCCGCTGTTCAGCCTGCGCGGCTATCGCACCGACCGGTCGAGCGACACCGTGGTGCTGGAGCTGCTGGGGTTCGGCCTATGACACAGGAGCTGGCCGTCATCGGCGTCCCCAGCTGGCTGGGCAAGGCGACCTTTTCGGGCGGGTCCTGGGACGCGGACTATCCGGTCACACAGCTGGGCAAGCTGCCGCTCGGCAAGCCCGCCGTGACCGCCGACGGCACCACCGACAGCACGAAGTTCATCGTCACTCTGAGCGAGTTCCTGCCGGTCCAGTATCTCTGCTGGGTCGGGCACACGGGCGGCCAGTACGACCTGTTCACGATGCGCTTCTTCAGCGACGTCGCGCGTTCGAACCTGGTTCTGACCCTCAGCGACCAGGAGTTCTGGCTGCCCTGTTTCCCGAAGGGCAGCGTCGATTATGGCGACCCGCATTGGTGGACGGAGAAGTACACCGCGGAGGAGATCGCCGCCTTCGTCGCGCCGCCGCGGCCGATCTGGCTGGACGCGCCGATCGGGGTGCGGGCGATCGAGGTGGACGTGGATGTCACGCCGAGCGGCGCGGACAGCTTTGCCTGCGGGTATTTCGACCTGGGCCAGGGCACACAGGTCGCGGCCAACTACGACTACGGCGCGCAGCTCGGCTTCGAGGCCCGCGTCATCACCACGATCTCGCCCGGCGGCACCGCCCACCACACCGACGACCCCGAGCCGCGCACCTGGCGCGGCACCTTCGGCCATGTCGAGCACACCACCGCGATGGGCCGGTTCTTCGAGCTGATGCGGCGGCCGCGCCGGGCGCCGTTCCTGTGGCTGCCGACGCCGTCGGACCCAACCCGGTGGCTGCAGGAGGCCTGGCTGGCGGAGCTGGCCGAGCTGTCCCCCATCGAGCGCGCCTATGCCGACGTGGATGCGATCCCCCTTACCCTGCGCGAGGTCTTCTGATGGTCGACAGCGTCACCTTCCTGAACGTCACCGTCAGCACGACCCTGCTGGACAGCAGCGGCTACAACACGCCGACGACGGCGAACGGCAAGACCCTGCCGCTCTGGATCGCCGCCATGTGGGACGCCGCGCTGTTCATGGACAGCAAGATCTCCTCGGCCGCGCAGGCCCTGGCGGCCACGTCCGAAAGCAGCGTGGCCGTCGGCAGCGGCAGCAAGGTCTTCGCCGTCGGCACCGATCGGGGCTTCGCGGCCGGTACCTATGTGCTGGCGGCGCGGACCGCGGACCCGACAGGCACCTGGATGCTGGGCCAGGTCGCATCCTATGCCGCCGGCGACCTGACCATCACGGTCGGTGCCTCCGACTATGCGGGTGCCGGCACCCATTCCGACTGGACGCTGGGGATCAGCGGCCCGCGCGGCGCCACCGGCCCAGCCAGCCTCTCGGCCGGCCAGGCCTGGGGCTACATCCTTTCCATGCACTGAGGAGCACGTTCATGGCAGTCACCGCCACACCCGCTTTCGTCCAGGTCCTGAGGGCGACGCAGGCCGTCGTGACCGGGGCGACAACGGACCGGTCCAGCCCCGGCGGCAACCTTGTGTCCCTGTGGACCGCAGGGTCGAACGGCAGCAACATCACCAGGCTCTATGCGGTGCCGCGCGCCACAGTCACCGCGACGGAGTTGCAG
Source organism: Sneathiellaceae bacterium (assembly GCA_040216765.1). GTDB lineage: Bacteria > Pseudomonadota > Alphaproteobacteria > Ferrovibrionales > Ferrovibrionaceae > Marinibaculum. Next base: position 149,230 of record JAVJON010000019.1, on the reverse strand, counting down.
CTGTACCTGTCGACCGACGGGGGCAGCACGAAGGTCTACCTGGACTCGGTGCTGATGGCCGCACACACGGTCGCCAACACGACCGCCGTGCCGACAACCGCCTTCACGAAGTACAGCGAGGCCTCCCCGCTCTACCTGCCGGCCTCGGCGATCCTGTACGCCGCCGCGGCCGTTGCGCTGGCCGGCGGGATCGTGTTCTGCGCCAATGGCGGTGACCTGTAATGGCCCTGGCCTCGATGCCGCGGCTGACACCGGCCACGGCCGTGATGCCCGGCGGCGTGCGCCAGCGCGCGGCCGGCGCGCTGGCGAAGGTCATGAAGGTCGTGCTGCAGGGCGCCGGCGGCGGCACGGACTATAACGACGGGATCGATGGCGGCGCCGGCGGGTGCGTCGAGATCGAGATGCCGGTCTATCCCGGCGACCTGTTCACGCTGCAGGCCCCGCAGGGGGGCGCCACCGGTGTCGCGGCGGCGGGATCCGGCCAAGGCGGCGGATCGGCGCGGCTGTTCCGCGGCGACAGTACGAGCCTGGCCGACCTGATTGCCATTGCGGCCGGCGGCGGCGGCGCGGGCGACACGAAGATTGGCGGGGCGGGCGGACAGACCCCTCAGAGCGGTGCCGGCACAGACGCCGGGAACGGCGGGGCTGGCTCCGATCTGCAGGGCGGCAACGGCACGGGGGGCAGCGGCGTCGGCGGGGGCAAAGACAAGGGCTGGCCGGACGGTGGCGACGGCGCCGGCGAGTTCACTGTGCTATCGGGCGGCGGCGGCGGCGGCGGCGGGAAGCCGGGCGGCGATGGCGGCGGGCCGAGCGACAATGGCTCCGGCGGCCAAGGCGGCACGAGCTGGGCAGACCCGACGGTCTATACCTCGGTCACCTACCTGGACGGCGCGGCGGCCACACCGCATGCGGCGCGGAATGCCTTGCTGTCGGGCTACGGCGCCGGTGGCACCGCGTCGACCGACGACGGCCAGGACGGCCGGATTTTGATTTACATCGACACCGTACTGCTCGCGACACTGGACTATAGCGGCGCACCCGTGCCGTTCGTGGTGCCGGTCTAGCAAGGCGCCTGGGAGACTGCGGCATGTGGCAGAAGGTCAACGTCAACCCGCCAACGCCGATCGCGGTCGGCCAGCCGGGGGACCTGCCGGCCGCCCTGCGGGGGCTGGCCGTGGCGACCCTGGCCGATCTGTCGCCGCATGCGGCCAGCGTGCCGGCGCTCAACGGCGTGGGCTGGTGGCCTGTGACGGAAGTCGACGAGGACCTGGACGAACCGCGCCTGGTCGTCGAAGAGCAGCGGGTCGAAGTGGCCCGGGCGCTCGCGCCGCGACAGGCGGCGCTGCGCGCCGCGGCGACGGCGGTCTACGCCCAACGGATCGCCCAAGGTTGCGCCTATGACGGCGTCGTTATCCCCCTGCACGACACGATCCAGGTGCAGCTGATCGCCAAGACGGTGGAGGCGCTGGTGGCGCTGCAGGAGCTGGCCAGCTGGGATACCGATTTCGGGTGGCGGACGGCGGACGACGACCGCTACGCCCTGGCGACGCCGGCGGCCATGCTGGCCTTCGCCCTGGCGATCAGCGCCTACCTGACGGCCTTGATCATCCAGCACGGCGCCCTGCACGACGCGATCGAGGCCGCGGAGGACCATGCCGACCTGGACGCGATCGACGTGACGGCCGGCTGGCCGGTGACGGGGTATCCGGGAACGTGAAAGCGATGCATCTGTTCGTGGCGATAGGCTTCTGGGGCTTTCTGGCCTTCTGTGCTGCGCCTATGCCCGAGGCCGGTGAAACGATCATCGGGCGGGCCTCTGTCATCGACGGTGACACCCTGGAGATCAGAAGGGAGCGGATCCGGCTGCACGGCATCGACGCGCCCGAGGCTGCGCAGCACTGCCAGGATGCCGCCGGCGACAGTTCGCCTTGCGGTCGGCGCGCCGCGCTGGCCCTGGCGGCACGGATCGGTGCAGCAAACGTGGAATGCCTTCCGACCGATCAGGACCGGTACGGCCGCACTGTCGCCGTCTGCTGGCTGGCGGGCGAGGACCTAAACGCCTGGATGGTGGAAAGTGGCTGGGCGATGGCCTATCGGCGCTACAGCCTGGACTATGTGCCGCAAGAGGAAGCTGCGAAGACGGCCAAGCGCGGCATGTGGAGGGGAAGGTTCGTAGAGCCCTGGAGGTATCGGGCCGGGGATCGGCAGTGACTAGCTGTCGCCGTACTTGTTCCGATACCGGAGTTCGATCACCCAAGCCGGATTGCGGCCCAAGTCGTGGTTGCGGGCGGCATAGGCGACGGCGTCATGTACCGTCATCGCCGGGGAACTGGTGATCAGCATCCGGAGCATTTCGACTGAGCGCTCCGGTGGAGTAGGCCAATCTATCCCAAGAACTTTGGCAACCGGCGCGCCAGCCGACAGCGCCAGCGTGTAGAGCAGGATGAAGCTGCGCACCAAGTGGGGTCGAATTTTTCGCATCCACAACATGTGGGGTGCCGACGCCGCAATAGAAGAACCTCGTTTGCCCGGCACGCCATTTGCGTGTCCTATTCGGCTGAAATGCGCCGTTCAACAGGCCATGGAGGGGGGATGAACACGCTCTACTACGGCGACAATCTGGGTTGGCTGCAGACCGTCCCCGATGAAAGCGTCGACCTGATCTATCTCGACCCGCCTTTCAACTCCAAGGCCACCTACAACATCCTCTACAAGTCCCCAGACGGGGCCAAGGATCGCGCCCAGTACAAGGCCTTCACCGACGCCTGGTCGTGGGGCGAAGCAGCCGACGAGGCGTTCAGGCAGGTCATGGTCAGCGGCTCGTCCGCTGCCGGCATCCTCGGCGCTCTCCACAACTTCATGGGCAAGAGCGACCTGATGGCCTACCTGGCCATGATGACGATCCGCCTGATCGAGATGCGCCGGACCCTGGCCCCCACCGGCAGCCTCTATCTGCACTGCGACAGCACCGCCAGCCACTACCTGAAGACTATCCTGGACGCGGTCTTCGGCGGAGCTGCCTTTCGGAACGAGATCATATGGAAACGGTCACACGCCCATAGCGATGGAAAACAGGGCGCTCGGCACTTCGGTCGGGTCACCGATACGATCCTGTTCTATGCGAAGAGCGACAAGGCGATCTGGAACACCCAACACCTGCCCTATGATGACAAATATGTTGAGCGAGACTATCGGCGGGTCGACGAGAGCGGCCGGCGATATCGGTTGGACAACATCCAAGGCCCTGGCGGTGCGGAGAAGGGTAACCCCTTCTACGAAGTCATGGGCGTCTCGCGGCACTGGCGCTACAGCCAGGCCAAGATGCAGGAGCTCGTCGACCAGGGCCGGATCATTCAGACCCGACCGGGGGCTGTGCCGCAGTACAAGCGATATCTCGACGAAATGCCTGGAGTTCCGCTGCAGAACCTGTGGGCCGACCTGCCGGTCCTCAACAACCGTTCGAAAGAGGTTCTGGGCTATCCGACCCAGAAGCCCCTGGCGCTGCTGGATCGGATCGTCGCTGCGTCCAGCAACCCTGGCGATGTGGTGCTCGACCCGTTCTGTGGATGCGGCACAGCGATCGAGGCGGCCCAAGCCCTCAATCGCAGGTGGATCGGCATGGACATCACTGTCCTGGCCATCGACGTAGTCGAGCGGCGCCTGCTGCGGAAGTACAAGGCGCTTCAGCGGAACAGCGACTACGAGGTGAAGGGCGTCCCGGTTTCGACCGATGGCGCCCGGCGCCTAGCGAAGGACGATCCCCACGAGTTTCAGCTCTGGGCGCTCACGCTCATAGACGGCCAGCCACGAAATGAGGGCAAGAAGGGCAGCGACGGAGGCGTCGATGGCCTGATCTACTATAAGGACGGCGCGGCCGCCATCGGCCAGGCGATCGTCTCTGTGAAAGGGGGCGAGAATGTCGGCCCCACCGATGTCCGCGACCTGATCGGCACGATGAACAACCAGAACGCAAAGTTGGGGGCCTTCATCACACTGGCCAGGCCAACACCGAAGATGCTCAAGACGGCGGCAGAGGCAGGGTCGATTGAAGTCGGCGGCCAGCATCGGCCGAGAGTGCAGATCCGGACGATCGAGGAGCTGCTGCAGCCTGGCAGACGCGGTCGCCTCGATCTCCCGCCGGTCTATGACATCATCTCGTCTGTTGCCGCCGCGCGTCGCACATCCGGCAAGAAGCGACCCAAGACCATCACACCAGAGCAGATCCGGCGGGAGCCACCGCTGCGCCTATCCTTCAAAGGGGGGAAGTCAGACGCCCAGAAGGGCCTGCCGCTGGAAGAGCCGCTGCTCGTGACTGAGCGCCCCAAGCGCTCTCGGAAGGCCAGCTAAGCAGCTGCCAGCGGGAAGTATTCGCCGAACCTTCGAAGCCGGTTCAATGACCACTCAAAGGCTGATCGCGCAGCTGCTTCAGGGGGGGGGTAGTGGCCAAACGCGGTGTCACATGTGGCCAAACCCGATGTCGCGCTACATCCTGGCGCAGCCGGTTGAACAGCCGCAGGGTCAGGGGCGTCTCGAAGAGGGTATCCGGCAGGTCGAACAAGCGCCTGAACCGGTCGTTATGGTCGAGGAATCGGCCCTCCGCATCGACCACGACGATCGCGTTCGGAATCGCCTGGATGGCCGAGCGCAACAGCGCCCCGTGCCGCGCGACCTGTTCGGCCAGGTCGGCGTTCTCCAGGCGGCCGCCGATCTGCCCCAGCAGGACAGCCTCCACGCCGCGCGAGAAATGCTGGAGATAGACGCCGAAGCCGGCGGCGAGCAGGGCGACGAACGCCATGTCCAGTCGCGCGAAGGTCAGCAGCATCGCGATCAGCGGCAGCAGGATTGCCGCCAGGTACCAGCGATAGGCCCTGCCATAGATCGCGAACGCACCCATGGCGGCGCCGAGGACGCCGCTTTCGATCAACAGGATCCAGCCGGTGACCTCGGGCATGGCAGGATCCAGGAAAAGCACCGCCAGGCCGCCGAAAACGCAGCCGGACAGGAAGGACATCGCCTGGAATAACACAGGCCAGCGCCGCAGGGCCGAGGGGTCGGCCGACGCGGCCGGAAAGCGCCGGTAGATGAGCAACCGGACGACGGCCACCAGGATGGCGACGGCCACCCAGGCGACCAGCGCCGTCCGGTCGACCGGCTGGGTATAGAGCAGCGCGGCGGTTGCCAGCGCAACGAAGGCATGGCCGAAGACCGAGACCCTGGACTGGCGGCAGAACAGGCGGAGTTGTTCCGCCATGATGCGGGGATCCACGGTCCGGCTGCCTTCGCCCCCGCCGGCATCAACCCCGATTGCCATTGCCGATCCCCCGCGCGATCCGGTGCCTGGCACCTGCTGCGGCGAAAGCATAAGGCAATCCTGGGCTGCCTGGCATGAAGGATGGGCGGAAGGCGGCGCCGGCCCGGTGGCCACATGCCGTGATCGGGCCGGACTGGGCGGGGATGGGGCTGGCCGGGATGGGGCTGGCCGGGATGGGGCGGGGGCCGCAGCCCCCGCCCGCGCGGTTGTCCATCGCCGCAACTGGAATGCCGGGATCGGTGTCTGTCGTCATGCGGCGGCGCCCTGCGCCTGCGCCACCGCCCGGGGGCTATCCCCTATCTATGCCGTTGGCCGCCATGCAGGCCGGTGGCCGGCCGGTCACGGCCATGCCGCACGGCATGCCACAGATCGGCATGGTCCAGGCCGATGTCGCGCAACAGCCGCGGATCCGCATGCCGCAGGTCGTACAGCGCCTGCCTGCTTCGCCGCCAGGCCAGGATCTCCCGGCACGCGGTCAGGGGGAGGCCCGCCGCCGCAATCGCAATACGGCGAATCATGGCACGCGCACGCACCGATACGGTGCGTTTCCCGAGCGGCGCGAGACGGCCGGTCGAGGGAAGCCAGACGATGTTCCGATGCGCGTGATGATCCATGATTGTCTCCTTTGAAATATGACAATCCCGGCGGGTTGTTGGACGCGGCATCAATTGCATTGACACAATGCAGGGTCAATTGGAATATTGACACCATGACAATCTGGATACCGGACCTCGCCGGCGCACGCGGGCCGCGCTATGTCGCGATCGCCGATGCCATTGCCGGCGCCATCGCCGACGGCAGCCTGGCCGACGGCACCCGGCTGCCGACCCATCGCGACCTTGCCTTTCGACTGGGTTGCACCGTGGGCACGGTGAGCCGCGCCTATGCGCTGGCCGAACGGCAGGGGCTGATCGCGGGCCAGGTCGGCCGGGGCACGTTCGTGACGTCCGGTCGCCCCGGCCTGCCGGCCCTGGCGCCGGGGGCCGACCGGCCGGAGCTGGGTGCGGCCGGCATCGTGGGACGGGAGGCCCCTGGAGGCGCCACGGCGCCCGGCCGGATCGACCGGTTCCGGCAGGACAGGGCCGCACCGCAGCCTGCCGCCGGCCTGTCAGCCCTGCGCCTACCGCTGGAGGGCGATCCGATCCTGGACCTGTCCTGCAATCTCCCCAATGTCCGACTTGCGCGCGCGTCCCTGGGCCGGCACCTGGCCGGCTTCGGGGATGACGCCCGGTTTACCGACCTCCTGAGCTATCCCCCCGCCAGCGGCTACCGCGCCCATCGCGCGGCAATCGCCCGATGGGTGGCCCGCCATGGCGTCCCTGCGACGCACGACCGGGTCATACTGACCGCCGGCACCCAGCAGGCTCTCGCCGCTGCCGTGATGGCCCTGCTGCAGCCGGGCGAGGTGCTGCTCTGCGAGGACCCGGCCTATGCCGGCTTGCGGCATGTCGCGAACCTCGCCCAGGTCCGCCTGCACGGGGTCGCGCTCGACCCCGGCGGCATGCGCCCGGACGACCTGGATCGTGCCGCCCGGCAGACGGGTGCCCGTGCCGTCGTGGTCACGCCGACCCTGCAGAATCCGAGCACGGCGACCATGGATGCCACCCGCCGCACCGAGATCGCCGCCTGCGCCGCCCGGCACGATCTGATCGTGGTCGAGGATGACGTCTATGGCGAACTGCCCTGGGAGCGCCCGCCGGCGCTGGCGGCGATCGCCCCCGAGCGGGTGATCTATGTCGGCAGCCTGTCGAAATGCCTGGCACCGGCCCTGCGCTTCGGCTGGGCGGTGACGCCGCAACACCTGGCCGTCCGCCTGGCGGAAAAGGTCAGCGCGATGACACTCAACACCTCGCCGCTGAATGCCGAATTGGCGCAGCGCTGGATTGCCCAGGATGCCGAGGCCGAGCTGCCGGCGCTCCGCCGCGACGTGGCGATGCGCCAGCGCATGGTGCGCGCGGCGCTCGGCGATCTCGACATCCGCGGCGGCGCCGATGCCCTCCATGTCCTGCTGATGCTGCCGTTCGGCTGGAGCGAACCGGACTTTCTGCGTGCCGCGCGGGAGGCCGGCATCCGCCTGGCCGGGCTCGACGCCTTCCGCCTCGCCCCCGACGAAGGCCGGGCCGGGGTGCGGCTCAGCCTGGGTGCCGCGGCCGACCTGCAGGAGCTGATGGCGGCCGTGGAGCGCCTGGCCAACCTGGTACGCCGCACCCGTCCGGCAGCGGAGCGGGTGATCTGATGCACCGGTCGCCGCGGGACACCGCCGGCCGGCCGTGCCGGACCGGGCGGACAGTGTCCCTTTCCCGTTGACACGGCCGTCCCGGATCAGTTCGGCGAGCCTGCCGGATCGAACGCGTCCAGGCCCTGGCGCGGCGGGTCGCCCGGGCACAGGCCGCGTTCCGCTCCGCCTGTCCCGCCTGGAGAAACGCTGGTCACGGTCAGCCTGCGCGCCACGCCGCCGGGCGTTGCCCAGGTGAAGGAGGCCCCTGCAGCCAAGCCGATCAGGGCCGCACCGATCGGCGTCAGGACGGACACTTGCCGGCGCCCGATATCGGCCTCCTCCGGCATCACCAGGACCACGGTGTGGAGCGCATCGGTGGACTCGTCCCGGAACGCCACCTCGGACCCGAGATTGACCACATCGGCCGGCATCTCGCCCGACGGCAGGACGGTGGCGCGCATGATCTCGTGCATCAGGCGTTGGGCGACGACCGGCTGCCGTCGCCTTGCGCCATCGGCCAACGCTTCGAGCCTGTCGACATGCAGTGCGTCGAGCACCACGGGCGGTTCGCCGCCGGGTTCGGGGGAGATCGTGTCGTGCGCCATGTCAGTGAATCCTATGCACTGCCGCCGCTCGTCGTGGCCGGCGGCATGAAAACGCGCCCCTCGCCGAACGACAGAGTCCGGGTGTGGGTGACGTGCCATTGCCCCGCGAGGGGCCGCTTGGATGGGGTGCTGGAAAGCCCGCCGGGTCCGGACGCTGCCTCAGCGTCCGCGCGACGAGGGTGCCGGAGTTACCGTGGCCTTCCGGCCAGACAGGCACGCGCCTGTCCCTGTCGCACCGGATCGCAGCGCCGGCAGGGCGATGGCGGATCGGCCGGCACCGGCGGAACGGCGGCTGCGAATGACGAACTGCACGGACATGGCCCTCCCCTCCGGTTGCGACAGCCGATTTCGCCGCTGCCTGAATGCTGCTGCGGCCTGCTCCACATCATAGCTATGGCAGTTCAGCCACTTTCTCCAGTGCCGCTCGACCCGACGGGCGGGCCCGAAGGGATCCGCTCCGGGAGGCGCCTGTCCGCAGGGGCGGGTGACGCCGGGCCGGGTCAGGCAGGGACCGCTGCCCCGACCATCGTATGCCCGTGGTTCAGCGGCCCGTGGCCGCGGCCGAAGCCCGGCGCGGTCTCGATCGCCCGCTGCACATAGGCCCGGGCGCGGCCGACCGCCTCCGGCAGGGCCAGTCCCTGCGCCAGCCCGGTCGCGATCGCCGAGGCCAGGGTGCAGCCGGTGCCATGGGTGGAGCGGGTCTCGATCCGCCGGTCCTCGTACCAATGGGTGCCGGCGGCGCTGACCAGACAGTCCCGCACCATGGCGCCCGGCAGGTGCCCGCCCTTCACCAGCACCGCCGACGGCCCCATCGCGAGCAGCCGTTGCGCCGCACGCTCCTGGCCGTCCCGGTCCCGCACCGGCATGCCGGTCAGCGCCTCCGCCTCCGGCACGTTCGGGGTCAGCAGGGTCGCGCGCGGCAGGAGCGACGCACGCAGCACCGCGACCGTATCCTCGTCCAGCAGGCTCGCGCCGCCCTTGGCCACCATCACCGGATCGACGACGACCGGCACATCGGCGGCATGGGCGGCCAGGGCGCCGAGCACCGCCTCGACCACGGCGCGGCGGTGCAGCATGCCGGTCTTGACCGCATCGGCGCCCAGGTCCTGCAGGACCACGCGCATCTGCTCCGCAACGAAGGCGGGGTCGATCTCGTGGATGCCATGCACGCCTTCGGTGTTCTGAGCGGTCAGCGCGGTGATCGCGGTCATGGCGAAGCCGCCCAGGGCGGTGACCGCCTTGATGTCCGCCTGGATACCGGCGCCGCCGCCGGAATCGGAGCCGGCGGCGATCAGGACACGGCCCTTCATCCCGTCAGGCCGCCTGCTCGATCGTGGCGACGAGCGCGCCGACGACGGTCTCCACCGCTTCGGCATCCTCGCCCTGGGCCATGATGCGGATCACCGGCTCGGTTCCGGACGGCCGGATCAGCAGCTGGCCGTCGGGGCCCAGCCGGTCCCGGGCCGCCGCGATCTCCGCCTTCACCGAGGCCAGCTCCAGCGGGCGCCCGCCGTTGAGGCGGACGCTGCGGGTGATCTGCGGCAGCGGATCGAACTGATGGCAGACCGCGCTGGCCGTGCTGCCGGCCTGGGCGATCAGCGCCAGCACCTGCAGCGCCGCGATCAGCCCGTCGCCGGTGGTGGCATAGTCGGTCAGGATGATATGCCCGGACTGCTCGCCACCCAGGTTGGCGCCGGTTTCCCGCATCCGCTCCAGGACGTAGCGGTCGCCAACGCCGGTGCGGTGGAACTCCAGGCCGAGGCCCTTTACGTATCGCTCCAGGCCCAGGTTCGACATCACCGTGGCGACCACCGGGCCGGTCAGCCGGTCCATGTCGTGCCACACCCGGGTGATCGCGGCGAGCAGCTGGTCGCCATCGACCAGCCGCCCCTGTTCGTCCGCCAGCACCAGCCGGTCGGCATCGCCATCCAGCGCAATGCCAAGGTCCGCGCCTTCGGCGACCACGGCCGCCTGCATCCGCTCCGGATGGGTGGATCCACAGGCCTCGTTGATGTTCAGGCCGTTCGGCTCGACACCCAGGGTGATGACCTCCGCACCCAGTTCGAACAGCACGGTGGGCGCCACGCGGTAGGCGGCGCCGTTGGCGCAGTCCAGCACGATGCGCAGGCCGTCCAGGCGGAAGCCGCGCGGCACGGTCTGCTTGGCGAATTCGATATAGCGGCCGCGGGCATCCTCCAGCCGCTGGGCGCGGCCGAGCGCCGCGCCCGTCGGCATGTCCTGCAGGTCCAGCACCGTGTCGATATCGGCGGCGATCTGCGCCTCCACCGCATCGGACAGCTTGTAGCCGTCCGGCCCGAACAGCTTGATGCCGTTGTCATGAAAGGGATTGTGCGAGGCGGAGATCATCACGCCCAGGTCGGCGCGCATCGACCGGGTCAGCATCGCCACGGCCGGCGTCGGCATCGGCCCCAGCAGGATCGCGTCCAGACCGACCGCGACGAAACCCGCGGTCAGCGCCGGCTCGATCATGTAGCCGGAAAGTCGCGTGTCCTTGCCGATCAACACCCGGTGGCGATAGTCGCCGCGGCGGAAATGCCGCCCGGCCGCCATGCCCAGCCGCAGGGCGGTATGCGGGGTCATCGGCTCCGCATTGGCCATGCCGCGGACGCCGTCGGTCCCGAACAATTTGCCCGCCATCTGGCTCATTCCCCCCTGGTCGTGCCGGCGCCCGCGGATCCGGCCGGCGGCCGCGGCGCATCGGCGATCGCGCGCCACACCGCCAGCGCCTGGCGGGTCGCGGCCACATCATGGACCCGCAGGATATCCGCACCGGCGGCGGCGGCCCAGAGCGCGGCGGCAAGCGAACCGGGCAGACGGTCGTCCGGCGAGGCGACGCCCCCGGCCGCATGCCCGATGAACGACTTGCGCGATGCCCCGACCAGCAGGGGCCGTCCCAGCCGCGCCAGGTCCGGCAGCGCCGCAAGCAGCTGCAGGCTCTGCTGCCAGGTCTTCGCGAACCCGATGCCCGGATCCAGCACCAGCCGCTCCGCGGCGATGCCGGCGGCCTCGCAGGCCGCGATCCGCTCCACGGCCCAGGCGCGGACCGCAGCGACGACACCTTCGGGATAGTCCGTCAGCCGGGCCATCTGCGCCGGCGTGCCGCGCATATGCATCACCACCACCGGGCCGTCAAAGCCGGCGGCAACCTGCATCGCGGCCGGATCGTGGGCCAGCCCGCTCACATCGTTGAGCATGACGGCGCCGGCATCCGCTCCGGCCGCCATCACCGCGGCGTGCCGGCTGTCGACGGAGGTGGCGATGCCCTCGTCGGCCAGGGCGCGGATCACCGGCACGACCCTGGCGAGTTCCTCCTGCAGCGTTATCGCGGCGGCGCCGGGCCGGGTGGATTCCCCGCCCACGTCGACGATCTCCGCGCCCTCGGCAGCAAGCCGCCGGCCATGTGCGATGGCGGTGGCGGTATCGGCATGGCGGCCGCCGTCGGAAAAGCTGTCGGGCGTGACGTTGAGGATCCCCATCAGCACCGGTGCCGCGCCCGTGCGAAACCGCGCCAGAGACCCGGGGCCGGGGATGGCGGGCCCGGCGACGGGCAGCCCGGAACTCACGGGGCGGCCCGCCGCGCCTGCCCCGCTGTCAGGTTCCCGGCTGAGGCTCCGGCGTCGGGCCGCCGGCGCCCTGGGGCGGATCGTTGCGCCGCCCGCGGGTCGGCGGGACGGCGGAGCGCTGGCCCTTGCTCTGCGCGTCGGTGTTGATGTCGATCGGCTCCTCGGGCCGATAGATCTTCTCGCCGCGCAGCAATGCCTTCACCTCCTCGCCGGAGAGCGTCTCGAACTCCAGCAGCGCCTTGGCGACGGTGTGCAGGCCGTCCAGATGCTCGTCCAGGATGTTGCGGGCCTTGCGCTCGCCCTCCGTGACGATGCGGCGGATCTCCTCGTCGATGACATGCGCCGTGGCATCCGACACGTTCTTGCGCTGGGTCACCGCATGGCCGAGGAACACCTCTTCCTCGTTGTCGCTGTACTTCAGCGGGCCGAGCTTGTCGGACATGCCCCATTCGGTGACCATCTTCCGTGCCATCGACGTGGCCATGGAGATGTCCTGGGCGGCGCCGTTGGAAACCTCGTCGGCACCGAAGATCAGCTCCTCGGCGACCCGGCCGCCATAGGCCATGGCGATCCGGCTCTCCAGCTGCAGGCGGGTATGGCCGTACTGGTCCCGTTCCGGCAGCGACATGGTCACGCCGAGGGCGCGGCCGCGCGGAATGATGGTGACCTTGTGCAGCGGGTCGTGCTTGGGCGAATAGAGCCCGACGATGGCATGGCCGGATTCGTGGTAGGCGGTGCGCTCGCGCTCCTCCTCCGACATCACCATGGAGCGGCGTTCGGCCCCCATCAGCACCTTGTCCTTGGCGGATTCGAAGTCCGCCATGGTGACCACGCGCTTGTTGTTGCGCGCGGCCAGCAGCGCCGCCTCGTTGACCAGGTTCGCCAGGTCCGCGCCGGAGAAGCCCGGCGTGCCGCGCGCCAGCACCTTCGGATCGACGTCCGGCGCGGTCGGCACCTTGCGCATATGCACCTTGATGATGTGCTCGCGGCCCTTCACGTCGGGGTTCGGCACCACGACCTGGCGGTCGAAGCGGCCGGGGCGCAGCAGGGCCGGGTCCAGCACGTCGGGCCGGTTCGTTGCGGCGATCAGGATCACGCCCTCGTTCGCCTCGAACCCGTCCATCTCAACCAGCAGCTGGTTCAGGGTCTGCTCGCGCTCGTCATTGCCGCCACCCAGGCCGGCACCGCGATGGCGGCCGACCGCGTCGATCTCGTCGATGAAGATGATGCAGGGCGCATTCTTCTTGCCCTGCTCGAACATGTCGCGGACACGGCTGGCGCCGACGCCGACGAACATCTCCACGAAATCCGAGCCGGAGATCGTGAAGAACGGCACATTGGCCTCGCCGGCGATGGCACGGGCCAGCAGGGTCTTGCCGGTGCCGGGCGGGCCGACCAGCAGGCAGCCTTTCGGGATCTTGCCGCCCAGGCGCTGGAATTTCTGCGGGTCGCGCAGGAACTCCACCACCTCGACCAGCTCCTGCTTGGCCTCCTCGACACCTGCCACGTCCTCGAAGGTGACGCGGCCCTGCCGCTCGGTCAGCAGCCGCGCCTTGGACTTGCCGAAGCCCATGGCCTTGCCGCCGCCGCCCTGCATCTGGCGCATGAAGAAGATCCACACCGCGATCAGCAGCAGGATCGGGAACCAGGAAATGAAGATGTTGAGCAGCGGGCTGGCCTCTTCCTGCGGTTTCGCCCGCACGGTGACGCCCTTGCTGGTCAGCCGCTCCACCAGCCCCGGATCGTTCGGCGCATAGGTCGTGAAGGTATCGCCGTTGGTATAGATGCCGGAGATGTTCTCGCCACTGATCGTGACATCCTTCACCTGCCCCGATTCCACACTGGATACGAAGGTGGAATAGGGCACGTCCTTGCCCGCCGTGCGCGACGAGGTGTTGCTGAAGAGGTTGAACAGAGCGACGACGAGCAATCCGATGATCACCCAGAGCGCAAGGTTCTTGCCCAGATTTCCCAATGAACTGATCCCTATTCCGGCATCCGGCCCCGGTCGACTGCGAGCCCCGGCCATGCTTCGCCGCCGCCCCCGGGGATGCCCCATTCTGCGTCGGCCACGGGGTCGATGCCAAGCGGCTGTGTCCCGCCGCACCCTGCCCTGCTGCCCTGTCCTGCTACTGCTGTCCTGCCACTGCCGCCGGCCCCGGAACCGCGTGACGGCCGGACCCTGCATATGCTGGCATCATTCTAGATAGGTTGCCGCACACCGTCGAACAAGCGGAGCCGCGGCGTCTTGCGCCACGGCGCCCCCCGGCGGTGCCATGGCCGCCCGCCCGGGCAGGCGCTCCCAGCGCCGTTCCGCGAAGGGCTGGAGCGCCTGGCGGGAGACCGCAACCCGGCCGGCCAGGCCCGCAAGATGCGGGGCGAACCGCCCCAGGGTCGGCAGCGCCACCAGGCGCGGCCCGGCGAACAGCGCCGGCAGGCCGGGCCGGGCCGGGCCGGGAATGCCCGCCAGGTCCCCGGGCCCCGCCAGCAGCCGTTCCAGCCGGCGCAGCCCGTATGCCCCCAGTTCCCGCAGGTCCAGCCCCGGCGGCACGGCACCGCCGACATGCAGGCGGAACCGGTGGCCCCAGGGCCGCTCCGGCCCGGGTGCCAGCGGCAGGACGGGCAGCGCGCTGCGGCGATCCCGCAGCACGAGATAATCGCCCCCGGGCAACGGCACGAACCGGCTGCCCGCCAGGGTGGCGCCGGCCGTGCCGCGCCGCAGCTCCTGCCAGAGCCGCTGCACCGCGGCCCGGCGCGGCGGGTATGCGGCCCGTCCCAGGCTGCGCAACAGGCCCCGAAGGGTGTGACAGGCCAGCACCGCGCCGGCCGCCGCCAGCGCCGCCGTCGACAGGCGGTCGGCGCCATGCGGGCAGGGTGCATAGGCGATCGCCAGCAGGCCGGCCGCCTGCCTGTCGCGGTCCGCCGCCAGCCGGCGCGCGGCCGCGGCGCCCTCGGCCAGGTCGCGGCACCCTGCCGCCCATCGGGCTGCGCCGCCGGCCTGCAGGTCCTGCCGCACCCGCACGCGCTCGAACCGGCGGTCGCGATTGCTGGGATCCTCCAGCCAGTCCAGGCCCCGCCGGTGCAGCCATTGGCGCAGCGTCTGGCCGTCGAAGTCCAGCAGCGGGCGCAGCAGCAGCGGCGCACCGGGCAGGTCGAGGCGTCGCGTCACCGGCGCCATGCCCCCCAGACCCGCCGGGCCGCCGCCGCGACGGCTGCGCATGGCCAGGGTCTCGATCTGGTCGTCGCGGGTATGGGCAAGCAGGATCGCCGCCGCGCCGGCCTCGGCGGCCCCGCGGGCCAGCAGCCGATAGCGCAGGTCGCGCGCCGCCTCCTGCAGGCCGCCGCCGGCCAGCGGGCCGTCGCGTCGCAGGATCCTGTACGGCACGCCGAGCCCGGCGGCCCATGCCGCCACCTGCCGCGCCTCCGCCGCCGATCCCGGACGCAGCCGGTGGTCGACCACTGCCGCCAGGAGGCGCCGCGGGTCGCCGCACCAGGACCGCATCAGGTGCAGCAGCGCCATGCTGTCGCCGCCGCCGGACACCGCCACCACCAGGGGGCCGGGCAGGTCGCCGGGCAGGTCGCCGGGACATTCCAGGCCAAGCGCCGCCAGCGCCGCGGCGAACCGGGCGGGCAACAGGTCCGGCGCCGTCGCGGCCCGGTCCGGCGCTGTGCGCATCGGCTTCGGTCCCTGGGCGGCGCCCGGCGCGCGCGGGCTAGCAGCCGGCGCGGCTCTTCTCGTTGCGGGCGCGGTCGAGGATCAGCCGCGGCGCATCCGGGAATTCCGAGAGCAGGTTGTTGAATACCGGGCAGGCCTCGGCCCGCTGTCCCATCGCGACCAGCGACACGCCGAGCTTCAGCAGGTTGTCCGGCGCCTTCGCGCTCTTCGGATGATTCCGGTAGCCCGCCAGGAACGCCGCCGCGGCCTGCTCGTAGGCATTGCGGGCATAGTAGGTTTCCCCCAGCCAGTACTGCGCATTGCCTGCCAGGTCGTCGCTCGGATAGTCCTTCAGGAAGGCCTGCAGGGCGGTCTCCGCCTGGTCGAGCTGGCCGACCCGGATCAGCCGCAGGGAGGCATTGTAGCGTTCGCGCGGGGTGCCGCTGAGCGCCGCCTGGTCGTCCGGCGCGGTCAGCGCGGCCGTCGCCGCGCCGGGCGGTGCGGACCGCCCGGAACCGCTCCCTGCAGGGTCGCGCGGCCGGCTCGTCTGGCTGTCCACGCTGAGGGTGCCCAGCTGCTGTGTGGCCGGCGTGGCGGACGCCGCCGGGGCGGTCGTGGCGGCGGCTGCCGCCGCCCCGCCGCCGCCCAGCCCGCCCAGGCCCAGCTTGCCCTCGATCTCCTGCAGGCGGAACTCGACATCCTCCGACAGGCGGGTCAGGCGGTCGTCCATCTGGCGCTGCCGGTGGGCAAGTTCCTCGACCTGCGCGGTCAGCCGCCGGAGGCTCTCCTCATAGACATAGAACTGCCCGCCGACCTCGCCCGATGCGGCAGGGGCAGCCGGCGCCGCGCCGTCGCGTGCGGGCAGGCCGCCGCTGTACACATTGCGCTGCAGGCTGTTCAGGTCGGCTTCCAGGCGGTTGAGCTTGGCGATCACGGCCTGCAGCGAAGGATCCGACTGCGCCGCGGCCGGCTCCGAAAGCCCCAGGTTCAGCGCGGCCAGGGTCAGCCCGGCCAGGATCGCGGCCGCAAGCCGCGGCGGGGTCCGCCTTCCGGAGACAAGCATCTGGGTCCGCATTTCTGCCGCCTTCCATGTCACAGGGCCCCGGCCATGCCGCGGCGAGGTCCCGCCCCGCCGGCTGCCGAATGCCCATTTCCCCTGCCGGTTAACGCCCACCCGCCAGACAAGGTTCACCTTCCGGCCGGCGGGGATCAAGTGATTTCGGGCACGGCCCCGGGCCGCCGCGGGAATGCAGCGGCAAGGGATCGAAGCCGCGGATCACGGCGGTGCCGGCAGCGGAAGTCGGCAGGAGGAGCGGGAGCGGTTCTGCCCGGCAATGCATCGGGCGGCCGGGCCGTGGCTGGGGCCGGGCGAAAGAATAGCGGGGACCGGCCCGGTCCCGCGCCATGAGGTCGCGTTTCGCTGCGCAATGTGCCGGAGCCGCCGGTTCTGCGATCGGCTGGCCCCGACTGCACCGGAACGCGGCTGCAGCCAGTATACGTACGCGGTTGCCGCAAGCGGCGTCGTCTGGAAGCGGCGGCCCCCGCCGGCAAATGCCGGCCGGGGCCGCGCCACACAGGTCTTGCTAGTTGCTCAGCACGGAAACGCCGCGGCGATTCTGCGCCCAGGCCGCCTCGTTGTTGCCGAACGCAACCGGGCGCTCCTTGCCGTAGGAGATCGTCGTCAGCCGGGACGGCGCGACGCCCTTGGACACCAAATACTGGCGGACGGCGTTCGCACGGCGCTCGCCGAGTGCCAGGTTGTATTCGCGGGTACCGCGATCGTCGCAATGCCCTTCGATCACCAGGTTGTTCTGGGGATACTGGGCCATCCACGCGGCCTGCCGGTCGAGAACCTGCGTCCCGGTCGGACGGATGGCATAGCTATCGAAGGCGAAGTAGACGCGATCGCCGACGTTCAGCACCAGGTCCTCCTCGGACCCGGGAACAACGCCGCTTTCGACGACGACGGCTTCCTTCACCATCTCGCCGGAAGCCTCCGGTGCGGTCTCGCACGCGGCAGCAAGGCCGAGAACGGCAAACAAGGTCAGGATCTTGGGTCCAATGGACAGTACGCGCATGGCTGATATCTCCGTTAACTGCTCGATCACGCAGCCGCGCCACGTGGTAAACCGGACCACGCCGGGCCCACGCCCACGGCACCTAAGTACCCCGGCCATCGGTCCCCCGTGATCGCCAAGTTCCATTGAGCCGGCGCGCGTAATAACGGTGATAGCACCAGCCGGTTCGCATTGGCAATGCGATCTTTACCACTTCGTCGCGCGCTGTTGCGTTTCTGCCGCTACTTCTGGGGTAATTTGGGCTGTTTACTGTGACAGGGGCGCCGGCGGCGACCAGGCGGGATCGGACGCATCGATCGGGGTCACCGCCTGACGCTCGTTGAAGCCGGTCAGGTCGATCGACCAGAGGCGCGCGCTCTTGCCACGGCCGCTCGCATCGGACGGCGATTCCCGGTAGTACATCAGCACCCGCCCGTTGGGCGCCCAGGTCGGCGCTTCCTGCACATTGCGGCTGCTGGACAGCAGGCGCTCGCCGCTGCCGTCGGTGCGCATGACGCCGATATGGAACTGGCCGCCCTTCTCCTTGGTAAAGGCGATGAGATCGCCGCGCGGCGACCAGACAGGCGTGGAATACAGGCCGTCGCCGAAGCTGATCCGCCGCTGGTCGCTGCCATCGATGTTCATGACATAGATCTGCTTTCCGCCCGACCGGTCGGAATTGAAGGTGATCTGCTGGCCGTCCGGCGAGTAGGAGGGCGAGGTGTCGATGCCCGGATCGTAGGTCAGCCTGCGCTTCTGGCGGGTCCGCAGATCCATCGTATAGACCTCCGAATTGCCGTCGGACGCCATGGACATCACCACGGAATTGCCGTCGGGCGAGAAGCGCGGGGCGAAGGTCATGCCGGGGAAGTCGCCCACCAGCTCCTGCCGCCCGGTGTCGATGTTGAACAGATAGACCCGCGGCCGGTCGCCGAAATAGGACAGGTAGGTGATCTCCTGCCGGGTCGGGCTGAAGCGCGGGGTCAGCACCAGGAACTTGCCGTCCGTCAGGAAGCGGTGGTTCTCGCCGTCCTGATCCATGATCGCCAGCCGCTTCACCCGCTGCGTCGCCGGCCCGGATTCGGCGACATAGACGATCCGGGTGTCGAAATAGCCCTCCTCGCCCGTCAGCCGCTCGTAGATCGCATCGGCAATCAGGTGCGCCACCCGGCGCCAGTTCTCCGGCGTGGTGAAGAAGGCGAGGCCGGTCAGCTGCTTCTCCGCCAGCACGTCCCAGAGGCGGAATTCGGTGCGCAGGCGGCCATCGCCCTGCAGCTCGGTCTGGCCGGTCACCAGGGCGACGGCATTCAGCACCCGCCAGTCCCGGAAATTCGGCGAGCCCCGCATCTCCTGCGGCTGCTGGATATGGGCCTTCGGATCCAGCGGCGCGAACAGGCCGGACCGCTCAAGGTCCGCCCGCACCACCGCTGCGATGTTCGCGCCGCGCTGCCGGGCGGTGCTGTCGCTGCCGTCGAAGTCGGAGATCGCGATCGGCAGCGGCTGGACATTGCCGCGCGTGATGTCGATGCGCAGCAGCCCGTCATCGCCGCGTGCCGCGCCATCGTTCGCCGTCGTCTGCGCCCTGGCCGCACCGGACAGGAGCAGAAGGCAGACCGCCAGCAAGGTGGCCGCCGCCAGCGCCAGCCCGGCTCGCCAGGCCGCAGCCTGCCCTTCGGCCCGGATTGCGGCGGTCGCCCGCCGGACCGGAATCAGCCCAGCATGTCTCGTGGATTGAACGTCAGTTCTATATCGCGCCATCGGTCATACTTTCCTGGATCCAAGCCCTGAACTGGTTCGCATTTTCGCACGGCGCGCACGGCACTCTCGGCCGCCGCACGCCAGAACTGATCGCCCGAAGGCCCCTGATTGACGACCACCGGCTCGCGCTGCAGGGTCCCGTCCTGCCGCAGCCAGATCCGGACCACGACAATCAGGTCGCGGGCGTCCCGGGCACCGGTCGGGGGGTTCCAGCACCGCTCGAATTGCCCGCGGATCGCGGCCAGCTCGCTCGACGACAGCGGCGTGCTGGACAGCGGCGCGTCGCGGGTCTGCCGCACCACCGTGTCCGACCGCTTCGGCGCCGCATTCTCCTCGTCCCGCCGGACATCCGCATTGTTGTCCAGCCGCTTGTCGAGAAGGGCCGAGAGACGATCCAGGTTCAAATCGTCCTTCTTCGGCTTGTCTTCCGTCTTCGGCGGCTCCGGCCGGGTCTTCTGCGGCGCCGTCGCCACTTCCAACTGCTTCGGCCTGGACTTCGGGCGCGGCACGGCTTCGGTCAGCGCCGCATCCGGCGGCGGCGGTTCCACTTTCTGCGGCTCTGCCGGCGCCTTCGGAACGGCGGCAACCTGCTGTTCCGGCTGCGCCGCTTCCTTGACCGGTTGCGCCTTCTGCTCAGGCTCCGGGGCCTTCGCCCGGTCGGCTTGCTCACTGGTAACCGGTACGGGCTTCGGCGGTTCCGCCGCCTTCACCGGTTCCTTCGGCTCGGGCTGCCGCTCCTGCGGCTTCTCGACAGGTTGCAGGGCGGCGACCTTTTCGCTGTCCGCCTTGTCGGCCTTGCTGCTGTTCGCCGGCGCTGCCCGGCTGGCACTGACCGTCGCGGCCTCCGGCACATCCTCCGCCCGCGGCGCAGCCTCCTCGGCAGGCGCACCGCCCTCGGCCTGGGCCGCCCTCGCCGTCTCCGCTGCGCGGGCATCGGCCTTCGCCGGCTCGGGCGCCGTCGACAGGCGCGGCGTCGTCACAGAATCCGCCAGGGCCGAGGGCTGCGGCGCGTCGCGCGACGCCGCACGCGCCGCCTCGACCGTCTGCGGGCTCGGCGGTTCGGGCACACGCTCCGCGTTCAGCCGGGGTTGCGGGATGTTCGGGGCCGGCGCGGTATCGGCCGGGCGCGTCTCGGGGGAGGCCGTCACCTTGTCGACGACCGGCGCCGACGGCGCAGCGGCCACCACCTGGGACGGTTTCGCCTTGGGCAAGGGCACGTCCTTCTCCGGCAATGGCGCCTGCACCTCGGCGACCTGCTCAAGCTCGGCCACCGCCCCGAATTCGACCGTGAAGGTCTCCTCCGGCACCGGCGGTTCCTTCGGCCAGAGGCTGAGGCCGGTCAGGGTGAGCAGCAGCACGGCCACATGCAGCAGCACAGACAGGATATAGGCGCGGATGCGCACGTCAGCACTTCCTCACGGCGAAACCGGCACAGGCACCGCTGCCAAGCCTGCACCCAATCTCTACACAACCGGCATTCCTGGCCGGCACATTCCGGGCCGCGCGGCGCGGCACCGGATCACTGGCCGCGGCGCGGCGCCTGGGCAATCAGCGCGACCCGCTTGAAGCCGGCCTGGTTGATGACCCCCATGACCTGGACCACCTGGCCGTAATTGATCGCCTGGTCGCCACGCACGAAGATCCGCCGGTCCGGCGCCTCGCCGGCGATCGCCTTCAGGCGCGGGCCAAGTTCCTCCTGCGGGACTTCGGTCTCCTGGATATAGACCAGGCCCGCGGAATCGATGGTGACCGTCAACGGCTCGTCGGAGCCCTGCAGGTTCGGCGCCTCGCTCTTCGGCAGGTCCACCTGCACGCCGACCGTCAGCAGCGGCGCCGTCACCATGAAGACGATCAGCAGGACCAGCATCACGTCCACGAAGGGGGTAACGTTGATCTCGCTCATCTGGTTGCCGCGGCGCCGGCCCCGCCGGCGCCCGCCGCCACCCGAAAGCTGCGCTCCCATCAGGCCGCCACCGCTTCCTCGTCAAGCTGCCGCGACAGGATCGCTCCGAACTCGCCGGAAAAGCCTTCCAGGCGGCCGGCATAGCGGTCCAGGTCGCCGTTCAGCTTGTTGTAGGCGACGACCGCCGGAATGGCGGCCAGCAGGCCCAGCGCGGTGGCGAACAGGGCCTCGGCAATGCCGGGCGCGACGACCGCCAGCGAGGTGTTCTGGCTCGCCGCGATCGAGGTGAAGGCGTTCATGATGCCCCAGACCGTGCCGAACAGGCCGACGAAGGGCGCCGTCGAGCCGATCGTCGCCAGGACGCCCAGCTGCTTTTCCAGCCGGGTCAGTTCCCGGTCGCGGGTGACCTGCATGACCTGCTCGATCCGCTCCTTCAGCGAACCGGCATTGGACATCCGGACCAGGCCGCGTTCGGCGGACCGGCGCCATTCGCGCATCGCGGCGGCAAACAGCGCCGCCTGCGGATGGCCCGGATTTCCGGCGATCCGGTCGTACAGATCCTCCAGCGAGCCGCCGGACCAGAACTCCTGCTCGAAGGCATCGGCTTCCCGATTGACCCGGCGGAAGCGGAACAGCTTCTCGAATACGATCGCCCAAACCCAGACCGAGGCGAAAAGAAGGCCGATCATGACCAGCTTGACGACAATGTCGGCTTCAAAGAACAGGGTCCAAATCGACAAGCTGCTGACTGCGCTTGCCCCGGCCCCGATGACTTCAGTTTCCATGCCCTCGCCTCAGCATCTGCTGTGTGTCAGAAATCTGCGAAGAATTTGGTGAAAGTGTGGCGGCCACTGGCGCGAATGCGGCCGAAATGTGGTCCGGCAGGCGGCGCGGGCGGCCGTCGCGGTCGATCAGGGCGGCACGGACCTGCGCCTGTACCAGCACTTCCGCACCGCCGCGCAGCGCCGTCTGGTCCAGGGTCATGCTGGCGCCGCCCAGCGCCTCCAGCCGCGTGGCGACCGTCAGCCTGTCCTCCAGCTTCGCCGGGCGCCGGAAGCGCAGGTTCATGCCGGTCACCGCGAAAGCCAGGCCCTTGTCCCGCAGCAGCGCCTGCTGGCGGATTCCCAGGCAGGTCAGCAGGTCGCTGCGGGCGCGCTCGAAAAAGCGCAAATAATTGGCGTGATAGACGATCCCCCCGGCATCGGTATCCTCCCAATAGACGCGCAGGTCGAACAGGTGGCGATCGCCATCGATTCGCCCTTCGCCGTCGGCTGCTGCCGGCACCGATTCAGTCATCGCTTTCGCCATCGCCGGCACCGGGCGCCAGCGGCAGGTCCGCCTGCAGCGCGGCGGCGAACGCGGCCGGATCGCGCGCCGGCGCGGGCAGTCCCAGATGGCCGAAGGCAGCCGCGGTCGCGACCCGCCCGCGCGGCGTCCGCTGCAGCATGCCCTGCTGGATCAGATAGGGCTCGATGATGCTCTCGATGGCGTCGCGCGGTTCCGACAGCGATGCCGCGATGGTCTCCACGCCGACCGGGCCGCCGCCGAAATCGACGACGACGACCTTCAGGTAGCGCCGGTCCATGCTGTCCAGCCCCAGCTGGTCGACATCCAGCCGCTGCAACGCGGCATCGGCGCCGGCGCGATCCACCTGCGCGGCCCCGGCGACCAGGGCGAAGTCGCGCACCCGCATCAGCAGGCGCACGGCGATCCGCGGCGTGCCGCGGGCACGGCGCGCGATCTCCTGCGCGCCATCGTCGGTCAGGGCCACGCCTTCGATCTGCGCCGCCCGGCGCACCACCGTCACCAATTCCGCCACGCTGTAGAATTCCAGGCGGTGCTGGATGCCGAAGCGGTCGCGCAGGGGTGTCGTCAGCAGGCCCAGGCGGGTGGTCGCACCCACCAGGGTGAAGCGCGGCAGGTCGATCCGCACCGACCGGGCGGCCGGGCCTTCGCCGATGATCAGGTCGAGCTGGAAATCCTCCATCGCCGGGTAGAGCACTTCCTCCACCCCCGGAGAGAGCCGGTGGATCTCGTCGATGAACAGCACGTCGCGTTCTTCGAGGTTGGTCAGCAGGGCGGCAAGGTCGCCGGCCTTGGTGATCACCGGCCCGTGGGTAACGCGGCAGCTGACCCCCAGTTCCCGCGCGACGATCTGCGCCAGGGTGGTCTTTCCCAGGCCGGGCGGCCCGACGAACAGCACATGATCCAGGGAGCTGCGCCGCCGGCGCGCGGCCTCCACGAAGACGCCGAGATTCTCGCAGACCTGCCGCTGGCCGACGAACTCCCGCAGGGTCTGCGGCCGCAGCACCGCGTCCAGCCCGTCGCCGTCCTGGGTCGCGGCGCTCACCATGCGGTCCTGCGCCGTCGGCTCGGTCATGTCGCGGCCCGGCTCATTGCGTCGACAGCCGTTTCAGGCTGCCCCGGATCAGCGCATTCAGCGAGGCCTCCTCGCCCTGCGCCTGGCGCTCCGCGCCGACGGCGCGGAACGCGTCGGACCGGCCATAGCCCAGGTTGGTCAGAGCCGACACGGCATCGGCGACGACACCGTCGCCGGCATCCGGTGGCGGGCCGGCCGGTGCTGCCGGGCCGGCGCCGCCGGCGGCGGCGGCGACCGGACCCGCCAGCGCCATGGCGCCGACCTTGTCCTTCAGCTCGGTGACCAGCCGGGCGGCCAGCTTCGGCCCCACGCCCGACGCGCGGGTCAGCGCCGCCCGGTCGCCGCTGCCCAGGGCCAGCAGCAGGGCCTCCGGCCGCAGGGTGGCCAGCAGCGCCAGGGCGACCCGCGGCCCGACCCCCTGCACACCGCGCAGGACGCCGTACCAGACCTTTTCCTCGCGATTGCGGAAGCCGTAGAGGTCGAAGGCATCCTCGCGCACCTCGGTGACGACCCAGAGGGTGACCGGCGCCGGCATCGCGCGCAGGGCCTCCACGGTCGGGGGCGCGCAGGCGACCTCGTAGCCGACGCCGCCGACGTCGAACAGCACGCCGTCGGCGTCCCAGTCAGCGACCTGGCCGACCAGGCGGCCGATCATGGCGCGACCCCGGCCAGCGCCGCATGGCGGCGGTGCTGCGCATGGCAGATCGCCACCGCCAGGGCATCCGCGGCATCGCCGACGGTGACCCCGCAACCGGGCAGCAGCACCTTCACCATTGTCAGGATCTGTTCCTTTGCGGCATGGCCGGTGCCGACCACCGTCTTCTTCACCAGGTTGGGCGGGTATTCCGCCACCGGAAGCCCCGCCAGCGCCGGCACCAGCAGCACCACGCCGCGGGCCTGGCCGAGCTTCAACGTCGACACCGGGTTGCGGTTCACGAAGGTCTCTTCCACCGCCGCCTCATCGGGCGCCAGGGACTCGACCACTTCCTTCAGTCCGGCATAGAGCGCCGCCAGGCGGTCCGACAGGGGCTGCGCGGCATCGACATGCAGCACGCCATGGCCGCGATGCCGGATCCGCGTCCCCTCGGATTCGATCAGCCCCCAGCCGGTATGCCGCAGCCCGGGATCGAGGCCCAGGATCAGCACCGGCCGCCGCGCTACCACCGCCGCGCTACCACGACGCCGCGACCATAGCCGGCGCCCGCCGGCCGCGGGTCAGCCGGCCAGCTTCTCCAGGACCGCGTCGGAGATCTCGAAATTGGCGTAGACCTGCTGCACATCGTCGCTGTCTTCCAGCACATCCAGCATCTTGAACAGCGATTCGGCCTTCTCGTCATCTACCAGGACGGTATTTTGCGGCTTCCAGGTCAGCCGGGCGGTCTTCGCCGGGCCATGGACCTGTTCCAGCGCGTCGCGCACCTCGTTGAATTCGTCGGCGGCGCAGATCACCTCATGCCCTTCCTCGGCATCGAAGCCGCAATCGGAAGCGCCGGCCTCCAGCGCGGCCTCGAACATCGCCTCCTGGGTGGCGGTCTCCGGCGGGTAGATGACCTGGCCCACCTGGTCGAACATGAAGGCGACGGAATTCGTTTCCCCCAGCGAACCGCCATGCTTGGAAAAGGCGGAGCGCACCTCCGACGCCGTGCGGTTGCGGTTGTCGGTCAGCGCCTCGACGATCACCGCGATGCCGCCGGGGCCGTAGCCCTCGTAGCGCACCTCGTCGTAGTTCTCCGCGTCGGACCCCGAGCCGCGCTTGATCGCGCGCTCCAGGGTGTCCTTCGGCATGTTGGCATTGCGGGCCGCAAGGACCGCGGCGCGCAGGCGCGGATTCGCCGCGGGATCCGGCCCGCCCATCTTGCTCGCGGTGGTCAGTTCGCGGATCAGCTTGGTGAACACCTTGGCGCGCTTGGCATCCTGCGCGCCCTTGCGGTGCATGATGTTCTTGAACTGTGAATGGCCGGCCATGGCTGTTCTTCAATCTCCTCCGGACGGTCGGGGCCGCAGCGTCGCGGCGGGTCCGGGAGCGGTCAGTGGGAAAGGCGCATCTATTCCGCTGCCGTGCGGCCGGCGTCAACCGCCGTGTCGCCGCCGGCGGCTCCCGGGACGGCCTGGGACAGGCGGCCGCCGACCCGCACCGGCTCGATCCGCCGCGCCAGCCCGCTGCGCGGCTCGGTCTCCACGAACACCCCGCAGACCGTCGCCTCGCCCGACGCGGGCTCGAACCGCCCGCCGGGGGTCTTGCGCCGGAACCGGCGCAGCGGCTCGGCCTTGTCCATGCCGATGACGGAATCGTAGTCGCCGCACATCCCGGCATCGGTCATGTAGGCGGTGCCGCCCGGCAGGATCTGGTGGTCGGAGGTCGGCACATGCGTATGGGTGCCGCAGACCAGGGAGGCCCGGCCATCGGCCAGGTGGCCCAGGGCCATCTTCTCCGATGTGGCCTCGGCATGCACATCGAGCAGCACGAAGTCGTAGCCACCCCCCATCGGCCCCAGCGGATGGCGGGCCAGCGCCTCCTCCACCGCCGTGAAGGGGTCGTCCAGGGTCTCCATGAACAGCCGGCCCATCACCTGCAGGACGGCCACACGCTCGCCATTGCGGCCGCGGAACTCGGCCGCGCCGCGGCCCGGCGTGCCGGCGGGAAAGTTCATCGGCCGCAACAGGCGCGGATCGCCGTCGATATAGGCCAATGTCTCCTTCTGGTCCCAGACATGGTTGCCGGTCACCACGCAGCCGACGCCCGCGGCATAGAGCTCCTCGCAGATCTTCGCCGTGATGCCGAAGCCGCCGGCGGCATTCTCGCCGTTCACGACCACGAATTCCGGAGACAGCCGCTTCAGCAGCCCTGGCAGATGCGCGACGACACCTTCGCGGCCGCTGCGTCCGACGACATCCCCGAGATACAAGAGCCTCATGGCGTCCTTTCCTGCCGGCGGCATCGCACCGCCCGCCGTTCCGTCACGATCCAGTCCAGCGGCATGTCCGCGGGCCCGTCGGGCACCCGGCGCAGCACCTGCGCCGACATCGCCCAGCCGACGGCCAGCACCGGCCGGCCGTCCTGTCGCAGCGCCGCCAGCGCCCGGTCGTAGAAACCGGCGCCCTGGCCCAGGCGGCGGCCCGCAGGGTCCGCCGCCAGCAGCGGCACCAGGACCAGGTCCGGCCGCAGCGCCGGCTCCGACGGCGGCGGCGCCGGGATCCCGAAGGCGCCCGGCGGCGGCGCGCCCCGCGCCACCGGCCAGGACCGGAACTCCAGCCGGCCTGCCCGGATGCCACCCGGGCCGTCGAGATTCACGATATCGGGCAGGACCGTCCGCCAGCCATGTCCGGCAAGCATGCGCAGCGCCGGCAGGGGATCGGCCTCGCCCGGCATCGGCCAATAGCCGGCAACGATGCCCGGGCCAACGATATCCGGGCCCGCGATATCCCGGCCAGCGGTATCCGGGCCAGCGATATCAGCGCTGGCGCCACTGCCTGACGGCAGGACCGCGTGCCGAAGGAGGTCTGCGGCGGACTGCCCGTGCCAGGGCCGGAAGCCTGCCCGCCGCAGTCCGCGCATGGCGAGCCGCAGGCGGCGCTTCGCGGCGGTCAGGCCGTCAGCCGGCATGGCGCACCGCGCGGCCGGAGAACCGGGCCGCCGGCCGGCCGGCGGCGATTGCCGCCAGGGCAGCAACCGAGAAATCTGTGGACGGGCACCACCATGGCCGTGGGTATGAGCTACATCCTCTGTGGCCTGGATAACCAGGTGGGCGCCGTATAACCGGACCACGGCCCGGCCAGGGACAGCTCCCTAGAGAACGAACATTGGCCCCAGGGAATCAAGCAACCTCACGAACCGGGAAGAAAACCCGTCCGCTGCTAACCTAGGCGCTCGCAACCCGCGCGGCAATATCCTCGACGCGCGCGGCCAGCCGATTCATCCGTTCGAGGGAGGCGTCGTCGGCCATGCCGGCCGGCGGCGCCACGGCTTCCGCCGGCGCCTGGCGGGCGGCGTCCAGGTCGGCCACGGCCTCCGCCAGGTCGTCGGCCAGCACCAGCGCGGCCATCAGCAGCAACCGCTCGTCGCCGACCTGCCCGACCCGGCTGGCCAGTTCCGCCACCCGGCTGTCCAGATACTGCCCCAACTCCACGATCCGCGATTCCTCGCCCGCATCGCAGCCGATCTTGTAGTGGCGGCCATTGATCGTCACCCGGACCTGTCCGGTGCCGCCCTTGCGATCCTCCATCACGAGCTTGCTTCCTTCATATCTGTATGGCGGCGTTTCGGTATGGCGGCCCGGCCGGACGCCCTAAGGCTCGAGGATCGATTCCAGCTCACCGATAGCGGAATCGACCCGGCCCGACACCGCCGAGGTCAGATCCTCCAGCCGCTGCACCCGCGACTGCTCCGCCTTCAGCAGGGCCGCGAGGCGGGCATTCTCCGCCTTCATCTCGTCGAGCTCCCGCCGCAGCTCGGCAATCCTGCCGTCGGCACGGCTCTTCTGGGCGGCCAGCGCCGCCTCCAATGCCGCCAGCGCCGCCTCCAGGCGGTCCCAGGGCATCGTGGCCGCGGTGGGCATCGTGGCCGCGGTGGGTGTCGCGGCCGCGGTCGGGCCATCGGCACCGGGCCGCGGCTCGGCGGAATCGGAACCTGGCAGATCGGGATCCATCGGCGTCAGTTCATCCTTGGTACAGATCGCCCGGTCGCAGCCGGGTTGCGGCACGTCGCGCCAGCGGCGTCGCGGCCCGCATTGCCGCCGGTCCGGCCGGCGGCGGCTGCCGGTGCCCGGCAGGGAGGCGGCGGCCCCGCCCGGCCGCCCGACTGGCACGGAACTGGCGGCAGGCCCCGCATACCCGCTATATCTGGCGGATCGACAGCCTTCTACCCACAGAGTATTGGCAGCCCCGTCCCCAGGTCAATCCGTTCCCGATTCCGGACGGTCATTTCCCGGTGCGGCATAGTCCCCCGATTCGGCCCGGCACCGCCATTCCGGCAGGAGGCCGGTTGACCTCTGCGCCGCAGGGTTCATAAAGCAGGCCGTTTCGTCGACCCCATCCACCCGACCCC
This sequence comes from Sneathiellaceae bacterium, assembly GCA_040216765.1. GTDB lineage: Bacteria > Pseudomonadota > Alphaproteobacteria > Ferrovibrionales > Ferrovibrionaceae > Marinibaculum. Next base: position 120,715 of record JAVJON010000019.1, on the reverse strand, counting down.
GGCAAGGCAGATCGAACGATGACCCAGCGGACCGCTTCCCCCTCCGGCAACGCGCCCGGCGGCAGCCTCGAAACCGTCGAGGCGGAGGACAAGCCCGTCGCCGACACGGACCTGGCCAATGCCATCCGCGTCCTGGCCATGGATGCCGTAGAGGCGGCGAACAGCGGCCATCCCGGCATGCCGATGGGCATGGCCGATGTCGCCACCGTCCTGTTCCGCGACCATCTGCGTTTCGACCCGCGGGACCCGGCCTGGCCGGATCGCGACCGGTTCGTGCTCAGCGCCGGCCACGGCTCGATGCTGCTCTATGCCCTGCTCTACCTGACCGGCTATCCGGATATCGGCATCGACGAGATCCGCCGGTTCCGGCAGCTGGGGTCGCGCACGCCGGGCCATCCCGAGATCGGCTGCGCCGCGGGGGTGGAGACCACGACCGGGCCGCTGGGCCAGGGGCTGGGCAATGCCGTGGGCATGGCCCTGGCCGAACGGCTGCTGGCCGCCCGCTACGGCCGCGAGCTGGTGGACCACTGGACCTACGTGATTGCCGGCGACGGCTGCCTGATGGAGGGGATCAGCCACGAGGCGGCATCGCTCGCGGGGCATCTGCAGCTCGGCCGCCTGATCGTCCTGTGGGACGACAACCGGATCACCATCGACGGCGATGCCGACCTGTCGGTCAGCGACGACCAGCTTTCGCGGTTCTCCGCCCTGGGCTGGGACGTGCGGGCGGTCGACGGCCATGACCAGGCGCAGGTCTCCGCCGCGCTGGACGCCGCGCGCGCCGATGACCGCCCCAGCCTGGTCGCCTGCCGCACCGAGATCGGGCGCGGCGCGCCGAACAAGGGCGGCACCGCCGATTCCCACGGCGCGCCGCTGGGCAGCGCAGAGGTGCAGGCGGTGCGCGAGGCCCTGGGCTGGCCCTATCCGCCCTTCGCGGTCCCGGAGCATATCCTGGCGGCCTGGCGCCGCATCGGCACGAAGGGCGAGGCGGCTCGCCAGGCCTGGCAGGACCGCCTGGCCGCGTCACCGCCGGTGCGCCGGGAGAGCTTCCTGGAGGATCTGCAGCACAACGTCCCTGCATCGGCCGATCGCGCCCTGGCGGAGATCGCGGCGGAGTTCCGCCAGTCGATGCCGAAGCTGGCGACCCGGCAGAGCACCAACAAGGTGCTGGCGGCCCTGGTCCCGAACATGCCCTCGCTGCTCGGCGGCTCCGCGGACCTGTCCGGCTCGAACGGTACCAAGGTGGCGGCCCACCGGCCGGTGAGCGCAGGCGATTTCAGCGGCAACTACATGCATTACGGCGTGCGCGAGCACGGCATGGCCGCGGCGATGAACGGCATGACCCTGCATGGCGGCGTCCGTCCCTATGGCGGCAGTTTCCTGGTGTTCACCGACTATTGCCGGCCGGCGATCCGCCTGGCCGCCCTGATGCACCAGCCGGCGATCTACGTGATGAGCCACGATTCCATCGGGCTGGGCGAGGATGGGCCGACCCACCAGCCGGTCGAGCAGCTCGCCGCCCTGCGTGCGATCCCGGGACTGGTGGTGATGCGGCCGGCCGACGCGCTGGAAACGGTCGAATGCTGGCACACCGCCCTGCACCGCAAGGACGGGCCCTGCGTGCTGGTCACCACCCGGCAGGGCGTGCCTGCCCAGGCCCGGCCCGAGGGCCTGCAGGAGAATGCCGCGGCGCGCGGCGCCTATATCCTGGCGGAGGCCCAGGGTGGCCCGCCGCGCGCCGTGCTGCTGGGCAGCGGGTCGGAAGTGTCGATCGCCATGGCGGCGCGCGACCTGCTGCAGGCCGGCGGGATGCCCACCCGGGTCGTCTCCGTGCCGTCACACGAGCTGTTCCTGGCGCAGGACCGGTCCTATCGCGACACGGTGCTGGCCGCCGGCGAGCGTGGCGTGGTGCGTGCCGCGGTCGAGGCGGCGATCCGCCTGGGCTGGGACCGGCTGATCGGCGACGGCCCGTTCGTCGGGATGACCGGTTTCGGCGCCTCGGCCCCCTACGAGGAACTCTATGCGCATTTCGGGATTACCGCGGAGGCGCTGGCGGAGGGCGTGCGGCAGCGGCTGTCGGAGGATGGCTGAGGCCCGGCCGCCAGCCGGCTGCAGGGCGGGTCCCGGCGCAAATCGCCTTGTCGGGCCGGCCGTTACGAATTAAGAGACGCCCACTTCCTGCCGGTCCAAGCCCCCGCCCCGGGGTACGGGCGAGCAACCTGCCGCGGCCCGGCACCCGCGCCCGGGCATGACCCGCTGCTACAAGAACCGCCGGATCCGCAACCGGCGCAGGACATTCGGAGACAGCCATGACAACCACCATCGCGATCAACGGATTCGGCAGGATCGGCCGCCTGGTCTATCGCGCCCTGATGGAATCCGGCCGCAGCGACCTGAAGGTCGTGGCCGTGAACGACCTGGGCCCGATCGAGACCAATGCCCATCTGCTGCGCTACGATTCGGTGCATGGCCGGTTCCCCGGCGAGGTGAAGGTCGACGGCGACCGGATGGATACCGGGCAGGGCTGGGTCAAGGTGACGGCGGAGCCGAAGCTGACCCAGCTGCCCTGGAAAGAGCTCGGCGTCGATATCGTGCTGGAATGCACCGGTCGCTTCGCCAGCCGGGAGCAGGCCGCCGGCCATCTGGAGGCCGGCGCGAAGCGGGTCCTGGTCTCCGCCCCGGCGACCGGCGCCGACCTGACTGTCGTCTACGGCGTCAACCACGAGAAGCTGACCGCGGAGCACAAGGTGGTCTCCAACGCGTCCTGCACCACCAACTGCCTGGCGCCGGTCGCTGCGGTGCTGAACAAGGCCGTCGGCATCGAGCGCGGCTTCATGACCACGGTCCATGCCTATACCAACGACCAGGTGATCCTGGACACCATGCACAAGGACCTGCAGCGCGGCCGCTCCGCCGCCATGTCGATGATCCCGACCTCCACCGGCGCCGCCCGTGCCGTCGCCCTGGTCCTGCCGGAGCTCAAGGGCAAGCTGGACGGCACCGCCGTCCGCGTGCCGACCCCGAACGTGTCGCTGGTCGACCTGGTCTTCGTGCCCGCCGCGCCGACCGATGTCGAGGCGGTGAACACGGCGCTGAAGACGGCGGCGGACGGCCCGCTGAAAGGTGTCCTGGCCTATACCGGCGAGCCGCTGGTCTCGATCGACCTGAACCATTCGCCGGTCAGCTCGACCGTGGACCTGAACGAGACCCAGGTGGTCGATGGCGGCCTGGTGCGGGTCCTCAGCTGGTACGACAATGAATGGGGCTTCTCGAACCGCATGCTGGACACCGCCGCCCATATGGGCGGCCTGCTCTGAGCGCGACGGGCCGGGACGCATGACGATGGAGCCGGCGGCGGGCCCGATCGACCTGGGCTTCGACACCCTGGACGATATCGAGGTCGAGGGCCGGCGGGTGCTGGTGCGGGTCGACCTGAACGTCCCGCGGGACGGCGAGCATGTCCGCGAAACCGCACGGATCGAGCGGATCCGCGGCACCATCGCGGAACTGGCCGGCCGCAAGGCCAGGGTGGTGCTGCTGTCGCATTTCGACCGGCCGAAGGGCCGGGTCGTGCCGGAGATGTCGCTGCGCCACGTCCATGCGGCGCTGGAGCAGTGCCTGGGCCGCAAGGTCGCCTTCGCGGCGGACTGCATCGGCCCGGCGGCCGAGGCGGCGGTGGCCGCGCTGGCCCCCGGCGAGGTCCTGCTGCTGGAGAATCTCCGCTTCCATGCGGCGGAGGAGAACAACGACCCGGCCTTCGCCGCGAGCCTCGCCGCGCTGGGCGATATCTACGTCAACGACGCGTTCTCCGCGGCGCATCGCGCCCATGCCTCGACGGCGGAGCTGGCCAGGCTGTTGCCGGCCGTGGCCGGGCGGCTGATGGAGTCGGAGTTGCGGGCGGTGATCGGCGCGCTGGAGCATCCGGAACGGCCGCTGATGGCCCTGGTCGGCGGCGCCAAGGTCTCCACCAAGCTGGCGGTGCTGACCCATCTCTGCCGCAAGGTGGATCGCCTGGTGATCGGCGGCGGCATGGCCAACACCTTCCTCTACGCCCAGGGCCATGCCATCGGCCGCAGCCTCTGCGAACGCGACATGGCCGATACCGCGCGCCAGATCCTGGCCACCGCCGAGTCCGCCGGCTGCCGGATCCTGCTGCCGAGCGATGCCGTGGTGGCGACGGAACTGGCGCCGGGTGCCGCATCGCGCGCGGTTGCGCTGGATGCGGTGCCTGACGATTCGATGATCCTGGACATCGGCCCGCAGTCCGTGGCGCGGCTCGTGGCCGAGCTGGAGGAGGTCCGGACCCTGGTCTGGAACGGCCCGCTCGGCGCCTTCGAGGTCCCGCCCTTCGACGATGGCACCAACCGGGTGGCCGCAGCCGCGGCCGCGCTGACCCGCGACGGCCGCCTGCGCAGCATCGCGGGCGGCGGCGATACCCTGGCGGCGCTGGCCGCGTCCGGCGCCGGGGCCGGTTTCACCTATCTGTCCACCGCCGGCGGCGCCTTCCTGGAGTGGCTGGAAGGCCGCGACCTGCCCGGCATCGCCGCCCTGGCGGCCGCACGCGGCCAGCGTCCCTGATCGCTGCCGCCTTCGGGCCCCGCGGGGCCCGGCCGGCGCGCAGCACCGCATTTCGAGCCCTGAGGGGGAGACGAACATGAAGACGACACGCAAGGTCCGCGAGATCCTGTCCTGGTACGAGGCCGACACGCCCGGCACCAAGGCCAACCTGGCCCGCATCCTGATGGCGGGGCGGCTGGGCGGCACCGGCAAGATGGTGATCCTGCCGGTGGACCAGGGTTTCGAGCATGGCCCCGCGCGCAGCTTCGCGCCGAACCCGGCGGCCTATGACCCGCATTATCATTTCCAGATGGCGATCGATGCCGGCCTGAACGCCTATGCCGCGCCGCTGGGCATGCTGGAGGCCGGCGCCGACAGCTTTGCCGGCCAGGTGCCGATGATCCTGAAGATGAACAGCGCCAATTCCCTGTCGCGCGACAAGGATGCGCCGACCCAGGCGGTCACCGCCTCGGTGACCGATGCGCTGCGGCTGGGCTGCTCGGCCGTCGGCTTCACGATCTACCCGTCCTCCGATTCCTGCTACGAGATGATGGAGACCGTGCGCGAGATGGCCGAGGAGGCCCGCTCGGTCGGCCTGGCGGTGGTCGTCTGGTCCTATCCGCGCGGCGGCGACCTGTCAAAGGAGGGCGAGACGGCGGTCGACATCGTGGCCTATGCGGCCCATATGGCCGCCCTCCTGGGCGCCAATATCATCAAGGTGAAGCTGCCCGGCGCGAACCTGGAAAACCCGGACGCCAGGAAGGTCTACGAGAAAGAGAAGATCGACATCTCCACGCCGGCGGCGCGGGTCCGCCATGTCGTGCAGTCGCTGTTCAACGGGCGGCGTCTCGTGGTCTTCTCCGGCGGCGCCAGCAAGGGCGAGAATGCCGTGTTCGACGATGCCCGCGCGATCCGCGACGGCGGCGGCAACGGCTCGATCATCGGCCGGAACACCTTCCAGCGGCAGCGCGACGATGCGCGCGCGATGCTGGACAGCCTGGTGAAGATCTACAAGGGGCAGGACTGATCCCTGCGGCTGCGCTCCCGGCCGCACCTGACAGGTATCCGAACATGTCGACAGCGGCGGATGACAGCAGCGACGGGGACCAGGGCGCAGGCACGCCGGATGCCGGCCAGCCGGTGGCGGCACAGCTGCTGCTGCACCTGCCGGCCGCGGTCGCCGCAGGGCTGGGCGCCGGCGCGGCGGGGCTGCTCCAGCGCCTCGCCCCGGCCTGCCTGATCGTCGGGACCGCGGACGGGCGGCTTGACCACCGGCTGGCCGAAGCGGCCCATGCCGAAGGCATACCGGTGCTGCTGGAGATCACCGACGAGGCGCCGCACCGGGTCGGCGCGGACGGCGTCTATTTGCGGGATGCGGGCCTGGGGCCGGCGGAGATCGCGGACTGGCGCCGGGCCCTGGGGCCGAACGGCATGCTGGTGGCCTATTGCGGCGGCTCGCGCCATGCCGCGATGGAGGCCGCCGATGCCGGCGCCGACGCCGTCGCCTTCGCCGGATCGGAGGACGAGGTCGCCGAACTGATCGGCTGGTGGGCACCGCTGATGGAGGTGCCGTGCATCGCCGCCTGGATCGGCTCGGCCGACCTGGCGATCCGCCTGGCACGGGCCGGCGCCGATTTCATCCTGCCGGATCCGCAGGTGTGGGATCGCGGTGCCGATGCCATGGCCGGGTTTGCGGCGGCGCTGGCAAAGAACGATAGCTGAGCCCCGCCGCCCCACTCGTCGCCCGCGGGCTTGTCCCGCGGGCCCATGGTGCCACCATGCGCAATAGTCGCCATGCTCGATGGATTGGGGCGGGCATCGACATCGACCACCGGGACAAGCCCGGTGGCGACGCTGGAAAGGGCGCGCGCGGCTTTCCCGAAGCGCGCGCGCCGCATGACGAACGCCGAATGAAGGGTCACCTGCCGCAATGTCGATAAAGCCCCCCCTGATCAATGTCATGGAGAAGGCCGCCCGCATGGCGGCGCGCGGCCTGAACCGCGACATCGGCGAGGTCGCGAACCTGCAGGTCTCCCGCAAGGGCCCCGCGGATTTCGTCAGCATGGCGGACCTGAAGGCCGAGAAGATCCTGCGTACCGAGCTGGCGAAGGCACGGCCGGCCTTCGGCTTCCTGCTGGAAGAGGGCGGCGAGGTCGCGAGCCAGGATCCCGCCGGGCAGCGCTGGATCGTCGATCCGCTGGACGGCACCACGAACTTCCTGCACGGCATTCCGCATTTCGCGATCTCCATCGGGGTGGAGGAGCGCGGCGAACTGATCGCCGGGCTGATCCTGGCCCCGGCCACCGACGAGCTGTTCTGGGCGGAACGCGGCAAGGGCGCCTATCTGAACGACCGCCGCATGCGGGTATCCTCGCGCGGCCGCCTGCCCGACGCGCTGCTGTCGACCGGAATCCCCTTTCACGGCAAGGGCGACGCGCCGCAGTTCAGCCGGGAGCTGAATGCGGTGATGACGGAAGTGGCGGGAATCCGCCGGTTCGGCGCGGCCGCGCTCGACCTCGCCTATACCGCCGCGGGCCGCTATGACGGTTTCTGGGAGCGCGGCCTGAACCCCTGGGATATCGCCGCGGGCATCGTCCTGGTGCGCGAGGCCGGCGGCATGGTGACGGACCTGCGCGGCGGCGAGGCCAAGCTGGATGGCGGCGAGATCCTGGCCGCCAACGCCGCCCTGCACGCCCCGCTGCTGGCGCTCCTGAAGGACGCCTGAGCCGGCGGGCGGCCGATCTGCCCCGGCGCGGCGCTGTTGTGCCCGCGCGGCCCCTTGGGTATCGTTCGCAGGTTCGAGCGGGGGACGTGGCGGACAGGGACGAGGACGCCAAACTGTTGATACGTTTTGTGAATCTCCGGTTCGATGAGAACCGTCGCCTGCGCCGGCACGACCGGGCCGGAACAGGCAGCACAATGCCGAGCCCGCGTCTTGACGGCGGCTCCGGGCAGGCCTTGCCACGACTGGCCCCGACCCTGGCGGCCCCGACCCTGGCGACCCTGACCGCGGCAGCCTTCGCATTCCTGGCGGTCTCCGCCCTGCCCGCCGCGGCGCAGCAGGCCTATGGCGACGGGCCGGTTGTCCTGCGGCCGCCGGCCGGGGCGCAACCTTATCCGAGCGCGATCCCCGGGCAGACGGTCAGCGCCGGTGGCAGTGTCGTGGTCAACCTGAACGCGATCGGCGGCGGCGCTGCAGCGCCGGGTGCCGCCTACCCGCCGCTGCGCGGCGCCGGCGTGCCGCAGCGCTATTTCTCCCGGCCCCCGCTGCCCGGCGAGGTGCCGCTGGTCGACGAGGACCCGATCGTTCTGCGCGCGCCCGGTCCGGACGGCTACGGGTCGGCGACGGCCGGCAACCGGGTGACCCTGCGGCCGCCGCAACAGACGGCCAGCCGGCCGCTGCCGGCGATCGAGACGCGGCCGGTGTCGGAGCCGGCCGCCGGCACCGCGCCCAGCCGCCCGGCCGCCAAGCCACAGCCCAAGCCGGCGACACAGCAGGCGGCCGCCAGACCCGCAGCCCCGCAGCCAAGCCCGGCACCGGTGCTGCGCAGCCAGGTCCGCGGCCAGGACGACAGCCTGGCCATGGCGGCGGACAAGCCGATGGCCGAAGCGTCCGCGCCGTCGACCCCTGCCAAGCCCGCCACCATGACGGCGGCGGCAACCCCGGCGCCCAGCACGTCCGCGCCCAGCACGTCCGCGCCCAGCACATCCACTTCGGGCAGCGGCACACCGGCCGCCTCCACTTCGGCCGCCTCCACTTCGGGCGCCGCCGCGCCGAGCACGCCGCCGCCGCCCAGTACGCCGACGCCCCGCACCAAGCCGGCGACGGTGGCCGCGACGACGACCGGGTCGGTCACCCTGCCGGCAACGAGCGCGCCGCCGCGCAGCGAGCCCACCGTGCCCGCGCCGCCGACCCGGACGGCGCCCGAGGCGCCGCAGCAGACCGCCACCGCCACGGCCCCGGACCGCACCCTGCCTGCCGTGCCGCAGGCACAGGGCGAACCCGGCGGCATCACGATCGACTTCAAGTCCGGCGAAGCCGTCCTGAGCAAGGGCGCCGAGCAGCAGCTGGCCACCCTGGCCGCCGGCATGAAGGACGGCACCGACCGGTTGCAGATCAAGGCCTATGCGCAGGCGCCTGAGAGCGGCTCGTCCAGCGGCGCGCGACGCCTGTCCCTGTCGCGGGCGCTGTCGGTCCGGTCCTACCTGATCGACCAGGGCATCCGGTCGACCCGCATCGACGTGCGGGCCCTGGGGGATACCGGCAGCGGTTCGCTGGACCGCGTCGAGATCTCGCCCAGCGGACGGTCATGACCGGTCCGCCCGCCGCCGGTCCTGCCGGAAAGGCCGCCTGGGCATGACCCGCCCGACCCGCTTCGTCATCCGCATGGTGCTGTTCCTGGTGGCGACGGCGGCCGTCATCGGCGTGCTCTACGCCGTCCTGTGGGATGCCTTCCAGGCCAATGTGCCGCTGAACGGCCTGATCATCGGCGTCCTGCTGCTGGGAATCGTGCTGGTGTTCCGCCAGGTGCTGATGCTGGGGCGGGAGATCGGCTGGCTGGAGCAGTTCCAGCGGGCGGAGAAGTCCAGCGCCATATCCCTGCCCGACCCGCCGCCGCTGATCGCGCCGATCGCGCGCATGCTGCAGAACCGTGCCGGGCGCGGCAGCCTGTCGGCACTGGCATTGCGCAGCATCCTGGATTCGCTTTCCAGCCGCCTCGACGAAGGGCGCGAGATCTCGCGGTACTTCATCGGGCTGCTGGTCTTCCTGGGCCTGCTCGGTACCTTCTATGGCCTGCTCCAGACGGTGAGTTCGGTCGGCACGACGATCTCGTCGCTGCAGATCGGCGAGGGCGAGGATGCGCTCGGCCTGTTCGACAGCCTGAAGGCGGGGCTCGAAGCGCCGCTGTCCGGCATGGGCACGGCCTTTGCCTCCTCGCTGTTCGGCCTGGCCGGATCGCTGATCCTGGGCTTCCTGGACCTGCAGGCCGGCCAGGCGCAGAACCGCTTCTACAACGAGCTCGAGGAATGGCTCTCCGGCATGACCCGGCTGTCCAGCGGCGGCCCGATCGTGGAGACCGAGGGCTCCGTCCCGGCCTATGTCCAGGCCCTGCTGGAACAGTCCGCCGACAGCCTGGATGCGCTGCAACGCACCCTGGCCCGGGCGGAAGAGGGCCGCGCCGGCGCCAACCAGCAGATCAACAAGCTGATCGACCGGCTCTCGGCGCTGACCGACCAGATGCGCGCGGAGCAATCCCTGCTGGCCAAGCTGGCCGAGCACCAGATCGAGATGAAGCCGGTGCTGACCCGCCTCGCCGGGATGGGCGAGAGCAGCGGCGGCTTGGACCAGGCCAGCCGGAACCATCTGCGCAACATCGACGTCTATCTCGGCCGGGCGCTGGAGGAGATGTCGATCGGCCGCACGCAGGTCGTCGAGGATATCCGCGCCGAGATCAAACTGCTGGCCCGCACCCTGGCCGCCATGGCCGAGGAGACGCGCCGCAATCGCGACCACTAGCGGGCCGCGTGACGACATGACGGGTCCAGGACAGACGATCCACGCGGCAGCGCAAGGGGCGGCCCACGCGGCGGCGCAGGGCCATCGATGAGCCGCTCGCGCAAGGCCCGCCGGCAGATCGACGCCTGGCCCGGCTTCGTCGACGTCCTGTCGACCCTGCTGATGGTCATCGTCTTCGTGCTGGTGGTCTATTCGCTGGCGCAGTTCTTCCTGGCCCAGGCAATCACCGGCAAGGACAAGGCGCTCGACCGGCTGAACCGCGAGATCTCGGAGCTGACCGACCTGCTGGCGCTGGAGCGGGAGGAGAACAGCCAGCTGCGCAGCTCGCTGGACGATGCCTCGCGCGCCCTGCAGGACGCCAGCGGCGAACGCGACCGCCTGGCCCTGAACCTGCGCAGTGCCGGCGACACCATCCTGAACCTGCAAAGCCAGCTGAGCGACGCCGAGGGCCGCGCCGCCCGGCAGGCCGGCGTGATCCGCATGCTGGAGGACAGCCTGGGCAGCGCCGAGACGCGGCTGGCACAGAACGAGCAGGATCTGGCACAGAGCCGCGACCTGATCGTGGAACTACGCAACACCATCGACTCGCTGCGCGACGACCGCCGCCGGCTGGAAGCCGACATGACCGCCCAGGGCGCCAACCTGGCGAGCCGCGACGCCGCCCTGACCCAGGCCCGCGCCACCCTGGAGCAGCGCCAGGCCGAGCTCGACGAGATCGAGGCGCGGCTGCGCAAGCGGCTGTCGCAGCTGGCCCGGGTGGAGTCGGCACTGCAGGCGCGGGAGGCCGAGCTGGCGGCGGAAAAGGGGCGCGCCGACAGGCTGCAGGTCGACCAGGCCCGCCGCATCGCGAACCAAGCCCGGACCGCCGCCGCCCTGTCCGACAGCCAGGCGGAGCTGGAAGCCGTGCGCGAGGAGCTGTCGGAGGCGGAGATCCGCATGACCGACCGGGAGATCGACCTGGCCGCCGCGCAGGAGCGCACCACCGAACTGGAGGGTCTGCTGGTCTCCGAACGGCTCGCGCTGCAGAAGGAACGCGACCTGACGGACGCGCAGCGCAGCCAGCTCGACCTGTTGAACCAGCAGCTCATGGTCCTGCGCCAGGAGATCGCGCGCCTGAACCAGTCGCTGGACATCGCGGAAGCGCGCGACAAGGACTCGCAGGCCCAGATCGCCGATCTGGGGCGCCGCCTGAACCGGGCGCTGGCAGCCAAGGTGGAGGAGCTGTCACGCTACCGGTCGGAGTTCTTCGGCCGTCTGCGCGAGGCGCTGGGCAAGCGCGCCGATGTCCAGGTGGTCGGCGACCGCTTCGTCCTGCAGTCGGAGATCCTGTTCGCCTCCGGCTCCGCCGATATCGGCCCGGAAGGCAAGCAGGAGCTGCAGACCCTGGCCCGCACCCTGCTGGAGATCGCCAAGACCATCCCGCCGGAACTGAACTGGATCCTGCGGGTCGACGGGCATACCGACTCCGTGCCGATCAACAACCTGCGCTATCGCTCGAACTGGGACCTGTCGGCGGCGCGGGCCCTGGCGGTGACCGACTACCTGATCGAGCAGGGAGTGCCGCCGGCCCGCCTGGCAGCCGCCGGGTTCGGGGAATATCACCCGCTGGCCAACACCAACACCACTTCCGCCGACCCGCGGAACCGGCGCATCGAGTTCAAGCTGACCGAGCGCTGAGCGGCGGCCGGCTCACTTGCCCATCGCCGCCGGCGAGATCCGGCAATCCACGAAGTAGTCCGCGAAGACGCCGCCCAGCAGCAGCCTGTCGGCGCCGTAGGGGGCTGCCACGCTCATCGCGGACAGGGTTGTGCCGTCCTCCCGCAGGATCTCGGCCACCTCGCCGCCCTCGCCCGCCAGGGTCATCCGCACCACCATGCCCGGGCTGGGCCTGGCGGCATCGCCGGCATGGCCGACGAAGTCGAACAGGCGGGGATGGCCGGCAACCCAGAAGCGGCCTTCGGCATCGCGCGCGATATTGTCGGCGCCCATCGGCAGGGGCAGCCGCGCCAGTTCGGCAAGGGCACCGTCCTGCGCATCCCGCGCATAGAGATAGATCCGCTTCTCCACCGTGGAGCCGACCAGGATCCGGCCGCCGTCTGCCGTGCCGTTGATGCCGTTGGCGAAGACGATATCGTCCGCGACGACCCGCCAGCCGCCGGGGTCGCGATAGGCCACGGTCGAGCGCGGCAGGCGCAGGAAGCTCTCCACCGCATGCATGAACGGCGCGCCGCTGCCGCGGTCGTTGGTCACGTAGAACCGCTCCGGGCCCACGGCATGGATGTCGTTGGGACTGATCAGCAGCGGGCTGGCGAAGCGGCCATCCTCGACCAGCCCGTCCGCCGCCAGGCGGTAGCGGATGATCTCGTGCTGGGCCCCGCCGGGATGGTTCACGACGAACAGCCAGGTCGTCGCGCCGTCGCGCAGCAGGGAGAGGCCGTGCGGCTGGAAGCTGACCGGCATGTCCGGCGTCAGGTTGACCGGACCGGCGCTATCGGGGCCGGCGCCGTCGGCCGCACCCAGGTCGTAGCGGTAGATCGCGCCCGCCGGCAGGCTGCCCTTGCCGTCGCGGGCGGCGGCGGCGGCGCGCAGGTCGCGGCCCGACAGATAGGCCTGCCCGCGCTCGCGATCGATGACGATATCCTCCGGCCCGGTCACCCCCGCCACCTTCTGGCAGCTGCCGTCGATCCGGGTGACGATCGGGTCGTCGAAGCCGCCGGCCTGCCACAGCACATGGACCGACCAGGCCGCGCCGACGAGCACCAGCAGCGGAATGCCGATCTTCACCGCCAGGTTGATCCAGCGCATCATGGCCCCGCCGCGCGGATCAGCCGGTGCCGGCGCGCAGCGCGGCGGCGCCCTCGGCGAACTGCAGCTCCGCCAGCCGGGCATAGAGCCCGCCGCGCCGCAGCAGCTCGTCATGGGTCCCCACCGCCACGATGCGGCCGCGGTCCAGCACCACGATCCGGTCGCAGCGCAGCACGGTCGCCAGCCGGTGGGCGATGATCAGGGTGGTGCGGCCCTGCATCAACGTCTGCATTGCCGTCTGCACCTTGCGCTCGCTTTCGGAATCCAGTGCCGAGGTGGCCTCGTCCAGCAGCAGGACCGACGGGTTGCGCAGGATGGCCCGCGCGATCGCGATGCGCTGGCGCTGGCCGCCGCTGAGGCGCACGCCGCGCTCCCCCAGGAAGGTATGAAAGCCCTGCGGCAGCTCGCTGATGAAATCGGCGGCTGCGGCCTCGGCCGCGGCCTCGACCTCCGCGTCGCTCGCCTCCGGCCGGCCATAGCGGATGTTCTCCATCGCGCTGGCGGCAAAGATCGCGGGATCCTGCGCCACCATGCCCAGCCGTGCGCGCACCGCCAGCGGATCGGCCTGGGCGATATCGACGCCGTGCAGCAGGACGCGGCCACGATCGGGATCGCGGAACCGCAACAGCAGCTGGAACAGGGTCGACTTGCCGGCGCCGGACGGCCCGACGAGCGCCACCTTCTCTCCCGGACGGATCGCCAGGTCGATCTCCTCCAGCGCCGGCAGGTCCGGCCGGGTCGGATAGCGGAAGGTGACGTCCTCGAAAGTCACGCCCAGAGCCATGGGCTGGGCCATCGGCTGGGCCATCGCCGCGCCCGGGGAGCGACCCTCCCCGGCCTGTGGGCCGGTGGCCGCCTCGCCGGGCAGCGCGACCGGCGCCGCCGGCGCCGCGATCTCCGGCGCGGTGTCCAGCAGCTCCATCAGCCGCTCCACCGCACCGGCGGCCCGCTGCAGGTCGCCCCAGACCTCGCTCAGCGCCGCGAGCGCCGCGGACACGACCACCGCATAGAAGATGAAGGCGGTCAGCTGCCCGGCCGAGACCGTGCCGTCCAGCACCGCGCGGCTGCCCAGCCACATCATCGCGTTGACCGCGCCGAAGGCCAGCATCATGACCAGGGCGGTCAGCCAGGCACGCGCCTTCACCCGCCGCATGCCGGTGCCGAAGGCGCGCTCCACGGCCGTCGCGAAATGCGTCCGGTCGATCTCCTCGTGGGCGTTGGCCTGCACCTCCTGGATCGCGTGGAAGCTTTCGCCGGCATAGGCGGCGATATCGGCGATCCGGTCCTGGCTCTGCCGGCTCAGGCCCCGCACACGGCGCCCGAACAGCACCAGGGGAAAGACGATGAACGGAACGATCGCGACCATGATCAGGGCCGCCATCGGGCTGGTCACCACCATCAGCACGCTGCCGCCGAACAGCAGCAGCAGGTTGCGCAGCGCCACCGAGGCGCTGGAGCCCACCACCGTCTGGATGATCTCGGTATCGGTGGTCAGCCGCGACAGCACCTCGCCCGGGCGGGTGACCTCGAAGAAGGGCGGGCTGAGCCGCAGGACATGGCCATAGACCTTGCGCCGGAGATCCGCCACGACGCGCTCGCCCAGCCAGGTGACGAGGTAGTAGCGGCCGAAGGTGGCGATGGCGAGCAGCAGGATGACGCCGAACATGCCGGCGAAATAGACGTCCAGCAGGTCGCGATGGCGTTCGTCGAAGCCATAGTCGATCACCCGGCGGATCGCCTGGCCGATCGCCAGCACCGCGCCGGACGCCACCACCAGTGCCGCCAGCGCGCCCAGGACATGGCCGCGATAGGGGCGCAGGAAGGGCAGCAGCGCGGCCAGCGCGCGAGGATCGCGCGCCTTGCCGCGGCCGGTCCTGGCGTCGATGCCCGGTGCGGCCGCCTTGCTGCCATCGGCAAAGGCGCCCTTCTCCGCGACGGCCTCCGTGACTTGGGGATCTCCGTTGGCCCGGCTCATTGCGCCTTCGATTTCGGGAGGGGGGAGCCTGGCGATGCCGGTGCCAGGCGGTATTCGGCCCCGGGCATTGCCGGCCCGGGCCGCGACGGATACTGCACTATCCGCTTTTGCGGAGCCCCGGCAAGCTGCGCGGTGGAGCGCATTGTCGCACGGCCTGCCGCGCCGCGCCGAACTGCGGCGTTGCGCAGGGCATCCGGTTTCTGTATAACCCGCGCCTCATCCGGCATTCAGGACATTTCGGCAGCCGCTGCCGCGACGCACGCGGGCTGCGGACGGGAACCGACATGAAGAAAGACATCCACCCCGACTACCACACGATCACCATCCAGATGACCGATGGGACCACCTATCAGTCGCGCTCCACCTGGGGCAGCGAGGGTGACACCATGATCCTGGACGTCGATCCCAATTCCCATCCGGCATGGACCGGCGGGCCGGCGCGCCTGAACGAGGCCGGCGGCCGCGTGGCGCGCTTCAACCAGCGCTTCAAGGGCCTGGGACAGCGCAAGAAGGCCGGCTGACCGGCCCTTCCGCGCCGACCTCTCCGCGTCCTCCCCCCGTTGCGAAAGTCGCGCAACGGGGTCTTGAACGGCGATGCACAGTTCCTAAATCCAGGTCTGTCGGATGCCCAGCAGGGGTCCGGCATCCCGGAGCGGCCCGGCCCATGCGGCGGGTCGCAGGAAGACCATGCAAGCATTGCTCAATGGAGGATGTATCCATGCGTACCTACGATTTTGCGCCCCTGATGCGTTCCACTGTCGGCTTCGACCGGCTGAACCGGCTGATGGATTTCGCGAGCCAGGTCGACGCCAACCCCGGCTATCCCCCGTACAACATCGAGAAGCTGGGCGAAGAGGCCTACCGCATCACCATGGCGGTTGCCGGTTTCGCCGAGGATGAGCTTGACGTCACGGTGGCCGAGAACACCCTGACGGTCAGCGCCGAGGCCAAGGCCGAGGATGGCGAGGCCGAGCAGGTGCAGTACCTGCACCGCGGCATCGCACGCCGCGCCTTCGAGCGCCGCTTCGAGCTCGCCGACACCATCAAGGTGTCCGGTGCCGCGCTCGAGAACGGCCTTCTGGTGATCTCCCTGCAGCGGGTGATCCCGGAGGAGAAGAAGCCGCGGACCATCCAGATCGGCACCGGCACGCAGAAGCGGGTGCAGCAGGTCGAGGCCAAGGCCGCCTGAACGGCCGGCTGAACGGTCCGAGCGACCTGACGGCCTGACAGGGATCAGGCGAGTCGCACCACGACAGATGCCTTCGGCGCCGGGCAGGGCCCGGCGCCGGGGCAGCAGCCAAGGCGGGCGGGCAACAGGGTTGCCCGCCCTTTCTTTTGGGCGCCTTCTGTCCTGCCGATATGCCGCAACGCCAAACGGATCCTGACAGGGCGGGCGGATCCTGACAGGGCGGGCGGATCCCGACAGGGCGGGCGGAACCCGAGCTGCGGGGCGGTGTTGTCGCTGCGCCTTGTATAGCCAATGGCGGAAACGGACGGACATGAAGCTCTTCGAATGCGAAGGCTGCGGCAACGCGATCTACTTCGAGAACACCCACTGCGAAGGATGCGGCCACAAGCTGGGCTTCCGCAGCGACCAGGGCACCCTGGTCGCCCTGGAGGACGACGGTGCCGGCCTGCTGCGGCCGCTCGGCGAGGACCAGCCGTTCCGCAACTGCGCGAACCAGGAGGCGGGTGGCTGCAACTGGCTTGTGCCGGCCGACCGCAGCGAGGAGTTCTGTGCCGCCTGCCGCCTGAACAACACCGTGCCGGACCTGTCGAACCCGGAACACCGGCAGCTCTGGCGGGTGCTGGAAACCGGCAAGCGGCGGCTGGTCTATTCGCTGCTGCGCCTGGGCCTGCCCCTGCGCAACAAGGCGGACGACGAGGAGCATGGGCTGGCCTTCGATTTCCTGGCCGACGAGGTGACCGGCTTCCGCGAGGGACCGAAGGTCCTGACCGGCCATGCCTCGGGGTTGATCACCATAAACATCGCCGAGGCCGATCCCGCCAAGCGGGAGGAGTTCCGCCAGACCATGGCCGAGCCCTATCGCACCGTGCTGGGCCATTTCCGGCACGAGGTCGGCCACTACTACTGGGAGCTGATGGTGCGCGACCGCCCCGCCCTGGCCGATTGCCGGGCCCTGTTCGGGGACGAGACGCAGGACTATGGCGCGTCGCTGGAGCGGCACTACGAACAGGGGCCGCGGGCGGACTGGCCGGCGCATTATGTCTCCGCCTATGCCTCCAGCCATCCCTGGGAGGATTGGGCGGAGACCTGGGCGCATTACCTGCACATGGTCGACAGCCTGGAGACCGCCTACGCGTTCGGCCTGCGGATCCGGCCCAAGGCGGGTCCGACGCCGGACCTCGCCACCGCCGCCAATTTCGACCCCTATCGCGAGCCCGGCTTCGAGCGTATCCAGGAAACTTGGCTGCCGCTGACCTTTGCGGTCAACTCGCTGAACCGCAGCATGGGCCAGGCGGACCTCTATCCCTTCGTGCTGTCGCAGCCGGCGACCGACAAGATCGCCTTCGTGCACCGGCTGATCCGCGAGGCGGAAACCGGTTGACCGGTCAGGCGGCGTCCTGCGCCCGGGCCGCCGCCAGCAGCGCGCGCAGGGCGGCGCGCACCGCCGCAGGCTGTTCCACCATCATCATATGGCCGCAGTCGGGAATCGTCCGCAGTTCCGCCCCGGCGATCGCGGAGAGCAGCCGCCGCGCGGCACGCGGCGGGGTCATCCTGTCCTCCGCGCCCAGCAGCAGCAGGGCCGGCGCCGCCACCCGCGCCGCGGCCGCCAGCCCTTGCGCTTCCGGATAATCGGCGCAGGCCTTCAGCGCGGCATGAAGGGCACCGCCGCGGGTCGCGGCGATCACCGTGAAGTCCAGCACCGTCGACCAGAGCCCCGGGACCGCGCTGCCGCCGGCGCGGATACCGCTGCCATGCGCCCATTTCGTCATCATCGCGCCCGCCGCCGGCGGGTCGCGCTCTGCCGTCGCCAGCAGGTCGTCGCTGACCGCCATCGGCAAGGCGGTGGCCAGCAGCCCCAGGCCCGCCACGCGCTCCGGCTTCTGTCCGGCGGCCTCCAGGGCGACCAGCGAGCCGAGACTGTGCCCGGCCAGCACCACCGGGCCGGCGCCGACGGCGTCCAGCAGGGACCAGAGCCATTGCGCCAGGGCCGGGACCGAGGCCGGCATGCTGCCGCCGGAGCGGCCGTTGCCCGGCAGGTCGGGGACCAGCACGGTGCCCCCGTCGGCGGCGATCGCCCGGGCCACCTGGAACCAGGCGGTATGGTCGCCGCCCGCGCCATGGAGCAGGACCAAAGCGGGCCGGTCCTGCGCCGGCGCCGGGCCGGATTGCGCCAGAAAGGCGGTGGCGCCGTCGATCTCCACCTCGCGGGCGGTCATTCCGCGGCCTCCGCCGGGACGGCGCGGCGGGCTGCGGCCAGGCCGCGCCGCAGGTCCGCGACGATATCCTTGGGATCCTCGATGCCGACCGACAGGCGGATCAGTCCCTCGCCCACGCCGGAGGCTTTCAGTTCCGCCGCGCTCATCTGCTGGTGGGTGGTGGAGGCCGGGTGGATCACCAGGGTCTTGGCATCCCCGATATTCGCCAGATGCGAGCAGAGCTCCAGGCCTGCGATGAAGGCGGCGCCCGCCGCGCGGCCGCCCGCCAGGTCGAAGGTCAGCACCGCGCCGCAGCCGGCCGGCATCAGGCGTCGCGCGAGGTCGTGGTCGGGATGGCCCGGCAGACCCGGATAGTTCACCCGCGCCACCCCGTCCTGCGCCTGCAGGAAGCTCGCCACGGCCTCGGCATTGGCGACATGGCGCTGCATCCGCAGCGGCAGGGTCTCCACCCCCTGCAGCAGATAGAAGGCATTGGCGGGCGACATCGACGCGCCGAAGTCGCGCAGCGCCTCGGCACGCGCGCGCATCACGAATGCCGCCGGACCGAACTCGGTCAGGAAGTTCAGCCCGTTGTAGGAGGTGCAGTCTTCGGAGATCGTCGGGAACAGGCCGCTGCCCGCCCAGTCGAAGCGGCCGCCGTCGACGACCGCGCCGCCGATCGCCACGCCGTGGCCGCCGATGAACTTGGTGACCGAATGCATCACCAGGTCGGCACCATGATCCAGCGGCCGGCACAGCACCGGCGGCGTGAAGGTGGAATCGATCAGCAGCGGCAGGCCCCGCTCATGGGCCACCGCAGCCACCGCTTCCAGGTCCAGCACCTCCATTCCCGGGTTGCCGACGACCTCGCCGAACACCAGCCGGGTTTCCGGCCGGATCGCCCGGGCAAAGGCCTGCGGGTCGCGCGGATCGACGAAGCTCGAGGTGATGCCGAACCGCGGCAGGGTATGCTGCAGCAGGTTGTAGGAGCCGCCATAGAGCGACCGCGAGGCGACGATGTGGCTGCCCTGGCCCATCAGGGTGGCGATCGCCAGGTGCAGCGCGGCCTGGCCGGATGCGGTGCAGACCGCCCCGACCCCGCCTTCCAGCGCGGCCAGGCGCTCCTCGAGCACCGCCACCGTCGGGTTGGAGATGCGCGAGTAGATATGCCCGCCGATGCGCAGGTCGAAAAGCTGGGCGGCATGATCCGCGTCGGGAAAGACGTAGGATGTCGTCTGGTAGATCGGCACCGCCCGTGCGCCGTGCACCGGGTCGGGCCGCTGGCCGGCATGGACTGCCAGGGTGTCCGGCAGCAGGTCGTATGGCGTGCCGCGTGCCGCGCCGTCGCTCATCTTCGCCTCTCCTTGCGCAAGCCGCCGGCGGCGGCGGGCCGTCCCGGCACCGGCAGCAGGTCCGGGCCGCGCGATCTTGGTATCCGAAGGGCCCACCGCAAAGAATAGCGTGCCAGGCGGTTCGACGACAGCCGGGATCGCATCGGTATTCCGGGTGGCAGATTTTCGATAGGCGAAGATTAGCCAGCGAATATGACCGAGGCTACTGTATCTTGTATGCCCCTGGCGGGAAGCTATAAAAAGGGGGCTACCTCGAATTCGAGGCAGCCCCCAGTATTTTATTGCCTCAACCTGTCAGACTTTCGTGACGCACCATCATTTTCCGGTCGGAGAGCCGTGTCAAGCCGCAGGTTGCAAATCCTGCCAATTTTAACGAATTTTGAGACGAAATCCCCGCATGATCGTCCGGCAAGGGCAGGACTGCCCGCAAGCGCCCTCGCAGGGACCGCCGCTCAGCTGCTGAACAGATCGTCGAGGCTGGAGCGGTAGAGGCGTTTGCTCTCGACAGCCTTGCGCGCTTCCTCGAGCTCCATCTTCAGTTGCGCGATATGCGCCTCCAGCTCGGCGACCGACATGCTGTCCAGGCCCTTCGGGCGTTTGGCTGGGGCGGGTCGCGCGTCTTCCTCTTCGATCACAATGATCCTCCCGGCCACGGCCTGACCATTGACAAGCTGCCGCCGAACCGGCCAGCAAGCAGGATCAAAGCGGCATGCCGCGCAAGAATAGCGCAACAGCCCCGGTGTTGCACGGCCGGCCGGGCCGGCCGGCAGCCCCCGGCACGAATGGAGATCCAAGCGATGAGCAAGTCGGCGACGGCCCTTCCCGACCGGATGCGTGTTGTGGAGATTGCCCGGTTCGGCGGGCCGGACGGCCTGCAGGTGGCGGAGCGGCCGGTGGTCGCGCCGGGCCGCGGCGAGGTGCTGATCAAGGTTGCCGCCGCCGGGGTCAACCGCCCGGACGTGATGCAGCGGCTCGGCAAGTACCCGCCGCCGCCAGGCGCGCCGGACATCCCGGGGCTGGAGGTGTCGGGCGAGATCGTGGCCTGCGGTCCCGATGCCGGCAGCTGGCAGCCCGGCGACAGGGTCTGCGCGCTGGTGTCCGGCGGCGGCTATGCCGAGTATTGCCTGGCGCCGGGACCGCAATGCCTGCCGGTGCCCGACGGCGTCGATCTGGCGGAGTCCGCGGGCCTGCCGGAGAACTGGTTCACCGTGTGGACGAACATGGTGGATCGCGGGCGGCTGACGCGCGGCGAGCGGATGCTGGTGCAGGGCGGTGCCAGCGGCATCGGCACGGCAGCGATCCAGCTGGGCAGGCTGATCGGCGCGGAGGTGTTCGCCACCGCCGGCACCGACGAGAAATGCCGCTTCTGCGAACAGCTGGGCGCCCGCCAGGGCATCAACTACCGGACCGAGGATTTCGTGGAGGCGGTGCGTGCGGCGACCGGCGATGCGGGCCTCGACCTGGTGCTGGACATGGTCGGCGGCGATTACATCCCGCGGGAGCTGTCGCTTCTGGCGCCGGAGGGCCGCCTGGTCATGATCGCCTTCCTGGGCGGATCGCGGACCGAGGTCGATTTCCTGTCCCTCATGGTGAAGCGCCTGACGATCACCGGCTCCACCCTGCGGCCAAGGGACACCGCCTTCAAGGGCGCGATTGCCGCCGCGCTGCAGCGCCATGTCTGGCCCCGCTTCGCCGACGGCACGGTCCGGCCGATCGTCGATTCCCGCTTTTCCTTCGAACAGGCCGCGGAGGCCCATATGCGGATCGACGCGGCGGACCATGTGGGGAAGATCCTTCTGGTTGCATGACCCGGCACGAAGCCAGGTTTGCCGCTCCCCACGGGGCGAAAGCGGGATCCTGCGGCAAATCCCGCAGCAATTCCCTTGCCGTTTGCCGGCTCAGACCCTAATTTCGCAACATTCCGAAAACAGGGCTCCCCCTGGCGTGCCGGCAGCAGCCGGCGCACACCTTCTCGGATTGCCCGTATCGCCTGGCTTCGCATCGCCCGGCGAAGGCCGGGTGCCGATCGAAAAGAAGGAGCCCAACAAGAAGGATCGTGTTTCATGCCGCAACCGCTGATGCCGAAGGCAACGGCCGTTTGGCTTATCGACAATACCGCGCTGACCTTCGAGCAGGTCGCCGAG
Source organism: Sneathiellaceae bacterium (assembly GCA_040216765.1). GTDB lineage: Bacteria > Pseudomonadota > Alphaproteobacteria > Ferrovibrionales > Ferrovibrionaceae > Marinibaculum. The sequence goes on along the minus strand of JAVJON010000019.1, from coordinate 98,980 downwards.
TTCTGCGGCCTGCACGTGCTGGAGGTGCAGGGCATCGCCGATGGCGAGGTCGCGGTCGGTATCGTCGGCCTGGACCCGGTCGCGAACGGCCAGTTGAGCCGTAACGAGATCGCGCGCTGCGAGTCGGACAAGTCGGCTCGCCTGTCCCTGATCAAGACCGACATCCCGCAGCCCCGCCGGCGCACCCGGGGCGCGCGCTATACGCCCGTCTCCAAGCGCGGCGACCGGCCCAATGCCATTGCCTGGATGCTGAAATTCCATCCGGAGATCTCCGACAGCCAGATCCAGAAGCTGCTGGGGACCACAAAGGCGACGATCAATGCGATCCGCGACCGCAGCCACTGGAACGCCCAGAACATCAAGCCGCAGGATCCGGTAAGCCTGGGCATCTGCAGCCAGATCGACCTGGACGGCGTGGTGCGGGCAGCGCGCGAGCGCCGCGAGGCGAAGCTGCGGAAGGAAGGTATCGACCCGGGCGAGGTGGCCGATCTCGCGCCCCTGCCGGAGCCGGAAGCCCTGCTCGACGACCCGCTGTCCGAACCCGTGCCGGAACCCCGCACCGTGCCGGAGCCCCCGGCCACTGCCGAGGACCGGCGCGAGGCGGCCGAGGCGATGTTCTCGGAGTCGCAGCCGCCGGCCGACGATGGCGAGGACATGGCCGACGACCCGTCGAGCGGGGAGTCCGCGGAGACCGGGGCCGAGGATGCGCCGGAAGATGCCGAAACCGCCCCGATCGCCGGGCCCGACGAGTCCGGCGAGGCGGACCGCCGCCAGGACTGACAGCGCCGGGCGGCGCCAGCGGGCCGGCATCGAAAGCGGCCCCCGGGAACGCAGCTGCGGAAGGGGGTTGCCGACCCCCTTCGGGATATCGTCACGATCGACAGGCGGGACGCGGCCGGCCGGCGGCGACAGGGTGAGACGCTGCCGGCCAGCGGGCGCGGCAGGACCGCTCAGCCGCCGCCGGCCTTTGCCACGACAGGCACCAGGCCGCTGATCGGCAGGTGCACGTCCTGCGACTCAAGCATGATCGACGTCCTGCTGGCCAGCACATCCTCGTGGGCATTGCCCTGCATGGGGCCGGCGACATCGAAATGTGCCCGGGACATCGCGCCAGGATCGGTCGGGCCGATCTCGACGGCATAGATCATGATACATGCTGCAGCGACAATGGCCCCCAGGGCCGCGATCACCGCAAGTGCGCCACGCATGGCACTCACCTTTACGCTCGACTGTTCCTGGCTGCCTAACCGGCGCGGAAGGAATTGGTTCCCGGGGGCCGGGAACCCACGGCTCAGGTCGTCCTGACGCCGTTCGCCGACGTCATGGTTTCCGGACCAGCAACAGGCCGTCGCCGACCGTCAGGACCGTATGATCCAGGGCCGCATCCTCGGCCGCAATGCGCAGGGTCCGGCGGATCGCCTCGGTCTCCGCGTCCGCGACATGGGGATCGGCCACCGCGCCGCCCCACAGGATATTGTCCACCACGCAGAGCCCGCCGCTGCGCAGCAGCGCCAGGCTCGCCGTCAGGTAGGCGGGATAGTTCGTCTTGTCCGCGTCGATGAAGGCCATGTCGAACGGCCCCTCGCCGCCCGCCTGCAGTTCCGCAAGGGTGTCCAGTGCCGGCTGCAGCCGCAGGTCGATGCGGTGGGACAGGCCGGCTTCCTGCCAGTAGGAGCGGCCGATCGCGGTCCATTCGGCACTGACGTCGCAGGCCAGGATCCGGCCCTCCGGCGGCAGTGCCTCTGCCATGCACAGGGTGCTGTACCCGGTGAAGGTGCCGATCTCCAGGACCCGGCGCGCGCCGGTCAACCGCACCAGGAAGGCCAGAAGCGCGCCCTGGGCCGGCCCGAGGATCATCCGCCCGGCCGCGCCGAGGGCACGGGTCTCGTTGCGCAGCCTCTGCTTCAGGCCGCTCTCGCGGATGCTGACCGCGGCAAGGAAGCCCGCAACGGCATCCGGGCCGAGGCTTCGGTTCTCAGACACGTCTTGACCTCCTGCATGGCAACCGGCATCCGGCAAGGGCGGGTCCCCGCGCTTGCCGATGCGGCGTCTGTCATTCCGTCCGGGGCGCCGCCCGACGGTGTCCGCGGCGGATCCCCCGATGGCCCGCCCCGATGGCCCCCCGATGGCCCGCCCCGATGGACCCCACGCCCCGCGGAACCGGGGCCTGGCAGCGGTTGCGCCCTACCGGGGTGGGCGATAGCTTGAACGGCAAGATAGCCGGAAAGGCAACGGGAATCGTCACCGGGCCACCCGGCAAAGACAGGATCGGGCCGGCCCGGGGGCCGGACGGATCCAGCTTGCGCATGGCGGAGGAACAGCAGTCGATGCACAACCCCTTTGAGACCGATCTCGACAAGAATCCGGCGAACTACGTGCCGCTCACACCGCTCAGCTTCCTCAGCCGGACCGCCTATGTCCATCCCGGGCACACCGCCTGGATCCACGGCGACCGCCGCGCGGACTACCGCGCGTTCCAGCAGCGCAGCCAGGCCCTGGCATCGGCCCTGTCGGCGCGCGGCGTCGGGACCGGCAGCACGGTCGCGGTGATGGCGAGCAACATCCCGGCGCATCTGGAGGCGCATTTCGGCATTGCCATGGCCGGCGGCGTGCTGAACAGCATCAATACCCGCCTCGACCCCGCGGCCGTCGCCTTCATCCTGGACCATGGCGAGGCCAGGGTGGTGATGGTGGACCGCGAGCTCGCCCCGGTGATGCGCAAGGCCCTGGCGGAGTGTAGCGTCAAGCCGCTGGTGATCGACATCGACGACCCCGCGGCCGGCGATGCCGACACCATCGGCGCGTTGGAATACGAGGACCTGCTGAAGGACGGCGATCCCGATTTCGCCTGGTCGATGCCCGCCGACGAATGGCAGGCCATCGCGCTGAACTACACCTCCGGGACCACCGGCAACCCGAAGGGTGTCGTCTACCATCACCGCGGCGCCTACATGAACGCCATCGGCAATGCCATGGCCTGGGGCATGGGCCATCACCCGGTCTATCTCTGGACCCTGCCGATGTTCCATTGCAACGGCTGGTGCTTTCCCTGGACCATCACCGCCTATGGCGGCACCCATGTCTGCCTGCGCAAGGTCGAACCGGTGGCGATCTACGATTCGATCGCGACGAACGGCGTCACCCATTTCTGCGGCGCGCCGACGGTCCTGAACATGATGATCAATGCGCCGGAGGAGTCCCGCGCAAAGGTCCCGCCGGGGGTGAAGGTGATGACCGCCGGCGCCGCGCCGCCCGCCGCGATCATCCAGACCATGGAAGGGATGGGAATGGCGATCACCCATACCTATGGCCTGACGGAGACCTATGGCCCCAGCGTGGTCTGTTCCTGGCACGCGGAATGGGACGACCGGGACATTTCCGACCGTGCCGCGCTGAAGGCCCGCCAGGGCGTGCGCTATCCGGTGCTGGAAGGGCTGCAGGTGATGGATCCGGAGACCATGCAGCCGGTCCCGCAGGACGGCGAGACCATGGGCGAGATCATGTTCCGCGGCAATGTGGTGATGAAGGGCTACCTGAAGAACCCGTCGACCACGGAGAAGTCGCTGGCACAGGGCTGGTTCCATTCCGGCGACCTGGCGGTGGTCTATCCGGACGGCTATGTGCAGATCAAGGACCGCTCCAAGGACATCATCATCTCCGGCGGGGAAAACATCTCCACCCTGGAGGTCGAGGGTGTGCTGTACCAGCATCCCGCCATCATGGAAGCCGCGGTCGTCGCCAAGCCGGACCCCCATTGGGGCGAGACCCCCTGTGCCTTCGTGACCCTGAAGCCGGGCGCCAAGGTCACCGCCGAGGAGATCATCGAGTTCGCGCGCGCCCGCCTGGCGAAATTCAAATGCCCCAGGCATGTGGTCTTCGCCGAACTGCCGAAGACCTCGACGGGCAAGATCCAGAAGTTCGTCCTGCGCGAGCAGGCACAGGCCGTCTGATCCGCTGCGCCCGGCCGGCGGCCGGCAGGAACCATGCTGACGCGCATGGCCTGCCGGCAGCCGGCGGCAGCGAAGCCGCACGCCTTGCGCCACGACCCGGTCCGCCGCGGGCGCCCGCAGGCACCCGCCGGGCTCAGGGTGTCGTCACAATGGTGGTGGCTGGGGGATCAGGCGGATACAGGGTATCGCGCGAGTTCTTCCTTGAGGCGGAGTTTCTGTTTCTTGAGAGAGACGACGCGCGCCTCGTCGGGCAACGGGCGCTTCAATTCCTCCGCAATCGTCTGTTCGATGGCCGCATGCTTCTCAGACAAAGACTGCATATGCGTCTGCATTGACATAAGCATCGCTCCCGTGTCTCGGCTGCCCGGCACGACGGTCTCTGAGCGAACCCTTTCAGGCCGGTCGGCATCGGCATCCCTGCGCCGGCCGCCAGCCCCAAGGGCACGCCCGGACCTGCCGAGCGTCGCTTGCCCACTAGCTCTACAACAGGACTATTTAAGCATCCATTAATCGGTCTGTAAGGGCCGGACCTCGACAGGGAGCCAGAAATCCGGTGGCGAGCGAAACCCCTTCCCGGCCGCGGCTTGTGGTCGGCATCAGCGGCGCCTCAGGCAGCCTCTATGGCCTGCGCCTGCTGGAACTGCTGCGCGAATCGGCCGTCGAGAGCCATCTGGTGATCAGCCGGGCGGGCGAGATGACCCTGCGCTACGAGACCGGCATGCGGCGGGCCGAAGTCGAGGCGATGGCCGATTTCGTGTATCCCGCCGGCCATATCGGCGCGGCGATCGCCTCCGGTTCGTTCCGCACCCTGGGCATGGTGGTCGCCCCCTGTTCCGTCCGCAGCCTGTCGGAAATCGCCACCGGCACCACCGGCAGCCTGCTGACCCGCGCCGCCGACGTCATGCTGAAGGAGCGGCGCCGGCTGGTGCTGATGCTGCGGGAGACGCCGCTGCATCTGGGCCATATCCGCAGCATGGCCGCGGTGACCGAAATGGGCGCCATCGTCTACCCGCCGGTGCCGGCCTTCTACGCCCGGCCGGCAGGCATCGACGAGATGGTCACCCAGACCTGCGCCCGGGTCCTGGATCTGTTCGACCTGCCGGGCCTGCCGGCCCGGCGCTGGGGGGAGGATGCCGGCCCGCAGGAGGTCCGTCCGCGCCCGGCCGCCGATACCCGACGCCAGGGGCCCGGGACGGAGCCGGGCGCCGAGACGCAGGACGGGGCGTTTCAGGACGACGGAGCGTAGCGCAGGGCGGCCTGCGCCAGGTGCTGGCAGAGCGCCTCGGCCCGGGCCGCGGCTGCTGCATCCGTGGCCGTACGGCGGATCGCCGCCAGGTTCGCCGCCACCGCCCGGTCCGCCGGGAGGGCACCGGCCGCACCTGCGGGGAGCGCCTCGAGCACGGCCTGGGTCAGCTTCTCGCTGTCCAGTTCCGCATCCTTGACCCGGTCGCGGAAGGGGCCTTCCGCCTGCTGGCGCAGGGGGTCCGGCAGGCCGGTCCAGTCGGCCTGCTTCAGCCGGCGGCGCAGCGCGCGCAGGGGCTCCGTCACCTGCTGCCGCCAGGTCGCGATGGCGGCCTCCGCGCCCGGTCCGTCCGCCAGCTCCCGGCCCTGCAGGCCGCGCCAGACCGCCAGCAGCAGCAGGTTGACGTCCAGGCCGCATTCGTCCTGCAGGCGGACCAGGGTTTCCGAAACCCCCTCGCCGCCATAGAAATCCAGGGTGAAATCCCAGAACCCTGCCTGCATCGCACCCGCCTCCCCGCTCCGCCCCACTGGCCCATGGCCGCGACCGGGGCTTCCGGCCGGACCTGCAGCCTGCTATGCCCTGCCGTGCGGACGGACACAATGGGGCCGCTGCCGGGAATCCGGCCGGCCCTTCCCGGACCTGGGGGCGTTGCGCGACAATCGGGCCCGTCCCGCCCTGCAGGGCGGGGCGACAGCGGCGCTACCGCCTGCCGGCCCGGATGCTAGAGTAGGTGCAGATGTTCAGCCCGCTGGCGGCAGGCAAGCCGCATCCATGACCGAAGACGAGCCCTACGACCCGGAGGAAGCCCTGCGCCGTCTGGAAGGACTGCGCGCGGAGCATCGCGACCTTGACGACGCGGTGACGGCATTGCTGGACCGGCCGACCTTCAACCAGTTGCAGATCCAGCGGATGAAGAAGCGCAAGCTGCTGCTGAAGGACGAGATCCTGCGCCTGGAATCCCAGCTGATCCCCGACATCATCGCCTGACTGCCTGAAAAGATGACGGCCCCGCTCGGGATCTGGACACGGATGTCCTTGCGTTCCCCCAATCGTCACCACCGCGCTCGTCGCGGTGGTCCATGGTGCCGCCAGGTTCAATAATGGCCTGATTTCATTGAGGTGCGGCGCGATGGATGCGCGGGACAAGCCCGCGCATGACGAAGCTATAAAACGCATGAGGCCGGAGAACGGCACTCAACCGGACAGCAGTGGGACAAACCCGCGCGTGACGAATTTTCGAGGGCCAGGCGAGCCAGAAGCCCTGCACCGGAGGGGCCGGTGACGGGGAACCGGCGGCTATTGCGCGGCGGCCGCGCGCTGCTCGGCCTTGTGGCGGTACATCGCCTCGTCCGCGGCGGCCAATGCGGTGGCGGCATCCTCCCCCGGCGCGATCTCGTAGACGCCGTAGGCCGACCGGATCGGGATCTTCTTGCCCTTCCAGGTCAGCGGATTGTCATAGATCGCCTCGACCAGTTCCTGCGCCTTGATCTCGGCCTGGTCATTGTCGGTGTCGATCAGCAGCACGCCGAACTCGTCGCCCCCAAGCCGGCCGATCACGTCGGCGGCACGGGTATGGGCGACCAGGGTCTCGGCCACGGCGGTCAGCGCGGCATCGCCGGCGGTATGGCCGTGCATGTCGTTGACCTGCTTGAAGTCCGTCAGGTCCAGGAAGGCCAGCGAGATCGGCCGGTCCTGGCGGCGCGCCAGCGACAGGGCGCGCGCCACATCGCGCACGAAGGCACGCCGGTTGCGCACCGGCACCAGGGTATCCTGGTCCGCAAGCCGCTCCAGTTGCGCCTGCTGCGCCCGGGTGCGCGCCAGTTCCTGACGCAGCTGGTCGACCTCCGACATCAGGCTCATGATCGCGGCCCGCACGCGCGGCGTCAGCTCGGCGGTGGGAATCCCCATGATCTCGGCCGAATCGGACGGCGGCGCGACGGCGGCCGACCCGGCGGCGGACGGTGCGCCGGGCGCAGGGCGCACCTGCACGCCAGCCACCCGCCCACCGGACGCTGTCCGGTAGGCGCCGATGACGCCGCCGATCGGCCTGGTCCTGCCAACGCGCATATTCGCTGTCCGTCTCTCCGCAGTTCCACAACGCCTGTCGAGGGACAAAGGCCGTCTTCTCCGATGGTCCCGGGATCGTCCTGGACTATAATCGGCGCGCCCGCTCCCTCGGCAGGCCTTGTACCTCTTGCATATACCGGTAAAGAAACCGTGGCCGAAGTCTATCCTTCTTCCGACTCTCCCAAGATCGGCATCATCATGGGCAGCCAGTCCGACTGGCCGACCATGCGCCATGCCGCCGAGGTGCTGGACGCGCTGGGCATCGCGCATGAGGCGCGGATCGTCTCGGCGCATCGCACCCCGGACCGCATGGTCAGCTATGCCAAGGCGGCGGCCGGCAGGGGCCTGCAGGCCATCATAGCCGGAGCCGGCGGCGCCGCGCATCTGCCGGGCATGGTCGCCGCACTGACCGTGCTGCCGGTGTTCGGGGTGCCGGTGCAGAGCCGCAGCCTCTCGGGCCTGGATTCGCTGCTGTCGATCGTCCAGATGCCGGCCGGGGTGCCGGTCGGGACCCTGGCGATCGGCAATGCCGGCGCCACCAATGCAGGCCTGCTGGCCGCCGCCGTGCTGGCGCTGCGCGACGACGGGCTGCAGAAGCGACTGAGCGAGTGGCGGCAGGCGCGCAGCGATGCCGTCGCAGAAGCGCCGGTCGACCCGGCGGGCGAGGCATGATGGCGATCGCGACGCGCGCAGCGCAGAGGAAGGCGAAAGCCGGGGAGGTCCCGATCGCCGACCGGGTGATCCGGCCGGGCGGCACGATCGGCATTCTCGGCGGCGGCCAGTTGGGCCGGATGATGGCGCAGTCGGCCGCCAGCCTGGGCTATCGCTGCCATGTCTACGACCCGGACCCGCTGGCCCCCGCGGCGCAGGTCTGCCTTCGCCACCATTGCAACGCATTCGACAACAAGCGCGCCCTTGCCCATTTCGCACGGGACATCGACGTGGCGACCTTCGAGTTCGAGAATGTCCCGCAGGACAGCCTGGATTACCTGGCGGCGAAACTGCCGGTGCGCCCGGGCGCCGCGGTGCTCGGCATTACCCAGGACCGGCTGACGGAGAAGGATTTCGTCCGCGCCCAGGGCATCCCGACGGCCCGCTATGCAGCGGTTTCCGCAGCTGACGACCTGGCTGCGGCGATCGCCGAGACCGGGCTGCCGGCCGTCCTGAAGACCCGGCGGATGGGCTATGACGGCAAGGGCCAGGCTGTGGTGGAGAGCGAGAAGGACGCCCGCGCGGCCTTCGAGGCGATGGGCGGCACCCCCTGCATCCTGGAATCCCGGATCCAGCTGCGCACCGAGATCTCCGTGATCGTCGCGCGCGGGCTCGACGGCCGCATGGTTGCCTATGCCCCGGCGGAGAACCTGCACCAGGACGGCATTCTCGTCCGAACGGTCGTGCCGGCGCGTGTCCCGGCGCGGATTGGCCAGGCCGCCACGGCCATGGCGGTGCGCCTGGCCGGCGCCCTGGGCATGATCGGCGTGCTGACGGTGGAGTTCTTCGTCACCCGCAACGGCAACCTGGCCGTCAACGAGATGGCGCCCAGGGTCCACAATTCCGGCCACTGGACCATCGAGGGGTCGGAGACCAGCCAGTTCGAACAGGCGATCCGGGCGGTCTGCGGCCTGCCGCTGGCGCCCACCCGGCGGCGCGCCAACGCCGTGATGTTCAACCTGATCGGCGACCAGATCGGCCTGTGGGAGCGCTATGTCGCGCGGCCCGGCTGGCATGTCCATATCTATGGCAAGGCCGAGGCCCGCCCGGGCCGCAAGATGGGGCATCTGACCCGGCTCTACCCCGCCGCCCGACCGCCGCTGCCGGCCTGAAGCGGATCGGGGCCGGGACGGGCCGAGCTGCCCCTGGATCGTCCCGGAGCCGCCCGCAGCCGGCTGCGCCGTGACGGTTCCGGGCCTGGCGCGGCGGCAGGCCTACAGCAGGTCGGCGATCGCGGATTTCCCCGGACGCTGCATCGCTTCGGGCCGGGCGGCGGGCAGGAAATCGCCATGGCCGGCCTCGCCGCAGAGCTGGCCGTCGCGGTATACCGGGCGGCCGCGCGAGAATACCGTTGCCGGCCAGGCGCCGAGGGTCATGCCCTCGTAGGGCGTGTAGTCGCAATCGTGGTGCAGCGACGCGTTTGCGACGGTCACCGGCGTCGTGCCCCAGATCACGAGATCCGCATCCGAACCGACCGCGATCGTGCCCTTGCGCGGATAGAGGCCGTAGATCTTCGCGGCATTCTGCGCCGTCAGCCTGACGAACTGCGGCAGGTCGATGCGACCCTTGAGAACGCCTTCGGAGTAGAGCAGCGGCATCCGCGTCTCGACCCCCGGAACGCCGTTCGGGATCTTGTGGAAGCCGGCCTTGGTACCGTGGATCTGCTTGCCCTTGGAGCCGGCATAGCGGAACGGCGAATGGTCGGAGGACACGATGTCGATGGCGTTGCGCGCCATTGCCGCCCATAGCGCCTCCTGATCGTCGACGGTCCGCGGCGGCGGCGTGCAGATCAGCTTCGTCCCCTCGAAAGCGCCGTCCTCGCCGTAATCGTCTTCGGTCAGGGTGAGATATTGCGGGCAGGTCTCGCCGAAGACCGTCAGGCCGCGCGCCCGCGCCCAGTCGAGCTGCTCGACCACCTCGCGGGCACTGATATGCACCAGCACGAACGGCACACCGACCATTTCCGACATCGACAGCGCGCGATGCGTGGCCTCGCGCTCGCCGATCTTGGGGTGCGCCCGGGTGTGATTGCGCGGCGCGGTCAGCCCCGCATCCACAAGCCGGTCGGTCAGCCACTCGATGAATTCCGCGTTCTCGGCATGGACCATCGCGATCGTCTTTTCCCGTCGCATTGCGGTCAGCACGTCCAGTACCTGGCGGTCGGTCAGCTGCAGGCCCCGGTAGGTCATGTAGAGCTTGAAGGAGGTGTAGCCCTCCATCACCAGCGATGGCAGTTCCTGGTTCAGCACCTGCGGCGTCGGGTCCGTCAGGATCGCGTGGAACGCGTAATCCACGAAGCAGCGGTCTGCCGCGCTCTCCCGATAGGCGGCAAGCACATCGCGCAGCGACTGCCCCGGCCCCTGAAAGGCGAACGGAATGATCGTCGTGGTCCCGCCGCATGCCGCCGACCGGGTGCCGCTGAAAAAGTCGTCGCAGATCTCGGCCCCGTCCGGCAGCCGCTGCTCGAGATGGATATGGCCGTCGACACCGCCCGGGGTGACGGTACGGCCTTCGGCGTCGATCCTTTCCCGGCCGCCGTCCAGCCGCCTTGCGAGCGCGGCGATGCGCCCGTCGGCGATGCCGATATCGCCGTCGAACACGTCTGCGGCGGTGGCGATCCGGGCGTTATGGATGACAAGGTCGAAGGCGTCCATCGTGATATCCTGTGGGCGGTGACGGAGGGGACGGCGTTCAGGCCGCGCCGCCGACAAGGTCGGCAAGCGCCGGCGCCAGGCCGGACGAGGGTTTCGGGTCGGGGCGCCGGAAATTGCCGAGCCTGGCCTTCCGCACACCGAGCAGCGCCAGGGTCTCCGCCTGGCGGGTTGCGGCTGCGACGCAGTCCACCAGGGGGACCGGGACGCGATCCGCGATCCGCTCCGCAAGGCCGGCGAGCGGCGCGCCCGCCAGGACCACTGCATCGGCCCCGTCCTCGGTCGCCGCCTGCTCCGCCGTCTCGGCAATCAGCGCCTCGAACTCGTCCTGTACGGTCTCGATCGAGCCGAACGGCCGGTCGACCAGCCGGATGGCCGCAAGCCGGGGCGCGAGCCCATGATACTCGACGCATTCGCGATACCAGGGGCCGAGCGCCCGCGCGAACGAGACAATGGCAAAGCGGCGCGACAGCATGCAAGCGGTGAGCATCCCGGCCTCGGCGAGGCCCACCACCGGCACCGGCGCCAGTTCGCGCAGCGCCCCGAGGCCCGGATCGCCGAAGGCGGCCACGATCACCGCATCGGCACCGGCCAGGTTTTCGGCCAGCATTTCCAGCGCCACGGCCCCGCCGACCTGCGCTTCGGCCCGCGTCGATATATAGGGCACGCCACGCGGCGCGGTCAGCGGCACCACCTCGGTCCCGGCGGCGGCCACCGTCCGCGCGACCGCGGCCATGCGCTCGGTCACGCTCGCTGTCGTATTGGGGTTCAGAAGCAGGAGCCTCATGTTGCCAGGATCCTTTCGGCCTGCCGGGCGAAGGCCAGCAGGCGCCGGTCGCTGCCGCGCCGCGCCACGATCTGCAGCCCGACCGGCAGGCCGTCGCGCCCGTGGCCGCAAGGCAGGCTCAGGGCCGGCACCAGGGCATGGTTGAAGAGCGGCGTGAAGGCGGCATGGGCGCGCGCCTCGACCGCAACGCCGCCGATCCGCTCCGGTCCGAGGCGGTCGAGCGGCCAGGCGGTGCAGGGCGTGGTCGGGCCGAGCAGGATATCCGTCTCGCAGAAAAACGCAGCAAGGGCTGTCGCGACCTGGGCGCCGAGGATGCGGGCCGCGGCCACCGCAGGTCCGGGCAGGTCGAAGCCGCGGCGAATCTGGGCGGCGATGTCCGGATCGAACATGCCGGGGTCGCGACGGAACGCGGCGCCGTGGATCGCCGCGAGACCGGCATGCTGGAGCGGCATCAACGCATCCTCGTTGCAGCCCTCGGGCCAGACCGGATCGGCATGCCGGATCGACCAGCCGGCATCCCGCAGGCGAGCCACGGCGGTCTCCACGGCAAGCCGCACATCGCCGTCCACCGGCGCAGCCAGGCCGAAGGTCGGACTGTAGGCAAGCCGGGCGGTCGCAGGAGAAAGCGGTTCGTCCGGCAGCGCCGTCGCCAGCAGGGAGTCCGGATCCCTCGGGTCAGGTCCGGCCAGCGCATCGAACGCCATGGTCACGTCATCGACCGAAGCGGCGATCGGGGCGATCACCGAGATCCCGCAGAACGGCTCGACGAAGCCGGGGCCGTACGGGATGGCCCCGAAGGACGGCTTGAAGCCGACAACGCCGACATGCGCCGGCGGTCGCCGGCTCGACCCGCCTGCATCGGTGCCCAGGGCCAGCGGGATCATGCCGCTCGCCACCGCGACCACGGAGCCGCCGGAGGAGCCGCCCGGGGTGAGCGAGCCGTCGCGGGGGTGGCGGGTCGGCCCGAAGAGCAGGTTGGTGGTCACGCCTTTGGCTGCGAATTCGGGCGTGTTCGTGCTGCCCAGGATGACGGCGCCGGCCTGCCGCAGCCGGCCCACAGCGATTGCGTCCGCCGGCGCGGTGAAGCCGGCGAACAGCCGCGAGCCTTGCGTCACCCGCCGGCCGGCCACCCAGATATTGTCCTTTATCCCGACGACAACGCCGGCGAGGGCCGGCCGCTCGCCGGCGGCGACGCGGCGGTCGACCTCGTCCGCCTGCCGCTCGGCATCCCCGGCGTCGATCGCGACGAAGGCGTTGAGGTCATCGTTCAGCGCCGCGACACGGTCCAGGGCCTCGCCGATTATCGCCCTGGCCGGCCGCCGGGCGGCGAGGACATCGTCGACGATCTCCTGGAGCGCCATGGACGTCACCCCACGGCGCTCGCACGACCGGCACGCGGCGTCCATTGCAGCATCCAGTCGGTCAGCTTGAAGAAGATGGCGAAGCTGATCATCGCATAGACCACGAACAGCAGGGCCACCACGAACATGCGGTCCAGATAGGCGAACTGCTCGGCATAGATGATGATATAGCCGAGGCCGGACTGCGCGCCGAGATATTCCGCGCCCAGCACGGCGGCCCAGCCGAGGCCGAGGCTGAGCAGGATGGTCGCGCGCATTTCCGGAAAGATCGACGGCAGGATGACGCTCCAATAGACCCGCCGGCGGCTCGCCCCCAGCATCCGCGCATTGTCGATGTAGATCTGCGGGACATTGCCGACGGCGTTCACGATGCCCGAGAAAAAGATCACCCCGACGCCGTAGGCGACGAATATCACCTTGCCGGAGAAGGCGATGCCGAACCAGAGCTGAAACAGCGGGACCATCGCCAGGAGCGGCATGGTGCGCAGGAACCGGAGCGGCAGGTCGACGGTGCGACGGGTCCAATTCGACCAGGATACCCCGATGCCGAGCAGGCTGCCGCCCAGCGCACCCAGCAGCAGCCCCGTATACAGCCGCAGCACGGTGTCGAAGGAATGGCTCAGGAGCGACATCAGCGCAGCGGGGTAGCTGCGCGGGGCCCCTTCGGCGACCGACGGAATGCCGAGGCCGCCCTGCCAGTAGTCGGCGAGAGACAGCAAGGTATGCCCGACGATGACCTGCCAGCCCGGCACCATCGGTTCGCCGGGAGCTGCCTCCGTGGTGAAGACCATCGAGAGAAGCTGCCAGATCCCTGCCATGCCGAGCAGCACCAGAAGGCTGACCCAGTGGCGCGCGAGGAAGCGTCCGATCCGCCGCATGGCTCACCCCCCCGCCACTGCCGGCGCATCGCCGGGGCGTGCCGCCTCCAGGCCGAGATGGCCCAGCAGTATATGCTTGATGCGAACCATCCCGGGCTGGAGCAGGGTATCGGTCGACCTGGGCCGGGACGCCTCGACCCGCCGGTCGTCAACGATGCTGCCGTCCCCCATCACCATGATCCTGTCGGCGAGGATCAGCGCTTCGTCCACGTCGTGCGTGACGAACAGGACCGTGCGGCGGGCATCGCGGTCCGGCTCCGCCCAAAGCCGCAGGAGCACGTCATGCAGGATGTGCTTGGTGACATAGTCGAGCGCACCGAACGGCTCGTCGAGCAGGAGGACATCCGCGCCATTGGCAAACACCGTCGCGACGGCAACCCGCTTGAGCATGCCGCCGGAGAGCTCGCGCGGCCAGGCGCGGGCGACATGCGACAGGCCGACCCGGTCGAGATAGAGGGCGGCAATCCGCCGGCGCTCCGCGGCCGGTACGCCGCGGCAGCGGAGGCCATATTCGACATTGGCCGCCACGCGCATCCAGGGGAACACGCTGTCCTTCTGGAACACCATGCCCCGCTCCGGCCCCGGCCCGGTCACCGGCACGCCCTGCACGCTGAGCGAGCCCGACGTCGGCGGCAGGAGACCCGCTGCCACCTGCAGCAAGGTCGACTTGCCGCAGCCCGACGGACCCAGGATGCAGACGAACTCCCCGCGTTCGATTTCGAAGTCGAGGCCCGCGAGCGCCCTGACCTCAGCCCCGTCGTTGCGGCGGAACGTGCGGGACAGGCCGTTGGCGACGATGGCGGGAGACTTGCCGGCAGGCTGTTGCATCGTCAGGCTCCACTGCTGCTGGGGTGACGGTTCCAGACCGTGATGCGTGCCACGATGGCGCTTGCGAGCATGTCGAAGAGCACGGCGACCACGGCCAGGACAAGCAGCGCGGCAAAAATGCCCTCGATGTCGGTGGACCCCGCCAGCACCTGGACGAGCTTTCCTATGCCGTGCTGCGAGCCCAGCAGTTCCGCGATCGCTTCCAAACCCCACGCGCCGGCCAGCGCGATGCGGATGCCGCCCAACACCTGCGGGAAGGTCCCCGGCAGCAGCACGTCGCCGATAATCCGCGCACGGCTCGCGCCGAGGGTCAGAGCCCCTTCCTCATAGACCGGATCGAGATTCTCCGCTGCGCGCTGCGCGTAGACGTACATGATCACCACCACGTAGATGATCACCAGCAGCAGCGCACTGATTCGCCCGGTGCCGAACCAGATCAGGAAGAACGGTGCCAGCACGAGGATCGGGATCGTCCCGGTGACCATCAGGACCGGATCGGCGATGCTCCGGACCCAGCGCACCCGCGCCGTGACAAGGCCGGTGACGGTACCGGCCAATGTCCCGATCGCCAGCGCGATCAGCACATTGGTCGCCGTGTAGATCATGCTGTCCAGCAGGCTCGTATCGGGAAGCCCATAGGCGGCGAGGGATTCGGCGGAAAAGAAATCGGCGCCAATCCGGTGCGCCACCGCCAGGGGCGACGGCAGCGAGAAGCGCGGGATGACCCCCGTCAGCAGTTGCCAGACCGCAATCAACAGGGCGAAGCCGACGAGCCCCAGCGGGTCGAACCTTGCGCCGCCGGTCGGGGACAGCAGCCGGCGAATACTGCGCAGGCTGCGCCCGGCCGGAAGACGACCGTCTGCCGGGTCCTGCATCGGGCCCCGATCCTGTTGAACAACCAAGTCGGCCGCCCCCTACATCATCGATGCGTCCGGCGGCGATTGCTGCGGATGCTGCGGCAGCGCTGCGCCCTACCCGGCCGCCGCCGACGCGAGCCGGTAGGCGTCGAGATAGTCGAACCAGTCGTAGAACTGCTTGGCCCGGGCCAGCAGATCCGCCTTCTCTCCCGTCAGCGACTTGCCCTCAAGGTCCTTGATCAGGGCGCCGGACTTCTCGCGATACTCCTTCATCAGTCGCCAGACCGGCGCGGCCCAGACGAACTGTTCGGTCGTCACGGCACCGTCGGGCACGAGGCCCTTGTCGACCCAATCGCCGATGATCGCCGGCCAGGCATTCTTGTAATAAAGGATGCTGTCCTTGTCCTCGAAATAGGTCGCGTTCTCGGCAAACGTCGTGAACGGGTGGAGGGTGGCGACCGTCTGGGCGACGCCCTGTGCATCGAGGCTGGTACCCGCCACAGAGTTCAGATAGGGCGCCTGCAGCGCGTAGAGGGACGGATCCGCCTTCAGCGCGTCGATCGTACGCCAGACGACCGACATGAAGCGCAGCACGGTGTTCGGATCCTTCGCGACGAAGTCGGAATTCGCCGCCACGCCGACGATCGCCACCAGTTTCTCGACAGGCGAGTCGATCCCGCCCGGCCCGTACTTGTACAGGTCGCCGATATCGATCAGGTCGGTCCAGCCGTCCTGCAGCAAGGTGTAGAGGATCGGCGCGCCTTCGGGATCGGCGAAGTCCACACGGCCGGACTTCGCGAGCACCAGCATCTTCGCATCGTCCATCAGGTCGAGGTTGAAGTTGACGCCTGCGAACTCCTTCACGGCATCCTCGAACGGGCGCTTGCTGAGCACCGGCGAGCCGACCAGGGTCTTGCCTTCCATCGGCGCCAGTGCCGCCTTGATGGCGTCGTCGAACGACTTGCCCTCGGCAATGTAGTCCTTGAAGGATTTCAGTTTCAGCGCCGGATTGGCGACGATCGCGGTTCCCAGGAAATTGTCGGTGAAACCGACGCATTTAAGCTTGTCGGACGATTTGTAGATCGGCAGCAGCAGCGGGCAGTACTGGCTCGCCATGTCGAGCTGGCCGTTGAGCAGCAGCGCGACGACATTGGTGTCGGTAACCTTCAGGCCGAGTTCCTCCGGCCCGATCTTGATCCCGACATCGTCGAACCAGCCCTTCTTCATTGCCACGACGTAGAACGTGTTGTCCGCATAGGGCCGCATGCCGAAATTCACCTCGGCCTGCGGAATCTCCGTTCCGGGCTCCGGGGTCACCTGGGGAAAGCTCTCGGCTGCCCGCGAAGGTGCCGCCATGGCCATGCCGGCGAGCAAGGCCAATGCCAGCGGACCCGCTGACCGCATTGCCGATCCTACCCATTGTTGCAGTGCCATGTTCTCTCCCCCCGTTTCGGCTCCGGCATTGTGCGGCGCCATGGTCGAGCGGCCTCCCGCGGGCCTGCGCCTGCAAACGGCGACCGGGCGGCAGGAAGGCATGCCGTCTCATTGTTGCCATTTAGTTCGATCTGACAAGAGCCGGTGCCTTAGACGCCGCGCGGCGACCCGGCAGCCGGCGAGGCTCTGCGCGGCACTGCGCCCGGCCCGAACGCGCCGGAATGCCCGCCGCCGGTCAGCCGGCAGCGGCCCTGCATCGGCCCGGCCTATAGCGGCCGGGGCTTCAGCAGGCGGAACGGGTTGGGCAGCCGCCCGCCGGCCTGCTCCAGGCGGCCGCGCAGCTTCTGGATGGCCATCACATTCTCCACCCGGCGGTCCAGGAAGGCCCAGGTCGCCGCAAAATCCTCCGACTGGTCCTGCAGCCAGTACAGCAGGGTGGAGGCATAGACGCCCGCCAGCAGGGCGCGCTTGGTGTAGAAATTCCAGTCCGTCGCGGTGTCGCCGGCGGCATACCACATCGCGTCCACCGTGCGGTACAGCCCCAGCACCGAGGTCAGCGCCTGGTCCGGCGCCGCCTGCCGGCCCAGGGCGCGGCGCACCGCCTCCCGGTCCGGTGCGTTCTGTTCCAGCCGGACCCGGACGGCGGTGACGATTCGCTCGCGGATCCGCATCGACGGCAGGTCCAGCCGCTCCAGTTCCGCCAGCATCAGGCGATCCGCCTCCGCGACCCAGAAGGCGATCGCCTCCGGCACGCCGCCGGGAAACACCCGGCGGATCTCCGCCGGCGCGCAGTCCAGGTCGCGGGCCGCGGCGGCCAGCGCGGCCTCGGTCCAGCCGTCGAACGGCACATGCGGCAGGACCGCCGCCAAAACCTCGCGCCGGTGGGCATCGCGCTCGGTCATGTCGGGTTCCGGCCCCAGGGCCGCGCTGCCAGTGGTCGCGGGCTCTGTCATGTCCTGTTCCCATCCCGTCGGTTCATTGCGGCGTCCCGGGCGGCATCCCGGCTTCCGGGCCCGGCCCGGCTGCCCCCTCCGCCCGGTTCAGCGCGGCCGCCTGCAGAAGCGGCGTGCCCGGCGCCATCCGGTCCGGATAGAGGATGCCGAGCAGATGGTCGACCTCGTGCTGGACCACGCGCGCATCCATGCCGCTGGCCTCGCGCTCCACCCGGCAGCCTTCCGGCGTGACCCCCCAATAGGCGATCCGCGCCCAGCGCGGCACCGTGCCCCGGCAGCCGGGAAGCGAGAGGCAGCCCTCGAACCCCCCTTCCAGTTCGGCATCGAGCGGCAGGTAGCCCGGATTGCACAGTGTGGTGACCCCGCCCAGGGTCGCGAAATGGACCATCCTCAGTCCCACGCCGACCTGCGGTGCGGCGATGCCCCGGCCCTGCGCGGCGATCATCGTCGCCGCCAGGTCCCGCGCCAGCCGCCGGATCTCCGGCGCGCAGGGATCGGCCACGGGGGCGGCGACCTGCCGCAACAGCGGCGCATCGTCGGGGAGGAGGTCGAGCACGGTCATTCTCCAAATATGGCCGGCCGCACCCGCCAGGGCAATTGCCCCGGGCCCTTCGGGCACCCCTCCGGCGCTCCGTGGCAGCCGCTTCACATGGCAGGCCGGTTGTGCTAGAGACGCAGCCCCAATCGTTAAGCAACGGGCTGCCGGCCAATCCGGCGGCGACAGGACCGTCGGGCTGGGCCCGACCGGACAATTGCTCTTGTGCTCAAGGAGGTCGAGCCGACGTGCAGGTACTGGTACGCGACAACAATGTCGACCAGGCGCTGAAAGCGCTGAAGAAGAAGATGCAGCGCGAGGGCATCTTCCGCGAAATGAAGCTTCGCGGTCACTACGAGAAGCCCTCCGAGAAGAAGGCCCGCGAAAAGGCCGAGGCGATCCGCCGTGCGCGGAAGCTGGCGCGCAAGCGCCTGCAGCGCGAAGGCGCGGCCTGAGGCACTGACCCTTCGACCGGCCCCGGGCCGTTCCGGCCCGGCTGGCGACCGGTCGCACCGCTCCGGTCAATCGGTACGAGAACGGCGCCCGGCCCTGCCGGGCGCTGACGGCCGGGCCATGCCCGCCTAGAACAGGCGCCAGAAGCGGAAGGCCGCGACCTGGGCAATCACCAGGATCGCCAGGATCCCCAGGACCCAGAGAAAGCCGCCATCGTCCCCGGCGCCGGGAATGCCGCCGACATTGATCCCCAGCAGGCCCGTGAGGAAGCCCAGCGGCAGCATGATCGCCGCCACCACGGTCAGCACGTACATGTTGCGGTTCAGGCGCTCGCCGCGCAGGTTGGCCAGCTCGTCCTGCACCACCGCGGCATGCTCGCGCACCTCGTCGAGCTCCTCCACATACCGCTGGAAGCGGTCCTGGCTCTCCCGCAGGCGCAGCTGCAGCTCCTCGTCCAGCTCCGCCGCGGCGATCGCCGCATAGCCGCTCAGCGCCTCGCGCTGCGGCGCCAGGTAGCGCTTGAAGGCGATCGCCTGGCGCCGCATCTCGCCCAGCTTCCGGCGCAGGTCGAGCTCCTCGCGGGTCTCGATCACCTGCTCCTCCAGCGCATCGACATTCTCGCTGAGGTTCTGGATGGTCGGCGCCATGCGCAGGCCCAGCTGCGCCGCGACCTGCACGGCGACGCCGTCGCAGCTGGCCGGGCCGTTGCCGTCGCGCAGCATCTCCATGACGTCACGGACGGCAAACATGACGAAGCGGCGGACGCTGACGATGCGCCTGCCATCGGTCCACAGGCGGACCGAGATCATCTCGTCGATTTCCGCGCCGGGATTGAGGTTGACGCCGCGCAGGATCAAGAGCCGCCCGCCGCCCATGGTGACGCAGCGGGGCCGCGTCTCCTCCTCCAGCAGCGCCGCGACGGCCACCGGATGCAAGCCGCTGTCGTTGCGCAGCCAGTCCTGCGCGCCCAGCGCGGTGCGGTCGAGATGGATCCAGAGCGGGCCGGACGCGGCCGCGCCCGGTTGCGCGCCGCGATCGGCAGCCCGGCCCGCCACGTCGGGCCAGGAGAGCTGACGCGCGCCGCCGCGACCGTCGAGCGCCAGGGCAAAGACCAGGCCGTCATCGTCGCCGGCATTGCTCCAGCTGCGGTCCGCGCCTTCGGGCCCTCCGGCCCCCTGCTGCGGGCCGGTCGCCATCAGTCGAGCGCCTTGACGATGTCCTCCACCATCTTCTTGGCATCGCCGAACAGCATCATCGTGTTGTCCCGGAAGAACAGGGAATTGTCGATGCCGGCATAGCCCGACGCCAGCGAGCGCTTGATGAACAGCACGGTCTTGGCCTTGTCGACATCCAGGATCGGCATGCCGTAGATCGGGCTCTGCGGGTCGTCGCGCGCCGCCGGGTTGGTGACGTCGTTGGCACCGATCACGAAGGCCACGTCGGCGGTCTGGAAGCCGGAATTGATCTCCTCCAGCTCGAACACCTCGTCATAGGGCACATTGGCCTCGGCCAGCAGGACGTTCATATGCCCGGGCATGCGGCCGGCCACCGGATGGATGGCATAGGACACCTCCACCCCTTCCGCCTTCAGCATGTCGGCCATCTCGCGCAGGGCATGCTGCGCCTGCGCCACCGCCATGCCGTAGCCGGGGACGATGATCACCTTGCCGGCATTGCGCATGATGAAGGCGGCATCCTCCGCCGAGCCGGCCTTGACCGGCCGGTCGCCGCCGCCGCCCGCGGCCGCCGCCTGGCCCTCGCCGCCGAAGCCGCCCAGGATCACGTTGAAGAACGACCGGTTCATCCCCTTGCACATGATGTAGCTGAGGATCGCGCCGGAGGAGCCGACCAGGGCGCCGGTGATGATCAGCGCCGTGTTCTCCAGGGTGAAGCCGATGCCCGCCGCCGCCCAGCCGGAATAGCTGTTCAGCATGGAGACCACGACCGGCATGTCGGCGCCGCCGATCGGGATGATGATCAGCACGCCCAGGATCAGCGCCAGGATCGCCATCAGCCAGAACACCACCGGGTCCTCGGCCACCACGAAGATCACCACCAGGACGACCTGCAGGATGCCCAGTGCCAGGTTCACCATATGCTGCGCGGGGAAGGTCACCGGGTTGCCGGAGACCAGGCCCTGCAGCTTGGTGAAGGCGACGATGGAGCCGGAGAAGGTGATCGCGCCGATCACCACGCCGATGCCCATCTCGATCGCCGAGGAGACCTTCAGGCCGCCGCCGGCGGTGGCGATACCATAGGCTTCCGGATTGTAGAAGGCGGCGGCCGCGACCATCACGGCGGCCAGGCCGACCAGCGAATGGAACGCCGCGACCAGCTGCGGCATGTCGGTCATCGCGATGCGCCGTGCGATCACCGCGCCGATCGTGCCGCCGATCAGCAGCGCGATGAAGATGTCGATCAGCGACCAGGCCTCGACATTCAGCAGGGTGGTGACGATGGCGATCGCCATGCCGGCCATGCCGAACCAGTTGCCCGGCCGGGCCGATTCCGGGTTGGACAGGCCGCGCAGCGCCAGGATGAAGCAGATCGACGCGATCAGGTAGAGCAGCGCCGCCCAGTCGGCAGAGATCAGGCCTTCGGTCATGGCGGGCTACTTCTTTTTCTTCTTGTACATGGCCAGCATGCGCTGGGTCACCGCGAAGCCGCCGAAGATGTTCACCGAGGCGAGCGCGATGGCGATGATCCCGAAGATCTTCGAGATCGAGTAGTCGGCCGGCCCCGCCGCGATCAGCGCGCCGACGATGATCACCGAGGAGATCGCGTTGGTCACCGCCATCAGCGGCGTGTGCAGGGCCGGCGTGACGCTCCACACCACGTAGTAGCCGACGAAGATCGCCAGGACGAAGATCGCCAGGCGGAAGATGAAGGGATCGACGCCGACGGCATGGGCCGCGCCGCTGGCGACCGCCCCGGCGGCCTCGGCGGCCTGCATCGCCTCGCCGGCGGCCTCTGCCGCCCGGCTTGCGGCGGCCTGCGCGATCGCGGCGGCCCGTTCGGCAGCCTCGACCGCGCGGGTGGCTGCGTCACTCATGCTGCATCCCCGTTCATGCTGCGCGCCCCTTCAATGATTCTGCCTGGCCTCAGAGCTTGTGAAGCGATCGATCGTGAACAATGACGGCCCGCTCGATGCGGCCATATGCCTGCGGCGCCGCATTTCCGACAGGCCGCGCCCTCGCTCGGAACGGCCAGCGCCCCCTCTTTCAACGTCACCACCGGCCGCGACCCACTGCTGTCCGGTTCCCCTGCGGCTGCTCGGCCGGAGGTCCTTGTTCCGTCTGACCTTCTCATGGAACGCACAGAACCGGGACAGGGATTTGGCAGCTGTTCTCCCCATCTCGTCACCGCCGGGCTCGACCCGGCGGTCCATCTGGGAGCGAGCCTCAATAGCCCCGGAACCTGTTGGAAACCGTTGCGCAGCGGCACCATGGACTCGCGGGACAAGCCCGCGAGTGACGCGCTTTTGGGGGCAGGTCGCGCCATGTCGCACAACAGCCGACCTGAACCGGACACCAGTGGGACAAGCCCGCGGGTGACGAGCGGGGGGCGATAGGCTTTCGGCGGTCGCGGTCGGCGCATCGGGCATTTCATTTCCGGGCCCTCAGGCGGCGCCGAGCGGCGGCGCCTCGTGCGGGCCCTGGTCCGCCGGCCCGGGCGGGCTCGCCGGCGCCGCGGCGGCGGCCGGTGCCGCCTCCGCCGGCTTCAGCTGCGGATGCACCACCGCGCCGTCGCGGGTCAGCTGGGTCCCGGTCACCGTCTCGTCGGCCGGGTCCAGCTTCAACGCGCCGGTCTCCTTGTCGATATGCGGCACCAGGAAGTTGTAGAGGTTCTTCGCATAGAGCTGCGAGGCATCCACCGCCACCCGGCTGGCGACGTTGCGATGGCCCACGATGCGCACGCCGTTATGCTCCACCACCTCGCCGGGACGGGACAGCGCGACATTGCCGCCCGATTCCACCGCCAGGTCCACCAGGACGGCGCCGGGGCGCATGCTCTCCACCATCTCCTGGCTGACCAGGCGCGGCGCGGGCCGGCCGGGGATCAGGGCGGTGGTGATCACGATGTCCATCTTCCTGACATGCTCGGCGACCAGGGCCGCCTGCTTCTGGCGATAGGCCTCGGACATTTCCTTGGCATAGCCCGCGGCAGTCTCGGCAGCGGCCGATTCCTCGTCCTCCACCATGATGAACTTGGCGCCCAGGCTCTCCACCTGCTCCTTGGTGGCGGGCCGCACGTCGGTGGCCGAGACGATGGCGCCCAGCCGCCGCGCGGTGGCGATCGCCTGCAGGCCGGCCACACCGGCCCCCATCACGAAGACCTTGGCCGGCGCGACGGTGCCGGCAGCCGTCATCATCATCGGAAAGGCGCGGCCGAATTCCTGCGCCGCGTCCAGCACCGCCTTGTAGCCCGCCAGGTTCGACTGCGACGACAGCACGTCCATCGATTGCGCCCGGCTGATGCGCGGCATGAACTCCATCGCGAAGGCGTTCACCCCGGCCTGCGCATAGGCCTGCACCTGCTCGCGGTTCTGCATCGGGTTCAGGGTGCCGACCAGGTTCAGGCCGGGGCGCAGCAGGGACATCTCGTCGCCGGCGGCCTCCTCCCCCTCGCCCGGGCCGACCGGCCGCTGCACCTTCAGCAGCAGGTCGGCGCCGTCCAGCGCGTCCTGCGGCGAGGCCGCGATGCGGGCGCCGGCGGCGGTGAATTCGGCATCGGTGTAGCTGGCGCCCAGACCGGCACCCTGTTCCACCGCCACATCGACATTCAGGGCGCGGAACTTCTTCACCGTTTCCGGCGAGACGGCGACCCGCCGCTCGCCGGACCGGCGCTCGCGAAGGACTGCGATTTTCATCTGGGAGCTGCGGCTTGTCGGTCTACAGCAGGAACAGGGCCATCAGCACCAGGATGATCACGATCCAGACCACCCCCCAGGTGCTGGCCTTCATCACTGCGCCATAGGTCCGCTGCTGCGCAGCAATGTTCATGGTGCCGCGCTGGTATTCGCCGGTGCTCGCCATCAGGCAACTCCCCTCAAGAACCGATCTCCCGCCGGCGGCCCCGCGCGCTGCCTGCGCCGGAACCCGCACCCTGCGGGTCGATAAACAGCCTGCCGCGCCACGGCCCCTGCGCCACGGCGACAGCTTCGCCGGCAATATAGCAATGCCGGGAGCCTGTGGGAACGCCCCGGAGGCCTTGCGATGGCCGATTGCCCGTGTCAGCCGGCCGGCGGCAGGCCCGCCGCCTTCAGCGCCTTCGCCTGGCGCTTCGCCAGCGCCTTGACGTCGAAACCGGCGATCAGCTCGTGGAACAGGCGGTGCCAGTTGATCTGCGCCTGCAGGCGCAGGAAGACGCCCCCCAGGCCGATCGCGGCGCGGTCCATGAAGACGAACTCGCGCGGCGGGGTCACCCCGCCATGTTCCTTGAGCTGGCGGTGCACCTTTTCCGCCACGTCGCGGCCATAGACCGCCTCCTCGCCGGAGGTGCCGACCTGGGCGGCGAATTCCTGGATCCGGCGGGTGCGGTCCTCCAGCAGCGGCGCATAGACGAAGGCGGCCCAGAGGTTGAGGGTGTCGATCAGCTCCGTCGTCAGGCCGGTGAAGCCCCAGGTCTCGTAGGCATGCACCGCCAGGTCCCGGTCGTTGCGCTCGATGGCGTGGTAGAGGTCGATGACCCCGCCGACGAAGCGCGGCGGGAAGACCCGGACGCAGCCGAAATCCAGCAGGTTCAGGCTCAGGTCCTCGCGCACCGTATAATTGCCCAGATGCGGGTCGCCATGAATCACGCCATAGCCGTAGAACGGCCAGTACCAGGCGCGGAACATGTTCAGCGCCACCCGGTCGCGGTCTTCCTGCGGCCGGTCGACCAGGGTCAGCATCCGTGCGCCGTCCAGCCAGGTCATGGTCAGCAGCCGGTCGCTGGACAGCTCGGGCAGCACTTCCGGCACCTGCACTGCCGTTTCCTTCGCCAGCATGTCGGCATAGAGCCGGGCATGCCGCGCCTCCAGCTCGTAGTCCAGTTCCTCGTGCAGCCGCTCGGCGATCTCGGCATGGATATGGCGGGTGTCGATCGACGGATCGTAGCGGCGATAGATCGAGAAGATCAGCTTGAGCTGCCGCAGGTCGGCTTCCACCGCGGAGGCCATGTCGGGATATTGCAGCTTCGCCGCCAGCGCCCGGCCGTCATGGGCGGTGGCGCGATGGACCTGTCCCAGGGAGGCCGCGGCGGCGGCCTCGCGCTCGAAGCTGGCGAAACGGCCCTGCCAGTCCGGCCCCAGCTCCGTTGCCATGCGGCGCTTCACGAAGGGCCAGCCCATCGCCGGCGCATCGGCCTGCAGCTGCGCCAGCTCCTCGGCATATTCCTTGGGCAGCGCATCGGGGATGGTGGAGAGGATCTGCGCCACCTTCATCAGCGGGCCCTTCAGCCCGCCCAGCGCCGCCCGCAGGTCCGCGGCATGGCCCGCGCGGTCGAGCTTCATCCCCAGATAGCGTTCGCCCGCCAGGCGCGCGGCCAGCCCGCCCACCGAGCTGCCGACCCGGGCATAGCGCCGGACCCGGCCGCCCAGCGACGGGTCGTCCCGGTAGGAGGAATCGGTCATCGGGGGGGGCGCGCCGCCAATGCGGAACCGCCAGGCGCCCACCGATGCTCGTCACCGCCAGGCTTGTCCCAATGCCGTCCGGTTCCCCTGCGGCTGCTCGGCCGGAGGTCCTGGCACCGTTTGGCATTCTCACGGAACGCGCTGAACCGGGACAGCGATTTAACAGCTGCTCTCCCCTTCTCGTCACCGCCGGGCTCGACCCGGCGGTCCATCTGGGAGCGAGGCTCAATAGCCCCGGAACCTGTTGGAAACCGTTGCGCAGCGGCACCATGGACTCGCGGGACAAGCCCGCGAGTGACGACTTTCCGGGGGCAGGCCGCGCCATATCGGACAGCAGCCGACCTGAACCGGACGCCAGTGGGCCCGACCCGGCGGTCCGTCGCAAGGCCGGCCTCCATCATTGCGGGCATGGCGGCCACCGTCAGGACAGCGCCTCCAGTTCGTCGATGAAGCCGGCGATCACGTCCAGGCCCAGGTTCCAGAAGGCCGGGTCCGCCGCATCCAGCCCGAACGGGGCCAGCAGCTCCTTGTGCCGCTTGGCGCCGCCGGCGCGCAGCATGTCCAGGTAGCGCTCGGCGAAGCCCGCCTCGGCCTCCTGGTAGCGGCCGTAGAGCGCGTTCACCAGGCAATCGCCGAAGGCATAGGCGTAGACATAGAACGGCGAGTGCAGGAAATGCGGGATGTAGCACCAGAAGGTGCCGTAATCGGCATCGAAGCGCAGCGCCGGGCCCAGGCTCTCGCGCTGCACCTCCAGCCAGATCTCCGAGATCCGCTCCGCCGTCAGCTCGCCCTCGCGCCGCTCCGCATGGATGCGCCGCTCGAAGGTATAGAACGCGATCTGGCGGACCACCGTGTTCAGCATGTCCTCCACCTTGGAGGCCAGCATCGCCCGGCGCCGGTCCGGACCGGCGTCGCGCAGCATCGCGCGGAAGGTGAGCTGCTCGCCGAACACGCTGGCGGTCTCCGCCAGGGTGAGCGGCGTCTGGCTGAGGAAATGGCCCTGGCCGCCGGCCAGCACCTGGTGCACGCCATGGCCCAGTTCGTGGGCCAGGGTCATCACGTCGCGCGTCTTCCCCTGGTAGTTCACCAGCAGGTAGGGATGCGCGCTGGGCACCACGGGATGGGCGAAGGCGCCCGACGCCTTGCCCGGCCGCGACGGCGCGTCGATCCAGGGACGGTCGAAGAAGCGCTGGCCGACATCGGCCAGCTCCGGCGAGAAATCGCGATAGGCGCCCAGCACCGTGTCGCGCGCTTCCGCCCAGGGGATCGTCCGGTCGTCGGACTCCGGCAACGGCGCGTTGCGGTCCCACCAGTCCAGCTGCCCGGTCCCGAACCACTTCGCCTTCAGGGCGTAGTAGCGGTGCGACAGCCGCGGATAGGACGCCGTCACGGCGTCCTGCAGCGCCTGCACCACCTCCGGCTCCACCAGGTTGGACAGGTGGCGGGCGGATTCCGGCGCCGGCAGCTTGCGCCAGCGATCCTCGATCTCCTTGTCCTTCGCCAGGGTGTTGGTGATCAGGCCGAACAGCCGCTGGTTCGCGGCGAAGGTCCGGCCCAGCGCCTGGCCGGTGCGGCGGCGCACGGCAGGGTCATGGTCGGACAGCCGGTGCAGCGCGACCTCCAGGCTCAGGGACTCGGTTTCCGCTGCGCCGTCGGCCACCGGCACCTCGAAGCGCATGGCCGCCGTGGTCTCGTCGAACAGCCGGCCCCAGGCCTGCCGCGCGGTCAGGGCGCGCTCGTGGAACAGGGTCTCCAGCGCATCGTCCAGCTGGTAGGGGCGGAACATCCGCAGGTCGCGCAGCCAGGGCGCATAGGCCGCCAGGCCCGGGTCCTGCAGGCGGGCCTGCAGGTCCTCCTCGGGGATCCGGTTCAGTTCCAGCGAAAAGAACAGCAGCCCGGAGACGATGTCGTTGATACGCTCCTGCACCTGCTGCTGGAACTGCCCGCTGCGGGGGTCGGAGACGTCGCGGGCATAGACCAGCGAGGCATAGGAGCCGATCCGCGACAGCCGTTCGTCCAGCGCCTCGTAGCGCCGGATCGCGCCGGCCAGGGCCGCGCCGTCCAGCGCCGCCAGGCGGCCGGCGAACTCGGCGGCAAGGGCCTTGGCCTCCGCCGCGCAGGCGTCGAAGTCGCGGGCCAGTTCCGGGCTGTCGGGGGCCGCATAGAGGTCGCCCAGGTCCCATTCGGGCATGCTGCCCAGATCCGGTGCTCCGCGCTGTTCCGCCTGCTCGTTGGCCATGCCGTCTCCACTGCTCTGCTGTCCCGGGCTGCCGGCGCCCTGCGCCGCAGCCGAATGCCTATCGCTTATATGGTCCGTCCCGGCAACGGGTCGAGGTGGGCAGGCGAGATGGCGGCCACAGGCCGGCGACCTCTGTCCAGCGTCACCGCCGGGCCATTGTCACCACCGGGCCATCGTCACCCGCGGGCTCTCAGCCTGCCGTGCCGCGCCCCGTCTCCTCCGCCGCGGCATCGGGCTGCGGCAGCAGGAAATGCGCGTTGGCGGCGGCGACCGGCCGGCCGGGATCCTGCTGCCAGGCGATCGTCCGCACTGTCGCGATGCGCCGCCCCTGGCGGGTGACCTCGGCCCGGGCGATGGTCTCAACCGGGCTGGCGGGGCGCAGATAGTCGATCGTCACGGTGATCACCTTCGGCAGGCGCGAGACCGTCTCCGACGCCCAGAGCAGTTGCATCAGCGCCGCGGATTCCAGGAAGGCCCCGACCACGCCGCCATGGAGGGCCGGCAGGCGGGGATTGCCGATCAGCTTGTCGTCGGGCGGCAGGATGCTCAGCAGGCTGCCATCCGCCGGGTCCTGGCGAAGCTGGACGCCCAGGAAATCCAGGTAGGGGATGGCCTGCAGCACGCGGCCCGGGTCGCCGCTGGCCTTGGCTTCCGCGATCGCCTGCAGGAACGGGCTCATGCCGGGTCTCCGCCCGGCGCCGCATCCTGACCGGTTGCGGCGCGCACCTCGGCCTCGATGTCGCGCCGGACCGGCGGCTTGCCCACCGAGTTCAGCATGAAGGTGCCGGCGCAGGTCGCCACCGGGTCGTCCTCCGCGCCCTGATGCCAGGCCCAGGCGCGGCAGAACGCGATGGACCGGGTGGTGTGGTAGCATTCCGCGCTGGCATAGAGCGTCTCGTCCGCCCGTGCCGGCGCCAGATAGTCGATGCGCAGGTCCAGGGTGGCGATCGGCAGGAGCCGCATCAGCCGCGCCATCACCGCCATGCCGCAGACCGTGTCGATCAGGGTGGTCACCACCCCGCCATGCAGGATGCCGCGCTCCGGATCGCCGACGAAGCGGCGGTCATAGGGCAGGCCGAAGGTCACCCGCCCGGCGCTCACCGCCTCCACCGTCACACCCAGCGCGGCGCAATGGGGAATCCCGAGGCGGATCATCTTCTCCATGGTCTTCAGGTCGAGCCCGGCCGCCTTCAGCGGGCCGCCCGAGGGGGCGCTTGGCGGGGGGGCGCTTGGCGGGGGGGTGCTTGGGGAGGGATCCCTGGGCGGGTCGCTTGCCATCGCTCACACTCCGTAGAAGTCGCGGTACCAGGCAACGAAGCGGGGGATGCCGACCTCGATCGGCGTGGTCTGGCGGAAGCCGATATCCCGCTCGATCGCCGCGGTGTCGGCAGAGGTGGCGGCGACGTCGCCGGGCTGCATCGGCAGGAACTCCTTCACCGCCTCGCGGCCCAGCGCCTCTTCCAGCAGGCCGATCATGCGCATCAGCGGCTCCGGCCGGCTGTTGCCGATATTGTACACCCGGTGCGGCACGGCGCCCGGTTCCGCACCCTGCCCGTCCGCTCCCTGCCCGTCCGGCCCCTCCCCGCCGGGCGCGGCGCCACCTTCCGGCGGCCGTTCCAGCACGCCGGCGATGCCGCGCACGATATCGTCGACATAGGTGAAGTCGCGTTCCATCCGGCCATGGTTGAAGACCTTGATCGGCTCCCCCCGCAGGATCGCGCGGGTGAAGATGAACAGCGCCATGTCCGGCCGCCCCCAGGGCCCATAGACCGTGAAGAAGCGAAGGCCGGTCTGCGGGATGCCATAGAGATGGGCATAGGCATAGCTGATCAGCTCGTCCGCCTTCTTGGTCGCGGCGTAGAGCGAGACCGGGCGGTCCACCGGGTCGCTCTCGGAAAAGGGCAGCTTCGTGTTGCCGCCATAGACCGACGAGGAGGAGGCATAGACCAGCTGCCGCAGGCCCGGCAGGTGGCGGGCATATTCCAGCACGGCGGTATGCCCGACCAGGTTGGCCTGGACGTAGGCCATCGGGTTCTCGATCGAGTAGCGGACGCCGGCCTGCGCGGCCAGGTGCACGATGTCGCTCACCGGCGGGTCGCACGCCGGCAGGCCGGCGAAGCCGTCCGCGGCAGCGATGTCCATGCGGTGGAAGCGAAACCCGGGATGCCGGGCCAGGCGGTCCAGCCGGGCCTGCTTCAGGGTCACGTCGTAATAGGCATTGAGATTGTCGATGCCCAGCACCGGCCGCCCTGCGGCGAGCAGGGCCTCGCTGAGATGATAGCCGATGAAGCCGGCAACGCCGGTTACCAGGACGGTCATGCGATCCACAAGTCTGTGATGGGGCCGCGGGCGGCAGGGACCCCGCTGGCGTGGCCGGACCATACAGGCGCCGGGCCGGGGGGCAAAGCATCGAGCCTCGCCGCGCGTGCCACAAAACCTTCATGTTTCTGGCAACGTCCCATATTGAGACAGAGCGCGGCGCGTGTTAAGAATAGTTTTCAGGTGGCGGATCGGGGGCCCGGCGGCAGTTCCTCCCCGGGGAAGAGCCGGCAAGAGCGCACCCAGAGCGGAAAGAGCAACGTAAGTGGCGAAGCACATCCTGATCGTCGACGACGATCCAACGCAGCGCAGGCTGCTTTCGGCCCTGATCGAGCGCCAGGGTTTCCGCACCATGACCGCAGGGTCGGGCGAAGAGGCGCTGAAGCATCTGGGCGGGCCCCACCAGGCGGAGATCGGCCTGGTCCTCCTCGACCTCGTGATGCCGGGCATGGATGGCATCGCGGTGCTGGAGCAGGTGCGGCCCGCCCATCCGGACCTGCCGGTGATCGTGCTGACCGCCCAGGGCGGGGTGGACACGGCGGTCAAGGCGATGCGGGCCGGGGCCAACGACTTCGTCATCAAGCCGCCGAATCCGGAACGCCTGCGGGTCTCCATCGAGAATGCGCTGAAAGTCGGTGCGCTGACCGGCCAGCTGGACCGGTTGAGCCGCAAGATGACCGGCGACCTGGGCTTCACCGACCTGATCGCGATCAGCCCGGCGATGATGAAGGTGCTGGACCTGGCGCGCCGCGGCGGCGCCTCGAGCATCCCGATCCTGATCGAGGGCGAATCCGGCGTCGGCAAGGAGCTGATCGCGCGGGCGATCCAGGGCACCGGGGAACGCGCGGGCAAGGCCTTCGTGACGGTGAATTGCGGCGCCATCCCCGACAACCTGGTCGAAAGCATCCTGTTCGGCCACGAGAAGGGCGCCTTCACCGGCGCCATCGACAAGCATGTCGGCAAGTTCCAGGAGGCCAATGGCGGCACCCTGTTCCTGGACGAGATCGGCGAGCTGAAGCCCGACATCCAGGTCAAGCTGCTGCGCGCCCTGCAGGAGGGGGAAATCGACCCGATCGGCGCGAGCCGCCCCGTCAAGGTCGACATCCGGCTGATCAGCGCCACCAATCGCAACCTGATGGACCAGGTGGCGCAGGGCCATTTCCGGGAGGACCTGTTCTACCGCCTGAACGTCTTTCCGATCCATGTGCCGCCGTTGCGCGTGCGCCGGGAGGATATCCCGCCCCTGGTGGAGCATTTCACCGCCAGCTTCGCGGTGGCCGAGCGCAAGACGGTCACCGGCATCGCCGACGATGCCATGCGCCTGCTGACGGAATTCGAATGGCCCGGCAATGTGCGGCAATTGGAAAACACGATCTTTCGCGCCGTGGTGCTGTGCGACGGCCCCGTGCTGACGGTCGCGGACTTTCCCCAGATCGTGCAGATCGCCGCCGCCCCGGCCCATCCGGCGCCCGCGGCCGCGGCGCCCCCCCAGGCCATGGCGATCGCCCCCGCCGCCCCGCCGCCCCCTGCCGCGCCCCCTGCCGCGCCGCAGGCTGGGCCGCCGCACGCCGCGCCCTCCGGAACCGCCCCGCCCGCCTGGGCGGCGGCGCCCGGCGGCATCCATCATTTCGGCTCTCCCGGCGCCGGCACCCCGCCAGCCGGGTCCGGCGAGGCGGCGCCGGTTGCCAATGGCAGCGGCACCATCCCGGCGCTGGACGGCC
The DNA here is from genome assembly GCA_040216765.1 of Sneathiellaceae bacterium. Lineage (GTDB taxonomy): Bacteria > Pseudomonadota > Alphaproteobacteria > Ferrovibrionales > Ferrovibrionaceae > Marinibaculum. Next base: position 67,380 of record JAVJON010000019.1, on the reverse strand, counting down.
GGGGCGAGATCCGCTCGCTGGAAGATGTCGAATCCGACCTGATCCGGCTCGCCCTGCGCAAGTATGACGGCCAGATGTCGGAAGTGGCCCGGCGCCTCGGCATCGGCCGCTCGACCCTGTATCGCAAGGTCCGCGGCCTGGAGGGGATGGAAGGCATCTGAGCCTGCCCCATATCACGCCGGGTCGGTTGGCAAATAGGTCAGTATAGCTTACCTATTTAGGCTGGGTCGTTTCCCGGTCAGGCCTTGCCTGCGGGAAGTCGCCCGGGAAATGCGAGTGCCCCGGGCCGGCGCGCCGATCCACGATCGTGCGGGCCGGCCGGCAAAGGCGCCGCGCCCGACCGCCCCGCCTTCCGCCCGGCGCCAGCAGGCGCCAGGATGGGGGCTGGCCGCTGGAGGAAAGGTGCAAGACCATGACCCTGCCCGTCGCATCCCTGGACGAACGCTATACCCTGGAAAAGGGCCGCGTCTTCCTGACCGGCACCCAGGCCCTTGTCCGCCTGCCGATGCTGCAGCGCCAGCGCGACGCGGCGCAGGGCCTGGACACGGCCTGCTTCATTTCCGGCTATCGCGGCTCGCCGCTGGGCAATTACGACCAGGCCCTGTGGAAGGCGCGCAGCTTCCTGCAGGACAATCACATCCACTTCAATCCCGGCGTGAACGAGGACCTGGCCGCCACCTCGGTCTGGGGCAGCCAGCAGACCAACCTCTACAAGGGCGCCCGCCATGACGGGGTGTTCGCGCTCTGGTACGGCAAGGGCCCCGGGGTCGATCGCTGCCTGGACGTCTTCAAGCATGCCAATGCCGCCGGCACCGCGCCCCATGGCGGCGTGCTGGCGCTGGTCGGCGACGACCATGCCGCCGCCTCCTCCACCCTGCCGCACCAGTCCGAACACGACCTGATGGCCTGCATGATGCCGATCCTGCATCCCGCCAATGTGCAGGAATACCTGGACTACGGCCTGCTGGGCTGGGCGATGTCGCGCTATTCCGGCTGCTGGGTCGGCTTCAAGGCGGTGACCCAGACGGTGGAGAGCGCCGCCTCGGTCCGGGTCGACCCGACCGCGCTGCAGATCGCCCTGCCGACCGATTTCGAGATGCCGCCCGGCGGGCTGAACATCCGCTGGCCGGACGATATCCTGGGCCAGGAGGACCGGCTGCAGCGCCACAAGGTCTATGCCGCCCTGGCCTTCGCGCGCGCCAACCGCATCGACCGGGTGGTGATCGACAGCCCGAAGCCGCGCTTCGGCATCATCACCACCGGCAAGTCCTATCTCGATGTCCGGCAGGCGCTGGAGGATCTGGGCATCGACGATGCCAAGGCGGCGGAGATCGGCCTCCGGGTCTACAAGGTCGGCATGGTCTGGCCGCTGGAACGCGACGGCGCGCGCGAGTTCGCCCATGGCCTGGAAGAGGTCCTGGTGGTGGAGGAGAAGCGCGCGGTCATCGAGAACCAGCTGAAGGAGCAGCTCTACAACTGGCGGGAGGATGTCCGCCCCCGCCTGGTCGGCAAGTTCGACGAGCAGGGCAAATGGCTGCTGCCGGCCAGCGGCGAGCTGAGCCCGGCGCAGATCGCCCGGGTGATCGCCCAGCGGATCCACCGGTTCTACGATTCCGCGAAGATGGAGGAGCGGCTGGCCTTCATCGACGCGAAGGAGCGCATGCTGGCGGGCGAGCCCGCGCCGGTTGAGCGCAAGCCCTATTTCTGCTCCGGCTGCCCGCACAACACCTCCACCCGGGTGCCGGAAGGCAGCCGCGCCGTGGCCGGCATCGGCTGCCATTTCATGGCGCTGTGGATGGACCGCTCGACGCAGACCTTCACCCAGATGGGCGGCGAGGGCACGCCCTGGATCGGCCAGGCGCCGTTCACCGACGAGAAGCATGTCTTCGTCAATCTGGGCGACGGCACCTACTACCATTCCGGCCATCTGGCGATCCGTGCCTCGGTCGCCGCCGGCGTCAACGTCACCTACAAGGTGCTGTTCAACGACGCGGTCGCGATGACCGGCGGGCAGCCGGTCGAAGGCAAGCTGTCGGTGCCGCAGATCACCCACCTGGTCTATGGCGAGGGGGTGCGGCGCATCGCCGTGGTGTCCGACGAGCCCGACAAGTATCCGCTGGGCACCGATTTCGCCGCCGGCGTCAGCTTCCACCATCGCGACGAACTGGACGCGGTGCAGCGCGAGCTGCGCGAGGTGCCGGGCTGCTCGGTGCTGATCTACGACCAGACCTGCGCGGCCGAGAAGCGCCGCCGCCGCAAGCGCGGCACCTTCCCCGACCCGCAGAAGCGGGTGTTCATCAACGACCTGGTCTGCGAGGGCTGCGGCGACTGCTCGGTGAAGTCCAACTGTGTCTCCGTCGAGCCGCTGGAGACCGAATGGGGCCGCAAGCGGCAGATCAACCAGTCGTCCTGCAACAAGGACTATTCCTGCGTGAAGGGCTTCTGCCCCAGCTTCGTCACCGTGCATGGCGGCAAGGTGCGCAGCGCCGCCATGGGCGGCGCCGACGAAGGCGCCAGTGCCGAGAAGGCGGCCCTGCTGGAGCGCATGGCCCATCTGCCCGAACCCGAGCTGATGCCGCTGGACCGGCCCTATGGCCTGCTGATCACCGGCATCGGCGGCACCGGCGTGGTGACCGTCGGCCAGGTCGTCGGCATGGCGGCGCATATCGAGGAGCGCGCCGTCTCGGTGCTCGACTTCACCGGCCTGGCGCAGAAGAACGGCGCGGTGCTGAGCCATGTGCGGATCGCCGCACGCGACGAGGACCTGCATGCGGTGAAGATCGCCGCCGGCGGCGCCAACGTGATCCTGGGCTGCGACCCGGTCGTCGCCGCATCGGAGGAGGCGATCGGCAAGATCCAGTCCGGCATCACCCATGCCGTGGTGAACAGCCACATGACGCCGACCGCCGCCTTCACCCTGAACAACAACATGGACTTCCAGTCCGCCAGGGTGCTGCGCCGGATCCGCGAGGCCGCGGGCGACAACCTGACGGAATTCCTGGAAGCCACCCGCATCGCCACCGCCCTGATGGGCGACAGCATCGCCGCCAACATGTTCCTGCTGGGCCATGCCTTCCAGCGCGGCCTGCTGCCGCTGCCCTCGGCGGCGCTGCTGCGGGCGATCGAGCTGAACGGCGCCGCGGTCCAGGCCAACAAGCGCGCCTTCGCCTGGGGCCGGCTGCATGCGCTGGACCCGGATGCGGTGGAAAGCGCCATCGCGCCGAAAGCGCCGAAGCGGCCGGCGGCGGAGACCGCGATCGCCACCACCCTGCCCGAGATCCGCGCCCGGCGTGAGGCCTTCCTGACCGACTACCAGGATGCCGCCTATGCCGCCCGCTACCGCGCCCTGGTCGACAAGGTCGCCGCCGCCGAGGCCCGCGCCCGGCCCGGCCAGACCGCCCTGACCGAGGCCGTCGCCCGCTATGCCTTCAAGCTGATGGCGATCAAGGACGAGTACGAGGTCGCGCGCCTCTATACCGACGGGGCCTTCCTGAAGAAGCTGAACAGCCAGTTCGACGGCGATTTCAAGCTGAAGTTCCACCTGGCGCCGCCGCTGGTGGCGCCGCGCGACCCGGCGACCGGCGAACTGCAGAAGCGCGAATATGGCGCCTGGATGCTGCACGCCTTCCGGCTGATGGCCCGCATGAAGGGCCTGCGCGGCGGCTTCTGGGACATCTTCGGGCGGACCGCCGAGCGCAAGGCCGAGCGCCGGCTGCGCGAGGACTATCTGGCCCAGATGGCAGAGGTCGCGGATGGCCTCACCGCCGAGAACCATTCCGCCGCCGTCGCCCTGGCCTCCCTGCCCGACGAGATCCGGGGCTTCGGCCATGTGCGCGAGCGCAACATGAAGAAGGCGGAGGCCGACCGCGCAAGGCTGGCGGAGGCCTTCCGGAACCCGCAGGAGGCCGCCCGGGCCGCCGAATAGCCCGGGGCCGTCCGGCCTCTGGGCTTGTGACGCAAAGGGCCGTCATATTGTTCCCTCGTCGCCACCGGGCTTGTCCCGGTGGCCCATCTCCATGCGCGTCTCAATCGATTGAGGCTGGCGGCGCGATGGACCCGCGGGACAAGCCCGCGGGTGACGAGGGGGTGTGGCAGAGACTCAGCTGTCGAGCTCTGCGCATCGCCCATTCCGTGGCAGACTCTCAGTTCGTCCGGTCGAGCATCCAGACGCCGGCCGCGTCATAGCCGCCGGCCGCGCCTTGGACGGTGAAGGAGCCGCCCATCGCGGCGACCGGATCGCCGCCGCCGGAGAACAGCGAGCCGTCGATGCTCATCGTCCGGGCGGCCGCGATGCTTTCCGCGCTGCCGACGATCTGCCGCCCGTCGGTCGAGCTGAGGCTGCCGGCATAGTCGGCGGCATCGAAGCCGGTGACCTGCATGCTGCCGCTGCGTGCGCCGAAGTTCCACGCGACGTCCATGTCGCCGCTGGCCAGATAGCTCTGCGCCCCGTTGATCACGCCGCCCAGGATCTGGCCGGCATAGCTGGCGCTGCCGGTCGAGGGGATCTGCACCAGTTCCGGCAGTTCGCCGGCAACCCAGTTCGCCATGTGGTAGCGCTCCTGGCTGCCGTCCGCCCAGTCGACCGAGCCGGACCAGAACCCCCAGTCCAGATACTCGCAGCGGCAGGCCTGGACCCCGGGCCAGAGGGTCGCCGGGTTGATCGATTCGCCGGTCACCAGCAGCAGGGCCTGGCCCTGCGCCTGGATGCCGGCGCCGTCCGCCACCGGCTGCGCGGCTTCCCGTGCGGCATAGCGGCCGTTGTCGATGAACACGCCGGCCGGCGCAAGGGCCGACGGGCCGGCCTCGCCCCCAAGGTACAGGGTCCGTATCGCGCCGTTGTCGCGCCGCGCGATCTTCAGCTCCGCGGAAACCGTTCCGCTGGTGGCGTCGGTGGCGACCAGGATGCCGCCGGGCGCGACCTCGCCCGGGTCGTTGACGACGGCAAAGGAGGTCACCGTGCCGTCCGCGGCGCGGGCCGCGCCGATGCCGCCGGTGAAGCCGCGCATGGTGCGGCTTGTCCTGCTGCCGAAATAGCCGGGCGGCACGTTGGCCCCCGGCTGCACGGTCAGGCTGAACCAGCCGCCCTCGGGCTCCGCGCCGTCCAGCGCCGATACCGACACCGCGGCGGATTGCCGGTTCACGCTTCCCGCACTGTCCCGGGTCAACGCAGAGGGGTCGAGGACCATGTACTGGCCGGAACTGCCATACAGCGCCGAGCCCGCGTCGGTGGCGCTGCTGGCGATCGAGCCCGCGAGCGCGACCGGCGCCGCCCCCGCCGCGTCCCGGCGGCTGCCCAGGAAGCTGCCGGCCAGGGCCGGCCGGCCGCTGCCCGCCTGCCCTTCCTCCACCAGGGAGACCAGCGACCCGGCCATCATGGAACGTTGCGCCGCGCCCGACCCGTCGACCTGCAGGAAGACCTGGAAACCCGCCGGCGGCGCCAGTCCCGTGTCGCGCTGCGCGGCCGTGATCCCGGGCCCGTAGCGCAGAAAAAGCGGGGACACGGCCGTGCCCGCGGTCTGCGTGCCGAAGGGCGTGTCGCCGCCCGTGAACGGCAGGGGGTCCAGCAGCCCGCCGACCCCCAGCGCCACCGTGCCGGCCGTCGGTATCTGCGCCAGCGGCGTCTGCGTGCCGGCGAACAGCAGGAAGCCGTTGCCGGCATCGGCGGAGCCCGCCGCGGCGCGGCCCCCAACCCGCCAGAAACTGCCATCCGCAGCGACGAACATCCGTCCGGAGAAGGAGTCGAACGGCCCGGTCGAATTGCCGTCGGACACGGCATATTCGACGCCGTTTGCCTGATAGGGAAAGCGATAGGCCTCCCCGGTGACCGTGGTCGCCGACAATTCCCCGGCGCCGACCGAGACGGACGCCAGCTCCGGGGTGTTGGCGGCGCCGAACGGCGCCGCGCCGGTCACGGCATCGAAACTGTCGAAGGCCGGCATTCGCAACAGCCGCCCGTCATCGGACAGGGCCACCGCATCGGCCGGCTGCTCGACCGGCGGCTCCTCGACCGGCGCATCGTCGTTCACGTCGTCGGCGACGTCGTCGATGATGGTGTCCAGGTCCGATCCCGGCTCGCCTTCCCCTTCGCCGGCGGCCTCCTCCCCCACCGGCTCCTGGTCCGCGACCGGATCGTCGTCGGGATCCAGCACGACGGCCAGGGTTGGTGGCAGGTCGGGACGGGTCCGCTCCGTCTCCGCATGCAGGGCGGTGCCCGCCGTCCCCGCCGGTGGGGGTGCCGGCGGCGGCGGCGCGGCGCCCTCGTTTGAGAGGTTGGCGCTCTGCAGGGCCGCATCGGGGTTGCCGGCCGCCGGCGCGCCGGCACCGTCGCCTGATGCCGGCGCCTGGGCCTCGGCGGGCGGCGGGCCCTCGAACACGGCAAGGGTGGAGCTCACCTCGGTGCCGGTCATGATCCGCGGCGGCTCCGGCGGTGCGCCGGGCAGGGTCTCGATGATCGACCCGGGAATGTCGGTGCTCTGGGTGATCCCCTGGCTGGTGACCGTCAGTCCGTCGCCGAACAGGAAGCCGGCGGTCACATTGCCGTTCGCACCGACCTCGAAGGTGCCGATGCCGCCACGGATCCCCATGGTCGCCGAATCCGTTTCGACCCGGATCGCATTGGTCTTGCTGATCCGCCCGCCCACGATGCGCAGCACGCCGCGGCCCAGCCGAACGGCAAGCTCGCCCTGCCGGGTCCCCGGGTCGTACACGAAGCGGTCGAGCACCAGGTCGCTGTTCGGCCCGATGCTCATGGCCGAGCCGTCGAGGAACAGCAGCTGCGCCTGCCCGTTGGCCGAGGTGGTGACCCGTTCATCCGCCTGCAGGTCGATCCCGACCTGCAGCACCCGCATCGCCGCCCCGGGCGGCCTGCCCTCGGCCTCCGGGTTCACTGCGGAGGCAACGCCGATGCGGCTCTCCACCGCCAGCGCCGGAACGGAAAGAATGCCCGTCAGGACGGCTGCCGCCGCCGCCACGGCGAGAGCGCGGACTCTGGGGGAGGTCATGATTGCCTGTGTCATTGTCGGTCCAGCGCCCAGCTGCCGCCGGCGGCGTAGACAGCACCCTCCTGGTTCTGGACGAGAAAACGGCCGCCCATTGCGGCGACCGGGTCGCCGCCGCCGGCGAAGAACGATCCGGACAGCGCCATCGCCCGGCTCTGGTCGGCGCTCAGGCCGCCACCGACGATGGCCCGCCCGTCGGCGGAGAGGAGCTGCCCCGCATAGCTGGCGGCGTCGAAATTCTCGACCTGGAACTGCCCGGCGCGCGCCGCGAAGTCCCAACTCGTCGTCATCTGGCCGGCGGCGATGTAGCTGGCGCTGTCGGCGATCACCGAACCGATCAGGTGGCCGGCATAGCCTGCGGTGCCGCTGACCGGGATCGCCGCGAGGTCGGGCAGTTCGCCGGCCACCCAGCTCGCCATGTGATAGCGCTCCTCGCTGTTGTCGGGCAGCGCCAGGGCGCCCGACCAGAAGCCCCAGTCGAGATACTCGCATTTGCAGGTCTGGACACCGAGGTCGAGCAGGTTCGGATCGATGGAGGCGGCCGTGACCAGGACGAGGTCCTGGCTCTTTGCCGCCTGGCCGTCCGATGTCAGGGCGGGCAGGTCCGGCGATTCCAGGGCGATGTAGCGCCTGTCGTCGATATAGGCACTTGCCGGCTGCGCCGCGAGGGCATTCCCGCCATCGCCGAACGACAGCAGCCGCGCCGCGCCGCCCTGGACGTTCACCAGCAGGGCGGAGGCGGTCACGCTGCCGGCGGCGCTGTCGGTGTCGATGCGGACCCCGCCCGGGCCGTCCGCGCCGGCACCGGCATCGACGAAGACGAAGGGCTGCCCGGCCTGCGATGCGCCGCCCGCAAAGCCGATGCCGCCGGTGAAGCCCTTGAGGCTGCGTGTCGCGCGCTCCGCCAGGAAATCCGCCGCAACCTGCGCACCGGGCCGGGTGCTCAGCACGAAATACTCGTCGCTGCCGGTCGCGGCGCCGTCGAGCTGCCGGACCAGCATGCCGGCGGTCTGCCGGGTCACCGCGCCGGTCTGCGCATCGAGCGCCAGGGCGGAGGGGTTGAGCACCAGGTATTGCCCGCCCTCGCCATAGATCGCGGAGCCGGCCTGCGTCGCCACGCTGGCCAGGGAGGCCCGCAATGCCAGCGGCGGCTGGGAAGCCTCCTGCTGGTAGCTGCCGCGCACCCGGCCCGACACGGCAGGCAGGCCGCTGCCGGGCTGCCCCTCCTCCACCAGGGTGGCGACCGCGCCCACCATGAAGGACCGCTGCTGCAGCCCCTGGCCCGCGATCACCAGCGAGGTCTGGTAGCCGACCGGCGGGGTCGCGCCGGCCTGCCGCTGCGCAAAGCCGATGCCGGGGCCATAGCGCAGGTAGAAGGGCGAGACGGCGACCCCGCCGGTCCCGGTGTCGAGCGGCACGGTGCCGCCGAGGAACGGTAGGGGCTCCAGCAGGCCGCCGACCTCGAGTGCGACCGTCCCGGCGGTCGGGATCTGCTGCAGGGAGGTCGGGGTGCCGCCGAACAGGATGAACTCGTGGACACCGGGGTCGCCGAGGACCCCCGGCGTGGCCCCGGCGACCTGCCAGAAGCTGCCGTCGGCGGCCACGAACATGCTGGCGGCAAAGGCGGGGAACGGGCCGGTCGCCGTGTCGCCCGAGACCGCATAATCGGCGCCGGTCGCCCGGTAGGGAAAGGCGAAGACCTCGCCGCCGGCGGTCCGGGCGGTCAGGCGGCCATCCGCCACGGCAAATCCGGCAACCGGCGGCGTGTTCGTGCCAAGGAATGCCACCGCCAGGGTCTGCGGGTCGAAGCCGTCGAAGGCCGGGTCGCGCAGCAGCCGGCCGGAAACCGCCGATGGCGCGGGCGGCAGGTCACTGTCGGGCAGAGGCGCGGCGACCTCGCCAGCCGGCTCCTCTTCGTCCGGCCGCGCGTCTGCGTCCTGGATCCGGTCCAGGTCGGCGATCGCCTGCCGGCCGCCGCCGGCCCGGTCCTCGGCCGCGCCGGAGGCAACGGAATCCGCACCGGCGGATTGTGCCGCCTGGCCGCGCTCCGCCGGAGAATCCGCGGCGCCGGCCGAACCGCCTGCCTGCCGGCTGTCGGGGGTCACCGGCGCGACATTCGCCGGGGCAGCGCCGGAGACGCTGCCGGACACGCCGGATGCCACCAGGGCGGCGTCCGGCCCGGCATCCGCCTTCGCCTCCGCCTGCCGGTTCGCATCCGTGGCGGTCGCGCCGGCGACGGTGTCGCCGGCCGCATCGGCGCGACGGGCCCCCTCGCCCAGCGCCGCGGCAGTGGCCGACGCCCCGGGCGCCGGGCCGCCCGCGTCCGCGCCGCGCTCCTGCTCGGCCGGCGGCCGGCCGTTGAAAGCAGAGAGGGTGGCCGCGACTTCGCTGCCGGTCAGGACGCGCGGCGGCTGCGGCGGCTCGCCCGCCGCGACGTCGATCCCGGTGCCCGGCATGTCGGTGCGCCGGGTCACGCCTTCGCTGGTGACGGTCAGTTCGTCGCCGAACAGCAGCCCCGATTGCACGTCGCCGCCGGGGCCGACCGCAATCGTCGCGATCCCGCCGCGGATGCCGATCGTCGCCGTGGCGGTGTCGAACCGGACGGCCTGCCGCTTGCTGATGCGCCCGCCGACGAAGCGAAGCACGCCGCGGCTCACGGTGACCGCGAGTTCGCCGCTGTCCGCGGCAGGGTCGTAGACGAAGCGGTCGAGGACGACCTCGCTGTCCGGCCCGATGCTCATCGCGGAGCCGTCCAGGAACAGGAGCTGGGCGCGGCCATCCGCCGCCGTGGTGACCTTCTCGTCGGCCTGCATGTCGATGCCGACATAGAGCACCCGGGTGGCCGCAGCGGGCGGCGTTCCCGAGGCATCCGGGTTGACCGCGGCCGTCACGCCGATCCTGCCGGCGGACTCCGCCGCGGCAGCGAGGGCCGCGGCAGCGGGGGCCGCGACCGCCAGGCCGAGGCCGACCAGTGCAAGGCACAGCCGCGGTGCCGCCTGCCCGCCACACCGGCGGGAGCGGTCGGGCCGCATCCCTTCGTTTCCAATCTCCATCCGGTCAACCCCGCTTCGCCCGGCTGCGGGCGATGCATCCTGGCTACTCTTGCCGACGATCGTGGCGATTCATGGGCGGCCCGGTATCGTCGGCGGCCCCGCATCCTGGCATCGGCGGCCGGCCCGCGCGGTAACCGCGATCACAGGCAGGGCAGAAAACCCGTTCGCGGCAGCCACCAGTCAGAACCGCCAGGACGCACCCAGGCTGACAGAGGTATTGCTGTATTTGTAGTTCGGCAAGGAGGAGGTGCGCTGCGTCCGCCCCAGGGCGAAGATCGCGGTCCAGTCGCGGGTGACCGGGATCGCGGTGAGCGCGTTCATCCGCCAGTCATGGTCCTGTCGGGTCACTGCCGGGTCGACGCTGGGGTCCGGGCCGCCATAGCCGGTCAGCACCCGCGAGGCGCTCAGGCTGGTCACCCAGGGCAGGTCGGCCGGCAGCAGCCCCCCGGCGATGCCGGGCCGGTAGGCATAGTCCAGCCCTAGGCCGAGGGCATATTCGGTATAGTCGTTGTAGTCGAAATGCGTGCTGTTCTGTTGCGCCGACAGGAAGCCGTTCACCGACAGGCTGCCCGTCACGCCCTGGCGCAGCCGCAGCGCCGCGCCGGTGGTGAAGCCGGTCTGCTCGTCGTTGGTCGGCCGCGTGCTGCTGCTGTGATACTCCTTTGCGCGGCCCTCCACGGTCACGCGAACCTCGCTGTCCTGCGCCGGCGCTGCCTTCAGCTCCATGCCGCCGCCGAACCCGCTGTAGTATTTCGCGCCGCCCAGCTCCACATAGGTGCCGATCGCATAGCCGCGCACCGAGCCGCTGTCGACGAGGCCCGGCAGCCGGACCGGCAGGCGCGGGCCGCTGGTCAGCTCCACGACGTTCAGGTCGACCCGGCGCTCCATCCGCTGGCGGGCGTAATAGCCCAGGGCGGTGGATTCGATGCTGGCCCCCGCCAGGGAATCCAGGCGGTAGGAGTGGGTGACATTGCCGATCACGAACAGGTTCTCGTCGCTCTTCGAGGTGAAATCCTGGTTGAGGGTCGCGTCGAAGCCCAGCGCGCGGACGCCGGTGCCGCCGGGCGCGCTGGTGGCGTTGCTCTGCGCCCGCAGGCCCGCGTAGATGCCGCCGGAAAAGCGGTGGCGCGACAGCCGCTCTTCGATCTCCGCCAGGAAGCCCTCGACCCGGGCGCGGACCTCGGGCGGCACCGCCGGTGCGGCCAGGGCCGTCGTCAGGTAGGTGCGCGCCGCTTCGTAGGAGCCGAGGCGGAAATACAGCGCACCCAGCTCGAGCCGCACGCGCGGCAGGTCCGGGTCGATGAACAGCATCCGCTCCAGCGCCGCGATGGCGCCCTCGTAATCGGCCACCTCGATCGCCGTCTTGGCATAGGCGAAGGTCTTGTCCAGGTTCGCCGGGTCCCCGATCATCGCGGCGAAGGCGGCATCGTAGCGGGCACGGGCCTCCGGCGTGGCGGCGGCAAGCGGGTCGGCGGCGCCGGAGGATTGGGCGGCGGCGTCGGCCAGGGGCAGGACGGCCGACAGAAGGATGAGGCCGAGGACGGAAGCCAGGGCCAACGGACGAAGCATCGCGCGGGCCAGGAAGGCCCGTGGCGCCCGACCGTGACATACCCCGCCGCCTCTTTCCGACGCCCGACCCCAGACCCGCTCGCGCGGCCCCATACTCGTACTCCCCGCTTCAGGCGCCCAAGTATGTAACTGATTTGCCTGGCCTTGCGAACCGGGGGGCCGCGGGGAGCCCAGGGGGGTGACCCCCGAAGCCGCTTCCGGCCGGCGCGCCTTTCCGCTATCACCGGGCCATGGACAGAGAGCCGCATCATCCGGCAGGGACGCCCCGTGCCGGCCCCGCAACGGGACCGGATGCCGACGGGTCCGCCTGCACCCTGCTGGCGCCGCATGGCCGGTCCTGCTTCGTCCTGGTCTGCGACCATGCCTCCCGGCTGCTGCCGGCGGACCAAGGCAACCTCGGCCTGGAGCCGGCGGACCTGCATCGCCACATTGCCTGGGATATCGGCGCCGCGGACGTGACCCGCGCGCTCAGCGCGGAACTGGATGCGCCCGCCGTGCTGTCGGGCTATTCGCGCCTGCTGGTGGACTGCAACCGGGCGCCGGACGACCCGTCGCGCTGTCCGGAGAGCAGCGACGGCACGGCGATCCCGGGAAACCATGGCCTGACGCCGGCCCAGAAGGACGCGCGGGACCGGCGCTTCGCCGCGCCCTACCACCGGGCCGTCGACCGGATGGTGCAGGAGGCGGAGCGGCGCCTGGGGCATCCGCCGGCGATCGTCTCGGTGCATTCCTTCACGCCGGTCTTCCAGGGGCGCGAGCGACCCTGGCATGTCGGCATCCTGTGGAACGAGGTCGATGGCCGGCTGGCATTGCCGGTGATGAACCTGCTGCGGACCGACGCGGCGCTCTGCGTCGGCGACAACCAGCCCTACAGCGCCCGCCAGCCGGAGGGGCTGACCATGCGCCGCCATGCGGAGGAGCCCGGCCTGCCGCATATCCTGTTCGAATTGCGGCAAGACCTGATCGACACGCCCGACGGCGCCACCGCCTGGGCGCACCGGCTGGCGCTGGTGCTCGACCGCGCCCTGCAGCATTGCCCGCCGCCCTTCGCGCGGCTGCCGCCGGACAGGGCCTGACCGCGTGCCTGCGCCGGGCGGAACCATCGGCATCGAGGAAGAGTATATCCTCGTCGACCGCGGCACGCGGAATGCCGTCACCGACCCGCCGCCGGAGTTCATGACCGCCTGCCGGGAGGCCCTGGGCGACCATGTCCATAACGAGTTCCTGCTGAGCCAGATCGAGGTCGACACGCCGGTCTGCACCTCGATCGCCCAGGCCCGGGCCGAACTGGCGCGGCTTCGCGGCACGATCGGCCGGATCGCGACCGGCTTCGGCATGGCGCCGATCGCCGCCTCCACCCACCCCTTTGCGCGCTGGGCCGAGCAGCGGCACACGCCGGGCCCGCGCTACGACCTGATCGCCCGCGACCTGGGCGGCGTCGTCCGCCGCCTGCTGATCTGCGGGCAGCATGTCCATGTCGGCACCAACGACCCGGAACTGCGGATCGACCTGATGAACCAGGTCAGCTACTTCCTGCCGCACCTGCTGGCACTCACCGGCTCCTCGCCGTTCTGGCAGGGCGAGGATATGGGCGTGAAGTCCTATCGCCTGTCGGTGTTCCACTCGCTGCCGCGCACCGGGCTGCCGGACCGGATGGAGACCTTCGCCGCCTACCAGCGGATGGTGCAGCTGATGCTGAAGGCCGGCCTGGTGGAGGACGAAACGAAGATCTGGTGGGATGTCCGCCCGTCCAGCCGCTATCCGACCCTGGAGCTGCGGGTCTGCGACATGTGCACGACCCTGGAGGACAGCCTCTGCCTCGCCGCCCTCTATGCCTGCCTGCTGTCCATGCTGTGGCGGCTGCGGGAGCTGAACCAGCGCTGGCGGATCTATCCCAACAGCCTGATCGCCGAGAACCGATGGCTGGCCCAGCGCTATGGCGTCGATGGCGAGCTGGTCGATTTCGGCAAGGGCGAGCGCCGGCCCCTGGCGCAGCTGGTCGAGGAACTGATCGAGCTGGTGGAGCCCGATGCGCGGCGGCTGGACTGCCTGGCAGAAGTGGCGCATGCACGGACGATCCTGCGGCGCGGCACCTCGGCCGACCGGCAGCGCAAGGTCCATGCCGACGCCCTGGCCGGGGGCGCCGACCGGCAGGAGGCATTGCTGGCGGTCGTGGACTGGCTGATCGACGAAACCGCCACCGGCACGGAGAAAGCGGAGCCGGCGCGGCAAAGCCTTTGACCGGGCGGCCTTCCGGTCCCAACTATGGACTGTCGCATGCCGCTGCCCGGCAGCGACGATGCGACATACAAGGGAGCGACATGATGGACGATGCCACACGTACCGAACTGGAGGCAGCGGCCTTTCGCCGGCTGGTGCAGCATCTGCGGGACCGGCCGGACGTCCAGAACATCGACCTGATGGGCCTGGCCGGCTTCTGCCGGAATTGCCTCTCCAACTGGTATCAGGAGGCGGCGCAGGCGCGCGGCAAGGCCATGGACAAGGAAGAGGCCCGCGAAGTGGTCTATGGCATGCCCTATGCCGAATGGAAGGCGCAGCACCAGACGGAGGCCAGCCCGGAGCAGAAGGCGAAGATGCGGGGACAGGCCGGCCCGGCCCACTGACCGCAGGCCGGTAGCCGGTTGCGGCTGCCCCCGCCACGGGATAAAAGCCCGCCCCCCGGCCTGGCAGTCAAGGCGATGCCGAAGGCGGCAGCGGCAGCTGCTGTCGCCGCTCATGTTTCGTAAACGAAAAATCCGATATCTTGGAGAGGCCCATGGCAGAGAATGCAGGCGCATCGCAGGGTGCGCCGTCCGGCGGCGACAATTTCGGTGGCGAACATCTGCGCCAGCTGGTGACGCGGATCGAGCGCCTGGAAGAGGAGAAGCAGGCGCTCGCGGAGGATATCAAGCAGGTCTATGCCGAAGCCAAGTCCCATGGCTTCGACACCAAGATCATGCGCCAGGTGATCCGCATCCGGAAAATGGATCATGCCGACCGGGCCGAGCAGGAGGCATTGATCGATCTCTACCTGGATGCACTCGGCATGCGCCCGGCCACCTCGTGACCGCCGGCGCCCGGGGCATCCGGACGCCCCGGTGCAGGCGCCGGGCAGAAAGGGAGGCAGGACGATGAGCTGTCACCAGGCGGCAGGACCGGCAGGATCCGGCGCCACCCGATCCGGGCCCGCACCGTTCCGGCCCGGCAGGGCGGCGCGGATGGCGGCCTTCGGGGCGGCGCTGCTGCTGGCCGGCATCGGCCAGGCCGCCGGACAGGCCGGCCAGCCCTGCGCGGACATCAACAACACCACCGACTATTACTGGCCGATCCGGCTACAGATCGGCGACGGCCCCTACCAGCAGATGCGGATCGAGAAGCGCACCTTCGGGCGCCTGTGCATGCGCAACGCGGCTGCGACCGACCAGCCGCTGACGGTCAGCGTCCGGTCCTCGTGGATGCCGGTCGGCGAATGCGTCATGCCGCCCGGCGGCCTGGTGACGATCGAGCGCCGCCCCGGCCCGGACGGCAACGAGGTGACCCACGTGACCTGCGCCCCGCCGCGGAACTGAGCCCGCCCGATGACGCCCGCCGGCGACACGATCCGCGTCCTGCTGATCGAGGACGATCCCGACGATGCGGACCTGTTTGCGGACATGATCGCCGACTGGCGGCTGCATCGCTTCGACCTGCGTGTCGCCGGGAACCTGGCGGCGGCCGCCGAGCTGCTGCGCCTGGAGGCGTTCGACGTCGTGGTCTCCGACCTCGGGCTGGGGCCGCATCAGGGGATGGACACCCTGCTGGCGGTGCGGGAGCTCTGCGGCGCCCTGCCGCTGGTGGTGCTCACCGGGCTGGACGAGGCATCGATCGGCTTGCGGGCCATCGACATCGGCGCCCAGGCCTATCTGGAAAAAGGCGAGATCAACGGCCGGCAGGCGGCACAGACCCTGCTGCATGCGATCCAGCGGGGCGAGACCCTGGCCGCCCTGGAGGAGGCCCGGCGCAAGGCCGAGGCGACCCAGGCCGCCCGCACCCGTTTCTTCGCCACCCTGAGCCACGAACTGCGACAGCCGCTGAACGGCATCCTGGGCTATCTGCAACTGCTGGAGCTGGAGCCCGAAGTCGATTACCGCAGCCGGCGCAAATATTACGGCGCGGTCCGCGGCAGCGCGGAGCATATGCTCGGCCTGATCAATGACATCCTGGACTATGCGAAGGTCGAGGCAGGCGAACTCACCCTCGACCGCGTGCCCCACGACCTGGCCAGGGTGCTGGAAGAGGCCCTGACCACCCTGGCGCCGTCGGCGCAGCAGCGAAAGGTCCGCATCGAACTGCAGCCCGCAACCAACCTGTCGGACCGCATGGTGCAGGCGGACCCCCGCCGGCTGACCCAGGTTGCCATCAACCTGCTGTCGAACGCCGTGCGGTTCAGCCCCGAAGGCGGCACGGTGCGGCTGACCACGACCTGCGGGAACGGGATGCGCGGCTTTGCCGTCGCCGACCAGGGGCCCGGCATGGATGCCGCCGGCATTGCGGTCGCACTGGAACCTTTCGGCCAGGTCCACCGCAATGGCGGCACCGGCCTCGGCCTGCCGTTCTGCCAGCGCATCGTCGAGCTGCACCAGGGGCGGATGATCATCGACAGCACGCCGGGGGCAGGCACATCCATCCAGGTGCTGATCCCGGCCGCGGGCGCCACCGCCGGCGCGACCGCGCCGCCCGGGGCCGAAGCGGCGGCGCCCCGACCCATCGGCACCTGAGGGGCGCCCGTTTCGCAGGCGGCGCCTTGGATCCCGGCTCGAAGGCCGGGATGACGTTGGAATTGGCGCCAGGCTCCCGATGGTGTCGTCGTCCCGGGCCGGACCCGGGGCCCATGGCGCAATCGGTGCCGGGAACGCCGCCCGGTCGGCGGGCCGGGCGCGCTGTCAGATCTTCCGGCCGCGCACCACCGGCTGCAGGCTCTCGACCCGGGACTTCAGGCCCGGCATGAACGGGTTGACCGCCAGTGCGCGGCGGAAGGCCTCGTAGGCCTCCGCCTTGCGATCCAGCTCGTCCAGGATCAGGCCGCGCCCGGACAGCGCCCCGAAATGCCGGGGCTCCAGTTGCAGCACATGCTCGATATCGGCCAGCGAGAGTTCGTATTCCTCGAGCAGGTAGTACAGGGTCGCGCGCTTGTTCCAGGCCTCGGCGAAATCGGGCTTCAGCTCGATCGCCGCATAGAACAGGTCCATCGCATGGGCCAGGTCGCCTTCGTTCATCAGGCTGGTGCCCGCCCCCAGCAAAAGGTCGGCGGTCGGGCTGCCGGACTCGGCCCACAGCGCCAGGATCTGCTGTTCGATGACCGCGGCAGCCTCCCTGTCGTCGCTGTGGCGCAGTTCCTCGTACAGCATGTCGAGCCGTTCCTCGCGGTTGGGCATGTCGACCGCGGCCTCCGCCGTCGCGGCGGCCGCCATGTCCCGATCGCGCGCGGCACCTGCCGGCAGGCCGGCCAGCACGACGGCAAGAGCCATGGCGGTTGCAAGGAGGGCGGCGGGAAGCTTGACCATCATGCTGCAATGGTAGGGTCGGCCGGCAGGACCGGCAAGGCGGCGCCCGGCGCCGGCAGGCCCGATCACGCGGCTATGACCGGCGCCCCTTCCCCCTCCGGCAAGCCTGCCGGCGGCGGCCCGCCGGTGGCCCAGTCCAGCAGTTCCACCACATGGACCGCCGGCATGCCGATCGCCGGGGCGAGCTGGGCGATGCAGCCGATATTGCCGGTGGCCAGCAGGTCGGCGCCGGTGGCACGGGCATTGCCGGCCTTGCGGTCGCGCAGCCGGCCGGCCAGCTCGGGCTGCAGGATGTTGTAGGTGCCGGCGGAACCGCAGCACAGATGGCCCTCCGCGATCTCGCAGATCTCGAACCCCGCGGCGCGCAGCAGGGCGCGGGGTTCCGCGGTGACCTTCTGGCCGTGCTGCAGCGAGCAGGCCCCGTGATAGGCGACCCGCAGCGGCCGCGGCGCCCGCGCCGCCGACAGGTCCAGGCCGGCGCAGAACTGGCTGATGTCCAGGCAACGCGCCGCCAGGTCGGCCGCGGCATCGGCAAGGGCGGGATCGTCGCGCAGCAGGAAGCCGTAATCCTTCATCATCGTCCCGCAGCCCGACGCGTTGACCAGCACGGCGTCGAACCGGCCCTCGCGCTCGGCTGCCTGGACTGCCGCCAGGTTCCGCCGCGCATGGTCCCGGGCGGCATGCTCCTGCCCCAGATGGTGCACCAGCGCCCCGCAGCAGCCCATGCCGTCGGGGACCACGACCTCGCAGCCGAAGCGGGTCAGCAGGCGGATCGTGGCGAGGTTGATCTGCGGCGCCAGGGTCTGCTGCACGCAGCCCGCCAGCAGGGCGACCCGGTGCCGGCGCGCGCCTTCCGCCGGGAAGATGCTGCCGCCGCGCAGCGGTGCCGCCGGCGGCAGGGCGCGCGGCGCCAGGTCCAGCATGGCGCGCAGGCGGCCGGCCAGCCGGCCCTGCCCCGGCAGCAGGCGGCGTGCCCCGCGCGCCAGTGCCGCCCCGCGCATCGCCAGGCGGAACAGGCCGGGCCGCGGCAGGATGACGGCCAGCAGGCCGCGCAGCGCCCGGTCGGACAGCGGCCGGCGGTAATTGTCCTGGATATAGGCACGGCCATGATCGACCAGGTGCATGTAGTGCACGCCGGACGGGCAGGTGGTCATGCAGCTGAGGCAGGACAGGCAGCGGTCGACATGGGTCACCGTCGCCGGGTCCGGCGGGCCGCCGGCCTCCAGCATCTCCTTGATCAGGTAGATCCGGCCCCGCGGGCTGTCGCGTTCGTCGCCCAGCAGGACATAGGTCGGGCAGGTCGCCGTGCAGAAACCGCAATGCACGCAGCTGCGCAGGATCTGCTCGGATTCCCTGGTCGCCGAATCGGCCAGCTGCGCCAGGGTGAAATGGGTCTGCATGCCTGCCCCTCAGCCGTGGAAATCAGCCATGGGCCATGCGGCCGGGATTGAGCAGGCCGTGCGGGTCCATGCCCGCGCGCACCCGCTCGGTCAGGGCCGCCAGCCCGGCGGCCTGCGGCTGGAACACCGGGACGGCGCGCCGCAGCGCCTCCGACCCGCGCAGCAGCATGGCATGGCCGCCGCCATGGCGTTCCAGCAGTTGCCGCAGGACCGCCGCGCCAGCGTCTTCCCGGCCGGCATCGCCCGCCGCGACCGCGAGCCAGACCAGCCCGCCGCCCCAGTCCAGGAATCCCTCGCCGCCCTGCAGCAGGCCGCCGTCGATCGCCGCCTGCAGGAAGCCCGGCCCGCCGGATGGCGGCAGGCTGATGCGCCAGACCGGGCGCGCCGCCGGCTCGGCAAGCGGCGCCGCGTCGCGCAGACCGGCCCAGAAGGCGGCCGAGTTGTGGCTGTGCAGTTCCTCCATCTCCCCCGCACCGTCCAGCAGACGGCGCAGCGCATCGCAGCGTTCGGCCACCGAAACGGCGCTGCCTTCCAGCCGCAGCACGGTCGCCGCCCGGCCCCGGCCGGCGATCCGGTCGGTCCCGCAGCGGCCGGCCGGCCCGGCCGGCAGCCAGGCCGCGGCGCTGACGTCCAGCGGCGCGGCCATCGCGCGGCGCATCGCGCCGCCGGCGGCCGCCGGCTCCTGGCCGAACAGCACCAGGCTGCGGATCTTCTTCGGGCGCGGCAGCACCTTCACGGTGACACTGGTCATCGCCGCCAGGGTGCCGTGGGACCCCGCCAACAGCTTGCACAGGTCGTAGCCGGTGACGTTCTTCACCACCCGACCGCCGGTCTTGAAGATCTCGCCGCGGCCGGACACCGCGCGCGCACCCAGGAAATGGTCCCGCGCGGCACCGGCCTGGGGCCGTCGCGGGCCCGCGAGATTCACCGCCAGGCAGCCGCCGAGGGAACCGGAATCGGCCGCGCCGAACAATGCCTGCGGCTGGAACGGCTCGAAGGCCAGCTGCTGCGCCTGCGCATCCAGTGCCGCCTGCACCTCGGCCAGCGGGGTGCCGGCGGCGGCGCTCAGCACCAGTTCCTCCGGCTCGTAGAGCAGGATGCCGCTCAGCCCCGACAGGTCCAGGGTGGCGCCGGCCTGGACCGGGCGGCCGATGCCGGCCTTGCTGCCGCGGCCCCGCACTTCCAGCGGCACGCGCTCGGACACCGCCCAGGCGACGGCGTCGCGGACCTCGTCCTCGTTTCGCGGCGCGAGATGCGGACCCGGCATCGCGGGCGAGGCCTTCGGGGCAGGGTTCATCGGAGACGGGGCCGTCGGAACCGGGGCCATCAGAACCGCGGAATGTCTGGGAACGGCATCTGGCCGCGATGGATATGCATGCGGCCCAGCTCGGCGCAGCGATGCAGTTCCGGGAACATCTTGCCGGGGTTCAGCCGGTGGTCCGGGTCGAAGGCGCATTTCATGCGTTCCTGGTGCGCCAGGTCCGCGGCATTGAACATCGTCCCCATCAGGTCGCGCTTCTCCACGCCGACGCCATGCTCGCCGGTCAGCACGCCGCCGACCTCGACACAGAGCCTGAGGATCTCCGAGCCGAAATCCTCGGCGCGCTCCAGCTCGCCCGGCGCGTTCGCGTCATAGAGGATCAGCGGGTGCAGGTTGCCGTCGCCGGCATGGAACACGTTGGCGACCCGCAGATCGAAGCGGCGCGACATCTCGGCCATGCGGGTCAGCACCTCGCCCAGCCGGGCGCGCGGAATGGTGCCGTCCATGCAGTAATAGTCGGGCGAGATCCGGCCCACCGCCGGGAAGGCCGCCTTGCGCCCGGCCCAGAAGGCGAGCCGCTCCTCCTCGCTGCCGCTGACCCGGGCGGAGGTCGCGCCGCAGGCGGCGGCGATCGCCTCCACCGCGGCGATGGATTCCGCCACCTCGCCGGCCGGGCCGTCCACTTCCACGATCAGCAGGGCCTCCGCGTCGCGCGGATAGCCGGCATGGACGAAATCCTCCGCGGCATGGATCGCCGGGCGGTCCATCATCTCCATGCCCGCAGGGATGATGCCGGCGCCGATCACCCGCGCCACGCAGTCGCCGGCCGCCTCCACCGTGTCGAAGGCCAGCAGCAGCGCCGCCTGGCTCTGCGGCCTGGGCAGGATCCGCACGGTAACCTCGGTGATCACCCCCAGCAGCCCCTCGGAGCCGCAGACCAGGCCCAGCAGGTCCAGCGCGCCGGCATCCAGGTGCCGGCCGCCCAGCCGCACCACCTCGCCGGTCATCAGGACCAGTTCGACCCCGAGGATGTTGTTGGTGGTCAGGCCGTATTTCAGGCAATGCACGCCGCCGGAATTCTCCGCGACATTGCCGCCGATGGTGCAGGCGATCTGGCTCGACGGGTCCGGCGCATAGTAGAAGCCCAGATGCTGCACCGCCTGGGTGACACCGAGGTTGGTGACCCCGGGCTGCACCACGGCGCAGCGGTTCTCCAGGTCGATGTCCAGCACCCGGTTGAACTTCGCCATGCCCAGCAGCAGCCCGTCCGCCAGCGGCAGCGCCCCGCCGGACAGCGAGGTGCCGGCGCCCCGCGGCACCACCTTGACCCCCAGCTCCTGGCAGAGCCGCAGGATCGCGGCGACCTGGTCGGTGGTTTCCGGCAGGACGGTGGCCAGCGGGCGCTGGCGATAGGCGGTCAGGCCGTCGCTCTCGAAGGCGCCGAGCGAGGCGGTGTCGGAGATCACGCTGTCCGCCGGCACGATGGCGCGCAGGCCCGCCAGCAGGCGCGGACGGGCGGCGATCGCCGCCTGGTCGGGTTCCGGCATCTGCATGATCATCTCCCTGCCGCGCCGCGCGGCACGATCCCGTCTCGGGGAGGGATGATGGGGCGGCAGGGCCGGACATGACAAGGCCGCGGTGCAATGCCGCGGCCTGGATTGGACAAAACGGGAGTATGGCGCGTCGCGACGCGCAGTCAGGTCATCCTGCTGGCGGCCGCTCCGGGTGTTCCGGGGCAGCCATTTTCCGCATCAACCCTGGCGGGCCTTGAAGCGGGGATTCTTCTTGTTGATGACGTAGACGCGACCGCGGCGACGGATCACGCGGCAGTTGCGCTCGCGCTTCTTCGCCGACTTCAGCGAGTTGATGACTTTCATGACCTGACCCAACCGAAAAGAGAACCGACCGAAAAAAACGCGCCGGGGATCGGGGTCGCCCCCATCCGCACCGGCGCCTGCCTTCGGAGAGCCGGTTTTTAGCCAGCCGGCCGCCGGCTGTCAACCGATGCGGGCAGCAGGGAGTCGGTCAGTTTGAAAATTTGGCTAGGTACGACAAAACGACGGCATCAGCTGAATTAAATCCATGCTGGCCCAGCATTTTTGTGAGAGGTAGTTCCCGTTCGGGGGGAATGCTCCGTGGATTACTTTTATACCCTTGGTCTGTAGAAACTCAGCGACCGGCACAAAATCGCGGTCAGCAGAAATGAGCACTGCAACATCGTAGGCATTGGCCCATGCGAGGGAGATCATGTCTGCGACGATTCTCGTATCGATTCCCTTCTCTTCGGTTCCACGCATGTCTCCATTGCAGGAGGCGCAAATCGCCACTTCCGCCTGACATTGCGGGCACTTGGGGTACCCGACCTTCTTCTGCCGCGCCAGCAGCGTCACGTGCACACCCGGCTGTTTGTCGAGCCAATTTGTGAACCAGTTCCGGAACTTCATGTCTTGCTGCTTGGCCGGGTCAAACGACCCGTAGACGTGCATAGCCTCAAAGGCCACGTCGGGCGCTCTGACAATAGTCCCTGCGGTTTCTGAAAAGAGATGACCTAGGACCGACCAGTCGGCCATAAAATTTGCGTCCTGCCGACGCAGGGAAAGACTAAAGTTCCAAAAGTCGATAAAAATCCGCACTCGTGTTGCGGGGGCAGACGCTTGAACCGCAGGAGCTGTTGAGGTCACGACACCCATCATGCGATCTGCCCAATGAATTCGGGGACGCACTGAGGCGTCCCCGGGGTCGCAATACTCGGTTCCCCGTTGCCGTCAAAGCGGGCGGTTTCCCGAGGGGTCGTTATGGAGAGCATATATGCACCCATTCTGTTAACAGTCAATGCTTGGTTCGGTTGCAGCGAGGGTAAGCGTTTCGTGCGAGCGGAACAACGCTGGGAATCTGAGATAAGAGATTGGGATCCAGCGGCTCGAACCTAGTAGGGTCGGCGTTTCCCGGCATCCGTGCCGTCGTATCAACCAGCGCCGCAATATTTTCCGTGCTCCACAGCCGATCGGAGATGCCGGCAGCCATCGCCGAGGAGAGACCCTCAAAGCTCATTTGCTGTTTCACGAAATTGAACCAGACGGTGCAGAGTGCAATCAGATGAACGTGTCCTCGAACTTTTTCGAGAGCACGCTCTTCTGCCGTGTAATACGGCGCATCCGCAGCCGCATGGTGGGGTTCTGGCGCTTTAGCGTTATGAATTACCGATCAGCTTTGGCTTGTCGCCGGGGTCGTACTCTGGGAACAACTCAGGCTGATCGCTAGGGAAGGCTGTCCTGAATAGCGTTTTAAAGAATCCTGGCTTTCCGTTTGGCGTGGCACGCAGAAGCGTGGTCACCGCGCTGATTTGTTTTTCAAGATTTGGGTGCCCGATATCGTCGGTAAGGTGTTCATGATGCGTGCGCTTGCGACGACCAGTAATCGGGTCTTTAGGGTTTCGACTGCGCAGTTCATCGAGAACACCCGGAGGTAATTTCTCGTATATGAGCCAGTTGGTGAGCCTACCTATGTATGCATTTCTCTTGTGATTTCCAGGCTTGTAGGGCCAACCCCAAACCCGATGAAGTTGCTGATAGTAGGAGTCTGGGAAGCGTTTCGCCCACGGTAAAAGTTCTTCCGCGATATAAGCAGAGAGAATTTGCTGAAGCTCATCTCGCGCGCGATATTCTTGGTATCCGGTAGCTTCATCGACTAGCGCCACGATGCCGACGTCGGCTAGGGAGCGCATAAGAATTTCAGCGCGCTGCGCCTTGTCCAACTGCTGATCCTGCAAGGCCCCCGCCGCTCGGGCACTAAGCCAAATTTCGCACACCGCGCGGAGAATTCGAGCGTCGTAGCCAATAACAACAGATCGGCCGTCCACATAGCGGATTGGCTTAAGGGGCCCTTCCACTAACTTCTTGGAAATGAACCGTTCAAGCTGCCTAGGAGCCACAAAAAGGGGCAAATGGGCCCCGGCCTCTCCGACGGCCTTCTTCTTTCGTTTGGATGCTCCGCTGCGGCCTCCGAGTAAGGCGTTTGCAATGCCGTTCTCCGAAAGAACCCGCGTCCCATCTGTAAGGACTGCACAGGGAATGCTGATATTTCCCAGCTTCAAAGTGCCAGAGAAATCGACACTTGGCAGGTTTGCTTGATCTTCCCAGCGTGCCCTCGCGGCGGCCGACGCAATCGCCGACTTTTCTTCCGCGGATAATTTTTCAGCGCGGGCAAGCCCGCCCTTGCTCTGGGGATTTTCGGCCATTGGGAACGCTCCATGCCTGTGGCAGATGGAGTGCTATCATGCTTGCTGATTTCTAGCAAGCATTATATTGGAACAAAAGTGAACTTACTTGCTATTTTTCCGTCGCCCAGCTGCTGCCTTTCTGGCGATCTCGACGCGCAGCTCTGCGTCATCTTGTCCACACGCGCCTCATCGCCATGGCACCCGAGAGACGCTGCGGCTCCATCCTCCTGCGACTGTGTGCGGAACTCCTCCTCGCGCTCGCCTCTCGCGATCGCCATCAGGCGGACCGTGTTGCTAACCACGTCGGCGGGGCGCCTCTATTCTATTGGGGCCTTAAGACACAGAACGTCCTCTTGCTTAGCGATGAGCAAAGTAGGAGGCAAAACGGGCATGCGAAGCCTGGATGCCGAGGCGCGAGTCGGTCTAAGGTCCCAATCTGAGACACTTTCCGACGGGCCCCCGGACTGCCGGGTCAGGCGATCACCGCGTCGCGGCGCAGCGCGGCGATCTCGGCCTCGCCATAGCCGCTTTCCCGCAGGATCTCCGCGCTATGCTCGCCACGCAGCGGGGCGCGCCGCCGCGCCGTCAGCGGGGTGCCGGCGAAACTGGCGAAGAAGCCGATCTGGCGCATCCGCCCCAGGTCGGGATCGTCGACCTCCACCACCGCAGCGTTCTGGGCGACCTGCGGGTCGGCGAGGAAGCCGTCGATATCGTTCACCGGGGCGAAGGGGATGTCATGCGCCCGGGCGATCGCCATGAAGGCCGCGGTGGTCAGCCGCCGCGCATCGCCCTGCAGCTCCTCGTACAGCTCCTGCATGTTGCGGATGCGCAGCGCCGCGTCGGCAAAGCGGGGATCGTCCAGCAGGTCCTGGCGGCCGAGCCCCTTGCAGATCCCGGCGAACTGGCGGTCCAGCATGATCAGCCCGATCACATGGCCGTCCGCCGTTGCCAGCCCCTGGTAAATGTCCGAGGGCGGCATCGGCTCCATCGCCGCGTCCAGGAAGGTGTGGTTGGCCATCAGGTCCGGCAGCATGAAGGCCGCGAAGGCGTCCAGCATCCGCACGTTGACCAGCTGCCCGGCGCCGCCGGCATCGCGGGCGCGCAGGGCGGCGAGGACCGCCAGCGCCGCCGACAGCGAGGCCACCTTGTCCGCGATCGCGCATTTCACGGCAACCGGCGCGCCGCCGTGGCCCTGCACCGGCATGAACCCCGTCAGCCCCTGGATCATCAGGTCGTAGGCCGGCTGGTCGGCATAGGGCCCGTCCGCGCCGAAGCCGTTGACCGACAGGTAGACGAGGCCGGGATTGGCCGCGCGCAGGTCCTCGTAGCCGAGGCCCAGGCGGGCGGCGACGCCGGGCCGGAAATTCTCGATCAGGACGTCCACACCCGCGGCGAGCTCCCGCGCCAGCGCCAGGCCGCGGGCGTCCTTCAGGTCGACCGCGATGGCGCGCTTGTTGCGGTTCACATGGGTGAAGATCGCCGAACTGCCCTGCACCGCCGGCCGCATCGTGCGCAGGACATCGCCCTGCAGCGGCTCCAGCTTGATCACGTCGGCGCCGAGATCGCCGAGGAGCTGCCCGCAGAGCGGGCCGGAGACCATGGTGGACAGGTCGAGGACCCGGACCCCGGCGCAGGGCGCGGCTGCGGCCGGCGGTTCGCCGGCCTGTCGGGATGCCATGATCGTCCTCCGCTGCACGCCTGCCGTCCGAAGGACGCCGGTCCAATTCGGTATTGGCACAATGGTCTGTCCATTGTTTCGCCGGGCAGCGTCCCCTGTCAACTCGGCCGCATGGCAACGCGGGCGCAGGGCCGGAAGGCGTCAGTCGCTGTCGGGCGCCATCCCGAGATCCGCGGCATAGGCCGGCAGCCTGCCGGTGATCCGGTGAAACAGCATGGGCAGATGCTCCCGCCCCCAGAAGCCCTCGCCCTGCCAGACATAGAAGGGCACGCCGAAGATTCCGGATTCCTCCGCCGCCTCGCGCTGGCGGTCATGCTCGGCACGGCCGGGACCCGCAAGGTAGTCCGCGAAGCCCGCGGTCTCCGCCCCGGCGGCCGCCAGGATGCCGGTCACCACCGCCGGATCCTCGATATCCAGCTCCCGCCGCCAGAACGGCGGATAGATCAGGTCCAGGAAACGCTCGACGATTGCCGGCTCCCGTGCCTGGGCACCCTGGGCCCGGGCATCTTGGGCCTGGGCATCCTGGGCCCGGGCATAGAGCAGCGCGATGGAGGCGATCGAGGAATCCCAGATCTTCTGCGTGCCGCGGATCGTCAACCCGCGCAGGTTGGCGTAGCGGCGCACGTCCATGTAGCTGTACTTCACCCTGCGCCATTGATGGGCGCTGCGTTCCTGTTCCACCACGCGGCCCTCGCCGTCCAGCCGGGCGCTGCCCAGATAGTCGGGGATGTTCAGGGTCAGCGGCAGCCAGTCGATCGCGACGCCGCATTGCCGCGCCAGACGGCGGGTCGGCTCGATCGCCAGATAGGCATAGGGGCTCTTGATATCGACATAGACGGTCAGCAGGCCCCGGTCGCCGCCGCCGCCGGCCGCCGCGCCGTCAGCCGGCATCCTGGAACTCCAGCCGGACGCCGCCCAGATAGACCGCCCCGTCGGTGCCGGCCCGGTCGCGCGCGGCGGCGGCGATCCGGACGGCGCCGATATCCGACGCGGCGAAGGTGATGCCGGTCATCTCGTCCTCGCTGCGGTCCGAGGGCGCGGCGTCGAAGCGCAGGACGGCATTGTCCAGCGCCAGCTCCACCCCGCCTGCACCGTCGCGCAGCGGCCGGTCCAGCACCGCGGCCCAGCGCGCGGCCAGGGCCGCGGGATCCTGCGCGGTCAGGGTGACCGCCGTGACGCCGCTCACCCGGTCGGTCCGCTGGTGGTTGCGCCAGTCATGCCCGGCCGGGTGCCAGTCCCCGCCGGGATCGTCGCCGCGCTGGCGGTCGATCTCCAGGAAGGCCGCGCCGGTATCGCCCGGATGCAGCTGCCAGCAGGAATAGCCGTCGGGCTCGTCGGTGAACTCGAAGGCCGTGCGGATCTTCTGCGCCGCCGCGCGGGCACGGTAGGATTCCTGATCGTCGGTCTGCAGGATCACCATGTAGCCGGCATCGCCGCCGCGCCGGTCCATGAAGCGGCCCGCCGGTGTGCCCTCGCGGGTCGGCGCGACCACCTCCAGGAACTGGGTGCCCACCGGGAAGACCGCATTCTCCAGGCCCCAGTTCGCGAC
Organism: Sneathiellaceae bacterium; assembly: GCA_040216765.1. GTDB lineage: Bacteria > Pseudomonadota > Alphaproteobacteria > Ferrovibrionales > Ferrovibrionaceae > Marinibaculum. The sequence goes on along the minus strand of JAVJON010000019.1, from coordinate 40,110 downwards.
CGCCGGGTCGCGATAGGCCGGCGACAGGCCGAGGATCGCCGCGATCTCCTCTTCGGCCGGCGCCAGGTCGCGCGCCACCAGGCAGACCTGTCTCAGATGCAGCATCGCCGTCTCTCCCCGTCCCGATCTGGCTGTACGTGTTGCGGCGGGAGTGTGCGCCCACATCGCCCGGGGTCAAGCTGGCCGTTGCCGATGGGCGCCCTGCGGCAGGGGCCGGGCGCGGAAGCCCTGCACCGCCGGCATCGTGCATTGGCACAACTGGTCCGTTAGTCTCCTGGCCGACATCTTGCGTCCGGCATGCCGAACGTCCCGAATCCGGAGAGAGGAACATGGTTCGAATGCGCATTTTCCCGGTCCCCACCAAAGGGCGCGTCCGCTCGGCACTCGCCGGCGGCATGATGCTGGCCCTGACCCTGGCCGCCGCCCTGCTGCCCGGTGCCGCCCGCGCGGCCGGCGCCGTCGATCCCGCCGGCCTGCAGCCCGGGCTGATCGCCACCTACGACTACCGATACGGCGCGGTGCGCCATCTCGACGAGGTGCCGTGGGAGGACATCACCGGGTCCGGCTGGAAGGCGGAGCCGATTCCCTATCTGGACCACAATTTCCGCAACCAGGATGTCTTCGCCTCCGGCGTGCAGGAGCAGGTGGTGATGTTCATCACCGGCTATATCCATCTCGCCAAGGCGGGCGACTATGCCTTCGTGGCGAAGTCCAACGACGGCGTGCGGGTCTTCGTCGACGGGGCCGAGGTGCTGGAGGATCCCGACGTGCATCGGGACCGCTTCTCGGAACCCGGCACGGTGTCCGTCGCCACCCCCGGCTGGTACCAGCTGGACGTCCAGTATTTCCAGCGCAAGGGCACGGCGGCGCTGAGCCTGTACTGGCAGCCGCCCGGCACGGAGAACCTGGTCCCCGTCCCGGCGGCGGCGCTGCGCCACAAGCCGCGCGGCTGACGGCGGCTGCCCGCGGCATCGGAACGATGAAGCGGCGCCGCCGCTTCCCGTCCTGACGGGCGCTTCCCACCGCACCCGGATGCCGGTGGCGGCGGACCTGCGCCGTGACATCGCGGACTCGCCCCTGGACCGCCTGTCCGCCTTCGGGATCGGCCTCGCCTTGCCATGCTTCGCCATCGTGCCGTTGCGCGGCCTGCCGGCCGCCATCCCGGTCAACCGGTGGCTGACCCGCACCGGGCTCAAGGAGAACGGAGGTCGTTGCGTCGCACCCGCCGCCTGCCGCTTCGGTCGAACCGAACGGGCGCCCACGGGTTCCGTCTTGGGCCGCCGGAGGCCGTGTCCAAGGCGAAGGAGTTCGACCGATGAGCAGTAGCGAGAGCATGCCCAAGGAGGCCGGGCCGGCCGGTGGCTGGGGCTCCCTGCGGGGGATCGCCCGGATCTTCGGCGAAGCCTGGTCGACACCGGCGGCGGTGGAGACCCTGACACGGCAGAACAAGACCGGCGGCCATATGTGCTCGTCCTGCGCCTGGGCGAAACCCGCGGACCCTCATCTCTTCGAATTCTGCGAGAACGGCGCCAAGGCGACACTCTGGGAGCTGACCTCCGCCCGCTGCACGCCGGATTTCTGGCAGGACCATACGGTCGGCGAACTGCGCGACTGGCGCGATCACGACCTGGAAGCCGAGGGCCGCCTGACGGCACCGCTGCGCTACAACCGGGAGACGGACCGCTACGAGGAGATCTCCTGGCAGGAGGCGTTCGACGGCATCGCCGCGGTGCTGCGGCGGCTCGACCCGGACGAGGCGGTGTTCTACGCCTCCGGCCATGCCGGGCTGGAGGCATCCTATCTCTATGCCCTGCTCGCGCGGCTCTACGGCACCAACAACCTGCCGCAAAGCTCCAACATGTGCCACGAGACCACTTCCGTCGGCCTGAACAAGGTGATCGGCTCGCCGGTCGGCACCGTCGTCTGGGAGGATCTGCAGGCCGCCGACGCGTTCTTTTTTTTCGGACAGAACCCGGGCACCAATTCGCCGCGCTTCCTGCACCCGCTGCAGGCGGCGAAGCGGCGCGGCGCCCGGATCGTCACCTTCAACCCGATCCGCGAGCAGGGCCTGGTGACCTTCATCGACCCGCAGGAGCCGGGCGCGATGCTGACCGGCCGCGAGACGCAGATTTCCGACCAGTACCACCAGGTCCGCGCCGGCGGCGATGTCGGCGCCATCATGGGCCTGTGCAAGGTGGTGATCGAGGCGGATGACCGCGCAAAGGCGGAGGGCGGGGCCCGGGTGATCGACACCGGCTTCATCGCGCAGCATACGACCGGCTTCGACCGCTTCGTCGCATCGGTGCGCGCCACCTCCTGGGCGGAGATCGAGGCCGCCAGCGGGCTGACCGAAGCCGCGCTGCGCGCGGCGGGCCGGGCGTATATCGAGTCCGAGCGCGTGATCGGCGTCTATGGCATGGGCCTGACCCAGCACAGCCATGGCGCGCTGAACATCGCCATGCTGGTCAACCTGCTGCTGTTGCGGGGCAATATCGGCCGCCTCGGCGCCGGTTGCTGCCCGGTGCGGGGCCATTCCAACGTCCAGGGCCAGCGCACCGTCGGCGTGGCGGAAAAGGCCAAGCTGGTGCCGATGGACAGGCTGCGCAGCCTGTTCGGCTTCGAGCCGCCGCAGGAGGACGGCATGCATATCGTCGATGCCGTCCAGGGGCTGTTCGACCGGCAGGTGAAAGCCTTCGTCTGCCTGGGCGGCAATCTGCTGCGCGCGGTGCCGGACCAGCGCCGCATGGAGGCGGCCTGGCCGGAGCAGGAGCTGACGGTGATGATCTCCACCCGGCTGAACCGCAGCCATCTGTTTCCCGGCCGCGACGCCTATATCCTGCCCTGCCTCAGCCGTGCGGAGCGGGACGAGCAGGCGACCGGCCCGCAGGCGGTATCGGTCGAGGACAGCCTGGCGATGATCCACGGCTCCACCGGGCATCGCAGCCCGGCCTCCGACAGCCTGCTGAGCGAACTCGCCATCGTCGCCGGCATCGGCAAGGCGCTGCTGCCGCCCAATCCCAGGGTGAAATGGGACGAATGGACCGGCGATTATGGCCTGGTGCGCGACCTGATCGAGGCGACCTATCCCGAGGATTTCAGGGATTTCAACGGGCGGCTGTTCGAACCCGGCGGCTTCCACCGCAAGATCGCCGCCCACAACCGGGTCTGGGAGACCGACGAGGGCAAGGCCGTCTTCACCACGCCGGAGCAACTCTCCTCGCTCGGCTTCGCCGACCGTCCGGGCCGCTACCGCCTGATCACCCTGCGGTCCAACGACCAGTTCAATACGACGATCTATGGCTATTCGGATCGCCTGCGCGGGATCGAGGGCACCCGCGAGGTGCTGCTGATGAACGCGGAGGATATCGCCGCCGCCGGCCTGGAGGCCGGTGCCAGGGCCGCCCTGGTGGCCGATTTCGACGAGGCGGCCGGCGATGACGGCGAGAGCCGGCGGCTGGGCGGCCTGACCCTGGTCGCCTATGACATCCCGCGCGGCACGGTCGCGGCCTATTATCCGGAATGCAACGTGCTGGTGCCGATCGGCCATCACGACCGGCTGTCGAAGACCCCGGCCTCGAAATCCATCCCGGTGCGGATCGAGGCCGACCCGGCGCCCGCCGCACCGGCCTGAGCGCCGCCGGCCCGCTCAAACGCCCGCGGCGAGCCGCTCGCGCGCATGCAACGCGATCATCAGCTCCTCGTCGGTCGGGATCGCCCAGGCCGCGGGACCCTCGCCCGCCAGGGTCAGCCGCGGGCCATGGCCGGCATTCGCGGTCGCATCGACCCGGAAGCCGAGGAAGGCCAGACGCTCCAGCACACGGGCCCGCACCGGCGCGGCATGCGCACCGATCCCGGCGGTGAAGACCAGCTGGTCGATGCCGCCGATGGCGGCCGCCATATCCGCGATGCCGCGGGCAATGCGGTCGGTGTAGTAATCCAGCGCGCGCCGCGCGCCGGTACTGCCGCTCTGCAGCAGGTCGCGCATGTCGGAACTCTCCCCCGACAGGCCCTTCAGCCCGGACTCGCGGTACAGCAGGTCGGCGAGCCGGCCGGTGTCGAAGCCCTGGCTGTCCAGCAGATAGAGCAGCACGCCGGGATCGATCTGGCCGCAGCGGGTGCCCATCGGCAGGCCGTCCAGCGCGGTGAACCCCATGCTCGTCGCCCGTGAAACGCCTTCGACCATGCCGCAGAGGCTGGCGCCGTTGCCCAGATGCGCGACCACGGTGCGGCCGGTCTGCCGGCGGCCCAGCACCTGCGGCAACCGGCCGGCGATATATTCGTAGGACAGGCCGTGGAACCCGTAGCGCTCGATCCCGGCCTCGAACCAGGCGACCGGCAGGGCGTAGAGCCGCGCCGTCTCCGGCTGGCTGCGGTGGAACGCGGTATCGAAGCAGCCGATCTGCGGCAGGTCGGGATAGAGCGCGGCGACGGCGTCGACCGCCGCCAGGTTGTGCGGCTGGTGCAGCGGCGCCAGCGGCACCAGGTCGCGCAGCCGTGCCAGGACATGCGGCGTCAGCCGCACCGGCGACGCGAAATCGCGCCCGCCATGCACCACCCGGTGGCCGACCGCGACGACCTGCGCGCCGTGAACATGACCGGGCAGCCAGTCGAGGATCGTCGCCAGCGCGGCCCGCTGGCCGTCGCCGGGCACGGCCTGCCCGGCCACCCGCACGGCCGTGCCGTCGGGCCGCCGCTCATGCGCCTCGAAGCGCATCGCGCCGCCGCTGCCGCCACCGATTCCGGAAACCTGGCCATGGCCGATCTCCGCCAGGCCGGCGCCCGCACCGGTGCCACAGGCATAGGCCGAGAACTTCACGCTGGAGGACCCGGCATTGATCGTCAGGATCGCCTCGGTCATCGCCGCCGTCCCGCCGGCATCAGTCGAGCGGCCGGGCCAGCAGGCCCTCGGCCCGCGCATGGGCCAGCATCACCGCCAGCGCGCAGGACGCCAGGCGCGCGGCGGGGCCGTCCGCGCGGCTGGTCAGCACGACCGGCACCCGCGCGCCCAGGACGAGGCCCGCCGCCTCCGCCCCGGCGAGATATTCCAGCTGCTTGGCGACCATGTTGCCGGCCTCGATGTCCGGCACGATCAGGATGTCGGCCAGGCCCGCGACGGGGGAGGCAATATGCTTGCTGCGCGCCGCCGCCGGCGAGACGGCATTGTCGAAGGCCAGCGGCCCGTCGAGATCGGCCCCGGCGATCTGGCCGCGATCGGCCATCTTGCAGAGCGCGGCGGCATCCAGGGTGGCGGACATGCGGGGGGTGACGGTCTCCACCGCCGCCAGGATCGCGACCTTCGGCCGGACAATGCCGACCGCATGGGCCAGGTCGACGGTATTGCGGACGATGTCGCGCTTCTGCATCAGGTCGGGCGCAATATTGATCGCGGCATCCGCGACGAACAGCGGCCGCGGGTAGAGCGGCACGTCCAGGCAGAAGGCATGGCTGACCCGGCGGTCGGTGGCCAGGCCGGCCTCGCGGTCGACGATCGCGCCCATCAGTTCGTCGGTATGCAGGCTGCCCTTCATCAGCGCGGCCAGCCCGCCGTCGCGCACCGCCGCGACCGCCATCGCGGCCGCTGCATGGCTGTGCTCCGTGTCGACCCGGCCATAGCCGCCGATATCGATGCCGGCCTCCGCCGCCGCGGCATCGACCTTGTGGCGCGGCCCGTAGATCACCGGATCGATCAGGCCCGCGGCCGCGGCATCCGCCATGCCCTGCAGCGCGGCGGCATCGACGGGATGCACCACGCCGGTGCGCAGCGGGCCGAAGCCGGCGGCGCGCACCGCCAGGTCGTGCAGGAAATGCGGCGGACCGCCTCCCGCCCCGGCCGGCGCATGCATCCGCGCAGCCGCAGGCTGCACGACGACGCGGCCCTGCAGAAGCCGCTGCCCGCCGGCGCCGTCGCACCGGCAGTCCAGGGTGACGCGGCGTCCCTCCGCATCCAGCGACACCACGGCAACCCCGGCGGTGACCGCCTCCCCCGCCGCCGGGGCATCCAGGAAGGTCAGCGCCTGTTCCAGCCAGCGGCAACCGGCACCGGGAAGCCGGCGGTCGATCAGGTCGCCGAGCAGGGCACCGAGCCAGGCACCGCCGGCGCCCGCCGGCGCGGCGCGGCAAAGCTCCGCCCGTTCGCCGGGCTCGACCTCGTCGAACAGGCGGTTTGCCTGGCTGTCCGGTCCCATTGGCTGTGCCCCCGCCCGTCAGGCGGTGGCCACGGCCGCATCGATGGAGTCGCGCAGGACCTGGCCGATCAGCGCGATATCGGCCTCGCCAACGATGAAGGGCGGCCCCAGGGTGACGATGTCGCGGTGCACCCGGGTGCCGCCGGGATAGAAGAACACGCCGCGGGCCAGCCCTTCCTGGACGATCCGGAAGCTCAGCCCGGTTTCCACCGGGAAGCGTTCCAGCCGGTCGCGGTCGCGCACCAGCTCCACCGCCCAGAGCAGGCCCTTGCCGCGCACTTCGGCAACGTTCGGATGCTGTTTCAGCGGCGCCAGGGCGGCGGCCATGACCGGTTCCAGCGCGGCGGCACGCGCCACCAGATCCTCGCGCTCCATCACCTCCAGCACGGCATTGGCCGCCGCGCAGGCGGCCGGATGGCCGCCATAGGTGTAGTACATCAGCTGCTGGCCGGTCGCCGCCAGCGGGGCGGCCAGGGCCGCGCTGGCATAGACGCCGGCGATCGGCGCATAGCCGCCGCTCATCCCCTTGCCGCCAACCAGGATATCGGGCACGCAGCCCCAATGGTCCACGGCGAACTTCGCGCCGGTCCGCCCGAAGCCCGACATCACCTCGTCGGCGATCAGCAGCACGCCGTGGCGGCTGCAGATCTCGCGCAGCCGCGGCCAGTAATCGTCCGGCGGAACGAAGGCGCCGCCAGAGGCGCCGACCACCGGCTCGGCAATGAAGGCGGCGACCCTGTCGGGCCCGGTATCCAGGATCAGCCGTTCCACCGCGTCGACGCAGGCGGTCCCGCAGGTCGGCCGGCTGAGGCCCAGCGGGCAGCGCAGGCAGTAATGCGGCGGCGCCTTCGGCCAGTCCGGCAGCCAGTCCTCGAACCCGGCGCGGCGTTCCGCATGGCCGCCGACCGCCAGGGTCATCACGGTGGCGCCGTGATAGGACAGGTCGCGGCCGATCACGATCTGCCGCTGCGGCTCCCCGCGCGCGACGTGGTACTGCCGCGCCAGCTTCAGCGCGACCTCCATCGCCTCCGACCCGCCGCTGTTCAGATGCACCCGGGTCAGGCCCGGCGGCAGCCAGTGGCGCTGCAGCCGCTCCACCAGGGCCAGCCGGGTCTCGGTCTGGAAGGGCGGCACCACATAGCCGAAGCGCTGCACCGCGGTGGCGATCGCCTCGGACACCTCCGCCCGGCCATAGCCGATATTCCCCACCACGGCACCGCCCGCGGCATCCAGGATGCGCTGGCCCTGGGGGGTGTACAGATAGGGCCCTTCCGCCCGGTCGACCGTCAGGTTCGCCCCGAACGGCACGAACGGCCAGGGTTGCCCATGCATCGGATCTGCCGCTGGTGACTGCTGGTCCATGTCCTGTCCATCCGTTTCGCCGGGCGCCGAATGCCGTGGTCGCAGGCGCACCGGGTTGCAATTCCGCAGCGTAGCGCCGGAGCTTGCTGCATTCCGACGGTTTTGCGAAACTTCACCTTGATCGATCGGCGGGGCAAGGCGGATCTGCGCCGCGCCCGCCGCCGCGTCATCAAGCGACAGCCGCGCCCCGGACGCCCGCCCGACACAAGAACGGGCGCATCCGGGTACGGGCCGGCTGCGGGGACCGCGCGACGCGCCGTGCGGCACGGATCAAGGGGGAACCCGCCACGGACGGTCCGGTCCGCGCGGGCACGGGGGCGTCATGGATACGGATCTGGTTCTCCTTTCGCGGCTGCAATTCGCGTTCACCGTCACCTTCCACATCATCTTCCCCTCCCTGACCATCGGGCTGGCCGCCTGGCTGGCGACCCTGGAGGGGCTGCACCTGTTCACCGGCAATCCGCACTATCGCCGGGTGTTCAACTTCTGGATCAAGCTGTTCGCCGTGTCGTTCGGCATGGGGGTGGTGTTCGGCATCGTCATGGCCTTCCAGTTCGGCACCAACTGGTCGGTGCTGTCCGGCCGCACGGGCGGCATCCAGGGCCCGCTCCTGGCCTATGAGGTGGTGACCGCCTTCCTGCTGGAGGCGACCTTCCTCGGCGTCGTGCTGTTCGGGCGCGACCGGCTGCCACCGGTGGCCTATTTCCTGTGCTGCTGCATGGTCGCGATCGGCACCACCCTGTCCGCGTTCTGGATCATGGTGAACAATACCTGGATGCAGACGCCGGTCGGCTTCGCGATGAGCCCGGAGGGCAATTTCCTGCCCACCAGCTGGTACGACATCATCTTCTCCTACGCGGTCTGGATCCGCTTCCCGCACATGCTGCTGGGCGCCTACCTGACCACCTGCTTCGTCGCGGCGGCGACCGGCGCCTGGTTCCTGCTGCAGAACCGTTCGCCGCGGCAGGCCCGGATCATGGTCACCATGGGGCTGGGCCTGGCCGCGATCCTGGTTCCGGCGCAGATGGTGTTCGGCCATCTGAACGGCACCGAGATCAACAAGACGCAGCCGGCGAAGCTGGCCGCGATCGAGGCGCGGTGGGAGACCCAGCAGCCCGCCTCGCTGACCCTGATCGGCATCCCGCTGCCGTCGCAGGAGCGCAACATCCTGGCGATCGACATCCCGGTGCTGGGCTCCTGCATCGACGCGGGCGATTGCAGCGCGGAGGAACCCGGCCTGAAGAGCTTCGCGCCGGAGGACCGGCCGCCGGTGATCATCCCCTTCTTCACCTTCCGCATCATGGTGGGCATGGGCGTGATCATGCTGGCGCTGGCCTGGTTCGGCATGGTGCTGCAGGCCCGCGGCCGGCTCTATACGACCCGCTGGTTCCTCTGGCTCTGCGTGGTCAGCTTCCCGGTCGGCTGGATCGCGGTCATCGCCGGCTGGTACACGGCCGAGATCGGCCGCCAGCCCTGGGTGGTCTACAACCACCTGCGGACCGCCGATGCCCATTCGCCGCTTACCCTGTTCGACCTGATCATATCGCTCGCCGGATTCGCGATCCTCTACCTGTCGATCGTCTCCGCCGGCGCCTGGTACATGTTCCGGATGGTGCGCAACGGCCCGCAGCCGGACGAGGATCCGGTCGACGAGCCCAGCCAGATCGGTTCGTCGAAGCGCCCGCTGGCGGTCCCGCGGGAGAGCATGATCGGCCTGGCGGAGTGACCCGCACCATGGGCATCGCGCATTCCGGCTCGGTCCGGCGCATTGGGGGAGATCCGTCATGACCGTCGATCCGACACTGGCCGTGATCTGGGCCTGCATCCTGGCAGGCGGGCTGCTGATCTACGTGGTCCTGGACGGTTTCGACCTGGGCATCGGCATGCTGTTCGGCGTGGCCGAAAGCGAGCATGACCGCCGGGTCATGATGAACTCCGTGGCGCCGATCTGGGACGGCAACGAGACCTGGCTGATCCTCGGCGGCGTCGTCCTGTTCGCCGCCTTCCCGCTGGTCTATGCCTCGCTCCTGCCGGCCCTCTACCTGCCGATCATCGTCATGCTGATGGCGCTGATCATGCGCGGCGTCGCCTTCGAGTTCCGCTACAAGGCCAGCGGCATCTACCAGACGATCTGGGACCTGGGATTCGTGCTGGGCTCCGGCGTCGCCACCTTCTGCCAGGGCGCCGCGCTGGGCACCCTGATGCAGGGCCTGCCGATCCAGGACGGGCAATATGCCGGCCCGCCCTTCATCTGGTTCAACGCCTTCAGCATCTTCTGCGGCTTCGGCCTGATGGCCGGCTACATGCTGCTCGGCTCCACCTGGCTGGTGCTGAAGACCGAGGGCAGCCTGCAGGAATGGGCCTATGCCCGGATCCGCCCGCTGCTGGTGACCATGGCGCTGTTCCTGGCCGCCGGCGTGGTCTGGATGCTGATCGACTATCAGCATCTGGGTCAGCGCTGGTGGAACCATATCGAGTTCCTGCTGCTGGTCATCGCCGGCGCGGCGGCGGCGTTCGTGCTCTGGCGCAGCGTCGCCAAGCGGCAGGAGCTGGTGCCGTTCTGGTCGGCGGCGGCCTTGTTCGGGATCGCCTTCGCCGCGCTGGGCCTGTCGTTCTGGCCCTACATCATCCCGCCGGCGATCACCGTGTTCGACGCCGCGTCGGTCAGCGCCTCGCAGACCTTCATGCTGCACGGCATGGCGATCCTGCTGCCGATCGTCCTGATCTATACCTGCTTCGTCTATTGGATCTTCCGCGGCAAGGCGACGGCCGAGGTCGAGTACGACTGAGGCATCGCACCGCCCTGGCTTCCCCGCCTGACGGCCATCCTGGCGCCCGGCACCAGGTCGCGCGTACCGGTATGTCGATTTTTCACATCAAAGTAGTTTGCATCATAAACATGTTTCTCTATATCTGACGGCAACAGGCCGGCCTGCCGGCCGCATCCCAGGTCAGGAGGACATCATGACCGGCACCGCCGATACAGCCCGCGACGACCTCGCCTATCTGCGCGGCATCCTCGACGAACGGCGCCCGGGCCTGCGCATGGGCGGCCTGCTCTATGCCGCGGCAGGCCTCATCTATGGCGGCCAGGTGCTGGTCAGCGCAGCCGCCCTTTCAGGCTTCGCCGGCCTCGGCGACGGCGTGCACGGGCCGGCGGCGATCGTCGCCAATGCCCTGTATGCCGCGGTGATCGCCTTCGCCATCTGGCAGAACCGCGGCGCGCCCCCGATGCGGGGCACGGCCACCCGCACCCTGTCTGCCGCCTTCGCCGGGGTCGGCATCGCCAACGGCGTGGCGGCAATCGCCTTCGCCATTGCCGGCAGCCAGTTACCCGGCTGGAATCCCTGGCTGATCTTCCCGATCACGGTCTGCGCCTTCCAGGGTGCGGCCTGGCTGATCCTGGCAGCGGTGACCCGGCGGGCCTGGATGGCCTGCATCGCGGCGGGCTGGTTCCTCACTGCGCCGGTCCTTGCCGCGCTGCTGGGCAGTCTGGATCTCTACCTGTTCGCGCTCGCCGCCGCGCTGCTGGCTTTCATGGCCCTGCCCGGCGCGGTGCTGTTTCGCGCCGCGTCGCACGACCGCTGGTAGGCCGCCGCCATGCCGCCGAAGGACATCGACAGGATCGACGAGGTGATCCACGGGCGCTTGCGCCTCGGCGTGATGGCCTATCTGGCGAATGCCGAGGCGGCCGGCTTCACCGAGCTGCGCGACGCGCTGGGCGCGACCCAGGGCAATCTGTCGGTGCAGCTGCGCAAGCTCGAGGATGCGGGCTATGTGGAAATCGACAAGAGCTTCGTGGATCGCAAGCCGCTGACCACCGCCCGGCTTACCCCGGCCGGCCGCACCGCCTTCGCGGATTACCTGGCGGCCCTGTCGGACGTCGTCGGCGGCGCCCTGCGCTGAGCCGCCTGCCGGATCGCTGCCGGCCGCGGTCTCAGCGCTGCAGCGCGGTCAGCTTCCCGATGGCGCGGCCGGCGCGGCCAACAGCCGCCGCCAGCTCTCGGCAAAGGCGCCGCCGGCGGCAAGCAGCTCCGCCTGGCGGCCGCGTTCCACGACCTGCCCGGCCTGCAGGTGCAGCACCTCGTCCATGCCGTCGAGCGCGGTCAGGTCGTGGCTCACCCAGACCAGGGTGCGGCCGGCGGCGAACGTCATGATCGCCGCGCGGATCGCATCGGCGCTGTCGCGGTCCAGCCCGGCCAGCGGCTCGTCCAGCAGCAGGATCGGCGCATCCTTCAGGATCACCCGGGCCAGCGCCAGGCGCCGCGCCTCGCCGCCAGACAGGGTCAGGCCATGCTCGCCGACGAAGCTGTCCAGCCCGTCCGGCAGGCTCTCCACCAGGTCGGCCAGGCCGGCGATCTCCAGCGCCTGCCAGAGCGCCGCATTGTCCGCATCCGGCCGGCCGAGCGCCAGGTTGTCGCGCACCGTGGCGGCGAAGATCTCGCTGGACTGCGACAGGCTGCCGATCGCTGCATAGAGGTCGCGCTCCGCCAGGTCCTGCAGGTCGGTGCCGCCCAGGGTGATGCGGCCTGCCTGCGGCAGCCGGAAGCGCAGCGCCAGGTGCAGCAGGCTGGACTTGCCCGCGCCGCTGGGCCCGGTCAGCGCCACATGCCGGCCCGGCGGCAGGTCCAGGTCGACCCCGTCCAGGGCCCAGGGACCCGCCGCGCGGTAGCGCAGCCGCCCGCCGTCGACCCGCAGAGGGCACTCGCCCGGCGCCGGCGCCGGCCGGGCCGGGTCGGCGACCGCCGGGGCCCGGTCCGCCACCGCCAGGATCCGCTCCGCGGCATGGCGCACCTGGCCGAGATACTGGAACGCCATCGGCAGCGGCGCCACGGTCTCGAACAGCGCCATCAGGCCCAGCATCACGAAGGCGAGCTGCGGCGCCGACAGGCTGGCGGCCTGCACCATCGCGGCGCCGAAGACGAAGGCCAGCAGCACCGCTGCCTGGCCGGTCAGCCCGACCGCGGCATTGAGCCAGCCGGTCAGGCTGCCCATCCGCGCCTGCTGCCGCAGGAAGGCGGTATCGAGCGCCTCGGCCTGCGCCTCCCGCAGCCCGGCGGGGTCGTAGACCAGCAGTTCCGCCAGGCCCTGGCCGGTATCCACCGCCTCGGTCCGCAGCGCGGCCCGCAGGGCCGCCAGCTCGCCGCCCGCCCGCATGCCGGCCCGCGCCGCCGCCCAGGGCAGCGCCACCCCGCCCAGCAGCATCAGCAGGGCACCGGCCAGGGCGGCCTCCGGGATCAGCCAGGGCACCACCGCCAGCAGCAGCAGGAACGCCACGGCCGCGCTGGCCGCCGGCACCAGCACCCGCAGGTAGAGCGTGTCCAGGGCATCGATATCGCCGACCAGCCGGTTCAGCAGGTCGCCGGCACGCAGGTCCTGCAGCTGCGCCGGGGCCAGCGGCAGGGCGCGGGCGAAGAACCAGGCGCGCAGGTCGGCCAGCACCCGGAAGGTGCCCTCGTGGGTCAGCAGCCGCTCGCCATAGCGGCCGCCGGTGCGCATCAGCGCGAAGAACCGCACGCCGGCGCCGGGGCGGTAGATATCGAAGGCGGTCGGGTTCGCCATCGTCAGGCCGGCCAGGGCCGTGGCGGTGAGGAACCAGCCCGACAGCGACAGCAGGCCGGCCACGCCGACCAGCACCACGATCGCCATCGCCGCGCCGCCGGCCAGCCACCGGGCATGGGGCCGGAACATCCGCAGGAAGAACAGCAGGGCCCGCATGCGCCCTACCCCGCCGCCGGCGGCGGGCCGCCGTCGCAGCGCCCGTCGGCGATCCGCACCACGCGGCCGGCCAGCCCCGCGATCGCCGGGCTGTGGGTGGCAACCACCAGGGTGCTGCCCTGTGCCGCCTGCCGCACCGCCGCCGCCACCCGCTGCTCGGTGGCCGCGTCCAGCCGCGCCGTCGGCTCGTCCAGCAGGTAGAGGTCGGCCGGCCGGTACAGCGCCCGCGCCAGGGCGACCCGCTGGGCCTGCCCGCCGGACAGGCCCAGGCCGCGCTCGCCCACCAGGGTGTCCAGCCCCTCCGGCAGGTCCTGCGCGAAATCCAGCACCCCGGCCGCGGCGGCGGCAGCCTGCAGCCGGCCGGGATCCGGCACCGCATCGCCCAGGGCGATGTTCGCCGCCAGGCTGCCGTGGAACAGGTGCGCCTGCTGGCCCACCCAGGCGATCCGCCCGCGCCAGGCGCCCAGGTCCAGGTCCGCCTGAGCCACCCCGCCCAGCCGCACCTCGCCCGCCGTGGGGGCCGCGAAGCCGGCCAGCAGCGCCAGCACCGAGGACTTGCCGCCGCCGCTCGGCCCCACCAGGGCGACATGCTCGCCCGGCGCGATGGCCAGGCCGATCCCGTCCAGCGCGATGCGCCGCCCGCCGTCGTAGGTCAGCCGCACATCCTGCAGCGACAGGCCGGGAGGGCCGGAAGGCGCGGCCTGCCGGCCGGCCGGCGGCAGGCTGTCGTCCAGGAAGGCGCGCAGCCCCTCCGCCGCCCCCAGCGCGGCGGCCCGGTCGTGGTAATGCGCCGCGAGCTGCCGCAGCGGCGCGAAATAGTCCGGCGCCAGCAGCAGCAGGAAGAGGCCGGTGAACAGGGTCTGCTGCGTCCCGCCCAGGTCCAGCATGCCCAGCAGGTTGAGGCCGATATAGAGCGCCACCAGCCCGATCGACACGGCGGTGAAGAATTCCAGCACGCCGGAGGAAACGAAGGCCACGCGCAGGACCGACATGGTGCCCCGCCGATAGGCCTCCGCGACGTCGTGGATCGCCTGGCGCTCCGCCTCGCCGCGGCCGAACATGCGGATGGTCGCCAGGCCGCGCAGCCGGTCCAGGAAATGGCTGCTCATGCGCGCCAGCGCCGTGAACTGGCGCTCGTGCAGGGCCTCCGCCCCCATCCCCACCAGGGCCATGAACAGCGGCACCAGCGGCCCGGTCGCCAGGAACAGCAGGCCGACCACCCAGTCCACCGCAAAGGCGATGGCCAGGATCGTCGCCGGCAGCAGCACCGCCAGGGCGGTCTGCGGCAGGTAGCGGGCGAAATAGCCGTCCAGCGCCTCCACCTGCTCCAGCATCAGGCCGGCCAGGCTGGCGCTGTGGCGGTCGCGCAGGCGGACCGGGCCCAGGGCGGCGATCCGTGCGCGGATCCGCCGCCGCAGGCCGGCCTTGACCGCGAGGGCCGCGCGGATGCCCAGGCGCTCGCTGCCCCAGCTGCAGAGCGCGCGCAGGAGGTGGAGCAGGACGAGCCCCGCGATCGGCTGCCACAGGGTGGCAGGGTCCGGCGCATGCAACGCCACCTCGCTGACCAGCAAGGCCAGCAGCGCCGCCTGGCCGATCCCGGTCAGGCCACCGGCAAGGCTGCACAGCAGGGTCGCCGCCACCCGGAAGCGGACCGGACGGGCCAGGTCCTGCAGCCAGCGCCGCGAGGCCCTGCGCGCCACCCGGCCGGGCTGCGGTTCGGCAACGCCGCCTGCCTGCATGCCGCCGCCGGTCAGTCCGCGTTCGCGGGGCCGGCGGGCCCGGCCGCGGGCCGCGGTGGTTCCGCCGCTTCGGCCTCGGGCTCGGCCTCGTCGAGGGGCAGCACGTCCACCGAGACGGACAGGTCGTGCGAGCCGCCGCCGAACAGCACGCCCCGGACCGGGCTGACATCGTCGAAGTCGCGGCCATGGGCCAGCACGATATGGTCCGCCGCCACCAGCAGCGCATTGGTGGGGTCCATGTCGACCCAGCCGGCCGGGCCGCACCAGACCGAGAGCCAGGCATGGCTGGCATCCGCGCCGCGCAGCCGCTTGCGGCCCGGCGGCGGATAGGTCCGCAGATAGCCGGAGACATAGCGCGCCGCGAGGCCCAGGCTGCGCAGGGCGCCGATCTGCACATGCGCGAAGTCCTGGCAGACGCCGCGCCGGTCGCGCATCACCTGCTGCACCGGTGTCGCCACATCCGTGGCCGTGGGGTCGTAGACGAAATCGTCATGGATGCGGCAGGTCAGGTCCAGGGCCGCCTCCAGGATCGGCCGGCCGGGCGGGAAGGAGGGCGCCGCATAGTCCGCCAGCAGCGGGTCCGACGGCGCGAAGGGCGAATCGCCCAGCAGTTCGCAGACGCTCTGCGGCACCGTCCGGTCCCGTCCCAGGCCGGCCGCGGCAAGGGCGTCGCGCACCTGTTCCCAGGCCGGCGTCTCGCCCACTTCCTGGGCGCGCACCTCGACCTCGCTGGCCGCGGTTATCGTGAAGCGCTGGTGCGGCCGGTCCAGCAGCACGCGCTCCAGCGCGTTGCCGAAATGGTCGATATCGTCATGGCGTTCCGCCGGCTCCGGCTCGCAGGTCACCTCGGTGCAGAAGACGGTCTGCCAGGGGCCGTCCAGCGGCCGCAGGTGGATCAGGTGATAGGCCAGGTCCACCGGCTGCGCATAGCGATAGTCGGTGCGATGGCTGACCCGATAGCGCGTGACGGTCTGCGGCATCGTCAGGCGGTCCCCATCGTCACGCCGTCCCCATGGTCACGCCGTCCCCATCGTCAAGCCGTCCATCGGGCGAAGCCCAGGCGCCGGGTCTCCGGGATCAGCGAGAAATAGCTGCGCGACATCTCGCCGTTCAGGTCCGCCAGCCGCTGGTCGGTATAGGCCAGCAGGTCGCGCACCACGTCCAGGGCGGCAACCGGGTCGCCGCGATGCCGGTCGACCCGCTGGATCGAGCGGCGCAGATCGGCTTCGGGCGACCGGGGCGCCGACAGGAAGGCCAGCGAAGCGGCGTTTGGCAGATGCCCCAGATGGCTGCGCAGGCTCTGCAACTGGAAGGCCAGGCCGCGCGGATTGCCGGCATCCGCCAGCAGCAGGTGCAGCACCGTCTGCGGCTCCAGGGCGGTCTGGTAGCGGCTGCGGTGGGTGATCGTCGATTCGCAGAGGTCCAGGGCCAGGGCCAGGGCGGCCTCCCAGTGATCGGGTGCCAGGCTGAGGCTGGCATCGACCTTGGACACCACCTGAAGGCCGCGCTCCAGCCGCCGGCCCAGTTCCATGAAGCGCCAGCCCTCGCCACGGGTCATGATCTCCGCCACCAGGCCGCTGAACGCCGCCGACAGGCGCACGATCCGGTCGCAGGCGCCGATCAATGCGTCCGGCTGGCGGTCCGCCCGGTCCAGCACGTCCGGCCCGAGCTGCACGAGGTCCTGCACGATGACCCAGAGATCGCGCGGCAGGCGGTCCCACACCGCGTTCGTGGTGTTCTTCAGGCTGCCGAAGGTCTCGCGATAGCTGCTGCCGGCCGCCAGCGCCTCGGCGACCGCCTGGGCGAACTGCGTGCTGTAGGCCGGTGCGCCGGCGGCTTCGGGCGAGATCAGGAAGGCGCGGCTCATCGCCCGGCTGAGCGCCCCCAGGTCAAGCATCTCGCGCGGCCCGACCTCGCCGGCCGTCATCCGCCAGAGGGCGGAGCGCACCAGCCGCGCGCCATAATCCAGCCGTTCGGTATAGCGGCCGATCCAGTAGAGCGCCTCCGCCACGCGGCTGGGCAGCGCGCTCTCCAGCTCGGTATCGACCCCGCGGGCGGGCCCCTTGCCGCGCGGCGGGCGGGACCGGTCGCCGGATACACCGGCGGCATCGGTGGGCACCGCGACCGGGCCGGTCGCCGCGGCAGCCGCCCGCAGCGCCGCATTGTCGCCGCGCAGCGGGATCGGCGGCTGCACGCTGCGCGCATCGTCGGTCAGGACCCAGACATCCTTCGCCACCCCGCCGCCGTGCAGCGAGGTCCGGAACGCCGCGCCATCCTCGGAGATCCGGGCCAGGCCGCCTGGCATCACGGCATAGTCGCCGGACCCGTCGGCCAGGACGAACATCCGCAGCACCACGCGCTGTGGCAGCAGGCCGCCTTCGCCCCAGCAGGGCGCCTGCGACAGCTCGGTCCGGCGCAGCCCGGTGATCCGCCCCGGCCGCAGGGCAAGCTGCGCCAGGGCCTCCTCGTCGCTCAGCTGGATATCGCTGGCATGCTCGTCTTCTTCCGCCGAGGGCAGCACCGGATCGACCGCCTGGCGGAACTCGAAGCGCCCGGGCGCGGCGCGCATCTGCTCCAGATCCTCCTGGCGGCCGCCCCACAGCATGTCCACGGACGGCAGGGCCAGCTCCTCCCCCCACCATTCCCGGGCGATCGCCGGCAGGTGCGAGAACAATCCGGAGGTCTGCAACAGGCCGCTGCCCAGGTCGTTGGCGACGCTGACCTGACCGCGCCGGATCGCCCCGGCCAGGCCGACGACGCCGGCACCGGAATCCGCGCTGAGTTCCAGCGGGTCGCACATCCGGCTGACCACCCGGCGCAGGATCAGGTCCACCCGCAACAGGCCGCGCAGGGTCTTCAGGAAGACCCCGTCGGCCCGCACCGTGAGGTCGGCGCCCTCGGCCAGCCGCACGCCGAGTTCGCGCGCCAGGAAGACATGCTCGAAATAGGCCCGGTGGCCCGGGCCGGGTGTCAGCAGGACGGTCCGCGGCGCGGCGCCGCTGCTTCCGGCGCTCTGCCGCAGGCGCAGCTCCAGCACCGCCAGGAAGGGCGAGATCCGTGCCACCGCATAGCCGGAGAACAGCTCCGGCAGGCTGCGCGCCAGGGCCCGGCGGTTCTCCAGCGCATAGCCGATGCCGGATGCGACCTCCGTCCGGTCGGCCAGCACGCGCCAGCGACCGTCGGTGTCGCGCACCAGGTCGGCGGCATAGAGCGACAGCATCGGCGAGGCCGGCGGCGCCGGCGGCGCCAGGGAGCCGTCCGCGGCCGGGCGGCGATGCACCGGGCGCAGGAACTCCCGGCTGCCATAGACCAGGCCGGGCGGCAGGCAATCGCCCTGCAGCACCGTCTGCGCGCCATAGAGATCGCGCAGCAGCGCATCCAGCAGGCGGGCCCGCTGGCGCAGGCCGTCGCGCAGCTGGCGCCAGTCGGCGGGCTGCAGGATCACCGGGATCGGGTCGAACGCCCAGGGCCGCACCATCGAGCGCGGATCGCCATAGGCGGTATAGGCCACGCCGTTGTCGTCGAACTGCTGGCGGATGCGTTCCAGCCGCGGCGCCATCGCCTCCCGGTCGAGGCCCGACAGGTTGCCGATCAGCGGCCGCCAGTACGGCCGCACCGCGCCGGCACCGTCCACCATTTCGTCGAAGGCATCGGGGGGCTGCGGCACGGCCGGCTCCACCAGGCTGCGGCGGCTGCCGGCCGGCATGTCGTTGACCAGCCGGGTTGCATCCGGCGCGGGCTCCGCCGGCAACGCAACGGCCTCGGGCCCGGCATCGGGCCCTGCATCCCGATCCGTCCCCTCGCTGAACTCGCTCTGTTCGGATTCGCCCGTCATCGGCGCCTGTTCATCGGCCTGCAGCCCCGACGCGTGGTCCCTAGCTGTCGCCCGGGCGCGGCGACGATGCCAGCCCGACCGCCGCGCGGCGCAGGTCCAGGGTAAGCGGCGCTTCCGCGCTGCGGTACGCCACCGGCACCGGCATCGGCCCACCGGTATGCCCGAACGGAAAGAACCGGGTCCGCCGGCGGCTTTCCGCCTCTGCGGCATTCACCGGCAGGGTGTCGAAGCTGCGTCCCCCGGGATGCGCCACATGATAGCGGCAGCCGCCCAGCGAACGACCCGACCAGAGATCGTAGAGATCGAAGGTTAACGGCGCCTGAACCGGCAGGGTGGGATGCAGGCTGGAGGGCTGCGACCAGGCCTTGAAGCGCACCCCGCCGACATATTCGCCCTCCACCTCGGTGGCCTGCAGCGGCACCTCGGCCCCGTTGCAGGCAAGCACGAAGCGCTCCGGCGTAAAGTTCGCGACACTGACCTGCACCCGCTCCAGGGTGGAATCCACCGCGCGCGCCGTGGTGCCGGCCATGCCCTCCTCCCCCATCACGTGCCAGGGCTCCAGCGCGTGGCGCAGCTCGATGCCGACATCGTGCCGGGTGACCCGGCCGATGCGGGGAAAGCGGAACTCCATCTGCGGCACCAGCCAGGCCGGGTCGAAGGCATGGCCGCCGCGCTCCAGCTCAGCGATCACCTCCAGCATGTCGCGCCAGACGAAGTGGGGCAGCAGGAAGACGTCGTGCAGGCGATTGCCCCAGCGCACCGGCGGCCGGTCGTAGGGCCGGTTCCAGAACTGCGCCAGCAGGGCCCGCAGCAGCAGCATCTGGACCGAGCTCATCTGGTGGTGCGGCGGCATCTCGAAGGCGCGCAGTTCCAGCAGGCCGCGCCGCCCGCCGGAGGAATCCGGCGAATAGAGCTTGTCGATGCAGAACTCCGCCCGGTGGGTATTCCCGGTGATGTCGACCAGCAGGTTGCGGAACAGCCGGTCGGTCATCCAGGGCGGCACGTCGCGGCCCGGCCCGGCCTGGGCGAAGGCCAGTTCCAGTTCGTAGAGGCTGTCTTCCCGCGCCTCGTCCACGCGGGGATGCTGGCTGGTCGGGCCGATGAACAGGCCGGAGAACAGGTAGCTCAGCGCCGGATGGTTCTGCCAGAAGCCCAACAGGCTGCGCAGCAGGTCGGGCCGCCGCAGGAAGGGCGAATCCTCCGGCGCCGGTCCGCCCAGCACCACATGGTTGCCGCCGCCGGTGCCGGTGTGGCGGCCGTCGATCATGAACTTCTCGGTGCCCAGCCGGCTCTGCCGCGCCTCGCCATAGACCAGCTCGGTGCGCTCGACCATCTCCTTCCAGCTGCGGCTGGGATGGATGTTCACCTCGATGACCCCGGGATCCGGCGTGACGCTGAAGCTCTCCAGACGCGGGTCGGCCGGCGGCAGGTAGCCCTCGATCACAACCGGCTGCTTGCTGCGGCTTGCGGCCCGCTCGATGGCGGCGATCAGCGCCAGGTAGTCCTCCGCCGTTTCCATCGGCGGCAGGAAGAGATGGCAATGCCCGTCCCGCGGCTCGATGCAGAGCGCGGTGCGCAGCACCGTGGGGTCGGACTCGCCCGGGCGCGGCAGCGGCGCGGCATCGCTGTCGTGATGCGCCGCCGACAGGCCGGGATCGCCGCTCTGGCGCCGCGGCGCCATCGACCCGGCCGGGGCCGGGGCGGCATCCGCCGGCGACAGGCGCGCGTAGGCCGGCAGCGCACCGCGCGGCGCGAACGGGTCCTCCGGGAAATGGTAGGGATAATCCGCCTCGGTCACCCAGGGCAGGGAGTCCAGCGGCAGGCGGTAGCCCATGGCGGAATCGCCCGGCAGCAGGAACAGCCGCTCCATCCGCAGGTTCCAGGGGCCGGTCGTCCAGCGCCCCTCCTCGCGCCCCAGCGGCAGGGCATAGCCCACCACCTTGTCCAGCCCCTGTTCGAACACCTTGGCAATCCGCGCCCGCTCCATCTCGTCGGACAGGCGGTTCTCCGCCACCGTCACGTTGATCGGCAGCCGGCGCTCCTTGAAGATGTAGTAGTAGGGGTCCTCGAAGGCCGGCTGCAGGTGCCCTGCGGAGACCTCCAGTTCCTCGGCGATCGCCTGCCCCAGCGCCTCGGCCGCTGCCGCATCGGCCTTGCCCGGCTGCTCCGGCTGCGCCAGCAGCCGGCCGTCCTGCCAGACCGCCTCGCCGTCCTTGCGCCACAGCGCCGTCAGCGCCCAGCGCGGCAGCTGCTCGCCCGGATACCATTTGCCCTGGCCATAGTGCAGCAGGCCGTTCGCCGCGAACTTTGCCGACAGCCGCCGGAACAGCTCGCCCGCGAGCCGGCGCTTGTCCGCGCCCAGGGCCGCGGTGTTCCACTGCGGGTGATCCATGTCGTCGACGGAGACGAAGGTCGGCTCGCCGCCCATGGTCAGCCGCACATCGCCGGCGGTCAGGTCGGCATCGACCGCATCTCCCATCGCCAGGATCGCGGCCCATTGCTCCTCGGTGAAGGGCTTGGTGACCCGCGGCTTCTCGACGATGCGGGTGACCGACATCTCGAAGGAGAATTCGACCTCCGCCTTCTCCACCGCGCCGGAGATCGGCGCCGCGCTCGACGGCTCCGGGGTGCTGGCCAGCGGCACATGGCCCTCGCCGGTCAGCAGGCCCGAGGTCGGGTCCAGGCCGACCCAGCCGGCGCCGGGCAGGAAGACCTCCGCCCAGGCATGCAGGTCGGTGAAATCGGCGGTCGGCCCTTCCGGTCCGTCCAGCGGCTTCTGGTCCGGCTGCAGCTGGATCAGGTAGCCCGACACGAAGCGCGCCGCCAGGCCGCGATGCCGCATCAGCTGCACCAGCAGCCAGCCGGTGTCGCGGCACGAGCCCTTGCGCAGCTTCAGGGTCTCTTCCGGGGTCTGCACACCGGGCTCCAGCCGGACGGTATAGGCGATGTCGCGCTGCAGCATCTGGTTGACCGCGACCAGGAAGTCGATGGTGCGCTCCGCGCCCTCCGGCAGGCTGGCCAGATAGGTCTTGAACAGCGGGCCGGGATTGTCGCGCTGCAGGAAGGGGCCCAGATCGTCCTGGAATTCCTCGCCATAGGTGAAGGGGAAGCTCTCGGCCTCCGGCTCCAGGAAGAAGTCGAACGGGTTGATCACCGTCATGTCGGCGATCAGGTCGATCTCGATGCTGAAGCGCTTCGTCGGCTCCGGAAAGACCAGCCTGGCCAGGTAATTGCCATGCGGGTCCTGCTGCCAGTTCAGGAAATGCTCGCGCGGCTCGACCTTCAGGGAATAGGCCGGGATAACGGTGCGGCAATGCGGCGCCGGACGCAGCCGGACGGTCTGGGGACCGAGCAGCACCGGCCGGTCGTAGTCATAGACCGTGCGATGGTTGAGTGCGACTTCGATACCCAAGGTGCAGCCCCTCTCGACATGCGGAAACCCGGTTTCCGGCCGCCGGCGGTGGCAGGCACGACCGGTCCGATCGGAGTATAGCGGCGGCGGCAGGGCCGAAAGAAGCCCCCTGCTGCAATGCAGCGAGCCGGAACGACCTGACCCGGCCGCGGTCCTGCGGTCAGCCGTAGCGGCGGGCGGATCCCTGGTTCGGGGCCGAACTGGCCCCCAGCGCGGCCCGCGCGGCCGTGTCGAAACCCACGATCACGGTATTGCCCCGCTGGAACAGCGGGCGCTTGATCAGGGTCGGTTGCGCCGCCAGCAGGTCCAGCAGGGCATCCGGCGCGGCACTGGGCGCGGCGGCCGCGCGCTCCGCCTCCGTCAGGCTGCGCCAGGTCGCGGAGCGCCGGTTCACCAGGCGTTCCGCGCCCGCCGCGTCCAGCCATTGCTGCATGAGATTGCGGGTCGGCGGCGCCTCGCGCAGGTCCAGCATCTGGTAGGGAACGCCCTGGCTGTCCAGCCAGCGACGCGCCTTGCGGCAGCTGTCGCATGTCTTCAGGCCGAACATCATCCAGGTCATGCCGCCGCTCCCTCTTGCCGTCGCTCTGCGCGCCTGCCGGGGGCGATCGCCCGGACGGGCCAAGCGCTATGTATGGCGGCGCATCCCGGCGCTGTCCACCGCCGCGCCCGGCCGGCCGGACAGGAGAACGGCCCGCCCCGCCCCCGCATCGCGCCGGATGCAGCGGGCGGCGGCGGGCCGCCGGCCGTCGGGCGGCACCCGGCAATCCGGGTGCCGCCCGGTATCACGGCGGTCAGTCGAACGGCCCGCCGAGATCCCTGTCATAGGCCTCGTAGGACGCGATCTGGTCCCGGCTGAAGGGCAGGTCGTAATGGCCCATGCCCGGCTGCCAGCCGCGCTCATAGCCATAGAACGGATAGGCATAGGGGCCGACACCATAGCCGTAGCCGTAATCGGCATTGACCGTCACCGCCTGGATCCGGCCGTCCCGGCCGAACACCAGGTCGTCGATCCGGCCATAGCCGCCGCCATCCTTGACCCGCACCGCATCGCCGATCAGCTCGCGGGCGCGGAACACCCGCCGCTCCTGCGCCACTTCGTCATAGTCGCTGCGGAACTCCTCGATGGTCTCCTCCGACAGCGGCACGGAGATCGACTCTTCCTCCGGGCCGGGGCCGATCCGGTCCCAGGCGATCCGCGCCTCGACATCGCCGATGTTCAGGAAGGCGTCGGTCTCCACGATCACGGCACGGATCTTCCCGTCCGGCCCGATCAGGATATCGTCGACATCGCCGACTTCCTCGTTGTTCGGGCCGAAGACCTCCGCATCCAGCAGGGCTTTCGCCGACCAGCCCTGGTTCAGGGCCGTGCGATCCCAGTCCTTCAGGTCCATCGCCTGGCTGTTCTGCGTTGCCGCGCCAGCCTGGCCGATGCCCATGGCCATCGCCAGGGCAAGCGCCGACGTCATCAGGGCTTTTGTCATGGCTGCCTCCTAACAGGTTGTCGGGCGCGCATCCGGCCCCAAGCCGGAGCGCCCTACCCCGTCAACAGCCTGCCCCGGCAGATGTTCCGCGCGCATTCCGGCGGCCCGGCCGCCCGCGCCGGCTCAGCCCTGCCGCAGCCGCCAGCGCAGCTGGTCGATGCGGTCCTGGCCGAAGAACGGCTCGCCGCGGAACACCATCAGCGGCACGCCCCAATGGCCGGCCGCCGTCTGTGCCGCCTCGTTGTCCGCGATCGCCTGCTCCAGGCGGGCCGCGCCGTCGCCGATGGCCGCATCCATCTCCGCCAGGTCGAAGCCCGCCGCCGCGACCGCCCGCGCCAGATGGTCGCCCCGGTTCCAGCCGTCGACACCGGAGCCGAACAGCAGGCCCGCGACCGCGCGCACGAACGCGAACCCCCGCCCGCGCTCCGCCGCCAGGGCGCCGAGCCGGGTCAGCCGGTGGATATGGGGCTGTTCGGCGGGCACCTCGCCGCTGGCGACATCCATCACGATCGGGTCGGGCCGCGGCCAGTGGAACGGGATGCCGAGCCAGGCGCCGGTCCGTTCCGCATCCATGCGGTTGTAGGGCACCCGCAGCGGATTGACGGTCTTGAAGAAGCCGGGAATGCGCACCGCGATCGGGTAGACCGGCCGGACCGCCAGCGCCACGCCCAGGTCCCGCTCCAGCGCCGCCAGGCGGTCGCCCGCGAGGTAGCAATAGGGGCTGCGGAAGGACCAGAACAGGTCGACCTGCGCCGTCACCGGATCAGGCCCCGGCCCGGGCTTCCAGGCCGTGCTGGCGCATCCGCCAGAGCAGCAGGTCGATGCGGTCCTGGCCGAAGAACGGCTCGCCCTGGAACACCATCAGCGGCACGCCCCAATGGCCGGCCGCCTTCTGCGCCGCCTCGTTGTCCGCGATCGCCCGTTCCAGCCGGGCCTCGTCGGCGGCAATGACGGCATCCATCTCCGCCAGGTCCATGCCGGCGCGCGCCACCGCCTGCGCCATGTGGTCGCCGCGGTCCCAGCCATCGACACCGGAGCCGAACAGCAGATGGCCGATCGCGGCGATGAAGGGCAGGCCCTGGCCGCGCTCCGCCGCCAGGGTGCCGAGCCGGGTCAGGCGGTGGATATGCGGCTGTTCGGACGGTACCTCGCCGCTGGCCATGTCCATCACCACCGGGTCGGGCCGCGGCCATTGATAGGGAATGCCCAGCTGCTCGGCCACCCGGTGGGTGTCGCGCATCAGGTAGGGCGGCCAGAGCGGGTTCACCGTCTTGAAGAAGCCGGGGATGCGCACCGCGATCGGATAGACCGGCCGCAGCTGGATCGCCAGGTCATAGTCCCGCGCCATGTCCCGCAGGCGCGGGATCGTCAGGTAGGAATAGGGGCTGCGGAAGGACCAGAACAGGTCGAAGGCGAGGGTCACAGGATCCCCCTTTCGCGCAGGCCGTCGATCTCGGCCCGGTCCATGCCCAGCTCCGCCAGCACGGCATCGGTATCGGCGCCCAGCGCCGGGGGTCCCTTGCGGATGGTGCCCGGGCTGCCGCTCAGCCGCACCGGCATCTCGATCACCGAGACGCCGTCGGCCATGCCGTCGAACGGCACGGTGTGGAAATAGCCCATCGCCGCGACATGGGGATCCTCCACCGCCTGGCGCGGGGTGAAGACCGGGCCGCCGGGCAGCTTGGCGTCGGACAGGATCTGCAGCGCCTCTTCCGTCGTGTACTGCGCCGCCCATTCGGCGGTGCGCGCGCTGATCGCCGCGCCATTGTCGCCGCGCGCCAGGTCGTCCTTGAAGCGCGGGTCGCTGCACCACTTGTCCTCCTCGCCCATCAGCTGCGCCCAGCGGCGGAACTGCGCAGGCCCGATGCCCTGGGTCATGATCCAGCCGTCCTTCGTGGCGACGATGTCGGCCGGCGCGGCGGTCTGGCCGCGGGTGCCGGTGGGCTGGCGGTCGATCCCCAGCGCCGCCTGCTCCACCAGCACCGGCGCGAAGCAGTTCAGCGCGGAGATCAGCAGCGCGCCCTCGACCTCCTGCCCCTCGCCGGTCTTCTGGCGGTGCATCAGCGCGGCCAGGGTCCCCATCGCGCAGGAGATCGCGGTGGTGATGTCGACATAGGGCGCCTGCAGGCGGGTCGGTTCGCCGGGCGTGCCGGAATACCATTGCGCGCCGGACATCGCGGAGGCGACGCCGTCGAAGCCGACCCGGTCGCTCATCGGCCCGCCATCGCCGAAGGCGGAGACCCGGGTCAGGATGATGTCGGGCTTCAGCGCCTTCAGGGTCGCATAGTCCAGGCCCATCCGCTTCAGGGTGGGCGGCGGCAGGTTGGCGACGACCACGTCGGCGCTGCGCACCAGGCGCTCCACCACCGCGCGCCCCTCCGGCTTCATCGGGTCCAGGGTGATCGAGCGCTTGTTGCGGTTCATCTGCAGGAACAGCGCGCCGTCGCCCGACGGCGCCACCGGCTGGACGAAGCGATCCTCGGAGCCTTCCCGCTTGTCGAAGCGGATCACCTCCGCGCCCAGGTCGCCCAGCACCGCGGCGCAATAGGGCCCCGCGATATAGCGGCCGAAATCGAGCACCCGCACCCCGTCCAGCACGCCCCCATTGCCTGCGGCCATCGGGCCATCCCTCCCCTTGTTCCTGTCAGCGGGGGTCATCCTTGGCGGCGGCGCCGTGCAGGTCAATGGGAGGGAGGTGCCGGTTCCTTGCCGGCCCGTTCAAAGCATCTCGCCGGGCAATCGGCTGGCCTGCCTCACCCAGTCGAGGAACAGGTCCTCGTCGAACCCGTCGTCCTCGCGGATGTCGAGGTAGCGCACCTCCTGGTGCTTCGACGCACCGGGGGGCATCGGCTCCAGCGAGCTGCCGCGGAAGAACGTGACCTTCACGTATTTCGTGAAGCAGTGATAGCTGAGGAACCAGCCCTGGCCGTCGATGCCGTAGAACGGCGAGTTCCATTTGACCGCCTTGGCCACGCCCGGCACGGCCTGCTCGACCAGAATGTCGAGGCGGCGACCGATCCCCTGCTTCCAGCCCGGCATGGCCGCGATATAGGCCTGGACCGGCGCATCGCCCTGGCCCTTCGCAATCTGCGGGTTGCCGCCGGACAGCAGCACGGGCTTGCCTGCGTCCTGCTTCGCCGCGCGTTTCCCTGCGCTCCCGGATGCCCTGGGCGCCATGACTGCGTCTCCGTCGGAAAAGGGGTCTCTCCGGGCGGCAGCCTACTCCGCCGCCGCCGGCGTCTGCCAGCGGGCGCGGGGGATCGTGACCCGGCGGTCGTTCGACGGCTGGTAGACGACGGAGACCTCGGTCATCGCCTCGGCCCATTGCGCGGCCGGGGCGGGGTCGGCCAGCTCGATGGTGTCGAAGCCGACCCGCTGCAGGAAGAAGAACTGGTCGCGGATCACATGGCCGGTCGCGCGCAGCTCGCCCGTGAAGCCGTAGCGCGCGCGCAGCAGGCGCGCGGTGGAGAAGCCGCGGCCGTCGGTGAAGGCCGGAAAGGCGATCATGATCAGGTCGAAGCGCTGCGCGGTATCGCCGACCTGCTCGGCCAGCTGGCCGCTGTCCAGGCGCAGGCCCAGGCGGCCGTTCCAGTCGTGCAGCTCGGTCTCGTTGCGCTCCCAGCGCGCCAGCGACACGGTCACCGCATCGGCGTCCTTGGGCAGCGCCTCGTCGTCATCCAGGTGGCGCCACTGGTCCTGCCGGACCTGGCCGTCCTTAATCAGCGGCATAGAGCGCCTCCTTGAAGGGGTCGTGACCGAGGCGGGTCAGGGTGTCGCGGAAGATCTCGCCATCGGCGCGCAGGGCCATGTAGGTCTCCACGATCCGCTCCACCGCATCCACCACCTCGTCATAGGCGAAGGCGCGGCCGGTGATGGTGCCGATCGCGGCCTTGTCGTCGGGGCGGCCGCCCAGGGTGATCTGGTAGAACTCCTCGCCCGTCTTCTCCACCCCCAGGATGCCGATATCGCCGACATGGTGATGGCCGCAGGCATTGATGCAGCCGGAGATCTTGATCTTCAGCTCGCCGATCAGGCCGATCCGGTCATCGTCGGCGAAGCGCCGGGTGATGTCCTGCGCCACCGGGATCGAGCGGGCATTGGCCAGCGCGCAATAGTCCAGCCCCGGGCAGGCGATGATGTCGCTGACCAGGTTGACGTTCGCGGTCGCCAGGCCCTGCTCGCCCAGCGCCAGCCAGAGCGCGTGCAGGTCCTCCTGCGCGACGTCGGGCAGCACCAGGTTCTGTTCGTGGGTCACGCGGATCTCGCCGAAGCCATAGCGCTCCGACAGGTCGGCGATCGCGTCCATCTGCGCGTCCGTCGCATCGCCCGGCGGCCCGCCGACCGGCTTCAGGGACACGGTGACGATGGCATAGCCCGGGGTGCGGTGCGGCGCGACATTGGCCTTCACCCAGCGGTCGAAGGCGGGCTGCTTCGCCCGCGCCGCGGCCAGGGCGGCCGGCGCGTCCGGCCGCGCCGGCCAATCCGGGGCGGCGAAGAAGGCGCGGATCCGCGCGACTTCCTCCGCCGGCAGGTCGACCGCCTCGTCGCGGATCGCCTGCCACTC
The DNA here is from genome assembly GCA_040216765.1 of Sneathiellaceae bacterium. Classification (GTDB taxonomy): domain Bacteria; phylum Pseudomonadota; class Alphaproteobacteria; order Ferrovibrionales; family Ferrovibrionaceae; genus Marinibaculum. The sequence goes on along the minus strand of JAVJON010000019.1, from coordinate 11,814 downwards.
GGCCTCGACCTTCTCGCGGATCACCTCGGGGCTGGATTCGTGCACCAGGATCTTGATGCGCGCCTTGAACTTGTTGTCGCGGCGGCCCTCCTGGTTGTACACGCGCAGGATCGCCTCCAGGTAGGACAGCAGGTGCTCCGCCGGCAGGAACTCGCGGATCGTCTTGCCCACCATCGGCGTGCGGCCCAGCCCGCCGCCGACCATCACCTGGAAGCCGGTCTCGCCGGCGTCGTTGCGGTGCAGGTGCAGGCCGATGTCATGCACGCGGATCGCGGCGCGGTCGACCTTGGCTGCCGAGACGGCGATCTTGAACTTGCGCGGCAGGAACGAGAATTCCGGGTGCAAAGTGGACCATTGCCGGATGATCTCGCACCAGACCCGGGCATCCTCGACCTCGTCGGCGGCGCGGCCGGCGAAAGGGTCGGAGGTGGTGTTGCGGATGCAGTTGCCGGAGGTCTGGATGGCATGCATCTCGACCTCGGCCAGGTCCTCCAGCAGGTCCGGCACCTCCTCCAGCTTCGGCCAGTTGTACTGGATGTTCTGGCGGGTGGTGAAATGGCCGAAGCCGCGGTCGTAGCGCCGCGCGATATGCGCCAGCCGGCGCATCTGGGTGGCCGACAGGGTGCCGTAGGGGATGGCGACCCGCAGCATGTAGGCGTGCAGCTGCAGGTAGAGGCCGTTCATCAGCCGCAGCGGCCGGAACTCCTCCTCGCTCAGCTCGCCTGCCAGCCGCCGTGCCACCTGGCCGCGGAACTGGCTGACCCGGTCGCGGACCAGGGCATGGTCGAAGGTATCGTACTGGTACATCGCTCGCTTCCGCCCGGCGCGCCGGGCGCTCCTCGCTCTGTCAGGCCTGGTTCAGGCGGCCCGGATGCGGCCTGCGCCGGGATCGGCCACGGCGCCGGGCACCGTCGGGCCGCCCGCGGCGCGGATCTGTTCGCGGTTGCGCAGCGGCCGGATCTTGCCGTCCTCCGCCGCCACGTCGATCAGGTAGGCGCCGACCACATGCTGCGCGGCCTCCGCGGCACGGCCTTCGGCCTCCAGCGCCGCCATGGCCTCGGCATCGATCGCCACCTGCGCGCGGTGGATATCGGCCACCCAGCCGCCGCCGGCGGCCAGGAACACCGCCAGCCCGTCGCGCAGGCGGTTCGCCGTCAGCACGCGGCTCTTGCCCTTGGCACCCTTCTGCATTTCGTCCGTCCGTCCGTTATTGTCCGCCCGCCGGCCTATTCGGCGGCGATGGCATAATCCGTTTCGGCGGCCGGCGATCGCAGGGGCAGGCCCTGTTGCCTGGCCAGGGCCGCCACCGTGCCGATCACGATCACCGCCGGCCCGCGCACATCGGCCGCCCGCATCGCATCGACCAGGCCGTCGAGCCGCGCCGGCACCACCTTCTGGTCCGGTCGCGTGCCGTTCTCGATCACCGCGACCGGCATGGACGGCGCCATACCATGGGCGATCAGCCGCTCGGCGATCCGGCCCCCCGTGCTGACCCCCATGTAAACGACGATCGTCTGCTTCGCCTGGGCCAGCTTTGCCCAGTCCAGGTCGGGCTCCCCATCCTTCGCATGCCCGGTGATGAACACCGCCGACATCGCATGGTCGCGATGGGTCAGCGGCAGCTGCGCGGCGGCGGCGCAGCCCATCGCCGCGGTGATGCCGGGCACCACCTCCACCGCGATGCCGCGGGCGCGCAGATACTCGACTTCCTCGCCGCCGCGGCCGAAGACGAAGGGGTCGCCGCCCTTCAAGCGCACGACCCGGCGGCCCTGCCCGGCCAATTCGGCCAGCAGGGCATTGATCTGGTCCTGGCTGCGGGAATGGTTGGATTTCGACTTGCCGACGAAGACCCGCTCGGCATCCCGGCGCGCGCGGTCCAGCACCTCGTCGGAGACCAGCTTGTCATGCACGATCACGTCGGCGTCCTGCAGCAGGCGCTGCGCGCGGACGGTCAGCAGGTCGGGATCGCCCGGCCCGGCGCCGACGATATGCACGATGCCGGGCTGGGGCCTGTCGGCGGCGGCATCGTCCAGCGCGGCGCGGAAACCGGCCAGTGCCGCAGCCTCGTCGCCCGCCAGGGCACGGGCGGCGTCGGGGCCGTCGAACAGGCGTTCCCAGAACAGCCGGCGCCGTGACGGCGCCAGGCGCTCCGCCGCCGCCCCGCGAACCCCTTCCGCCAGGCTGGCGAGCCGGCCCAGCCGGGTCGGCAGCAGCGCCTCGATCCAGCCGCGCACGCGCCGCGCCAGCACCGGCGCCGCGCCGCCCGAGGAGATCGCCACCACGATCGGCGAACGGTCCACGATGGCGGGGGTTATGAAGGTCGAGAGTTCCGGCCGGTCGACGACATTGACCGGCACCCCGGCGGCCTGCGCGGCACGGGACACGGCGCGGTCGGTCGCATCCTCCTCGCTGGCGGCATAGGCCAGCACGGCGCCGTCCAGATCCTCCGGCAGGAAGCCGCGCTGCACCAGCTCGACCCGGCCCTCGACGGTCAGGGCGGAGAGCTCCGCCAGCGGCCGCTCGGCCACCAGGCGGATCTGCGCGCCGGCGCGCAGCAGCAGCCGCGCCTTGCGCGCCGCCGCCTCGCCGCCACCGACCAGCAGCACCGGCCGGTCGGCCACATCCATGTTGATCGGCAAATGCCGCATCGCGGCCCCTCCGAAGATCCGGGCAGGTGGATTTCGGAGATTCACAGGATCTGCCGTTCCAACCGCCATTTCCCAGAAAGTGCGCCGGTCAGGGCAATAAATCAACAACTCTCATGTATGAAAAATAATCACCACATATTTCCATGTAAAATAGGCCGCATGGCCCGGACCGGTCGATCAGGCGGGCACCGCCGCCGGCCGGCCGGCGGCCAGGACGATGCGGAACACGGCATAGACCAGCAGCGCCAGGGCGACGAACGAGACGGCCACGGCCATGGGGGCGACCAGCAGGCCGGTCATGTCCCGCGCCAGCCCGCCCAGCGGCGGCAGCACCGCGCCGCCGGCAAAGAACCAGATGTAGAAGATGCCGACCCCGGCGGAGCGCGACGACGGCCGCAGCACCTGGCCGGGCAGGGACGCGATGATCGCCGCCGGCATGCCGCCGAACAGACCGAAGGCCAGGGCCGCGAGCAGCGGCATCGACGAGACCGCGAGCGCCAGCTCGGCGATCGCCAGCATCAGGCTGCCGACCACCACCATGATGCCGGGCGCCTTGAAACGATCGGCCAGCCAGCCCGCGATCGGCATGGCGGCGATCGCCAGCCAGTTCCCCAGGGCGAGGATCCAGCCGGCCTCCTGCGGATCGATGGCACGCCCGTCCAGCACGCCGGGCGCATAAGTCAGGAAGCTCAGATAGCTGGCGTTGTAGAGCGCCCAGATCAGCCCGGCCAGGCAGATCCACACGATCTCCTGCCGGGCGATGCGGAAGCGCGGCGGGCCATCGGGCACCCCGCCGGTGGCGCGGTGGACATGTTCCGGCGGCGGGTCGCGATAGACCAGCCAGGTGACCAGGAAGGCGATGCCCGCCAGGATCGCGGTCGACCATTGCGCCGCGGGCCAGCCCGCGAGATCCGCGAAATAGACATGCGCCACCAGCCCCAGCCCGATGCCCAGGGAGAAGCCCGACATCATCACCGCCATCGCCGTGACGATCGTGCGGGAATCGAACCAGTCGGCGATCATCTTGTTGTTCAGCACGATCATGATCACCCCGCCGCAGCCGGCAACCATGCGCCCGGCACCCAGCATCACCGGGTCGACGCTGAGGGTGCCGACGCAGCCGCCGATCACCATCAGGGTCAGGCTGAACAGCACCATGGTGCGGTCGCCGAAGCGAAAGCCGAGCCAGCCGGCGGGGATCGCCAGGAACAGGCCCGGCAGCATGTAGAGGCTCGCCAGGGTGCCGACCTCGGTATGGTCGATGTCGAAGGCGGCCTGCAGGTGGATGGTTATCGATGCGACGGAGACGATCTGGAAGCCGACGGCGAACCGCGCGGAAGTCAGCGCGATCAGCATGATCCAACGGTTGGCAGGCAAACTGGGGGCCCTCCCTGGGGCGCGACTTCGGGCTGCGCGGGCGCGCGGCGCCGGCAGGCAATTTTTCGGCGCGGCAGTGTGCGTCCGGGCCGCCGCCGGCCACAAGGGGCGCGCGGTCTTGGAAGGGCTGCATCGGGCGCATAGACTGGCCCCGCGCCCCGCGCCGCGGGGCGGAGGAATGTCGAGGCTCCATGCAGCGCTATTCGCTGGTCTCCCTGGCGCGCAACGCCTTCAGCAACCACGAGGACTGGCCGCGCGCCTGGCGCGCGGCAGAACCGCAGGCGGCGTACGACATCGTCATCGTCGGCGGTGGCGGCCATGGCCTGGCCACCGCCTATTACCTGGCCCGCGAGTTCGGCGAAAAGAAGGTCGCCGTGCTGGAGAAGGGCTGGCTGGGCGGCGGCAATACCGGCCGCAACACGACGATCATCCGGTCCAACTACCTGCAGGACGAAAGCGCGGCGCTGTACGACCATGCGGTGCAGCTCTGGCGCGGCCTGAGCCGCGAGCTGAACTACAACGTGATGTACAGCCCGCGCGGCCTGCTGCACCTGGCCCATGACGAGAGCGAGCTGCGGGAGATCTCGCGCCGCGGCCATGCCAACTGGCTGAACGGCATCGATGCGGAATTCCTGACCCCGGCCGAAGTGCGGCAATGGGTGCCGGCGATCCGCCTGGACGGCCGCTACCCGATCCTGGGCGCCCTGCTGCAGCGCCGCGGCGGCACCGCCCGCCACGACGCGGTGGCCTGGGGCTATGCCCGCGCCGCCGACCGGCTGGGTGTCGACATCATCGAGAATTGCGAGGTCACCGGCATCGAGGTCGCCGACGGCCGGGTGCGGGCGCTGCAGACCGGCCGCGGGCGGATCGCCGCCGGCAAGGTCGGCCTGGTCGCCGCCGGCCATTCCTCGGTGCTGGCGAACATGGCGGGCTTCCGCCTGCCGCTGGCCTCCACGCCGCTGCAGGCGCTGGTCTCGGAACCGGTCAAGCCGGTGCTGGACGTGGTGGTGATGTCCGGCAAGGTGCATGTCTATGTCAGCCAGTCCGACAAGGGCGAGCTGGTGATCGGCGCGGGATCCGACATGCACAATTCCTACAGCCAGCGCGGCTCCTACGACATGATCGAGGAGATCATGGGGCCGCTGCTGGAACTGTTCCCGTCCTTCTCCCGCCTGAGGATGCTGCGGCAATGGGCGGGGATCGTCGACGTCACGCCGGACCGCAGCCCGATCATCGGCCCCAGCCCGGTGGCCGGGCTCTACCTGAACTGCGGCTGGGGGACCGGCGGCTTCAAGGCGACGCCGGGCTCCGGCCATGTCTTCGCCGCCACCATCGCCCGCGACGCGCCGCACCCGATGGCCGCGCCCTTCGGCCTGGACCGCTTCACCAGCGGCGCCCTGGTCGACGAGGCCGCGGCCGCCGCGGTCGCGCATTGAACCCGGAACGCCGGTGAACGCCCCATGTTCCTGATCGACTGTCCCTGGTGCGGCACCCGCCCGCAGAGCGAGTTCGCCGCCCATGGCGAGGCGCAGGTTGTCCGCCCGGCGGACCCGGCAGCGGCCTCCGATGCGGAATGGGCGGCCTATCTGTTCCTGCGCGACAACCCGAAGGGCCGGCTGCTGGAGCGCTGGGTGCATCGCCATGGCTGCCGGCGCTGGTTCACCGTCGCGCGCGACACCGCCACCGACCGGATCGAGGCCGTGTACCCGCCCGCTGGCGGACCGGCCGGGCCACCATCGGGGCCGGCCGGGGGCGACCGATGAGCCAGACTTCACGCCTGCCGCAGGGCGGTCGCATCGACCGCGCGCGCAGCCTGGCCTTCACCTTCGACGGCGAGAGGCTGAGCGGCCTGGGCGGCGACACCCTGGCCTCGGCGCTGCTGGCCAATGGCCGCGTTCTTGTCGGCCGCAGCTTCAAGTACCACCGGCCGCGCGGCATCGTCGGCCTGGGCGCGGAGGAACCGAATGCCCTGGTGCGGCTGGGCAGCGGGGCTGCGGCGGAGCCCAATGCCCGCGCCACCTGCGTGGAGCTGTTCGACGGGCTGGCGGCGGAAAGCCAGAACCGCTGGCCCAGCCTGACCAGCGACCTGGGGGCGGCAGCGGGCCTGCTGGCGCCGATCCTGCCGGCAGGGTTCTACTACAAGACCTTCATGGGGCCGGGCGCCGGGGCCTGGCGGGTCTACGAATGGGCGATCCGCAGGATGGCAGGGCTGGGCCGCGCGCCGTCCGGCGCCGATCCCGACCGCTACGAGCAGCGCTTCGCCCATTGCGACCTGCTGGTGGCCGGCGCCGGCCCGGCCGGCCTGGCCGCCGCGCTGGCCGCGGGCCGGTCCGGCGCCAGGGTGATCCTGGCCGACATGGACCGGGAGGCCGGCGGGCATCTGCTGGCGGAGGGCGATGACCTGGCGGTGGACGGGCAGCCCGCCCTGGGCTGGGCCGCGGCCGTTGCGGCGGAACTCGACGGCATGCCCAACGTCCAGCGCCTGTGCCGCACCGCGCTGGCCGGCCTGTACGACGGCAACTACCTGACCGCCTGGGAGCAGGTGACCGACCATCTGGGGCCGGGCCGCGGCGGCGGCCTGCCGCGGCAGCGGCTCTGGCGGATCCGCGCGCGGCAGGCGGTGCTCGCCACCGGCGCGCTGGAGCGCCCCCTGGTCTTCGCCGGCAACGACCGGCCCGGCGTGATGCTGTCCGGCGCCCTGCGCGGCTACCTGCACCGCTATGCGGTGCTGGCGGGCCGGCGGGTCTGCCTGATGACCAACAACGACAGCGCCTATCGCACGGCGATCGCCCTGCAGCGCGCCGGTGCCAGCTGCATCCTGGCCGACCTGCGCAGCGACGGCACCCCGCTGGCCGCCGCCGCCCGTGCGGCCGGCGTCGAGGTGCTGACCGGCCATGCCGTGACCCAGGCGCAGGGCGGCATGCGGGTGGACCGGGTCCGGCTGCGCAAGATGAGCGAGTCCGGCGGCGCGATGATCGGCGGCCTGCGCAAGGAAGCGGTCGACATCCTCGCCATGTCGGGCGGCTGGGGCCCGAACGTCGCGCTGTTCAGCCAGGCCCGCGGGCGCCTGCACTACGACCCGGCGCTGACCGCGTTCCGGCCTGCCGGCGGGCCGCAGGGCCTGCGCTGTGCCGGCGGCGCCGACGGCGCCACCAGCCTGCAGGCGGCGCTGGACGGCGGTGTCGCCGCCGGGCTGGCGGCGGCGGCCGATTGCGGCTTCGACGCAGCCCCCCTGCCGCCGCTCCGCGCGGAGGAGCCGGACGTGCCGGCGGATGGCGGCGCGGGGCGGGTGCGCGCGGTCTGGATCGTGCCGGGGGAGCATCCGGTGGGGCGCGGCCCGAAGCAGTTCGTCGATTTCCAGAACGATGTGACCGCGGGCGACCTGCAGCTGGCGGAGCGCGAGGGATTCTCCGCGGTGGAGCATATGAAGCGCTACACCACCACCGGGATGGCGACCGACCAGGGCAAGCTGAGCGGCATGAACGCGCTGGGCATCCTGGCGGAGATGCGCGGCACGTCGGTCGACGCGGTCGGCCATACCACCTTCCGCCCGCCCTATGTGCCGGTCACCTTCGGCGCCATGGCGGGCCGCCGCACCGGCCCGCTGTTCGACCCGCTGCGGCGCACCCCGATGCAGGGCTGGCACGAGCGCCAGGGCGCGCTGCTGGAGACTGTCGGCCAGTGGCAGCGGCCGCTCTGCTTCCCGCAGGCCCTGCCCGATGGCAAGCGGGAGGACCGCGCCGCGGCGACCCGGCGGGAGGTGCTGGCGGTGCGCCATGCCGCCGGCCTGCTGGATGCCTCGACCCTGGGCAAGATCATGGTGGAGGGGCCGGACGCGGCGACCTTCCTGAACCGGCTCTACGTCAACCGCTTCGACAGCCTGAAGCCTGGGCATTGCCGCTATGGCCTGATGCTGACCGAGAACGGCACGGTGCTGGACGACGGCGTGGTGGCCCGCCTGGATGCGCGGCGCTTTCATGTCACGACCACCACCGGCGGCGCGGCCCATGTGCTGGACTGGATGGAAGAGCTGCTGCAGACCGAATGGCCGGACCTGCAGGCCTGGTGCACCAGCGTCACCGACCATTGGGCGGTCGCCACCCTGAGCGGCCCGCTGAGCCGCGAGATCCTGGCGCCGCTGACCGATATCGACCTGGCGAATGCCGCCTTCCCCTTCATGACCGTCCGGGAGGGGCTGGTCTGCGGCGCCCCGGCGCGGATCTTCCGGGTCAGCTTCACCGGCGAGCTGAGCTTCGAGATCAACCTGGCCGCGCGCTACGGCCGTGCCCTGTGGGACTGCCTGCTGGCGGCCGGCAGCGACCGCGGCCTGGTGCCCTTCGGCACCGACGCGATGCACCTGCTGCGGGCGGAGAAGGGCTTCATCATGGTCGGCCAGGAGAGCGACGGCACGACGATCCCCGACGACCTGGGCATGGCGGGCATGGTGAAGGGCGACAAGGGCGATTTCATCGGCAAGCGGTCGCTGTCGCGCCCGGACATGCTGCGCGGCGACCGCAAGCAGCTGGTCGGGCTGCTGACCGCGGAGCCGCGGACCGTGCTGCGCGAGGGCGCGCAGATCGTCGCGCCCGACGCGCCCGACCCGCGCCCCGGCCAGAAGGTGCCGATGCTGGGGCATGTCACCTCCAGCTATTTCAGCCCGACCCTGAACCGCTCCATCGCGCTGGCCCTGGTGAAGGGCGGCCGCGCGCGGATCGGCGAGGCGGTGAAGGTGCCGGTGATGGGCGGGCCGCCGGTCGCGGCGTCGATCGCCCCGCCGATCTTCCATGACGACAAGGGGGCGGCTGCCCGTGGCTGAGGATCCGACAGGGGCGGCCCCGCCGCCCGACGGGGACCGGCCGCCCGATGGGGACCGGCCGGCCGTGCCGGTGGCGCCGCCCGGAACCATGCCCGTGCTGCAGGCTGCCGGCCCGCTGGCGGAGCGCTCGGCGCTGTTCGGCGAAGCCGTCGCCCTCGGCATCCCGGCCGCCCCGGCGCGGCTGAACCTGCGCGCGCCGGCCGGTTCGGCATCGATGGCGGCCGCCATGCAGGAACTCGGCGCGCCGGGCTGGCCGCTGCCGGCCAACCGCTGGACCGCCCTGGGACCGGACCGGCAGCTGGTCTGGCTGGGGCCCGACGAGGCGCTGCTGCTGGGCAGCGATCCGGCGATCGCGGCCGCCCGGGAACAGCTCAGCGCCGTGCTGGGCGGCACCGCGCCCTGCGCGATCACCGATGTCAGCGACGGCGCGGCGACGATCCGGCTGAGCGGCCCGCGCAGCGCGGATGTGCTGGCGAAGGGCTGCCCGCTGGACCTGGCGGTGCTGCCCGCAGGCGCCGCCGTGCAGACCCTGCTGGGCCATCTGGACATCCTGCTGCTGGTGCTGGAGCCGGGCCGGGACTACGACATCCATGTCCGCTCCAGCCTGGCCGCCTTCGCCTGGGACTGGCTGGCCGATGCCGCGCAGGAATTCCTGTGATGCCGCACCGCAGCCGCGCCCGCCCCGTCCTGCTGGCAGCCCTTGCCCTGATCGCCGGGGCTGCGCCGGCGGCGGCATCCGGCGCCATGCCGGCGCCGCTGGCCGGCAGCGAATGGACGCCGACCGCAATCGACGGCGCGGCCCTGCCCGAGGACATGCGGGTCTTCCTGCAGTTCCGCGGCGCGGGGCGGCTGCGGGGCCATGGTGGCTGCAACAGCCTTGCCGGCAGCTACAGCGCCGCTGGCGGCAGGCTGTCGCTCGGCCCCCTGGCGATGACCCGGAAATCCTGTGCCCCGCCGGTGGACGCGGCCGAACAGCGCCTGCTGGCCGCCCTGGAGCGGGCACGGGGCTATCGCCGGGAGCGCATCCGGCTGACCCTGCTGGATGCGGCGGGCAGGCCCGTCATGCAGCTGCGCCAGACCGACCCCGACTGATCAGGCGGCCGCGCTCTCGCCCCGGTCGGCGTCATCCGCAGCCCAGCCGGCCTTCAGCTTGTGGCCGACCTCGGCGATGGCGGCGATCGCCGGCATCAGCTCCTCCCCCAGGGGGGTCAGCGCATATTCCACCGACGGCGGCGAAGTCGGCATCACCGTGCGGGTGACCACGCCCCTGCGCTCCAGGTCGCGCAGGCGGGTGCTCAGCACCTTCGCCGAGATCTTCGGCAGGTCGCCCCGCAGTTCGTTGAAGCGCCGCGGGCCGCCGCTCAGATACCAGATCAGGTTCGGCGTCCAGGCCCCGCCGATCAGCGCCATGCAGGCGCCAAGCGGGCATTCCGGCGGCGGCGGCACCGCCCGGTTCTTGCGGACTTTCAGGGACATCCTGCCCTCCCGGAGACATGGTTACCGCGGGGATACCGGAGAATCGGGGTAACCACAAGTTAGGGGGTTTCCTTTGGTTACCGTCGCGCCCTATCTTCTGCCGCGACGACCTGCCGGGGAATGCCCGGCCACCAACGGAGGCCATCCCATGAAGCTGTTCTATTCCCCCGGCGCCTGCTCCCTCTCGCCGCATATCGTGCTGCGCGAGATCGGCGTCGATTTCGAGATCGAGAAGGTCAACCTCGCCGAAAAGAAGACGGAAAGCGGCGCCGACTACCGCCAGATCAACCCCAAGGGCTATGTCCCCGCCCTGCAGCTCGACGATGGCGAGGTGGTCACCGAAGGGCCGGCCATCGTGCAGTACCTGGCCGATACCAACGGCAAGACCGACCTGGCGCCGGCGAACGGCACCATGCCCCGGGTGCGCGTGCAGGAGCATCTGACCTTCATCGGGACCGAGCTGCACAAGTCCTTCAGCCCACTGTTCCAGAAGGATTCCTCCGACGACATGAAGGCGGCCGCCAAGGCCAGGGTCAGCCAGCGCCTGGGCATCGTCGAGGCCCTGCTGTCCGACGGCCGCGACTATCTGACGGGCGAGACCTTCACCGTGGCCGATGCCTACCTGTTCACGGTGTCGAACTGGACCAAGCCGACCGGCATCGGCCTGGACGACTGGCCGCACCTGAAGGCCTTCAACGGCCGGGTCGCGGCACGCCCCGCCGTGCAGGCCGCGATGAAGGCCGAGGGGCTGATCTGAGCATGGAACGCCCGTCCGAAGCGCCGGTTTCGCCGGCCTGGCAAGAGGTCGCGGCGGTCCTGTCGCTCTATTTCGACGGCCTCTACCACAGCGATACCGCGCGGCTGCGGCGGGCGTTCCACCCCCTTGCCCATTATGTCTGCGCCACCGAGGGCAGCCTGACCCACCTGACGATGCCCGACTATTTCCCGATCGTGGACCGGCGGCCCTCGCCGGCCAGCCGCGGCGAGGAACGCCGGGACGAGATCGTCTCCATCGCCTTTGCCGGGCCGGTCACCGCAACCGCCCGGGTGCAGTGCGCGATCGGGCCGCGGCACTTCACCGACCTGCTCACCCTGATCCGCCTCGACGGCCGCTGGCAGATCATCTCCAAGGTGTTCCATTTCGAGGAACAGGCCGCCTGAGAACCTGACAATCAACGTGCGATGCGCAGACCCCGACTGTCGGGCATCTGCCCTGACCGACTGGTGTCCGGTTCAAGTCGGCTGCTGTGCGATATGGCGCGGCCTGCGCACGAAAGCTCGTCACTCGCGGGCCTGGCCCACTGCTGTCCGGTTGAGTGCCGTTCTCCGGCCTCATGCGTTTTATAGCTTCGTCATGCGCGGGCTTGTCCCGGTCGCCGGGCGATGCCCGGCAACCCATCGCGCCGCACCTCAATAAAATCAGGCCATTATTGAACCTGGCGGCACCATGGACCACCGCGACGAGCGCGGTGGTGACGATTGGGGGAACGCAAGGAC
>JAVJON010000004.1:0-143867 GCA_040216765.1 Sneathiellaceae bacterium | reverse complement strand
AGGCCATTATTGAACCTGGCGGCACCATGGACCACCGCGACGAGCGCGGTGGTGACGATTGGGGGAACGCCAGGACATCCGTGTCCAGCGTCAACGCTTGACCCCGCAAGCCCGGTAAAGTCGCGGCCTTGAGCGAATGCCGGCCATGCTCATCCGGACAGCAGTGGCGGACCGGCGCTGGTGACGCCGTAGAACGGTCCGTGTCATGAATTGGTCCTTCAGGTGCCACAGTGCTGCCGGCATTGCATGATGTCTTTGTGTTCGACCCGGTCAGGCAGATCTGACGGGTCGGCGATCCGCGACCATCGTACGGCACCGCCTTGCCCGGCAGATCGCCGGAAGCGGGTTCCCTTTCCGGTACGCTTTGCCGTAGCATTGGCCGCGACAGCAGGTCGAGCGGAAATCTTGTCGCCCGGTCCGGACAATGACCGGTCCGAACAAGAGCCCGAGAAGGAAGATCCATGCACGGCTGTTGCGCAATAGACCCTCGCCGCAATTCAGCATGGCCGCAGTCCGATGGCTGCATGCCCGCCATCGATTTCCGGCTTCTGTCGGAATTCGTCGCAAATGGCGGCCGGCGGAACAGGTCGTCTGTCCCACCAGGGGCAGCGCCCCAGGAGGCATCGCATATCGGTTCGACGAGGGCGACGACGTCCGCGTCCCGGGCGCCGCCACTGACGTTCGCAGGCCTCCGGCGTTCCCGCCGCAGCCGCAAGCAAGATGCCCGGGCGAACGTCCTGCGACAGCATCGCGTCCCGCCAGATCGAGAAGTCGATTGTGGCTTGAAATATAGCTCCGGTGTCATTGACAAAAGAATATGTCACAAAACAGACATATTTCTCTGTCATTTGTTTCTTATTCAGAATTTATTCGAAAACAGTACTGTCGCGAAGAGCGGCTGAACGAGAACATTCGAGGAGGACCCCGTCATGGGCATCCAACTGTCAAGTAAGCTTCCTGGCCTGCGCCGAAAGGCCTGTTCGGCCGCCCTTGGCGGCGCGACGGCACTGGCCCTGCTTTCGGTCGCGCTGGTGCCCGAGGGCCGGGCGGAATCCATCTCCTGCCCGGAAAGGGGCGGTGCCGTGATACAGGGCCCGCGGTTCGGCGGCACCGGCACCGGCGCCGCCCAGCCGGACCTGGAGGTCAACGGCATCTGCATCGTCGATGAGCTGGCCGACTTCCACTACCGCAATGTCAACGTGGTGAAGGGCGGGCGCCTGATCTTCCTCGAGCCGCCGCAGCCGGCCGACGTCACGAAGAACAGGACGAACTTCTGGGCCAGTTCGATCGTCATCGAGAATGGCGGCTCGGTGGAGGCCGGCTTGGCCGAGCATGCGAAGCTGCCCGAAGAGCTCGGTTCGAAATGGGACAAGACCTGGACTCCGACCGGCAAGGCCTATGGCGTCAACGGCAATGTCGTCAACATCCTGCTGTACGGCGCGGACCAGAGCGGCGGCAAACTGCGCGATGCCGCCGGCAATGTCATCAACCAGGGCACCGGCGTGGCCTGCAAGCAGGACCGCTGCGGCATCGACAAGGACGTCTGGGACAAGGGGACGAGCGAGCTGCACACCATGCCCGGTGCCGGCGCGCACGAGGACTATTTCTATCCCTATCACACGCTGCAGTACGACGGCGCCGAGCATGACCGCTATTTCGGCTACAAGGTGCTGGCCCTGTCCTATGGCGGCAAGCTGCAGCTGCACGGCCTGAAGGGGACGACCGGCGCAGAAGCGGCGGACACCGACCCCACCAGCTCCGGCAGCTCCTGGCTGCGCCTGGGCGACCATCTGAAGGCCGGCGACGACAAGATCGTGCTGTCCCAGCCGGTGCCGGCGGGCTGGTCCAAGGGCGACAGGATTGTCGTGACCGCGACCGACTATCTGCCGAATCATTCCGAAGAGTTCACGATCAAGGAGATCGACGGCAGCACGATCACGGTCGAGGAAAAAGCCAAGTGGATGCATAACGGCAAGGTCTTTCCGCTGAAGGGCCGCCTGGCCAAGGCCAGCGGGGCCTTCAAGGAGTCCAACAAGGGCTCGCCGCTGCTGGAGGCCGGCGAGACCCGCGCCGGCGTGGCCCTGCTGACCCGCAGCATCCGCATCGTCTCGGGCGGCGATCAGTCGGGCGAGCGGTTCGACTGGGAATCGGCGGCGGAGAAGAAGGCGGCCGGCCCGGATGGCAAGAGCGCGACGGACCGCGACCCGCACTACCAGTTCGGTGCCCAGTTCATCGCCCGCCAGGGCTTCGAGAAGCTGCAGGTCCAGGGCGTGGAGTTCCGCTGGATGGGGCAGGGCGGCCGCATCGGCCACTACCCGGTGCATTTCCACATGGCCCGCCGGGTGCCGGACGACACCTATATCAAGGATTCCTCGGTCAACGAGTCGATGACCCGCTGGTACGTGCTGCATGCCACCCAAGGCGTCACCCTGCAGCGCAATGTCGGCTACAAGTCGATCGGCCATGGCTATTACCTGGAAGACGCGACCGAGACCGACAACAAGCTTTACTCCAATATCGGCATCTTCGCCCGTGGCGGCGTGGTCGGCCCCGACAATCCCCGCAACGTGCCGGGCATCCTGTCGCAGCGCAACGAACCGTCGCGGACCGGCAATACCGACGCGAACATCTTCATCCGCGGCGGCGAGAGTGCCGGCCGGCTGCGGTCGGACGTCATCTATCCGACCGTGTTCTGGATGACCAACATGTGGAACGACGTCGTCGGCAATATGGCTGCCGGCGCGAACGCCTGCGGCACCTGCTTCTGGATGGTGCCGGCCACCGACAATGCCAATATGAGCTCGATGAAATGGTCGGGCTATGCCGCGCTGCAGCAGCGGATCCCCGGCGGCTCGGACGTGAAGCAGTTCCGCAAGAACTACTGCTCCTCGGCGATGCATTCCCTGTCGGTGGTGGCCAGCACCTCGGACTGCCAGTTGATGGACAACCGTCCCGGGCCGAACCAGCTCCCGCGGGTGGAGCAGGTCGAGACCAGCTATGCGCCGCCGGGCAATGCCAACAAGAAGGCGGACACGTATTTCCCGGCGATCGACAGCTACCGGCATGCGGTCAAATGCACGCCCTCGACAAAGATGAACGATGCCCAGGATACCTGCCTGACGGTCAGGGAATGCAGCAACGACGACCCGAAGACATGCGCCACCACGGTGATCGACACCTACACGACGTCGTTCAACTGGGCTGAGACGAACTTCGGCGCGATCTGGGTCCGGTCCGGCTGGAACCTGGTCGACCGGCTGTTCATGAGCGACATCCTGAACGGCGGGATCGGCATGATCTCGGGCGGCGACTATACCCGCTCCTCGATCCCGCTGGGCTATTGGGCGGTGCTCAGCCATTCGGTCTTCGTGGGCCAGACGCAGCCCGGCAACAGCTATGCCGCGCCGGCCGGGCCGACCTATCCGAAAGGCGACAAGAACGAAGGCCTGACCCTGTGCCGCGACCGCGCGCCCGGGGTGAAGCACGCCAATTTCTGCATCGCGGAAACCGGCAACTACGGCTATCCGCTGTCGAACTGGTCGACCAACCGGATGATCAACATCTATGACGGCCCATTCTACCAGTACGCCAATGCGTTCCTGGACATCCAGACCTCGGAATGCAGCGACGACCAGAAATGCTTCTGGATGGGCACGCCCGGCGTGCGTCGCGTCTCCAACCCGAAGCCGGGCGGGCCGCTGCTGAAGGAGGGCTATCTGCCCAATGCCGCGATCGGCTGGAAGCAGCCCAACGGCTTCTACTATCCGCCGGCCTTCCATTCCGCCGAGCTGTTCTTCGACAATGTGGATATCCGCCACTACCTGACCGTGCCGCTGTTCGAGTACGGCAGCTACAAGACCGACAACGAGGCGCTGAACCGGGAGTTCGTCGACCGGGGCTTCGGCCCCTACGCGAAGAACAGGGAGATCTTCAACAACTTCACCGATGTCGACCGGCAGACCGTGCTGAACGATGTCGATGGCACCCTGACCGGTTTCCAGAAGACGATCTCCCTGAACCAGGACCCGTTCTTCGCGGCCCCGGTGCAGACCTCGGAATGCCTGTCGGCGAAAGGCGTCCTGCCGGGCACCGCCTGCGCACCGAAGAAGACGGTGTTCACACCGACGGCCCGGACCAGCCCGTACGACCATGTCACCACCGTGGTCTTTCCCGGCTGTGCGGAGGTCGAGAAGCCGCAGAACCCGGACATCCGCTGCGGGTCGCAGGAATGGGGCGGCAGCTGGTCGCGCGACTGCACGACCGGCAACTGCACCGGCGTGCGGCTCTATCGCCAGTACCTGACCACCGACGAGACTGGCAAGAATGCCCGGGAATGGCAGAACTGGGTCGACAAGGGCTGCGACAAGCCGGAAACGGCCGGCACGAAGGAATGCGACAAGCCCTTCATCCGCCTGGCCGGCACCTCGACCTGGCAGCGCAGCGCGCTGACCGCGAACAACGGCACCTACTATATCGACACCTCGCGGTCGGCGAAGGCGCAGACGGAATCGACGGCCATCATCGATACCAGGCCGCGCGCGGTCAGCGAGTTCCAGGCGAACCAGACCTACAACGTCTTCCTGCTGTTCGCGAAGAACGATGCGAAAGCCAATGAGATCACCCGCCAGACCTACCAGATCTATGTCGGCCCGGGCTTCAACCCGGAGACCGGGGTGAAGGGCATCCGGGTGGAGCTTCCCGGCAGCTTCAAGTTCAAGACCGTGCCCTTTCCGGCCGGTTGGGAGCGGAAGATGATCGTCGGTGCGGACGGCAAGACCAAGGACGTCCTGGAAGTGACCATGGACTTCTCCAAGCTGGGATCCGGCATCAACCTGGACCCGCGGACCTCGGGCGAGACCTGCAAGCCGGTGTCTTTCTGTGCCCGCCCTGGGGAGGGCAAGCCCTGCGGCTGCAACCTGAAGGCGGAGGAGTATGCCGGTTCGCCGGGCCTGAAGGCGGCCTGCGACCAGGTCTGCAGCACCTGGGCGGTGAAGGACCTGGATTTTCCGGAAGGCGGGGCACTCGGCTTCAGCTTCACCATGACGGGCAACTTCAAGGCGGATGACAAAAACCATCGCCCGGCGCCGCAGCCTTTCTCCAGGGCGCCGGAGCTGTCGCGGTGGAACAGCATCGCCTTCACCCCGATCGAGAAACCGGTGGCAGGGGACAAGTGCTTCTACAAGCCGGCGGAGACGCCGGCGCTGGGCAGCAGCGCCTGTGCGCCGTCGGACTGGCCGCTGGACAACTGACCGGAGGGCGGGCCGGGGGCGGGTGCGGCCGAGCGTGTCGCGCCCGCCCGGGATACCGGAACGGGGCGGTGTGGCGTAGAGTGAAGCGTCATGCCGCCCAGCTGCTTTTGCGGCCTTTGCCGCTTCTGTGACGGCGTGGCAGGGAGACCGGAAGGGACGGCGGACCTTGGCAGAGCAGAGTGTAAGCACCGGCCCGGACATCCAGTCGGTCCTGATCGAGCGCGGCCTGCTCAACGACGCCGCCCTGGACCGGCTGCGCCGGCTGGAGGCGGAGAGCGGCGAGCGGATCGACCTGATCGCCGCCAAGCTCGGCATGATCTCCGACAAGGACCTGGCCGGCGCCTATGCCAGCGCCGTCGGCACGCCGCTGCTGGGCCCCGAGGACTTCCCCGACGAGCCGGTCGCGGTCGACCGGGTGCGCGCGGTCTTTGCCAAGCGTGCCCGGCTGATCCCCCTGCAGGAGGGCGAGGACAGCCTGGTGGTCGCGATGGCCGACCCGCTGGACGAGACCTCTGCCCGGGCGATCCAGTTCGCGACGGGCAAGCGCGTGGAGCGGCGAGCGGCCCTGCCGGCCGATATCGACGCCGCATACGACCGCCTGTACGGCACCGGCCGCCAGGCGATGGACGAGATCTACGATGCCGCGGGCGAACGCGAGGACAGCGACCGCGATTCCGACCTGGAGCGGCTGAAGGACCTGGCCAGCGAGGCGCCGGTGATCCGGCTGGTGAATTCCATCGTCACCCGGGCGGTGGAGATGCGGGCCTCCGACATCCACATCGAGTCGATGGAGAGCGGCCTGCGGGTCCGCTACCGGATCGACGGCGTGCTGCGGGAAATGGACATGCCGCCGGCGCGCCTGCGCAGCGCGATCATCTCGCGGCTCAAGATCATGTCGAAGCTGAACATCGCCGAGCGGCGGCTGGCGCAGGACGGGCGGATCCGGCTGGCCGTGCGCGGCAAGGAGATCGACTTCCGCGTCTCCACCACGCCGGCGATCCATGGCGAGAGCGTGGTGCTGCGCATCCTGGACCGCGGCAACCTGGCGCTGGAATTCACCGCGCTCGGGTTCGACGCCGACCAGCTGCCGGCCTTCCTGGATGCCCTGAAGCGGCCGCACGGGATCGTGCTGGTCACCGGCCCCACCGGCAGCGGCAAGACGACCACCCTCTATGCCGCGCTGACCGAGCTGAACTCGACGGAGGCCAAGATCCTGACCGCCGAGGACCCGGTCGAATATGTCCTGGCCGGGATCAACCAGGTGCAGATGAAGCCCGATATCGGCCTGGACTTCGCCACCGCGCTGCGCAGCTTCCTGCGGCAGGACCCCGACATCATGATGATCGGCGAGATCCGCGACCTGGAGACCGCCGAGATCGCGGTGCAGGCCGCGCTGACCGGCCATCTGGTGCTGTCGACGGTGCATACCAACGACGCCGCCAGCGCGATCGCCCGCCTGCTGGACATGGGGATCGAGCATTACCTGCTGACCTCGACGATCAACGCCGTGCTCGGCCAGCGGCTGGTGCGCCGGCTCTGCGCGGAATGCCGCGAGCCCTATCTGCCGTCGCCCGAGCTGGTCGCGCAGCTCGGCCTGGACCAGGCCATGTTCGACCAGGGCGCGCGGCTCTACCGTCCGGCCGGCTGCCCCGCATGCAGCAACGGCTTCGTCGGCCGCACCATGGTGCTGGAACTGATGGTGATGAACGACGCGATCCGCGCAATGGTCCTGCGGCGGGCGGAGGCGCGCGAGATCCAGGTCGAGGCGGTGAAGGGCGGGATGCAGACGATGTATGCCCATGGCCTGCGCAAGGCGCTGGCCGGGATCACCACGATCGAGGAAGTCCTGCGCGTCTCGCGGGACAACTGACGGCCGTGGCGACCTTCCAGTACAAGGCCCTGTCCGCCGGCGGCGAGATCGTCTCCGGCGAGATGGAGGGGCCGGACCGGAAGGCCGTGCTCGACCGGCTCAACGACCAGGCACTGCTGCCGATCCAGGCCACCGAGAAGCGCGCGGGCCGGGGCCTGCAGATGGAGATCGGCTTCGGCGGGGGCGACGGCTTTCCGCCGGCGGAGCTCGCCCTGTTCTTCCAGCAGCTGACCCGGCTGCTGAAGGCCAGCCTGCCGCTGGACCGGGCGCTGGAGATCCTGACCACCCTGATGGAGAGCCGGAAGACCAGCCGGATCGTGCAGCGGCTGCTGGACCGGGTGCGCGACGGCTCCAGCCTGGCGGAGGCGATGACCGCGGAGGGCAAGTGCTTCCCCAGCCTGTGCATCAGCATGGTGCGGGCGGGCGAGGAGGGCGGCGCGCTGCACCCGGTGCTGACCCGGGTCGCGGAGTTCCTGGTGCGCTCCGAGGCGATCCGCCAGAAGGTGACCTCCGCGATGGTCTACCCGGCGATGCTGACGGTCGTGGCGATCGGCTCGGTCGTGCTGATCCTGACCATGGTCCTGCCGCAGTTCGAGCAGATGTTCGCCGATGCCGGCCCGAAGCTGCCGACCTCCACCCGGCTGGTGATGGATGCCAGCCATGCCCTGCGGGATTATTGGTGGGCGATCCTGCTGGGCATCGCGATCGCCGCCGGCGGCTTCCAGGCATTGTCGCGCCGGCCCGGCTTCCTGGCCCTGCGCGACCGGGTCTCGCTGAAGATTCCGCTGCTGGGCCCGCTGCTCACCCGGTTCGAGGTGGCCCGCTTCAGCCGCAGCCTGGGCGTGCTGCTGGCGAACGGCGTGCCGGCGGCACGGGCGCTGGCGCTGGCCGGCGCGACGGTCGGCAACCGGGTGTTCATCGAGGCGATCGAGACCCTGGCGACCCGCTTCAAGGAGGGCGAGGGGCTGGCGCGTTCGCTGGACGCCACCGGCTGCTTTCCGAACCTGGCGGTGCAGCTGATCCAGATCGGCGAGGAGACCGGCCGCCTGGACGAGATGCTGCAGGAGCTGGCCGGGATCTACGAGCAGGAGGTCGAGCGCGTGCTGGAGCGCCTGCTGGCCCTGCTGGTGCCCGGCATCACGGTGGTGATGGGCGTGGTGGTGGCGCTGATCATGGCCGCCGTGATGACCGCCATGGTCAGCATCAACGAGCTGGCGCTGTAGCGGATGGGCAGGGCGATGGCGATGCCAGGGGTCCGGCGCGCGACGGCGCCACGGCTGCGGTGCGACGCGGGCTTCACGATCATCGAGATGCTGGTCGTGCTGACCATCCTCGGCCTCGCCATGGCGGTGACGCCGGCGATCCTCGCCGGGCTGGACAACAACCGGCTGCGCGCCGCATCGCTGGAACTCGTGGCGTCGATGCGCGAGGCGCGCGGCGCGGCAACCCGGGCGGAGTCGCCGACGGAACTGCGCCTGGACCTGGACGACAGGACCTTCAGCTTCTCGGCCGACACGGCGGCCGAGCCCCTTCCGCCCGTGGTCGACAGGGTCGAGGTGATACCGGGAACCCTTGTGGACCGGGACCGGGTCGCCCGGATCCGCTTCCTGGCGGACGGTTCGGCGACATCGGCCAGGATCGTGCTGCGCAACGGCGACCTGTCGTCGACCATCGTCGTCAACGGCCTGACCGGGCGGGTCTGGCGCGATGGCTAGCATGACGGGCGGCAGGCCTCGCCGGATGCACGGGCGGTCCGAACCGGCCGACGCCGCTGCCGGCTTCCTGATGATCGAGGTGATCGTCGGGCTGGCGATCGTGTCGATGGCCTTCGCCTATGGCTTTCCGGCCCTGTCCGATGCGCTGGGGCGGCTGCGCAGCAACCAGGACGAGGCCGAGGCGCTGTCGCTGGCGCGCTCGACCCTGGCGCAGGTCGGGCA
This sequence comes from Sneathiellaceae bacterium, assembly GCA_040216765.1. Lineage (GTDB taxonomy): Bacteria > Pseudomonadota > Alphaproteobacteria > Ferrovibrionales > Ferrovibrionaceae > Marinibaculum. The sequence continues at coordinate 134,811 of JAVJON010000004.1, read as the reverse complement.
GTCGATTCCGCTGCAGCTGGGCGAGACCGCCGGGCGCACGGAGGAGGGTTTCGACTGGCTGGTGCAGACCGAACCCTATGACCGGATCGTCGTGTCGCCGGAGCAGGGTGTCGCCGGCTATACCGTCCGCGTGACCGTCTCCTGGCGCGACCGGTCGCGCACCCGGGACCTGTCGCTGACGACGGTACAGCTGGGCCGGCCCCGGGATGGCTGATGGCGGATGGCGGCTGATGGCGGATGGCGGCCGATGACGCGGCCGGATACCGAGGCCGGGATGACCCTGATCGAGGTCCTCGTGGCGATCACCCTGCTGGCCATGCTGGCGACGATGATCGCCCAGGGCGCGCGCCTCACCGGCCGGGCCTGGAGCACGGCGGAGCAGCGGACCAACGATGTCGACGATATCGAGACGGTGCGCGCACTGCTGCGCCGGACGATCACGCGGGCACAGCCGTCCTTCGCATCGGCCGACCTGTCGGACCTGGCCATCCAGTTCGACGGGCAGCCGGAGCGCCTGACCCTGATCGCCCCCCGGTCCGGTATCGAGGGTGGCGGGGAATGGGTCCGGCAGGTCCTGTACGTGGCACCGTACGAGGGCGCGCAGGGGCTGTATCTCGCCTGGCAGGTCGATGCGCCGCAGCGCGGCGGCAGGGAGATCGACACCGGCCCCGGGGCCACCGACCGGGCGCTGCTGCTGGACCATGTCGAATCGGTGCGATTCGGCTATTTCGGCCCGCCTTCGCCGGGCGAGCCGCCCACCTGGCTGACATCCTGGACCGGCCGCCAGAGGCTGCCGACACTGGTGCGGATAGAGGTGGCGCGGGATGGCGCGGCCCGCCGGCCCTGGCCGGCCCTCACGATGCGGACCAGGGTGAACACGAACCCCGGCTGCCTCTATGATGCGGGCCGGTACGATTGCCGGCGGGCATCACAATGAGCGTACGGCTCCAGGGGGGCGTACAGCTTCAGGGGAGCGGACAGATCCAGGGGAGCGGACAGATCCAGGGCTTGCTGGCCTCGACCGAGGAAGCGATCCGCGGCGGCGTTTCGTGGTGGCTCGGCGAGCTCGCCGGCATGATCCCCTGGCGGCTGGGCAGCAACCCGGCCAAGGCGCCGGCGATCCTGGAACTGGCGGGCGGCGAACCTGCGCAGTTCGTCGCCACCCTGGTCTTCGCCGGCCGCGGCGGCGCGGCACCCCAGCGGCTGCCCATCGACCTGACCGACCTGTCGCTGGCCCGTGCGGATGTGCGCGCCGCGCTGCGCGACCGCGGCGTGGGTCATGCGCTGGTGGTCCGCCTCGCACCGTCGCTGCTCCTGGAATCCGAAGTGTCCCTGCCCGCCGGCGCGGAACGCGCGATGCGGCCGATCCTGGTGAACCAGCTGGACCGGCTGGTGCCGCTTCCGGCGGAGGCGGTGGACTTCGCCTACTCCGTCGCACCGCGGAAGCCATCCGCGAAGGCGCTGCGCGTGCATCTGACGATCGTCGCCCATGAGACGATCGACCGGGCGGTCGGACTGGCGCGCTCCCTGGGTCTGCTGCCGCGGCTTGTCTTCGCCGACAATGGCGCGCCCTGGGTCGCATCCCGGAGCGACGCGGCCGTCACGCTCTGGCGCGAGGGCCGCGACGGCGGCAAATCCCCGACCCAGCGGCGGCTGCGGCGGGCGCTCGAGATTGCCGCTATCGTCCTCTTCGCCACCGCCTTCCTGGCCTATATCGACCGCCTGGACCGGCAGGTGGCGGACCTGGAGGAGGATGTCCGGAACCGGACCCGGCTGGCCACGGCGGCACGCGACCTGAACCGGCAGCAGCAGCAGGTCCAGGGTGCGCTGGAAATGCTGCAGAAGCGGCAGCGGGAAATGACGCCGCTGCAGGTGCTGGACGAGGTCACCAACCTGGTGCCGCTGGACAGCTGGCTCAGCCGGCTGTCGGTGCGGGGCCGCAAGGTGGAGGTGATCGGCAATTCGCCCCATGTCGCCGAACTGGTCGCCCGCCTGGACCGCCACGACATCTTCTGGGACCCGCAGTTCCTGTCGCCGGTGACCGCGGCGCCGGACGGCAAGACGCAGCGGTTCAACCTGTCCTTCCAGATCTGGCTGGAGGGCGATCCGGAATGATCGCGTCCATGTCGCCGGAGATCCGCCGGATCCTGGCCATCGCCATCCTCGTGCTGCTGCCGGTCCTGGCCTGGGTGGCCGTCGTGTCGCCGCTGGCGGGAATGGTGACCGACCGCCAGGCGGATATCGCGGCCGCCAGGCAGCGCCTCGGCGACCTGCAGGCGATCATCGCGCGGATTCCGGGGCTGAAGCGCCGCGACGAGGCACTGAAGGCGCGCCTGAGCGAAGAGAACGGCATCTGGGAGGAAACCAGCGAGGCGTCGGTCTCGGCCAAGATGGAGGAGGTCCTGCGCGGCGCCGTCGATGCCGGGCGGGGCACTGTGGTAAGCTCGGCGCCCCTGCGGAGCACAACGGAACAGGAGTTCCGCGTGGTCAAGGTGCGCTTCAAGATCGACGGGACCCTCGACACCATCGAACAGACTTTCGCGGGGATCGAGGCCGCCCGGCCGGCCATTTTCGTCGACAGCTTCACGATCACCGCACCGGCGGTGGAACCGCCCCCCGACGAGCCGCCGAAACTGGACCTCGATCTCGAGGTGATGGGGTATCTGCGCATGACGGGGCCGTGATGCGGGCGATCGCAGGCAGCCCGGCATTCGCCCTCGGCTGGCGCTTCGGCCTCGCGCTGCTGGGCGCGGCGATCCTCTGGCTCGTGGTCACCATGCCGCCGGACGATGCCGCCACCGCGATGCGCGCGCCGGTGCCCGATGCCGGCCCGCTGCCGGAGACCGCGACGGGCGCGACGGCGCCTGCCCGCGGCGCGGGCTATGCGGACATCGCCGCGCATCCCGTCTTCTTTCCCAGCCGCGCGCCCTGGACGCCGCCGCCGGCACCGGAGCCCGAGCCGGAGGAGGCGCCGCCGCCCTCGCTCGCCTCCTTCGAAGCGGTGGGCGTGATCGTCAGCGGCAAGGAGCGCCTCGCCCTGGTGAAGCCGAGCGGCGACGAAACCATCACCATTCTCGCCCTGGGGCAGGAGTTCGAGGGCTGGATCCTGCAGGACATCACCCAGGAGAAACTGCATTTTGTGGCCGGCAAAACCGAGTACGACATGATCTTTCCCCTGCATGCAGAGCGTGGACAATGACCCGCCCCGCTCACGCCCCGTCGCGCAACCCGGCAGCATCCGGGCTGAGACCCCTGTGCCTGCTGGCGGGACTTGCCCTGCTGACGGCCTGTTCGGCATGGGAGACGACGGAGCCGCCGGCAGAGGCCCTGGGCCCGCCGCAGGCCCTGCAGCCGAAGGTCCAGCCGCCGCCGCCGGCGCTGCCTGCCGGTGCGGCGGACAATTCCGTTGCGCTGCCGGGGGGCGCGGCGGGCCGGGACGTGGGGCCGGCGCAGATCGTCCTGGGCAGCGGCCAGTTCGTGAACCCGGCGGCGCTGCCGAGCGGCGGCGAGGGCGTGATCCCGGCCGGCGACGACGTCACCCTGGATTTCACGAACGTGGCGATCCGCGACGTGCTGAAGAGCGTGCTGGGCGATCTGCTCGGCCTGTCCTACACGGTGGACGAGAACGTGCAGGGCACGATCACCCTGCAGACCGGCAGCCCGATTCCGCGCTCCGCCCTGATCGACGTGCTGACCGACACCCTGCAGCTGCAGGGTGTCGGCCTGGCGGAGCGCAACGGCCTCTATCTGGCCGTGCCGCTGGAGAACGCCACCCGGCAGGCGCCGCTCGGCGGCTCCAGCGGCTTCGTCACCCGGGTCAGGACCGTGCAGTACGTCGGCGCGGCGGACCTGGCGCAGGCGCTGGAGCCGGTGATCCCGGCCACCACCACCCTGAAGCCGGATCCGGGGCGCAACCTGCTGATCGTGTCGGGGCCGGCCGGGGATGTGGCGCGGGTGTTGGAGAATGCCGCCGTGTTCGACGCCGATTTCATGAAGGGCATGTCCTTCGCCCTCCTGCCGCTCCGCTATGGCGAGGCGCGCGGGATCGCGCAGGACGTCAACCGGATGCTGGCCGCCTCCAGCCCCTCGGCGGCGCAGGTCGTGCGGGCCCTGCCGATCGACCGGACCAACGCGATCCTGGTGACCTCCAAGCAGCCGAAATATATCCGCCAGGTGCGCGACTGGGTGGCGCGCCTGGACCGCGGCGACGGCGAGTCCGAGCCGCGGATGTATGTCTATCGGGTGCAGAACGGGCGGGCGACCCATCTGGCGCAGGTGATGCGCCGGGCGCTCGGCCTCCAGGGCAGCGACAGCGGCGCGGCGGATGCCGGCAAGACGGGGCCCGGCGGGGCCGGTGGCGCCGCCGCGCGGTCGCTCGGCGACGGCTTCGGCAGCGACGGGTCGGGCAGCGGCGGCTTCGGCGGCGACGGTCTCGGCGCTGCCATCCAGGGCGGTGCCTCGCCCGTGGCCTCCGACAGCCCGGCGGCATCGGACAGGCCGGCCGACCCGCTGGGCAGCGTCGACGTCCTGGCCGACATGGGGGCGGATGCCGATCCCCGGAATGCGCGGAAGCCTGTGCTGCGGATCAGTGCCGATTCCAGCAACAATGCCCTGGTGATCGTCGCGCCGCCGCAGGAATATGCCCAGATCGAGGCCGCCCTGCAGAAGCTGGACGTGACCCCGCTGCAGGTGCTGATCGAGGCGACGGTCGCAGAGGTGACCCTGAACGACCAGTTCGCGCTCGGCCTGCAATATGCCTTCAAGAGCGGCAATTTCGCTGCGGTCTTCTCGCCGGACGTCGCCCCGACATCGCTGGGCGGCGCCACGCCCGGCGCCGGCGGCGGCACGATCCCGGCTTTCCCGGGCCTGGGGTTCGCCACCGGCGCGAACCTGCTCTACTCGACGGCCAGCTCGACCGTCCTGCTGCAGGCGCTGTCGAAGCTCACCAATGTCCGCGTCCTGTCCTCGCCCAACCTGATGGTGCTGAACAACGGCACAGCGCGCCTGCAGATCGGCGACCAGGTGCCGACCGCGACGCAATCCTCCACCAGCAATGTCTCCCCCGGCGCGCCCACGGTGAATTCCATCGAGTATCGCGACACCGGCGTGATCCTGGACGTGGTGCCGCGGGTCAATGCCAGCGGCCTGGTGGTGATGGACATCTTCGAAGAGGTCAGCCAGCCGACCGGCACCACCACCTCGGCGCTGCAATCGCCGACGATCCAGCAGCGCCGCGTGACCTCCTCCATCGCGGTGCATGACGGCGAGACGATCGCCCTTGCCGGGCTGATCCAGGATTCCCGCGAGAACAGCAATAGCGGGATCCCCTGGCTGAAGGACGTGCCGGTGCTGGGCTATCTGTTCGGCACCCGCAGCGAGGCCGGCCGGCGGACCGAGCTGCTGGTGCTGATCACTCCGCATGTCATCCGGTCGCGCGGCGAGAGCGAGGCGGTGACCCGCGAACTGCAGGACAAGCTGCGCGCCACCATCCCGGTGTTGCAGCGGTCCCGCTAGCCATGGACAGGCGGTCGTGACGGGATGCCGGAGGCGCGCGCACTGACCCGCCGCCCGACCGCCCGCCCCCGGATCGCCCGCCCCCGGACCGCCTGCGGGCATGACCGCGGCGTGGCGATCATCTCCGCGCTCTGGGCGACAGCGCTGATCGCGGTGATCTCGGTGTCGGTGCTGCAGCTCACCCTGTCCGACGCACGCGTGGTGCGCGGCAGCGACAAGGCCGCGCAACTGCAGGCCGCCGCCGACGGCGCGATCAATGTCGGCATCCTGTCGCTGCTGGGCAGTGCGGCAACGCAGCCGCCGGTGACCGGCACGCCGTTCACGATCGACCTGGCCGGGACCGAGATCCGCATGTCGGTGATCGACGAGTCGGGCAAGATCGACCTGAACTTCGCCACGCCGGAAACCCTGCAGAACCTGCTCGCTGGCGCCGGGCTGTCGACCGGCGAGGCGCAGGACATGACCGCCAGGATCGTGGACTGGCGCAGCGGCGCGGCCGACGGCACCTCCCAGGCCGGCGATCCCGCCAGCTATGCCGGCGCCGGGCTGGACTATCTGCCGCGCCACGCGCCGTTCCAGTCGGTCGCCGAGCTGCGCCTGCTGGTGGGCATGTCGGACAGCCTCTATGCCGCCGTTGCGCCGCTGCTGACGGTCTATTCGCAGATCGCCTGGATCGACCCGGCCTTTGCCGACAAGCGGGTACTGCAGGCCTTCGCCGTCAGCGACGCCACCGCGCGCGCGGCGCTCCAGCAACGCGAGGAGGTCGAGCAGGGGATCGCGCCGCCGCCGAAAAGCCCGGGTGTCGCCGTCGGGCATGCCTTCACGATCACGGCCGAGGCGGTCGACCGCCAGGCGAAGGCGCGGGCCACCCGCACCGCCGTCGTCCGGCTGACCGGCGATCCGCGATCGCCGGTGGTGATCTACCGCTGGGAGTGAGCGCCGCCGGGGGTATAGAGCCGGTGTGCGGCGCGCAGCACGCGCGCGCCATAGGCGCGGTTGAGGGCCGGCGTGCGCGAATGGTAGTTGCCGATCGCACGCATCAGGTCGCCCTTCTCGCGGTCCAGCTGGATGCGCAGGATTGCGCCCGCGGCGGCGATGCCGAAACATTCGTCATGGGTCAGGCGGTGCCGCACGATATCCTCCGGCTGCCGGGTATGGCGGGCCAGTTCAGGCACCCAGAGGGTGTTGATCTGCATCACGCCCAGGTCGGCGGAGCCGTTGCTGTTGCCGGAGACCATGCCCGGGCGGCCGCCCTCCACCGCGTGGATCGACGGCAGGACGCGCGGCGGCAGCTGGTAGAAGCTGGAAACCAGGGCCACGCAGGCCAGGAAGGCGGGCGACATCATGGCTCGATCGGGGGTCGGATGTTAGGATCCGGGAAACGGTAGAACGGGGTAGTTGCCAATGACAAGCCGGCTTGCAGGTTTCAGTGCCAGGCTCCGGTCCGGGGGGAGCAGTCGCGGGGCGGGCGCCCGGATGCGACCGCGCCGGGCGCCACCGCGCGGCGCCGGCGATGCCGGCTACACGATCCTGGAGGTCCTGGTCGTCATCACCATCATCGGGCTGCTGATCGGCCTGGTGGCGCCGGCGGCGCTGCGTCAGCTGGGCGGCGCGCGCGCCTCCGTGGCCAAACAGTCGATCGAACGGCTGTCGACGGTGCTCGATCTGTACAACCTCGATATCGGTTCCTATCCCAGCACGGAGCAGGGCCTGAAGGCGCTGGTCAGCAAGCCCGAAGGGGTGAACAACTGGAACGGCCCCTACATCAAGGGCGAAGGCGTGCCGCAGGACCCCTGGGGCCATGCCTATATCTACCGCAACCCGTCGGAGCGGGCCGGGAAAGACTACGATCTCTGCTCCAACGGTCCGAGCGGCGACGGGTCGGACGACGACAAGGTGTGCAACCCCTAGCCGGGGCAAGGCCCGACCATCCCCATTCCGGTGCCGCCGCGCAGCGGGGTCACTGTCGTGCAGGCCGGCGCGGCGCTGGGCGCTGCGGCAGCGATCGCGGGCTGGGCGGCGGCGGTCGATCCCGCGCCGCTGCGCCTGGCCGGGAACTGCCTGCTGGGCTGGTGCCTGCTGGCGCTGGCCTGGATCGACTGGCGCACCCTGCGCCTGCCCAATGTCCTGACCCTGCCGCTGCTGGCGGCCGGCCTCGCCTTTGCCTGGGCCGATGCGTCGGCCGATTTCCCCGCCCATGTGGTGGGCGCCGGCGCCGGCTATGCCGTGCTGGCCCTGATCGGCCTGGTCTATCGCCTGATGCGGGGACAGGAGGGGCTGGGGCTGGGGGATGCCAAGCTGCTTGCCGCCGGCGGCGCCTGGCTGGGCTGGGCCGCCCTGCCGGTCACGGTGCTGCTGGCCACCACATTGGCGCTTGGCCTTGTCCTGGCCCAGCGCCTTGCCGGGCAGGCGACGACCCGGGACACGGCCCTGCCGTTCGGGCCGATGCTGGCGCTGGCGATCTGGCTGATGCGCCTGTACGGGCCGGCACTGACCGGCTATTGAACCTTCTGGAACCCGAGGGAGGCCCGACATGAACGCCATCATGCGCAAGGCCCTGCTGTTCGCCCTGCCCCTGCTGGCAACGGCCTGCATGTCGTCGGAGCGGACCTACCTGCCCACCGGCCAGGCGGTGAACCGGCTGACCTGTTCCCTGTCGGGGGAAGCCATGAAGCGCTGCTACCAGGCGGCGGGCGAGATCTGTGGCGAACGCGGCTACACGATCTATGACTGGGACGGCTCGCCCTGGGCGACACCCTATCCCGACCCTGCCGCCTTCGACGATTATGCGATGGTGGGCACCGCCACCCTGCTGATGGCCTGCCACAGCGGGCCACGCCAGGGGTGATTGGCGGGGCGGGGAAGGATCCCGGCAGGGGGCGCGTCGTCCTCCCTCAGTTCCGCGACCAGACCGCCAGTTCGTAGCCTTCGGGATCGAGGAAGTGAAAGCGCCTCCCACCGGGGAAGGCAAAGACCGGCCGGACGATCGTCCCGCCGGCCTCTTCGATGCGCGCCTGGGTCTCCGCCAGGTCGTCGGCATAGAGGATCACGAGCGGACCGCCCGGCCGCACAGGGCCTTCGGTCGTGAAGCCGCCGGTCAGCCGGCCATCGGTGAACTCGCAATAGGTCGGGCCGAATTCCGTAAAGGTCCAGCCGAATACCGTTCCGTAGAAGGCCCGCGCACGCAGGATATCGGTGACGGCGAACTCGATATTGTCGATCTGCCGATCCTGTCCCTGAACAGCCATTCCGATCCTCCTGCCCGTGCCGTGCCGGCTCAGCCGCGGCCATCCTTGAACCGCGCCCACAACCTGTTGCGGGTCATCTTCGCGCCGATGTTCAACGGCTCCGGCGTGAAGAAGCCGTCCAGCTGCGCCTCGGTCGGGAAGATGTCGGTATCGTGCAGCAGGGCGGGCTCGACCATCGGATGGCTGGCGGGCACCGCATTGGCAAAGCGGCTGTAGTTCGTGAGGCGGGCCATCACCTCGGGCCGCAGCATGAAATCGATGAAGGCATAGGCCGCCTCCTTGTGCGGGGCGTCGGCCGGGATCGCCAGCACGTCATAGGTGACCTGCGCACCCGTCTCCGGAAGGATGTAGTCGACCCGGATGCCATTCCGGGCGGCCTCGGCCTTCGCCTCCAGCACGTCGCCCGAATAGTAGATCGCCAGGCAGGTGCTGCCGTCGGCCAGGCTCTTCGGCGCGCTGTCGTAGGAGAAGCTGCGGATATAGGGGCGGATCTGCATCAGGGTCCGCTCGACGGCCTGCAGGTCCAGCGGGTCCCGGCTGTCCGGCGGCAGGCCGAGATATTGCAGCACCGAGGGAATCACATCGTCCGGCGAGTCCAGCATTGTGATGCCGCAGGGCTGCAGCCGTCCGGCATATTCCGGGTCCAGCAGCAGGGCGAAGCTGTCCAGCGGTGCATCCGGCGCAAGCTCGCGCACCTTGTCGTGGCGGATCCCCAGGCCCAGGGTCCCCCAGAGGAAGATCGGGCCATGAAGGTTGCCGGGATCGGATTCCTCGATCCGCCGCATCAGCGCCGGGTCGAGGTTCTTCCAGTTGGCCAGGCGGTCATGGTCGATCCGCGCCAGCAGGCCGTCCGCGATCAGCGAGGACAGGCTCGGCTCGTTGGTCGGCATGACGATGTCGTAGCCGGTCGCGCCCAGGCGCAGTGTCGCCTCCAGCATCGGCAGGTTGCTATAGGATTCGTAGCGGACCGCGATCCCCGTCTCCGCGGTGAAATCCGCCAGCACCGCCGGATCGACATAGTCGTACCAGCCGAAGACGTTGACGACCTGCGCATCGGCCGTCTTGTCCTGCGCGCCGGCCGGCAGGGCCGCCAGCAGCAGGGACAGCAGGCAGAAAAGGGCCGCCGGGCGGCATCCGGGTCCGGTCATGGGCATACCTCCCGCCGTGGGTAATGGCTGCGGTGCGGAGGGCATGCCCTTCGGCTGCGCGGGTTGAGCATGGGCCGATGATACCACCGGCCCGCCAGCCCCTGTCGAGGGTTCCCCGGCAGCTTTCCGGCGCGCCGGCAGATGGCCGCCAGGGCCCGGATGCCGGCCTGAGGCAGATTGTCGCTGGCTGGGATTTCTGGTTACATATGACGACAAGCCCGATCCGGTTCCGCGGCGATTGCCGTGGCCGGGACAACAAGGGCGAAGCCGCCTGAAGGACATCGCGACGGTCCGCCCGAGGATCGCAGCAGGGTCCGGCCCGGCGGCAGTTTGGGGGGAAGCAGGTGGTGCCGAGCCGAACGCCGTTCGGATCAGGCGGCGGAAGCGCAATCGCCGAACGCCCGCATGCGGTCGCTTCGCAACCGGCGGCCGGCAACGTGCCGATGGCCGCAGGGCGCTTTCAGGGCCTGGAGCAGTTCCCGGTGCGGTCGACGACCGGCGGGGTGAGCTACTGTTTTGCCGGCCCGCGGCCCTATGCCCTGGAATTTGCCAACGAATTCGATGTGGTCTGCCTGCTGCTGGGGGATATCGCCGGCCGCACGCGGTTCGACGACGACCGCGAGACCGAACTGGTGTTCATGGGGGAATCGGCGGCCTTCCATCCCGGCGGCGGCAATGTCCGCGTGCGGGCCGACCAGGTCCGCCACGGCTTCATCGCCTTCGGTTATTCGCCGGAATTCCAGCAGGACGCGGACGACTGCAGCCTCGCCGCCCTGCGTCGCGCGGGCACCCGCAACAACCTGCGGCATGGCGAGATCCGGCATCTGGCGCGCTATGTGCGGGAGCGCATCCGGTCCCGCCAGCGGTTCGAGCCTTTGGAGCTGCAGTCGCTGGCGACCCTGACCTATCTTTGCACCCTGCGCAGCCTGCATTCGGGGGAGCAGGAACGCGCGGGCGGCCTGTCGGAAAGCCAGTTCCAGCGGATCTGCGACTATATCGACGCGGAACTGGCGGGCGAGATCTCCTGCGCAAGCCTCGCCCAGGCGGTCGGCCTGCCGATGCGCCAGGTGTTCGAGGGGATGCGCGCCCGCACCGGCATGACACCCTATCGCTATGTCGTCGAACGACGCCTGGAACAGGCCTGCACCCTGCTGCAGACCACCGACCAGGCGATTTCCGACATCGCCTTTGCCTGCGGCTTCTCCTCGCAGCAGCACCTGACCTCCACCATGTCGTCCCGCCTGGGCCGCACGCCGCTGCGGGTCCGCCAGGGGGCGTGACGGACCGCCGGCAGGCGATCCAGGCCGTCACAGCCATGCCGTCGCCGCGGTGCGGCTGCCCGCGTGACGCGGCTCGGTGCAAACGCATGTCAATTGCATAACGCGTCCCGAACGCCTATGAAGGGCGTCGCCGAGTTCTGGCCGGAGACGCGACGTGAACGAAGAGTCGATACCCCTGCAGGCGCCCGGGACGTCCCAGGGGCAGGCGGTCCCGCAACCGGGGAGCGGGCAGGGCATTCAAGGGCCGGATGCTGCCGGCCAGGCGCCGGGCGACAGCGCGATCGCCGCACCCGGTGCCGCGCCGCCGGCTGGCGATACCCTGGCGGGTGGCCCGATCACCGCTCCCGGCGCGACCGATGGCGTGCTGCAGGGGCCGCTGGCGCAGATCGCCGAATGGGCCGGGCTGGGCGGCCCCGTGGTCTGGATCCTCGCCGTGATGTCGATCCTCGGCCTGGCCGTCACCATCGTGAAACTGGCGCAGTTCCTGCGGGCCGGGGTCTGGCAGCGGGGCCGGGCGGCCCAGGCGATCGCCGCCTTCCGGTCCGGCGACACCGCGCGCGCCGCGGAGCTGCTGCGCGGACGAAAGGGCCTGCCGGACCAGGTGGCGCGGGCGGCCCTGCGGGCCACCGCGGCGCATGGCCCGGAACCGGCCCTGCGCGAGGAAATCGAGCAATTCGCCAGCGACCGGCTGGAAGCGCTGCGCGGCAATCTGCGCCTGCTGGAGGCGATCGCCGCCCTGGCGCCGCTGCTGGGCCTGTTCGGCACGGTCCTGGGCATGATCACGGCGTTCCAGGACATGCAGGGGGCCGGCACGCGGGTCAGCCCCGACATCCTGGCGGGCGGCATCTGGACCGCGCTGCTGACCACGGCGGTCGGCCTTGCCGTGGCGATGCCGGCCGTCGCCATCGTCACCTTCCTGGAACGGGCCGTCGACAGCCTGGCCCACGACCTGGAGAGCTTCATCAGCCAGGTCTTTGCCGGCTCAGCCGCCGCCGAGCTGGAACCCGCGAACGAGGGAGCAGATGGTGCACGGACCTACGCCGTGGCCCGCGCAGGCTAGGCCGCCGGCCCCCGCCGCCGCCCTGCCGCCGGCGGTGCGGCGCGTCGCGCTCACCGCCGGGCGCGCGCGCCGGCGCAGCCTGATCAGCCTGACGCCGCTGATCGACATGGTCTTCATCCTGCTGGTGTTCTTCATGCTGGCCTCGACCTTCACGGACTGGAATGCGATCCCCTTCGCGCTCAGCGATACGCCGCAGGAGGGCCGCCCGGCCGGCAGCGCCGATCGCCCCGCCGAGCGGCAGCCGGATGCCGGCGCGGTCCTTCTGGATGTCGGCAGGGACCAGCTGCGGCTGTCCGGCCGGCCCGTCGGCGATGCCGAACTGCCGGCCCGGCTGGCCGCCCTGCAGGCAGGGCCGCGCGGGCAGGCCGGTCCGGACGCCGGCCGGCGGGTGATCGTGCGTCCCGCCGCCGGGGTGCCGCTGCAGCGCCTGGTCGCGGTGATGGACATGCTGGCCGCCGCCGGCGTGACCGACCTGTCCCTGGCGCGCCGCGGCGAGGGGCGATGAGCCGCCTGACCCGCAGCCGCGCCGGCGGCGGCTCCCTGAATGGCGATGCGGGCGTCCTGCCGCTGATCAATGTCGTCTTCCTGCTGCTGATCTTCTTCATGATCAGCGGGCAGATCGCCGAACAGGCCGCCTTCGAGGTCGACCCGCCGACCTCGCAGGCCGACGCGCAGGCCATGCGCGACCGGATGCTGGTCCTGCTGGCCGCGGACGGCCGTGCCGCCGTCGGCGGCGAGGAGATCGCCCTGGAGGAGATCGTCGCGCATATCCTGGCCGTCGCGCGCAAGGCCGCCGAGGCGGACAGGGTGGAGGCGAATGCCGGTGCCGCGGCTGGCGGGGTGCCGGACGGGCCGCCCGCCCTGCCGGCCGATCTCGCTGTCCGGATCCGGGCCGATGCCGCCGTCGAGGCGGTGGCGATCGTCAAGCTGATCGAGGACCTGCGGGCAGCCGGGGTCGGCAAGGTCACCCTGATGACCGCCGGACAATCATGAAGGGGTTGGGCCGCTGGATCGGTGCCCTGGCGCTGGCCGGGCTGGTGCATGCCGGGCTGGTCTATGTCTTCCTGCCGTCGCCGCCGCCGCCCACGGCGCCGGCGCAGGGCGACGGCTTCGTCCTGAGCTTTGCCGGCCTGGCGAGCGCGGAAGCCGCGCCTTCGGCGGCGGATGCGACCCAGGCCGCGGCGTCGGCGCCGGCATCCGTCGCCACCGCTTCGCCCGACACGCCCTCCGCCGAGGCGCCGCAGCCGGAAGAGCCGTTGCCGGACGTCGAGCCGGTCGAGACGGAAACCGGGATCGAGCCCGTGGAGGCGGAGACCGAGACCGCCACCGAGGCCGTCACCGAGGCTCTGCCCGACCGGGTCGTCGAGACGGCGCCGCAGCAGGTTGCCGCGCTGGAACCGATGGAGCGGCTGGAACCGGTGCAGCGGCAGTCGCCGCCGGCGCCGGCTTTGGAGCGGGTGGATGCGCCGAAGCCGGTAGCGGCGGCGGTGGCGCCGGCAAAGCCGGTCCGGCCTGTCGAGCCGCAACCGCCGGCACCCGAGGCCGTGGCAGTGCCGGAAACGCAGCAGGAAGCGGTGCCGCGGCCAAGGGACCGGCCGCCGGAACTGGTCAAGGCCACCCCGAAGCGGACGCCGCCCAAGCGGGTCGCGCGGGTCGAACCCGCGCCGCCGGCCGCCCGCCCGGCGCCGGTGCAGGGGTCGGGCGCGCCGGGCGCCGCGACACAGGCCGCGCCGCGCCCGCCATCTGCCAATCCCTCTGTCGCCGGCGGCGCGGCGCCGCAGACGCAGACCACGGGTTCGCCGGAGGGCCTGGCCAAGAACCAGGACTATGTCGCCCTGCTGCATGCCTGGCTGGCGAAGCATCGGGATTATCCGCGCACCGCGCGGATGCGGCGGCAGGAAGGGGTGGTGATGCTGTACTTCGCCATCGACCAGGACGGCCATCTGCTGCGCTACCGCATCGAGCGGTCGTCGGGTTTCGACCTGCTGGACCAGGCGGCGGAGGCGATGATCCAGCGTGCGGCTCCGCTGCCGCCGGTGCCCGCGGAACTGTTCCGCGATCGTTTCGAGGTTGTCGTGCCGGTGCGGTTCACCATCTCCTGACAGGTGGCAGCGGCGTAAGGAGTTCACGATGTTCATCGCAATGAACCGGTTCCAGGTGGCGCTGGGGCGGGAAGAGGAGTTCGAGCGCATGTGGCGCGAGCGCGATTCCCAGCTGAAGGAGGTGCCGGGCTTCCGGGAATTCCACCTGCTGCGCGGCCCGGCGGAGGCGGATCATGTCCTGTATTCCTCGCATGTGGTCTGGGCGGACCGGGCGGCCTTCGAGGCCTGGACGACGTCCGAGGCGTTCCGCCGGGCCCATGCCAATGCCGGCTCCGCGAAGGGGCTCTATCTGGGCCATCCGCGCTTCGAGGGGTTCGAGGTGGTGCAGACCATCGCCTGACTGCCTGGCCGGCCGTTCCCGGCCGGCGCTGGAACCCCGCCGCCCGCTCCCGGTTTCTCCCAGTCGGGCAATGCCAGGCGGGAGGAGACCTTGGGCGATATGTTGCAGGCAGCCCTGGGCCGCATGATCGCGGCCGCGGAGGACTGCCAGATTCCGGACGAAGTGCTGTTGCGCCTGCGGGCGCCGGCGGAGACCACGATGGCCTCCCTGCCGGTGCGCATGGACGATGGCCGGCTGCGCGTGTTCCAGGCGTGGCGGTGCCGCTACAACGATACCCGCGGGCCGGGCAAGGGCGGCATCCGCTTCCACCCCGATGTCAGCCAGGACGAGGTCGCCACCCTGGCCTTCTGGATGACCCTGAAATGCGCGGTGGTGGACCTGCCCTTCGGCGGCGCCAAGGGCGGCGTGCGGGTCGATGTGGGCGAGCTGTCGGCGATGGAGTTGGAACGGCTGTCCCGCGCCTATATCCGGGCCTTCGCGCATACCCTGGGGCAGCACCGCGATATTCCGGCGCCCGACATGTACACCAACGGCCGGGTGATTGCCTGGATGGCCGACGAGATGCGCGTCCTGAAGGGCGAGCATATGCCCGCCGCGATCACCGGCAAGCCGGAAGCGATGAGCGGGTCCGCCGGCCGGGTGGAGGCGACCGGGCGCGGCGCCGCACAGGTGCTGCAGATCCTGGCGCCCCGCCTGGACCTCAGCCCGAAGCGCAGCCGCGTGGCGATCCAGGGCTTCGGCAATGCCGCCTATCACTGCGCGGCCAGCCTGGCCGAGGCGGGCTACCGCATCGTCGCCGTTTCCGACAGCCAGGGCGGCCGGTACAGCGCGGACGGCCTGGACCCGGCGGAAGTGCGGGCGCACAAGGCGAAGACCGGTTCGGTCCAGGGCGCGCCGTCATCGGGCGAGGCGCGCGACATCGGCAATGACGAGCTGCTGGCCTGCGACTGCGACATCCTGGTGCCGGCCGCGACCGGCGGCCAGGTCACCTGCGACAATGCCGGCGCGATCCGGGCGGGCGTCATCCTGGAAGTGGCGAACGGCCCGGTCGATCCCGATGCCGATGCCGACCTGGCCGATGCCGGTGTCACCGTGATCCCCGACATCCTGGCCAATGCCGGCGGGGTGATCGTCTCGCACATGGAATGGGTTCAGAACCTGGGCGGCGAGCGCTGGCCGCTGGACCGGGTCCGCGCCGGCCTGGACGAACGGATCCGGCAGGAAGCGGAAGCGGTCTGCGCCATCGCCAGCGACCTGGAGGTCGACCTGCGGCGGGCGGCCTATGTCCATGCCCTGCGGCGCATCGGCGCGGTGGCCGAGGCGCGTGGCATGGAGCAGCACTACCGCAGCTGACCGGCCGTCTGCCAGGCTCAGGCCGGGCGGCGAATTCGTCTATGCTCCCCGCAACCGGAACAACGGACGGGGAGGAGGAACATGGCCGCGGAGCCGTCGGCATCCGACGCACCGAGCGTGGTGGAGGGCGAGCGGCTGGCGGTCCGGCCGCATCTGCTGACCGCGGACTTCGACCATGCGGCGGCACGCTGCCCCGATCGCGCGGCATTCCGCACCGCGGACCGCGCATTCTCCTATGCGATTCTGCATGACGCGGCGGGTCGGCTGGCCGGCGGCTTGGCCGCGCTCGGGGTCGGCCCGGGGGACCGGATTGCCTGCCTGATGCCGAACCATCCGCTGTTCCTGGTCGCCCTGCAGGCGGCCTGGCGGCGCGGCGCCGCCATGGCCGGGCTGAACCCGCTCTATGGCGTGCCGCTGCTGCAGCGCCAGCTGGCGGAGGTCCGGCCGAAGCTGCTGCTCACCCTGGCGGAGCCGGACCTGCAGGCGAAGGCGGCGGCGGTCGCGCCCCAGGGCTGCCGGATCCTGGCCGCGGCGCCGGACGGCAGCGACCTGCCGGGCGGCGCCGGCGGCCTGGCGGAGCATCTTGCGGCGGAAGCGCCGCCGCCGGTGACGCTGCAGGTTGGCGACCTGGCGCTGCTGCAGTTCACCGGCGGCACCACCGGCGTGCCGAAGGCGGCACAGCTGAGCCATGCCAACATCTCCTGCAACATCCAGCAGCTCGGCGCCCGGCTGCCGCGCTTCGGCCTTGGCGAGGAGGATTTCCTCGCCTTGCCGCCGTTCAGCCATATCATCGGCTCCAGCATCATCCTCTGCCTGGGCGTGCGGCTCGCCGCCACCCTGCACCCGGTCGCGCGCTTCGTGCCGGAGGAGACCACGAAGCTGCTGCTGGAGCGGCGGATCAGCTTCCTGTCCGGCGTGCCGCCGGTGTTCATGGCGGTCGCCCGGGCGGCGGCGGCACAGGGCGCCGACTGGTCGGCGCTGAAATACTGCATGACCGGCGGCGCGGCGATCCCGGCCTCGGTGATTGCGGAGTTCGAGGGGGTGACCGGGGCGCCGCTGCTGACCGCCTATGGCCTGTCGGAGACCTCGCCCGGCGCGGTGCTCGCCCTGCCGGGGGAGAAGGCGCCCGGAGGCGGCACCGGCCGCCCGCTGCCCGACACGAAGGTGGAGATCCGCGATATCGCCGACCCGGCGCGCATCGTGCCGCGCGGCAGCCGGGGGGAGATCTGCATCAGCGGGCCCCAGGTCACCGGCGGCTATCTCGGCCGGCCGGAAGAAACGGCGCAGGCCGTCGGATCCGGCTACCTGCGGACCGGCGATATCGGCCTGATCGATGCCGAGGGCTTCGTCTGGGTGGTGGACCGGCTGAAGGACATCATCATCGCCTCGGGCTACAACATCTATCCGGCCCTGGTGGAAGAGGCGCTCTACCGCCATCCCGACATCGCCGAGGCGGCGGTGATCGGCGCGCCGGACGCTTATCGCGGGGAGACCGTGAAGGCCGTCGTCGTGCTGAAGGACGGGCGCGAGCTGACCCTGGAGGGGTTGCAGGCCTTCCTGCGCGACTGGCTCTCGCCGATGGAGATCCCCAGGCAGCTCGAGCTGCGGACCGCGCTGCCGCGCTCGCCGGCCGGCAAGATCCTGCGCCGCGCGCTCAAGGCGGAGGGTTAGGGGCGGGGGTAGAGACGGTGCCCGCACCGTTGCCCGCACCGGCCTGCCCGCCCTGCCGCGCCTGCCCATCCCCAGCCGTCATCCTCGGCCCCCGAGCCGAGGATCCATTCCGCATGCGGCGGGGTGGCGCGGTGCCGCCGGCCTGCCCTCAGTCCTTGAGGCGCCGCCAAGCTGGCGGAATGGATCCTCGGGTCAGACCCGAGGATGACGGGGAGGTGGCGGTTTTGCCCGGGGCCGGCGGCCCGCCTTCAGCCCTCGTCGGGCTGTGCCGCCCAGGGGTCGTAGGTGCCGAAGCTCCAGAGATTGCCCTCCAGGTCGCGGACGGAATATTCGCGGGAGCCATAGGGGGTGTCGTAGAGCTCCATGACGATCTCCGCGCCGGCCGCCTTGGCGCGGGCATAATGGGCGTCGGGGTCGGGCACCACGGCGTAGATCCCCATCGGCACCTTCGCCCAGGGATTGTCGGCAGCGCCGGTGCCGGCACCGAACATCACCATGCCGTTCCCGAGGGTCATCTCGGCATGGGCGACCTCGCCTTCGTCATTGCGGTGGATGGCATGGCCGGCGAAGCCGAACGTCTTTTCCAGCCAGTCGGCGGCAGCGTTGGCGCTGGCATAGCGGATCGCGGGAATGATCGTGGGGTGATTGCCGGACATCTTCGGTTCCTTTCCTGTCGGGCTGTGGTGGCGCCGATACTAGGCGGGGCCGGGGCGGCGGTATTGGACGTTTTTCCCGTCAAGAGGCCGGTGCCCCCGAGGCCAGGCTGTCCAGGTGCAGGCGGATATGGGCGGCCTCCGCGGGCGTGGTCGCCAGCGCGATGGCGCGGTCGAAGGCGGTGCGGGCCTCCGCCGCCCGGCCCATCTGCTGCAGGAAGGCGCCGCGCGCGCCGTGATAATGGAAATAGTCGGCCAGCCGCCCGCCCAGCGGCTCGATCATCTCCAGCGCGGCGGCCGGGCCCTGCAGCTTCGCGACGGCGACCGCCCGGTTCAGGGTGACGACCGGCGAGGGCTGCAGCCGTTCCAGGCTGGCATAGAGCCGGTCGATGCCGGCCCAGTCGGTATCCGCCGCGCGGCCTGCCCGGGCGTGCAGGGCGGCGATCGCCGCCTGCACCTGGTAGGCGCCCGGCCGGGCATGGCGCAGCGCCTTGTCGAGCATCGCCAGGCCTTCGGCGATCTGGCCGCGGTCCCACAGGCTGCGGTCCTGCGCCTCCAGCAGCACCGCCTCGCCGTTCCGGTCGATGCGTGCGGGGCTGCGCGCATGCTGCAGCAGCATCAGGGCGGCCAGCCCCATGATCTCCGGTTCCGCCGGGAACAGCCGCAGCAGCAGCCGCGCCAGCCGGATCGCCTCCAGGCAGAGCGGCGCGCGGGCGCCCGCCGTCGCGGCGCCGGCCGAATAGCCCTCGTTGAAGACCAGGTAGGCCATGGCGGCGACGACACCCAGCCGTTCCGCCCGCTCCACCGGGCCGGGCGCCTCGAAGGGCAGGCCGGCCTGGGCGATGCGGGCCTTGGCGCGGGTGATGCGCTGTTCCATGGCGGCGGTGCCGACCAGGAAGGCGCGGGCGATCTGCGGCACCGTCAGGCCGCAGACGATGCGCAGCGCAAGTGCGATCTGCTGCGTTGCCGGAAGCTCCGGATGGCAGCAGGTGAACAGCAGGCGCAGCACGTCGTCGCGGTAATCGGCGCCGTCCAGTCGCTCCGCCATGGCCGCTTCCGCATCCTCCAGGTCGGACAGCGCCTCTTCCGGCGGCAGCTCGGTCTCTTTCGCCCGGCGCCGGGTCAGGTCGATGCCGGCATTGCGGCCGACCAGGATCAACCAGGCGGCCGCGTCGCGCGGCGGGCCGTTGCGCGGCCAGCTGCGCAGGGCGCGCAGGCTCGCCTCCTGGAAGGCTTCCTCCGCCAGGTCGAGATTGCCGAAATAGCGCAGCAGCGCGCCGACCGCCCGCGGCCTGGCGCCGGCCAGCGCGGCGTCGAGCCAGGCGAGCTCGCTCATCCCGCCTTGTCCGTTGACAGGGGTCCGCCCGACGATGGGGCATCGCCCGGCTGGAAGGTCAGGACCGGCCGCACCTCGTAGGCGCCGGTGCCGCCGCCGCTGGCCACCGCCAGGTCCTTTGCCACCTGCAGCGCCGCCTCCAGCGAGGCACAGTCGATGAGGTAGAAGCCGAGCAGCTGTTCCTTGGTCTCCGCGAAGGGGCCGTCCAGCACCAGCGGCTCCTGCCCCTTGCGCACCGTGGTCGCCGCGGTGGTCGGCAACAGCCGCGCGACCGGCCCCATCCGGCCCTGTTCGGCGAGGCCCGCCTGCACCGCAAGCAGGCGGCCCATCACCTCGGCCTCCTGCTCCGCGGTCCAGGCGCCCACGGCCTCTTCGGAATCGTAGCAGAGGATGGCGTACAGCATCTCGGGTCCTTCTCCACAGGATCAGTCGCCATACTCGTCATGGCGGCGCACCCAGTCCATCGGCCCGCTCTCGTTGCGGCCCCTGGGGGTGATGTCCAACAGCATGTAGGTGCCGATCACTTCCTCGCCACCGCGGCCATAGCTGGAATAGGTATGAAAGACGGTGCCGTCCGGATCGCGGAGAAAGACGCTGGCGCCGGGCAGTTCCTCGATGCCGGGATCCGTCGTCTCGAAATTGTACTCCGCCCGGCCCGCCTCGATTTCCGCCGGGGTGAAGGAGACATGGAAGTCGAAGTTGAAATCGCTGCCCGCCGACGAGACCAGGGGGAAGCGCCAGCCCATGCGCCGGCGATAGGCCGCCAGCTTCCCGATCGGCGCGCGGGCGACCGCGACAAAGCCGACATCGTGATGTTGCAGATGCTGCCAGGCGGCGTCCACATGGTCGGCCTCGAAGGAGCAGCCGGTGCAGCCGGCCTCCCAGTCGGGGCCGAACATGAAATGCTGCACGATCAGCTGGCTGCGCCCGTCGAACAGCGCCGCCAGGCTTCGCTCCCCCGCTTCGGTCTGGAAACGATACGCCTTGTCGACCCTGACCCAGGGCAGGGCGCGGCGTTCCGCGGCCAGCGCGTCGCGGGCGCGGGTATGGGCCTTCTCCTTCGCCAGCAAGGCGGTGCGTGCGGCGCGCCATTCTTCGCGCGAGACGGTGGGGTTGTGCTGCATCCTTCCCTCCAGGTTCCGGCGGGCGGCGCGCGGACCGCCGCCCATATCCCGAGGACGCATGGCGGGCCGGCTTCCCGACAGGGCAGCGGAAATTCTCCGCGCGCCGGTCAGCGCGCCGGCTGCCGCGAGATCGCGGCCTGCAGCTCGGCCAGGCAATCCGCTTCTGTCCGCCCCGCCGTCTCGACCGCCAGGCAGCGGCCGGGCCAGGGCGCATAGTCCCGGGCCAGCACGTCCGCCCAGGTCGGCTGCACCAGGCCGGGCAGGTCGGGCCGGCGGCCTTCCACCCGGCGGCGATGCTCCACCGGGTCCGAACAGCGGATCTCGACCTCGACGATGGCCGCACCGGCCCGCGCCGCCGCATCGCGCCAGGCCTGGCGGGTCACCGGCAGCGGGTTGACGGAATCCGCGACCACCCTGGCGCCCAGCGCCAGGTTGGCTTCCGCCAGGGCATAGGCCGCCAGATAGCCGGCCGGCCCGACCTCGCCCGCCAGCATGCCGGAGTCCCGCAGCGCCTGCTCGATCGCGTCGATTCGCAGATAGACCGCGCCGCTGGCCGCCGCCAGCGCCCGGGCAAGCGTGGTCTTGCCGCTGCCCGGCAGGCCCGCGAAGGCGACCAGCAACCCCGCGGGACGACCGGTCGTCCTGCTCTTCCCGGGTCGCGCCGTTCCCGGAATCGCCTCAGGCATCGGCATCGTCCCAGCGGGCGCTTCCGGCGCATGCCTCCAGCGCGGCTCGCACCTCTTCGACCAGCCAGCTGACCGCCGGCCCCGGCGGCTGCGACACGGGCCAGAGCGCAGTGATACGGTAGGGGCTGGGTGGATAGGGCTCCAGGTCCAGTGCCGTGAGGCGGCCGGCGGCCAGGTCCTCCTCCGCCATCCAGTGCGGCAGGCCGCCCCAGCCCAGGCCGGCGCAGATCAGGTCGCGCTTCGTCGCCATGTCGGTGACCCGCCAGGGGGTCAGGCCGATCACCCGGAAGTCGCGGCCCCTGGTATGCGGGGTCTGGTCGGTGACGACGATCTGCAGATGCTCGCGCACCTGCGCCGCCGGCACCGGCCCGGGCAGGCAGGCCAGCGGATGGCCGGGTGCTGCGACCGGCAGGATGGTGGCGCCGCCCAGCGGGCGCACCGAGAGCAGGTCCAGATGGCTGTCCGGCGCGCCGGCGATGCCGAGATCCGCCTCGCCCTGCAGCAGCTGGTCCCAGACCGCGCCCAGCGCGCCGGTATGCAGGCGCAGGCCGACCGTGGGAAACCGCGCCAGGAAGGCCTTCAGCACATCGGCCAGCACCGGCGCCGGGAACAGCGCGTCGACCGCCAGCCGGACCTCCGGTTCCAGCCCCTGGCGCAGGCCGTGGGCGCGCGCCCGCAGGGCCTGCAGGGCAGCGGTCATGCGCCGGGCATCCTCCGCCAGGGCGGCACCGGCGGCGGTCAGCAGCGGCTGCCTTGTGCCGGCGCGCTGGAACAGCGCGATCCCCAGCTGCGCCTCCAGGTTGCCGATGCCGTAGCTGACCACCGACTGCGCGCGCCCCAGCTTGCGGGCGGCGGCGGAAAAGCTGCCCGCCTCGATCACCGCCAGGAAGATCTGCAATTGGTCCAGGGTCGGCTGCGGCTCCATGATCCATCCAGAAATTCGATGAGTCGCAGAGAAAGTTTCGCAGTTATCAGGATGCATTGCCAGGGCCATCTCTCCTCCAGCACCCCGGCATCGGGCCGGGTCGATCGGAAGGAACGAGACGATGAGCGAGATTCTCCTGGTGACCTCAAGCCCGCGCGGCACGGCCTCCCATTCCAGCCGGATCGCCGGCGAACTGGCCCGCGGCCTGCAGGCCGCCAGTCCCGGCAGCCGCCTGGCGGTGCGCGACCTGGCCGCACAGCCGCTGCCGCATATCGGGTCGGATTTCGCGGCGGGGATCCATGCCCCGGCCGATACGCGCAGCGCCGCCCAGGCGCAGGCGGTCGCCTCGTCGGACGCGGCGGTGGCCGAACTGCTGGCGGCGGACACGGTCGTGATCGCCGCCGGGCTGATCAACTTCGCCGTGCCGTCCACCCTCAAGGCCTGGCTGGACCATGTGGCCCGTGCCGGCCAGACCTTCCGCTACAGCGAGAAGGGCCCCGAGGGCCTGGTCACCGGGCGCAAGGTCTATCTGGTGATCGCCTCCGGCGGGGTCTATTCCGACGGGCCGGCCGCCGCCTTCGACCATGCGGTCCCCTACCTGCGGACAATGCTCGGCTTCCTGGGCATGACGGATGTGGAACTGATCCGGGTCGAGGGTGTGGCCATGGGGCCGGACGCCGAGGCCCGGGCCCTGTCGCAGGCCCGGGCGCAGCTGTCCGGCCTGGCGCAGGCGGCCTGAGGCACTTCCGGGCAGGCGCGATCCGCGACCGCCGGCGGCATGTCGCCGGCCGGCGGCGCGGCCCGGGGGCGGCGATGGCGCAGGCTGAGCAGAATGGGGGCAGATCGCGACCCGCGACGATGCGCCGGCCGCGCAGGTCCTGCGGCCCGGACGCCCGTCACGAACAGGCAAGAGTCGGAGATCTGTCAATTTTCCGTAAGATATTGAAATCATTCAATATATGTTCAATGTCATATGGCTCCGGTTGCCGGATGCGGTGCCTGTAACATTGAGCTTCGGCCGGTGACGCCATTGCTGCGCCGCTGAAGGTGCCGCGGGAATCCGTCGGCCGGCGTGCTGCGCGGACCGGGGGCGTTGACCGCGCCTCAGTCCGGGCAGGCGGCGCCGGTGTCGATCCAGGCCTGGACCAGCGCGCCGGCCTGCGCCTGCGTGCCGGGCGCAGGCGTGCGGCCATAGCCCGGCGCCCAGGCCCAGCCGACCAGGCTGTCCGTGCCGATATGCTCCACCAGGTCCTCCAGCGTGCGGCCGCCATTGCGTTCGGGCGCGCTGATCTGGCGGCAGATCTGGCCCAGCGTCTTGCCCTCCCAGGCCATTTCCAGCGGTGCGAGCTGCCATTTCGGATGGCCCGGTATCCGGCCGGGCTCGAAGTTCGCGGCCTTGTGGCAGGTGTCGCAGCGCATCGCCGGCAGCCCGTGGCCGTCGGCGCCGCGGAACACCGGCGGCTGGTGCAGGCGGCGCTCGTCGCCCTGGCGCGGCCGGTCGCCCGCGGGATGGCAGTTCACGCAGCGCGGGGCAGTCAGCACCTTGCCCAGTTCGGTGAACAGCGCAGCCGAGCGCGCCTCCGTGGGCTCGATCGTGGCGAAGCTGTCAGGCGATGCAAGCGTGCCGGCGGCCGGGATGTCGGCCGTCTGGCCGGTGGCCGCGGCCGCCGATACCAGGCCGGCCAGGAGGCAGGCGGCGGCGAGGGCCTTGAGGCGGCGCGGGAGCGGCGATGCGAAGATCATGATGTCCTGCCTCAGACGGCGGCGCCGGGCGCGGCCTGCTAGACCAGATAGCGTCCCGGGTCGGCGAGAATGACGTCACGGACCGCCTGGTGGTATTTCACATAGCCCGTGCAGCGGCACAGATGCCCGTCCAGCGCCTGGCCGATGATCTCTTCCAGGTCGCCGCGGGCGACCTTCTGCCGCTCCAGCCGTTCCAGCAGGACCTGCGCCTCGTTCAGGAAGCCGGCGGTGCAATAGCCGCACTGGAAGGCGAAATGCTCGACGAAGGCGGTCTGCAGCGCGGTCAGGGCGCCGTCCTTGGCATGCCCTTCCACGGTGCGAATGGACAGGCCGTCGAAGTCGATCGCGGCCACGACGCAGGTCGGGTTGGTGTGGCTGGTCCCGTCGGGGCGGTCGACGATCACGGCGCAGGACAGGCATTGCGCCGCGCCGCAGCCGAACTTGGTGCCGGTCAGGCCGAGATGCTCGCGCAGGAAATCGTTCATCGTCAGCTCGTCGCGGACATCCATCGGGCCATAGGCGCGGCCGTTGATCGTCAGGGAAAGTGAGGTCACTGCAGCGCCCCCTTGAGCATGGCCTGGGTCACCGGCAGCGCCTGGAAGCGGTGGCCGGTGGCATCGGCGATGGCGTTCAGCAGGGCGGGCACGACCGGGATCATCACCACTTCCGCCATGCCCTTCGGGCCTTCCCGGGGGGAGGCCGGCGGCAGGATCTCGATCTCCAGCGCGTGCAGCGGCAGGTCGGAGCCGCGGGCGATCAGATAGTCCCCCAGGTTCCACTGGCCGTTGCCGGGGCCGTCCTCGAAGGCCGGCAGGTTCTCCAGCAGGGTCTGGCCGACACCCATCGCGAAACCGCCCTGGGCCTGGCCCAGCACGACCTCCGGCACCAGGGCCTGCCCGCATTCGAAGACGCTGTAGGCCGCCGCGATGCGCAGCGCGCCGGTGGCGCGCGCGATCTCGACCCGTACCAGGGTGCCGCACATCGAGGAAAAGGCCGCGCCGATCCGGTTGTAGTCCGCCGGCGGGAAGTCGACGGCGCTGCGCTCCAGCCGCACGAAACCGCCCGCGCCCCGGCGGATCGCCAGCGCGTCGATATCCGCCGACCAGGGGCCGCCCGGCAGGTTGAATGTCGCGCGCGACCAGGACCAGCGGGAGAAGGCATGCGCCATCGCGCCGGTCACTCCGCCCAGGGCATGCGCCCGGGCCGCGATCGCCGGCAGCGCCAGCGGGTCGAGGCCCGCCAGGATCAGGTGGCCGTCCTGCCAGAACGCCTCTTCCCACAGCATTGCGCGCGGATCCGCCGGGCCGATGCCCCAGAGGTCGAGCGCCGCCGGCCAGAGCCCGAAGCGGTAGACGATCTGCGCCGCCTGCGCCGCGGCCTGTGTGCCGACATGGGCGCCGATCGAGGCGCTGGTGGCCGAGCTTATCCCCGGCACCCAGCGGGGGTCGCGGGCGGCTTCGTCCTGCTGCGCCTGGGTGATCGAATAGGAATCGCCGGAGGTCACCAGTTCCAGCGGCCCGAAGACATCGACCTGGGCCACGGTCACCCGGTCGGCGATCCCGCCGACATGCAGTGCCACCCGGTTGGCGAGCGCGGTGCCGATGCCGTTGCCCATCTCGACCGCGTCGGCATGGATGGCGATCCGGCCGTCCGGCCCGATCTCGACGGTGCCGAGGGAGCAGTCGGCGCCGGCGCCATAGTCCTTGGTGACGCAGGCGACACCCGTGCCGACCAGGATGCCGGCCGGAGCCTGGGCCTTCTGCACCCCCCGGTCGCGCCAGACCGGGTGCCGCTCCAGCCTGTCCAGGATCTCCGGCGCGCGGACCGTGTCCGAATAGGGGTTGCCGGTCATCGTGCGGCCGCCGGTCTTCAGCGCGTTGCGCCGCCGGAAGGCGATCGGGTCCATCGGCAGGGCGGCGGCGATCTCGTCGACCAGGACCTCCAGCGCGGTCATGGTCTGCAGGGTCCCGTAGCCGCGCATCGAGCCGGCGGTCACGCCGCGGCTATGCTCCGCCACCGTGGTGACGTCGACCTTCGGGATGTCGTAAATGCCGATCGCGCCGGTGGCGCCGACCACCGCCACGCTGGGCGAATAATTGGCGAGCCCGCCGCCGTCCAGCACATGGTCGGCGGCGAAGGCGGCGATCCTGCCGGTCTTCCGCTCCACGCCGATCTGCGTGCGCATCCGGAAGGCATGGCGCTTGATGCCGCCCTGGAACTGCTGGAACCGGTCATGGGCGAGCCGCACCGGCCGGCCGGGAAGGAACATCGCGGCCAGCGCCGTGTAGAGCGGGAAGGGCGTATGGTCGCGACCGCCGAAGCCGCCGCCGATATAGGCGAACTGTGCGTCGATATGCGCCGGCCGCCAGGGCGCCCGGGCCTCGCCGAGCAGGTAGGCGACGGCATCGGCGGCCTCGTACGGCGATTGCACGCCCAGCACCATTTCAAGGGTCTCGCGGCCGGTATCGTACCAGGCCAGGCCGCATTCGGGCTCCAGGAACATCGGGTCGACGGACTGCGTCTCGAATGCGCGCTCGAGCACCAGCATGCCGGGATCCGGGTCCTTCAGGCCGGCGCGGATCTCCTCGCCATGGGTGGCGCCCTTCGCATAGGCGGGGCCGGCCGCGGTTGGCAGCACCTTCCAGATCGGCCGGCCGCCGCTGTCGGTGTAGCCCGGGCTGATCCAGCCTTCCTGGATCGGGGCATAGATGTCGGGCGCCTCCGGGGTTGCGCCCGCCACCCGCGTGAACCGCCAGGCGCCGTAATTGGGCGCCTTCACCGGCCCGGTCTCCGCGCCGAAGGTGACCAGCCGGCGGTCGCGGAATGCGAGCCGCGCCCGGTCGAACGCGTCGAAACCCTCGAACAGCAGCAGTGCCACCGGCTGGCCCAGATAGAGCGGCGTCTGCCCGACGGGGCAGAACAGGTCGCCGGCATAGAAGGCTGGAACCCTGGTGCCGGCGCGCTGCAGCTCCGCCGCCGTCACCACGACATCCGGCCGGGCGTTCATGTCCAGGGCGGCCAGGTCGATGCCGGTAAAGAGATGCGTCGCGTCCGGGGCGCGCACCAGCAGTCCGTGCGCGGTCGCGTCCGGCCAGCCGGGCATGTCGGCGGCACGGAAGTCCGAGGCATAGAGCTTGCTGCCGGTCACCTTGGCCACGCCGTCGATGCGGCCCTTGCCGCCGGCGGCCGGGTTCCAGCCCTCCGGCCCTGGCAGGGTCTCGCGCGCGAGGAATGCCACAGGTTCCGCCAGGGCAAGTCGCGACAGGCCGAGCGTTATGCCGCCGGCACCGACCCAGGTCATGAACTCGCGTCGTGTCGGGCGCATTCCACGTCGTTCCGTAAAGCGGCCCGCACGGCAGGTGGGGCAAAAGGTCGGGCCAGCGGCCCATCCGGTGGGAAACTATAGCGATGGGCGCGACCGAAACGAAAGGCCTTTCGGCCGCTCCGGCGATGGCGCCGGGGCGATACGGTCGCCAGCCGGCCGGCCTGCCATATGGCCGCCCGCGGCCGGTGGCCGGGCTGCCACGCCCCGCACCCGCGCCAGGACCAGTGCCGCGAGCACGGTCGCGATGGCGGGCAGCAGGGACAGCTGCAGGACCGGTGAGCCTGCGCTACATATCCGGCAGGGGACGGACGGGAACGGGGAGGCGCGACGGCGATGAGACCGGCAGGGCGCGGCGAGCATGACTCGCTCTACTTCAGCTATCCGCATTTCGAGCCGCCGCCCCGGGATGCCGGCGCCACGCGGCAGCGGCACGAGGTGGTCATCGCCGGTGCCGGCCCTGTCGGGCTGGTCGCCGCCCTGACCCTGGCCGCGCATGGCCAGCCTTGCCTGGTGCTGGAGCGGAAGGCCAGCTTCAACGACGGCAGCCGCGCCATCTGCATCGCCCGCCAGAGCATGCATATCCTGGAACGGATCGGCGCCGTTGCGCCCTTCCTCGAGAAGGCGCTGCCCTGGACGACCGGGCGCAGTTTCCATCGCGGGCGGCAGATCCTGGAATTCGAGATGCCGCATGGCGCCGACGAGAAGTTCATGCCGATGTACAATCTTCAGCAGCAGTACATCGAGCTCTATCTCTGGCAGGCGGCCGCGGCCGCGCCGCTGGTCGAACTGCGCTGGCAGAGCGAACTGGCCGGCATCGAGGAGGCAGCGGAGGGACTGTCCCTGACGGTGCGCGACCCCGGCGGCAGCTACGGCCTGGATGCAGGCTGGCTGCTCGCGGCCGACGGTGCGCGCAGTGCCGTGCGCGCGATGCGCGGGCTGCGGCTGCAGGGGGAGAACCATGAAGGGCGCTATGTCATCGCGGACCTGCGGATGGCACATGACTATCCCACGATCCGTCGCGCCTTCTTCGATCCGGCCTGCAATCCGGGCTCCACGGTGCTGGTGCATCGCCAGCCCGACGATATCTGGCGGCTGGACTACCAGCTGGAGCCGGGCGAGCGCGCCGAGGACGCGACCCGCGAGGCGGTGGTGCGCGAGAAGGCCGGCGCCATCCTGCGCGAGATCGGCCATGCCGGCGACTGGGAGCTGGAATGGTGGAGCGTCTATTCCGCCAACACCCTGGCGCTGGACGATTACCGCGACGGGCGCATCCTGTTCGTCGGCGATGCCGCCCACATCGTGCCGATCTTCGGCGTGCGGGGCCTGAACAACGGCATCGCCGATGCCCAGGACATCGGCTGGAAGCTGGCGCGGGTGCTGGCCGGGCAGGCAGGCGCCGGGCTGTTGGACAGCTACACGCCGGAGCGCCGCGGGGCGACACTGGACGTCTTCGCCAACGCCACGAAGAGCACCCGCTTCATGACCCCGCCCAGCCATGGCTGGCGGCTGATGCGCGACGCGGCCCTGTCCCTGGCGCTGGCGCATGACTTCGCGCGGCCCTTCGCCAATCCGCGGCAGATGGCGCCCTATACCTATGCCGACAGCCCGCTGACAGCCCCCGACGACCCGGCCTTCGGCGGCGGACCGCTGCCCGGCAGCGTGGCACCGAACCTGCGCTTGGGCGAGGGGGCGGACGGTGGCGGCTTCCTCAGCGACCGGCTGGGGCCGGGCTTCACCGGCCTGCTGTTCGGCGGTGCCGGGCCGGCGGGAGCGCCTGCCGATGCGCTGGCGGCGCTGCTGGGCGAGATCGACCCGGTATTCCGCCTGTTGCGGGTCGGCGGCGAGGGGGCGGACCTGGAGGATGAAGACGGCCGGATCGCCGCGCGCTACGCGGCGGCGCCGGGCGCCTTCTACCTGGTGCGGCCGGACCTGCATCTCGCCGGGCGCTGGGCAGAGGCGGACCCGGAGCGGATCGCCGCCTGGCTTGCCGACATGCTCGACCTGGAGGAGGCATCCTGATGCCGCTGCCCTTTGCCGATATGGAAGAGGTCTACGAGGCCCTGGCCGTCGGGATCGACAAGGTCGGGACCGCCGATGCACCGCTGTTCCTGGCCAAGCTGGCGCTGATGCTGGCGCACGAGCTGGGCGACCGGGAGGCGGCGCTGGCCGCGATCGAAGCGTGCCAGGCGGACCTCGTGCGCGACGCGGCCGGTTGATCCGAGGGCTGCCGGTACCCTGGCGGCCTCACGACATCGCCGGCGGCGCGGGCTTGCGATGGTCCGCCGGCAGCGGGGCCCATTCGTCGCGGTCGTTCGGCGGCAGGGGAATCCGGCCGTCCCGCCAGTCGGCCTTGGCCTGCTCGATCCGGTCGCGGCGGGAGGAGACGAAGTTCCACCAGATATGGCGTTCGCCCAGCCGCGCGCCGCCCAGCAGCCCGATCGTCGCGGCGGTCGTGGCACGGATCGCCGGCGCGGCGCCGGCGGCGAAGACCAGCAGCTGCCCCGCCCGGAACGCGCGCCCGTCCAGCTCGACCGTGCCATGCGCGACATAGGCGGCGCGCTCCTCATGCCCGGCGGGCAGGGCGATGGCGGCGCCGGGTTGCAGGGCGGCATGGACATAGAACAGCGGCGAATGGGTGCGCACCGGGCTGGTCAGGCCGAAGGCGCTGCCGGCCACGACCCGCAGCCAGGTTCCGTCCTCCGTGGCGGTGGGCAGGCTGTCCGCCGGATAGCTGTCGAAGGCCGGCGCCTGTTCCTCGGCAGCCTCGGGCAGCGCGACCCAGCTTTGCAGGGCTTCCAGCGGCGGGTCGCCGTCGCGGGCGCCGTCGAACCGCTCGGAATGGGCGATGCCCCGGCCCGCCGTCATCCAGTTCACCGCACCGGGCGCAATCTCCTGCGTCATGCCCAGGCTGTCGCGATGGGTCATGCTGCCGCTGAACAGGTAGGTGACCGTCGACAGGCCGATATGGGGATGCGGGCGGACATCCGCGGCGCGGCGTGCCGCGGCGGGCAGGTCGAGTGGCCCTGCATGGTCCAGGAAGATGAACGGCCCCACCATCCGCCGCGCGCGGAACGGCAGGATGCGGCTGACCGCAAACCCGCCGCCCAGGTCGGCCGCCCGGCCGTCGATCACCATCTCGATCATTTCGGTTCTCCATTCCCGTCCCGGGTTCAGCCGCCCTTGCCAGCGAACGCGGCGCCGGCAGCCCCCACCCTGTCGACATGGCCCTTGGCGGCCTCGCCCGCCGCCGCGCCGCCGCCGCGCAGGATTACGGTGACGATGGACTGGTGCCCGGTCCAGGACTTCGTCAGCTGGGCCATACCTGCAACCTTGCCACAACCAGCGTCTTCCCCGGCCCCCGAGCGGAGGATCCCTTCCGCCATCGGTGACGTGCTTCGAAGCTGGCGGAACGGGTCCTCGGGTCAAGCCCGAGGACGACGGGTATGTGCCGGCTCATTGCCCTTCGATGCGGCGCTCCGGCAGACGGGCCATGACCGACGCGACCGGCGTTCCTGCACCGTCGCTGCTGCCGGCGCGCGTCGCCCAGGGCGACGACCTGTTCTATGCCGCGCCTTACATCCCGACCCTCGCTATCATGATCGCCACATCCTCGCCCGGCCGTGCCCTGGCCGGCGCACCGGGCGAACTGTCGATCACCAGATGGGAGTGGGCGCGATGAACGGGTTGGGCGGCTGGAACAAGAGCGAGCATGGCGTGGTCATCGGCCTGGTGCAGATCCGCACCCCGGTGATCGCGACCCGGGCGGACCTGGCGGAACAGGCCGAGGTCATCGCCGGCCTGGTCGGCAAGGCGCGGCGCGGCCTGCCGACGATGGACCTGGTGGTGTTCCCCGAATACGCCCTGCACGGCATGTCGATGGATATCCATGACGGCGTGACGTCGGACCTGGACGGGCCGGAGGTCGCGGTCTTCAAGCGGGCCTGCATCGAGCATCGGATCTGGGGCTGCTTCTCGATCATGGAGCGCAACAGCCATGGCAACCCGTTCAATGTCGGCCTGGTCATCGACGACCGGGGCGAGGTGAAGCTCTATTACCGCAAGATGCATCCCTGGGTGCCGGTGGAGCCCTGGGAGCCCGGCGACCGGGGCATCCCGGTGATCGACGGGCCCAACGGCTGCAAGCTGGCACTGATCATCTGCCATGACGGGATGTTCCCGGAGATGGCGCGCGAGGCCGCCTACAAGGGCGCCGAGATCATGCTGCGCACCGCCGGCTATGGCGCCTGCGTGCGGGAGTCCTGGCGCTTCACCAACCAGTCGAACGCGTTCTGCAACCTGATGGCGACCGCCAGTGTCTGCCTCGCCGGCTCCGACGGCTCGGCGGATTCCATGGGCGAGGCGATGGTGGTCAATTTCGACGGGCAGATCGTCGCCCATGCCACCTCCGGCCAGCCCGGCGAAA
This sequence comes from Sneathiellaceae bacterium, assembly GCA_040216765.1. Taxonomy (GTDB): domain Bacteria; phylum Pseudomonadota; class Alphaproteobacteria; order Ferrovibrionales; family Ferrovibrionaceae; genus Marinibaculum. The sequence continues at coordinate 102,880 of JAVJON010000004.1, read as the reverse complement.
TCACCAGCGCCGAGGTCCGCCCGGACCTGGTGCGCGAGGCCCGCCGCAACTGGGGGATGGAGAACAACATCTACCAGCTCGGCCATCGCGGCTTCTCCGCCGTGGCCGGCGGCGCGCAGGACTGCCCCTATACCTACATGCACGACCTGGCGGCGGGCCGCTACCGGCTGCCGTGGGAGGACGAGGTGAAGGTCACCGACGGCACCGGCTTCGGCATCCCGAAGCCGACCCGACGCTTCGGGGAGAAGAAGCAGAAAGATGCGGCGGAATAGGGGGCAGCCTGGCACATGGCTGAAACCGGCGGACCTTCGGCACGGCGCGACGGCGTCTGGCCGGGACTGGCCGCAGGCGGATGGCGCGACCTCGCCTTCGAGCCGTTCCGCGACAAGGTGGAGATCCACTGGCTGGAGCGGGGCGAGGGCGCAGCCCTCCGTCGCCCTGCTGCGCTATGCGCCCGGCGCACGGGTGCCGCGGCACAACCATGCCGGCATGGAATCTATCGTCGTGCTGGACGGCGCACAGAGCGATGCGGCAGGGACCCGGGCAAGGGGGCGGTGGTGATCATCCGGCCGGGCACCTCGCACGAGGTCTGGTCCGATACCGGCTGCGTGGTCCTGATCCAATGGGACCGGCCGGTGCAGGTCGTCGGAGAATCATGACCGACGACCGTCCCGGGAGAGTCGCCGGATGACCGGCCAGCCCTTCGACATCGGCAGCCTGCACCGCGCCTATGCGGGCGGCCTGTCGCCGCATGACATGCTGGCGATGGTGGCCGCGCGGATCGCCGCGGCGGACGATCCGGGCATCTTCATCCACCTGGCCGACCCGGAGGCTTTGCGCGCCGAGGCGGCGGCCCTGGGCCCCTTCGACCCCGTCGCGAAGCCGCTCTGGGGGATTCCCTTCGCGGTGAAGGACAATATCGACGTGGCCGTCATGCCGACCACGGCTGCCTGCCCGGACTATGCCTATCTGCCCGATCGCGACGCCACCGTGGTGGCGCAGCTGAAAGCCGCCGGCGCGCTGGCGATCGGCAAGACCAACCTGGACCAGTTCGCCACTGGCCTGGTCGGCCTGCGCAGCCCGCATCCGATCCCGCGCAACGCGGTCGACCCGGCGCTGGTGCCCGGCGGCTCCTCGTCCGGTTCCGCCGTGGCGGTGGCGCGCGGCATCGTGAGCTTCGCGCTGGGCACCGACACCGCGGGCTCCGGCCGGATTCCCGCCGGGCTTAACAACATCGTCGGGCTGAAGCCCAGCGTCGGCGCCCTGTCCACCCGCGGCGTGGTGCCGGCCTGCCGCACCCTGGACTGCGTCTCGGTCTTCGCGCTGACCGTCGACGATGCCTGGCAGGCCTTCCGTGCCGCGGCCGGCCGGGATGCGGGGGACCCCTATTCCAGGGATGTGGCGGTGCCGCCCGCCCCCGCCCGCCCGCCCGCCCTGGCCGTCGGCGTGCCGGCGCCGGCGGACCGGCAGTTCTTCGGCGATGCCGCGATGCAGGCCGGCTACGAGGCCGCGCTTGCGGCACTGGAAGGGCTGGGCTGCCGCCTGGTGGAGGTGCCGTTCGGCGACTTCTATGCCACCGCCGCGCTGCTCTACGAGGGCGCCTGGGTGGCGGAGCGCTACGCCGCGATCGCGGCGTTCATCGAGGCGAACGAGGCGGCGCTGCACCCGGTGACCGCGACGATCATCGGCGGCGCGCGGAAGCTGACGGCCGTCGACGCCTTCAACGGGCTCTATGCGCTGCAGGCCTACAAGGCGAAGCTGGCGCCGGTGCTGGCCTCGGTCGACCTGTTCTGCCTGCCGACGGCGCCGACCCATTACACCGTCGCGGCGGTGGAGGCGGACCCGATCGGCACCAACAGCCGGCTGGGCACCTACACCAACTTCGTCAACCTGCTGGACATGTGCGGTATCGCGGTGCCCGCGGGCAGCCGCGCGGACGGCCTGCCGCTTGGTGTCACCCTGCTGGCGCCGGCAGGTCAGGACGCGCTCTGCGCCGGCCTGGCGCGTGACATCCATGGCGCCAGCAGGCTGCAGTTGGGGGCCACCGGCTGGCCGCAGCCGGCAGGTACATCGCCGCCGCCCCATGCCGGCACCGGCGAGGGCATCGAGCAGGCGGTGTTCGGCGCCCACCTGTCGGGCACACCCGGCTCTACGGCTGACCGGTAAAGGCCTCCGCCGCCGGGAAGTCGCCCAGCTCGTGGATCGCGCCGCCGTCCCGCAGGAAGCCGCGGGGCGTGCAGCCCGCCAGGCTGCGGAACTCGCGGTTGAAATGCGCCTGGTCGTAGAAGCCGCATGCCAGCGCGATATCGGCCAGGTCGGGCTCGCCCTGCGGCGCCGTCAGCAGGCCGACCGCGCGGTTGAAGCGCAGGATGCGGGCCAGCGCCTTCGGCGTCAGGCCGACCTGAACCTGGAAGCGGTCGATCAGGCGGCGCCGGCTGACCCCGGTCTCGGCCGCCAGGGCGCCGATGGCGACCGTCCCGCAACTGCTGTCGAGCCGCGCCAGGGCATGCACCACCTCCGGGGTGGGCGCGCGATGCCCGGCCGCGCGTCGCAGCAGGGCCAGGTCGAGCAGGCCGAAGCGCTGCGGCCAGCCGTTGGCGCCGGCCAGTTCCTCCACCAGCAGTGCCGCCGCCGGCCCCAGGACATCCTCCAGCGCCACCACCCGGTCGGTCAGTTCGTGCATCGCCAGGCCCAGCACCTGCCAGGCGCCCAGCGGGGTCAGGTTGACCTGCAGGCAATGGCTGTAGCGCTCCGCCACCGTCAGCGCCGGCAGGGCCGTCATTCCGGCCAGGAAGGAGCCGTAGGGGCGCAGGGTGCCGCCGCCATCCGCTGGCGAGGTCACCAGGAAGGGCGGGCCGAAATTGAGGATCAGCGGCACCGCCGCCTTCGGCACCTCGCGCCGGGTCACCGGGCCGGCGGCATGTTCCGTCCAGCCGTGATAATTGCCCGAGACCAGGGCGCGCAGCCGCGGGTCCGGCGGGGCGATCACCGCCTCCCAGCCGCCCGCGGCGGTCTGTTGCCGCAGCACCGTCACTCCTGGCCGATCGTCCCGCATCCGCCTGCCGCATCCTGTGATCGGCAAGCATCGCAGATTCCGGCCTCCGGGTCAGGCGCCGCCGCTCCGGACGGGGCCCGCCGCGCGGATCGGTCTAGAACTGCCAGCGCAGATTGGCCTGCACGGCATTGACGGTCACGCCGTCGGCGAACTGGCCGAGATAGGAGAGGCCGAACCGGACCCGCTCGCTGAGCTGGAGGTCGGCGCCGAGGTCCACGAGCGCGGTGTTCCTCGCCAGCGGTACGCCGGCGACGGTGAAGCTTGCCGCCGGGGCGCTGAGGAATGCCATCTGCATCTCCGGCGTGACATCGCCGAAGGCGTATTGCCAGGCGGCCGAGGCATGGGGCTGCAGCGCCATGCCGTTGGACAGCGCCACGTCTGTTGCCAGCCGCAGGCCGAGCGCGGAATTGCCGACACCCATCGAGGAGGATTCGCCGGTCAGGCCGGCAGAGGCGCCGGTCTCGCTGAAGCCGTCGGTGTCGATACGGGTATAGGAGAGGCCGGCAAAGGGCTCCAGCGCCAGCTTCTCGACGGCGAAGCCATAGCCGACTTCGCCGAACAGCTGCTTCGTGCTGCCGTCGTAATCCGCATTCGCCTGCGCGGAATAGCCCGGATAGGCGATGGTGCGCGAGGCGTCGATCTGGTTGTAGGCATAGCTGGCGCCCAGCCGGAAGTTCCAGGGCCCGAAGCCGGTGCCGGCATAGACCGCCGCCAGCAGGCTGTCGGTATCGCTCGAACTGGCCAGCGCGTCGGTGTCGGCGCTGGACCGGGTATAGCCCAGCGCCGCGCCCAGCAGCCAGGGATCGACGTCGATATCTACGCCGGAGACGATCCCGCCGAAGGTTGCATCGACGCTCGCCGAATTGCTGCCGCCGTTATAGTCGCTCCAGCCGCCGAAGGTCTGTGCCCAGACCGTGCCCCTGGAGCCCGGTGCCGATTGTCCGTCGGCGGAAGCCGCCAGGCCGGACGGCGCCGGCTGGTCGGCAACCACCGGGCCGCCATAGGCCAGCGCCTGCAGCGGGCCGCCCTGGCTGGCATAGCCCGCCTGGCGCACGCGCCCGAGCAGGGCCTGGCGGCTGTACAGGCTGTCGCCGACCTGGACACTCTGCTCGCTCGCATAGGCTTCGCCGGACAGCGCGTCCAGCGCGCCCGGCAGCTGGCTCGAGGTCAGGCTGTAGAGCGGGGTGAGCGCCGCCGGCAGGCTCGTCAGCATGCCGTTCGTGGTGGTGTTGACGATGCGGTCGAGGGCCGTGCCCACCGCGCGCTGGTCCGGCGTGCCGTTCGGCTGGCCGGCAAGGTTGGCGGCGACGTTCAATGTCACCGCGGTCGAGCCATAGCCCAGGCTTGCCTTGTACAGCGCCGGCAGGCCGGCGGTGGCCAGGGTGTCGAAGGTGCCGGTGATCCCCTGGGTGGTCCCGATCAGCGTGTAGCTCGGCGCGAGGGACGAAGCCTGGAAGGAGGCCGCCAGGGTGCCGGCGAGCCGCGCCGTGCCGGTGATGCCCAGCGTGTCGTTGCCCGTGTCGGTCATGCGTACCGCGAAGGTGCCGGCCGAGGTCTGCACGAAGGTGCCGCCGAAGTAGTGGGCGATCGGCACGCCGGTGCCGCTGACACCCAGCCAGCCGCTGTTCTCGAACCGTTTTGCCGCCCCCGCCGTCGCGGCGATCCGGCCGTCGATGATGCCGGTGTTGACGATCAGGGTGCCGTAGGCGTCGGCGCCGGTGCGCACCGCATCGGCGATTGCGGGGGCCTGCAGGGTGCCGGAGTTCAGCAGGGTGCCGTAGAGGCCATGCATCTCCGCCCCGGCGCCGGCGATTCCGGTGGCGCTGATGGTGCCGGTATTGCTCAGCACGCCATAGGTCTCGCCGCGCATGCCGATGCCGCCATTGCCGCTGACCTGGACGGTGCCGCTATTGATGATGTCATCGCCCTTGCGGCCGTCGAGGGCGGCCGCATTGACTGTGCTCGAGGTCAGGGCGCCGGTGTTGCGGATCGGGTTGTAGATGCCCGGGATGGTGGCGAGATAGCCGTTGATGCCGGACGCGTTGACATAGATGCCGACGACATTGTCGCCATAGGCGGAATTCGACGAGACGACCGTGCCCGGGATGTCGATCGCGTGCCAGGTTGCGATGCCCAGGGCGTTCACATGCATGACTGCCGGATGCACGGTGCCGTCTGCGGTCACCCAGTTGACGACGAGATTGTACTCGTCCGTTCGCCCGGCGCCCGTGATGCCTTCGAAATGGGTGGCGACGGCACCCGGATGGTCGTAGGTGACATAGGTGCCCGTCGTGAGGTCGTAGATATAGCCATGCTCTGCGTGGAGGACGCCGTTGACCCTCAGCGCGCCATAGCCGCCGGCGACCTTGTCGCCATAGATCCCATAGACGGTGGTGCTGATCGCCCCGGGGATGTTGTTGGTGGTGTAGGTCCCGGTATCGATGTTGTAGATGAAGGCATTGCCGGTCGCGAGGCGGGTGTCGTAATTGCCGACCGCGAGATGCCCGAACGTGCTGTGCGCGATGGTGTAGAGCGTATCGGAGCCAGGGTAGGCCAGGTTCGTGATCTGGCTTCCCGGCGCCTTGGCGCCGTCATAGAGGTAGCTGAGGTCGTACGGTGCCGAGGCCGCCGTCTGGTAGCTGCCGACCACGCGCAGGATGCCGTTGGGATTGCCGAAATGCGGCCCGTAGGGCGAGGAGCCGATGGCGCCGGGGAAGTTCGCGCCGTTCGCGGTGGCTTCCGGCATCGGCGACCAGGTCCGCGACGTCATGTTGTAGTAGAGGCCGCCGGTCTCGGTCTTGCCCGGGATCGTGTAGTTGCCGACGATGTTGTCGGCGCGGATGCCGGTGAGGAACGTGCCGTTCGTCCCGAAGTTCAGGGTCTGGTAGCTGGTTTGCGCCTCTGCAGCCTGCATCAGGCTGCCACTGCCCAGAGCCAGGGCCGCGAGCCCGAGTGCGCGCGCCGCGGCACGCCTCATTGTCCGAATTTTCAAGACCTGTTTCCCCCCGCCCCAGAGCAGGGCCGGCGAACTTTATCTGTCTCGTCAGTGGTTGGCGATGTTGTATTTGGGACACTCGCTAAAAGAACCAGCCAGTTTTTGACTGTTCGAAACCGGACAAAGAAAAAGCATCGCCGGGGCGGTCCGGCCGGTCATCCGGCAGCTGGCAACCGCCGCGTCGCAGGCTACAGTATCGCCGGTTCGCCCCTGCCCTCAGGGGCCCGTGCAAGGTGCAAGGCGATGAAGTTCCTGGTGCTGCAGCATCATCCGGTGGAGCATCCTGGCACGCTCCGCGATCTCTGGCGGGCGGAAGGCATCGGCTGGGACAAGGTCGAGCTGGACGCGGGCGAGGCCCTGCCGGCCGACACCGCCGGCTATGCGGCGATCGTCTCGATGGGCGGGCCGATGGATGTCTGGGAAGAGGCCGCATATCCCTGGCTCGCCGACGAGAAGGCCCTGCTGCGCCGCTGGGTGGGGGTCGAGGACCGCCCCTATCTGGGGATCTGCCTGGGCCACCAGATGCTGGCGGATGCGCTGGGCGGCGATGTGGCGATGATGCCGCCGGGCGAGGTCGGCGTGGGCCGCGTGCGGCTGACCGATGCCGGCCGCACCGATCCGCTGCTGGCCGGCCGGCCGGCGCAGATGGACGTCTTCCAGTGGCACAGCGCCGGAATCCACCGCCTTCCGGAGGGCGCGGCGGCATTGGCGGAAAGCGATCCCTGCCCGGTGCAGGCCTTCCGTTATGGCCGCGCCGCCTGGGGCCTGCAGTTCCATTTCGAGGTGGGCGAGACGACGGTGGCCGACTGGGCGGCGATCCCGGCCTACAAGGCTTCGCTGGAGGCGCAGTTCGGCGCCGGCGCGGTGCCGCGGGTCGAGGCCGCGGTCGCCGCCGCGCTGCCGGCCTTCAACGCGACGGCGCGGGCGCTGAACGATGCCTTCCTGGCACAGGTCCGCGCCGGCAGCGGCGCGCGGGCAGGGCGGACGGCTGTTGCATGACCCTGGCCGGGCGGCGGCTCAGCGCGGCGGGGTGGGCGGCGGGCGGCGCTCGAAGGCCGGCACGTCGCCGGCAATCAGGTGGAAGGGCTGCTTGTCGATGGTGAAGATCGCGGCCTGCGCCTTCTCGAACACCGCAGGGTCGTCCAGGCTGCCGACCTTGACCAGCACCGCTTCGGGCAGGCGCGGCGCGCGGGTCAGGATATGGGTGCCGCAATTGCCGCAGAACTCGCGGGTCACCGGCGTCTCCAGGTCGCTGCGGGTGAAGCTCTTCGGCGCGCCCCGGGTATAGGCAAAGCCCGCCTTGGGCAGCGCCATGGTGAAGTTCGGCCCGCCGCCGGTGATGTACTGGCATTCGCGGCAATGGCACTGGACCCTCGTCAGCGGCCGCATCTCGACCTCGTAGCGCAGCGCGCCGCAATAGCAGCCCCCTTCGACCTTCATGTCCCGTCCTCCGATGCTGGATCGTGGCGCGAGTGTCGCCCACGAGGCGCGCGGCAGCAATGGCGGCGGGGCCTCGCGTCAGTCCTTCAGAGCCTGTCTCCTCTCGTCGTCCCATGGCTTGACCCGTCATCGGGCATTGCCCGATGACCCATTCCGCCAGCCAGGCGGAGCGGCCGTCGGCATGGATCGTTGATCGAGAAGGAGCCGGTGGCGGCGCAGCCGGTGCTGTCCAGCACCCTTGCAGGCTGATGGCGGAAAAGCTATCTTGATGGCAATGCTATCAGGTTGTGGAGGAACGCTATCATGGCTGCCGTCACCATTCGCAACCTTTCCGAGGAAGTGCATCGGGCCTTGAAGGTCCGCGCCGCACAGCACAACCGCAGTACGGAAGCGGAAATGCGTGGCATCCTCGAAGCAGCCGTACGACCGGCAGACCGTTTGCGCCTGGGCACAGCGCTTGCAGATATGAGCCGGAAGATCGGGGTCACCAACGCCGATGTCGAAGCCCTCGATCAGGCCCGCGACAGAAAGCCCGCCGAGCCGCTGCGTTTCGAATGATCCTCCTCGACACGAATGTCGTCTCCGAGGCCATGAAGCCCGAGCCGGATCCGGCGGTCCGGCACTGGTTCGATGAACAGGTTGCGGAGACCCTCTATCTCTCCAGCGTCACCGTCGCGGAGCTCATGTTCGGCATCGGTGCGCTCCCCGGGGGCAGGCGCAGGGACAGGCTGACGGATGCGCTCGACGGCATGCTGGAGCTGTTCGCGGACCGGATCCTGTCCTTCGATACCGAAGCGGCACGCCGTTATGCCGATCTGGCCGTCAAGGCGCGTGTCGCGGGAATGGGCTTTCCGGTCCCCGATGGCTACATCGCGGCGATCGCGGCGTCCCGCGCATTCGCCGTCGCGTCCCGCGACGCCAGTGCATTCGCGGCCGCCGGCTTCACCGTGATCGACCCCTGGAGCCCTTCTCGCTGACCGTCCTATTCCAGCCCCAGATAGGCCCGCTGCACGGCGGGGTCGTTGCGCAGTTCCTTCGCGTCGCCGCCGCGGGCGATATGGCCGTTCTCCAGCAGGTAGGCGCGATCGGCGATGCGCAGGCTGGCCTGGGCGTTCTGTTCCACCAGCAGGATCGCGCGGGTGTCGTCGCGCAGGCCGGCCAGGGCGGCGAACAGCTCCTTGGTCAGGCGCGGGCTGAGGCCGATGGAGGGCTCGTCGAGCAGGATCAGCTCCGGTTCCGCCATCAGGGCGCGGGCGATCGCCAGCATCTGCTGCTCGCCGCCCGACATGGTGCGGGCGGCCTGGTTGCGGCGCTCCGCCAGGCGCGGGAACAGGGTCAGCACATGGTCCAGGTTCTGCGCCTCGCGGGCGCGGGCGCGCTTCGGATAGCCGCCCAGCCGCAGGTTCTCGTGCACGCTCAGGTCGCCGAAGATGCGCCGCCCCTCCGGTACCAGCGAGATCCCGGCCTCGACGATCTGCGGCGCGGGCCGGTCGTGGATGGTGGCGCCGGAAAAGCTGATATGGCTGCCCGGCTCGCTGGGGACCAGGCCGGAGATGGTGTTCAACAGGGTGGTCTTGCCGGCGCCGTTGGCGCCCAGGATCACCACGGTCTCGCCGCGGCGCACCTCCAGCGAGACGCCCTGCAGGGCGGCATGCTTGCCGTAGAACACGCGGACATCCCGGACTTCAAGCATCATCGTCTTCAAGCATGGCTGCCCTCGCGCATCGCCGGCTCCTCGTCATCCTCGTCGCCCAGATAGGCGCGCACCACCTCCGGGTCGGCCAGCACCTCGTCGGGCAGGCCCTCGGCGATCCGGCTGCCGGCATTCATCACCGCCACCCGGTCGCAGAGCCGGCGGATCGCATGCATGACATGCTCCACCATAAGCACCGTCACGCCGCGGTCGCGGATCGTCTCGATCAGCTGCATGCCGACCTGCAGCTCGGTCGGGTTCAGCCCGGCCAGCCACTCGTCCAGCAAGAGCAGCACCGGACGGGTCGCCAGCGCCCGCGCCAGCTCCAGCCGCTTCTGGTCGATATAGGTCAGCTGGCCCGCCGCCTGCCCGGCCAGCTCGGCCAGGCCGACCTCGGCGATCAGCTGCTCGGCCTCGTCCTGCGCCGCCGCGCGGCCGGTCGGCTCCGCGCCATAGAGCCGGCCCAGCAGCACGTTCTCGCGCACCGTCATGCCGCCCAGCACGCGGACCAGCTGGAAGGTCCGCGCGACCCGGCGGCGGTTGATCTCGTGCGGCCGGCGGCCGATCAGGTCGTCGCCCTGCAGCCGCGCGGTGCCGGAATCGGCCGGCAGCTCGCCGGTGAGCAGGTTCATCACCGTGGTCTTGCCGGAGCCGTTCGGGCCGATCAGGCCATAGATCTGGCCCTGCGCGATGCTGAAGCCGACCTGGTTCACCGCCTGCAGGCCGCCGAAGCGCTTCGACAGCCCCTCGACCTGCAGGAGCGGCGCGGCGGGGGCGGTCATGGCTTCTTCCAGCCCAGCCGCAGGAACAGCTTGTCCAGCAGGCCGGCCACCCCGGTTGGCATGAAGAAGACGATGATGATGAAGCAGATCCCCAGCACGATGGTGAAGTGGTAGGGGAAGCTGCCGGACAGGAACTCCGACAGCAGCACCAGCGGCACCACGCCCAGGATCGGCCCGTGCAGGCGGCCGATGCCGCCCAGCAGGGCCATGATCAGCACCTGGAACGAGACGAAGGAGTTGAACGCGACATTGGGGTCCACATAGGTCCAGCGCATCGACACCATCGCGCCGGCCAGGCCCATCAGCATCGAGGTCAGGGCGAAGACCAGCACCTTGATCCAGGTGGTGTCGATGCCGGAATGCCGGGCGACGGTCTCGTCCTCGCCCACCACGCGCAGGGCGAAGCCCAGGCGGGAGCGCTGCAGCGCCCAGGTCACGCCCAGGGTCGCGACCGCCAGCGCCAGCAGCATCCAGTAGATGTCGTGGGAATCGACCTCCACGAAGATGTAGCGCGACAGCGACTTGGTCTGGTTGATCTCGTACCAGGTCATCAGCTGCCGGGTCAGCTCGGCCAGGCCGAAGGTGAAGATCACGAAATAGATCCCGCTGAGCCGCAGGGTCGACAGGCCGATCAGCAGCGCCAGACCGAAGGACACGCCGGCGGCCAGGAGCAGGATCAGCGGCAGTGGCAGGCTCTCGGAGAAGATCGCCACGCAGTAGATGCCGACCCCGTAGAAGGCGGAGGTCGCGAGCGAGATGTAGCGGGTCGGGCCGGAGAATGCCGACCAGGACATGGTCAGCACCGAGAAGGCCAGGATCGAGATCAGCAGCGAGACATAGTAGCGCGAGATGAACAGCGGCAGGCAGGCCAGCAGGGCGATGCCGGCCGCCAGCGCCAGGAGGGTCGCCAGGTGCCGGGGGGCCAGCCCGCCGGTCGCCGGCTTCCCGGACCGGGCCGCGGCCATGGACGGCGTGGTGTCAGGCACGGGCGAACAGGCCCTTCGGCCGCAGCAGCAGGACCAGCAGGAAGATCGCGAAGTTGATCGCCAGGGTCAGGCCGGGATCGACCAGCCAGGCGCCGAAGCCTTCCGCCAGGCCCAGCAGCAGGCCGGCGGCCAGGCTGCCCAGCATGGAGCCGACTCCGCCCATGATCACCACGATCAGCGCCTTCAGGGTGTAGAGCACGCCGACCGACGGGTTGAAGGACAGGAACATCGACACCAGCACGCCGGCCGCCGCCATCATCGCGCCGCCCGAGGCGAAGGCCAGCGCCGACAGGCGCGGCACGTTCACGCCGACCAGCTGCGCGGCGACCGGGTCGATCGCCAGGGCGCGCAGCGCGGTGCCGACGCGGGTGTATTTCAGGATCAGCCAGGCGCCGACGCCGATCACACAGGCGACGCCGAAGGCCAGCAGCCGGTTCGCCGCGATCGTCGCGCCCAGGATGTCCAGCGGCACCGCCAGGTAGGTATAGCCGCGATACTCGCCGCCCCATTGCAGCAGGGCCACGCCCTGGATCGCGAACAAGAGGCCGAAGGTGACCAGGATGGTATCCGCCTCCAGCGCGTCGCGGCTGGGCGCGCGCCGCACCAGCGGCACCAGGATCACGCGATAGATGATCCAGTTCGCCGCGAAGGAGAGCGGCACGCTGACGATCATGCTCAGCAGCGGGTCGATGGAATAGAGGGTGAAGAACCAGAACGCGCCGAACGCGGCGGTCATCAGGAACTCGCCATAGGACAGGTTCATGATCCGCGCGACGCCGTATTGCAGGTTCAGGCCGAACGCCAGCAGGGCATACATCCCCCCCAGCACGATGCCGTTGAGCAGGACCTCGAAGACGATCATCGGATGACGGTCATGGCTGGTTCGACCTTTCAGGCGGAAGCGGAGGGCCCGACTGCCGGAGGAACGGCCCGACCCCGCAGGGGCCGGGCCATCGCCTCAGGCGTCGGTGCCGCGCACCGGACAGGAATGTCCGGGACTCACCATTTCGGCTTCGGGAAGACGAGGTCGCGGGCGCCCTCGCGGCTCTTCGGGAAGACCCCGACGAAGGTGCCGTCCTGCCACTGGGCGGCCGCCCAGGGATTGACCGTCAACTGGTTCTCGAACTTGAACTCGCCGATCACGGTCTGGAAGGTGCCGTTGGCGATATTGTCGCGGATCTTCTGGCGATCGATCTCGCCGGCTTCCTCGATCGCCTTCTGCAGGATCTGCAGGGTGGCGTAGTTGCCCGCCGCGCCGGCTTCCGCCGGGCGGTTGAACATCGCCATGTGCCGCTTCTGGTAGTCGGCATGACCGGGCACGTCGGGGTTCAGGCCGCCATAGCCCATGATGCCCTGCACCTTGTCGCCGAACTTGCCCTTGAAGGCCGGGAAGGGCGTGCCGATGGCGGTGTAGAACATGGCGGGGCTGAAGCCCAGGACGATCGACTGCTCGGTCAGCATGAAGGTGTCGGTCGGATAGCTGAAGCCGAAGAAGGCGTCGGGCTCCAGGGCCTTCATCTCGTTGATCTGCGCCGACAAGTCGGACACGCCCAGCGGGTAGGTCTTGTTGTAGACGATCTCCAGCCCGGTCTTCTCCGCGGCGGCGACCATGGCGTTGTTCAGTTCGGTGCCCAGCTGGTCGGCGATGCTCATCACCGCGATGCGGCCCTTGATCTCGCCGGCCTTCTTCTTGGCGGCCAGGAATTCCGCGATCGGCGTCACCGCCTCGGTCGGATGCACCAGCGGCCAGAAGGAATAGGGCCAGCGCTCGCCGAACTTCTTCACCGTGTCGGAGCCCGAGGTCCAGTGCAGGGCCGGGTACTTGTACTTGTTGAGAATCGGCGCGACCGCCATGTTGGTCGTGGTGCCCCACGGCGGCAGGACCAGGTCGACCTCGTCGTCGAGGATCAGCTTCTCGCTCAGGCGGATCGCTTCCTCGATCTGGCTGCGATCGTCATAGGCGATGAACTCGATGGGCACCTTCTTGTCGAATTTCGACAGGTAGATGCCGCCATCCTTGTTCACGTCGTCCTGCCACAGCTTGTACTGCGACCAGGTGGTGGATTCGGCGCCCGGCGCATAGGGGCCCGACAGCGCGATCGCGTAGCCGATGACGATCTTGTCGGGCGCATCCGCGGCGATGGCAGCCGTCGCACCCAGGGTCGCCGCAGACAGCGCGGCGGCCGCAATTATCTTGCGGATCATATGGCACCTCCCTCAGAGCCGGGTTGTCCCGGTGATTGATTTGCGAACAAACGTGCGGACTGCGCACAATTTCAGCTTACGGACGGTGACCGCCCGGGTCAATCGGGATCCGCGGGCGGAATCCGCGGGCGGGATCCGCGGGGCGGGATCCGGGCCGGGTTTGGGCGGCCTTGTCGCACGGGCGGTCCCGCCGGCCTCGGCTGTCCATGCCGGCCATCTCCGGTAAGATCTTGACACCCGGACGCGGGCCGATGGCATAATGTTGCGAAAGACGAACAAAAGTTCGCATTGCGAACGCCATCGGCGCCTTCTGGGCAGCTCCATGTCAGGCGCGAGGATAATGGCGCACTTTGCGGGAGCCAAGGAGGAAGCGATGTCTTCGACGGAAGATCTCCAGTTCTATTTCATGCACTTCATGCCCTACGCGGACTATCCCGCGGACCATGAAAAATATCCGTCCACCTGGGTGGACTTTCCCAACAGCCTGTTCGACCCGGCCAAGGGCAAGCAGTTCTACGACCGCTACCTGCGGGAGATGGTGCTGGCCGACAAGCTGGGCTTCGACGGCCTGGTGGTGAACGAGCATCATTCCACCGCCTACAGCCTGATGCCGGCGCCCAGCCTGATCGCCGCGGCGCTGATCCCGCAGACCAGCCGGGCGAAGATCTGCGTCTTCGGCACGCCGCTGAACCTGGAATATCCGCACCGGGTGGCTGAGGAATATGCCATGCTGGACGTGATGTCCGGCGGCCGGCTGGAAGCCGCCCTGCCGCTGGGCACCGGCATGGAATACTGGGTGAACCCGATCAACCCGGCGACGGCGCGCAAGCGTTTCCGGGAATCGATCGACATCCTGCTGCAGGCCTGGACCAAGCCGGGGCCGACCCAGTACCAGGGCGACTTCTACTCCTACCGCTACCTGAACACCTGGCCGCAGCCGGTGCAGAAGCCGCACCCGCCGCTCTACCTGGTGGGCACCGGCAGCCCGGAGACCATCGACCTCGCCGCCGAGCTGGGCATGGGCTATTCGTCGGTCTTCGTGCCGACGAAGAAGCAGAACCAGGCTTTCGCCGACCTGCGCGAAAAGTCGAAGAAGCATGGCCACGAGTTCACCCGCGACAAGGCGGTGATCATGGCGATGGTCTATGTCGCCGAGACCGAGGAGAAGGCGGTCGAGGAGTTCATGGAGCATATCCTGTTCTTCTTCAAGCATGGCGCCCGCACCACGCCGCGCTACCTGATGCCGCCGGGCTATGTCTCCACGGGGGAGCTGAAGAAGCGCCTGTCGGCCCCCAACCTGCACGGCGACCTGGACTGGAACGTGCTGACCGACAATTTCCGGGTGATCGCCAGCACCCCCGACAAGGTGGCGGAGGCGATCGCCGGCTGGTCGGAGGAGGCGCAGTCCAACCGCATCATCTTCAACGGCCATCTGGGCACCATGCCGCACTGGCAGACGGTGAAGAACCTGACCCTGTTCGCCGAGGAGGTGATCCCGCGCCTGCGCAAGAAGGCGCCCGACCTGGTGCCGCGGATGGAATTGGCCCAGGCCGCCGAATAGCGCCGCGCCGGCGCCGGCCGGCCGATCGACGGGCGGCCCCGTCGCGGGGCCGCGCATGCAATGCCCCGCGAAAGGGGAATATCAACTGGAGGAGAACGCGCGATGGCAGAATTCTCGCGTGACGAATACACCATCAACGGCGTGAAGTCGGTGGTCCTGAGCGGCGGCAAGGGCGAGCCCCTGGTCTTCCTGCACGGGGGCGGCACCTTCCACGGCTGGGAGTTCGCCAAGCCCTGGATGGAACATTTCCGGGTCATCATCCCGTTCCATCCGGGCTTTGCGGAGTCCGGCGACGACGAGTCGATCAACCAGATGCAGGACTATGTCATGCATTACCTGGACCTGTTCGACGCGCTGGGGCTGGAGCGGTTCAACCTGGTCGGCTTCTCGCTGGGCGGCTGGATGGCCGCGAAGTTCGCCACCCAGCATGCGCACCGGATCAAGAAGCTGGTGCTGGTCGCGCCTGCCGGCCTGCGGGTGCCGGAGGCACCGTCGACCGACCTGTTCAGCGTGCCGGGCGAGGAACTGCCGGCGCTGCTGGTGCACGATTTCGAGGTGATCAAGCCGCACCTGCCGGCGGAGCCGGATGTCGACTTCATCGTCGGCGGCTACCGGGAGATGACCTCGGTCGCGCGCCTGTTGTGGGACCGGACCTACGATTCCAAGCTGGCCAAGTGGCTGCACCGGGTGACCGTGCCGACCCTGCTGGTCTGGGGCGAGGAAGACCGGATCATTCCCGCCGGCCAGGCGCCGCACTGGCAGAAGCTGATCGCGAAGGCGGAGGTGAAGCGCTATCCGGCGGCCGGCCACCTGGTGCTGGACGAGAAGCGCCAGGCCGTGGACGACGTGGCGGGGTTCCTGCAGGCCTGACCTGCCAGGTCCTGGCAAGGTCCTGCGGCGCGCGCGCCGCAGGACCCCCGATCCCTTCCGGGGCATCGTCACCTGCTGCATGCAAGGAGGCCGAGATGGCTTCGACCGAAGACCTGCAATTCTATTTTTTCCACTTCATGCCCTATTCGGACTATCCGGAGAACCATGAATCCTATCCCTCGACATGGGTCGACTTTCCGAACCGGCATTTCGACCCGGCGAAGGGCAAGCAGTTCTATGACCGCTACCTGCGGGAGATGGTGCTGGCCGACAAGCTGGGCTTCGACGCGCTGGTGGTGAACGAGCATCATTCCACCGCCTATTCGATGATGCCGGCGCCCAGCCTGATCGCCGCGGCGCTGATCCCGCAGACCAGCCGGGCGAAGATCTGCGTCTTCGGCACGCCGCTGAACCTGGAATACCCGCACCGGGTGGCGGAGGAATATGCCATGCTGGACGTGATGTCCGGCGGCCGGCTGGAAGCCGCCCTGCCGCTGGGCACCGGCATGGAATACTGGGTGAACCCGATCAACCCGGCGACGGCGCGCAAGCGCTTCCGGGAATCGATCGACATCCTGCTGCAGGCCTGGACCCAGCCGGGGCCGACCCAGTACCAGGGCGAGTTCTATTCCTATCGCTACCTGAACACCTGGCCGCAGCCCTGGCAGAAGCCGCATCCCAAGCTCTACTTGGTGGGCACCGGCAGCCCGGAGACCATCGACCTCGCCGCCGAGCTGGGCATGGGCTATTCGTCGGTCTTCGTGCCGACGAAGAAGCAGAACCAGGCCTTCGCCGACCTGCGGGCGAAGTCGCAGGCGCATGGCCATGAGTTCACCCGCGACAAGGCGGTGATCATGGCGATGGTCTATGTCGCGGAGACCGAGGAGAAGGCGGTCGCGGAGTACATGGATCACATCATGTTCTTCTTCAAGCACGGCCTGCGCACCACGCCGCGCTACCTGATGCCGCCGGGCTATGTCTCCACCGACGAGCTGAAGAAGCGGCTGTCGGCGCCGAACCTGCACGGCGACCTGAGCTGGGAGGCGCTGACCGACAATTTCCGGGTGATCGCGAGCACCCCCGACAAGGTCGCCGAGGCGATCGCGCAATGGTCGGAGGAGGCGCAGTCCAGCCGGATCATCTTCAACGCCCATCTGGGCGACATGCCGCACTGGAAGGTCGTGAAGAACATGACCCTGTTCGCCGAAGAGGTGATCCCGCGCCTGCGCAAGAAGGCGCCCGACCTGGTGCCGCGGATGGAGCTGGCCCAGGCCGCCGAATAGCACCGGATCGACCGGGTCGGGGGCGCCGGCAAGCGGGCCGGCGCCCCCGTTTCATGTGTGCGGCACATGCCGGCCGGATCGGGGCCGCGGGAGCTGCGACGGCATGCCCTGGCCGGCACGAGACTGGCAGGTGACTTTCAGGGGAGCTATCAGATAGGCTCGGCCGTTCGGCTTGCGGGTTGCGGGAAAATGCGATGAGTTACGAAATGACGTGGCTGGAATTCGTCATTTGCCTTGTCATCTACGCATGGTTGGTCCTGACCGTCGTCGCCCAGTTCTTCAAGAAATTCACGATCAGTCGCGATCCGTTCTCCATAATCCCGATCTGCAACTTCTTTGCGCCCAGGCCGGTCCGCAACGATGTCGATATCTGCTATCGGACCTTCGACCGGGCGAACGCACCGACGCCCTGGCGTCCGCTCTATCGCAACCTGAAGCCCTGGTATGCCTTTCTTTTCAATCCGGAGCAGCGCCTCCGGAAACTGGCGCTCGAACTGCACAGGACCTTGGCGGCCGCGCCCCGGCCGGGCAGGCGGGCGAGCGACGGCTATGTCTATCGCCTGTTCCTGAACGCCGTTGCCGCCCGGGCATCGGAGGATCCAGGGAGTGTCGCCGTCGAATTCGTCGTATACACCTATCGGGGATACGAAGGCGGCGATCGGAGCATAGTCTTCAAATCGGATCGTCATGATGTTTGATCTTCCGCTGGACCGGCCCGATTTATACCTCGTTCTATGTCTCAAGGTTGTCAGCGTAAGCTGTGTCATTTTTTCGGCAGAGTTTCTCTACCTGCACAGGGAATTCCGGGACGGGGGACTCTTCTCGTGGCGGGTCCGGCGGGAGCGGGCGTTCTTCAAACGAAATGCGTTCTGCCTGCCGGCGGCGGACAGAATCCTGTCCTACCCGGCGATCTTGTTCTTGATCGCGATCTACGGTTTTCTTGGGTTATGTAACGTATTCATCTTCAGTACGCCCGATTTTCTCGGCGTGTCCTGCCTGCTGATTTCGGCCATCGGGTTCCTGGTCAGGATCCGGGGAAATACCGGGCTGAGCGGATCGGACCAGTATGTCAGGGTGGTGCTTGCCGCCGGTGGCATAGCCCTTCTTTCCGGCTCCTATTATTGCATTGTGGCGGCGCTTGTCTTCATCGCAGGCCAGTTGACGATACATTACATGGGTGGCGGCTGGATGCGAATCCAGCATGCGGCGTGGAGAGACGGCACATACCTGACCCGGGTCTTCGGCCTGCACACCTATGGCCGCGGCATGGCACATGCCATCGCAGTGCGCTTTCCGGAAATGGCGCGCTATGCGTCGATGTCGGTGCTTCTGTTCGAGGTGGCTTTTGTCCTGTTCTATTTCCTTCCGCCGCCCACCTTGTATTTTGTCCTGGCGTATATCGCGTTGTTTCACGTCCTGGTCGCGCTTGTCATGGGTTTGAACAATTTTCTCTGGTCTTTCGTCGGATCCTTTCCGGCTTTCATATGGGTCGCGCTGAAAATACAGTCCCTGATATATGCGTGATCTGCGTAAATGACCAAGCATGTTGAAATAATATATGACGGGCAATGCCCGGTCTGCAGAAACATAAATCAGTACAGAAGACTTAAGGAGAGCGGCGCGACGATTGAGTTGACCGATGCCCGGGACCTGTCGGCGGGCGAGATCCGCGGCTACCTGGACGAAGGGACGGACCTGAACAACGACATGATCGTCATCGTGGATGGCCGGAAACATGTCGGTGGATCGGCGCTCAGGGTGCTTTCCGAAATAAGCGACGGCACAAGCATGTTGGGCCGCATCGTCGATGCGATGTTCCGGAGTTCCTCCAGGCCGGGGCTGTACCGGATCTTCGTATGGCTGCGGCGATTGCTGCTGCGACTGCTCGGCCGGACGGAGATCCGGCCGATGTGAGGCCAGCTGTCCGCCCACAGTCCTGCAATGGCCGGCGGTTCCCGGTCCGGCCGACCGTCCGGCGCTGCAGACCCGGCTATCCGGCCAGCGCCGCCCGGATCGGGGCTGCCGCGCGCAGGCTGAGCGCGGCGATCGTCAGGGTCGGGTTGGCGGTGCCGACCGTCGGAAACACCGCCGATCCCAGCAGGAACAGGTTGGGATGGTCGTGGCTGCGCAGGTCCCGGTCGACCACCGAAGCGGCGGGGTCGTCGCCCATGCGGGCGGTGCCGATGATATGGCCCGCGCCCTGGAAGTTGGGGCTGTGCTGCACCGCGGTGGCGCCCAGCAGCGCGAAGATCTCGTCATGCGCCGCCCGCGCCGCGGTCATGCCGGCCCGGGCATAGTCGCCCACCCGGTAGGCGATCCGCGGCAGCGGCACGCCGTACATGTCGCGCATCCCCGTATCCAGGGTGACCCGGTTCGCCGGGTCCGGCAGCTGTTCGGTCAGCGCCGCCAGCCGCAGGTGGCGGGCCGCCCGGTCGCGCAACGCGGCATCCAGCGCCTTGCCCCGCAGGCCCGCCTTGCCCTGCAGGCCCGGGCCCGCCAGCTCGGCGGCCAGGCTGACCGGGGCGCCGGTCGGCCAGGACCAGCCGTCATTGCCGATCTCGATGCGAAAGACCGAGCGGTCCCGACGGACGGCGCCGTCGGACAGGTTCTCGATACCCGATGTCGAGAGCGGCCCGCGATAGGGCCAGACGGGGCGGTCGGCCAGCGCCCAGCTGAGCTGGATCGGATGGTCCATCAGATTGCGGCCGACCTGGCCGGAGCCGTTGGCGACGCCGCCGGGCGCGGCCTCGGTCGCGGAATTCAGCAGCAGGCGCGGCGTCTCGATGGCATGTGCGGCAATGACAAAGACGCGGGCCGTGGCGCGCCCCGTGCTGCCGTCGGGCCGGGCGAAGCGGACCGCCGCGACCCGGCGGTCGGCGCCCAGCTCGACATGGGTGGCGGTCGTCCGGTCGTGCAGCACGGCGCCCTGCGCCTCCGCCCGGTCGAGATGGACGGTGGCATCGTACTTCGCCTGCACCGGGCAGACCGGGATGCAGCTGGCGCTGCCGCAGCAGGCCGGCCGGCCGTCGCGGTCCTGCGCGTTGCGCGCCTGCGGCGTGGGACTGACCCGGAAGCGGCTCCCGGCAAGCCTGGCCGCGACCTGCAGGTCCAGATAGCTCTGCGGGATCTCCGGCATCGGGAAGGGGCCGGACCGCGGCGGGCCGTCCGGCTCGGCCGCCCCCGGCTCCGGGGAGCGGCCGGCCACGCCGATCTCGGCCTCCGCCGCGGCATAGAACGGCTCCAGCTCGTCATAGCCGATCGGCCAGTCGAGCCCGCGGCCATGCAGGCTGTGCAGCCGGAAGTCCGCGGGGCCCAGCCGCATCGCCGTGCCCAGCCAGTGCCAGGTCGTGCCGCCGGCCTGTTTCAGGTAGGTGCTCTTGAACCTGTCCGGCCCGGACTGGCGGTACCAGCCGTCGGGATCGTCGGAGACCGGATGCGGCGCCTCCGGCCCGTTCGGATAGGCGCATTCCGGCACCTTCACCAGGGCGTCCCAATAAGCCTGCACAGCATCCGACCGGTCGATCCGCGGGCCGGCTTCCAGGATCGCCACCTTCAGCCCGGGCGCCGCCAGTCGGGCCGCCAGCAGGGCGCCGGCAATGCCGGAGCCGACGATCACCAGGTCGGCGTCGATATCGCTCATCGGACTGCCCTCAGCCGTCCTGCGGCGGTTCGGCCCAATAGCCGGTCTCGCCGCCGCAATAGCCGCCGGGCTTGGTGAAATCGAGCGCGGCCCACATCAGCGCGTCCGGATAGGCGACCAGCGCGGTGCGGCCGCCAATTGTCGCCACCCCGGAATACCAGGACGCGACGATCCCGTCGGCCAGCGCGCCCGCCGGCGCGCCGCCCGTCGCCGCCAGCACGGCGAGCGCCTCGCCCTCCCCGGCCGCCCGGTACAGCTCGAGGATCCGTCCGCCGATGCCCCGGTCCAGATCGCCGATCGCGGTGCCGGTCAGCCGGGCCGACAGCGCCAGGAAACCGTCCAGGTCGATGCCGGTCGCCGCCGCCTGCACCCTGTCCAAAGGGGGCAGGCCCAGCGCCGCCGCTGTCGACAGGCCGGCGGTCAGCCCCAGCAGGCCGCGCCGCGTGATGCTTGTGTCGAACCCCGTCACTGCGCCCTCCCGAACCGCGGCCCTTTGCCGATCATGGCCGCATGGGCCGCGTCCGACAATCGGCGCGGCGCAGTTGCGCCGTGCATGGCGCCGCCCGGGATGCCAGGATGCGGCCGGACGGGCCCCCGGACAGACCACCGGGAGCGGGCGGATGCAGGAGAGGCAGCCAATGGAACTGACAGGCAGGATCGCGCTGGTAACCGGCGCGACGGACGGGGTCGGCCGCATGGTCGCCCGCGAGCTGGCGGCCGGCGGCGCCCATGTCCTGATCCATGGCCGCGACCGGGCGCGCGGCGAGGCCGCCGTTCAGGAGGCGCGCGACGCCGGCGGCACCGCTTCGTTCCAGCAGGCCGATTTCGCCGACCTGGCGCAGGTGCGCGGCCTGGCCGAGGCGGTCGCGCGCGACCATGACCGGCTGCACATCCTGGTCAACAATGCGGGCATCTTCACCGGCGCGCCGGGCACCGGGCGGCAGCTTTCCGAGGATGGTCACGAGCTGCGCTTCCAGGTGAACTACCTGGCGGGCTTCCTGCTGACCCGCCTGCTGGTGCCGCTGTTGCGCAGGGCGGGGGCGGAGGCGCCGCCGATGGCGCGGGTGGTCAACATCGCCTCCCTCGCGCAGGAGCCGATCGACTTCGACGACCCGATGCTGGAGAACGCCTATACGCCGCTGCGCGCCTATGCCCAGAGCAAGCTGGCGCAGATCGTCGACACCTTCACCCTGGCGCCGGTGCTGGAGGCGCAGGGGGTCACGGTGAACGCCCTGCACCCGGCCACCCTGATGGACACCGCGATGGTGCGCCAGAGCGGCATGGGCGTGCGCAGCACGGTGGAGGAGGGCTGCGCCGCCATCATGCAGCAGGCGGCGGGCGACGACATGGAAGGCCGGACCGGGCTCTATTTCAACGGCCTGGCAGAGGACAAGCCGGATCCCTCCGCCTTCGACCCGCAGGTCCAGGCGAAGCTGCGGGGCCTGAGCGAGCGGCTGACGGGAGCGGGATCGTGAGCGACCTGACGGGCCGGACGGCGCTGGTCACCGGTGCCACCGACGGGGTCGGCCGTCCGCTTGCCCTGGCATTGGCGCGGGCCGGCGCGGATGTGCTGGTGCATGGCCGCGACCGCGCGCGGGCGGAGGCCCTGCTGCAGGAGATCGCGGCCGCCGGCGGCCGGGCCGCGTTCTATCCGGCGGACCTGGGCGAGCTGGCCCAGGTGCGGCGGCTGGCCGACCTGGTCGCCCGGGACCATGACCGGCTCGACATCCTGGTCAGCAATGCCGGCATCGGCCGCGGCGCGCCGGGGACCGGGCGGGAGATCTCCGCCGACGGCCATGAACTGCGCTTCGCGGTGAACTACCTGGCCGGCTTCCTGCTGACCCGGCTGCTGCTGCCGCTGCTGCGGGCCGGCGCCGCCTCCGGGCCGGGCATGTCGCGGATCGTCAACACCGCCTCCCTGGCGCAGGAGCGGCTGGACTTCGACGACGTGATGCTGACCCGCGACTATTCCGGCGGGCGCGCCTATTCGCAGAGCAAGCTGGCGCAGATCGTCTCGACCATGGACATGGCGCCCGAGCTGGCGCCGGACGGCATCACGGTGACCTGCCTGCATCCCGCCACCCTGATGGACACCACCATGGTCCGCCTGGCCGGGCGCCCGGTGCAGAGCAGCGTGACCGAGGGCATGGCGGCGCTCCTGCACCTGGCCGCGGGGGAGGATGTGGAAGGCCGCACCGGCCTCTACTTCAACGGCCTGGAGGAGGCGAAGGCCGATGCCCAGGCCTATGACCCGGCCGCCCAGGCGAAGCTTCGTGCGCTGAGCTTCCGGCTCTGCGGGCTGGAGGATCCGCGGGCCGCATAGCGCCGGCCGGCGCTCAACCCCAGAAGCGCATCCCCAGATCGGCGCATTGGCGGCGCTCGAAGGCGCGCTTCCGGTCGTCGTAGTGCTGGCCGCGGAAGCCGCCGCGGATGCTGTCGGCGGCGGTGTTGCGATAGAACCGCTCCCAGCCGTCCGGCAGCGCGCCGAAGCCGGGGGCGGCCAGCCAGAGGCGGAACAGCAGGCGCTGGCGCTCCGGCTCCGGATGGTCCTCGAACCCGGTGCGCGAATGCAGCGCCGCATAATTGTTGAGGATCTGGATGTCGCCGGGCTCCAGGTCCAGGCTGTGCGCGAATTCCCCGTCGGCCGCCAGGCCGTCCATCGCGTCCATCGCCTCGGTCTGTTCCGCGGTCAGCGGCGGCACGCCGGGCAGGCCCTGCGCGAAGGTGACGTTCTTGCGGATATGCCGCATGTAGAGCCGGCCGTCCTTCTCGCCATAGATCGGGATGGCATAGGCGGGCTTCTCGTCCTGCGCCTCCTCGCCCTGCCGGCTGAACCAGAAGTCGCGGTACAGGATCGCGGCCAGGTCGGGCCGCGTTGCCACCAGCCGGTTGTGCACCGCCACGCCGCTGGAGGCGATCGAGCGGCCGCCCTGCTTCGCGGTGCGCAGGCAGGACAGCAGCACGATGTCGGAGGCGTCGGTGTGGAAGTCGAGCGCGGCGTTCGACGAATAGCCGCGGCCGGTGCGGCTCTTGTAGACGGTGCCGACGTCGCGGACGTCGGAGATGTAGTGGCTCGCCTTGCCCTGCGGCACGGCCACGCCCAGATGCAGCCCGACCGCCCAGGTCAGCAGCCGGTATTCGTCCTCGCTCATGTCGGCGGCGGGGAAATCCTTGAGCACCACGATGCCCAGGCCGTGCCGGACGATCGCCATGGCGCGGTCCAGCACTTCCAGCGCGTCGCCGAACGGGAAATCGGCCCGGGTGAAGTCCAGCAGGTCGCGGCCGCTCTCGGCCTGGCGCTTCACCAGGTCGCGCAGGCGCAGGCGCTGCGCGGGCGAGAAGCCCAGGGCCCAGCCCCGCGCTGCCGCCAGGTCGCGGGCCGTCCAGGCGGCCGCCATGTCATGAATGCGCATCTTGGGGGCTTCCTGTCATCCTCGTCATGCGGAGCGCGCCTGCGGCCCGTCGCCGGCCGCCGCCAGGAAGGCGGTCAGCGAGCGTTCCACGACGGCGCGCTGCAGCCCGTCGGTGATGAACACCAGGCGGGAGCGGCGGTCGCTGCCGGGCCAGTGCGGCAGATGTTCCGGCGGGTGGATCGTGTGCTGCACGCCGTTCAGCAGCAGCGGGCCCTGGCCGGAGCCGGTGTCGATGATGCCCTTCACCCGCAGGATGCGGTCGCCATGCCAGTGCAGCAGGGCGGAGAGCCAGACGCCGAACGCGGTCCAGTCCAGGCTGCGGTCCAGCACCAGGGTGAAGCTGGTCACCGCGCCATGGTCGTGGTCATGTTCATGGTCATGCCTGTCATGATCCCGGCCCGGGTCGTGATTGGGGTCCTGGTGGTCGTGCCGGTCCTGGCCGCCGGCCGGCAGGAACTGCGCGGCGCGCGCGACGGGGCGGGCGAACAGCGCGGCCACCGCCCGGCCGTCGAGGCCGGCGCTCGCCACCGCGGGCGCGCCGGGATTGAGCTTCTGCAGCAGGTCGCGCAGCGCCGCCGTCGCCGCGGCCGGGGCGGTGTCAGTCTTCGCGATGGCCAGCAGGTCGGCGGCGGCAACCTGCGCCAGCCATTCCGGACGGCGGCCATGGGTGGCCAGCGCATTGCCCGCATCCACGACGGTGACCACCCGGTCCAGCGCCACCTGGTTGGACAGCAGCGGGTCGGCGGCGAGGGTGGAGTGGATCGGCCCGGGCTCCGCCAGGCCGGTGGTCTCGATGACGATGCGCCGGAACGGCGGCAGGCGCCCCGCCGCGCGGGCGTCCAGCAAGTCGACCAGCGCCTCCTTCAGCTCGCCGCGGATGCGGCAGCAGATGCAGCCGGAGTCCAGCAGCACGATGTCCGGCGCGATCGGGCTGACCAGCAGCTGGTCGATGCCGACCTCGCCGAACTCGTTGACCAGAACCGCGGTGGCCCCGGCCTGCTCCGCGGCGAGCAGCCGGCGCAGCAGGCTGGTCTTGCCCGCGCCGAGGAAGCCGGTCAGCACGGCGACGGGCAGCCGCTTGCGGCGGGCGGTGCGGCGGGGAACGGCAGGTTTCGCGGTCATGATGACGCAACCAGTTCAAGGAGCGTCATCCCGGACTTGATCCGGGATCCATTCCGCCAGCCGTGCATTCCGGCGCGGCCTGCGGAATGGGTCCCCGGGTCAAGCCCGAGGACGACGGTATTTGGTCGATCGCTGAACGAAGCGTGGCGGCGCCGCGATCACCGCGCCCCCTCCAGCACATCCAGCAGGGCCGGGTCGAGCGGGTCCAGGCTGCGGCCGGCCATCGCCTGTGCCGCGGGCCAGAGGTCGGCGAGGCTGTCGACCACATGGGTGCGGCCGGTGGCGCTGCGCAGCAGGTAGGCGGTGCCGCGCCATTCGGCGACCTTCAGCCGGGCGGGCGCCAGGACCGCGTTGACCGCGGCAATGCGGTGCCGGCGGTCGGCGCGCCGTTGCGCCGGGTCGGCGCTGGCGGCCTGTGCCGCGGGGCCGGTCGGGGCGGCGGACCAGTGATGCTCCACGCCGAGCACGCCGCAGAGTGCGCACATCGCCGCCGCCCCTGCCTGCCGCTACTTCTTCGCGCGCCGGGCGGCCTTCTTCGGGGCCGCCTTCTTCGGCGCGGCCTTCTTCGGCGCCGCCCTCTTCGCTGCCGCCGGCTTCGCCGCCGCGGTCTTGCGTGCCGCCTTCGGTGCGGCTGCCGCCTTCGAGGACGCGGCCTTGGCCGGGCCGGCGCGGCGGCCCTTGCGGCGCGGCTTGCGCTTGGCGAAATCGTCGGCGATCGCGTCGAAGGTCATGAAGCGGGTGCCTTCATGACTCTTGATGTGGCGGATGATCCGCTCGTGCATCGACAGCACCTGCGGCCGGCCGGAGACGTCCGGATGGATCGTCATGGTGAAGACCGCATAATCGTAGTTGCGATAGACCCAGTCGAACTGGTCCATCCACATCTGCTCGATGTCGCGGGGATTCACGAAGCCGTGGCTGTTGGGCGCCGTCTTGATGAACATCATCGGCGGCAGGTCGTCCAGGTACCAGCTCGCCGGGATCTCGATCAGGTCGGTCTCGACCCCGCGCTTCAGCGGCTTCATCCAGGTCTTCGGATGCTGCGAATAGTCGATCTTGGTCCAGCTGTCGCCGACCCGCACATAATGCGGCACGAAGTCGTGATGCATCAGGCTGTGGTCGTACTTGATGCCGCGCTCCAGCAGGAGCTCGTTGGTGACGGTGGAGAATTCCCACCACGGCGCGACATAGCCGGTCGGCCGCTTGCCCTGCAGCTTGGTGATCAGGTCGATGCAGGTGTCCAGGACATAGGTTTCCTGTTCGCGGGTCATCGCGATCGGGTTCTCGTGGCTGTAGCCATGGACGCCGATCTCGTGCCCGGCATCGGCGACCGCCTTCATCTCCTTCGGGAAGGTCTCGATGGAATGGCCGGGGATGAACCAGGTGGTCTTGATGTCGTGGTCCGCGAACAGCTTCAGCAGCCGCGGGCTGCCCACCTCGCCGGCGAACATGCCGCGCGAGATGTCGTCCGGCGAATCCTCGCCGCCATAGGATCCCAGCCAGCCGGCGACGGCATCCACGTCCACGCCATAGGCGCAGAGTATTTCCTTCGGCATCTAAGAGCCCCTCCTGTTATGCGGTCCGGCGTCGGTTGCTGTGGCCGGCCCTTCCTGTCGGTCGAGCCGGCCAGCGTAAGGGAGATATCGGCAAGCGCAAAATGGGCGACGCCCTCAGACCTCGCCTTCCGCCTTCAGCGCGCCCAGCACATGGTCGAATGCGGCCAGGGTGAACTGCAGGTCCTCCTCGCCATGCGCCGACGAGGTGAGCCCGCCCGGCCAGGCGCCGATATCGACACCCTGGTTCAGGAAGGCCAGCCGCAGCTTGTTGTTCAGTGCCGGCTGGCCGCGCTTCAGCACGTCGTAGGGCAGGGCATGCGGGTCGAAGCTGTCGGGGTCGATGTCGAGCCCGGCGGTGTTGGTGAAGATGTGGAAGCCGGAATATTCGCCATAGACCGCCCAGCGCATCCGGTGCTGGCGCAGCACGTCGTTCATGCCGTCGCGCAGGCGCGCGGCAAAGCCATTGGCGCGCTCGCAGACATCGTGCGCGGCGATGACGTTCAGCGCCGCGATGCCGGCGGCGGCGGAGATCGGATTCGCGTTGAAGGTGCCGGGATGGTCGATCTTCTCGCGGCCCGCGGCCTGCATCGCCTGGAAGTCCAGCGCGTCCATGATGTCCTGCCGGCCGACAACGGCGCCGCCAGGCATGCCGCCGGCCACGATCTTCGCCAGGGTGGTCAGGTCCGGCGTCACGCCGAGCGCGGCCTGCGCGCCGCCGCGGGAGACCCGGAAGCCGGTGATCACCTCGTCGAAGATCAGCACGGTGCCGGTCTCCTCCGTCATTTCGCGCAAGGCGACCAGCACCTCCGGCTTCAGCGGCACCTTGCCGAAGGAGGCGCCGGTCGGTTCCAGGATGACCGCGGCGATATCGCCTTCGCGCAGGGCCGCCCGCATCCCGTCGACATCGCCGGGCGGCACCAGGGCCGCGCCCTTCGCGATCTCGGGCAGCACACCGGGTGTCGGCGAGCCGTCGAAATGCGAGGTATAGCCGCCCGCCATATGATCGTGCCAGCCGTGGAAATGGGTCATGAAGCGCGCGACGCGGGGCCGCCCGGTATGGGCGCGCGCCAGGCGCAGCGCCATGTGGGTCGCCTCGGTCCCCGACGAGGTGAAGCGCACGCGCTCCGCGCAGGGGATCAGGCGGCGCACCATGCGCGCCCACTCGACCTCCAGCGGATGGTTGGTGCCGAACTGGGTGCCGCGCTCCAGCGCGTCGCGCACGGCGTCCATCACCGCGGGCGGGTTGTGGCCCAGCAGATGCGCGCCATGGCCGCCGAAATAGTCGACATACTCGTTGCCGTCGACATCCCATTTCCGCGCGCCGGCGGCTTCCTCGGTATAGATGTTGTACGGCTGCAGGTAGCGTGCGTCGTGGGCGATTCCGCTGGGCAGCATGTCGCGGGCCTTCGCCGCGAGCGAAGCGGAGCCCGGCGTGCGCTCCTGGTAGCGGGTCACGATCGGCGAATTGGAGGACGGCTGCTCCGCAGCGTCCGCGCCATGCTGCAGCGGCTTTGCCATGGTCATCGGCTGGATCCTTCTGTGGCTGGAATGGAGACGGGAGCGGAAGAAGCCGCCGTCAGGCGGTCGCCGCGGGGCGGTGCGGGCGCATTGTCGTCGCCCGCGCGCAGGCCGATGCAGATGCACATCACCAGCGCCTCCGTCGGCCCGACGGAGACATAGGCATGGCCCAGCGAACTGTCGAAATAGATCGTGTCGTGGCGCTCCAGCAGCTGCGGCTTTCGCCCCTCGATATGCACCTCGACGCGGCCCTCCAGGACAATGGTGAATTCCTCGCCCGGATGGCGGATCAGCTCGGCGAACTCGGTGATCGAGCGGGCGCGGATCGTGCCGAACATCGGCGTCATCTGCTTGCCGGCCATCTCGGCATTCGCCATGCCGTAGGTGTAGTAGAGCGTCTCGTAGAGCGGGGCGGTGCCATAGCGGCAGAGGCTGATGCTGCCGCGGGTCAGCTGCGGCAGGTCGCGCCCGAACAGTTCGGCGACGTCCAGGGCCAGGCCGTCGGCCAGCTGCACCATCCGGTCGTAGGTCAGGGTGGCCTGGCCGCGCTCGGCCTTCGACAGGGTCGATACCGCGATCCCGGTTCGCGCGCTGACCTCCTGCAGGGTCCAGCCCCGCGCCTTGCGCAGGGACCGCAGGCGTTCGCCGACGCTTGTCCAGTGGGGATATCGCTCGTTCATGACGGTGCCCAGCTTAGCCATCCTTTTCCCGATCGGAAAAGCCCTATTTTCCTAACGGAAAAATCATGTTCTCATGCCGGCCGGGTTTCAACAGACGGAACGGATGAGGTGGGGCCATGGACAACTTCCGGACAATCGCGAAGCTGACGCTGTCTGCGGGGGCGCTGGCCCTGGCGATGGCGGCCGGCGGGCAGACGGCCAGCGCCGACGAGCCGATCACCATCGGCGCGGCGATCGCGCTGTCGGGCTTCGTGCAGCCCTATGACCAGGATCCCAGCCGCGCGGCGGAGATCGCGATCGAGGAGCTGAATGCCAAGGGCGGCCTGCTGGGCCGGCAGCTGAAGATGATCAAGGCCGACACCAAGTCGGACTTCGCGCAGGGCGCGGTGGCCGGCATGGAGGTGCTGGACGAGGGCGCCGATATCGTCATCGTCACCGGCGACTACGATTTCGGCGGCGGTGCCGCGCGCGCGGCCAATGCCCGCGGCAAGATCGCCATCGCCCCCTTCGCCGCCGACCCGAAGTTCGGCGTGCAGGGCATCGGCCCCTATGCCTTCACCTTCTCCACCGCCAGCCTGACGGTGGGCACGGTCCTGGCGGAGTTCGCCTGGGATCAGGGGTGGAAGACCGCCTATACCCTGACCCAGAACACCATCCAGTACGACCAGTCGGTCACGGCCTCGTTCCGCAAGCGCTTCGCGGAGCTGGGCGGCGAACTGGTCGGCGAGGATTCCTTTGCCATCGACGATGCCTCGATCGCGGCGCAGATCACCCGCATCAAGTCCCTGCCGAAGGCGCCCGACGCGCTGCTGCTGTCGACCTTCACGCCGGCGGGGCCGACCGCGCTGCGCCAGATCCGTGCCGCCGGGCTGGAGATGCCGGTCCTGTCGGGCGAGGACATGGACGGCGACTACTGGCTGGAATCGGTTCCCGACCTGTCCGACTTCTACGTTGCGGCGATGGCCTCGCTCTATGGCGACGACCCGCGGCCGGACGTGCAGGCGCTGATGGACGAGTTCAAGAAGCGCCATGGCGGCCATCCGGCGACCGCCCATACGATCACCGGCTATGACGCGATCATGGGTGTCGCCAGGGCGATCGAGGCGGCCGGCTCGGTCGACGGCGATGCGGTGAAGGCGGAGCTGGAGAAGTTCAAGGATGTCGACCTGCTGGCCGGCCCCACGAGCTTCACCCCGGAACTGCATATCAACCTGGACCGGCCGCTGGTGATCGTGAAGGTGCAGGATGGCAAGCCGGCCTTCCTGGAACTGCGCGATCCGAAGAAGGTGCCCGAGGTGACCTTCTGAGGAGAGGGATAGGTGCGCGTTTCCATCCTTCATCGCCCTCCCGGCCTTGAGCCGGGATCCCTTCCGCCAGCTCCGCGGCGCCGTGCCGCTTGCGGAATGGATCCCCGGCTCGGGGGCCGGGAATGACGGGGGAGGATGCGGCGCCAGCTCCTCTCTCCGGCCTGTTCGCCCGCGGCGTCACCGTCCGCTTCGAAGGGGTCACGGCGCTGGAGGATGTCGACCTGGCGCTGGAGCCCGGCGAGATCCTTGGCCTGATCGGGCCGAACGGTGCCGGCAAGACCACCCTGGTCAACGTGCTGACCGGCTTCCAGAAACCCGGCGCGGGCACGGTCGGCATCGATGGCGAGGCCTTTTCCGGCCGGCCGCCGCACGACTTCGCGCGTGCCGGGCTGGGCCGCACCTTCCAGGCGGTGCGCCTGTTCGCCGGCATGACGGTGCTGGAGAATGTCGAGCTGGGCGCCGTCGGCAAGGGCATCGCCCGCGCCGCGGCACGGGCCGAGGCGGCGGAGATCCTGGACTGGCTCGGCCTCGGCGCCATGGCGGGGCTGCAGGCCGGCACCCTGCCCTATGGCGACGAGCGCTGGGTCGGCCTGGCGCGCGCCCTGGCCGGGCGGCCGCGCTTCCTGCTGCTGGACGAGCCCGCCGCCGGGCTCAACGAGGCGGAGGCGGAGCGCCTGGTCACCATGGTCGCGCGGATCCGCGACCGCTTCGGCTGCGGCGTGCTGATCATCGAGCACAACATGAAGCTGGTGATGTCGCTCTGCGACCGCATCCACGTGCTTGAGCATGGCCGCACCATCGCCACCGGCACGCCGGCCGAGGCGCAGGCCGATCCGGAGGTGCGGCGCGCCTATCTGGGCGGCCAGGATGCGACGAAGCCTGCGGTGGGCGGCGGCCATGGCCGGGCCACGGGCTTCGACGCCGGCACAACCCTGCTGGAGGTCGAATCGCTGCAGGTTAACTACGGCCCGGTGGAGGCGCTGCGCGGCGTCTCCCTGGCGGTGGCGGAGGGCGAGCTGGTCAGCGTGATCGGCCCGAACGGCGCCGGCAAATCGACCCTGATGCTGGCGATCAGCGGCATGGTGCCGGCCTCCGGCGGCCATATCCGCTATGCCGGAAGCGACCTTGCGGGGCAGCCGGCGGAGCGCATCGTGCGCGACGGCATCTCGATGGTGCCGGAAGGGCGCCATGTGTTTCCCGCCCTGACGGTGGAGGAGAACCTCCTGACCGGCGCCACCCCGGCGCGCGGCCGCGCCGGGCATGACCGCGCCACCGCCGCGCGCGACCTGGAGGAGGTGCTGCAGACCTTCCCGATCCTGCGCGACCGCTTCCGCTCCGCCGCCGGCAAGCTGTCCGGCGGCGAGCAGCAGCAGCTGGTGATCGCCCGGGCCCTGCTGGCGAAGCCGCGGCTGCTGCTGCTGGACGAGCCGTCCCTGGGCCTGGCGCCGCTGGTGATCGACCTGCTGTTCGGGATCCTGGCGCGGATGCGCGATGCCGGGCAGACCATCCTGCTGGTCGAGCAGAATGCGGCGCGGGCGCTGGAGGTCGCGGACCGCACCTATGTGCTGCGCTCCGGCGCGATCATGCTGGCCGGCCCGTCCGCCGCGCTGGCCGCCGACCCGCGTTTCGACGAGGCCTATTTCGGCTTCGCCGGCGCCGGCGCCGGCGGCGGCACCGGCGGCACCGGCGGCCCGGGGGAGGCGCGGCCATGAGCCTGCTGCTGCAGCATGTCATCGACGCGGTCAGCGTCGGCGGCCTGTTCGCCATGATGGCGCTGGGCATCGGCCTGATCTTCGGCATCATGCGGCTGATCAATTTCGCCCATGGCGAGCTGGTGATGATCGGCGGCTATGCCATGTGGCTGGTGGTGGCGCTGCCGGGGCCGCTGGTCGTGCTGTTCTCCATCGCGGTGGTGGTGCTGCTGGCGCTGGGGATGGAGCGCATCGCCTTCCGCCCGCTGCGCCAGGCGAATCCCGCGACATTGCTGGTCGCCTCCTTCGCGGTCAGCTATTTCCTGCAGAACCTGATGGTGATGACCATCGGCTCCCGGCCGAAGGCCTTCACCTTCGCCGAGGGGCTGACCCGGAACCTGACGATCGGCGAACTGCGCCTGCCGCTGCTGCAGCTGGTCACCATCGGCCTGACCCTGGTCGTGCTGGCGGCGATCGTGCTGTTCCTGAAGCGCACCCCGATGGGGATCCTGATGCGCGCCGCCAGCCAGGACTTCCGCATGGCGCGGCTCTGCGGCGTGCGGGCCAACCTGGTGATCGCCTCGGCCTTCGCGATGTCCGCCCTGCTCGCCTGGGCGGTGTCCCTGGTCTATGCGGTGCAGACCGGGCAGCTGAGCCCGGCGATGGGCCTGCGGCCCGCGCTGATCGGCTTCGTCGCGACGGTGATCGGCGGGCTGGGCAGCCTGCCGGGGGCGGCGCTGGGCGGCTTCACGGTCGGGGTCCTCACCGTCGTCCTGCAGATCGTCCTGCCGCCGGAGCTGCGCGACTTCCGCGATGCCTTCCTGTTCGCGCTGGTCCTGCTGGTGCTGCTGTTCCGGCCGCGCGGCCTGCTGGCGGTGCGCGCCGAAATGGAGCGCGTGTGATGCCC
This sequence comes from Sneathiellaceae bacterium, assembly GCA_040216765.1. Classification (GTDB taxonomy): domain Bacteria; phylum Pseudomonadota; class Alphaproteobacteria; order Ferrovibrionales; family Ferrovibrionaceae; genus Marinibaculum. The sequence goes on along the minus strand of JAVJON010000004.1, from coordinate 70,176 downwards.
GCCGCAGCGCTGCTGCAGCGCGCTGTGCCGGTGGTTCTGCTGGCCGTGCTGCTGCTCGCGATCGTGGCCGTCGCCGCGGTCCTGCCGCCCTCGACGCAGCGCATCGTGACCGATGCGATGGTGGTGCTGGTGGCGGTGATCGGCCTCTACACCTTCGTCGGCAACAGCGGCATCCTCAGTTTCGGCCATATCGGCTTCATGGCGATCGGCGCCTACAGCTCGGCCTGGCTGACCATCCCGCCGATGACCAAGAAGCTGCTGCTGCCCGGCCTTCCCGACTTCCTGATGCAGGCGCATTGGGACCCGGTCTCCGCCACCCTGGCGGCCGGTGTCGTGGCGGCCGCCGTGGCGCTGGTCTTCGGCCTGCCGCTGATGCGGCTGTCGGGCATCGCCGCCTCGATCGGCACCTTCACCCTGCTGGCCATCGTGCAGTCGGTGGCCGGCAACTGGAAGGCGATGACCGGCGGGCAGGGCTCGCTGTTCGGCCTGCCGGCGGCGACCGACATGTATGTCGCCCTGGCCTGGGCGCTGGTCGCGCTGGTCGGCGCCTTCCTCTACCAGAACACCCGCTCCGGCTTCCGCCTGAACGCCAGCCGGGAGGACGAGGTGGCCGCCCGCGCCGTCGGCGTGAACGTGGCGCGCGAGCGGCTGACCGCCTTCGTGCTGTCGGCCTTCTTCGTCGGCGTGGCCGGTGCGCTGCATGCGCATTTCCTGGGTGTGATCGTGGCCTCGTCCTATTTCCTGGGGCTGACCTTCGTCACCCTGGCGATGCTGGTGATCGGCGGCATCAACAGCCTGTCCGGCGCGGTGATCGGCGTGGTCGTGGTGTCGCTTCTGGGCGAACTGCTGCGCCGGGTGGAGGGCGGCTTCGATATCGGCGGGCAGGCGGTCCCGGCCCTGCCGGGCCTGCGCGAGGTGGGGCTGGCCGGGGCCATGCTGCTGATCCTGGTGTTCCGCCCGTCGGGGCTGACCCGGGGACGGGAGATCGGCTGGCCGCTCCGCAAGAAAGTCAGAGTTGAGAGGAGTGAGAACGCATGAAGCTCGTGGGCGTCGATGTCGGCGGCACATTCACCGACGTGGTGTTCGCCGACCTGGCCAGCGGCAGCACCATCATTCACAAGGTGCCGACCACGCCGGAGGATCCCAGCCAGGGCGTGATGAACGGCATCCTGGAACTGTGCCAGCGCAACGGCATCGCCCCGGGCGATGTCGACCATGTCTATCACGGCACCACGATCGCCACGAACGCGGTGCTGGAATATGACGGCGCGCGCACCGGCATGATCACCACGGCGGGCTATCGCGACATCATCCATATCGGCCGGCACCAGCGGCCGCAGCACTATTCCATCATGCAGGAGATCCCCTGGCAGGACCGCCCGCTGGTGCAGCGGCGCTATCGCAGGACGGTGGCCGAGCGCCTGTCGCCGCCGAAGGGCGAGGTGCTGGTGCCGCTGGACGAGGACGGGCTGCGGGCTGCGGTGCGCGAGCTGAAGGAGGAGGGGGTCGAGGCGATCGCGATCTGCTTCCTGTTCTCCTACCTGGACCCGACGCATGAGCTGCGGGCCCGCGAGATCGTGGAGCAGGACTATCCCGACGCCTTCGTGACCACCTCGGCCGCGGTCTCGCCGCAGTTCCGCGAGTTCGAGCGGTTCACCACCGCCGCGATGAACGCCTTCATCGGGCCCAAGGTGCGCCGCTATGTGCGCCGCCTGGCCGAGGCGCTGAAGGCGGCCGGGCTGAACGCCGACCTGCATATCATGCGCTCCAACGGCGGGGTCGCCACCCCGGCGATGATCGCCGAGATGCCGGTGCTGACCCTGCTGTCCGGCCCGGCCGCCGGCGTGCTCGGCGGCGCCTTCTGCGGTGCCATGTCGGGGCGGACGAAGCTGATCACCTTCGACATCGGCGGCACCTCGGCCGATATCGGCGTGGCGGAGGACGGCACCTTTGCCGAGGCCAGCGCGCGCGATACCTGGATCGCCGGCTATCCGGTGATGGTGCCGATGATCGACATCCACACCATCGGCGCCGGCGGCGGCTCCATCGCCCATGTCGACAGCGGCGGCGGCTTCCGGGTCGGCCCGAAATCTGCCGGCGCCCGGCCCGGCCCGGCCGCCTACGGACATGGCGGCACGGAACCCACGGTCACCGACGCCAACGTGGTGCTGGGCCGGATGGACCCCAAGAATTTCCTGGGCGGCGAGATGGGGCTGGACACGGATGCCGCCCGCACGGTCGTGCAGGGGTTGGCCGGCCGGCTGGGCCTGTCGCCGGAGGAGGCCGCGGCGGGCATCGTCACCATCGTCAACAACAACATGGCGAACGCGATCCGCTCGCGCACCGTGCAGAAGGGCATCGACCCGCGCGACTATACCCTGGTCGCCTTCGGCGGCGCCGGGCCGCTGCACGGGGCGGAGGTGGCGCGGGTGCTGTCGATCCCCGAGGTCATCGTGCCGCCCTTCCCCGGCATCACCTCTGCCGTCGGCCTGCTGACCAGCGACCTGAAGTACGAGACCATCCAGACCGGCTTCCATGTCTCCGGCCAGATCGACTTCGAGCGGATCAACGCCGATTTCGACGGCATGACGGACGGGCTGGGCGCGCAGTTCGCCGGCGACGGTATCGCGCTGCCGACCGTGCGGTTCGAACGCGCGGCCGATATCCGTTATGTTGGCCAGGGTTACGAACTGCGGGTCGAGGTGCCGGCCGGCATCCTGGATGCGGCCGCGCTGGATGCGGTGTTCGAGGCATTCCACCGCCAGCACGAGGCGGAGTACGGGCATTGCTTCCGGGATAGCCCGATCGAGCTGGTGAACCTGCGCCTGGCCGGCGTGGCGGAGACCCCGAAGATCGCCCGGCCGGTGCCGCTCAGCGGCGGCAGCCGCGAGGCCGCGCTGGTGAAGACCGGCAAGGTGCTGTTCCGCATCGGCGACAGCCTGGACGCATACGACACCGGCTTCTACCGGCGCGACCGGCTGCCGGTGGGCGAGACATTGGCCGGGCCGGCGATCGTCCTGCAGACCGATTCCACCACGGTGGTGCCGCCGGACTGCACCGTGACGGCGGAAGCCAACGGCAACCTGATCATCAAGGTCGGAGGTGCGACATGAACATCCAGACGAAACCTGCCGGGGCGGCCACGCGGGTCGACCCGGTGACCTCCAGCGTCCTGCAGGGCGCGCTGGAGAACATCGCCATCGAGATGGGCTACAAGCTCATGCGCATGTCCTATTCCTCGATCATCCGGGAATCGGAGGATTTCGGCACCGCGCTGATCGACGCCAACGACAACCAGCTGGCCGAGGCGAAGCAGTCGACGCCGCTGCAGTCCGGCCCGATCCCCGGCTATGTCCGCGGCATCCGGAAATATCTCGCGCTGCGCGGCGAGGAGATCCGCCCCGGCGACGTGATCATGCACAACGACCCCTATTCCGGCGGCAGCCACGGGCCGGACGTCGCCTTCGCGGTGCCGGTCTTCCTGGACGACAGCCTGATCGGCTGGTCGGTGACCACCGCGCACCACCTGGATATCGGCGCCCATACGCCGGGGTCGGGCGGCATCGTCGACGCCATCGACGCCTATGCCGAGGGGCTGCAGTTCCAGGCGATCAAGGTCTACGAGGAAGGCCGCCGCAACAACCAGGTCTGGCACATGCTGCGCAGCAATATCCGGCTGCCCGACCTGGTGCTGGGCGATATGGAGGCGCAGGTCGCCGCCGCCCGGATCGGCGCGCAGCGCTTCCTGGAGCTGGTGAAGCAGACCGGCCTGGAGACCTTCATGGCCGCGGCGGAGGACATGTACGACAATGCCGAGCGGCAGATGCGGGCCGCCATCGCCGCCCTGCCGGACGGCGACTATTCCGCGACCCGCTATATCGACGGCTTCGAGGGCGATCCCGACCCGGCGCGGCGCGACCTGCCGATCGTCGTGACCCTGAAGATCCGCGGCGACCATATGATCGTGGACCTGACCGGCACCGCGCCGCAGGTGCCCGACCGGCCGATCAACATGCCGCTGCACGGCACGGTGGATTGCGCGATCTGGCTGGCGATCCGCTCGGTGCTGCTGGATTCCGCGATCCATGGCGAGCTGCCGCAGAATGCCGGGCTGATCCGCCCGATCACCATCGTGGCGCCCGAGGGCTGCCTGGCCAACCCGATCTTCCCGGCGCCGACCATCGCGCGGTTCTGCCCGGGCACCGAGCTTGCCAATGCGGTGATCCAGGCGCTGGGCCAGGTGATGCCGGAGCGGGTGTCGGGCGCCTGCGGCAATGGCGGCGGCATGGTCTTCACCGGTGCGCAGGGCGAGGATTTCTGGGTGCAGGTGGAGCTGTTTTCCGGCTCCTATGGCGGCCGGCACGGGCTGGACGGGATGGACAGCGTGGACGTGCTCTACGCCAATACCCGCAACAACCCGATCGAGGATATCGAGAGCCATGTGCCACTGCGCATCGGCCGCTACGAGCTGCGCGAAGGCGTGGCCGCGCCCGGCAAGTGGCGCGGCGGGGTCGGCTCGATCCGCGAGGTGCAGTTCCTCGCGCCGGGCGGCGCCTCGGTGGAGAGCGAGGGCCATGTCTATGCCCCGAACGGCCTGTTCGGCGGCGCCGAAGGTGTCACCTCGCAGCTGATCTACCATCCCGCCGATGGCAGCGCGGACCAGTACCTGCCCTCGAAGCTGCCCTACCGGGTGTTCCGCACCGGCGACCGGATCGAGGCGGTGCGCGCCTGCGGCGGCGGCTATGGCGACCCGCTGGAACGCGACCCGAAGGATGTGCTGGACGATGTGCTGGACGGCTATATCGATGCCGCCAAGGCGCGGGCCGACTATGGCGTGGTGATCGCCGGCAAGGCGGTGGATGCGGCGGCGACGGAAGCCGCGCGCTCGGAAATGAGGAAAGCCTGATGACCCGGATCGTCACAGTCGGGGCCGCACAGCTCGGCCCCACCGGCCGCCACGAGCCGCGCAAGGCCGTCGTGAAGCGCATGCTGGAGATGATGCGCGAGGCGAAATCCGCCGGCTGCGACCTGATCGTCTATCCGGAGGTGGCGCTGACCACCTTCTTCCCGCGCTGGTGGATGGAGGACGAGGCCGAGATCGACAGCTTCTACGAGCGCGAGATGCCGGGGCCGGACACCCTGCCGCTGTTCGAGGAGGCGCTGCGCCTCGGCATCGGCTTCAGCTTCGGCTATGCGGAGCTGACCGAGGAAGAGGGCCGCACCCGGCGCTTCAACACCTCCATCCTGGTCGACAAGAAGGCGCGGATCGTCGGCAAGTACCGCAAGATCCACCTGCCGGGCCATGCCGACAACCGCTCGCAGTTCGAGCTGCAGCATCTGGAAAAGCGCTATTTCGAGACCGGCAATCTGGGCTTCGGCGCATGGCGCACGATGGGCGGCGTGATGGGCATGTGCATCTGCAACGACCGCCGCTGGCCGGAGACCTATCGCGTCCTCGGCCTACAGGGGGCGGAGCTGATCATGCTCGGCTACAACACGCCGACCAACATCCCCTGGGAGCCGATCTACGACCATCTGACGGACTTCCACAACCATCTCTGCATGCAGTCCGGCGCCTACCAGAACTCCACCTGGGTGGTCGGCGTCGCCAAGGCCGGGCTGGAGGAAGGCTCGGATTTCATCGGCGGGTCCTGCATCGTGGCACCCTCGGGCGAGATCGTCGCCATGGCCTCCACCCGCGCCGACGAGCTGATCACCTTCCGTTGCGACCTGGACCTGGCCCTGCACAACAAGCGCTCGATGTTCGACTTCGCCGCCAACCGCGAGCCGCAGGCCTATGGCCGCATCGTGGAGCAGAAGGGCGCGGTGGTGCCGGAGGCGGACGCGGTGCCGATCGCGGAGCCGCTGGCGGGCAGGCAGGCGGCGGAGTAGGGCGGGAGCAGGCCGAACGGCCTGCGCGGCCCTGCCTGTCGCGCCATGGATCCTGGCTCAAGGCCGGGATGACGCAATCAAGGGAGCCCGACCGTTTCGCCTCGCCCGGGGTCATCCCGGCCTTGAGCCGGGATCCATGGCTCAATCCCGGCGATCAGCAGGTCGACCCCAGGTCGCGGGCGAGCTGGCCGATGACGATGTCGGCGGGCTTCTCGCTGCAGGCCATCGGCAGGTCGTAGACGGTGGCCAGCCGGGTCAGCGCCTTCACGTCGACATCGTGCGGCATCGGCGAGAGCGGGTCGATGAAGAAGACCAGGGCGTCCAGCGCGCCGTCGGCGATCAGCGCGCCGATCTGCTGGTCGCCGCCCAGCGGGCCGCTTTTCAGGCGCCGGATCTCAAGCTGCGGCAGGGCCTTGGCCAGCCGGCCGCCGGTGGTGCCGGTGGCGACGATGGCGCACCGTTGCAGGGTCTCGCTGTGGCGCTCGGCCCAGGCGACCAGGCGGTCCTTGCGGGCGTCATGCGCCACCAGGGCGAGGCGCGGCCGGGCGCCGGCCTGCGCGGTCCTGCTTCCCGAACCGGCTGCAGGATCGGCGGCGGGGCGGCCGGCCAGCGCGCGCTCCACCTCCGTCCGGTTCGGGATCGCGCCCAGGGCGCCGCGCCCCTGCACCGACAGGGCGGCCGCCACGGTGGCATAGCGCCCGGCATAGCCGGGATGCCCGGTCGCCAGCCATTCCGCCAGGAAGGCCCCGTCGAAGCAGTCGCCCGCGCCGACCGCATCGACCAGCCTGGCCGGATGCGGCGGGATCCGCAGCACGGAATCGCCGAACGCCACCATCGCGCCGTCGGCGCCGAGGGTCAGCGCCACCACCGCCGCCCCCTGCTTGCGGTAGAAGGCGAGGATCTCGTCGGGCGATTGCAGCCCGGTCAGCTGGCGCGCATCGTCCAGGCCCGGAAGGGCGATGTCGATGTCGCGCATCGCCTCGTGGATCACCGCCCTTGCCTTGTCCAGCGGCCAGAGGGCGAGGCGCAGGTTGGGGTCGTAGGAGATCTGGGTGCCGGCCGCGCGCGCCTCCTGCATCGCGGCGAAGCCGGCCTGTGCGGCGCTCTTGCTGATCGCCTGGCTGATGCCGGAGAGGTGCAGCAGGCGGGCCGAACGGATCGCCTCGCGGGGCAGGCTGTCCGGCGACAGCCGGCTGGCCGCCGAGCCGGCCCGGCGATACTCGAAGCGATGCCCGTCCGGCCCGTGGCGCACGAAGTAGAGGCCGGTCGGCGCCTGGTCGAGCCGCGCCACCGCTTCCGTGTCGACCTGTTCCGCCGCCCAGCGGGCCAGCAGGCTGTCGCCGAAGGAATCCGCGCCGATCAGGGTCGCCATCCCGGTCCGCGCGCCCTGCCGGCGGGCCGCGATCGCGGTGTTGGAGACATCGCCGCCGATGCCCTCGGTCCAGCGGCCGTCGGCAGTGCGGCTGAACTCCACCATGGCTTCGCCCAGGCAGAGGATGTCGACATTCACGGCCGGCCCTCCCGGAAGCGCCGGACCGCATCGGCGAGCCGGGCGGCCTGCGCGCCGACCTCCGCCGCGCTGCGCCCCGGCGCATAGAGCGAGGAACCGGTGCCCACGGCCTGCGCGCCCGCGGCGAGATAGTCGCCGAGTGTATCCGGCCCGACGCCGCCGGTGACGACAAGCGGGATGCCGGCGGGCAGGACAGCCCGCAGGCCGCGCACCGTCTTCGGCCCCAGGGCCTCGCCCGGGAACAGCTTCAGGGCGTCGGCGCCGGCCGCCAGCGCGGCGAAGGCCTCGGTCGGCGTGAAGACGCCGGGCATCGAGACCAGGCCGGCAGCGCGGGTGGCGGCCACGACGGCGGGGCTGAAGTTCGGCGCCACGACATAGCTGCCGCCGGCCTCGGCGGTGCGCGCGACATCCGCAGGGTCCAGGACCGTCCCCGCGCCGATCGCGGCCTGCGCCCCGAAGCGGTCGGCCAGCAGGCGGAGGCTGGCGAACGGCTCCGGCGAGTTCAGCGGGATTTCCAGCGCGGCGATGCCATGCGGCAGCAGCGCCTCGGCCACCGCGACCGCCTCGTCCGGCGCGATGCCGCGCAGCACGGCCAGCACCGGCATTGCCGCCAGGGTCTCGAACAGGTTCCGCATCGCCGACCTTCATCCAGCTTGCCGCCACCGCGGGCGGACGAAGGATAGCAGGGCGCGGGGAACGGCGCCCAGATTGGCTTGGGCGGAAGCCTTAGACCTGCGGCGCCAGGCAGCCGGCAGCGATGGCGCGGTAATGCGACAGGTCCGGCGTGGCGAGGCCGGGCACCTTCGCGGCGTCGTCCCAGCGGCGCAGGTGGAGCGCCGCGTCGAAATGCGGCGAGCGGCGGAACAGGGCCGCCTCGTCGGCGGCCATCGGGCCGCCCTGCAGGCGCAGGGAGATCTGCGACGTCTCCGACAGGGCCTGCCGATAGCCGGGCTCGGCATGGCAGAGATAGCGCTTGGCCTGGACATGCAGGCGCACCGGCCCCACCACTTCGCTGCCGAACAGGGCAGCCAGGGCCTTGCCGGCGATCAGCTCGTGCCGGTCGTCGACGGCATTGTCATGGGCGGCCCGGCTGTCGCGGTGCAGCAGATGGCCGATATCGTGCAGTACCGCGGCGGTGACCAGCGCCGGCGGCGCACCGGCCTGTTCCGCCTGCAGGCCGCTCTGCAGGGCATGGGCGAGCTGGGTGATCGCCTCGCCATAGCTCTCCTGCCCGCGGGCATCGTACAGCGCGAAGGCGTCGTCCAGGTTCATGGCGGGGGTCCCCCTATCCGGCCGTCCGGGTGCAGGATAGTCGCGCAATGTTGCAGGACCGCGACATCCGGCAGCACGGCCGGGCCGGCCTCAGTCCGGCGGCGCCGGCGCGAGCAGGAGGAAGCCGCTGGCCTGGCGCAGCACCGGGCCCTGTGCCGCGACGAGGCCGCTCAGCTGGCGCACCACCAGGCGCGCGCGCAGGCCGCGATCCCCGCCTTCCGCGATATGGGCCTCCTGCGCATCGCCGCCGGAACGGTCCAGGCCGCCGATGACCCCGTCCAGGGCGAAGCGGATGCTGCGGCCTTCGCTGTCGGTCAGTTCCAGGCCGGCCGGCTCGGCGGTGATGAACAGCCGGTAGCGGCGCCCGCCGAGCAGCAGCACCTCGCTGCCCGGCGGCCCGCCCTCCGGCGCATGCAGGTCGAAGGGCATGAGGCTGTCATAGCCGGCGATGGACATGGGCAACAGGTCGGCGCCCCACAGCGACACATGCCGGGGCTCGTCCGCTGCGCTGTAGGGCGAGACATAGGCAAGGCCCAGGACCCGGGCGGCCTCCTCCGCGCCGGCGTCCGGTGGCAACGGCCTATCGGGCGGCAGCCAGTCCTGCAGGCCGGCCATCGTCCCGGTCCCGGCCAGATAGTCGAGGATGTTCGAGATCCGCTGGCGCATTGCGAAGGGCGGGGCCGTTTCCGGCCGGGCCACCTTGCCCGCGCGCAGCAGGCCGGCCGCTGTCAGCTCTGCCTGAAGCTGGTCCAGCTGGCTGGCCTGCGACACGGCCCTGGCCCCCCAGGGCCCGACGGAGGCGAGGACCAGGAGCAGGCAGAGCATGGCGGGAATCGCCGCGAGGCGGGCCCGTGCGAAGCGCCGCCGGGGCAGCAGCTGCGCGAGTGCCGCGCCGAGCATCCACAGCGCCAGCAGACTCAGCAGATAGCGCGGCTCGGTGACGCCGTAATCGGCGATGCGGATCTCCAGCGCCAGCGCCAGCATGGCGAGCGGCGGCAGCAGCGCGGGAAAGAACAGGCGGCGGAACAGCCGGACATGGGGGCCGCCGGGACGATCCGGTGCGGCGGCGACCAGCCAGAACGCCGTGCCCGCCGCCGCATAGGCGGCGACCAGCCCGGCGGTGGTGCTTTCCGGCAGGGACCAGTTCAGCACCGCAAGGACCAGATAGGCATAGAGGATCGCCAGGTAGACCAGGGCCAATGGCACCAGCACCAGGTCGATCGCGATCGCCAGCGCAGGGGACATGGCAGCCTGCGCCGGCGCCCGGCCCGGGGGCAGCAGGGCCAGCCAGCCGCAGGGCAGCAGCAGCAGGCCGGCAACCACCCACAGGTCGGCCTGGACCGCGTCGGGGACTTCCAGGTCCAGCAGCAGCTGAAGCCCGAGTATCGCTGCGCTGAGCCCGGCAGCCAGGATCAGCACGGTCAGCGCCGCCGCCGCCAGCGCGATGAGCGCGCGGCGCACGCCATGCCAGAAGCCCGCCTCCCCCGCCGACGGGGCGGGACCGGCCGGGGCCCCAGGGGCGAGGTTGGGGGCGAGGCTGGGGGCGAGGCTGGGGGCCGGGCCGGCGGCGAGGCCGGGGGCGAGCACCAGCGCCCAGAGCAGGGACGCGGCGGGAAGCAGAAAGTGGAAGCCGGCAAACCAGTGCTCGATGGAAAGGCCGTGCTGCGCCCAGGCCCAGGCCGCCAGCAGCAGCGCGCCGGCCAGCCCGGCGGCGGCATGCCATGCCACAGGCCAGCCCCGGCCTTCCGCCAGCAGCCGGAGGCCGGCCAGGAAGGGCCCCGCCGCGGCACACCAGAAGCCGGCCGAGAGGGCCGCTTCCTGCCAGCTCGCGGCGATCGCCCCGTTCACCGCGGCCAGCGCGAGCAGGGTCGCCAGGGCGGCCACGGCAAGGCTTTCCGGGAAGCGGCGCAACAGGCCGCCGGCCAGGCCGGACAGGCGGGCGCCAAGTCGCAGCGAAAGGTCGTTCATGCGTGCGGTTCCCGACAATCGGCAGGCAGCCTGCCGCGACCCGGCGAGGCTGACAAGGGGGCGGAACCGCGATCGCAGCGGCTATGCGCCGGGGCCGTCGGAGACAAGGTGGCAGGCGACCTGCCGCCCCGCGCCGACCGGCCGCAGCTGCGGCGTCTCGCCGGAGCAGCGTGCGACCGCCACGGGGCAGCGGGTATGGAAGGCGCAGCCGGCGGGCGGGTTGAGCGGACTGGGAATGTCGCCCTGCAGGACGACCCGGTCCCGGCTGCCGGCTTCGTCGGGGTCCAGCCGGGGAACGGCGCCGACGAGGGCCCGGCTGTAGGGATGCAGCGGCTGCAGCCAGATATCGTCGCGCCCGCCGATCTCGACGATGCGGCCGAGATACATCACCATGATCCGGTCCGCCACATGCGCCACCACCGACAGGTCGTGGGAAATGAAGAGCATCGACAGGCGGAACTCCTCCTGCACCTCGGTCAGCAGGTTCAGGACCTGCGCCTGCACCGAGACATCGAGGGCCGAGACCGGCTCGTCGCAGATCAGCAGGTCGGGGTTCAATGCCAGGGCGCGGGCGATCCCGATGCGCTGGCGCTGGCCGCCGGAGAATTCGTGGGGGAACCGTTCCGCCTGCTCCGGCCGCAGTCCGACCCGCTGCATCAGCCAGGCCACCCGGTCCTGCCGCTCGGCGCGGCTGCCGATGCGATGCACGTCCAGCGGCTCCTGGAGCAGCCGGCCGATCGTTATGCGCGGGTTGAGCGAGGCATAGGGGTCCTGGAAGATCATCTGCATGCGGCGGCGATGGGGGCGCAGTTGCGACCGGCCCATCCTGCTGATGTCCTGGCCGGCAAGGAGGATCGAGCCGCTGTCCGGGTCGGTCAGGCGCATGATGGTGCGGCCGAGGGTCGATTTCCCGCATCCCGATTCGCCGACCAGCCCGACGGTTTCCGCCGCGCCGACGTCGAAACTGGCGCCGACGACCGCGCGCAGCGTGCCGCCGGCGGTGGCGAAGCTCTTCACCAGGTCGCGGACCGAGAGGACCGGATCACCCGGCGTGGAAGCAGGCGACATGCCGATCCTCCCCGGTTGGCGACAGGGTCGGGCGCGACCTGCGGCAGGATGCGTCGGCCAGCGGACAGCGCGGCTCGAAGGCACAGCCCTGCGGCATGTCGTAGAGGGAGGGCACCAGGCCGGGGATCTCCGTCAGCCGGGCGCCCTTGCGTCCGGCACCGGTCGGCGCATGCGGGGTCGCCTGCAGCAATCCCCGGGTATAGGGGTGCTGCGGCGCCCGCAGGATCTGCCGGACAGCGCCGGATTCCACGATCCGGCCGGCATACATGACGGCCACCCGGTCGGCGGTCTCCGCGACGACCCCCAGGTCGTGGGTGATCAGGATCATGCCCATCTCGCGTTCGCGCTGCAGCCGCCGCAGCAGGGCCAGGATCTGCGCCTGGATGGTGACGTCCAGCGCCGTCGTCGGTTCGTCGGCGATCAGGAGGTCGGGATCGCAGGAGATCGCCATCGCGATCATCGCCCGCTGGCGCATCCCGCCGGACAGCCGGTGCGGATAATCGTCCATGCGGCGCCCGGCATCGGGAATGCCGACCAGTTCCAGCAGGGCGGTCGCGCGGGCGCGGGCGTCGCGGCGGGTCATCGCGCGATGGGTCAGGATCGCCTCGACGATCTGGTTGCCGATGGTGAAGACCGGATTGAGCGAGGTCATCGGCTCCTGGAAGACCATTGCCATCCGGTCGCCGCGCACGGCCCGCAACTGGCGTGCCGGGAGCTGCAGCAGGTCGCGGCCGTCGAGATCTATCCTGCCGCCCGCGATGCTGCCATGCGGGCGGGGCACCATGCCCATCAGCGAGAGGCCGGTGATCGACTTGCCGCAGCCGGACTCGCCGACCAGCGCGAGGGTCTCGCCGCGATCGACATGCAGGCCGATGCCGTCGACGGCATTGGCGGTGCCCGCGCCGGTCCGGAACACGGTCCGCAGGCCGTCGACCCGCAGCAGCGGCGCCGCGGTCACGACCGCCCCCGCAGGCGCGGGTTCAGGGCGTCGTTGAGGCCGTCGCCGATCAGGTTCAGGGCGAGCACCGTCAGCAGCACGGCGATGCCGGGAATTGCGGTCAGGTACCAGGCCTGGCGCAGCACCTGGCGCCCGGCGCCGATCATGGTGCCCCAGCTCATCACATTGGGATCGCCGAGGCCAAGGAAGGCCAGGCCCGATTCCGCGAGGATCGCCAGGGCGACGGTGACCGACGCCGTCACGATCACCGGGGCAAGCGCGTTGGGCAGGGCCTGCACGAAGATGATCCGCAGGTCGTTCATGCCGATGGCGATGCAGCCCTGGATGAAGTCGCGGTTGCGCAGCGCGATGAACTCTCCCCGCACCAGCCGGGCGATCGGCGGCCAGGACACGATGGCGACGGCAAGGACGATGATCTGGACCGAGGGATTGAAGATCGCGACGACGACGAAGATGAAGATGAAGGCCGGCACGGTCTGGAAGATCTCGGTCAGCCGCATCAGGACATCGTCGGTCAGTCCGCCATAGAAGCCGGACAGGGCGCCGACCAGCACGCCCACGAACAGGGCGGCGATCGTCGCGATGATGCCGATCAGCAGCGAGACCTGGGCACCGTGGAAGATGCCGGCTGCCACATTGCGGCCGAGCATGTCGGTGCCCAGCGGATAGGACCAGTCCTGCAGCGGCCAGATGAAGGGCCGGGCGACGATCTCCCAGGGGTCGGTCGGAAACAGCAGCGGCGCCGACAGCGCCATCAACAGGACCAGCGACAGGATCGCCAGACCGATCACGGCCGCCAGGTTGCGCCGATAGTGACGCCAGAATGCGCGAAGCCGTTTCACCGGTACTCGATCCTCGGGTCCAGCGCCGCATAGAGCAGGTCGACCAGCAGGTTCGCCACCACGACCATCACCGAGCTGAGCAGCAGGATGCCCAGCAGCAGGTTGAAGTCGCGCTGGAAAACGGCGTTGTAGGCCAGGCGCCCGAGGCCCGGCCAGCCGAACACCGTCTCCACCAGCACCGAGCCGCCGAGCAACGCGCCGACCTGCAGGCCGATCATCGTCACCACCGGCAGCATGGCATTGCGCAGGACGTGCTTGAACGCCACCCGGCCGTCGCTCAGGCCCTTCGCCTGGGCGGTCCGGACATAGTCCTGGCCGTAGATCTCCAGCATCGAGGCCCGCATCAGCCGGGTGTAGATCGCCATGTAGAAGAGGGCCAGCGTGATCGCGGGAAGCAGGAGATGCCGCCCGACGTCGATCGCGGCCTGCAGCCCCGTCTGGCTGGTGCCGATGGTCTGCATGCCGCTGGTGGGCAGCCAGCCGAGGGTGACCGAGAAGAACAGGATGAACATCAGGCCGATCCAGAAGGTCGGCGTGGCATAGGACAGCAGGGCTATGATCGAGATCACGGTGTCGGCAAGGCTGCGCACCCGCCATGCGGCGATCACGCCGAGCACCACGCCGAACAGGATCGACATGACCATGGCGGTGCCCATCAGCAGCAGGGTGGCCGGCAGGCGGGCCAGGATCAGGTCGAGGACCGGCTGGTTCTGGCGGAAGGACTGGCCGAGGTCGAGTTGCACCACGTTCCAGAGGTAGCGGACCAGCTGCAGCGGAAGCGGCTGGTCGAGGCCGTATTGCTGGCGCAGGCGGGCCATGTAGCCGGCATCGCCGGCGCCGGCCTCGCCCGCGATCACGTCGACGGCATCCCCCGGCGCCAGATGCAGCAGCAGGAAGTTGAAGACCACGATCCCGAGGATCACCGGGATCATCTGCAGCACCCGGCGGCGGACGATGCGGAAGGCGCGCGTCATCGCCCCTCACTCAGGCCGGTACAGGGTCAGGCGCACAGGACGCAATGGAATACCGCATGCGTCGGAAGGCATGGCGCCCCGCCGTGCGGAGGCACGGCGGGGCGGACCGACGCATTGCCGGCCACTCAGTTCTTTTCAAGGTAGGTGTTGGCGAAGTTCTCGTAGGTGCCTTCCGCGCCGGTCGTATGGTTCTTCAGGCGCCGGTCGTGGATCGTCGCATAGTCGATGTAGAACAGGTCGATGATCGGAACGTCGCGGGCGGCGATCTTCTGCATCTGATGGAGCAGCATCTTGCGCTTCTCCGGATCGTTCTCCGTCTGGGCGGCCTCCAGCACCCGATCCATCTCCGGGTTGGAATAGCCGCTGGCATTCGAGAACGGCACCCCCGGCTTGATGTTCTCCGACCAGTAGAGACGCTGCACGCCGATCGTCGGATCGGGCATCGCATAGATCAGGTTCATGGTCATGTCGAAATCGTTGTCGGTATAGACCCGCTTGATGAACCCGCCGAGATCGATGTTCCGCAGCTCGACGTCGATGCCGACCTTGCCGAGCGCCTGCTTGATGTACTCGCCCGACGGCGGGATGGTCTCGCCGACGCCGGCGACCACTTCCAGGGTCAGCTTGAAGCGGGTGCCGTCGGAGCCGGCCTTGAACCCGGCTTCGTCGAGCAGGGTCTTCGACAGCTCGGGATCGTAGGACACGGTATCCGGCACGTCGGCGGTGTAGTTGTCCACGTTCGAGGGCGGGACCGGGCCGGTCACCTTGGACCCCTGGCCGAACCAGATGGCATCGACCAGGAACTTCCGGTCGATGGCATGGCTGATCGCCTGCCGCACCTTCACATGTTTCAGGTAGTCGTTGCGGGTGTTCAGCTCCATCAGGAAGATCGGCGACAGATATTCGTAGCCGCGGGACTCGACCTCGATGGTATCGAGGGCCTCGAGCCGGGGAATGTCGGCCATCGGCACGCGGCTGAACGGCGCATAATGGACCTCGCCGGTCTCCAGCGCAGCGGAGCGGGCGGCGGCGTCGGGAATGATCTTCCAGACGATCGCGTCCAGATGGGGCTTCGGCTGGTCCCAGTAGTCCGGGTTCCGCTCGACGATGATGTAGTCGCCCTTCTGCCATTCCTTGAACTTGAACGGGCCGGTGCCGATCGGGTGGTTCAGGGCCGGATGGGTGGCAATGTCCTGCCCGTCGTCGAAGATATGCTTCGGCAGCACCTGGGATTCGTAGCTGCTGAGGGCCTTCATGAGGATCGGCGTCGGCTTGTTCAGCTTGACCACCACGGTGTGGTCGTCCGGCGTCTCCACCTCGCTGACATGCTGGAAGGTGGTCCGCCCGCGGGGATGCATCTCGCGCCAGACCTTCTCCAGCGTGAACTTCACGTCGGCCGAGGTGAACGGCTTGCCGTCATGCCATTTCACGTCGTCGCGGAGCTTGAACGTGTAGGTCAGGCCATCCTCGGACACATCCCAGGACGTCGCCAGCAGCGGCCGGGGGGTCATGTCGAAGTCGTAGGTGACCAGCCCGTCGTAGATCTTGGTCGAGATCAGGCCGACGAAGGTGGAGGAGTTGAACGCCGACACGATCATCGGCGGTTCCGGGGACATCGCGATGTTCAGGACGCCGCCCTTGACCGGCTCGGCCGATGCGGGGGCGGGGGCGGTCGCAACCAGCAGCGAAACGGCCGCAGCCGCGAACATGGTCCGCTTCAAGACATGTCGCATGGTCTGGGTCTCCCTGTTCTTGTTGGCTGTGCCTGGCTTCGCCGGTTCAGGCGAGGCGAAGACTGAGCGGCGACAGCTGGTCGGCACTGCGTTTGGCGAAGTCGTGGTTGGGCACGTCGCGGTGCATGCGGGCCTGCGCATCGGCCAGCCGTGCCAGTGCGGCGCGATGGTCCATGGTCAGCACCTTGCCATCGCCGACGACCTGCCGGCCATCGACGAAGACGTCGCGCACCGCCCGATCGGCCGCCGTATAGACGAGGCAGCGCAACGGGTCGCGGGCGGGCTGCATGTAGACATTGTCCAGGTCGACCAGGACCAGGTCCGCCTTTGCGCCGGGGGCCAGGCGGCCGATATCGTCGCGCATCAGCGCCTTGGCGCCGCCCGCGGTCGCGGCGTGGAAGACATCGGCGGTGCCGGCGGCGCGGATGTCGCGGGCGGAGACCCGGGCCAGGATGGTGGCCAGCCGCATCTCCTCGATCAGGTTGTGCGGCGCGACATCCGTGCCCATGCCCAGATTGATCCCGGCCTGGCGGTAGCGGCCGAAATTCTCCAGGGTCTGGCCGTAGCGGGCGAAGGGGGAGGGGCAATGCGCCACCGAGGTCCCGGTTTCGGCCAGGATGTCGATGTCGCGATGGCTGGCCCAGTTCACCCAGGAACTGTCGTCGATGAAGATCGCATGGCCAAAGATCACGCCCTCGCCCACGAAGCCCACGTCGTTCGCCCATTGCACAGGCGACTTGCCGTGGCGCCGGACCATCTCCAGGAATTCCAGCACGCCCTGGGCGACATGGGTGGTGATCGGCCGCCCGGTCTGCCGGGCCAGGGCCATGCTGTCGCGCAGCAGCTCCTCGCTGCAGGTGTCGATCTGCGCAGGAAACACCACACCGGACAGCCGCCCGCTGTTGTGCCGCTCGGCTTCGTCCATCAGGGCGATCGCCTCGTCCAGGCCCTTGCGGCCGGCCGCCTCGTCCCAGCGGTACTTCAGGTCGTGGGTCGAGGTCATGTACCATTGCGCGGAGGCATAGCCCGGCGCGACGAAGCCGCGAAGCCCGCTGGCACCGATCGTCTCGATCCAGCCGGGATAGGCAAAGCCCTGGTCGCAGACCGAGGTCACGCCGCTGAGCAGCAGTTCGCAATAGCCGACCGTGGTCGCATCCGCCATGTCGTTGACGTCGAGGCCGAAGCCCTGGGCGCGTTCGTACAGGCCGGTCATGTACATCGACGGCACGCCATGCTCTTCCCGATAGCCCTTGTAGAACGGCTCGACGCAGGGATGCGCGTGCACGTTCACCAGGCCCGGCATCGCCATCAGGTTGCGGCCGTCGATCGTGACATCGGCCTTGCCGTCATGCCCGGCGCCGACATGCGTGATGCGGTCGCCGGCGAATACCAGGTCGGTGTCGGTCAGATAGACATGTTCGTTCGCCGCGTCGTCCCAGGCGACGATCCAGGCAGCGTTCTTGACGATTGTGGTCTGCATGTCCGGTCCCCCGACCTATGTCCGCGCCGGACCGGGGCCGGCGACGGTGAATTGCATACCGATGTAATACTAGGCGTAACCGCCGGGTCCTGACAATCGGGTGCCCGTCAGGCGGCCGACAGGTAGTCGAATGCCGCCAGGGCATGGGTCCGCAGCACATGTTGGAACTCGTCTATGGATACGCTCTCGTCCGGCGCCCCCATGCCGCGCGGCGAGCAGCCATAGACGAAGGCCGGCACGCCCTTGACCCGCCAGAACCGGGTGTCCGTGCCGCCAAGGCTGATGATCGGCTGCGGCGGCCGGTCGAGCCCGGCGGCCGCGTTGCGGGTCAGATGCCCGACCATCTCATGCTCCGGGTCGGACCAGTTCGCCTCCGGTCCGCCGGCCAGGAGTTCCTCCACCGCGACGCCGCGATGGCATGAGGCGATGCGGGTGACCTCCGCCAGCAGGGTCGCGCGGCTGATCCCGACCGGCAGGCGAAAGTCGACATCCAGCACGCACTCGGCCGGCAGCATGTTGATCTTCACGCCGCCCTGCATGACGCCGACATTGACAGAGATGCGCCGCATCACGGGCGCCGCGCCGTCGCCAAGCGACCGGTCCGCCGCGGCGCGGACCTCGGGCCGGTCCAGGATCCGGCGCAGTCCCTCGGCCTCGTCGGGCACCATCGCCTCCAGCGTTTCCAGGTCGCGGATCAAGGCGGCGGCGATCCGGTTGGCGCTGGGGCTGGTATGCGGATAGGCCGAATGCCCGCCGGGCACCCGGATGCGAAAGCGCAGCCAGTAGATCGACTTCTCCCCGAAGCGGACGGTCTGCAGGCCGCTGGGCTCGGTATTCAGGACGCAATCGCCCAGCACCTCGTCGCCGCAGTTTTCGGTGAGCCATTGGGCTCCCCAGCGGCCGCCGGTCTCTTCGTCGGACACCAGGGTCAGGGTGACCCGGCCGGGCAGGCTGTCGCGCAGCCGGTGCAGATAGGCATGGACGAACAGCATCGCGGTGGTGCCGCATTTCATGTCCACCGTCCCGCGGCCATGCACCCTGCCACCGGCGATATCGCCGGACAGCGGATCGCGGGACCAGCTCGCGGGATCGCCGATCGGGAACACGTCCAGATGGCCGTTGAGCACCAGGTGCCGGCCGGCACCGCGGCCCTGGAAGCTGCTGATCAGGTTCGGCATGTCGGGTTGCGGCGCCTCGCGCCGATGGGCGATCCCGGCCGACGCCAGGAAGCCGGTGAACAGGTCGGCCGCCTGCCGTGTGTCGCCCGGCGGGTTGCAGCTGTCGATCCGCGTGAATGCCTGCAGGAAGGCCAGCTGGCGCTCCCGCTCGCCGGCCAGCCATTCGTCGAGCTGGGCCCGGGCGCCGGTCATGCCGCGATCTCCGGCAGGTCGTGCACGATGCGGCCATGGCGGATCACGGTCCGGCAGGTTGCGCCGCCCAACTGGTAGGACAGGGCGCGCGGATCCTCCGCCTCCCAGATCGCGATATCGGCCGGCAGCCCCGCGGCGATCCGTCCGGCCTGCTCGGCCAGGCCCAGCGCCCTGGCGGCATGGACCGTGAAGCCTTGCAGTGCCTCCTCGGCGGTCAGGCCGAACAGGTAGCAGGCAAGATGCATCTGCGAACTGGGCGACACGGTGGGCGAGCTGACCGGGTTGCAGTTCGTCGCCAGGGCCATCGGCACGCCATATTCCCGGAACAGCGCCACCGGCGGCTTGCGGGCTTCGTGCAGGGTGAAGTTGGCGCCGGGCAGCAGGGTCGCCACGGTGCCCGCCTTGGCCATCGCTTCGACCGTCGTGGCCGAGGCGAACTCCAGATGGTCGGCCGACAGGCCGCCATGTCGCGCGACCAGGGCGCCGGCGGAGAAGTCGGTGTACTGGTCGGCATGCGCCTTCACCCGGAGACCCAGCGACCGGGCGCGGTCGAACAGCCGGCCCATCTGCGCATGGCTGTACCCGACCCTGTCGCAGAACCCGTCGACCTGGTCGACGATGCCGGCCTCGGCGGCCGCCGGCAGGACGTCGCCGCACATGAAGTCGACATAGGCATCGCGCCGACCGGCATATTCCCGGGGCAGCCCATGCGCACCCAGATAGGTCGACACGACGGTCACCGGCAGGTCCCGCGCCAGGGCGCGCGAAACCCGCATCAGCCGCAGCTCGGTCTCGCGATCCAGGCCGGCGCCGGACTTGCTCTCGGTCGTGGTTATGCCATGCGAGATCAGCCGGCACAGGCGCCTGCGGCTGGCCGCGAACAGGGCGTCTTCCGACAGGGTCCGCGTGCGCTCGACGATGCCGCCGACGCCGCCGCCATGCGCCTCCAGGTCCCAGCGTTGGCCGCCCTGCGACAGGACCTCGAAATCGACGAAACCCTCCTCGCCATAGACGAAATGGCTGTGCGGGTCGACCAGCCCCGGGGTGGCGAGGCGGCCCTGCAGGTCCCGCGTCGTGGCCGCGGAGGCCGACGGCAGCTCTGCCATCGGTCCGACCCAGGCGATCGCTCCCGCGGCAATGCCGATGGCGCCACCGTCGATCCGGCCGAACGGCCTGCCGGCTGTCATCGTCGCGATCGTGGCATTGGTCAGCAGCAGATCGAACATCGCCGTCCTCCGGTGAAAGATCGGGTGGTCAAAGCTCGGGCAGGGACAGGGGGGCCAGCTGCGCGGCGCTGCGGCCGGCCCAGTCGCGCTCCGGCACCCGCTCCAATGCCCGGACTTGAACCTCCTGGAGGCGGTCGAGTGCGCCATCCAGGTCGATGGCCAGGACCCTGCCGTCGCGGACCACCTGCCGGCCGCCGACGAAGACGTCGCGCACGGCGCGCTCGGCGGCGACATAGAGCAGGCTGCGCAGCGGGTCGCGGACCGGCCGCATCGCCGGATGGGTCAGGTCGACCAGGACGAAATCCGCTTTCCGCCCGGCGGACAGGGCGCCGATATCGTCGCGGCACAGCGCGCCGGCGCCGCCGACCGTGGCGGCACCCAGGAGGTCCGCGGTCGTCAGGTCGTCGACGGTCTCGCCGATGACCCTCGCCGCGGTTGCCGCGTTGCGCATCTCGTCGAGGAAATTGTGCGGATAGGTATCGGTGCCGATCCCGACATTGATGCCGTGCCGCAGATAGCCGCCAAGCGTGCGCAGGGCGATTCCGCGGCGCTGGAACACCGTCGGGCAATGCGCGACCGAGGTGCCCGTGTCCCGCAGGAGGTCCATGTCCAGCCTTGTGCTCCAGTGCAGCCAGGGATGATGGTCCAGGAAGATCGCATGGCCGATGATCGCGCGCTCGTTCAGGACGCCCAGCGCGTCGAGCCACTGGATCGGCGTCTTGCCGTGGCGCCGCACCATCTCGTGGAACTCCGACGGGCTCTGCGCCGCGTGGATCTGGAACGGCAGGCCGCGCGCCCGCGCGAAGGCCGCCGCATCGCGGAGCAGGTCTGCCGTGCAGGTATCGACCTGCGCGGGCGCGACCATGCCCGACAGCCGTCCGCTGGGATGCTGGTTCGCCCTGTCGATCACCCGCATCGCCGTCTCGAAGCCGGCGCGCCCCTGCTCCGGCGCCCAGTCATAGGTCAGCGAATGCCCGTCGCGGGTCGACCAGCGGGCGTCCCGGAACATCGGCGCGGCGCAGACCCGCATCCCGCTGTCGGCGAGGGTATCCAGCCAGCCATCGTAGTCGAACCAGAGATCCACCAGGGTCGTCACGCCGCTCAACAGCAGTTCCGCCAGCGCCACCTTCAGGCAGGCCTGCATATCCTCCGGCCGGTCGACATCGAACACGGGCAGATGCTCGTAGAGGGAGCTGTGCCAGAAGCCGGGGCTGCGGGTCTCGTCGGTGATCCCCTTCCGCATCGGTTCGCTGGACGGGTGCGAATGAATGTTGACCAGGCCCGGCATCACCAGCCGGCCGCGGCCGTCGATCACCTCGTCGGCGGGACCGTCATAGCCCTGGCCGACAAAGCGAATGGTGTCGCCCTGGAAGGCGAGGTCCGCGTCGCGCAGATAGGCATGCCGCTGGCTGCCGGTGTCCCAGGCCACCAGCCAGTCGGCATGCCGGATGACCTTCACATCGGGTTCGGCGTCCGCCATTGCATCCGGTCCTCCGCCTGCATTGCGACCCTGGTTCAGTCCAGGACGACGAAATGGACGTCCTTCGGCTTCGCCCCGCCGGGGCCGTTGATCGGCGCTATGTCCTGCGGGCAGGCCGAGAACACGACGATGCAGTCCATCTCCGCGCGCAGCACGACATGGTCGCCGGGCCGGCAGGCGGTGGGCTGGAAATCGAGGCTGTTGCGGTCTTCGCCGACAGGGATGTTCATGAAGATGTTGAACGGGCCCGGGGCCGTGATCTCCGGCGTCACGCCCAGCGCCAGCAACGCCTCGGCGAAATTCTCCTGGCAGTTGCGATGGTGGCCGATCACGCCGAGAAGTGCGTAGCGCTGCGGGTCGCAGGCGGCAATCAGGGTGTCGTGGATGCCCGGCGAGCTGTCCTCGACCAATGTCAGCATCGGCCGCCGCCGATTGCTCCGCAGGACATCGCCGGCCCGCGGATTGATCCGCAGGTTGGCGGTCCGGGTGCATTCGTTCGACAGATGCTCCCTGCCGTCGTCCCGGTTCAGCGCCCAGCAGTCGACGACCTGGCTGCCCGGCGTGTTGATCAGCTTCACCGACTGCCCGGTGGACAGGTGCAGTGCCCTGCCATGGCCGGCCGGAACTGTCGTCAGTGCTTCAGGCATGATGTGCACCCCCGCCATTGCCCCCCTCGCGGCGACCGCCGGCGCCGCGCATCCGACGATCCCCTGCCTATCACAGTATTCGGACCGGATGCTGCCAGCAACGGGCGCCCGGATCGACGGGTGGCTGTACCCCCGGCTCTCTCCGCGGCCGCCGGGGCGCGCTCGAACCAGTGCCGCAGGGCGCTGCCGGTACATATCGAAAGCCGCGGCCAGGTCGGGCCCGGTCACGCGCCGGCCAACAACGTGTCTTCGGGACCGGTGGTCGCAGGCAATGGACGGCGGGAGGCCGGTTCTGCCGTTGGAACCTTCGGCCCTCGAACCGGTTACCGCTGTTACTGGAACCCCAGCTGGAGGGAAGATCATGAACAGGTCCCATTGCGCGTCCGGCCGCGTCAGGTCGGGCGCCCTGCGCGCCGGGGTGCGGCCGCTGCTGGTCGGGCTCGCGTTGAGCGCCCTGGCCTTGCAGCCGGCCCAGGCCGAAGGCCTGCTCGACAGCATCGACAACGAGGATATCGGCCGGATCGTCGGCGGCGTTGGCGGCGCCGTGCTCGGCTCGCAGTTCGGCAAGGGCACCGGGAAGGCGGTCGCCGTCGGCGCCGGTGCGCTGGGCGGGCTGTTCCTGGGCGGCGAGATCGGCAAGCGGATCGGCGGCAACGACCAGCAGGCGATCACCCAGACCCGCCAGCAGGCTTTGGAGACGGAGCAGCCGGTCACCTGGCGGAACCCCGATTCGGGTGTGCAGTCCACCGCGCGGGTCACGGAAACGGCCTATCGCCCGGCACCCGTGGTCACCACCAAGCAAAGCGTCAAACCGAAGAACGACGTGGTCTGGCGGGTGCCGCCGATGCAGCTGATCGGCGCCGACTATCGCGCCACCACCACGTCGAACGTGCGCGGCGGCCCCAGCACCGACTATGCGGTGATGGGCCAGCTGAACGAGGGCGAGCGGATCCATGTGGTCGGCAAGGTGGCCGACCAGGACTGGTACATGATCTCCCGCAACGGCATCGGCAGCGGCTTCGTCTATGGCCCGCTGCTGCAGCGCATCCCCGGCACCGGCGGCGACATGGCGCGGCCGATGTCGACGGCGACCCTCGACAATGTGCGGGAATGCTCGGTGATCGAGCAGCAGGTGACCCTGCCCGACGGCACGCAGGAGACCCGGCGGGCGCGGGCCTGCCGCACCGCCGACGGCAATTGGGAGCTGATCTGATGCGCGGCCCGATCATGATGACGGCACTGGCCGCGGCGGGCGCCGCGGTCGTGCTGGCGGCCCCCTGGAGCAATGCGCGCGCCGCCGAGCGGCTGCTGGTGCAGGAGCCGACCCTGCTGGTCGTGGTCGACCGGGAAACCGCATGCGGCGACCCGGTGCCGGTGACGATCCGCAGCAACGACAGCGGCCTGTTCGCCGAGTCCGCGACCACCCGGCTGCAGCACACCGTGGACGGCGTTCGCGCCATCCTCGGCTTCGAATGTGCCCGCACGCCGCGCCTGGAAATCACCGGCGAGGCCGGCAGCCAGGGCAATGTGGTCTATCGCGGCAATGCCGGCGACAGCACCGACTGGCTGGTCAGCGCCAGCGAACGGCCGAAATCCTCTGCCGGCGCGGCGCCGGCCGGCGGCAGCGGCCCGTTGTCGCTGGGCAGTGCGGGGACGTCGAATGCCGCCTTCGTTCCGGGCTCGCGGCAGCAGGTCGGCGGCGTCTCCGTCGGCATGTCGCTGGACCAGGCCCGCAAGAATGCCGCGGTCGAGTTTGGCGGCGAGCCGCAGTACCGGCAGGCCCAGCGCGTCCTGGTGGCGGCCGAGGGCGGCTGCGATTTCCGCTTCGACGATGGCGATGCCCCGTCGCCGGGCTGGCGCTGCCTGGAGGCCGCCTTCACCGACAGTGCGCCGCCGCTGCTCTATGCGCTCGGCCTGTCGCAGGCCGTCGACCAGGACCAGCGCGACTCCATCGTGGACAGCCTGACCGAGCGTTTCGGCGCGCCGGAACAGAGCCTGCGGGGCCGGGAGCCCACCGCCGATGGCGGCAATCCCTATGTCTTCCTGTCCTGGGGCAGCGTCCTGGCCGCCGATCGCGGCGGGCGCCTGACCTTCATCAACGCACCGCGCCGGGCCCTGGAGGCCTATGCCGTGGCGCGCGACGGGATGACCGTGCTGACCATCTGGCAGCAGGACCCCTCCGTGATGGAGGCAGCCAAGCCGGAGCATAAGGTCAAGCTGTAGCACAGCTTTCCGTTCGTGCAGGGGCGCGGCGCCACGCGAGGGCGCCGCGCCCTTTGCGCGTCCGCGCTGCACGCCATGCAGCGAATTCGGTGACATGGCAGTGCGACCACAATTGCCAGTCTCCCAATGAGCCGTCACTCAGCGGTCCACCCGCGGGAGAACAGCTGGCGAATCCGCGATTCCTGCTGACCCTGTGGCACCCCCATGCTAAGGGCGGTCCCAGTCTTCATCACCATGGACGGGGCCAGACATGAAAATCGGGACGGTTGCCGGCGCCCTTTGTTTCGCGGCAGGTGCCCTGTTCCTGCCCGGAGCGGGCGCAGTCGCGATGGACGACCTGTCTGCGCGCCTGCGGCCGGCCCTGGAAGAGGCGGCCCTGCCGGGCCTGGTGGCTGCCGTCGTGAAGGACGGCGAGATCGTCGCCGCCGGGGCGGTTGGCCTGCGCGCCCTGGGCCATGACGATGCGGCGACCGTCGCGGACCGTATTCACGTCGGTTCGAACGGCAAGGCGATGACCGCGCTGCTGGCCGGCATGATGGTCGAGGAAGGGCGCCTGCGCTGGGACTCCACGCTTGGCGAGGTGCTGGGCACACGGGTCCCCGGGATCGACCCGGTCCTCGCGGCAGTCACCCTGGATCAGCTTCTCTCGCACGCCAGCGGCATTCCGCAGGACACCCCGGAGATGCTGGAGATCTATTTCAACGACAATGCCTTCGACCATACCCCCCGGGACCTGCGCGTGATGGCGCTGGAGGCCTGGAAGCATCATGCGCCCGCCCTGCCCGAGGGCTCGCCGTTCCAGTATTCCAATTTCGGCTACATGATGGCCGGCGCGATGATCGAGGAGGCCAGCGGCATGGCCTGGGAACAGCTGATCCGGGAACGGCTGTTCCAGCCGTTCGGCCTGGACAGCGCCGGGCTCGGCGCGACCGCGACCCCCGGCCGCGTCGATGCGATGGCCGGACATCTGCTGCAGGCGGACGGCACCGCCGCGGCGCGGCTCTGGGGCAATGGCGCCGACATGCCGACCCTGCTGGGCCCTGCCGGAACGGTCCATATGTCGATCCTGGACTTCGCACGATGGGCCGGCTGGGTGGCCGGCAAGGGCCGGCGCGGGCCGAACCTGGTGACGCCGGAGACTCTCGGCCACCTGCTGGCCGAGAAGGTGCGCACGCCGCGGCGGCCGAACCCCCTGCCGGGCACGCCGGCCGAAGGCGGCTATGCCTCCGGCTGGAGCCTGGAGAAATTCGACTGGGCGGACCGTGAACTGCTGACCCATAACGGTTCGAACGGGATGAACCTGGCCAAGATCCTGGTCGACCCCGAGCATGACCTGGCCGTGGTCGTCGCCACCAATATCGGCGGCCGCGCGGCCGACCAGGCGGCCGGCCAGCTGATGGGCGCGCTCTACACCGCTTACCGTTGATGACGCCCGGCCCGGGCGCCGGCCCCGGCCGCTCGCCGCGCTGCTGTTGCTCCTCGCCGCCGCCCGGCTGGCCTTCGCCCTGCGCAGGCGGTTCTAGCCTGTCCCGCCGGGCGCTGCCGCGGCCTTCGCCGCGGCCAGCTCGGCCTCCAGCTCCGCGATGCGGTCCTGCAGCTTCTGCAGCGCGGCCGCGACCTCCGGCTCGTCGTATTTCGCCGGGATGAACTGCGGGCAGTTGAGGTCCCAGGCCTCCAGGTGGAAGCGGATCGCGCGCTCCGGGCGGGCCGGCATCCGCGGGTCGTGCAGGCGCGCGATCAGGGTGGCATCGTCGGTCACCACTTCGGCCCGGCCCCAGAGCTTCACCCGCCGGCGATTGGCATAGTCCATCAGGAAGATGAAGGCCTGGCCGTTCTCCGACAGGTTGCCGGCGGTGATGTACTGCCGGTTCCCGGGATAGTCCGCGAAGCCCAGGGTGCGGCCGTCCAGCACCTTCAGGAAGCCGGGCAGGCCGCCGCGATGCTGGATATAGGGCCGGCCCTCGGCGCTGGCCGTGGCCAGGTAGAAGGAATTCCGCGCCGCCAGGAAGGTCGCCAGATCGCCGTCGATCTCCCGCCCCCAGCGATTGTGCGCCTCCAGCCGCGCCATCTGCCGGCGGGAGCCATAGGCTTCCTGGACCTGCCGGATCGCCGGCGTGAAGACGATGTCCTGGGGCGTCATGTCCGTTCCTTCCTGCTGGCGGCATCCAGCAGCGCATGGGCGCCGGCCACCGCCTGGCGCATCTTTCCGGGATCCTGGTGGATGCGGCTCAGCACGAAGCCGCCCTGCACGGCTGCGAGCAGGGATGTGGCATAGGTCCGGCTGTCGGTTCCGGCAGCCAGCAGCCCCTCGGCGATGGCGCGGTCGAGCGCGCCGGCGATGCGGTCCGCGGCATGGCCGAAGAACCGTTCCAGCGGCGCGCGCAGCGCCGGGTCGGCACCGTCGGGATCGGCGATCGACGCCTCGTTCGCCAGCCGGCCCAGCCGGCAGCCCCTCAACGGGTCGAACGGGATATCCAGGAACCGGTGCACCGCGGTCAGCGGATCGGGTGCCGCGGCGAACAGGCCGTCGACCGCCGCAATCATCTCCGCCTCGACCTCGGCCAGGGCCGCGGCGGCGACGGCGGCCTTGCCCTGGAAATGGTGATAGAGGCTGCCCTGGCCGGCACCGCTGGCGGCCAGCAGGCGGCGCGGGCTCATCGCCTCGAAGCCGACCTGCCAGAGCAGCGCCTTGGCCGCCTCGAGCAGGGCCTGCCGGGTGTCGCGATCGGCGGCAAGATTGGGCATCGGTCTGTACCTACTGGTATGTACAACTCGATAGATCGTGCGGTCTCGCGGTCGCCGCAAGGCATGGTTGAGACTTATTTCGCCTGCCTGCCTGCCGCGCGGAGCGGCCGCTCTGCGCGCGGCGCCAGCCCCTGGACGGCCGGCGGCCGTTTGATCCGGCCGCATCTGGCGCTACTTCCCCTATAGGGCGTGCTGCCAGTCGGTCCGATCTCGGCTCGCGTCGGCAGCACCTGCATTCCCAGGGGGAGTAGGCGCGATGCTGGAGCAGACCCGGCCGTTGGCGGCGGGGATACACCAGATGGTTGATTCCTTCCTGGCCATGCTGCCCTCGCTCCTGTTCGCGATCGTGCTGCTGGTGGTGGGCTGGCTGGTCGCCCGCCTGCTGCGCGCCCTCACCCTGCGCTCGGCCCGCACCCTCAACCGCGGCGCCCAGGCGCTCGGCCTGGGCGGCTGGCTGCGCAATGTCCACCTGCCGGGAACCACGACCCAGGTGCTGGCCAGCATCATCTACTGGCTGGTCATCCTGTTCTTCCTGACCGCGGCGACCCGGGTGCTGGGCCTGGCGGTCTTCTCCGGCTGGCTGGACCAACTGCTCGGCTACCTGCCCAACATCCTGTCGGGCCTGCTGATCATCTTCGCCGGCGCGATCCTGGCGAACATCGCGCGCGATGCCACCACGGCCGCCCTGCCGGGCCTGGCGGAAAGCCAGCGGCTGCTGGCCGGCCGCATCGTGCAGGGCATGACCCTGATCGTCCTGCTGATCGTCGGGCTGGACCAGATCGGCATCGACATAACGGTGATCATCACCATCCTGGCCGTGGTCGTCGCCGCGCTGCTGGGCGGCCTGGCCCTGGCCTTCAGCCTGGGCGCGCGGACCTTCGTCTCCAATGTCATCGGCGCACACTACCTGGACCGCGACTTCAGCCCGGGGCAGCGCATCCGGATCCGCGGCATGGAGGGCACCATCCTGGAAATCACCCCCGTCGCGGTGGTGGTTGAATCCGGCCAGGGCCGCCTCCGCATCCCGGCCCATCTGTTCGCGGAGGAAGTCACCGAGATGCTGGGTTCGGGCGAACGCCATGGCGGCGCCCATGACTGAGCAGGACCCGCTGGCGACGCAGTACGCCGCCCGCCATCCCCGGAAGGCCGTGGCCGTGCTGGCGCGGTTCCCGCCCGCCGAGGCGGCCGCCTTCGTCGACGGGCTGGCGGACGACATGGCGGCGGACCTGCTGATGGCGATGCCGCCCGACCAGGCTGCGGCCTGCCTGACGATACCGCCGCCCGAACGGGTGGCGGTGCATCTGGGCAATATGCCACGCCGGCCCGCCGCCGCGATCCTGCGCCGCTTCCCGCCCGACCGCCGCAGCGCGGTGATGGCTGCGCTGGCCATCGCGACACGCATGCAGATCGACCTGATCCTGCACCAGCCGGGCCATCGGATCGGCGCCTGGATCGATGCCCACCCGCCGATCGCCGAGGCCGGTGCGACGGTGGCGGACGTGCGCCTGCGGCTGGATCGGGTCGAGGGCCAGGGCGGCGAGCTGTTCCTGGTCGATGGCGCACAGCGCCTCCTGGGGGTCGTGCCGCTGGTGCGCCTGCTGGCGGCGACCGGCGAAAAACCGGTCGCCAGCCTCGCGGGGCCGGCCGAAGGCGGCCTGCGCGCCAACATGACCATCGAGGCGGCGCTGAAGGATCCGGCGTGGCAGGAGCGCGACAGCCTGCCCGTGCTGGACCGGGATGGCCGGCTGATCGGCGTCCTGCGCCATGCCGTGCTGCGCCGCGCGGCACAGCAGGAGCGCAGCGCCAGGAGCGAGCAGCCGAGCGGCGAATATGTCAGCCTGGCCAATACCGTCTATGTCGGGCTGGCCGAGATCCTTGCCACCTCGATCGGCCGGACGGACCGCAACGGGCCCCCGCAGGGCGGGGGAGGGGCCGGCTCATGAGCGATGCCATTGCCCGGGCGCTCGCCGGCGATTTCATGGCGGCCTATCCGGGCGAGGCCGCGCGGGTGCTCGAGGGCCTGCCCGAGCACGCGGTACAGGAGCAGCTGCGGTCCCTGCCGGAGGCGCAGCTGGTGCCCGTGATGAACGCGCTGACGCCGATGATCGGCGCCAGCATGCTGCAGCACCTGCCGGACGAGTCCCGGCGGGCGGTGCTGCAGCAGGCCGAGCGCAACCGCGCGACGGCTTTCCTGGCCCAGCTCGACGAACCGCAGCGCGAGGCGCTTCTGCATCTGCTGCCGGACGGCACGGCCGGCCAGCTGCGCCACATGCTCGCCTATCCGGACGCGACCGCCGGCCGGCTGATGGACACGGCAGTGTTCAGCCTGCCGGCCGAGACCAGTGTCGGCCGCGCCCTGTCGCTGCTGCGCGAGCGCGGCGGCCGCCGGGTCCGGGTGGTCAAGCTGCTGGACAGCGAGAACCGGCTGGCCGGCGTGGTGGACCTGCGCGAACTGGCGTTCCATGACGCGGATGTCCCGCTGGCCAGCCTGATGGTGCCGCCGCCGGCGGTGGCCGGGCCGATGGACCCGCAGGAGGAGGTGGTCCAGAAGCTGGAGACCCTGGACCTGGACGAACTGACCGTGGTCGACCTGGAAGGCCGCATCCTGGGCGTCGTCAGGCATGGCCGCCTGCTGGAGGCCCTGAAGGACGAGGCCAGCCTGGACATCCAGACGATGGTCGGCGTCAGCCGCGAGGAGCGCGCGCTGTCGTCCAGCTGGTTCGCCCTGCGCAAGCGCATGCCCTGGCTGCAGATCAACCTGCTGACCGCCTTCCTGGCCGCCTCCGTGGTCGGCGTGTTCGAGGAGACCATCGCCACCTATACCGCGCTGGCGGTGCTTCTGCCGGTGGTGGCGGGCCAGTCCGGCAATGCCGGCGCGCAGGCGCTGGCCGTCACCATGCGCGGCCTGGCGCTGCGGGAGATCACGATCGGCCATTGGCTGCGGGTGATGCGCAAGGAGATGAATGCCGGCCTGTGGAATGGCGTGGCGATCGCCATCACCTGCGGCATCGGCGTCTATCTGTGGAGCGACAGCGTCGGCCTGGTGCTGGTCATCGCGTCGTCGATGGTGATCGCGATGGTGATGGCCGGGATCGCTGGCGCCCTGGTGCCGATGGTCCTGTCGCGGCTGGGCCAGGACCCTGCCGTCGCCTCCTCGATCATCCTGACGACGGTGACCGACGTGGCCGGCTTCTTCTCCTTCCTGGGCATCGCCACCCTGCTGGGCAGCATGCTGGCCTGACAGGCCGCGCAGCCGGATCCGTCGCTATGGCGTCCGCACCCGCTCCGCGATCTGCGAGACGACGATCTCGGCGGTCTCGAAGGCCCCGTCCATCCATCCCGGCAGATAGCTGAGCCAGTCGCCTGCGCCATAGACCCGGCCATCGGGGAAGCCCTCGACCAGGGTGCGATAGAGGCTGGGGTCGGTATAGGACGGCTCGTCCACCGCGGCGCCGTGCTGCCAGGGCATGCGGTGCCAGGCGACGCTGACCGCGGAGCCCTCGATATAGTTCGAGCGGAACCGGCCGGGGTGGAACTTCTCGCCCTGCACCAGGGCCGCTTCCAGCCGCTGTTCCAGCGACATGTCGGCCAGGGCGACCGCCTTGTCGAAGAAGTTGTAGCCCGTCACCAGCACGCCGCGCCGGGTCTGGAACTCCGCGGACGGGTACCAGACCTGCGAGGTGACGGCATCGGTGAAGCTGATCCCGCCGAAGATCCGCAGGGTGCTGTCCGGGATCTCCTCCCAGAAGCGGCTGCGCATCTGGGCGGCCATCCGGACGGAGGGGATGTACTGCACCTTGTCGCAGGCGGCCTTCAGCCGGGGGGACAGGTTGCCCTCCAGTCCCGCGATCACCTTCGGCGTGGCGGTGCAGATGCAGAAATCCGCTGTCCGGCGCGTCCCGTCCGCGGTGGCCATCGTCACGCCGTCCGGCGCGTTCCAGATGCCGGCGACCGGGCTGCGCAGCCGCACCATGTCGGCCAGGGTGCGGCCGTCGGGCAGGGGGCGGGCGATCATCCGGCGCCAGATCATGTCCATGCCGCCGCGGGGCTCCAGCATCACCCCCTGCCAGCGATACTCCAGGCCGGACCAGAGCCCGCTGTCCCAGAAGCCGGAGGCGACGATCTGTTCCAGGGCGAGATCCTGCATCGGCGTGCCGGCCTGCAGGAAGGCGCCGGGATCCATGGTGAAGCCGTTGCGCGGGACATCGATCAGGACCTGGTCATGCCCTGCCATGCCGAGCGCCTTCTCGAATCCCGCCGTGTCGACGCCGCCGAACGCGCGCAGGGCGCGGAGGAAGCGTTCCCGGTCCAATGCGGAGAGCGGCTTGTCCAGCTCCCCGGTCTTCACCATGCCTTCCAGGATCCCGGCGATCCCGCTGCGATAGCCGTTGCGGACGCGGCGGAACGGCATCGGGGCGCCGCCGAATGCCGCATCGCTCTGCAGCAGGTTGTTCTCGCCGGAAAAGATGTAGGGCTCCAGCGCGACCCCGAAGGCGCGGCAATAGTCCTGCACGATCGCGCTGTGCTGCCCGATCCGGCCGGGACCGGCATTGATGTAGGTCGGGACCTCCACCGGGGTGCCGTCGGAATACTCGTTCTGGACCAGGCGGCAGGTCTGTTCCGGGCCGCCGGCCTCGGCAAAGCGGTCGCCGTTGCGCAGGGTCAGGTTGCGCCCGCCGATGCGGTCGCCCGCTTCCAGGATCTCCACCGCGAAGCCGTTGCGGGCCAGGTGCCAGGCAGCGGTCAGGCCGGCCATCCCCGCACCGACCACGATCACCTTGCGGCCCGCCCCGCGCCCCGGTTCGTAGAGCGGCATCTTGGCCTGGGCCGAGCGGACTTTCAGCAGCCCGAGGATGCCGGCAGCATCGTATACCGCGGCGGCGCCGCCGATGGCGCCCAGCGCGCGGAGGAACCCCCGCCTGGTCAGTCGTGGCGTTCCGGTCATGTCTGCCTCCCCCTGTGAGTGTCGCGCCGGCAAGGGAGCCTGCCGGCGGTACCCGCACCCTTGCGCGGAATCGCGGCGCAATGGCGGCAGGAACCGGGCGGGATCCTGGCCGCTGTCAGGCCGGGTCGACCGGCAGGGCCACCCGGGCGCGGCCCTCGATCACCTCGCCCGCGTCCAGGCAGAGATCCTCGCGGAAGCGCTGGCCGACGATCTGCACGCCCAGCGCGGTGCCCCCGTCGATGCCGGTCGCCACCGACAGGCCGGGCAGGCCCATCAGGTTGATCATGGTCAGCGGCCGCTGCGCCTGCAGCAGGCCGGCAAAGGCATTGCCGCCCTGCTGGTCCAACCCCTGCTCGAAGGGCGGCTGCATGCTGACCGGCAGCAGCGCCAGCGGGTACTTCTCCTGGAACAGGGACCAGGCGCGGAGCACCGTCGTGCGTCCCTCCAGCGCGGCCATGTAGCTGTCGAAGCCGATCTCCGCCGGCGCGCCGGCATCCATCCCGGCATAGGCGTTCCGGATCGCTTCGTCGCCATGCTCGGCGATCGCGCCGGCCATCGCGCGGCGGCTGTCCGACATCACCAGGGTCAGCCAGTATTCCGCCGCCTCGCGCGCCATCGGCAGGGCGACCTCTTCCACCGCATAGCCGGCATCGGCCAGCCAGCCGGCGGCCTTCTGCACGGCTGCCTTGACGTCGGGATGCACGCCGTCGCCATAGGGGTCGGTGCAGACCGCGACCCGGATCGGCCGTTCCGGCGGCGGGCCCTGCAGCGGCGCTGGCACCCACCATGGGTCGCGCGCATCGCGGCCGGCCATTGCCGCCAGGCCGGCGCGCAGGTCGCGGACCTTGCGGGCCAGCGGCCCCTGCACCGACATCAGCTGGGCGGTCATCGGGCGCTCCTTCGGCGCCGATTCCAGATAGGCCGGCACCCGCCCGAAGGAGGGCCGCAGGCCCGCGATGCCGCAGGCATAGGCCGGGTAGCGGACCGAGCCGCCATAATCGTTGCCATGGGCCAGCGGGCAGATCCCCGCCGCGACCGCCGCCGCCGCGCCGCCGCTGGAGCCGCCGGGCGTCAGCTTCGGGTTCAGCGGGTTCAGGGTCTGGCCGTGCAGCGCATTGTCGGTGAACCAGCGCATCGAGAAGGCCGGCGTGTTGGTGCGGCCGACGATCACCGCGCCGGCCTTCTTCCAGTTGGCGACGATCGGCGAATCCGACGGGCCCATCAGGTCCTTGAAGGCGCCGATGCCGTTGGTCGTGGCATAGCCCAGCTGGTCGACATTGACCTTGATGGTGACCGGCACCCCGTGAAGGGGGCCGAGCGGCCCGCCCGCGGCAACCGCGCGGTCGGCCGCATCGGCGGCGGCCAGCGCCTCGTCCCGGCGGGATTCCACAACGGCGTTGATCTTCGGGTTGACCGCGTCCAGCCGGTCCAGGCAGGCGGTCACGGCATCGCGGGACGAGATCGCACCGCCCCGGACCGCCTGTGCCAGGTCCACCGCATCCCACTGCCACAACGCGCTGCCGCTTTGGTGCCCCGCCGCCTTGCTCATCGTCTTCCTCCGTCCCGCATGGCCGCTTTCCCGCATGCCCGTTTTCGTTGGCTGAACGCTATACCGCGCCGCGCGGCCCTGTCGATTGCCGCCGATTGACCGCGCGCCGCGCGGCAGGCTAGAAGCTAGCGTCCGGGCGGGCGTTCGATCGCCACGGGAACGCGGTGCGCCGGGAAGCTTCCCGGCAAGTCCGCGGCTGCCCCCGCAACTGTAGGCGCCTGCCGCACCGGAACCGACTCGCGAAGCCACTGGGCGCATGCGCCCGGGAAGGCCGTCGGTTCCGGCCGGCGTTCCGCATCCGCCGTCGCTCCGCGGCGCGGCTGCCAAGGGCGCGAGCCAGGAGACCGGCCCGGACAGGAACAGACAGCGTAAGGCCCGGGCGGGGTGCACCGGCCACGCGACACGGCATCCTGTCGTCCCGGCAGGTCGCCGGTCCCGTGATCCATTGCCCGCCATCCGGGCCGATGCGCATGACGCAGCATCGGCGGAGGCAGGCATGGCGACAACATCCACGGGAACCGACGGGCGGGCAGCGGCAGGGCGGCCGGCCGCGCGGCGCGGCAGGATCGGCGCCACCGTGGTGACCGGCTTCCTGGGCGCCGGCAAGACCACCCTGATCCGCCACCTGCTGGGCACCGCCAGGGGGCGCCGCATCGCGCTGGTGATCAACGAGTTCGGCGATCTGGGCGTGGATGGCGAGATCCTGAAGGGCTGCGGAATCCTGGACTGCCCGGAGGAGGATGTGGTGGAGCTGGCGAATGGCTGCATCTGCTGCACCGTCGCCGACGACTTCCTGCCCACCATGCAGATGCTGCTGGCCCGCGATCCGGCGCCCGACCATATCGTCATCGAGACCTCCGGCCTGGCCCTGCCCAAGCCGCTGGTCAAGGCCTTCGCCTGGCCGGAGATCCGCACCCGGATCACGGTCGACGGGGTGGTCACCCTGGTCGATGGCGCCGCCCTGGCGGAAGGCCGCTTTGCCGCCGACGAGGGCGCCCTGGCCGCACAGCGCGGCGCCGACCCGGCATTGGACCATGACAGCCCGCTGGAGGAGCTGTTCGAGGACCAGCTGGCCTGTGCCGACCTGGTGATCGTCAACAAGGCGGACCTGGTCCCGGCGGCGCGCATGGACGAACTGCGGGCCGACCTGGCGGCGCGCCTGCGCCCCGGCGTGCCGCTGCTGACGGTCAGCCAGGGGGCGATCGACGCCGACCACCTGCTCGGCCTGTCGGCCGCCGCGGAGGACGACCTGGCGGCGCGGCCGTCGCATCACGACGACGAGCCCGATCACGATCATGACGATTTCGAGAGCTTCGTCGTGGCCGCCGACGGGATCGCCGACCCCGCAGGGCTGGGCGCGGCGCTGGCCGCCGTCACCGCGCGCCACGACATCCTGCGCCTGAAGGGCTTCGTCACCGTCGCCGGGCGGCCGATGCGGCTGGTGGTGCAGGCGGTCGGCCCGCGGGTGCAGCACTATTTCGACCGGCCCTGGGCGGCGGGCGAGGGCGGCGGCAGCCGGCTCGTGGTGATCGGCGAGACCGGCCTGGACCGCGACCGGATCGCCGCCGACCTGCGGGCGGCCCTGCAGGCCTGCGGGGCCGTCGCGGCCGCCGTCGCGATACCTGCCGGCTGATGCACCTCCTCGCCGTCCAGCCCGGCCGGGTCGACGATGGCAGTGCGGCGGTCGACCTCGGCCAGACGCCGGGCGAGATCGTCATCCTGTCGACGGCGGACAGCGAGCTGGCCTGCCTGGCGCGGGCCCGCGCCGGCCTGCCGGCGGGTTTCCCCGCGCTGCGCCTGGCCAACCTGCTGCAGCTGAAGCACAACCTGTCGGTCGACCTCTATGTCGAACAGGTGATCGCGGGCGCGCGGCTGGTCTGCATCCGCCTGCTGGGCGGCCGCAGCTACTGGCCCTACGGCATCGACGAGATTGCGGAATGCTGCCGCGCCCGCGGCATCGCGCTTGCCCTGCTGCCCGGCGATTCGCAGGACGATCCTGACTTCGCCGTTCTGTCCACCCTGGACGAGGATGCGCGGGCACGGCTGCAGGCCTATGGCGACCATGGCGGCGTGCCCAATGCGCGGAACCTGCTGCTCTATGCCGCCGCCCTGGCCGGGCGGGCGGATGGCCTGCCGGCCTGGCAGGAACCGCAACCGCTGCTTTCCGCCGGGCTCTACTGGCCGGGGCTGGAGGGGGCGGACCTGGCTGCCATCGCCGCCCGGTGGCAGGACGGCGCCCCCGTCGCGGCGCTGGTCTTCTATCGCGCGCTGATGCTGTCCGGCGGCACCGCGACCCCGGATGCGCTGGTCGCCGGGTTGCAGGCGGAGGGGCTGAACCCGCTGCCGGTCTTCGTGCAGAGCCTGAAGGACGAGGCGGCCGGCGGGCTGCTTGCCCGGCTGTTCGCGGCGCATCCGCCGGCGGTGATCGTCAATGCCACGGGCTTCGCGGTGTCGGTGCCCGGCGGCGCGGCGGGGCGCCCGCCCGGCGGCGCCGACTGCCCGGTGCTGCAGGCGGTGCTGGCCGCCGGGGACCGGGACGGCTGGGCGGCGGGCAGCGCCGGGCTCACCGCGCGCGACATGGCGATGAATGTCGCCCTGCCGGAGGTCGACGGCCGCATATTCACCCGCGCCATCGCCTTCAAGGCGGCCGAAGAGATCGACCCGGCGACGCAATGGCCGGTCACCGGCCATGTCCCGGAGCCGGACCGCATCGCCTTCGTCGCCGCCCTCGCGGCGCGCTGGG
This sequence comes from Sneathiellaceae bacterium, assembly GCA_040216765.1. Taxonomy (GTDB): domain Bacteria; phylum Pseudomonadota; class Alphaproteobacteria; order Ferrovibrionales; family Ferrovibrionaceae; genus Marinibaculum. The sequence goes on along the minus strand of JAVJON010000004.1, from coordinate 33,551 downwards.
CCAGGCTGCGGCGGACCGCGCCGGCGGACCGCCGGGTCGCGCTGGTGCTGGCGAACTACCCCAATCGCGACGGCCGGCTGGGCAACGGCGTCGGCCTGGACACGCCGGCCAGCGCGGTCGCCGTCCTGCAGGCGATGGCCGGGGCCGGCTATGCGGTGGCGGATCTGCCGGGCGATGGCGATGCGCTGATGCGGCGCCTGTCGGCCGGGCCCACCAATGCCGCCCGCCGGGACAGGAGCGGCGGCGCCTTCCTGCCGCTGACGGCCTACCAGGCGTTCTTCGCCGGCCTGCCGGCGGGCCTGCGCCGCGACCTGACGGCGCGCTGGGGCGCGCCGGAGGCCGACCCGTTCTTCGGCCGTCGCGACGGCGCGGCGGGGTTCGTGCTGCCGGTGCTGATGCTGGGCAATGTGGCGATCGCGATCCAGCCGGCGCGTGGCTACAACATCGATCCGCAGGCCAGCTATCACGACCCGGCGCTGGTGCCGCCGCATGGCTACCTGGCCTTCTATGCCTGGCTGCGGGGCGCCTTCGACGCCCATGCCGTCGTGCATCTGGGCAAGCATGGCAATCTGGAATGGCTGCCCGGCAAGGCGCTGGCCCTGTCGGCGGGCTGCTATCCGGAGGCGGCGCTGGGGCCGCTGCCGCATCTCTACCCGTTCATCGTCAACGACCCGGGCGAGGGCAGCCAGGCCAAGCGCCGCGCCGCCGCGGTGATCGTGGACCACCTGACCCCGCCGCTGACCCGCGCCGAAAGCTATGGCCCGCTGAAGGACCTGGAGGCGCTGGTCGACGAGTATTACGACGCCGCGCAGGGCGATCCGCGGCGGGTCGCCTTCCTGCGGCGCGAGATCCTTGGCCTGGCCGCCGCGATCGGGCTGGACCGGGACCTGGAGGCCGCTTCCGGCCCGGGAGCGGCGGGCGCCGCGCAGGGTGGCGAGGACGGCGCCCTGGCGCGGCTCGACGCCTATCTCTGCGAGCTGAAGGAGCTGCAGATCCGGGACGGCCTGCATGTCTTCGGCCGCGCGCCCGAAGGCCGCCAGTGCCGCGACCTGCTGGTCGCCCTGACCCGGCTGCCGCGCGGCCATGGCCGCGATGGCCAGGCCTCGCTGCTGCGGGCGCTTGCCGCCGATCTGGGCCTGGGGGACTGGGACCCGCTCGATGCCGCGCTGGGCGATGCCTGGGACGGGCCGCGGCCCGCGGCGCTGGCGGACCTGCTGCCGGCGCCCTGGCGCAGCGCCGGCGACAGCCTGGAGCGGCTGGAGGCCCTGGCCGCGGACCTGGTCGCCGGCGACTGGCCGGCCGCGGACTGGCCGGCTACGGGGGCCGTGCTGGACGTCATCGCCAGCGAGCTGCGGCCGGCGGTCGCCGGCTGCGGCCCGGCGGAGCTGGATGGCCTGCTGCGCGGCCTGGACGGGCGCTTCGTGCCGCCGGGGCCGTCCGGCGCGCCGACCCGCGGCCGGCCCGAGGTGCTGCCGACCGGCCGCAACTTCTATTCCGTGGACACCCGCGCCGTGCCCACGCCGGCGGCCTGGTCGCTGGGCCGCGCCTCGGCGGAACTGCTGGTGGAGGATTATCTGCAGCGCCACGGCGACTGGCCCAGGCGCATGGCGCTGACCGGCTGGGGCACGGCGAACATGCGCACCGGCGGCGACGATATTGCCCAGGCCCTGGCGCTGATGGGGGTGCGGCCGACCTGGGACGCGGCGGCGCGCCGGGTCACCGGCTTCGAGATCCTGCCCCTGTCCGCGCTGGGGCGGCCGCGGGTCGACGTGACCTTCCGGGTATCGGGATTCTTCCGGGATGCCTTTCCGGCGCAGATCGACCTGCTGGATTCCGCCGCGCGCGCGGTGATGGCGCTGGACGAGCCGGCGGCGGAGAACCCCCTGGCCGCGGCGGCTGCCACCGAGGCGGCGGCGCTGCGGGCCGCCGGCGCGACGGCCGAGGAGGCCGCGCTGCAGGCCGGCTACCGGGTGTTCGGCTCGGCGCCCGGCGCCTATGGCGCGGGCCTGCAGGCGCTGTTCGACGAGGGGCTGTGGCGCGACCGCGGCGACCTGGCCGATGCCTATCTGGACTGGGGCGGCTTTGCCTACGGCGCCGGCCGGGAGGGCAGCGCCGCCCGCGACCGCTTCGCCGCCCGCCTGGCCGGGGTCGAGGCGGTGGTCCAGAACCAGGACAATCGCGAGCACGACCTGCTGGATTCCGACGACTATTATCAGTTCGAGGGCGGCATGACGGCCGCGGTGACCCGGTTGCGCGGCACCGCGCCGGAGGTCTACCACAACGACCATTCGCGGCCGGAGCGGCCGCGGGTGCGCCGGCTGGAGGACGAGCTGGCGCGCATCGTCCGGGGCCGCGCCGCCAACCCGAAATGGATCGCCGGGGTGATGCGCCACGGCTACAAGGGGGCGTTCGAGATCGCCGCCACAATCGACTACCTGTTCGCCTTTGCCGCGACGACCGGCCTGGTGAAGGACCATCAGTTCGACCTGCTGTTCGCCGCCTATCTGGCGGACCCGCAGGTCCGCGGCTTCATGGCCGACAGCAACCCCGCCGCCCTGCGGGAAACCGCCGCCCGCTTCCAGGAGGCGATCGACCGCGGCCTGTGGCGGCCGGCAAGCAACAGCGCGGGCGGCACCCTGGCGGCGCTGGCCGCCCAGACGGGAGAGTTCAGATGAGCGAGACGCCGGAGGACAGCGGCACGGCTGGCCGCGACGGGGGCGAGGATGCCCGCCACGCGGAGAAGATGCGCAAGGTGAAGGCCGCCCGCGACCGGATGATGGCGGAAAAGAAGATCGAGAAGGGCCTGCTGATCGTCCATACCGGCAAGGGCAAGGGCAAGACCACGGCCGCCATGGGCATGGTCGCCCGCGCCATCGGCCATGGCCGCAAGGTCGGCGTGGTGCAGTTCATCAAGGGCGCCTGGGACACCGGCGAGAAGGTCGTGCTGGATGCCTTCCCCGACCAGGTGGTGGTGAAGGTGATGGGCGAGGGCTTCACCTGGGAGACCCAGGACCGGGCGCGCGACATCGCCGCCGCCGAGCGCGCCTGGGCCGCGGCGCAGGAGATGATCCTGGACCCCGCGATCACCATGGTGCTCTGCGACGAGCTGAACATCGTGCTGCGCTACGACTACCTGCCGATCGCGCCGGTGGTGGCCTTCCTGCGGGAGCGCCCCGCCGACACCCATGTCATCGTCACCGGCCGCAATGCCCGGCCGGAGCTGATCGAGGCCGCCGACCTGGTCACCGAGATGAGCCTGGTCAAGCATCCGTTCCGCGACGGGGTGAAGGCGCAGGCGGGGATCGAGTTCTAGGTGGCCGGGCGACAGCCCGGCCGGTCAGGAGCCTGCGGGATGGGCCCCCCGCACCTGTTCGCGCAACCGGCGCACCGCCGGCGCATAGGACGGGCCGCCGCAGACCGTGGCCGCCTGCGGCAGGGTGAGCCGCCGGTCGCGCGGATGGCGGTCCAGCAGGACCGGGTGCAGCAGCAGCTCGGTGCCCAGGTCGACCGCCTGCTCGACCGCCCGGTCGTTGCCCTGGCTGAGCAGCAGGTGGTCCGGCGCGGCGGCGACGATCTCCTCCAGGCCGACCCGTCCGATGAAGCGCTTGCCCAGGCGGGCGGCCAGGTTGTCCAGGCCGGCCTGCGCCATGATCTCGTCCAGCAGGGTCTCGGTGCCGGTGACGAAGCCGCGCCGCTGGTAGTGCACGGCCTCCGGCCGCTCGCCTTCCGGCGCGGGCGCCACCCCGATCGAGTCCACGCCGGCCATCTCTGCCTGCATCGCGGCAACCAGCCGTTCGCCCCGCGCGGCCTGGCCGATCGCGGCGGCGATCTGGCGGGTCTGCGCGACGATCTCCGCGAAGCTGCGGGCCGGGCGGATCTCCAGGGTGGGAAAGCCGAACGGTTCGAGCAGGGCGCGGGTCTCCTTCCGGCGGAACGGGCTGGCGATGACCAGGTCGGGCTGCAGCAGCAGGATCTCTTCCGCGCTGCCCCGGGTGACCGGCCAGGATTCGGCCTCCACCGCCTCGGCGGACAGCGCCGGGTCGCGGGCATAGTGGGTCAGCGCGGCAACCTGGCCCTTGTCCGCCAGCGCCATCAGGTACTGGTCGGCACAGAGATTCATCGAGACGATGCGCTGCGGGCGCTGCGTCTCGGCCTGCGCAGGCATGGCGAACAACAGCAGGGCGAGTATCGGCGCCAGACGTTTCACATGCGGGTCCTTCGGTCGACGGAGGGCGCACCATGCTCGCCGGACCGTTCGGCTGTCAAAACGGCGGCGGAGGTCCGGCCGCGCCCCGCTCCACCACCACGTCATTCCCGCCTTGGGCGGGACTCCATTCCGCCGGCAGCGCTGCCAGGCTGGCGGAATGGATCCCGGCTCGCAGGCCGGGATGACGGCGGGGGAGAGGCCGGCGGCACGTGCGTCCGCGAGAGCCGCCCATGACCGACCCCGCCGCCCTGGCCCTTGCGCCGGCGCGCCGCGGGCTGGCGCCGGCGCTGCTGGCGCTGCTGCTCGTGGCGGCGGCGGCCTCGCTGCTGGTCGGGCCGGCCGCGCTGTCGCCCGGCGCCGTGCTGCAGGCGCTGACCGGGCAGGGCGATGCGATCGCGCAGGCGATCGTGGTGCAGATCCGCCTGCCGCGGCTGCTGCTCAGCCTGGCGGTCGGCGCCATGCTGGCCTCAGCCGGCGCGGCGCTGCAGGGCTATCTGCGCAACCCGCTGGCGGAGCCATCGGTCCTGGGCGCCTCCGGCGGGGCCGCGCTGGGGGCGGTGATCGCACTCTACTTCGGCCTGGCGGCGGCGTTTCCGCTGGCCCTGCCGGCGATGGGGGTGGCCGGCGCCCTGCTGGCGCTGCTGCTGGTCCTGGCGCTGGCGCGCTGGTCGGAGAATCCGCTGGCCCTGATCCTGGCCGGCATCGCGGTCGGCGCCGGCGCCGGCGCGGCGATCAGCCTGGCGCTGAACATGTCGCCGAACCCCTTTGCCGCGATGGAGATCAGCTTCTGGCTGCTCGGCTCGCTGGAGGATCGCAGCTTCCAGCATGTCTGGCTCGCCCTGCCGCTGATCGCCGCCGGCCTGGTGCTGCTCGCCTGGGATGCCCGCGCGCTGGATGCCATGGCCCTGGGCGAGGACAGCGCGCGCAGCCTGGGCTTCGACCTGGGGCGGGTGCGGCTGCGGCTGGTCGCCGGGGTGGCGCTGGGGGTCGGCGGCGCGGTGGCGGTGTCCGGTGCGATCGGCTTCCTGGGCCTGGTGGTGCCGCATCTGCTGCGCCCGCTGGCCGGCTTCCAGCCCTCGCGCCTGATCCTGCCCTCCGCCCTGGCCGGCGCCGCGCTGCTGACCGCCGCCGACGTGGCGGTGCGGCTGATCCCCGCCACCAACGAGCTGAAGCTCGGCGTGGTCACCGCGCTGCTCGGCGTGCCGGTCTTCATCTATGTCGTGCTGCAGTCAAGGCGGATCTGGTGATGGAGCTCGCCACACAGGGCCTGTCGGTCGACCTGGGCGGTGCCGCGGTGCTGCGGGACATCGACCTTGTCCTGCGGCCGGGCGGCCTGGTCGGCCTGATCGGGCCGAACGGCGCCGGCAAGTCGACCCTGCTGCGCGCGCTGCTTGGCCTGCTGCGCCCGAAATCCGGCCGGGTGCTGCTGGACGGGGCGGAGATCGGCAGGCTGGACCGGCGGCTGCTCGCCCGGCAGGCCGCCTACCTGCCGCAGGGCCACCAGGTGCATTGGCCGCTGGAGGTCGCGCGCCTGGTCGCGCTGGGGCGGCTGCCGCACCTGGCGCCGTTCCAGCGCCTGGGCGCGGCGGATGCCCGGGCGGTGGGCGAGGCCATGGCGCGCGCCGATATCGGCCACCTGGCGCGGCGGGAGGCGACCAGCCTGTCGGGCGGCGAGCGGGCGCGGGCGATGCTGGCGCGCGCCCTGGCGGGGGAAACGCCGATCCTGCTGGCGGACGAGCCGGTCACCTCGCTGGACCCCTACCACCAGCTGCAGGTGATGGAGCTGCTGCATGGCCTGGCGGGGGAGGGGCGGCTGGTGGTCGCCGTGCTGCACGACCTGACCCTGGCCGGGCGGTTCTGCGACCGGCTGGTCCTGCTGGACAGGGGACGGCTGGCCGCCGACGGTCCGCCGGCGGCGGTGCTGGCGCCGGAGCCGCTGGCCCGGGTCTATGGTATCGAGGCGGTATCCGGCACGGCCGGCGGTGCGGGCTATGTCCTGCCGTGGCGCCGGGTGCCGGCCGCATCCGCGCAAGCGAGGGAGACAGAGGACCGATGCTGAGGCAGACGGAAAACGGGCCGGCGATCGTGCTGTGCAACACCTGCAGGTTCTCCGCGACGGCCAGCGAGGCGCCGGACGGACGGCGCGGCGGCGCCCTGTTCGTCCAGGCCGTGCGCCGCGCGGCCGCCGCCAGCGGCGCGGCCGAACCGGTCCTGGTGGAAGAGATGCCCTGCCTGTTCGCCTGCGACCGTCACTGCACGGCGCATCTGCGGGCGCCCGGCCGGATCGGCTATGTGCTGGGCGGCTTCGCGCCGACCGGGGCGGCGGCGCAGGCGCTGGTCGATTTCTTCCTGCTGTACCGCGACAGCGCCGAGGGGCGGGTGCCCTACCGGCAATGGCCGGAAGGGGTGAAGGGGCATTTCATCGTGCGCCTGCCGCCGCCCGGCCATATCGTCGCCTGACCGGGACCCATGACCGGCCCGACGGCATGACCCGCGCCTTGATGCTCCAGGGCACCGGCTCCGACGTGGGCAAGTCGGTGGTGGTGGCGGGGCTGGCCCGCGCCTTTGCCCGGCGCGGCCTGAAGGTGGCGCCGTTCAAGCCGCAGAACATGTCCAACAACGCCGCCGTGACCGTGGAGGGCGGCGAGATCGGCCGCGCCCAGGCGCTGCAGGCGCGCGCGGCCGGCCTGAAGCCGTCGATCCACATGAACCCGGTGCTGCTGAAGCCCGAGAGCGACCGCGGCTCGCAGGTCGTCCTGCAGGGTCATGCCGAAGGCCGCATCGCCAGCGGCGACTGGGGCGCGCGCAAGGCGCGCTTCCTGCCCGCCGTGCTGGACAGCTTTGCCAGGGTTTGCGGCGGGCGCGACCTGGTCCTGGTGGAGGGCGCCGGCAGCCCGGCGGAGATCAACCTGCGGGCCGGCGACGTGGCGAACATGGGCTTTGCCGAGGCCGCCGGCCTGCCGGTCGCACTGATCGGCGATATCGACCGCGGCGGGGTCATCGCCGCGCTGGTAGGCACGCATGCGGTGCTGCCGCCGGCCGAGCGCGCCCGCATCCGCGGCTTCCTGGTGAACAAGTTCCGCGGCGATCCCGCGCTCTTTGCCGACGGGATGGCGGCGGTGGCGGAGCGGACGGGCTGGCGCCCGCTGGGCATCCTGCCCTGGCTGGCGGAGGCCGGCCGGCTGCCGGCGGAGGATGCCGTGCGGCTGGATGCGCCGCGGCCCGCCGGCGATGGCGGGCGGGTGCTGGTCGCGGTGCCGATGCTGTCGCGGATCGCCAAGTTCGACGACCTGGACCCGCTGATCGCGGAGCCGCGCGTGCATGTCGACTTCGTCCCGCCCGGCCGCCCCCTGCCGCGCGACGCCGATGCGGTGGTGCTGCCGGGCACCAAGTCCAGCCGCAGCGACCTGGCCATGCTGCGCGCCCAGGGCTGGGATATCGACATCCTGGCCCATCGCCGCGCCGGCGGCCGGGTGCTGGGCCTGTGCGGCGGGCTGCAGCTGCTGGGCCGCTCGGTCGACGACCCCGCCGGCAGCGACGGCCCGGCGGGCCGTTCGCCGGGCCTGGCGCTGCTGCAGGTCGACACCGTGATGGCGGCCGGGAAGACCCTGCGCGAGGCCGCCGGCGTGGCGCCGGCCTATGGCGATGCCGCGGTGGCCGGCTACGAGATCCATATGGGTCGCACGACGGGGCCGGACACGGCCCGCCCGATGGCGCTGCTGGACGGCCGGCCGGACGGCGCGCGCTCGCCCGACGGGCGGGTGGAGGGCAGCTACCTGCACGGCCTGTTCGGGTCCGACCGGTTCCGCGCGGCCTGGCTCGACAGCCTGCGGCCGGGCACCGCCGCCGGCCTGGATTTCGAGGCAGGGGTCGATGCGGCGCTGGACGGCATCGCGCGGGCGCTGGAGCGCCATCTGGACCTGGACGGCCTGCTGGCCCTGGCCGAGGAGCCGGGATGGGCGCCGCAACCCTGATCATGATGGCCGCGGCCATGCTGGCCGATGCGGTGATCGGCGATCCGCCGCGGCTGTGGCGGCGCCTGCCGCATCCGGTCGTGCTGATGGGGCGTGTCGTCGACCGGGCGGACCGGTCGTTCAATCATGACGGCGCCGCCCCCGGCCGCCGGCGCCTGGCCGGGATCGGCGCGCTGGCGCTGCTGCTGCTGGTCGCCGGCGGGGCATCCTGGCTGATCTCCCATCTGCTGGGCCGCCTGCCGGGCGGCATCGTCGTGGAAGCGGTGCTGGCCGGCACCCTGATCGCCCAGCGCAGCCTGGTGGAGCATGTCCGCGACGTGGAGGCGGCGCTGCGCAACGACGGCCTGGCCACCGCCCGGGTGGCGCTGGCGCGGATCGTCGGCCGCGACGTCTCCGCCCTGGACCCGCGCCAGGTCCGCCGCGCGGCCCTGGAGAGCCTGGCGGAGAATCTGTCGGACGGTGTGGTGGCGCCGGTATTCTGGGGCTGCCTGCTCGGCCTGCCGGGGATCGCGCTGTACAAGGCGATCAACACCGCCGATTCGATGATCGGCCATCGCGGCGCCCGCTATGGCGCTTTCGGCTGGGCCGCCGCGCGCACCGACGACCTGGTCAACTGGCTGCCGGCGCGGCTGACCGGGCTGCTGATCGCGCTCTGTGCCGGCCGTCACTGGCGCCGCAGCCTGGACTGCATGCGGCGCGACGCCGGGCGGCACCGGTCGCCCAATGCCGGCTGGCCGGAGGCGGCGATGGCCGGCGCGCTGGGGCTGCGCCTGTCCGGTCCGCGAACCTATGACGGCCGCCAGTCGCCGGAGCCCTGGATCAACGAGGCCGGCGCCGATGCCCGGGCGGTGCATATGCGCGCCGCACTGGACATCACCGTCAGCACCTGTCTGCTGCTGGGCGGGCTCGTCGTCCTGCTGGCCGGTCTGCTCTGGATCCTGGGGCTGTGACGGTTGTCCGGCTGCCGGTTTCGCGGGGTCTCCGCCAAAAGGATAAAGGCAGGTCGAACCTGGAACCCTATGTAGCCTGGATGTATTGCCGGCATTGCATGCGCCTTTAAACAAGGTACCTTTATTGTATGGCCCAGTCAGATGCTGCGGCGGCGACAGAGAAACTCGTCGGGTTCGCAGACAGGATAGTGGGGGTCGCGCTGTCGCCCATGGTGGCGGTGGATGAGCACCTGCGAATCATCGCCGCGAACCAGGCATTCCGTGACCTTGCGGAATGTCCCGGGGTCATAGACGGCCAGAGCCTCCTGGAACTGCAGGACGGTCGCTGGGACCTGCCGGCGTTCCGCTCGGCGCTGGAGCGTGCCCTGTCGGAGGATCGCGGTTTCGATCGTCATATCCTGCCCGGCAGCGCGGGGCGGGAGTTGCTGGTCAACGGCCGCGCGCTGCAGCCGGATGACGGCGATGCGGGCCTGATCCTGCTGTCCTTCGGCATCGCATCGATCGGCGGAAGCGTGATCCTGCCGCCGCAGCGCGACGGGGTGCAGGCCGGGATGCTGGTGGTCGAACTGGCCCACCGGGTGAAGAACCTGCTGGCGATCGTCCAGTCGCTGGCCATGCAGACCCGCGGTCCCGATGTCGAGACCTTTCGCAAGACCCTGCTGGCGCGGCTCAAGGCGCTGGCCCTGGCCCATGGCGCTTTGCTGGAGACCTCGCTGCAGAAGGCGCCGCTGCGGGGCCTGCTGCACGAACTGATGGCGCCCTTCCTGATGGACGATCCGGGCCGCGTGGTGATGGACGGGCCTGCTGTGTCCCTGCCGGCGGGCCAGGTCGCCATCTTCGCGCTGATCGTGCACGAACTGGCCAGCAATGCCGCCCGCCATGGCGCCCTGTCGACGGCGGAGGGCCGCATCCTGGTGAACTGGCAGAAGGTGGATGACGGCCTGCGCCTGGAGTGGCGGGAACGGGGCGGCCCGGCGGGGTCCGCGCTGGAGGAAGGCAGGGGCTTCGGCACCACCCTGATCCGCAGGGCCGCGAGCTATCAACTCCGTGGCACCGCGGAACTAAGTCTGGATGACGAGGGTTTCGTCTGCTCGCTGACCTTTCCCTGGAAGGACGCGGCGTGACAGAGGTCGTGATGGGCGGGGCAATGACAATCCTGGTGGTTGAGGACGAGGTCCTCGTGGCAATGGAGATGGAAGACCGTCTCATGGCCATGGGCTATTCCGTGATCGGCCCGGCCCCCAGCGTGGCGGATGCCAATGAGCTTCTCGACAGGCAGACCCCGCGGGCAGCCCTGCTGGACGTCAATCTTGGCGACGAAACCGTCGCCCCGATCGCCCGCCGCCTGCGCGAGGGCAGCATTCCCTTTGCCCTGGTGACCGGCTATGCCCGCCTGGCGCTGGAGGATCCGGCGCTGCGCGATGCGCCGCGCCTCAGCAAGCCGGTCGCGGACCGGGACCTGGAACGGATCCTGCGCCAGCTGGTGCCCTGACCGGCAGTCCCCTCACGGCCGCCGCTCAGAACGAAGCGCGCAGGCCGCCATAGACCGAGCGGTCCGGCGTGCCGAAACCGGCGATCTCCTCGTACTGGCGGTTCAGCAGATTGTCGATCCGCCCGAACAGGCTGACATTCTCCCGCACCGCATATTCCGCCCGCAGTCCCAGCACCGTGAAGGCGTCGGAATTGCCGACCCGGCCGCGCTGCGTGCTCTGGTAGAGCGCGCTACCGCCGACCCGCAGGTCCCGGGTCAGGCGATAGTCCAGGTCGAGGCTTGCCATATGGGCCGGGACATCGGGCAGGGCACGATTGTTCGACAGGTCGTTGGCGCGATCGTAGGTGTAGCTGCCCTGCAAGGTCAGGCCGTCGACCGGTTGGGCAAAGAAGGACAGTTCCACCCCTTCGGAGCGGACCTTGTCGCGGTTGCCATAGCCGCCGGTCGTGCCGAAGAACGGCGTGCAGGCCGCCGACAGGGTGCGGAAACTGCCATAGGCGATCTGGTCGCGCAGGTCGGTGCGGAACAGGGTGAGGCTGAAATCCAGCCGGTCGTCCAGCACCACCTGGTCCAGGCCGACATCGAAGCCGGTGCTCTTTTCCGGCTGCAGGTCGGCAAAGCCGATGCAGGGGTCGTTCAGTTCGTACAGCGACGGCGCGACGAAGCCGGTGCCATAGCTGGTGCGGAACTTCGATCCCCAATCCGGAACGAACCAGGCGGCGGTGCCGCGCCAGGTCGCCACCGAGCCGAACTGCTGGTTGTCGTCGTAGCGGCTGCCCAGGGTCAGGGTCAGGTCGCGCAGTGGCCGTACCTGGACCTCGCCATAGGCCGAGTTGGTGCGCACCGACGCGTCGATATTGCCCAATGCCGGCAGGCCGGCGCCGGCGTTCAGCGCGCGCTGCTGCAGCCGCTCCTCCTCGCTTTCCAGGCCGCCGACCAGGGTCACCGCATCGTTCAGCCGGTAGGCGCTGCGCGCCTCCAGCTTGGTCTTGAAGCCGTCATAGGTGTCGCCGTCCAGCGCCTCGCGGACGAAGGTGCGATGATGCCAGGTATAGTTGGCGGCCAGGGTGGTCAGCAGCCTGCCGTCCAGCAGGGCGATATCGCCGCCGGCCCGGTAGTACTGCTCCTGCTTCTGGATGTAGCTGTCCAGCAGGTCGGCCGTGGAGGTGTCCGTCGGCGTGCGCTCCCACACCCAGCGTCCGTTGGCGAAGGCGCTGACCCGGTCGCTGACGGCCACCCGTCCCTTCGCCTGGAAGCTCTTGGAATGGTAGTCGTCGGCCTCCGACCCGCCGCGCTTGTCGCTGAACGAGGAATAGCCGCGGGTGCGGAAGGTCGAGGCATTGGCGCTCAGGCTGACCGGTCCTTGCAGGGCCCCCATACCGGCATCGGTGCGGACCAGGCCATAGGACCCGGCCTCCACGACGCCACGCGCCTCGAACGGCCGGGTCGGCTCGCGGGTCGTAATGTTGATCACCCCGCCGGAGGCATCGGCACCGTAGAGCGCCGATTGCGGCCCGCGCAGCACCTCGATCTGGGAGACCGCGCCGACCGGGATATTGCCGAACTCGTAGGCCACCTGGGAGCGGGCCGGGTTGGCCACCTCCACCCCGTCGACCAGCACCAGGGTGTTACGCGGCCCCAGCCCGCGAATCCGCACCGGTGTCGGCACGCCCTGGGCGCCATCGGTGTTGGCCCGCACGCCGGGGACCGTGTTCAGGGCATTCTCCAGCCGGTCGATCTGCCGGTCCTGGAGTTCGTCGGCGGTGATCACCGAAACGGCGCTGCCGACCTCGGAAATCGGGGTCGGCGTGCGGGTCGGGGTCACCACCAGGGTGTCGAGCCGATAGGTCTGCGCCTGGTCCTGGGCGGCGGCCGGCAGGGCCGTTGCCGCCAGCAGGCCGGCCGCGGCGGCGCGGAGGCGGAGGCGGAGAGCGGGAAGGCAGGTGGAGCGGGTCATGCGGAATCCTTCAAGACGTCATGCACAATGCATGTCGCCTCGACGGATCGATCCGTGCCCCCGGCAAGTCCCGGCCGCGGGTCGGGCGACGTCGACGGCAGGTCTCCTGGCTTGCGGGTCGTCGCCGCCGGCCCGGCCTTCCCGCCGCGGACACGCAATCGCGTATCCCGGGCAGTGGCATCAGGTGGACCGTGGCTCGCCGCTCACAGTTGCGGGCACAGCTGCAGGATTGGCTTTTCCCCGAAGACCCGGGGTCGCCGCACTGCATTCCCTTTTCATCCCCGGCCTCGAGCGGCCTGGGACACCGTCGCCTGCAGTCTATGCCCGCTGGCCGGGGGCGGGTCAATGCGCCTGCCGGGTTTCGGTCGCGCGGAAATGTCTTGCCGCTGGGATTCCCCGGCGCCGATAGTTGCCGCGATCCCTGTCCTCGCGCCGCGAGGCGGTTGCCGGACAACCGCGAAGAGTGGAGAGAACCATGCCCATCGTGGAGCGCGATCCCTGGCGGATGCAGTATTTCGAAGGCGTGTCCTGCCCGGACAAGGTGCTGATCCCGACCGAGGACGGCGATGCCTATCGCTGGTATCCCGCGCAGCGCTGGGTCTACAACAAGCTGCTGATCGCCGAGAGCCAGGGCCTGTCCTGTGGCCCGCACGGGCTGGAGCCGGACGTGTTTCCGGTCTTTTCCAAGCCGATCTACAACATGCGCGGCATGGGGGCCGGCAGCCAGGTCTTTGCCTCCGCCGCGGCGTATCATGCCGGCCAGCAGCCCGGCCATATGTGGAGCGAGCTTCTGGAAGGCGAGCATGTCAGCACCGATGTCGCCGTGCTGCGCGGCGTGCCGGTCTGGTGCGGCCATGTCACCGGGCTGGCGCTGGGCGACGGGGTGTTCGACTACTGGACCGTCCTGGCCGCGCACAAGCCGGAGCTGGAGGCCTATCTCTATGCCTGGATCGAGCGGCACCTGGCCGGCTATAGCGGCATGCTGAACTTCGAGACGATCGGCGGCCGCATCATCGAGGCGCATCTGCGCTTCGCCGACCAGTGGCCGGACCTCTATGGCCCGGGCTGGGTGGAGTCCCTGGTGGCGCTGTACCAGCGCGGCGAATGGACCTTCCGGGAGGAGGATTCGCCGGGTCGCGACGGCTACAGCGTGGTGCTGTTCGGCGCGCATGGCCCGGGCTATGTCCCGCCGCCGGCAGAGGTGGTCAGCCAGATTGCGGCACAGCCGGATGTCTCGTCGGTGCAGATCACCTTCCACGACGACAAGCCGGCGGAACAGCATTCCATGCCGCCAGGCGGCTTCCGGCTGGCCATCGTGAACTGCTGGGACCTGGAGGCCGGCCAGCGCTATCGCGAGCAGCTGGCGCTGGCGTTCTGGACGGCGCAGAGGCTGGGGGGCCGCCGCCGGCGCCGGCCGCGCGCCGCCGCCGGGCATGATCCGGTGCACCCCGCGTGACCCGTATCGTGGACGCCTTCCCGCATCCGGTGCGGGAGGTGGAGAACCTGTGGATCCCGCTGCCAGACGGCACGCGGCTGGCCGCGCGGCTCTGGCTGCCGGAGGTGGCGCGGCCGGTCTCCGTCGTCCTGGAATACCTGCCCTATCGCAAGCGGGACATGACCCGCCGCCGCGACGACCAGATGCACCGCTGGTTCGCCGGCCATGGCATCGCCTGCGCCCGGGTCGACATCCGCGGCACCGGCGATTCCGACGGGCGATTCGACGACGAGTACAGCCGGCAGGAGCAAGAGGATGCCCTGCAGGTGATCGCCTGGCTGGCGGCACAGCCCTGGTGCAGCGGCGCCGTCGGGATGATCGGGATCTCCTGGGGCGGGTTCAATGCGCTGCAGGTCGCCGCGCTTCGGCCGCCGGCCCTGAAGGCGGTCATCACGCTCTGCGCCAGCGACGACCGCTATGCCGACGACGCGCATTATATGGGCGGCTGCCTGCTGATGGAGAACCTGCAATGGGGCTCCATCCTGATGCACTACACCGCCCTGCCGCCGGATCCCGAACTGGCGGAGCCGAAGCCGGGCGGCGGCGGTTGGCGGGCGGAGTGGCAGGCGCGGCTGGCGGCCGTCAATCCCTTCCCGGCGATCTGGATGGGCCATCCCAGCCGCGATGCCTATTGGCGCCATGGCTCGGTCTGCGAGGATTACGCCGCGATCGCCTGCCCGGTCCTGGCGGTGGGCGGCTGGGCGGACGGCTATTCCAACGCGGTGCCGCGCCTGATGGCCGGCCTGCAGGTGCCCTGTCGCGGCATCGTCGGGCCCTGGTCCCATGCCTTCCCCCACGACCCGCTGCCGGGCCCGGCGATCGGCTTCCTGCAGGAGGCGCTGCACTGGTGGCAGGCCTGGCTGGACGGTGCGGCGAACGGTGTGATGGCCGGGCCGCGCTATCGCGTCTGGATGCAGGACAGCGTCCTGCCG
Organism: Sneathiellaceae bacterium; assembly: GCA_040216765.1. GTDB lineage: Bacteria > Pseudomonadota > Alphaproteobacteria > Ferrovibrionales > Ferrovibrionaceae > Marinibaculum. The sequence continues at coordinate 18,544 of JAVJON010000004.1, read as the reverse complement.
CAGCCGCAGTACGAGGAGCGCCCGGGGCGCTGGGTGGCGGAGGAGAGCTGGCCCAGCGCGCGGATCCGGCCGCTGCTGCTGCACCTGACCGGCAACGGCCTGTTGCCGGACCCGGCGCCAGGCGTCGAGATGGCGGTGCAGTCGCCGCAGGTCACCGGCTTCTTCGGCGGGGAATGGTGCGCCTTCGGCGCCGATGGCGAGATGCCGGTCGACCAGCGCCCGGACGACGGCCGCTCGCTCTGCTTCGATTCCGCGCCGCTGGAGACCGCGCTGGAGATCCTCGGTGCGCCCGAGGTCCGCCTGCGCGTCTCCGTGGACCGCCCGGCGGCGTTCCTGGCGGTGCGGCTCTGCGACCTCTTCCCGGACGGCACCTCGGCGCGCGTGACCTTCGGCCTGCTGAACCTGTGCCAGCGCGACGGCAACGACAGCGCCGTGCCTCTGGAGCCGGGCGAGAGCTATGACGTCACCGTCCGCCTGAACGACATCGCCCACAACTTTCCCGCCGGCCATGGCATCCGGCTGGCGATCTCCACGGCCTACTGGCCGATGGTCTGGCCCTCGCCCGCGGCGGTGACGGCGCGGATCGACACCGCCGCCAGCAGCCTCTCCCTGCCGGTCCGCCCGCCGGACCCGGCGGATGCGGACCTGCCGGACTACCCGCCGGCGGAGATGGCGGCGTCCCGCGCGCATGTCCGCCTGCACCCGGCCAGCTTCCGGCGCACCATCGAGCGCGACCTGGTGACCGGCGACACGGTCTATACCCTGCTGGACGAGGCGGCCGAACTGGGCGACGGCGCCCTGATGCGGATCGAGGCGATCGGCCTGGATGTCGGCAGTTCCTACCTGAAGCGGTGCCGCATCGCCGACGAGGACCCGACCCATGCCGCGGCCGAGATCGTGCAGCGCACCCGCCTGTCGCGCGGCGACTGGCATGTGCGGCTGGAGACCCGCACCCGCCTGACCGCGGACCGCGACCAGTTCCGGTTCCATGCCGAGCAGGAGGCGTTCGAGGACGGCCACAGCGTCAGCCTGCGCAGCTGGGACATCCCGATCCGCCGCGACGGGCTGTAGCCTTCGTTCCGCTCTGCGGCAGCCCCGCCCCTCGGGGTCGGGCCGCCGCCGGGCTGCCTCGCCGCCTGCGCGATGGGCCCCGGATCAGGCCTGGGGCGACGGCTCGGAGTGGGTCTAGCGGCAACCCCAGCCCTCGAGGTCATCCCGGCCTCCAGCCACGGCTGTCCGGTTGAGCATGGCCGGCATTCGGTCAAGGCCGCGACTTTACCGGGCTTGCGGGGTCAAGCGTTGACGCTGGATACGGATGTCCTTGCGTTCCCCCAATCGTCACCACCGCGCTCGTCGCGGTGGTCCATGGTGCCGCCAGGTTCAATAATGGCCTGCTTTTATTGAGGTGCGGCGCGATGGATGCGCGGGACAAGCCCGCGCATGACGAAGCTATAAAACGCATGAGGCCGGAGAACAGCACTTAACCGGACAGCAGTGGCCTCCAGCCGGGATCCATGGCTGGACGGCTGCCGCCGGGCTGCATCGCCGCCTGCGCGATGGGCCCCGGATCAGGCCTGGGGCGACGGGTCCGTATCGGTCATCCCGACCTTGCCGCGGGGTCCGTGGCCGGGGCGGCCGGCGCGCTGCGGAGCAGCGCCGCGTCGACGATCATCCCGAGCAGGTCCGGATAGTCGACGCCGCCGAAGCCTGCCATCAGGGCCAGCTTGCCGTCATAGCACCAGGCCGGGTTGGGATTGACCTCCAGCAGCTTGATCCGGCCGGCGGCATCGGCGCGGAAATCGAAGCGCGCATAGTCGCGCAGGCCCAGCCGCCGGAACAGGCGGCCGGCATGGGCCGCCAGTTCGCCGGTCGCGGCGGGGGGCAGGTCCGCGGCGCGGTAGCGGATCTTCGTCCAGTAGGGCGAGGCGGGGTCGGTCTTCGATTCGAAGCCGAGGATCGGCGGCAGGTCGGCCGGCAGGCCCGAATAGTCGACCTGCAGGGCGGTCAGGGCGCGCAGCCCGGTTTCCGGATTGCCGATCAGCCCGATGCCGTATTCCGCGCCGGCAAGGAATTCCTGCGCCAGGATCGGTTCGCCGGCGAAGTCGCAGGCCAGCACCGCTAGACGGCGGCGCGCTGCGGCCGCATCGGCGACGACGGCGTCCCGCGTGATGCCGGTCGAGCCGTCGGCGCGGCAGGGCTTGAGCAGGGCCGGGAAGGCGATGTCCGCCACCGGCAGCGCGGTGGCGTCCTCGGCAAACAGCTCTCCCGGCACCGGCACGCCGATCGCCTGGGCCGCCTGGCGGACGATCGCCTTGTCGAAGCAGAGCACCATCGCCTGCGGGCCGGCGCCGCTATAGGGGATGCCCAGCAGCTCCAGATAGGCGGCGATATGCAGTTCCCGGTCGGCGCGGTTGCCGTACCCGGTATCGCAGAAGTTCAGCACGAAATCCGGCGGGTCGATCGCCAGGTCGTCCAGCAGGGCCGCATGCCGGTCCAGGAACCGGAACCGCACCCCGGCCCCGCGGCGCACGGCCGCCTGGGCCAGGCCCTCGCGCATCAGGCGGTTGGCCAGGAAATCCTCTTCCGTCCAGCCGCCGCCATGTTTCGTCCGGTCCGGCAGGCGCGGATCGCCCAGCAGCACCGCAATATCCTGGGGCCAGTCCGGGCGGGGGGGCGTCAACGTGTCGTCAGCAGGTTGCGGCATGCGCAGGCAGCATAGCCGATGGCCCGGCGCAGGTCCGCACCGTCAATCCTTTGGCTCCAGCCGCGACAGCAGGGCGAGGATGACCATGGCGAAAACCGTGGCGACCAGCGCCAGGCCGTAGAAGCCGATACCGACGCTGGCACCCAGTGCGGCGGACAGCCAGAGGCTGACCCCGGTCGTCATCCCGGAGACCTCCCCGCGGCTGGCAATGACCGTGCCGGCGGCCAGCATCGCCGCGGCGCCGGAAATCGCCTCCAGCGCGCGCAGCGGATCGACCCGCAGCAGGTCGGACATGGCCTCGGTGTCCATCTCGTCGACCGCATGCTGCGCCAGCAGGGCAAAGGCCGCCGCAGCCAGCGCCGTCAGCATGTTGGTGCGGAGCCCGGCAGACTTGCGGCGCAACTCGCGCTCGAACCCGATGGCGGCGCCCAGGGCGCAGGCCAGGGCCAGCCGCCCGATGACGGTCCAGGGCGGGATCAGGAAAACCTTGTCGATCAGTTCGTCCAGCATGGCCGGTTAACCGCTTGGCCTGCCCTCCGGTTCCGGGAACCTCGACGGGGCGCCACGGGTTCCCTTGAGCCGTTGCACCATGGATCGAAAAACCGTCATGAAAGCCGAAGAGATCATGCGTCCCGCCGACGCGGACATCCATGTCGATCACAACCTGTGCGAGGCGCAGGCCCGCTTCGAGAGCTTCGAGCGCGACCGCCTGCTGGTGATCGACGGCGACGAGGTGGTCGGCGTCCTGCAGCATGCCGACCTGCCGGAGGATCGCGACACCTGGGACGGCCTGACCATCCAGGAGGTGATGCACGCCGTCGCGCTGCCGACCTGCGGGCCGGACGACGACCAGGGCCGGGTCGCGGCGCTGCTGGATAAACACCCCTTCGTCCTGGTGGTGGACGGCGAACGCGAGATCGTCGGCATCATCGAACGCGACACGCCGCCCGGCGGCGGCTCCGGTCAGGAGCAGCAATCCGCCGACCCCACAGGCGGGCGCTCGACCCGGGACGGCGAGGGCCGGCTGCATGTCTATTCCACCCGGCCGCATGTCCGCCGCCTGCGGGAGCCGCGCTAGCCGGGTCGCGCCACAGATGCCTCCTGTCCCGCGCGGCACAGGGCGGCCAATGCCGGGCCGTCGGGATCGATCAGGTCCGTTTGCGTGTCGATCAAGGTGATCGCCGCCTCCGCCTCGCCCTGCCAGTTCAGCACCGGCACGCTGGCCGCCACCAGTCCCGGGATCAGCCGCCCGTCCACGATCGCATGGCCGCTTTTCCGTACCATGTCGGCGAGATCGGCCGGCGCGGTCGCCATCGGCTCCTCGAGCGCCAGCACCGGCGCGGTGAGCCGGTCCGGCAGCCAGGCGAGGAAGACATGCCCGGTGGCCGATCGCGCCAGCGGCAGGACCGAGCCCAGGCCCAGCGAGGTGACCGTGTAGCGGGCCGCCCGTTCCCAGCGCACGATGACCGGGCCGGCATTGCTCCAGACCGCGAGCAGCGCGGTGGCGCCGCTGGCCGACACCAGCGCCGGCATCAGCTCGGCGGCGCGGTTCACAAGCTGCAGCCGCGCCATGGCGGCCAGGCCCAGTTCCAGCGCCAGCGGCCCCAGGTCGTATTCGCCCGACCGCCGGCGCTGCACCGCGAGCCCTGCCGCCGCGAAACTCGCCAGATAGCGGTGCGCCTTGCTGGGCGGCATGCCCGCCGCCGCGCTCAGCGCGCCCAGCGCCAGCGGGCCCGGTGCCGCGGCCAGGATGCGCAGCAGGTCCATCGCCCGGTCGACCGACTGGATGCCCCGTGACCGGCCGGCCGGCGGCGCGGCCTCCTGCCCGAGCGGCGGCGGGGCGGCAATTGACATCGTGTTTTCCCCATTGGTAAATCTATTCCCTATTATGCAATGCACCGCCAGTTCGTGAAAAGGGAGGCTTCGCCGATGGGGCCGACGGGACCGAAGGCGCCGATGCGACGGGTTGCGGTGATCGGTGCCGGGCCAGCCGGACTCTATGCCGGCTATCTGCTGAAGCGCGCCTTTCCGGCGGCGGAGGTCGGGATCTTCGAACAGAACCCGGCCGATGCCACCTTCGGCTTCGGCGTGGTGTTCTCCGACCGCGCGCTCGAATTCCTGCGCGAGGACGACCCGGAGACCCATGCCAGCATCGCCCCGCATATGGAGGTCTGGGACGACCTGACGGTCCGCCATCGCGGGCAGGAGATCCGCATCGACGGGATCGGCTTCGCGGCGATCGGCCGGCTCGACCTGCTGCGCCTGTTACAGGCACGGGTGCGCAGCGCCGGCCTGTCACCGGTCTTCGACCATGTGGTGGAGAGCCTCGACGCCTTCGGCGATGTCGACCTGATCGTCGGCGCCGACGGGGTGAATTCCCTGGTGCGCCGGCTGCATGCCGACGGCTTCGGCGCCAGCCAGGGGGAGTTGCAGAACCGCTTCGTCTGGTACGGCGCGCGGCGGCCCTTCGACACCCTGTCGCAGACCTTCGTGACCACCCCGGCCGGGGCCTTCAACGCCCATCACTACCGCTACACGCCGGAAATGAGCACCTTCATCGTGGAAACGACGCCGCAGGTCTGGCAGCGGGCGGGCTTCGCCGGGATGGACGAGGCGCAGACGAAGGCGGCCTGCGAGGCGGCCTTTGCCGAGGTCCTCCAGGGCGCGCCGCTGGTCTCCAACCGCTCGGTCTGGCGGCGTTTTCCCCAGATCGGCAACGAAAACTGGTGGCTGCGCGACGGCAGCCGCCATCTGGTGCTGATCGGCGACGCGCTGCGCACGGCGCATTTCTCCATCGGCTCGGGCACCCGGCTGGCGCTGGAGGATGCCATCGCCCTGGTCCGCGCGCTGCAGGCTGCGCCCGGCGACCTGGAGGCCGGGCTGGCGCAGTTCGAGGCGGCGCGGCGCCCCGTGGTCGACAAGCTGGTGGCCGCCGCCAATGCCAGCGCCGCCTGGTACGAGGATTTCGACCGCCACATGGCCCTGGCGCCCTGGGACTTCGCCTACAGCTATATCCGCCGCGCCGGCCGGGTCAGCGACGAGCGCCTGCGCCAGGTCGCGCCGCGCTTCATGGCGGGGCACGAAGCGGCGACGGCCCAGAGTACTGGTACGGCGCGAACGGATACGCGGGGAGCGGGACGATGACCGGGCCGGTCGCCGACCCGGTGCCGGCGGATGCGCCCGGCAGCCGCGAGATCGGCTTCGCAAAGCCGGCGCGCTACAACGCCTCGGCGATCCTGTTCGACAATCTGGCGGCCGGGCGGGGCGACCGGATCGCGGTCCATGCCGAGGATGGCAGCCTCAGCTATGCCGCGCTCTGCGCCCGGGCCTGCCGGATCGGCAATGCCTTGCTCTCGCTTGGCCTGTCGCGCGGCGACCGGGTGCTGCTCTATCTCGACGACACCCCGGCCTATCCTGCCGCCCTGTTCGGCGCGATCCGCGCCGGCCTGGTGCCGATGCTGGTGAACACCCAGTCCACCGCGGACCTGCTGCGCTTCTACCTGGAGGATTCCGGGGCGCGCGCGGTGATCGTCGATGCCGCCTTCGCCGGGCTGTTCACGGCGGAACTGCTGGCCGGCAGCGGCCTTGCCGGGGCCTTCGCGGTGAACGGGCCGCCGCCCGGGGGCAGCGCGCTGCGCGACGGCGATGCCTGGTTCGCAGGCTTTCCCGACGACCTGCCGGCCGCCGACACCCATGCCGACGAAATGTGCTTCTGGATGTACTCGTCGGGCTCGACGGGCCGGCCGAAGGGGGTGGTGCACCTGCAGCACGACATGCCGTTCATCGCCGCCAGCTATGGCCGGCACGTCCTGCAGGTCGGGCCGGGCGATATCTGCTTCTCGGTGCCGAAGATCTTCTTCGCCTACGGCTTCGGCAATGCGCTGGTCTTCCCCTTCGCGGTCGGCGCCGCAACCGTGCTGCTGGCCGGCCGGCCCACGCCGCAGCGGGTTTTCGACGCGGTAAGCCGGCACCGGCCGACCCTGTTCTTCGGCCTGCCGACCCTCTACACCGCGCTGGTGCACGACCCCGCGGCCGAGGCGGCGGACCTGTCCAGCCTGCGGCTCTGCATCTCGGCGGCCGAGATCCTGTCCGCCGAGATCTTCGACCTCTGGCAGGCGCGCTTCGGCCATCGCATCGTCGAGGGGCTGGGCTCCACCGAGGTGCTGCACATCTACCTCTCCAACACGCCGGAGGCGCAGAAGCGCGGCGCGGCCGGCCGCCGGGTGCCCGGCTACGAGCTGAAGCTGACCGACCGCGACGGTGCCCCGGTCGCCGATGGCGCGGAAGGCATCCTCTGGGTGCGCGGCGATTCCGCTTCGCCCTGCTACTGGAACCGGCCCGACAAGACGGCGGAGACCATGCGCGACGGCTGGATCTGGACCGGCGACCGGTTCGCCGTCGACGAGGACGGCTTCCATTTCTTCCGCGGCCGCGCCGACGACCTGATCAAGGTCAGCGGCCAGTGGGTCTATCCCCTGGAGATCGAGCTCTGCCTGGCGGAGCATCCCGACGTGCGCGAATGCGCGGTCCTGCCGGTGGAACTGGCCGACCGCCGCATGACCCTGCGCGCCTTCGTGGTGCTGGGCCCGCAGGCCGCGCCCGGCGACACAATGACGAAGCGCCTGCAGGACTACGTGAAGGGCCGCCTGCTGCCCTACAAGTATCCGCGCGAGCTGGTCTATGTCGCGGAACTGCCGAAGACCGGCACCGGCAAGATCGACCGGCAGGCGCTGCGGCGTGTGGGCGGCTGAATCGCCTCTGTGACAGGGGCGGGCGGCGGCGCTAGACTGCGCGCCTGACCCGCCACCCCGGCCGGCGGGCAGTGCGAAGAGGGCCTTCCTTGGAAGAGTCGCTGCGGCCGGCGCCGGCGGCGTTGGACCGTCACCCGGCCATGAGCTTCGATATCGCGGACCTGCCGCCGCCGCAGCGCAGCGATGCGCTGGTCGACGCGATCGACCGTGCCTATTACCCCTGCGAGACCCGCTTCCTGTCGGACCTGCGCCGCGGCCGCATGCACGGCGTGGAATTCGGCGCCCTGCGGGCCGGCTATGGCGAGGTCGATGCGCTGGTGGTGGAGCGCAGCCCCGCCATGCTGCGCCGCGACGCGGGCGACTACATCTTCCTGCCCCTGCCGCTGCGCGAAGGCGTGCGGCTCAGCCAGCGCGGGCGCGAGGCCTGGATCGGGCCGGACAGCTTCGCCTGCGTGGCGACCGGCGAGGTCTATCGCTACGAGCAGCCGCGGCCGCTGGAGCTCTACACCTTGCGGATCGACGCGGCCGCGATGCGCGAACGGATCGCCAGTATCGAGGATCTGACGATCCGCCCGATGACCGGCGGCAACGGCCCGGGCGCGCTGTTCCTGGACTATGCGCGGGCGTTCTGCCGCAACGCCCGGAGTTTCGACCGCCCGACCGGCGCGGCGGCGGTGCGCCACCTGCTGGACCTGCTGGCGCTCACCCTGCTGCAGGCGGCGCCGCTGGCGGAGGCGTCCGAGACGGCAGTGCATGTGGCACAGCGGCTGCGGGTGCTGCGCTACCTGGCGGCGAATCTGGGCGATCCCGGCCTGGGGACGGAGCGGGTCGCCGGCGCGCTGGGCATGTCGGAACGCCATGTGCAGAAGCTGTTCGCCGCGCAGGGGGAGACCCTGTCGGGGCTGATCCGCAAGCGGCGCATGGAGGAGGCACGGCTGCTGCTGGCCGATCCGGCCGGGCGCTCCGCCGCGGTCTCCACCATCGCCTATCGCCTGGGCTTCTCCGACCCCGCCTATTTCAGCCGCGTGTTCCGCGACGCGACCGGCCTTTCACCGCGGCAATACCGGGCCGAGAGCGGGCGGCGGGGCGGCTGACAGGGAAGCCTGGCATTCAATGTCGTGACGGAACCGGATCGGTGGGGACCGCTGCGTCCTGTTCCACGGGCAGGCCCGACGCCTTCCACTCCGGCCACCCGTCCTGCAGCCGGCGCACCTTGAAGCCCCGTGCCCGAAGCGCGGCCACCGCCTCGAACGACAGCACGCACCACGGGCCGCGGCAATAGGCCACGATTTCCTGTTCGGGGTCGAGTTGGGCCAGCCGGTCCGCCAGTTCGCCAAGCGGGATGTTGACGGCGCCGGGCAGGTGCCCGCTGGCGAATTCGTCCGCCGGGCGGACATCGAGCACGGTTACCAGACCGTCCCGCAGGCGCGTCATGAGTTCCTCGCGCGAAACCGGCTCCATGCCGTCGCGTGCCGTGAAGTAGGTGCGCCGGATGCGCTCGACCTCCGCCAGGTTGCGTTCGGCGACCTCCGAAAGTGCCATCGTCAGCCCCAGAACCGTGTCGTCGGCCAGCCTGTAGAGGACGAACTTGCCTGCGCGGCGCGAGGTGACGAGGCCCGCCCTGCGCAGCTGCTGCAAGTGCTGGGACGCGTTCGCGACCGCGAGCCCGACACGCTCGGCGAGCGCCTCCACACCGCGCTCGCCCTGCGCCAGATGCTCGAGCATTTCCAGCCGGTGCGGCGATCCGAGCGCCCGGGCAACAAGCGCGAACTCGCCGTAGAGCGCCTGCTTGGGACCGATTGACATCTGTCTGACTCTCACACAATATCATTCAATAGATAAATTGAATATATTATTCCGCTTGGCATGGAGCAAGGGCCCGGAATGACCGAAAGCCTGTCGGCGAGCGAGCCGCTGATCCGCCTGGGGCTGTTCCTCTTCGTGCTCGCCGCGATGGCCTTGTGGGAGGTGGCTGCCCCCCGGCGTCGGCGGTCGATCCCCCGCCTGTTGCGCTGGAGCAGCAATCTCGGTGTCGTCGTCATCGATACGATCCTCGTGCGGCTGGCCTTTCCGGTCGTTGCGGTCGGGCTCGCGGCTCTGGCCGCGGAACGCGGCTGGGGCCTCTTCAACATCTTCGACTTCCCCTTCTGGCTCGCGTTCGCCCTTTCGGTCCTGGCGCTCGATCTCGCCATCTACCTGCAGCATGTGATGTTTCATGCCGTGCCCGCCCTGTGGCGGCTGCACCGCATGCACCATGCCGACCTGGAGTTCGACGTCACCACCGGCCTGCGATTCCACCCGGTCGAGATCCTCCTGTCGATGGGCATCAAGCTCGCCGTCGTCGTCGTGCTGGGGCCGCCTGCGGTGGCCGTGCTGGTCTTCGAGGTGCTGCTGAACGCCACGTCGATGTTCAACCATGGCAATATCCGCATCCCCGGGCGGGTCGACCGGCTTCTTCGCCTGGTCGTGGTGACGCCGGACATGCACCGGGTCCACCACTCGATCCATCCCAGCGAGACCAATTCCAATTTCGGCTTCAACCTGCCCTGGTGGGACCGCCTGCTCGGCACCTACCGGCCGCAGCCGCGCGACGGCCATGAAGGCATGACCATCGGCATCGAGCAGTTCCGCACGCGCCGCGACCTCTGGCTCGACCGGATGCTGATCCAGCCTGCTCTCGGACCCGCGAGCGGCTATCCGATCAACCGCGAGCAGCGGCGGGACGAGCCATGAGCCGCCATCTCGTGCTGCGCATAGCGCTGGCGCTGGCGATCGCAGCCGCAATTGCCGGCGCGTTCGCCTGGCGCGACCGGCTGGATCCGGCCGCGCTCGAAGCTTGGCTGTCCGGCCTCGGCCTCCTCGCGCCCGTCGCCTATCTCGTCTTCTACGCCGTGGGGGCGGTCGCGTTCCTGCCCGGCGCGCTTTTCGCGCTTGCCGGCGGCGCCCTGTTCGGCCCGGTCTGGGGCGCGCTGCTCAACCTCGCCGGCGCAACGATCGGCGCGGCCCTCGCCTTCCTCATCGCCCGCTACCTCGCCGGCGACTGGGTGGCGCGCCGGGCCGGAGGCCGGCTCCGGCGGCTTATCGGGGGTGTCGAGGCGGAGGGCTGGCGCTTCGTCGCCTTCGTGCGGCTGGTCCCGCTGTTCCCCTTCAACCTGACCAACTACGCGCTGGGCCTCACCCGCATCGGTTTCCTGGCCTATGTCGCGACTTCCTTCGTCGCCATGGCCCCCGGCGCCATTGCCTATGCCTGGCTCGGCCATGCCGGGCGGGAGGCGCTCGCCGGCGATGCCTCGGCGATCCGCTACGGGTTGCTGGCGCTCGGCCTGCTGGCCGCCATCGCCTTTGCGCCGCGGCTCCTGCGCCGGCTGCGCGGCGGCATGGAGAGATAGAACGGCGCCAGCCTGGCAGTGGCGGGCAGGAAGGGCGGCGAGGCCCGCCGGGCCGGCGACCGTCAGCCGTCAGACCCTGAATAGAGGGAGGACGATGTGATCCTGTTCATCCTGAATGACCCGCCCTATGGCACCGAGCGCGTCTTCAACGCCCTGCGCCTGGCGCATGCCCTGCGGAAGCGGGACGCCGATGCCGAGATCGTCCTGTTCCTGATGGCAGACGCCGTGATCGGCGCTCGCCAGGGGCAGACGACGCCGGACGGCTTCTACAATGTCGAGCGCATGCTGAAGCGTGTCATCGTCGGCAAGGGCCGCGTGCTGCTCTGCGGCACCTGCATGGACGCGCGAGGCATGACCGAGGGGGACCTCATGCAGGGTGCCGTCCGCAGCACGATGGACGAACTGGCCGAGGCCACCGCGAGGGCCGACCGGGTGCTGGTCTTCTGAAGGCAGGGAGGGAAAGCTGCCATGACGGGCGAGTGGGAGAAGCCGGGAACAAGGCGGCGCACCTCGGGCGATGGCCGGTCGTTCCCGCGTTGGCAGGGCTGCGTTGATGCCTGACACCGGAGACGATGCGAGGGCCGTTCCGATCTACCTCGACCACAATGCCAGCACCCCGATCGCATCGGAGGTCGCAGAGGCAATGCGCTGTGCGATGGCAGGCGCGTATGGCAACCCTTCGAGCGGTCACTGGGCCGGCAGCCCGGCGCGCGAGCTGGTCGAGGCGGCGCGGCGCCAAGTGGCCGGCCTTCTGGGCTGTATGGCGCAGGAAATCGTCTTCACCAGCGGCGGCAGCGAGGCGAACAACCTCGCCCTGAAGGGGGTGTTCTTCAAGAGCGGGCGGCCGCATCGCCATATCGTGACGACCAGCGTCGAGCATCCGGCAATCCTGGCGCCGTTGCGCTTCCTCGAAGGCCTTGGCCTGGCGGTGACCCGGTTGCCGGTCGATGGCACCGGACGGATCGACCCGGATGACCTGCGCCGCGCGATCACGCCGGATACGGTGCTGATCAGCATCATGCACGCCAACAACGAGGTCGGGACAATCCAGCCTGTCGCGGATTGCGCAGCCATCGCCCGCGACCACGGCATCCCGCTCCATACCGATGCCGCGCAATCGGTCGGCAAGATCGGCACGCGGGTGGACGATCTCGGCGTCGACCTCCTGACCTTGGCCGGGCACAAGTTCCACGCGCCCAAGGGCGTCGGTGCGCTCTACGTCCGCAGCGGCATCGACCTGGAGCCGCTGCTGCACGGCGCCGGGCACGAGGCCGGCCGGCGGGCCGGTACGGAGAGCGCAATTCTCGCGACCGCGCTCGGGCAGGCCTGCGCCCTTGCTGGCGACCTGGCGCCGATGCGGGAGGTAGAGTCCCTCCGCGACCGCTTCTGGTCGATGCTCAAAGAGCGTTTCGGCGATACTGTCGTGCTTCACGGACATCCGCAGGAAAGGCTGCCGAACACCCTGAACCTTTCCTTTGCCGGACGGGTCGGCGCGGAGATTCTGGCCGCGCTGCCCGAAATGGCCGCCTCCACCGGGTCGGCCTGCCGTTCCGGGCGGATCGAGCTGTCGCCGGTGCTGGCGGCCATGGGGGTCGCTCCGGAGGTGGGCATGGGCGCGATCCGGTTCAGCCTGGGGCGGGGCACGACCGGGGCAGAGGTCGAGAGGGTCGTCCTGGCGCTGCAGAGGGTGCTCCCCCCGCGGCGGGGCGAGGCGCGCAATTGACGGCAGGGCCTGCGGCGACGGCCGCCGCAGGACGGAACGAGTGGGGCCTCGCGGCAGCCACCCCCTTCTGGGTCGTCCCGGCCGTCAGGCCGGGATCGCGGCTGGACGCCCTATCGCCAGAACTCCGCGATGGCCACGTCCGACAGGCGCTGGAAGCGTTCCGCGCTGTTGGCCTCCTCCAGGAGGCCGGTGGTCAGGCAGACGAAGGTCATCTGCCGCGCCGGGTCGACCCAGAAGACCGTGCTGCCCGCGCCCAGGCTGCCGAAGGTGGCGGGGCTGGCCAGATGGCCGAAATAGGTCGGGATCATGCCCGTCCCCCGCAGGAAGAAGCCGAGGCCCAGATTGGCGGGAAAGAGGGGCCAGTTCTTCAGGGTCCGGGCATAGGTCCAGAGGTCGTTCGGCAGGTCGCCGGTCTGGTTGGCGGTGGCGAAGGCCAGCATGGCCGGCGACAGGATCCGACGGCCCTCGTCGCCCTCCGCGCAGCCGCCCTGGCGCAGCGCCTCGGCGAAGCGGAAGACGTCGCCGGCGGTGGAGACGAAGCCGCCGGCAGGGATCTCCCAGTCGCGCGCAGGGTCCAGCAGCGCCTTGCCATAGTTCACCAGGCCGTCCAGGTCGAACAGGCCGGGACTGTCATCGGCCTTGCGCAGGCGGACCGCGCGCGCCACCAGGTCCCGGCGCATGCCCAGGCTGGTCTCCGCCAGCCCCAGGGGCTGCAGGATCGCGGTCTCGGCGATCTCGCGGAAGCGCCGGCCGCCGCCGTCCAGCCGGCGCACGCATTCCGCCGCCACCGCATGGGCCATCACCGGCGCATAGGACACGGCGGTCCCGGGCACGCTGACCGGCGGGGTGTCGCAGACGGCCTGCACGACCTTCTCCAGGTCGCCCAGATCGTCGAACGCCACGGCGGGAAAGCCCGGGCCGACCCCGGCCATGTGGCAGAGCAGCTGGCCCAGGGTGGCGGTCGCCTTTCCGCGCGCACCGAAGGCCGGCAGGATCTCCGCGACCGGCTGGTTCAACCGGCAGCGCCCGCGCTCCACCATCTGCAGCAGGCAGATCGCCGTCAGGCTCTTGGAAATCGAGAACAGCGGGAACACCGCATCCTCCGCCAGGGCGCGGCCGGCATCGCGGTCCGCCAGGCCCTGCGCGGCGGCATGGCGGATCTCGCCGCCGATCCCGACGATGGTGACCGCCCCGTCGTAGCGGCCGCCGGCGATATCCGCCGCGATGGTGTCGTGCAGCTGGTTCATCTCACTCTCTCCCCGGGCCGCCCGACCATATGCCAAGACGGCGCGGCCACAAGACGGATCTGTGACAAGCACGGGATTTCGGACTAAGCTCCGCCGGACTTGGAGGAGGCAAGACAACTCTGAGGATATCTTGGGAGAGCTTCTTCGACCATTGGACGAACGCAGCGAGGTTGCCGAAGGCACCGGCTTTCGGGCGCTGCGCTTCGATGTCGCCGATCTGCCGGGGCATCGCCGCCTCGATGGCCTGATCAGCGCGATCGACGAATGTTTCTATCCCTGCGACACCAGGATGGCGTCGCGGGACCTGAATGTCGGCAGACTGACGGTGGTCGATATCGGCCCGATCCGCGCCGGCCGCGTGCAGGCGGAGGCCATGGTGGTGAATCGCACCCCGCGCCTGATCCGCCAGCGGGTCGGCGATTTCATCTTCGTGCCGGTGCCGCTGCATCGCCTGGTCCGCCTGCGCCAGCGCGGCCGCGATGCCGTGGTCGACGGCGCCACCCTGGGCTTCACCGCCACGGCCGAGAGCTATACCTACGACCAGCCGGAACCCTTCGAGATGGTCACGCTGCGCGTCGATGCGCAGCCGCTGCGCGACAGGGTCCCGCATATCGAGGACCTGACCGCCACCGCCTTTCCCGGGCTGCATGGCGCGGGCGCAATGTTCCTGGACTATGCCCGGTCGTTCTGCATGAACGCGGAACGCCTGGACCGGTCGACCGGCATGTTCGCGGTGCGTCACCTGCTGGACCTTTTCGCCCTGGCCGTGACCTCCGGCGAGCATGGCCCTGGCCCGTCGGAGAGTGCCGTGCGGGAGGCGCACCGCCAGCGCATCCTGCGGCATGTCGAGGCGCGGCTGAGCGATCCCGAGCTGGGGACGCAATCGGTCGCCGCCGATCTCAGGCTGTCGGACCGCTACATCCAGAAGCTTCTGTCGGAACGCGACCAGACCCTGTCGGGGCTGATCCGCGACCGCCGCATCACGGAGGCGCGGCGCCTGCTGGAGGAACCGGCCGGGCGCGCCCCGACGATCAGCGCCGTGGCCTTCCAGGTCGGCTTCTCCGACCCGGCCTATTTCTCCCGGGTGTTCCGGGAGGCGACCGGCATGTCGCCGCGCGACTATCGCAGCGGCGGCGGCCCGCCCGCGCTGCCGCGACCGGAGGACGGGCGATGACCGGCGCCGCGGGCGGCTCGGAGCTTGCCGTGGTGACCGGCAAGGGCGGGGCCCTGGCCCGCCGCTTCGATATCGAGGCGGTGGCGCCGGCGGAGCGCCGCGACGCCCTGGTGGGAGCGCTGGACCAGGTCTACTACCCCTGCGACTTCGCCTTCTCCTCGCCGGTGGTGCAGACGGGGCGGGTGCGGGTGGTGGATTTCGGGCCGGTCCAGGCCGGCCGGGTCCGCCTGGACCCGGTCTATGTCGAGCGCACGCCGCGGCAGATCAGCCGGCGCAGCGGCGATTTCGTTTTCCTGCCGATGCCGCTTTCCGGCAGCCTGCGGTTGCGCCAGCGCGGGCGGGAGGCCGAGGCCAGCGGATCGCAGTTCGCCTTCGCCGCCTCCGCGGACGCCTATGCCTACATGCATGACTGCGGGATGGATGCGGTGACCGTGCGCATCGAGGCGGGCGAGGCCCGCAGCCGGGTGCCGCATGTCGAGGACCTGACAGCCACCGCCTTCCCGGGGCGGGGCGATGCGGCGGCCCTGTTCCTGGACTATGCCCGGTCGTTCTGCCTGAACGCCGGCACCCTGGACGACCAGGCCGGCGCCGTGGCGGCGCGGCACCTGCTGGACCTATTCGCGATGGCGGTGACCGCCGGCGGCGGCGGCATCGCCTCCACCGAGAGCGCGGTGCGCGAGGCGAACCGCCAGCGCATCCTGCGCCATGTCGAGACCCGGCTGGGCGATCCGGGCCTGGGCACCGCCTCGGTGGCGCAGGCCCTGGGCCTGTCGGAACGCTATATCCAGAAGCTGCTGGCGGAGCGGGCGGAGACCCTGTCCGGCGTGATCCGCGAGCGCCGCGTCGCCGAAGCGAAGCGGTTGCTGGTCGCGCCGGCCACGCAATGCCGCAGCATCTCCACCATCGCCTACCAGCTTGGCTTTTCCGACCCCGCCTATTTCAGCCGGGTGTTCCGCGAGGTGACCGGCGACTCGCCGCGCGACTATCGCGCGCGGGGGCGGTAGTCCGCCGCCCCGCCGCCCGCGCCATGGGTCCCGGCCCCCGAGCCGGGACCGCGACGAACCGGTACCGCCGGCCGCGTCGCCGCCCCGGCCGGAAACTGCGGTCCAGTCCGCGTAATCGGACGGGCCTGTCCAAGACAGTGCCAGGGCGATCACGCACACTGCGCCGGCGGCATGGGGGCCCGTGGCCCGCATTCCGTACCGATACCGGAACAACGGAGCGAAAAGCGGCGGCAGGGCATCGGCCGCGCGCGTTCCAGGCAGTGGGGGCAATCAGATGGTCTTTCGCGTCGCGGTCGATACGGGCGGCACATTCACCGATGTCGTGGTGGCGGACGAAAAGGGCAACCTGACCGTCGGCAAGGCCCTGACCACCCGCGACCGGATCTTCCTGGGCATGCGGGAGGCGATCGAGAGCGCGGCGCGCGAACTGGGTATCCCGCTGGAGGACCTGCTGGCGCAGTCCGACATGCTGATCTACGGCACCACCCGCGCCACCAACGCCATCGTCACCAAGACCGTGGCGAAGACGGCCTTCCTCACCACCCAGGGCTTCCCCGACATCCTGCTGGTGAAGGAGGGCGGCAAGCACAACCCGCACGACTTCACCGTCGAGTTTCCCGATCCCTATATCCCGCGCCGCCACACCTTCGAGATCGACGAGCGGATGAGCTCCGAGGGCACGCCCTCCAGGCCGTTCAACGAGGCGCAGGCCCGCGAGGTGCTGGAGGCGATCAAGACGCGCGGCTTCGAGGCGGTCGCTGTCTGCCTGCTCTGGTCGGTGGCCAACCCGGCCCATGAGCTGCGCCTGGGCGAGCTGCTCGCGGAGATCCTGCCGGAGGTGCCCTACACGCTCTCGCACCAGCTGATCCCGATCGTGCGCGAGTATCGCCGCGCCTCGGCCACGGCCATCGACGCCTCGCTGAAGCCGCTGATGCAGCAGCATCTGCGCGGCCTGGAAAGCGACCTGCGCGAGGCCGGCTACAAGGGCGAGATCCTGGTCTCCACCACCGCCGGCGGCTGCAACCATGTGAAGGCGCTGATCGAAAAGCCGATCTATACCGTCGGCTCCGGCCCGGCGATGGCGCCGATCGCCGGCATCACCTTCAGCCAGCTGGAGAAGCTGGGCGAGAACGTGATCGTCTGCGACACCGGCGGAACCACGTTCGACGTGGGGCTGGTCCGCGATGGCCGGCTGGTGTTCAGCCGCGACACCTGGCTGGGCCAGGCCTTCACCGGCGACCTGCTGGGGATCTCCGCGGTGGACATGCGCTCGATCGGCGCGGGCGGCGGGTCGATCGCCTGGATCGACGATGGCGGGCTGATGCGGGTCGGCCCGCAATCGGCCGGCGCCGATCCCGGCCCGGCCTGCTATGGCCGCGGCGGCACCGAGCCGACCGTGTCGGATGCCGCGGTGGTGCTGGGATATTTCGACCCCGACTATTTCCTGGGCGGCCGGATGACCCTGGACAAGGACGCCGCGGCGAAAGCCGTCGGCACGGTGGCGGAGCGCATCGGCCTGTCGATCGAGGAGACGGCGTTCCGCATCCTCACCCTGGCCAGCGACCTGATGATCCGCGCGATCCACGACATCACCATCAACGAGGGCTTCAATCCGCGGGAGAGCGCGATCGTCGCCGGCGGCGGCGCGGCCGGGGTCAACATCCTGACGATCGCCAAGGAACTGGGCTGCGACAATGTCATCCTGCCGAAGGTGGCCTCCGCGCTATCCGCGGCCGGGATGCAGAACGCCGACATCGTGGCGGAGGAGGCGGCCAGTCATGTCACCCGCTCCGACCGGTTCGACTTCGAGGGGGTGAATGCCACCTTCGCCGAGCTCGACCGCCGCCTGAACGCCTTCCGTGAAACCCTGCCCAAGATCGATGCGCAGAAGGTGACCTACGAATATATTGCCGAATGCCGCTATCTGGCCCAGGTCTGGGAGCTGGACGCGCCGATCGGCAAGTCGCGGTTCGAAGGCCAGGCCGACCTGGACGCCTTCGTCGAGAACTTCCACCAGATCCACGAGCGGGTCTTCGCGATGCGCGACGACGGCAGCCCGGTGGAGGTGGTCAACTGGAAGGCGCGGCTGATCGTCAGCCTGGCTTCGCCGCCGCAGGATTCGCCCGCGGTCACGGAACGCCGGCCCGACAGCCCGAGCCTGACCCGCAACTGCTATTTCGGCACCGCGGAAGCGGTGAAGACGCCGATCTACAAGGCCGAGGACCTGAAGCCCGGCGATATCGTCGCCGGGCCGGCGATCATCGAGGAACCGACCACGACCCTGGTGGTCTATCCGGAGATGTCGGCAAAGGTCAGCGGCGCCGGCAACTACCTGCTGCGCTAGGCGGCATTCACGCTCGCGGCATCACGCATTGGGAGATCCAGCCATGGCCGAACAGACAGACACCGGTTTCGACCCGTTCATGACCGCGATCCTGGCGAACCGGATCGACGGCGTGATCCGGGAGATGACGAACACCCTGCTGCGCGCGGGGCGGTCGGCGGTGCTGAACACGGCGCGCGACTTCTCCTGCGCATTGTGCACGGGCGAC
>JAVJON010000024.1:0-29092 GCA_040216765.1 Sneathiellaceae bacterium | reverse complement strand
CGGGCTTGCGGGGCCAACCGCTGACGCTGGACACGGATGTCCTTGCGTTCCCCCAATCGTCACCACCGCGCTCGTCGCGGTGGTCCATGGTGCCGCCAGGTTCAATAATAGCCTGATCTTATTGAGATGCGGCGCGATGGGTTGCCGGGCATCGCCCGGCGACCGGGACAAGCCCGCGCATGACGAAGCTATAAAACGCATGAGGCCGGAGAACGGCACTCGACCGGACAGCAGTGGGTCGAGCCCGGCGGTGACGGGGCGAGGATGCTATTCCAGCAGTCGATGTCTGCCTATCGGGCACCAATTTCGGCCGCTCAGGCCTTCAGCTTGTAGCCGCGGCGGATCAGCAGGTAGCAGAGCAGCCAGAGGGCGATGTCGACCCCGCCGAGCACCAGCATGCCCAGCCAGGCCGGCGCGTCGTGATAGCCGATCACCCCGCCGCGGAAGCCGTCGATCATGTAGAAGAACGGGTTGAAGTGGCTGAGGGTGTACCAGATGCCCGGCAGCCGATCGATCGAGTAGAAGGTGCCCGAGAGAAAGGCCAGCGGCGTGACCACGAAATTGGTCACCGCGGCCAGCTGGTCGAACTTGTCCGCCCAGAGGCCGGTGGCGATGCCGATCAGCGACAGCATCAGGGCGCCGGCCACCGGGAAGAACAGGCAGGCCAGCGGATCGGCAAGCTGCACCGGGACGAAGAAGGCCATCACCGCGGCGACCACGACGGCCACCACCAGCCCGCGGGTGACCCCGGCCAGGGCGTAGCAGGTGAGGAACTCGCCGGCCGAGAGCGGCGGCATCAGCATGTCGACGATATTGCCCTGGATCTTCGAGATCATCAGCGAGGAGGAGGTGTTGGCGAAGGCGTTCTGGGTGATCGCCATCATGATCAGGCCGGGCGCCAGGAACTCGATGAACGGGACGCCGCCGGTCTCCCGGTCCGCGCCGAGGGCCAGGGTGAAGATCGCCAGCATCAGCAACGCGGTGACCATCGGCGCCATCACCGTCTGGGTCGCCACCTTGGCGAAGCGCTGGACCTCCTTCATGTAGAGGGTGCGCACGCCGATCCAGTTCACGCCATGGATCTGGCGGGGCGCCAGCGGCCGTTGCGGCTGTCCACCGGGGGCGCCTGGCGCCGGGCCGGGACCTGGGGACCCCGGAGCCGTCGCGCGCGGGCGGTCCGTGATATCGCTGACCAAGGCTTTCCTCCTGTCGCCGCGCTTCTGTGGCGTGGCGGCTATGCTTGAGCTTGCAGCGGTGCTGCTCTATCGGAACCCGCCGGCATGGCCGGGCGGCGGGCTCGCAGACTGGGATATGGTCCGGCGCAGGTCCGGCCTCGCGCCGGACGGCAGGATCCATCGGAACCGGGAGAGATAGGGCAATGCAGGTGACGATCTACCACAATCCGCGCTGCAGCAAATCGCGACAGACCCTGCAGCTTCTGCGCGACAGGGGTATCGAGCCGCAGATCGTGGACTATCTGAGGACGCCGCCCAGCGTGGCGGAGATGGCGGAACTGCTGGACCTGATGGGGCTCGAGCCCCGCGCCGCGATGCGTCGCAAGGAACCGCCCTATGCCGCCGGACAGCTGGGCGACGCGGCACTGGGGCGCGATGCGCTGGTCGCGGCGATGGTGGCGGAGCCGGTGCTGATCGAGCGGCCGATCGTCCTGGTCGACCGCGACGGCGCGCGCAGCGCCCGTCTCGGCCGTCCGCCCGAAGCGGTGCTGGAGATCCTGTGACCGTCCTGCCGGCGCAGGAAGGCACCGCCGACTGGGCCGCGCGCCTGGCCTCCGGCCGCCGCGCGGACCTGGCGGCGGCGATCACGGCGGTGGAGAACCAGACGGCGGATGCGCCGGCGGTGACGGCTGCCGCGGCGCGGGTCGCCGGCAGGGCCGAGGTGATCGGCGTGACCGGGCCGCCGGGTGCCGGCAAGTCGACCCTGGTCTCCGCCCTGGTCGCGAAGCTCCGCGGGCAGGGCCGCACCGTGGGCGTGGTCGCGGTCGACCCCTCGAGCGCCGCCACGGGTGGCGCGGTGCTGGGCGACCGGATCCGCATGGCGGTACATGCCGGCGATCCCGGCGTCTTCGTGCGCAGCCTTGCCAGCCGCGGCCAGCTGGGCGGCCTGGCGCTGGCGACCGCGCAGGTGGTGGACGTCATGGACGCCGCCGGGCGGGAGGTCGTGATCGTGGAGACCGTGGGCACCGGGCAGTCGGAGATCGCCGTGGCCGACCTGGCGGATTGCTGCCTGCTGGTGGCGCCGCCGGGCCTGGGCGACGATGTCCAGGCGCTGAAGGCCGGCGTGCTGGAGATTGCCGACGTGGTGGTGGTCAACAAGGCGGATCGGCCGGGCGCGGCAGAGACCGCCCGCACCCTGGCGGCGCGCACCGGGCTGCCGGTGGTGCGGACGGTGGCCACCGACGGCACCGGCCTGGATGCGCTGATGGCGGCCATCGCGGAAAGCCGGCGGCCGCCCCGCCCGGGCGGGCGGCTGCGCAGGGTATTGCCGGCGCTCGCTGCCGATCACGCGCGCCGCGCGCTGCAGGCGGCCGACCCGGCCCTGCTGGCGCAGGCCGCCGCGCGGCTCGCCGCTGCCGACCGGCCGCTGGCCGATGTGCTCTCCGACCTGGTGCGTCAGGTTCTGAAGGCGCCCGGCTGAGGCCCTAGTTCCAGCCGCTGGCGATCGCCTGCGCCTCTTCGGCCGGCGACAGGTCCGGCCCGGCCGGCGTGGCATTGCCGGAGAAGCCCGGCGGGCTGCCGATCGACGGGTGCCCGCCCATGGCGCCGCCGGGCGCAGCGGGGCCGCCGTGACCGCTCCCGCTGCCCGGTCCGCCGGGACCGCCGCCGCCGCCGCCAGGACCGCCGCCGCCAGCACCGCCGCCGCCAGCACCGCCGCCGCCAGCACCGCCCCCTCCGCCGCCGCCGCCGCCGCCTCCGCCCCCACCACCGCCACCGCCCTGCGCCGCGGCCGTCGCGGCGGCGATGCCGTGAACGGTATCCGGCGCGATCGGGGCGCCCGCAGCAAGGAGTGCGAGAAGCAGGGCCGACGACAGCCGGCGGCATCTGCGCGACCGATGTCGTCGGGGCCGGCGGCTGTCAGCTGGGGTGTCGCACATGGCTTGGCTGTAGCGGTTGCGGTTCGGGGAGGCGGCGGGCACATTCGCATGCCGTCCGGCGCCCGCGGCTGTCGCGCCGCGGGCCGGCGATGGATCCGACCTGCGCCGGCCTTGCCCTGTTCCTATCATGCCCCACGATATGACAACACGTCAGAGCGCGTCCTGCATCCCGGCCGGCGGGCCTTGTGCCGGGAATCGCGGAATCGCTCCGTGCCGGGGAAGGAGTCCGGCGCGGGCGGGTTGTTTCGATATGCGGTGCGGGCCGCGAGCCCGGGCCGGTGCGTGCCGGCCCTTGCCGGGAGGCCATGGGATCGCGGGTCGCCGCCATGCATGACGACGAGGCCCTGCGCCTGGAAATGGCGGCACTCGTGCCACGGCTGCGGCGGTTCGCCCTGGGGCTGACCCGCGCCGCCGATCAGGCGGACGACCTGGTGCAGGCGACCTGCGAACGCGCGATCCGCTCGCTGGGCGGCTTCACGCCGGGGACGCGGCTGGACAGCTGGATGTATCGGATCATGCAGAATCTCCATCGCAACGCCCTGCGCGACCATGCGGTCCGGATGCGCCACGCGGAACAGGCCGGTGCCGCGGGCGAGCCGCGCCTGGACGGCGCCGGTGCGGCCGCGGCGCGCTCCGACCTGCGGACCGTCGGCGCAGCGCTGGACCGGCTCGACCCGGAACAGCGGGCCGCCCTGGTGCTGGTCGGAGTCGAGGGCTTTTCCTACCAGGAAGCGGCGGAGATCCTGGACGTGCCGATCGGCACCGTGACGAGCCGGCTGGCCCGCGCCCGGCTGCGGCTGCGGGCGGCCCTGGGCGATGCGGAGGATCCGGCATGACCGGCGACGGGAAGGCAGCGGGGACCGGCTCCCCCCAGGCGGGCGCGCCCGAAGCTGCGCCGCTCGACGCGGCGGAAGAGCTGGCGCGGCGCCTGGGCGCCCATCTGGACGGCGAACTGACCGATGCCGACGCGGCAGCGGTGGAGGCGCAACTGTTCGCCGATCCGGCGGCACGGGCGCTGTATCGCGGCCTCAAGGCGGACCAGGCGGCGCTGTCGGCGGAGCTGAACGCCGCCACGAACCGTCCCGCGCCGGATCTGCTGGCCGTGATCGACCGGGCATTCGCGGCCCGGGCGGCGCCGCGCCCGGCGGCGCGCCGGCGCTGGTGGCCCCAGGCGGCGGCCGCCGCCGCCATCCTCGTGGTGGCCCTGGGGGGCGCGGGCTGGTGGGCAGAGTACCGAATCGGGACAGCGATGCACCGGCTGGAGGCGCGGCAGGAGACCGTGCGCGGGGAAATCCAGGCGGCCCTCAGCCGGGCGCTGGAAACCCAGGTCAGCGGAGCGACGATCGCCTGGGCCGGGGACGGGATCTCTGGCGAGGTGACGCCGATCCGGACCTATCGCAGCGCCAGTGGCGACTGGTGCCGGGAATATCTCCGCTCGACGCGGATGCAGGACCGGGAAGTGTCCGTCCGGGGGCTGGCCTGCCGCAACGCCGAGGGCGCGTGGGTCACCGTGAAGGCGGCTCCGGACGGGGCGCATGACGGCAAGGCATTGTCGGGACAGGGGCCGGCATCGCGAGACGGGGCGGCGGGCCACACCGAGCTGTGAACCGACCCTGTGGACCTGCCCCTGCGGACCTGACCTTGCGATCGGCGCCGGCCGGGCCTAGCGGTTGGCGGCCTGCGGCCCCTTCCTGCGCCCCGGCTTTGGGTCGGACGGTCCGCGATCCTTGCCTATGCCCGGCCCTGCCGCATCGTAGTCGCTGTCGGACAGGGCGAAATCGTAGGCCCGTCCGGACCGGCGCAGGTCCGACGCCTTCTCCGTGGCGCGGAGGGCACAGGGCTGCTCCAGCATCCGGAAGGTCTGGGTCTTGTCGTCGTTGCAGGACATTCTCACGTTCCCTCGCACTTTCGCCGGCCTGCATCCGCAAGCGGCGACCGGTTGCCTCCGCTGTTTCCCGAAACAGGACAGTTGCCGGTAGAAATGCAAAAGAGAGGCCCGCGATGCCGGTATGACGTCGCGGGCCAAGTCATAAGGGAGGAAGAACGAGCCTCATAAGACCATGGCCGGCATTGCCAAAACGTTACCGGATGTCGACTTTTCTCCGGCGCGCCGTCGCGGTTTCGTGCGCCCGGCTGCGCGGCTCTCCTGCGGGATGCGATCGGGTGGCAGTTGAGCGTCCGTCTCGGGACCCCGGCTTCCGGGAGCCAGCCGCCGCGCGGGCCAGGAAGCGTCGGCAGGTGCCAGTGACGCCGGTGCCGCCGATGACGGACGCTCTGTCAGGACAACCCGGCCCCGGCGATCCTCTTCCCGGTTGTGCGATTCTTTTTCCGGTGCGGCCGGATTTTTCTTGCGGGCGCGCGGACGGCCGGCCCGGGCGCCGCGGCGACGCGAATCGGTTGCGCGATACTGCACGAAAGGTTACGAGGATCGGGTAGATCTACAACCGGGCCTCTGCCACGGCAGCGGCGCCCGGACCGGCCCCGTCGCTTCGATTCCACCCGTCCTTTTGACGCAAACAGAGATTCCGTCCCGTGAACATACAAGTTCCATCCCCGGCGCCCGTGGCGGGCGTAGGCGGGTTGGGAACCGGCAAACTGCCGGGACTCCGCTCGCAGGTCACCGGCATCACCCGGTCGCATATCCGCGCGATCGCCGAGCTGGGGGCGGCGATGGAGGATGTCGTCCCGCTCTGGTTCGGCGAGGGCGACACCCCGACGCCGGGATTCATCCGAACTGCGACCGCGGAGTCCCTGGCGCGGGGCGAGACGTTCTATACGCCCAACCGCGGCATCGGGCCGTTGCGCCAGGCGATCGCCGACTACCTCACCGGCCTGCACGCCCGGCCGGTGGCGGTGGATCGCGTCACCGCGACCCTGTCGGGCATGAACGCCATCATGCTGGCATTGCAGACGGTGGTGGATCCCGGCGACAAGGTGGTGCTGCTGGCACCGCTCTGGCCCAATGTGCGCGAGGCCGTGCGCGTGCTGGGCGGCGAGCCCGTCGAGGTGCCGCTGGGCCAGGACCCGGAGACCGGCCGTTTCAGCCTGGACCTGGACCGGGTGCTGGATGCCTGCGACGGGCGGACGAAGGCGGTGTTCGTGAATTCGCCCGGCAATCCCACCGGCTGGGTGATGCCCGATGCCCAGGTCGCCGCCCTGATGGCTGCCGCCCGCGAGCGCGGCTTCTGGGTGTTCTCCGACGAGGTCTATTCCAGGCTGGTCTATGACGGCAGCGCCCATGCGCCGAGCTTCCTGGACCACGCGACGCCGGACGACCCCCTGGTGGTGATCAACAGCTTCTCCAAGGCCTGGTCGATGACCGGCTGGCGGCTCGGATGGCTGGTCACGCCGGCGGAGATGGGCGGCCTGCTGGGCAAGCTGACCGAGTTCAACGTGTCCTGCGCCACGACCTTCGTGCAGCATGGCGGCATCGCGGCGCTGCGCGACGGCGAGGGCTATATCGCCGAACTGGTCGCGCGCTACGGGCAGGCCCGGCGCACCATCGTCGACGGGCTGGCCGGGATGCGGCGCGTGCGGGTCGCCGAGCCGGAGGGGGCGTTCTATGCCTTCTTCAGCGTCGCGGGCGAGACCGACAGCGTGGCCCTGGCCAATCGCTTGCTGCACGAGGCGCGGGTCGGGCTGGCGCCGGGCCTGGCGTTCGGCAGTGCGGGAGAGGCGCATCTGCGGCTCTGCTTCGCGGCATCGGACAGCCTGTTGCAGCGGGCCCTGGACCGCCTGCGACCCGTCCTCGACGCCTGACCGCCCGATCGCTTCCCCTTGCACGGCGCCGCGCGAGCGGGCAAATGTGCAGGCGCACGGGTGATGCCGGCACCGCCATTCCAATGCAAGACGCCGGGGCAAGCGCGACGACGCCCTGCCGGCGCATGACGGCATGGCTGCGACGGGCAGGCCGGGTGCGGATCGGCAGATAGTGGCGCGCGGGGACGGAACAGCGACGCCAATCCTACGGAGGAGAAGAAAGCCATGAAAGAAGCGGCAATCGTATCGACCGCGCGTACGCCGATCGGCAAGGCCTATCGCGGCGCCTTCAACAACACGCACGGCGCCACCCTTGGCGGGCATGTGATCGAGCATGCGGTGAAGCGTGCCGGCGTGCAGCCGGACGAGGTCGAGGACGTGATCCTGGGCGTCGCCAACCCCGAGGGCGCGACCGGCGGCAATATCGCCCGCCAGGCGGCCCTGCGCGCCGGCCTGCCGATCACGACCAGCGGCACCACGATCAACCGCTTCTGCTCGTCCGGCATGCAGGCGATCTCGATGGCGGCGCAGCGGGTGATCGTCGACGGCGTGCCCGTCATGGTCGCCGGCGGCCTGGAATCGATCAGCCTGGTGCAGAACGAGCACATGAACCTCTACCGGGCCCGCGAGCCCTGGCTGGAGAAGCATGTCGAGGGCCTGTACTGGCCGATGATCCGGACCGCGGACACCGTGGCGGAACGCTACAATGTCAGCCGCGAGGCGCAGGACGAATATGCGCTGCAGAGCCAGATGCGCACCGCTGCCGGGCAGCAGGCCGGCCGCTTCGACGACGAGATCGTGCCGCTGACCACCACCAAGCTGGTCACCGACAAGGCGACCGGCGCGGTGAGCGAGCAGGAAGTCACCCTGGAGAAGGACGAGGGCAACCGGCCCGAGACCAACCTGGAGGGCCTGTCCAGCCTGAAGCCGGTGGCGGGCGAGGACAAGTGGATCACCGCGGGCAATGCCTCGCAGCTGTCCGACGGCGCGTCGGCCTGCGTGGTCATGGATGCCAAGCTGGCCGAGAAGCGCAGCATTCCGGTTCTCGGCATCTATCGCGGCCTGGTGGTGGCCGGCTGCGAGCCCGACGAGATGGGCATCGGCCCGGTCTTCGCGGTGCCGAAGCTGCTGGAGCGGCACGGCCTGAAGATGGACGATATCGACCTGTGGGAGCTCAACGAGGCCTTCGCGGTGCAGGTCCTCTATTGCCGCGACCGGCTGGGCATCCCGAACGACAAGCTGAACGTCGACGGCGGCGCGATCTCGATCGGCCATCCCTATGGCATGAGCGGATCGCGCATGGTCGGCCATGCCCTGATCGAGGGCAAGCGCCGCGGCGCCAAGTATGTCGTCTGCACGATGTGCATTGGCGGCGGCATGGGGGCGGCCGGCCTGTTCGAGGTGGCCTGAGCCGCAGCCCGGCGGGCCATATCCGCACGGAAAAGGGCCGGCCCAGCGCCGGCCCTTTTTTCGTGAGGGCCGCCTACAGCAATCCGGCCGGGGGGAGCATCGGGCCCGGGCGGGCGCTGCCGCTGATCGACAGCTGCACGTCCCGGCCCAGCACGTCCTGCCAGGCGGTCATGCCATAGCCGGTGCGATCGATCACGCCCTCGGCACTGAAGCTCAGGCGGGGCGCCTCGCCAGCGTCCGCCGTCTCGACCGACAGGAGCAGGGCGAAACTGGCCGGCCGGGTGATGCCACGGATCGTCAGGTCGCCATGCAGCTGCAGCCGGCGGCTGTCCAGGCGCTCCAGCCGGCGCGATACGAAACGGATCTGCGGATGCTCCGCGGTGTCGAAGAAATCGACGCCGCGCAGCTCATGCTCCCGCCAGTCCGCATCCTGCTCGGTGCTGGCGACCGATACGCTCGCAGCGTCGATCATCAGGTCGACCCGGCCCGAGGGCGGGTCCAGCCCGTCGAGGACGATGGTCCCGTCGAAGGCCTGGAACCGGCCCTGCGTGGTCTGCAGGCCGCCCCATTCCTCCACCGAGAAGGTGATCGCGGCATCCGCGGGCAGCAGCCGGTAGATCCGGTCCGGCTCGACATCCGTCGCCCTGGACGGCCAGGCGGCGGTCAGGCAGGCGGACAGGACGGCGAGCCCCAGCGCCAGGACCGGTATCGCAACGCACCGGCGCCGGCGGCCCGTATCCTGGCCGCAACGGCTGTCCGGCCTGCATGCTCGCTTCCCCACGGCGGACAGTATAAGACGATTCCCGCAATTGTTCATCGCGCGCCGCCCCTTGAGAGCGCGGCCCCGGGGGAGGAACGTCATGCGTCCAGTCCTGCGTCATCCCGACCTGCATCCGTTCAGCGGCATGGACATGGCGTCCCTGGTCGACGACCGTGCGGCCCGCTGGGGGGAGAAGCCGTTCCTGATCTGGGAACCGTTCGACGGCGCCGCCGAGACGGTGAGCTACACCGCTTTCCGCACCCGGACCCTGCGGCTTGCCGCCGGGCTGCATGCGCGCGGCATCCGGTCCGGCGATTTCCTGCTGATCCATCTGGACAATTGCCTGGAGACGGTGCTGGCCTGGCATGCCTGCGCGCGGCTGGGGGCGGTGGCGGTGACCACCAATGCCCGGTCCGCCGGCGACGAACTGGCCTATTTCGCCAGCCATAGCGGCGCCGTCGCGGGCATCACCCAGCCGCGCTTCGCGGCCCTGGTGCGGGCGCATTGCCCGGGCCTGAAATGGCTGGCGGTGACCGCGCACGACAATGGCGAGCCGCCGGCCGCGGATACCGCGCCGCCGCCGGGAGACCGTTTCGAGGCCCTGGACGGCGAGCCGGCAAGCCTGCCGCCGCGCGCGGCAGACCCGATGGCGCCGGTCTGCGTGCAGTACACCTCCGGCACCACCTCGCGGCCGAAAGGTGTGCTCTGGACCCACGCCAACGCGCTCTGGGGCGCCCGGGTCAATGCGGCGCACCAGACCCTGCGCGCCGACGACGTGCACCTGACCTTCCTGCCGCTGTTCCACACCAACGCACAGGCCTATTCGGTGCTGTCCAGCCTCTGGGCCGGCGGCACGGCGGTGCTGCAGCCGCGCTTCTCCGCCAGCCGCTTCTGGCCGGTGGCGCTGAAGCATGGCTGCACCTGGTGCTCCATGGTGCCGTTCGTGAACCGTGCCCTGGCCGGCCAGCCGGTGCCGGCGGAGCATCGCTTCCGGCTCTGGGGCAATGCCGCCTGCCTGGACACCGTCGCGGGGTTCGGGATTCCCACCATCGGCTGGTGGGGGATGACGGAGACGTTGACCCACGGGATCGTCGCCGATCCGGCCCAGGGCTACCGGCCCGAGGCGATCGGCCATCCTGCGCCGGAATACGAGATCGCGGTGCTGCACGACGATGGCAGCCCCTGCGCGGCAGGCGAGGCCGGCCATCTGCGGATCCGCGGCATCCCGGGCCTGTCGCTGTTCAAGGAATACCTGAACAATCCCGAGGCGACGGCGGAAAGCTTCGACGAGGCCGGCTTCTTCATCACCGGCGACCGGGTGCGGATCCTCGACGATGGCAGCCTGCAATTCGCCGACCGGGACAAGGACATGCTGAAGGTCGGTGGCGAGAATGTCGCCTCGTCGGAGATCGAGCGGGTGATCATGACGGTCGCCGGGGTCGAGGAGGTGGCCGTGGTGGCGCAGCCCGACCCGATGCGCGACGAAGTGCCCGTCGCCTTCGTCCTGCCCCAGGCGGGCGCCGATGCACAGGCGCTGCCGGCGGCGGTCGCTGCGGCCTGCCGCGCCTCGCTGGCAGATTTCAAGGTGCCGGTGGCGGTGCATCTGGTCGATGCGATGCCGCGCTCCACCCTGGAGAAGATCGCCAAGGCGGAATTGCGCAAACGCCTGCGGCCGGCCGGGTAAGGGGGCCGGCCGGGCGGCCCCTCAGCCGCCGGTTCGCAGGTCCAGGCGCGGGTCGGCGATCGTCAGGCTGACCGGCGCGCTGATCGTTCCCTGGAAGGCCAGCCGGAACCAGACCTCCACGAACTGCGCGCTGCCCGACAGCGCGGCAGTCACCTCCACCGCCCGCCGGTCCGCCGTCAGCTCCACCAGGGATTGGCCCACCGGCTGGGTGCCGTCGTACAGATAGGCGCTGGCGCCGCCCATCGTCACGGCCCGGTCCGGCTGGACATCGGCCCGGAAGCGGGCCTGCCGGAACGGTCCCTGCGGCAGGGCCGACAGGTCGAGCCGATAGCCGATCCGCCAGTCGATGCCGTCGAACGGCGGCTCGGGCAGCGCGTCCACGGTGAGGATGCAGGCCGGCACCTGCCGGCCGTCGGCGGACGCGACCTGTACGTCCTGGACGGAGACCCTGGGCGCCTTGCCCTCGCCGTCGGACCTGACGATCTCCCACCGGGCCAGCGGCGGTGCCAGCCCCTGCGTCTGCGCATCGGCCGGCAGGGGCGCCGGCGTCCCGTCCACCGCCAGTTGCAGCGGGCAGGCCGGCCGCGCCTGCACCGCCTGCTTCGCTTCCTCGGCCAGCTCGATCTGCCGCGCGGTCAGCAGGCGCAGCCTGGGCTGGTGGACCATCCAGTAGGCCAGGGCGAGGAGGCCCAGGAAAAGGGCGAGAATGACCAGCAGGCGTGCGGATTTCATGACTTGGGCTTCCCCGGCCGGGGCTCCTCACGGCAGATGCGGTGGCGGGCTCCCGGCCTGTCTAGCATGTGCCGTGGCCCCGGCAAGATCGCAGCGCGCCAGCCGGGCGCGGGTGCGACCTATTGCGCAGGCCCCGACAGGACGACTTCGGGCCCGAGCATCTCCACCTGCCCGACCGGGGAGATCGCGGAGTCCTGGGTCAGGACCAGCCACAGCCGCAGGGTGGTGGTCTGTGGCGGCACGGTCAGCGAGACCGCCACCTCGCGCCATGCGCCGTCCAGGGCGGGGATCGGCGTGCGGACCTCCGCGTCGCCGTTCGCGATCGCCAGCGCCGCATTGCCGAACTGCATCGGCACCGAGGCGCGCATCTGCGCGCGGAAGGTCAGGGTCCGGTTCCAGAAGGGATCGCCGAAGTACAGGTTGTGGCCGATCCGCCAGTCCAGCCCGGCGGGCGCGTCGGCCGTCGGCGCCGTGATGTCGAAGCGGCAGGCCGGCAGGGTCCTGTCCCCGGCCGCGGCTTCCGTCCTGTCGACGGCGACACGCATCGGCGGCGGCGGGCGGTACCGGCGGAAGATCTGCCACAGCGGCTCCTCCCAGTCCGGTGCGCCTTCCTTGTCCAGGTCGCGGATCCGGAACGGGCAGCGGACATCGCTGCGCACCAGTGCGACGGGCGCATCGGCCGCAACCGCCGGCACCGGCCGGCTCAGGCCCTCGGGCAGGGCCGGCAGGATCCCCTCCTGCGCCATGATGCGGGCGATCGCATTGGCATAGACCTGCATCCCGAACGGGGAGGGATGATGATCGGTCGCCTTGTGCGACATCGCCATCGGATCGGCCAGCGGCGGGTCGATATGGTCGGCCAGCCGATGAACCTGCTGCCCGGTTGCCGCCTCGAGGGATTTCCAGAGCGCTTCCTGGTTGCCCAGCAGCATGGCCTCGCCCTCCGCCAGTTCCGGCGCGATCGGCAGGTGGATCAGCAGCAGCGGCACGCCGGTGTCGCGCAGCGCCTGGAGCGCCTTTACGAACCCGGCATCGTCGCGATAGTCGGTCAATCGCACCCGTGGCAGGTTCCAGGGGCCGCCCGAGCTGGTATCCGCAAAGGCGTTGCCCTTCAGGATCCGGCTGAGCACGAAGGAATGGTTCAGGGCCAGATAGTCCGGCAGCGCCTGCCTGGCATTCCGCCGCATCCGCAGGAAACGCCCGTTCAGCGCCTCCAGCTCCGGCGAGATCCCGCCATTTGCCAGGGTGCGGTCGCACCAGTCCCGGTCCGCCTCGGGGAACAGGATGAAGGCATCCGTGGCATGGCCCAGGTCGGGATCGGGGTCCGGTCGATCGGTGACCAGCAGCCGGGGCTCGCCGCCGACCCAGGTCGGCGTGCGCCAGATCCGCACCCGGTCCAGGTCGTCGCTGATGAAGGTGACGATGACCAGGTCCGGCTTCCATTCCGGCACCATGGCCGCGGCGAGGTCGAACATCTGCAGGATGCCGGTGCCGTCCCGGCCGAAATTCACCACCTGGGCGTCGATGCCGGCCTTGTCCCGGAGCACCGTCTGCAGGCGCGACGGAAAGGTTTCGCCATCGGTGATGAAGGCCGGGAAGCTGTCGCCGAACAGCAGGATCTTCAGCGCGGCATCGTCGTATGCGCCGCGGATCGGGCCGATATTGCCGCGCGCGTTGATGGTGTCGATCTGGTCGCAGCTTGTCAGCCTGCCGTCGGCCACCGAGCCGATCAGCAGCTTCCGGCCCGGCGGATAGCGAAAGCCGAAGCGCTCGTCATACTCCCAGTGCGACCGGTCATAGAAGCTGTAGCTGGGTGGCGCCTCGCCCTCGGCCAGAACCGTTGCCGGCCTGGGCGACGCGACCCACAGATAGACCCGGTAGGTGGATTCCACCAGCACCAGCCCGACGATCACCGACAGGCCGAGAAGCAGGGCGTTCAGGAATGTCTCACGGGTCATTGCAGGATCGGGCCGTTGCAGGTTGCGCCGGCGGGGGCACGCATCTGCCCGCCTCGGCTCCAGCCTTAGACCATTTGTCCAACGGGCATTTCAAGCTTCGCCGGCGCCTGCATGCCGATGCCGGCCATTGACTGTCGCCGGGTAGACGAACACCTGCCGCTCGTCGTACTCCCAGCGGGGCGGATCCCTGTCGCGCCGGGCCCGGTCCGTGCTGTGCGGGGCGGGGCCGGCAAGGGAGTCCAGGGCAGTGAGGGAAATGTCGCATGGCTGACAGCGCAAAAGGGTCGCGTGGCAGGAAGGCGCTGGTCGGGGTCCTCGCCATCGTGCTGAGCACCGTCGCCGGCCTGCTGATCAGCGAGGCCGCCTTCCGCGCCTATGTCTATGTGGAGGATCCCGGCCTGTTCCGGTCGCGGGTGTCGCTGCCGGACGAGTTCGCCGTCTATCGGCAATCCCTGTGGCAGTTCGATGCCCGTCATGGCTACACCTATCCGCCCGGTGTCGTGGTCGACATCAGCGTGATCCGCAACGGCGTCGCCAGCAGCTGCAACCAGCTGAGCTACATCAACGACCAGGGCAATGTCGGCCCGCCGATGAACGACCATGCGGACCCCGACTACACGGTGGCCGTTTTCGGGGATTCCTGGACGGCCAGCCATCTCGAGGGCAAGACCTGGCCGCATCTGCTGCGCGCGGAACTGGAGGCCCGGACCGGCAAGAAGATCAATGTCTACAATTTCGGCCGCGACGGCACGGGCATGATCCACATGTTCCGCCTGGCGGAGGAGAAGCTGCCGCAGGTCAAGCCCGACCTTGCGATCGTCGCCTTCATCAGCGACGACCTCGACCGCGACATGTTCTGGCGCACCGAGACCGAGGTGGATGGCGAGATGCGCATCCTGACGACCGTCGACCCCTCGCCGAATCCCGACATGGCGCAGTCGGCCGATACGGTCCTGGCTTTCCCGGAGGCGAGCCTGGACTGGTGCAACGCCACGAAGGGCAGGCGGGACGACCGCGTGGCGGAAATCGAGGAGAAATACCTGCGTGTCCTGGACCATGCCTATGCCGGAAACGACCCGCGGCCGAGCCTGACCACCCTGTCGCATTCCTACATCTACAATTTCATCAAGTATGCCGACCCTGTGCGGTTCTCCCGCACCCGCTTCCGGGCATCGCAGAACCCGCGGCTCAAGGTGGACAGCTACGAGGAGGTGCCCGGCTTCGCCGACAGCGTCGCCGCCGCCAAGGCATCCGGCGTGCCGGTCCGGCTGGTGCATCTGGCGATCTATCCGGAACTGCTGGAAGGCAAGGAATATATCCTGTCGGAGCAGGGCGAGCGCCTGCTGGCCAGCATGGAGCGCATGGTCGGCAGCACGGCGCTGGAGACCACCGACTATGTCCCGATCCCCGCGGACCCGGCCCGCATGAACCAGACCGAGGAGAACTACCATCCCTCGCTGTTCGGCATGGAGGTCTATGCCAGGGCGGTCGCCGGCATGATCCTGGAAAACGGACTGCTCGCGCCGAGCGACGGGGCGGCGGGCGACGCGACCAGATAGCCGCCCCGCGCATCCCCGACCGGACCTCGGTGGCCCGGTTGCTCCGCCTCTGCCTGCGGGAGTATACAGCCAGCCGACAGAACAGCCCGGGGCAGGCGGCCCCTAGCGATTGACGGTATGCGATGAAGAATGCAGCGGGACTTCATGAGGATCTGCGCCGGGAAGAAAAGGTGGAGGGGTCCTCCAACCGCGGTTTCGGCCTGGTCTTTGCCGTGGTCTTTGCCATCGTCGGCGTGGTGAAGGCCTGGAATGAATCGATCTGGAGCCTGGCCTGGCTGGCCGCCGCCGCCGCGATGCTGTGCATCGCCTTTTTCCTGCCTGCGGTGCTGACCCCGTTCAACCGGCTCTGGACCCGTTTCGGGCTGCTGTTGTTCCGCATCGTGAACCCGGTGGTGATGTTCCTCGTCTACATCATCTGCATCGTGCCGATGGGCGTCGCCATGCGGGCATTCGGCTGGGACCCGATGCGCCGCAAGTTCGATCCCTCCGCCGGCAGCTACTGGATCCATCGTGGCGCGGACGCCGCCCCCGGAAGCATGAAGAACCAGTTCTGACCCGGCCGGCCCGGGCCGGCATGCCGGGGCGTGGCTTGCAATGTCGCGGCGGTTCGGCAATACCGGCCGCAGAGCGCGGCAGGCGCCATCCACGCAGAGCCGGTTCTGCCTTCGCGCGCCGCCTTCCGGACATGAGCGGGAGCATGCCCGGAACCGGTCATCCTTGGGGGTAAGATGGGTTTCCTGATGGAGTTGTGGGCCTTCATGCGGGCCCGAAAGAAGTTCTGGCTGTTGCCGATCCTGATCGTGATGGCCATTTTCGGCGTGCTGATCGTTCTCACCAAGGGGACGGCGGTCGCACCGTTCATCTACACCCTGTTCTAGTCGCCGGACCGACGAGGAACGCCCGCCGCGGCGTCGGCCGCGGCGGACCGGCACGGCATCCCTGCGGCGTGGAGTGAGTTCAGCGTGATTGTTCTGGGCATTTCGGCTTTCTATCACGACAGCGCTGCCGCACTGGTGCGCGACGGGCAGGTGGTGGCCGCGGCGCAGGAAGAACGGTTCACGCGCCGGAAGCACGATGCGGGCTATCCGGAAAATGCCATCGCGTTCTGCCTCGGCCAGGCGGGGATCAGGCTCGGCGATGTCGACCATGTCGCGTTCTACGACAAGCCGTTCCTGAAGTTCGAGCGCCTGCTGGAAACCTACCTTGCCTTCGCGCCGCGGGGCTTCAACAGCTTCCGCATGGCGATCCCGCTCTGGCTGCGCGAGAAGCTGTTCCAGAAATCGCTGCTCAAGGACCATCTGAAGGAGGTCGAACGGGATTTCGACTGGGAGGGCAAGCTGCTCTTCGCCGAGCATCACCTGAGCCATGCCGCCTCGGCCTTCTTCCCCTCGCCGTTCCAGGATGCCCTGGTCCTGACGATGGACGGCGTCGGCGAATGGGCCACGACATCGGTCGGCCAGGGCAGCGGCAATTCGCTGGAGATGCAGCGGGAGATCCACTTTCCCCACAGCCTTGGCCTGCTCTATTCGGCCTTCACCTATTACACCGGCTTCAAGGTGAATTCCGGCGAGTACAAGCTGATGGGCCTGGCGCCCTACGGCAATCCGGTCTACCGCGACACGATCCTCGACAATCTCCTCGACCTCAAGGAGGACGGGTCGTTCCGGCTCAACCTCGACTATTTCGACTATTGCACGGGCCTTCGCATGACGAATGCGAAGTTCGACGCGCTGTTCGGCCATGCCTACCGCCCGCCCGAAGGCGAACTCGACCAGCGGCACATGGACCTGGCGGCCTCGATCCAGGCGGTGCTGGAGGAAATCGTCCTGCGCCTCGCGCGTTCCCTGGGCAGGGAAACCGGGCAGCGCAACCTGTGCCTGGCGGGGGGCGTGGCGCTGAACTGCGTCGCCAACGGCAAGCTGCTGCGCGACGGCGCCTTCGAGCGGATCTGGATCCAGCCCGCCTCCGGCGATGCCGGCGGGGCCCTGGGGGCCGCCCTTGCGGCGGTGCATCTGCATGCGGGCCAGCCGCGCCCGCCGGTCGACGGTGCCGCGCCCGACGGCGCTGCCGGCGTGCCGGGCAACGGCCGGGACGGTCGCGACAGGATGGCCGGCAGCTATCTGGGCCCGCAGTTCGACACGGCCGAGATCGGCCGTCGCCTGGAGGCCGCGGGTGCGCGGTTCGAGATCCTGGACGATGAGGCCCTGGTGAGCCGCACGGCCGAGGCCCTGGCGGCCGAGCAGGCGGTCGGCTGGTTCCAGGGGCGCATGGAATTCGGCCCGCGGGCCCTTGGCGGCCGCTCGATCATTGCCGACCCGCGCAGCCCGTCGATGCAGAAGACGCTGAACCTGAAGGTGAAGTACCGGGAAAGCTTCCGGCCCTTCGCGCCGTCGGTGCTGCGGGAAGACGTCGCCGACTGGTTCGACCTGGATGCCGACAGCCCCTACATGCTGCTGGTCGCCGACGTGACCGAGAAGCGCCGCCGCCAGATGACGGCCGAGGAAAGCGCCCTGTTCGGCAT
Organism: Sneathiellaceae bacterium; assembly: GCA_040216765.1. GTDB lineage: Bacteria > Pseudomonadota > Alphaproteobacteria > Ferrovibrionales > Ferrovibrionaceae > Marinibaculum. Next base: position 11,597 of record JAVJON010000024.1, on the reverse strand, counting down.
CGAGAAGCTCAATGTGCCCCGCTCCGACATCCCGGCCGTCACCCATGTCGACTATTCGGCCCGGATCCAGACGGTTCATCGGGAAACGAACCCGCGCTATCATGCGCTGCTGTCTGCCTTCAAGGCGCGGACCGGCTGCCCGGTCCTGGTCAATACCAGCTTCAATGTCCGCGGCGAGCCCATCGTCTGCACGCCGGAAGATGCCTTCCGCTGCTTCATGGGCAGCGAGCTCGACGTGCTGGCGGTGGGCAATTGCTATCTGCGCAAGGAAGAGCAGGATCCGGCATTGAAGCTGGACTATAAATCCGCCTTCGAACTGGACTGACCGGGCCTGTCGTCGAATGCGATCCGGCGCGCGCCAGGGAAGGGTGTAGAACGGTTCGTCGACACGGGTTTCTCCATTCGCTTCAAGGCTCAACAGGGGCGGCATGCGCACTGTTCTTCTTTTCATCCTGGCGCCGATCGTGCTTGTTGTCGGTGGCTTTGCGCTTTTCCTGCTCGCCGACAACACCGCGCTCCTGCAGGGCAGTCCGGCCTGCGGCCTGCGGATCGCCGAGGATCTGCCCGCCGGCGCGGTCGACCGGGACGCGAAATGGTCGGTGGTTTCGTTCGATGGCAGCGGCGCCCTCCCCAGGACGGTGCTGACGGAGTTGTCGCCGGCAGCCATTGCCGCACCCGACACCGCTGCGCGCGGTTGCGGGATCGAGATCAGCGGGTCTGCGGCGGCGGGCACGACCGGGGCGGACTGGCGGATCGGCCGGGCAGTAGACATGACTGCCCTGCGTGGCCGGACGATCATGATCCGGTTCACGATCCGGGCGCAGGTCCAGGGCAAGCTGCCGGGCGGCACGGTCTATATCTATGACGGCCAGAACGTTACCGGGCTGGCCGTCCCCGAAGTCGGCGCCGAATGGGAAGCGCACGAGATCCTCTATGACGTGCCCGAGGATGCGGAACAGCTGGAAATGTGGTTCCGGCTGTTCTTCGACCGGCCGGAGATCGCTCCGGAGGACAACCAGATCTTCTTTACTGCCGCGATGCTGCGGGCACCGGCCCGCAGGCAGCGACCTGCGGAAGGCCCGTCCTGCGGACTGCAGGTCGCCTTGGAACTCTCGGCGCCGGCTATCGCTGCCAACGCCAATTGGTCCGTGGTCGTGGACGACGGCACCGGCGCCGGACCGGATGTCGCTGCCCGGGCGCTTGCCGCGGCCGAGCCGGCGGCGCCGGGCGGCCAGGCGGCGGGCTGCGAGATCGACATTCTTGCGCCTGCGGCGCCAGGTACGACCGGCGCCGACTGGCGCATCGGCCGGACGGTGGATGCCAGGGAGCTTCGCGGCAAGTCGGTTCTTGTCCGCTTCGCCGTCAAGGCGCGCGAGACCGGATCCCTGCCCCGGGGAACGGTCTATGTGTACGATGGCCGGGCTGTCCATGGCATCCCGGTCCATCAGGTCGGGCCGCAATGGGTGAATCACGACATTGCCTACGATGTTCCGGCCGATGTCGATCGACTGGAGATCTGGTTCCGCCTGTTCCATGACATCCCCGTTGCCGATCCCCCGGTGAATACCCTGAGTTTCTCCGCGGCGTTGCTGCCGGCCCCTGCCGCTGCGGCGCCGACAGCCGATTGACGGCACGGCAGCGGGCGTAATGTCCGCTCGCGCCCTGTTCCGACCTCCTGAGAATGTGACACAATGAATTCAGGGAAAAAGAAGAAAATTGCTGCCGTATTGGGGTCTGTGGTTCTTGCATCTTTCAGTATATTGTTTGCCCTGTTTCTGTCGGAAATCGGCTTCCGCGCGTACTACTATTTTGAGCATCCGGAGGTGTTCAAGCAGCGTGGCGAAGTTCCCGCGATCTACGGCCTGTACGATCGCTCGCTCTGGGAGTTCGACGAACGCAACGGCTATGCCTACCCGCCAGGCATCAAGCTGAACCTGACCATGATCCTGAACGGCAGGGTTGCCGGCTGCGGCGAGGTCGGCGATGTCAACGAGCAAGGCAATATGGGCCCGTCGATGGCGGTGCACGAGAACCCGGACAGGACGATCGCGGTGTTCGGCGATTCCTGGACGGCTTTTGTCGTCGACGGCCTGACCTGGCCGCATTACCTGCAGAAGACGCTCCAGGAGCGTACCGGCAAGAAGATCAACGTCTACAATTTCGGCCGGGACGGGACGGGGATGATCCACATGTTCCGCATGGCCGCCGACAAGGTGCCGGAACTGAAGCCCGACCTCGCGATCGTGGCGTTCATCACCGACGACCTGGATCGCGACATGTTCTGGCGGACGGAAGTGACCATCGACGGCGAACTGCGGGTCCTGACGACCACGGTTCCCGAGGCGGAGCCGCCGATGAACAAATCGGCCGATACCTTCCTGCTGCACCGCGAGGCGGGCCGGGACTGGTGCGAACGGACGGTCGGCAGGCGCGACAGGGTGGTGGAGGAGATCGAGGACAAGTACCGCCGCATCATCCTCGCCGCGACGGACGGGCTCGATCCCGCGCCCAGCCTCACCACGTCCCGGCACTCCTACCTCTACAACCACATCGTCAACGGCAGCGCGACCTATTTCGCGAGCCGGCGCTATACGGTGCACCAGAACCCCAGGCTGGCGGTCACCGATTTCCGCGAGGTTCCCGGCTTTGCGGAGACGGTGCGGCAGGTCGCCGAAACCGGCGTGCCGTTGCAGCTGATGCACCTCGCCATCTCCGGCGAACTGCGGGAAGGCCGGGAATATATCCTGGCGGAGAACGGCGAGCAGCTGCTCGCCAGCCTGGAGAGCCTGGTGGGCCAGGCCGCGGCACGAACCATCGACCATGTCGAGATTCCCGGCGCGGTCGAGCGGATCAAGATCGCCGAGGACAACGAGCATCCGTCCGCCTTCGGCATGGCGTTCTATGCCGAGGCGGTGGCCAACATGATTATGGAGAGAGGTCTTCTGGACGTGCCGCGCGCAGCGGCCTCCCGGGACGTCAGCCAATAGCCGATCCATCGCGGCCCGGCGCCTGGCGGGTGTCGCGGCCTCCCGCAACCCGGCAGGAGAGCGCCCCATGAGACGCCGCCGGACCATGTTCCTCGCCGCCTTTACCATGGCCCTGTCCACCCTTGCCGCCCTGCTGGCGGCGGAGATCGCCTATCGCGGCTGGATCTATCTGTCCAATCAGCAGAACTTCACCCGCATGGCGCAGGGCGAGGGGCTGGCGATCGGCGTCTATGACCGGTCGCACTGGGAGTACGACACGGCGCATGGCTTCCGCTATCCGCCCGGGCGGAAGATCGCCTACAGCCATATCCAGGGCGGCCGGCTGTCCGGTTGCGCGGTGCTGGACACCATCAACGCCCGCGGCAATATCGGCCCGATCCGCGGCGACTATGACAGCGCCGAACTGAAGGTCGCGGTGTTCGGCGACAGCTTTCCCGCCTTCATCCGCGACGGCATGACCTTCCCGGCGCTGCTGCAGGACGAACTCGCCGCCCGCACCGGGCAGAATGTGCATGTCCTCAATTTCGGGCGCGACGGCACCGGCATCCTGCAGATCGTCGAGATGGCCGCCGACAAGATCGCGGAATGGCGGCCGGACCTGGCGGTGATCACCTTCACCACCGACGATCTCAGCCGCGTGCGGATCTGGCGTGCGGTCACCGAAATCGACGGCAGTCCGCGGGTGCTCACCACGACGCGGCCGGACCCTGCGCCGACCCTGGCGACCGGCACCGACACCTATCTGGTGGAGCCGCGGGCCGACGCCGCCTGGTGCCGGGAGACCCTGGCCCGGGGCGGCGAGGGGCCCCTGGTGGACAGCCTGATCGCGCGCTATCGCCAGATGGCGCAACAGGCGAACTACACCTTTGCCGGCCTGGCCGACCCGAGCCGCTCGTTGCTGCTGGCCCGGCTGCTCTATGGCGACCCCTTCGCCGATGGGCCGGTGTTCCGCATTCCCCGGCTGCAGCTCACGGACTTTCGCGACGATCCCGGCTTCCGTGCGGCGATGGACCGGATCCGGCAGAGCGGCGTGCCCTTCGTCCTGGTGCATCTGCCGATCTACCCGGAGGTCACCCAGGGCATGGCGCCACAGCTCCGTCGCAACGATGCCGCGCTGTGGCGGAGCCTGGAGGCCGCCGCCGGCCAGGCCGTGCGCAGCCTGCTGTCGGCATGGCCGGCGGATCTCGACGATCCGGCACGGATGAACAATTCGCCGACCGACTACCACCCCTCGCCCTTCGGCATGCAGGTCATCGCCGGTGCGATTGCCGACATCCTGCAGCGCGACGGCCTCGTGGCAAGCGATGCGTCACCGCCGTCGGGCCGCAATTGACCTTGAACGCCGCGCGCCACTTCGACTATGGCTAGGCGCCTGCGGCGGAGCCATCGCTCCGGCACGGCCGCGGCCGCCACGCCCCCTCACGGACACAAGCAGCTTTCGACATGCAACAGGACATGACCCTGCCCGCGGGCCCCGCGCCGGCACAGGACGCCGCCCCGGCGCAAGGCGCCGCGCCGCGCGATCTGATGCGCGTGGTGGAGCGCGGCCTGCGGTCGAACCATCGCGGCTTCCGTGAGCGGCTGTCGGCGGGCCAGCAGGCCGAAGCGGTTGCGCTGCTTGGCCTGGACGTGCCCGCGGGCGCCGAACGGGCCCCGTTCTGGCAGGGCCTGGGCGATGCCCTGGTGGCATTCGGCTGCGACGCCATGGCCGGGCCGGTCTACGAACAGGCGCTGCCCGCGCTGGTTGGCGTGGAGAAGGCGCGGACGGTTGCCGCCTACGGCCTCTGCCTGGTTGCGGCCGGCCGCACCGCGCAGGGCGAGATGGCCTGTGGCCAGGCGCGGGGCAAGGCCCCGCACCTGCCGGAGGTGCATGTGGCGCTTGGCCGTGCACGACTGGTTGCCGGCAAGGTCGACGGTGCCGAGCGGGTGATCCGCCATGCCCTGAAACTGGCGCCCGGCGAGCCGACGGCCCTGGCGGCCCTGGCGGCCGTCATGGCGCGACGCGGCAAGCTCGCAGAGGCGCTGCAGCAGCTCGAGGAGGCGCTGGCGTCCCGGCCCGGGCCCCGGCTGCTGCTCCAGAAGGCCAGGGTGCTGGCGAATGCCGGGGACTGGGCCGCGGCAGAGCGGCTGGCGCGGCAGGTCGCGTCGTCATGGCCCTGGTCGGGCGTCGCGCAGCGTATCCTGGCCCAATCGGCCCTGTTGCGGGGCGACGCGGCGGCGGCGATCCCGCCGGCGGCCCAGGCTGCGGCCCTGGCATCCGAGGATCCGGAGGTTTTCGCGCTGTGGAGCGAGGCGCTCCGCCTCGCCGGACAGGCCAGCCAGGCCGTGCAGGCGGCGCGCCGCGGGCTGCAGCGCCATCCCGCGGCGGCCCGGCTGCATGCCGCGCTGGGCATGGGCCTGATGACGGCCGGACAGGTCGGCGATGCGGCCGAGGCCCTGCGCCAGGCCGTGCGCCTCGCGCCGGAGGACCAGCTCCTGGCCGGCAACCTGCTCGCCGCGCTCGCGGCATCCGGCGCGGTGGAGGAAAGCGTGGCATTCGCGCGCAGCCTGCTGCAGCGGCCGGGCCTGGCGCCGCCCGTCGCGCGGGAGGCACGCAGCCTTCTGGGCCGGGCACTGCTGCAACTCGGCAGGGGGGCCGAGGCGCGGGACGCGCTCGCGCCGCTGCTCGACGATCCGGAAGGTGCCGATCCGCAGATCGCCCTCCTGCATGCCCGCGCGCTGCGTCATTCGGGCGCGCGCGCCGGCGCGCTCGCCGCGCTCCGCAAGATCCTGGCAGCCCGGCCCGGCGATGCCGGCGCCGCGGCGGAGGTCGCCGCCCTGGCCTCGGCCGTGCGCGACTGGCCGGCGGCCGAGGCCGTGCTGCGACGGGCGCTGGAGGCCAGCCCCGAGAATGCCGAGCTGTGCGGCCTGCTGGGCGAGGTGCTGCGCCGGGCCGGCAGGAACGCGGAAGCCTTGTCCTGGTTCCTCAGGGCCCATCGGCAGGTGCCGCAGGACTGGCGCCACAAGCGTGCCAGCGGCGAGGCGCTGACCGTCGTGCAGGCGAGCGAGACCCGGGTCGAGCTGGAATCCCTGACCTCGCGCGCCCTGGCGGAGGCCTGGGCGCGGCCGAAGGATCTGGCGCCGATGGCGGTCAGCCTGCTGCGGCAATCGGCGAAGGCGGCCTGGCTGTTCCGCGCCGACCATCGGCCGCAGGCGGGCGACCTGCAGGGCCTGGCCGGGATGAGCCTGTTGCAGCGGCTGCTGCGGGCAACGCCGGTGCCGGACTGGGCGTTCGAACAGGCGATCGGCCGCCTGCGGCGGGTGCTGCTGGGCGCCGCGCTGGGCCGTGGCGACGGCCCGGCGTTCGACGATCACTGGCTGCTGCTGGCCGCCTGCGTCGCCGATCATTGCTGGCTGACCGACTATGCGCTGGCGGAAAGCGCGGAAGAGACGGCGATCGTCGAGGAGCTGGGGCAATCCCTGGCGCAGGCGATCGCCGCCGGCCTGCAGCCGGCCGCCGCCCAGGTCGTGATGGCGGCCGCCTATCGCAACCTGGGGCGCCTGCCGCAAGCCGAACGCCTGCTGTCCGCGGGCTGGCCGGAAGCCATGCTGCCGCTGCTGCGCCGGCACCTGTCCGACCCGCCGAAGGAGCGCAAGCTGGCCGCGGAGATCCCTGCCCTGGGCGAGATCGCGGATCCGGTCTCCCGGCAGGTCATGGCGCATTACGACAGGGCGCCCTATCCGCGCTGGTCCGCCGTTCCGGTACCGCCCGCGGCGGCGCGGCTCGACCCCAATGTGGGCCAGTCGCTGCAGGCTGTCCTGCGGTCCCGTTTCCCGCTGCTGCCGGCCGACCTGTGGCCGCGGGCCGGGGCCGCGGAGATCCTGGACGCGGGCTGCGGCACCGGCCAGCTGACCCTGGAGATGGCCGCCTCCTACGTGCATCGCGGTTTCACGGCGATGGACCTGTCGCGGCGCGCGCTCGCCTATGCCGCGCGGAAATGCGGCGAGGCCGGTGTCGACGGCATCCGGTTCATCCAGGGCGACGTGATGCAGCTGCCGGCCACCGGCTGGAGCTTCGACCTGGTCAATGCGCTCGGCCTGCTGCACCACCTTGCCGATCCGGCGGACGGCTGGCGGGCCCTGACGGCGGTCACCCGGCCCGGCGGCCTGCAGCGCATCGGCCTCTATTCCCGGCAGGGGCGGATCCCCGTGGCGGCCGCCCGCCAGGTGCTGGTCGATCTGGTGGACGGCGATCCCGACGATGCCGCGCTTCGCGCGCTGCGGCCGCAGCTGCTGTCGATGGTCGACGATCCGACCCGCGAAGCGTTGACCCGGGCGCCCGACTACTACGCGCTGGGGACCCTGCGGGACATGCTGTTCCACGTGCGGGAGCATGTCTTCGACCTGCCCGCCATCGCCGCGCTGCTGGAAAGCCAGGGGCTGGACTTCCTCGGCTTCGACCTGCCGGACCCGGGGCTCTATGCCGCCTATGGCGCATTCGCGCCGGACGATCCGCAGATGCGCGACCTGGACAGCTGGGCGCGGTTCGAGGCCGCCAACCCGGCCACGTTCCGGGGCATGTACATCTTCTGGGCGCGCAAGTCGGATCGCTGAACCGGCCGCCGGCTGCTGCCCTGCCGTCCTGGCGCCCGGTCAGGCGGCGCTGTCGTCCCGGTCGCCGCGGACGTCGATCACCATCTGCTCCAGCACGGTCCGGTGATTGCCCAGATGCGCCGGGTTGTCGGGCCGGAAATTGGCCAGGCGCAGCATCGCATGCTCGACCCGCAGGGCGCCGTCCTGCGCGGGATCCCGGCCCATGTCCAGGTCGATGATGTTCAGGCAGCCGGCATCCTGCTCCCAGCGGCCGATGCCGGCCAGCCCGGCGCCTGCGGCCCAGGCCAGCAGGTTGCGGTTGGTGCCGCCATGGGCGACCAGCAGCATGTGGCTCCAGCCCGGTGCGACCGTCAGCGCCTCGAAGGCGGGCATCACCCGCTCCCAGAACTGGCGGTAGCTCTCGCCGCCCTCGGCAAAGGTGCGGTCCGGATCGTCCGCATTGGCGAAGCTGCGGTTGAACTCCTTCTCCATCCGCTCCCGCGACCAGCTGCGGATATTGCCGGTGCGCATCTCCTTCAGCTGGGCGACCGGCACGGGGTCGACCTGCCGGTCGCCCAGCACCAGCTCGGCGGTGTGTCGGGTGCGGTGCAGCCCGGTATGGACCGCATGGTCGAACGGCACCTCGCGCAGCACCGCGCCCATGGCGCGGGCCTGCGCCTCGCCGCGCGGGGTCAGCGGCAGGGTGTCGATATGCGCCGATGCGCTGGACGGAACCCGGTAATCCACATCGCCGTGACGCATCAGGTAGAGCCGGCGGCGGTTGCGGGTCCCGGACAGCGGCTGGAAGGGCAGGTCGGTCATCGGTACGGGCTCACTCGCTGTGGGGCGGGGCGGCCGGCGGCAGCCAGCGCGGATTGTTGATCGCCAGCGCATCGCGCAGCGCGGCATCGAGATGGCGCAGCAGGCGCGGATCGTCGACCGCGACCGCCCCGCTCTCGATCTGCGCGCAGAGCCTGCGGTTTAGCGCCGAAAGGTCGCCGGCACCGCCGGTGAGGTCCTGCAGCCGCTGGCGCTCCGCGCCGTCCGCCGCCGGCTTCAGCTGCAGCTCGCGCTCCACCATCGACAGCAGGCTCATCGCCACGCGGCACTGGAAGCGCGGCTCGCCCTCCAGGCCGGGCAGAACCGCGTCCTCCAGCCAGGCGCGCACCACGGCGACCAGGTCGGCGCCCTCCGGGCGGCTGTCGGGCATGCTGTCGCCTCCTTCTACGAACCTGGGCCGGTTTCGATCAGATCCTGGATCAGGTCGAACAGCGGCTCCTCGGTGCGCCGGCCGATGGCGAAGGCCTCCAGGCTGCGCTCGCCGCCATGGGGCGTGGCATGGCTCTCCCCCTTCATCATGCACATGATCGCCCAGCGGACATGGCCGAACACCTCCCAGAAGCGCACTGCCTCCGGATCGGCCGGCTGGCCCGCCATCCGCTCGTAGCCGGCGAACAGCGCCGCGCGGCTGCCGAAGCCGCCGACCGGTTCCGCGCCGCCATAGCGCCAGCTCTTCACGCAGAGCCAGCCCAGATCCTCCATCGGGTCGCCCTTGTGGGCCAGTTCCCAGTCCAGCACGGCGGTGACACCGCTTGCGTCGACCAGCAGGTTGCCGTTGCGGTAGTCGCCATGCACCAGGACATGCGGCCGCGCCGGGGGGAGATGCGCATAGGCCCATTTCAGGCCCAGCGCGATCGCCGGATGGGGATGCGCGCAATAGGCATAGACCGCGCCATAGCTGTCCAGGGTCTGCCGTGGGTCGCAGGTCTCCAGGAAGGCCAGTTCCGGCGCCGCGAGATCGACCTGCTGGATACGGCCGACGATCTCGCCGCATTGGCCGGCCAGGCCCTCCCGGGCGGCCGCGAATTCGGGCGCATGGACGATCTTCCGCCCCGACGCCTCGCCGGGCACCAGCCCGACCAGGAAGCCGCCGCCCAGACCGTCGGCCGGCGCCAGCACCGCGCGCAGCGGCGGCACCGGCACGCCCGCCGCGGCAGCGGCCTGCATCAGGGCCGCATCGTCGGCGCCGATCACCCGCGGCAGCGCCGATTTCGGGTCGCCGGCAGCGCGCGCCGGCTCCACGCTCTGCTGCAGGATCAGCGCCTGCCAGCCCTGCGCGCCCTCGGCCTCCAGCCGCCAGGTGGCCTTGGTGGCGCCGCCGGTCAGCCGCGCCAGGCCGCGCACCCGGCCGCTGCCGCCCAGCGCCCGGCGGCAGAGCGCCGGCAGCCGCGCCGCGACATGGTCCGGTGCCGTCAGGCTCTCGTCGATGACGCTCATGCGCCGGCCCTGCCCTCCGGTTCCCCGGCAAGCGGACGCGAGGCCGCCTTTCCCCACCTGCTACCTGCCAATACCCGCACCGTCACTGTTTCGCCCGCGCCGCCAACCCTTTGCGCCGCTAGCCTAGGCGGCCGCGTGATTCAGGCAAGCCCTTCCGGACACATTGGGCCATTGCGTCGGCCAAGTGAGCCGGGCAAGTTTGCCGCCAAGGCAATCAGGAGGAACGCCATGGATTTCGCGGTACCGGCGGAGATCGAGGCCAAGCTGGCGGAACTGGATGCGTTCATCGCGGCCGAGATCAAGCCGCTGGAGGATGCCCATCCGCAATATTTCGATCATCGGCGCGAGCATGCGCGGACCGATTGGGACAATGACGGCCAACCGCGCCCGGAATGGGAGGAGCTGCTGGCGGAAATGAAGCGCCGAGCGGATGCCGCCGGCCATCTGCGTTTTGCCCTGCCGAAGGCGCTCGGCGGGCAGGACGGCAGCAACCTGGCGATGGCGATCATCCGCGAGCATCTGGCGGCGAAGGGGCTGGGCCTGCACAACGACCTGCAGAACGAGAGCTCCATCGTCGGCAATTTCCCGGTGGCGCATATGCTCTGGAGCTTCGGCACCGCGGCGCAGAAGGCGCGCTACCTGGAGGGCGCGATCACCGGCCGCGAGCGCATCGCCTTCGGCCTGACCGAGCCGAACCATGGGTCGGACGCCACCTGGATGGAGACCAATGCGCGGCGCGACGGGTCGGACTGGGTGATCAACGGCGCGAAGCGCTTCAACACCGGGCTGCACAACGCGACCGCCGACCTGATCTTCGCGCGCACCAGCGGCAGGCCGGGCGAGCCGCGCGGCATCACCTGCTTCATCGTCCCCACCGACACGCCGGGCTTCAAGGTGGAGTTCATGTGGTGGACCTTCAACATGCCGTCCGACCATGCGGAGGTCAGCCTGACCGATGTGCGGGTGCCGGCCGATTCGATCCTGCATGAAGAGGGCGAGGGGCTGGACTGCGCCCAGGCCTTCGTGCACGAGAACCGCATCCGCCAGGCCGCGTCCAGCCTCGGCGTGGCGCAGTACTGCGTGAACGAGGCGGCGGACTATGCCCGCTCGCGCCTGGTCTGGGGCAAGGCGCTGGCCTCCAACCAGGCGATCCAGTTCCCGCTGGCGGAGCTGCACACCGATTGCGAGATGGTGCGCAACCTGGTGCGCAAGACCGCCTGGCATCTGGACCGCGACCATCACCTGGCGGTGACCGACCAGGTGGCGATGGCGAACTACCGCGCCAACCGCCTGGCCTGCGACGCCGCCGACCGCGCCATGCAGGTGCATGGCGGCATCGGCTATTCCCGGCACAAGCCGTTCGAGCATATCTACCGCCACCACCGCCGCTACCGGATCACCGAAGGCTCGGAGGAGATCCAGATCCGCAAGGTGGCCGCCGACCTGTTCGGCTTCACCGGCCGCAACAAGAAGCCGGGGTGAGGCACGGCCTGCCGTCTCCGCTTCGCCGCCGCCGGGCCAGTCTCAATCGATCGAGGATGGCGGCACGATGGACCCGCGGGACAAGCCCACTGGTGTCCGGTTGAGCATGGCCGGCATTCGCTCAAGGCCGCGACTTTACCGGGCTTGCGGGGGCAAGCGTTGACGCTGGACACGGATGTCCTTGCGTTCCCCCAATCGTCACCACCGCGCTCGTCGCGGTGGTCCATGGTGCCGCCGGGTTCAATAATGGCCTGATTTTATTGAGGTGCGGCGCGATGG
>JAVJON010000071.1:0-9970 GCA_040216765.1 Sneathiellaceae bacterium | reverse complement strand
CCCGAGGCTCAGTCGCTGCGCTCCCTGCGCCCGCCGTCGATTCCGACCTCCGCTTGCTACCCCGCTGTTCGCCACGAGGCAGGGGTTCAGGACGGGGCCTGAACCCGTCCAGGGACGGGGGAAGGCCTCCGGCCTTGGATCTCGGAGCCGGGGGCGAGCGATGTACGACTATTGGCGGGACCATCCCCATCCGCTGACCATCGTGGAGCGGAAGGAAAAGAACAGGGTCGCGGCGGTGCAGCGGCTGGAGCGGATGCGGGCGCGGAAGGGGCCGGTGATCGTGCGCAGCCGCCCCTGGGGGCGCGGGCTTTGGATGCTGTCGACCAGCCACGACAGCCGGCAATACGGGCCGTTTGCCAAGGAAGCCCGGCACAGGGTCGAACAGATGATGCTGGCCGGCACCTGGAATCCGGAAAACGAGGCGTTCTTCATGGCTTCGGACGAGCCGGCCCAGGTCCAGGGCAGGCTGGCGCTTGCCGAGAGGGAAGCGGAAAGGGCGCGGGCGGCCTGACAGGCGGCCCCACCACGACAGGCAGGAACAGGCAGGATGGAGAAGCGGACACCACATCACGACCTTGAGGCGTTCCAGCGGTATTGGCTGCGGTGGTGCATGGTGCCCAACCGGCCGAAGCTGGCCACCACGACCGCAATCCACAGCGCCGTGATCCTGGGCTTCGATATCGCCTCCTGGACCCGCTGCATCCTGTCGATGAAACACCGGCACTTCTACAAGTCGATGACGTCCAACCACGACCATCGCCGCTGGCAGGACGTCTACCATGTGCCATTCGAGGGAATGACGTATTATGTTAAGTTCACCGATACCGGCCTGCGGGCCTTCCGGCTCCTGTCCTTCAAGGAACTCGACGATGACCGCCCCTGGACGTGACGATGACGAACGGCACCCCGAGACCGGCGAGACCATGAGCCGCGGCGTGCGGCGGCAGAGCTTCACCACCGACGACGGTCGCAGCTATGACTACGACCTGCCCGGATGGTGGACGGAGTCCGGGGCAGGGATACACGCCGGCGGCGACATGGCCGCCGCGTTCGAGGCCGGCGCCCGCATCGACGCCGAGCGCAAGGCCGAGGGGCTGCCTACCTTGCGCGAGCTGCGCCGCGCACGCGCCGCAGCTCGCGCTCGCACAGGGACCTAGAGCCGGCCGGCCAGACCCCGGCTCCCACCCGAACGACCCCGCCTTCGGCGGGGTTTTTTCATGCCCGAATGCGACCGGAGGTCATGCTTTGTTCTTGCATAAATATGCGCATAAGCGCATAATTTAGGTATCAGGAAGCGCATTCTGCCGCCTGATCGGAAACTGGACAAGGACAACCCAGATGGACGCCAATCGAATACTTCAGGCACTCGACGGTGCGGACGACGAAACCCTCCTTGAGGTCGCCGTCTACACCATTATCGACACTTTCGACGGGGCGACCGGACCCGGCGGCTTCCTGCGCGCCCTCGGCCGCACCCGCCCGGACGTGCTCGCCGAATTCGCCGCCCAGGCCGGCGACATCGAGAACGAACTCGCCGCCGCCCAGGGCGCCGGCTGACTCCGATCCGGCGGGGCAGCGGATCTAGCACATCCCGGCCGCGCCATACCCGAACCACCCGACAGAGCCTTTCAAGGAACCAGAGCCATGACCACAGCCACCAGAACCAAGGCCAGCAAGGCCGCGACCGGGGCCACACCCCGGCCGGCCAAGGCGCGCAAGCGCACCGCGAAGGCCGAGGCAGCGGGGCAGGGGGCACCCGCCACCGCTGCCGAGATCCGCGCGATCCCGCTCGACAAACTCGTGCCCAGCGAAGCCAATGTACGCCGCACGCGCGGCGATGACATCCAGGGGCTTGCCGCTTCCATCGAGGCCCTGGGCCTGCTGTCCAGCCTGACCGTCGCTCACGCTGGCGAGGCCGGCACCTTCGCTGTCGTGGCCGGCGAACGCCGCCGGCAAGCCCTGGCCCTGCTGGCCCAGCAGGGCCGCATCCCGGCCAGTTTCCCTGTTCCCTGCCGCATTGTGGTCGGCGGCAGCGCCACGGAGATCGGCCTTGCCGAGAACGTCCAGCGGGTCGCCATGAATCCTGCCGACCAGGTTGAGGCATGGGCGCGGCTGGCCGAGGAAGGTCTCGGCGTGGCCGAGATCGCCCGGCGGCATGGCGCGACAGAGCGCCAGGTTGCCGGCCGCCTGCGGCTCGGGCGCCTCGCGCCGGCGATCCTGGACGCCTTGCGCAGGGCCGAGATCAGCGTCGAGGCCGCCGAGGCTTTCGCCCTGACCGACGACCATGAGGCCCAGGAGCAGGCGTTCGATGCCTGCGGCCGTACCTGGAATGGCTTCGATCCCCGGCACATCCGCGCCGCGCTGACCGCTGGCGAGATCCCGCATACCGACAAGCGGGCCCGGTTCGTCGGCGCGGACGCCTACCGGGAAGCCGGCGGCACCGTCCGGGAGGACCTGTTCGGAAAAGACCAGTATTTCACCGATGCCGGCCTGCTGGACCGGCTCACCCTGGAGAAGCTGGAGGGGGAGGCGGAGAAGCTGCGCAGCGAGGGCTGGGGCGAGGTGCAGGTCAGCATCGAGCGCGACTACCGCATCCGGGACGGGCTGCAGATCCTTCGGCCGACCGAAGTGCCGCTGAGCAACGAGGACAGCGCCGAAGCGGCGCGGCTTGAAGCCCGGATCGCGGAGCTGGAGGACCTGCCGCTCGATCCCGAGGCCGACGGCGAGGACCCGGACGACGACGAGTGGCAGGCATGCCAGAAGCGGCTTGGCGAGGTCCAGGGCAAGCGGATGGTCTACACCGACGAGGACAAGGCCCGGACCATCCTGTTCCTTTGCCTGGACTATCACGGCAGGCCCGATCGGGGATGGCCTTACGTTCAGCCGGAGAGCGAGGACGCGCCGGAGGGGGAGGGGCCGGCCAACCCGGTCGACCCGGACGGCCCGGCCAAGGCGGACGAGCCAGCCGGCCCGGCCTTTCGTGCCGCCCTGCGGGAAGACCTCGCCGCCCTGCGGCGGCATATGATCCGTGCGGAGTTCCTCGCCCGTCCCGAGATCGCACAGGACCTCCTGCGGTTCCACATGATCCGGCAGACGATCTGCGAGGGCAGCTCCGCAACGCCGTTCCAGGTGCTGGCCCGGGAGAGCAGCAGCCGTACACGCAGCATCGCCGGCGACATGGGCCGCCTCGCCGCCTTTGGCGAGATCGAGGACTCTGTCAGCCGTCTGCGAGTGGACTGGCTGGATCTGCTGCCGGACACCGCCCGGGCATTCGAGGCGTTCCTGGACCTCACAGAGGCCGACAAGACAGCCCTGATGGCGCATGTGGCGGGGCTGGCCCTTCATGGCGGGCTGAACGACAGCGCCGGGTGGCACCATCACAGCCTGGAACTTGCCCTGCACCGCATGGGCAGCGACCTCGCCCGCCACTGGACGCCGGATGCGGCCTTCTTCGATTGCCTGACCAAGGCCCATATCCTCGACATCCTGAGCAGCATCCTCGGGCCGGGGATCGCGGCCCGCCATGCCGGCGCCAAGAAGGCCGAACTGGCAAAGGTGGCGGCACGCTATTTCGACGACAGCATCACCGCCGCCGAGCGCGACATCGGCGAGGACGCTGCCGCCCGGGCCGCCGCCTGGCTGCCCGAGCCGATGCGTGTGTCCCTGCCGGCATCCGCCTAGGACCGGCCGACAGGGCAGGGGGACGGCCGGCGTCGCCGGCCGCCCCCCTGCCTTCCGCCAGGACAGACCCTCATGACCCAGGCACCGGAGGCGCCCCGCAACTGGCGCGCAGTCGCTCGATGCGGCTATATCCAGGCCGTGGGGGCCGCCGCGCGCAAGCGGCGGCGGGCCGCCCGCTGCCCTGCCCAACATCCCCAGGTCCGGGACCGCCTGGCCCGGGATCGCCAGATCCGGGGCGCCCACAGCCAGGGCCGCACCGGCCCGCCGCCCGATCGGACCCCGATTGCAGTCGAGCCCAGCATGGACAAGCGTACCCTCAAGGAGATCCGGAAGGCCCGGCGCCGCACCCAGGTCGAACTGGCAGCGAAGCTGGAGATCAACCAGAGCAACGTGGCGCGGGCCGAGCAGGCCCATGACGCCCGGATCTCCGACCTGGCCGCCTATATCGAGGCCCTCGGCGGACAGCTGGACCTCGTCGCCCGCTTCCCCGGCGAGGCGCCGGTCCTGATCGAGGGTTTGAGCAACGACAAGCCTCTAAAGCGTTGATAGTGTTGGCATTGTGACTACCGCTATCGCGGTAGTGCGCCCTGATGCATGGTTTCCTAGGGTTGCAACGGCTGCGTCACCTTCCTCCTATAAGATGCCCCGCATGCATTTCGTTGTCGGCCCCGCACAGATCGATGCGCGCTTCCAAGACGTCATCCTCCCGCTCGAAATCGCCGAAACCTATTGGGGCATCCCCGCCCACGGGCGAATCCTCGATGCCCTCGCCGAAGAGCCCTGGCAGCAGGACCTGCAGATCGACGCGGTTCGCCGCGCCGGCAAAATCGGCGAACTCTACATCGACGCCGAAGGCGGCCTGCGCATCCGCCAGCCGGAGCCGCCAACCGCCACGGAATGCTGCCTTTACGAATACAGCCCGGCCGGCTTCTGCCGGAACGCCCTCGCCACTGGCACGCCTGAGCACCTGACCGCACTTCTCGGCCAGCGGTTGCCGGACCTGCCCGCCAGGCGCTGGGCCGGGCATCCCTACGATCTCTGCGCATTTGCCCGCAACGTCCAGAGCCCTGAGCGCAGCGGCTTCGCGATCACGCCAGTGGCTGCCAAGGTCATCGCCTTCCCCGGACTACACCGCACGCCATCTAGCGACGCAGGGTCATCCCCCGAACAGGGCACGGCACAGTCAGGCTGATCCTCCGCAGCCGTAGCCGACCGTGGCGGTACAGGGTTC
The DNA here is from genome assembly GCA_040216765.1 of Sneathiellaceae bacterium. Taxonomy (GTDB): domain Bacteria; phylum Pseudomonadota; class Alphaproteobacteria; order Ferrovibrionales; family Ferrovibrionaceae; genus Marinibaculum. Next base: position 5,058 of record JAVJON010000071.1, on the reverse strand, counting down.
ATCCCTGTCGACCCATCGGCAGGGGCAGGTATCGGAGCCAGTGGACGGTCCCGGCGCCGCGCTGCGGCCCCGGGGTAACCCGCTCTGCGCCGCCAGGTGCGGTGGCCGGACTGAGCCCGGCCGCCGCGTCAGGCTCTGCCGAGCCCCGCAAGCGGGTCTCGTCCCATCCGGGCGACGATCGGGCGGAGACGCAGCCTCGAAGCAGCAATCCCAGACAAAGCCGCTGGAAGGACGGACGGGCAGGGGGGCCAGCCCTCGCCCCGAGCGACGTGCCTGTACTCGCCTGCCGCGCCGACCGGTGTCTAGGGCCGTCATGCTCGCCGTCCAGGGCAGGGCGCTTCGCGCCGGCTCCGCCGCCCTTGACGGCTGCGCCGCGCCGTCCCTTCGCGACACCTGCGCGGCTCGGAAGTACAGGCACAGCCCGGAGCTCTGCTCCGGGCGGCCATCGCGACGGCCGGCCTGCGGCCGACGATCCTCTACTTGGGGGTCCTGGGGTTTCGCCCCCAGACGACGAGCGCTCTCCAAAGTACAGGCGATGTAGAGAATGGGGGCAATAGGCAAAAGAGTAATAAAAACAGCCGATTTGGAGGAGGTTTTAGTTGACGTAATATGCGCATGGATGCATAATAACAAGTATAGACCAGGGGGAACAAAGACCGGATCGACCGGTCGCCCCGAACACCCGAAGGAGAAACGAGAATGAGTGGAACACTGAACAAGGCCATGCTGATCGGTCATCTCGGCCAGGACCCGGAAGTCCGGTCGATGCAGTCCGGGGACAAGGTCTGCAACCTGTCGCTGGCGACCGAAGAGAGCTGGAAGGACAGCGAGAGCGGCGAGCGGAAGTCCCGCACCCAGTGGCACCGGGTCGTGATCTTCGGCCCCCTGGTCAAGGTCGCCGAGACCTACGCGCGCAAGGGCGCCAAGGTCTATGTCGAGGGGCAGATCGAAACCCGCAGCTTCACCGACGCCAAAGACGTCAAGCGGGAGGTGACGGAGATTGTCCTGCGGCCCTTCAACGGCACCTTCAACCTGCTGGACCGCAAGCCCGGCACTGCCGACAGCGAGGAACCCGCCGAGGAAAAGGAGACCGCATGAGGCCAGGGAACGGGGCGCCGCAGCGGGTCGCCGGCGCCCCATACCCAGCCAGGCAGACCCCAGGCAGGCCCCAAGGCAGGCCTGTGGCCCGGGAGAGGCAGCCATGTCCGAAGACGCACGCAGGGACCGCCAGGCCACCAGGGACGCGATGCGCCGCGCGAGGGAAACCTTCCGATGGTTCGACGCCAGGGGAGAAACCCCGATCGGGCCGATCCGGTTTTCCAACCCACGGACCGGGCAGCTCGTCGCGGCCGTGACCATCGGGGAGCGGGGCAGGGTGGCCCTGGTCCCGTTCAGCACCGCCGGCGCACCCAACCTGCAGGGACGCCACCGCACCCGCGGCAACAGCCCCGCCAGGATCTAGCACATCCCGCCGGGACATCCGCCGAAACAGCCGACAGAGCCCTTCAAGGAGATCGACCCATGACCTTTGCCCCCGTGACCTTCGCCCCCGGGACCTTTGCCCCCGGGACCTTTGCCCCCGTGACATTTACCCGGGCCTGCGATGCGGTCTTTGCCGCAGCCACCGTGCCGGACGGCTATGCCGGGCAGCGTGCCCTTGTCGCCTTCGCCCTGGTCGACGGCCGTGTCTACACCGTCGCCGAAGCCGGATGCTTCTGGTCTGGCATCGAGGCCCAGGAGATCGGCGCGGCGCTTACCCTCCTGCGCGCCCGAGAGGCTCGCCGGCAGATCCAGGACCTGCGGCCCGCCGTCGACTGGTATCCGCTCCTGCGCGCCCTGGACCGCCCCACCGAGGCGGAAATCGAGACCATGGCGGAGAACGCGATCAGCAATGCCGATCGCCGCCAGCTCCGCGGCGAGTGCAGCCGCGGCGAGTACGAGCAGCGGATCCGCCAGATCCACCGCGCGGCCGAGGCCGCACATGCCAGCCGGCCGCGCAAGGCCGCCTGAAACGAAAAGGCGCCGCGGGATCTAGCACATCCCGCGACGCCGCTCCCGAAACACCCGACAGAGCCCTTCAGGAACCAGAATCATGCACCCGGAATCCGACGCCGGCAAGTCCACGGCCCTTGTCCCCCGCGCCACCGTCCAGGTGATCCTCGCCCGGCGCAGCCAGGCCCTCACCCTCTACGAGGACGCTCACGCCGCTCTCGCCACAGCCGCCGACGCTCTCGCGGCCGCCCGCTCGGCGGCGGCGGCCGCCGCCGGCGGCGGAACGAACAGCTATTCCTGGCAGGGCAGGGAGGAGCGCAAGTCGTTCATCGCCTCGCTCGACGTGCCGCAGCGCGCCGACTTCATGGCCACCGCACAGCGCATCACCGATATCGACATCTGGGCCCATCTGGTCGAACTCACCGACATCGAGCGGCTGATGGACAAGCAGGCCAAGGACGAGCTGCGCACCCAGCTGCAAAGGGACGTGCCGGAACCGACCGCCGACACCGTCTATGCCACCCTGGAACGCTTCGCCCTGGACGCCGGCACCATCTTCCGCCGCGGCATTGCCAATGCGTTTTCCGGCCTGGACCGGCGGTTCCGCAGCCATGACGGATGGAAGATCGGCGGCCGCGTCATCCTGACCCGCATGTTCGATGACAATGGATGGTGGAACTATCACAGCAACACCCGCGACACCCTGGTCGATATCGAGCGGGCTTTCTGCGTGCTGGAGGGGTTGGAGCAGCCGGCGCACTATGCCGGGATCACCGGCGCCATCGAGAACGCGAGGCGGGGCAGCTGGGGCGCGCGGCAGACCGAGGTTGCGAGCGAGTATTTCACTGTCCGGATCTTCAAGAACGGCAACGCGCATCTGTGGTTTCGGCGCGACGACCTGCTGCGCCAGGTCAACAAGCTTCTGGCCGAATATTATGGCGAGGTGATCCCGCAGGAGCGGGACCCCCGATACCGGGTTCGACCGGGTCAAGACCACACCGGCCAAGCGGTACGGCTTCTATCCGACCAGCCAGGATCTCGCCGACCGGATCGCCGACACCTTCCAGCTCTACCGGCCGCGCGAAAGGCCGCCCCTTACCGTCCTGGAGCCCAGTGCCGGGACCGGCATCCTCGCCCGGAAATGCGTCCAGCTCGGCGGCCTCGTCGATTGCGTCGAGCTGCAGGGCCAGCTCGCCGGCGGCCTGCGGGAGGAGGGGATCTATCGCCGGGTCTGGCAGGCCGACTTCCTCGACATGCGGCCCGATTCCGACGGCCTCTATGACCGGATCGTCATGAATCCCCCGTTCGACAGGCAACGCGACATCGACCATGTCATGCACGCGCTTCGCTTCCTGAAACCCGATGGCTACCTCGTCGCGATCATGAGCGCCGGCACCGAGTTCCGGGAGACGCGCAAGGCGACCAGCTTCCGCGCCTTGATGGAGAAGATGCGGGCGAAGTGGCGCGACCTGCCGGCCGGCTCGTTTGCCCATGCCGGGACCTATGTCAATACGTGCCTTGTGCGGGTCTATGCGGACGGGCGCACCGTGCCCTACTGACCCTGCCGGCCCGCCAGCCTGCCACGGAGAGGCGGGCCGGCGGCTCTCCCCGGTTCCGTGCCTGCCGATCCTTCGGATCAGTCGGCCCGGGTCTGGTCCTGGACCTCGGAGCCGCGCAGGGGTCGGGCAGGGATGGCGCGCCGCAGTCGTCAAGGGCGGCCCCTGGGGCCGGCGGCGAAGCCGCGCACCCTGGACGGCGAGCACGACAGCCCTAGACCCCGTCAAGCGCGGCTCTGCGGTCCTGGACCTTCAACGGCCAAACGGCCGGGGAAGGGCTCAAGCAGCGCCAGCAGCAAGCGGCACCGCTGGTCGCCGAACTGCAGGCTTGGATGCGGGGCCATCGCGGCCGGATGTCCTGTCACAGCCACACCGAAGGCGATGGACTACATGCTGACCCGTTGGACAGGCTTCAGCCGGTTCCTCGACGACGGCCGGATCCGCCTGACCAACAATGCCGCCGAACGCGCGCTGCGCGGCATCGCACTGGGGCGAAAGGCCTGGCTGTTCGCCGGCTCAGATTGCGGCGGCGAACGGGCCGCGTTCATGTACTCACTGATCGGCACCGCCAAGCTCAACGACGTCGACCCGCAGGCTTGGCTCGCCGACGTGCTCGCCCCCATCGCCGGGAATCCTGCACAGCGCCTGCACGAACTCTTGCCCTGGAACTGGGCACCCAAACCCGCCGACGCCGCGGCTGCCTGAAGGTCGTGTCCCGGGGAGTGGTGTAGCAGGCGGCTGGTCGCCTGGATCACCGGCAGGCAGCTGTGCGGCGGTCAGCCGGCGAGCTCCGACAGGCACTCGATCTCGAACTGTTCAGGCGTCAGCTGACGATGCCCGAGAAAGGCCTGGCTCGGATCGGCGGCGATCGACTTCACCCACTTCCGCTGGACGTTCTACTGATCGCCCAGATCCCGCACGGCCGGGATGAGGTCTCGGCCCTACCGGGGCTCGCGCGATTCTTGGCCAATGTCGCGCATACTATGCCTGCCGCTGGCCAATGATAGGAAAGTGTGCAGAATATCAACCGAGAGGGATAGGATTTCGGAACCATGTCGAAGCCGCCTTTCGAGGATATCTTTCGGGGGGGCGGGCGCCGAAATCGGCTATCGTTCTTTTACTACAGTATATCCGTCATTATTATCGCCAGCGTTTTACGATACATTGGCGATCTCTGGATGGATTACGTTCTCAGCGAGAAATACGCATCTGTTCCCGGGCACTATTTATTTCTTGTGTTGTTTTTTGTAATTTGTATTACGGTAGGCATCTCGAATATCTTGGTGACAGCCCAGAGATGTAGAGATTGCAACTGGTCCTCTTGGCTGGTTTTTATATTATTTGTTCCCTTATTTAATATACTGTTCCTTCTAGTGGATTGACTCCAACGCTTGGAACCCTCGCGCCCGAGCAGCGATGATTTCGTCTGGATCAGCATGCCAGAAGAATGGCTTTGGGGTCTGGTTGTGCTCGTCGACGAAGCGATTGATGGCTGCCTGGAGGTCGACCA
>JAVJON010000070.1:0-208553 GCA_040216765.1 Sneathiellaceae bacterium | reverse complement strand
GATCTGGTTCAGCTGCTGCGACAGGGTGTTGAACTGGCTCTGAAGCGCAGTCTGCTCGGTCGTCGAGGCCGTCTTCGCGCTCTGCAGGATACCCTTGAGCTGGCGCAGGGTGGCGTCGACCGCCTCCACACCGTCATTGGCCGCCTGCAGGCTGGAGATCGCCTGGTTGATCTCCGACTTGCGGTCGCCGATATCGCTGGCGCGGTCGGTCAGGGACTTCGCCTGAAAGAACGCAACGGCATCGTCGATGGCGCTGTTCACCCGCTGGCCGGTGGCCAGGCGGGTCTGCGTACGCTGGGCGAGCGAGTCCGTCCGCTGCAGCGACAACAGGTTCGTCCGGATGGACGTGCTTAGGGCGATTTCTGCCATAACTAGCTCCTTTCTGGAACTATGTGTCGGGCGCCCATTCGAGGCACCCTATGTAGCGACCCTTCGGGTCACCGGGACAAATTTACCCATGCAACATTTATGCCGGGTAAACTTTGCCTAGCCTAGAAAAGCGACAACACGGACCGCTCGTTCTGGCCGGCAAAGGACAGGGCCTGCAGGGCCAGCTGCTGCCGGGTCTGCAAGGCCACGAGATTCGCGCCCTCCTCGTTGATGTCCGCCAGCACCAGCTTGTCGGCCCCGGCTTCCAGGGTTTGGGAATAGTTCTGCGAGAAGTCCAGGCGGGTGTTCAGGAAAGTGACGTTGGAGCCCAGATCCGCCGCGGTGGAACGCAAGGTGGTGATGGCATCGTCGATCCGGGCAATGCCCCGGTCGAAGTTGCTGACATTGGCAGCCGTGAAGGCCACCGTGCTGCCGGCGTTGAAGCCGATGATCGTCTCTGCCAGCGCGCCCGCTGCCGTGGCACCGAGTGCCGTGAACAGCGCACCGTTGGTGGTCGAGGAGACCTGCAGGTTCTTGCCCTGAACGTCGAGCTTGGCGTTCGAGGAATCGGAGAACTGCACGGTCAGCTTGGCAGTCGACGAGTTCAGCAGGTTCAGGCCCTGGTACGAGGAATCGTTCAGGATCTGGTTCAGCTGCTGCGACAGGGTGTTGAACTGGCTCTGAAGCGCAGTCTGCTCGGTCGTCGAGGCCGTCTTGGCGCTCTGCAGGATGCCCTTGAGCTGGCGCAGGGTGGCGTCGACCGCCTCCACGCCGTCATTGGCCGCCTGCAGGCTGGAAATCGCCTGGTTGATCTCCGACTTGCGATCGCCGATATCGCTGGCGCGGTCCGTCAGGGACTTCGCCATGAAGAACGAAACGGCATCGTCGATCGCGGAGTTGACCTTCTGGCCGGTGGCCAGACGGGTCTGCGTCCGTTGCGCAAGGGTATCCGTGCGCTGCAGCGACAACAGGTTCGTCCGGATGGACGTACTGAGGGCTATTTCAGCCATTGTTCAGCTCCTTTCTGGAACTGCGGGGCGACTGACCGCCCATCGCGGTCAGCCTTGTTTCTGCAGTGGTTTCAGCGCGCCTCCATCGTTTTCAGGCCGGTTTCCGGCGGTGATTGCGTTAGCCGAAGAGCGAGAGGACGGACCGCTCGTTCTGACCGGCGAAGGACAGGGCCTGCAGGGCCAGCTGCTGGCGGGTCTGCAGGGCGACCAGGTTGGCGCCTTCCTCGTTGATATCCGCCAGGGTCAGCTTGTCGGCACCGGTTTCCAGGGTGTTGACGTAGCTCTGGGAGAAATCCAGGCGGGTGTTCAGGAAGGTGACGTTGGACCCCAGATCGGCCGCCGTCGAGCGCAGGGTGGTGATCGCATCGTCGATGCGGGAGATCCCGCGGTCGAAGTTGCTGACATTGGCGGCCGTGAAGGCCACCGCCGTGCCACCGAAGCCGATGATGTTGCTGGCCAGGGAATTGCCGGCCACCCCCCCGAGGGAGGTGAACAACGCGCCGCTGGTGGTCGAGGAGACCTGCAGGTTCTTGCCCTGAACGTCGAGCTTGGCGTTCGAGGAGTCGGAGAACTGCACGCTCAGCTTCGACGTCGACGAGTTCAGCAGGTTCAGGCCCTGATACGAGGCATCGTTCAGGATCTGGTTCAGCTGCGCCGACAGGGTGTTGAACTGCTGGCTCAGCGCCGCCTGCTCGGTCGTCGAGGCGGTCTTGGCGCTCTGCAGGATGCCCTTCAGCTGGCGCAGGGTCGTGTCGACCGCTTCCACGCCGTCATTGGCCGCCTGCAGGCTGGAAATCGCCTGGTTGATCTCGGACTTGCGATCGCCGATATCGCTGGCGCGATCGGTCAGGGCCTTGGCCTGGAAGAACGCCACCGCGTCGTCGATGGCGGAGTTGACCTTCTGGCCGGTAGCCAGACGGGTCTGCGTCCGCTGCGCGAGGGAATCCGTGCGCTGCAGGGACAGGAGGTTGGTACGGATAGACGTACTGAGGGCTATTTCAGCCATAGCTCAGCTCCTTTCTGGAACTGCGGTCCCGACAGGCCGCCTTCAGCGGCCTGCCCTAATCATATGAAATTGCTGCCTTTTGGTCGATACCCCTAGCCGAAGAGCGAGAGGACGGACCGCTCGTTCTGACCGGCGAAGGACAGGGCCTGCAGGGCCAGCTGCTGGCGGGTCTGCAGGGCGACCAGATTGGCGCCTTCCTCGTTGATATCCGCCAGGGTCAGCTTGTCGGCACCGGTTTCCAGGGTGTTGACGTAGCTCTGGGAGAAATCCAGGCGGGTGTTCAGGAAGGTGACGTTGGAGCCCAGATCGGCCGCCGTCGAGCGCAGGATCGTGATCGCATCGTCGATGCGGGAGATGCCGCGGTCGAAGTTGCTGACATTGGCAGCGGTAAAGGCCACCGTGCTGCCGGCGGCGAAGCCGATGATCGTCTCCGCCAGCGCACCCGCCGCCGTGGCGCCGAGTGCCGTGAACAGCGCACCGCTGGTGGTCGAAGAGACCTGCAGGTTCTTGCCCTGAACGTCGAGCTTGGCGTTCGAGGAGTCGGAGAACTGCACGGTCAGCTTGGCCGTCGACGAGTTCAGCAGGTTCGGGCCCTGGTACGAGGCATCGTTCAGGATCTGGTTCAGCTGCTGCGACAGGGTGTTGAACTGGCTCTGAAGCGCAGCCTGCTCTGTCGTGGATGCCGTCTTGGCGCTCTGCAGGATACCTTTCAGCTGGCGCAGGGTCGTGTCGACCGCCTCGACGCCGTCATTCGCTGCCTGCAGGCTGGAGATCGCCTGGTTGATCTCCGACTTGCGGTCGCCGATATCGCTTGCGCGGTCGGTCAGGGCCTTGGCCTGGAAGAAGGCCACCGCATCGTCGATAGCGGAATTCACCTTCTGGCCGGTGGCCAGACGGGTCTGCGTGCGCTGAGCGAGGGAATCCGTGCGCTGCAGCGACAGAAGGTTCGTGCGGATAGACGAACTGAGGGCTATTTCAGCCATTGGTTCAGCTCCTTTCTGGAACTGTTTGTATGCACCCACCCCGCGACGTTTCTCGCCGCCGGGTCATCCGATTTTTCGGACGCAGGACCAGAAGCACAGAGCGTGCCAAAACCCATCGAGAAGGCTCGCCCGGGGTCAAAAAAAATTTCTCGACGATCGCTTTCGTTCCCGTCCGCGCAATTCCGCGGCATGTCGCGGCCCGGCAATTATTGCCGACCGGTCGAATTGACCGGGCAGATTTTGCCCACCCCATTCCTGCCGGGCAGGTTTTGCCTGGGGCCGGCACGATTTACCCGCGCCCGGCACGATTTGCCGGGAGCCCGGCCACAGAATCTGCCGGCCGGTAGAATCTGCCGGGCCGCGGACCCGACGGCCACGCAAGCCGCCGGTAGGCGCATCGGACCGGCCCATCGGCCGGACGGTGCCGGGGCAGGATCGCGGGCGGTCTGCGGATACCGGCCTGCCAGGGCTGCAGAGCCGCTCCGGCCTGCACGCCCGGCAAGGCGCCGGTGCATGGGACAATTGGGGAGAGTTGCGCGCGGGCGGCCTGGGAGGCCGCCGGCCCGGGCAGTCAGGGTGCCGCCTGGAGACGGCGGTCCTTACCCTGCTGCGCCAGGGTCTGAACGTAGAAGCTGTGCGAGCTGCGCGCCTATCCGAAGAGCGAGAGGACGGAGCGCTCGTTCTGGCCGGCGAAGGACAGGGCCTGCAGGGCCAGCTGCTGGCGGGTCTGCAGGGCCACCAGGTTGGCGCCTTCCTCGTTGATGTCCGCCAGGGTCAGCTTGTCGGAGCCGGTCTCCAGCGTGTTGATGTACTTGACGGAGAATTCCAGCCGGGTGTTCAGGAAGGTGACGTTGGAGCCCAGCTGCGCCGCAGTCGACCGCAACGTGGTGATGGCATCATCGATGCGGGAAATGCCCTGGTCGAAATTGCTGACGGAGGCCGCCGTGAAGGTGACCGTTGCGCCGCCCAGGCCGATGATGTTGCTGGCCAGGGAGTTTGCGGCAACGCCGCCGAGCGTGGTGAACAGGCCGCCGTTCGATGTCGAGGAGACGAGCAGGTTCTTGCCCGCAACGCTGAGCCTGGCATTGGAAGAGGTGGAGAAATCCACCTGCAGGACCGAGCTCGAGGAGTTCAGCAGGTTCAGACCCTGGTAGGAGGAGTCGTTGAACAGCTGGTTCATCTGCGCCGACAGCGTGTTGAACTGCGTTTGCAGCGCGGCGCGCTCGGTGGTCGATGCGGTCTTTGCGCTCTGCAGCAGGCCCTTGAGCTGGCGCAGGGTGCTGTCGACGGCGTCGACGGCATCGTTGGCCGCCTGCAGCGCCGATACCGCCTGCCCGATCGTGTCCTTGCGGTCGGCGAAATCCGACGCGCGATCGGACAGCGCCTTTGCCGCAAAGAAGGCCACGGCATCGTCGATGGCGGAATTGACCTTCTGGCCGGTGGCCAGCCGGGTCTGTGTGCGTTGCGCGAGGCTGTCCGTTCGCTGCAGGGAAAGCAGGTTGGCACGGATACTCGCGGAAAGGGCGATCTCGGCCATCAGTTACGTTCCTTTTCCGACCTTGCTGCCCGCCGCCGCGCCACCTCCGGGCCGGGCATCTTTCACTCATGCGCCCAACCGGAGCCGGCGCATTCGCAGCTACCAAGAGCAAGCGGCTTGCCAGTTCGGATCGGCAGGGCATTTCCCTTTTAGTTCAATATGTTATGGCGTTTCACCGCGGCACCGCAGGACACCGATCACGGGCCCTCCGCCGGAAAATGCAATCTTTGCCCGGCAATTCACGCCTATTGCCTCCCACGAAGGCGGCAATAGCTGCACCTGGGACAGGCGGATGACGAACCGATACGAAGTGGCAGCGCCATGGACAGTATAAATTCGGTGAAAAAGTATCTTTTCGTCGACGACCGTTGGATCGCGTCGACCCACGCCGTCCATCGGAAGGTGCCCCAGGCCGTAAAAGACACAAAAAACCCGCTTCTGGTGGCGGATCGACCCTGGGAAGGCGGACTGAATTGTTTCGGGACGGTGCTGGAAGATGCAGGCACCGGCCCTGGCATGCGCTATCGCATGTGGTACCAGATCTACGCCCGGGGCCGGTATCCCGACATCCGCTTCGACGCGGGCCTGGGCTATGCGGAAAGCGCGGACGGCCGCATCTGGCGGAAGCCGCATGTCGGCCTGGCCACGCCGGCCGGCGAGCCGAGCAATATCGTGCTGGCCGGCCGGGGCCGCGGCCAGTTCCTCAGCGCCGCCGTGCTGCGCGACCCCGACGCCCTCCCGGACGGGCGATACAAGCTGCTGCATTGGGACGCGATGTCGGCGGCAGATCTGGCCGCACATGGCGATCCCTTCCCCCTGCCTGAGCCGAAGGCCGGCTGGCAGCCGCTGGCCGGCGAAGGCCTGTTCACCGCCCAGTCCGCCGACGGCCTGGCCTGGCGGCCCTGCCACCCGCAGCCGATCGCCGGCGGCGAGGTCGATGCCTGCGCCATGTCCCGGCAGGCGGACGGCGTCTTTGCCGCCTATTTCAAGGCCGGCGCCCGGCCGGAACGCCATTTCCGTGTCGTCGCCCGCAGCCGCAGCCGCGACTTCCGCCACTGGGACCCGCCGGAGGTGATCCTGCGACCGGACTGGCACGACCCGGAGGGCACGGAATTCTACGGCATGAGCGGCTTCGACTATTTCGGCACCCGGCTCGGCCTGCTCTGGGTGTATCGCAACAGCCCCGATGACAAGCGGGTGGAGGTCGAACTTGCCGCGGAATGTCCGAACGGCAGCTGGCACCGCGCTGCCGACCGGCGGACGATCCTTCCCGTGGGCGGAAGCGGCGCCTGGGATGCCGGCTGCATCTATCCGGCCTCCGCCCCGGTTGTGTCGCCGGCCGCCGATCCCGACGGCCTCTGGCTCTATTATGGCGGCGTCAATGTCCGCCACGACGACGGCCGCTTTCGCGAGAATGCCATCGGCCGTGCGCGCCTGCGCCTCGATGGCTTTGCCGCCCTCGCCGCCGGCCATCTGGCGGGGGAACTGGCGACCGTGCCGCTGGCCGAACTGGGCGAACGGGCCGGCGCCGGGCTGCGGGTCAACCTGCACGCGCCGCGCGGCAGCCTGCAGGCGGTCATGCTGGACGCGGACAGCGGCGCGGTGCTCGCCGAAAGCGCGACCCTGTCGGGCTGCGACGCCACCGACCAGCCGGTGGAGCTGTCAGCGCCGCCCCCCGACGGAGGCCCAAGGCGGCTGCTGTTCCGCCTTCACAAGGCAGCGCTCTACAGTTTCCGCTTCGGCTGAGGGCAGGGTCACGTTCCGTCCGCGCCCGCGCCCGCCGCCGGAGGATCCACGGGCAGCTGGCGGAACGCCGCGCCGACCTCTTCGATCACACCATGCCAATGGCCCGGAACGCCCTGCCGGAACAGCCGCAGGCTGTCGTACCAGGGCGATCGGTTGCCGGAACGGCCCCAGTACCAGCGCAGGCCGGGGCCGGCGGGAACCATCGTCCAGGTCGGCCGGCCCAGTGCGCCGGCCACATGCGCGGCGGTGTTGCTGATCGTGATCACCAGGTCGAGCGCAGCGACCTGGGCGGCAAAGGCATCCATGTCCTGCATCTGGTCGACGGCGGAATCGCGGATCACGCGGACCCCGGTGGCCGCCTGCAGGGCGGCGATTTCGGCATCGACCTCGCCGTATTGCAGATTGACGAAGACCGCCGGCCGGGCCGTCGCCAGCTTGGACAGGTCGGTCAACGCCATCGATTTCGCCGGTCCGGCGCGCGCATTCACCGATCGCCACGACAGGCCGACCAGGGGCCCCTCGCCCATCGCCCGGTAGCGGCTCCGTAGCTCCGCCTGCAGGGCGGGATCGGCCCGCAGATGGCCCGGCTGGGGCGGAAATTCCTCGGGGCGGTTGCGGAAGATCCCGCCCAGCGAGGCGAGCGGGATCTGCGCCAGGACATCCGGCGCGGACAGGCGCGCCGCCGGGGGCTCGCTGCGGGGCACCACCTCGACATCCGCCAGCGATCGCGCGAACAGCGGCACCAGCCGCGGATCGCATTCCAGGACCAGATGCTTCGCGCGCCGGCGCGCCTCGGCCAGCATGGTGGCGAAGACGATTTCCTCGCCGATGCCCTGCTCCCCCCAGACCAGCAAGGTGCCGTCCAGCTGCTGCCCCTGCCAGCGCTGCTGCCCGAACGGCCGGGCCGGACGCTCGGTCGGCCCCTGGACCGAGAACCGGCTCTCGAAAGCTTGCCAGCCCGCCCGGTACTCACCTTCCAGGAAACGGGCATAGGCCAGGTTCACGTCGACCTGCGCCGGCGCTTCCAGCAGGCGGCGCGCGGCCTCGAGCTCGGCGATCCCCGCCGCGGTGTCGCCGACCAGAAGCAGCAATTCGCCCAGATTGGCCCGCGCCCGCCCATGCCCCGGCTCCAGGCGCAGGGCACGCTCATAGGCCAGCCGCGCACCGTCCAGATCGCCGCAATCCATCGCGCAGAGGCCATAGGTGGACAGCGCGGTGGCATTCTCCCGCCCCTGCGACATGCCGCCGTCGATGACCTGCAGCGCTTCTTCCGGGCGGTGCATCGCGCGCAGCAGGTTGGCCAGGTTGTTTCGCACCGGCAGCGATTCCGGGTCGTCCGCAAGCAGTTCGCGGTAGATCCGCTCGGCCCCCTCGCCCGCGCCGATCTCCGACGCCAGGTTGGCGAGCTGGAACTTCGCCTCCCGGTCGTCGGGATCGCGTGCCAGCGCGGTCTCCAGCGCCTGCACGGCATGCTCGGTCCGGTCCAGCCGCCGGAACACCTGGGACAGCATGATCAGGGCGTCGCGCCCCGACGGCCCGTCGACCGCAAGGGTCAGCGCGCGGATCGCCTCGGCCCAACGGCCTGCAGTGATATGGTCACGGGCCTGTGCCAGGTCGCGATCGCTCATCTTCCACCCTCCAACCGGCTTGCGGTCCCGCACTGCCCGGCGCGGGGGAACCGGCCTGCCCCGACGGGCCGGCATGGATATACATGACCCGAATTTCCTCTAACATGCCGCTTCGAGGCTGCGGACAACATCATGACGTGATTCCGGCATCAAGACCGGGACACCGACCTGAAGGATCGGGCAATTTGGCTGAATCGGGCCAGGAGCCTCCGACGCGCAGCCGTCTGCCGGCAAGCTCCACGGCGACCGCGGACACGACCCGCCGCCGCAGGGCGGATGCCGGCGCGATCGTGCCGGACCGGGCGGATGCCGAACTGGCCGATATCCTCGACTGCATGCCGATACCGGTGCTGGCCCTGGCAGCGGACTACAGGATCTTCTTCGCCAATCGGGCGGCGGAAAAGCTGCTGGGCTATCGCCCGGGCGAGCTGGCCGGGGTGGAACTGCCGGCCCTGTCGGACGCGGCGGCGATGCAGCTGTCCGGCCTGTCGCGGCGGCGGTCGCCCCGACAGGTCCTGTGCCGCATGCAATGCAAGGACGGCTCAAGCCTGCAACTGCGGATCGACTGCCGCAGCCTGGGCCGCGACGGCGCGGGCGCCCTGCTGATGCTGTCGGAGGGCCGCGAGCCGCCGGCCCGACCGCACCGCGCGCCCGGCACGTCGCAGCTTGCCACCCTGGGCCAGATCGCGACCGGCCTCGCACAGGAACTCGACCAGCCGATCAATGTCATCCGCATGGCTGCGGACAACACCATCCTGATGGTCAATGACGGCGAGACGGACCCCAAGTTCCTGCGCGGGCAGCTGGGCCTGATCAGCGGCCAGTCGCAGCGCATGGCGCGGATCGTCGACCATATCCGGCATTTCGCGCGCATCGAGCCCATCGAGCCGGTCACGTTCGACGTTTCGGAAAGCGTCCGCGCTGCCCTCGCCCTGATGGAGCGGGATTTCCGCCGCAGCGGGATCCGGACACGGCTGCACCTGCCTGACGGGCCCGCCCTGGCATTCGGGCTGCCCCTGCGCCTGGAACAGGTCCTGATCAACCTGTTCCTCAACGCCCGCGATGCCATCCTGCGCGAGCCGGATTTCGCCGCCGCCGTGGCCGCGATGGCCGACGCCTCCGACAAGGCGCCGCCACCACCGCCCGTGGCCGGGGAGGTGCGGATCGACCTGTCCGTCCTGTCGGCCCCGGGCGAAGGGCAGGGTTGCGTCGAAGTGCGGATCTGCGATTCCGGGCCCGGAGTGCCGGACCGGTTTCTGGCCCGCATCTTCGATCCGTTCTTCACCACCAAGCCGGCAGGCACCGGCACCGGCCTTGGGCTGTCGATCTGCGCGGCGCTGGTCGCCGACATGGGCGGCTCGATCGCGGCGCGGAATGCGGATTCCGGGGCGGAGTTCGTTGTCGTCATGCCGGTCGCGCCGGCCCCGCAAGCCGCCCGCCCCGACCCTGCCCCGGCACGGTGACTCCAGGGCCGTTGAACCCGACGTGATCGCCGGACGCAGGCCATGGCGCCAGGGCGGTGGGTGACGCGGGGCACTGCCCTCCTATATAGTCGGCTATATACCGTGAGGAATAGCGACCGGCCGGGAGGCTGGTGGCCGATGATCCGACGACAGATGGCAGGGCGCATAAACATGACACGGCGCATGACGATGGCAGACCTCCAGACGATGCTGCGTGAGCCGGAACCGTCCCTGCCCGACCGGGCTGGCGGACCGCCGCAGGATGTTGCGGCACCGCAGGCGCCGCCGCTCGTCGATCCGTTCGGCCGCCAGATCAGCTATCTTCGCGTGTCGGTGACCGACCGCTGCGATTTCCGCTGCGTCTATTGCATGTCGGAGAACATGACCTTCCTGCCGAAGGCCGAGTTGCTGTCGCTGGAGGAGCTGGACCGGCTCTGCGGCGCCTTCATGCGGCGTGGCGTCGGCAAGATCCGCATCACGGGCGGCGAGCCGCTGGTGCGCCGCGGCGTGATGGAACTGTTCCGGAGCCTGGGCGCGCGTCTTGGCGACGGCCCGGGCCAGGGCCTGTCGGAGCTGACGGTGACGACCAACGGCAGCCAGCTCGCCAAATGCGCCGGCGACCTTGCAGCTGCCGGCGTCCGCCGGATCAATGTCTCGCTCGATACCCTGGATCCGGAGAAGTTCAAGCGGCTCACCCGCTGGGGCCGGCTGGAGCAGGTGATGGAGGGGCTCGATGCCGCCACGGCTGCGGGGCTGGCCGTGAAGATCAATACGGTGGCGCTGAAGGGCGGCAATGACGACGAGGCCGATGACCTGGTGGCCTGGTGCGGCGAGCGGGGCTTCGACCTGGTGTTCATCGAGACCATGCCGATGGGCGAGTTGCAGTCGGTGGAGAGGGTCGACCAGTACCTGCCGCTCTCGATGCTGCGCGCCCGGCTCGAGCGCCGCTGGACCCTGACCGACACCGACTACCGCACCGGCGGCCCGGCGCGCTACACCAAAGTGGCGGAGACCGGTGGCCGGCTCGGCTTCATCACGCCGATGACCCACAATTTCTGCGAAAGCTGCAACCGGGTGCGCCTGACCTGCACCGGGACATTATATATGTGCCTCGGCCAGGAGGACGCGGCCGACCTCCGGCAGGTGCTGCGGGGCGGCGCCGACGATAGCGAACTGGATGCCGCCCTGGACGCGGCGATCGCGCGCAAGCCCAAGGGCCACGACTTCGTGATCGATCGCCGCCGCAAGACACCCTCGGTCCGCCGTCACATGAGCGTGACAGGCGGCTGAATGCCGCATACGCCGGTGTCCCCCGCCGGTAGGTTGAGGTTTCGTCGCGGGACCGGGTTCGCGATATCCTGCCCGCCCTGACGGAGCCGGCGGAAGGGCTGCAGATTCGGTGCCCGAAGGAATGCGACACTCCCTGATCGGACGGAGGAGCGTGCCCGACTGGCGCATGCCGGGCCGCAGCATGCTGGGCGGCGCCGCCCTGTCGGCAGCGGTGCATGGCGCCATCGCCATCGTCATCCTCCTGGTGCTTGGCTATCCCTTTCTGAGCGACGAGGTTCCGGAGCCGGCGAAGGTCGAGATCGTCCTGGAGGAGCCGCCGCCCGAGCCGATCGAGCAGCCGCAGGCCGAACCGATCAAGCAGGAGCCCGCCACGCCGAAGCCCGAGCCGCTGCCGGACCAGCCGCTGCGTCGGCTTGCGCAGAACCTCGCGGATTTCCAGGACCGGCAGTCCGCCCCGGCCCGGCCGTCGAAGCAATTCGAGAAACCCGTCAGTGCGCGCGACGCGCCGACACCGGCCGGCGCGGAAGCGCCGAAGCCGGCACCGGCTTCTGCCGACCCTGCCAGGCCAGCCGATACGCCCCGGCCGCCGGCACAGCCACCGGCACAGGCCGCGCCGCAGCCAGACCGACAGCCCCCGGTCCAGGAACCGCAAGTCACGCCGGATCCAGCACCGGCACCGGTACCGGTACCGGCACCGCCGCAACCGCAGGCCGCCGCCGACCGGGACAGCGGGATGCCCAAGGATCCTGCACCGGCGCCCACCCGGCCGGAAACGCCCCGGACCGGGGCTGACACCCGGGACCCGCCGACGCCGCCGTCGGTGCCCAGTCCGGAATCCGCCGCCCGGCCCGCACAGCGCGAGGCAGAGCCGGCGGCCCCTGCCCCGCCCGAGACCGCACCTGCCATACGGCCGGTACCCGAGCAGCCGCCCCCGGCCGCGGCCCCGCCGCGCACGCAACAGGCCGAAAGTCCGGCGCAGCCCTTCGCTGCGCCGCAATCCACGGCCCAACCCGAGGCTCCGCCGGACGGGACACGCGCACCGCCGCAGACAGCCCCGCTGCCGGCCGACCGGGCGGCCGCCACGGAGCGCCAGGCCGCGCCGGCCGTGGCCTTGCCGGCCTCCTCCCCGCGCGCCCCGGAACCAACCGAGGCGATGCCAAGGACAGCGCCTCTCGACCGGCTCGAGGCCCTGGCAGCGGTGCAGCGAACGGCCGCGGCCCGGGACCAGGCGGCGGCGCAGGCCGCCGCGGCGGAGGCCAGCCGGTCCGCGCAGGACGCCGCCGCGTTGATGCAGGCGCTGGCGCCGCAGCTGAAGGCGCTGCTGGAGGCCTCGACCGCCCCCCGGGCCCGGGAGCAGGTGGAGACCGCGACCGCGATGGCCCGCACCCTGACCGACGCCGCGGCGCGCGACGCCGCCCTGGCGGAATCCGGCGCAGCGACCGCCGGGACATTGGCGGCGAGCCTGCAGGACGACACGAGCGCCGCGGCCGTGATTCGCCGGGCCGAGGCCATCGCCACCGCCCGGAGCCGGGCGGAACGGGCGGCACAATCCGCCCTGGAAAGCCGCGCCCGCCTGCAGCAGCAGGCCGCCGCGCTGCCCGACCCCGTCCCGGCCGTGCCGGCAGCCCCGCCCGACGCCCCGCCTGACGCCCCGCCTGACGCCCCCCCCGACACCACGGCGGAGGCGCCGGTTCCGGCACCGGCGCCGGACCGCCCGGCGGCCGGCCCGAACGCCGCCCCGGCGCCCGCCACGGCACCCGCCCCGGCGACCGAAGCGGCCCTGCCTGCCATGGCCCTCCCCGCGGGCCAGCCGGAGATGTCCAGCACCGCTGCCGGCACCCCGGACCGGCGGGGGCCGATCGAGGCCGCGCTGCAGCGCGGCGGTGCCCAGGCCGAAGCCATCGCCTGGCTGGGCGGCAGGTTGAAGCAGCAGATCGATCGGGTGCAGGGCAACCCGGCGCAGATGAAGAGCCCGGATGCACGGGTGGCGATGCGGGCACTGGAGATGCGCGGCCGCAACCTGGATGCCGCCGCCGCCACCCTGGCCGCGGCAATGCGGGAGGCCCAGGCGCGCCTTCAGGCTGCGCGGATCGCCGGGTCGCCGCCGCCGCCGCCCGATCCGCAGCTGGAGCACCGTATCGAGACGGCCAATGCGGCCTTCGTGGCGACCGCAAAGTCCGTAGCGGAGGCGCTCGACCCGGTGATCGCCCGCATGCCGCGCGAGGAAGCGGAATGGGCCAAGGTGATGCGCGCCAGCTTCGACTGGCTGGTCGAACGCCGCCAGCTGGACGGTCGCCCGCGAGACGAGCTGGAGCCGCCCCCGCCGGTGCCGACCGCACAGCAGCGCCATGTCCTGCGCGCTGCGCGCGAGGCCGACCCGATCCTGCCGGCGATCGAGCCACAGCAGGCGGCGGCGGCGACCGCGTCGCCGGCTCCCGCTGCCGGGCCCGCACCGCCGGACGGGCCACGGCGTGCGCCGCAGGACCTGCAGGCCGCGCTCAACGCCGCGCGGCTGCACCAGATCGCCCGCTCCGGGACGCCCAGCGCGCTCTACAATCTGGCCAATGCGCTGCTGAACGCGGACGGCATGCGGCGCGACCCCGCCCGCGCATCGGCCATACTGAAGCAGCTGGCGGAAGAGAATTATCGCCCTGCGCAGGTGCGCTACGCCGAAATCGCCATGCTCGGCGACGGCCGGCCGCCCGATGCCGCCGAGGCGCTTGCCTGGTACCGGATCGCCGCCATCAACGGCAGCACGGCCGGGCAGCGGGCGGGCGCGGCGCTGGCCCTGGAGCTCTCGCCCGCAGTCCGTGCCGAGGCGGAGCGCATCGTGGCCCAGTGGCTGGCAATGCAGGGGCCGGAGACGAAGCCCGGTCAGGACGAGCTCGACCGGTCCCTCGCCAAGGCGATCGAGAACCAGAACTATCCCGAGGTGGAGCGCCTGCTGAAGCAGGGCGCCAACCCGCAGGCGCTCGACGATCGCGGGCGGACGGCGCTGGTCGGCGCGGCGTGGCGCGGCCGCAGCACCATCGTCCGGTTGCTGATGGAACATGGCGTGCTGACCGATGTCCGCGACGCGGAACAGCGCAGCGCCCTGCTCTGGGCATCGATCAACGGCTACCCGCAGATTGCCGACGACCTGCTCGACTTCGGGGCCGACGTGGATATCCGCGACAATGCCGGTGCGACGCCCCTGATCCGGGCCGCGTGGAACAGCAAATATGCGGTGGTCGAGCGCCTGCTTGCCGCCGGCGCCGACCTCGGCATGCGCGACCGGCAGGGCCGGACTGCCATCGACCGCGCCAGTGCCGAGGGCGACAGCCGCATGGTGCGCATGCTCAGCGGCAAGGTCGCCCGTCCCTGAGCGCCCTGCCGGACCATCCCGCGCCCTACTCCAGTTCGATCTGGTGGGAAAAGTCGATGCCGTTGGAGATCGTGATCTGGCTGAAGCCAAGCAGGCGGGCGAGATCGAAATAGGTGAAGATGTCCTCGACGGAGAGTTCCTGCAGCAGCGAGGTGGAGCGGGCCACCGCCGTCAGCTCCGCCAGCAGGCCACGGGCCTGAAACAGGGTCCGGAATCCGTTCTGCCCCACCGCCAGGATGATCATCTTCTCCGCGTCCGCACCCTTGGCGAAGATCACGTAGCCCGGCGGATAGGGCCGGCTGAGCAGCTGCTGCGTCAGCCCGGTGACAAAGCCCAGCCGGGTCGCGCGCGACGCTTCGGGCATCACCTGGGCGCGGGATTCGTAGGTTTCGCTGGTCACCGGCGAAGGATAGTAGTAGCCCTCGTGCCGGTCGTCGGCCGCCGCCCTGGCACCGTCCACAGGCAGGGCGAGGCAGAACAGGAGCAGCGCTGCGCAGGCGATCAGCGATCGGCGCCGCGCCGCCCGGCCGCCTGAGCCGTCCCGTCGTACCATCGGCATGTCTGCATGCATCTGCCCGTCTCCCTGTCCCTTGTCCCGCCGGCGCTTGTCCCGCCGGCGCTTGTCCCGGCGGCCCGGCCCTGCCGCGGCCGGACAGCCATCGCCAATACTGCCGCAGAACCTATACTGCGCAATGCGATACTGACCAGTTCCGCGTGGAGCCGGTGCCGCGTGTGGCCTGACCGGTGCATCGCCGGCGCCGCGGCACCACCGGCCGGGACCGCGACCCACAGGGCCGGCCGGCCGCCGGCCCCGCTGCAACCGCCAAGCTTCGAGGTGACATGACCATCGGCGACAAGATCGCATTCGTTGCCATGCCCGGCGCGAGCGTCACGGAAGCCAAGCGGCGCCTCGAGGATCGCTATGGCGCCTTGCCGCCGGCGGAAGCCGATTGCATCGTGGCGCTCGGCGGCGACGGCTTCATGCTGCAGACCCTGCACCGCTACATGCAGCACGGCCTGCCGATCTACGGCATGAACCAGGGCACGGTCGGCTTCCTGATGAATGCCTTTTCCGAAGACCGCCTGCGCGAACGCCTGCGGGATGCGGAGGTTGCCGCCCTGCACCCCCTGCGCATGAAGGCGACCCACGAAGCCGGTCCGGAACTGACCGCGCTGGCGATCAACGAGGTCTCGCTGCTGCGCCAGACCCGGCAGGCGGCCAAGCTGCGAATCAGCATCGACGGCCGGCTGCGCCTGGACGAGCTGACCTGCGACGGGATCCTGCTGGCGACGCCGGCCGGCAGCACGGCCTACAACCTGTCCGCCCACGGGCCGATCCTGCCGCTGAACGCGCAGGTTCTTGCCCTGACGCCGATCAGCGCCTTCCGCCCCCGCCGCTGGCGGGGCGCCATCCTGCCGCGGCACGCCCAGGTGGTCCTCGACATCCTGGACCACTACAAGCGGCCGGTCAGCGCCACGGCCGACGCCACCGAAGTCCGCGACGTGGTGCAGGTGGCGATCGAGGAAGCCCGCGACGTCACCATCAACCTGCTTTACGACCCGGAGCACAGCCTGGAGGAACGGATCATCACGGAACAGTTCCTGCCGTGAACCGGTCCCCCGGGGACGGAACGCATCCGGCAAGGCAGGCACCCGAGGGCAGGCCCGCGATGCCGGGGCCGGAGCCCGGCGCGGCCGCGCCGGACAAGAGCGGCCTGCCGGATCACGCGATCCGGGACGGCCGGCTCTGGGCGCGGACCGCCGCGACCCTGGCCCTGGGCGCGGCCGGCGGCTTCCTGTTCTGGCTCACCGGCATGCCGCTGGCCTGGATGCTGGGCGCGATGCTCGCCGCCACCGCGGCCGCGATTGCCGGCGTCGGGGTCAATGTCCATTCGATGGCACGGGGGCCGATGGCAGCCCTGCTGGGGGTGATGCTCGGATCGGCCTTCCAGCCGTCCCTGCTCGACCGGCTCGACGAATGGATCGGCGGCTTCATCCTGGTGGCCCTGTTCGTGCCGCTCTGCCTGACGGTGATGACCCTCTTCTTCCGCTTCGCGCGGCGCTACGACCCGGTCACCGCGTTCTTTTCGGCGACCCCGGGCGGAATCACCGAGATGATCCTGATCGGCGGCGCACTGGGCGGCGATGTGCGCAGGATGTCGCTGGTCCATGCGACGCGGATCATGCTGGTGGTCTTCGTCATCCCGTTCTACTTCAGTTTCGCCGTCCATCTGGACGTGCCCTCGATGATGCCGACGCCACCGGTGGACCAGGTCGCCCTGGCGGACTGGGCCCTGCTGTCGGGTTGCATCCTGCTGGGCTGGCCGATCGCCCGCCTGCTGCGCCTGCCGGCCGCGGTGCTGACCGGCCCGCTGATCCTGTCCGCCGGCATCCACCTGGGCGGCCTGACGCAGGCGCAACCGCCGGCCATGCTGGTGGCGGCGGCCCAGGTCGTGCTTGGCGCCGCGATCGGCGCGCGCTTCTTCGGCTATCCCTGGCGGGAGCTGCTGCAGACCCTGCGCGACGCCGTGGCAGCCACCCTGATCCTGCTTGCGCTGACCGTGGGCGCCGCCTTCGCCGCCGCACCGCTGATCGGGCTGCCGGCCACCGTTGTCGCCCTGTCGATCGCACCCGGCGGACTGGCGGAGATGGCGCTCGTCGCGCTCGCCCTCGATACCGATACGGCCTATGTAACGACCATGCATATCTGGCGCATCGTGCTGGTGATCGGCGCCGCACCGCTGTTCTGGCGCCTGTCCCACAGCCGCTGACGGCCAGCCGCGCAAGGAATCACAGCTTGGCGAAGCAGAGCGCGTACATCCCGAAGATCGCGGTGGATGTCGAGATCGCCCTGAGCGACGGATCGATCCATCGCGGGCAGGTCTATATCGCGGCCAACCAGCGCGTGCTGGACATGCTCAACGAGCCTGCCGGGTTCTTTCCCTTTCGCGAGCAGAAGACCGGCGAACTGACCCTGCTGTCGAAGGCGATCATCGCGGCGGTCACGCCGCTCGACCAGCGCGGCTGACCCGCCCCCTGGCCGGGCCCGCACAGTCCAGCACCCGCGGCAACAGTGCGGCAAGCGGCACCGCGCGCACCGCCAGGAAGACCAGGATCGCCGCCCAGAGCCGGTGATTGCCCCATTCGGCGGGGAACAGCGCCCAGCTGGCGAAATAGGCCAGCAGCGCGACCATCATCCAGTTGCGCATCTCGCGGGTCAGGGCGGCACCGACGAAGATGCCGTCGAGCTGGAAGCTCCAGACGCCAAGCAGCGGCATGACCTGCATCCAGACGAGCACGTCCAGCGCCTCCGCCCGGACCGCCGGCAGGGAGGTCAGGGCGTCGACGATGTACCGGCCCAGCAGCAGGTAGGCCAATACATAGAGGCCGGCCGCGCCCAGCGCCCATTGGCCGGTCACCAGGATCGCCTGCAGGACGTCGCGCCGCCGGCGCCGCCCGATCGCCCTGCCGACCAGCGCTTCTGCCGCGAAGGCGAAGCCGTCGAGGCCGAACGCCAGGAAGACGAACATGTTCAGCATGATGGCATTGGCAGCCAGCACCACCTCGCCCAGCAGCGCGCCCTGCTGCACCAGGAACCCCAGGGCCACCAGGATGCAGAGGGTGCGCAGGAAAATGTCGCTGTTCATCGCCAGCAGGCGGCGCATCGCAGGCAGATCGAAAACCGGCGCGGCGGGCCGGCGCGCATGGTGCCGGCGGGCCGCCCGCCAGACCAGCACCGCGCCGAGCGCCCCGCCCGCCGTCACCGACAGGACGGATGCCAGGGCCACGCCCGGCACCGACCAGTCGAGCACCACCACGAACAGCAGGTCCAGCACGATGTTGCCGACATTGATCAGGACCTGCAGCAGCAGCGGCGTCAGGGTGTCCTGCCGGCCGATGAACCAGCCGATCACGCAGAAATTCAGCAACGCCCCCGGCGCGGCCCAGAGACGGATCGCCAGATAGCTGTCGGCGAGCTGCCCGACCTGCGCGCCGGGCTCATAGACGGCCAGGCCAAGCCAGCGGATCGGCCATTGCAGGACGATCACCATGGCGCCGAGCAAAAGCCCCAGCACCGCCGCCCGCAGGAAGATCGCCTTCACGACCGCATCGTCGCGGGCCCCGAACGCCTGTGCGGTCAGACCCGTGGTGCCCATCCGCAGGAAATTGAAGCCGAAGAAGACGAACGAGAAGATCGTCGTGCCGACGGACACGGCGGCCAGATAGTCCGGCGCGTCCAGATGCCCCACGACGGCGGAATCGACGGCGCCGAGCAGGGGTTCCGTCATGTTGCCGATCATGACGGGCCAGGCCAGAAGCAGGACCCGGCGGTGCCACAGCACCTGGCGCGGACGCATGGTCAGCGGCCGGTCCGGTCGCGCAGCGCGTACCAACCCATCACGGCCGGCAGGAACCAGGGCAGACCGTGGTGCAGGAAGCTGGTGGGAAACGGCAGCTCGTCGAACGCGGTTGCGCCCTCCCCCCGGCCCAGCAGCCGCTGCGCGGCCCTTGTCCCCAGATGCACCGACATTGCGACGCCGGACCCGCCATAGCCGCCGCATGCGACGATCCCGGGCCAGGGCTCCGCGATATGAGGCAGCTTGTCCAGCGCAAAGCCCAGCATGCCCGACCAGGCATGGCTGACGTCCACATCGGCCAGCGCCGGCAGGATCCGGCGCATGTCCCGCGCCAGCCTGGCGGCGCAGGCTGCCGGGCCCTCGCCCATGACTTGCGGCCGGCCGCCGAACAGGATCCGGGTCCCGTCGGGCGAGGCACGGAAATAATGCAGCCGGTGGAAGCCGTCGACGACCATGCGGCCGCAGGGGATCGCCGCACGCACCGCGTCCCGGCCGATCTCCGCTGTGGCGATCATGTAGCTGCCCACCGGCACCTGCCGGCGGCGCATGTAGCGGAAGCTCTTCGGCGAGCGGGCGTTGCTGGCCACCACCACCCGCCGCGCCCGCAGCCCGCCCAACGGCGTGAGCAGCCGAAAGCCGGTCCCCGCCGCCTCCGGGTCGATGCGGTAGACCGGGCAATGCGGCACCAGCACCGCCCCGGCCTTCTGCGCCGCCCCGACAAGGCCCTGCGCAAGCTTGTAGGGATGCAGGCCGCCACCGAGCGGCCAGACGATGCCGCCATGGTAGCCCGGGCTGGCCAGGTGGTCGGCCAGCCCCGACCGCGGCACGATCTCCGGCTCGACCTCGAGGATTGCCGCCGCGGCCGCCGCGGCCCGCTTTAGGGTCTCGAACTGGGCATCCGAAACCGCGACCTTCAGCCGTCCGCAGGGCCGGTACTCCGCGTCGATCCCGGTCCGTGCCAGCAGGGCCTCCAGGCTGTGCAGTGCAGCCAGGCCTTCCCTGACCAGGGCCGCCGCCCTGGCCCTGCCGAAGCGGGCTTCCAGGGCGAACCAGTCATGTGCCAGGTCCGCGCCGGCCATCCCGCCATTCAAACCGGAAGCCGCCCGGCAGGGCTGGCCCGCCTCCAGCACCACGACGTCGCGCCCCGCCTCGGCAAGGGCGAGGGCCGCCGCAAGGCCGGTATAGCCGGCACCGATCACCGCGAACTCGGCCTCCGCCGGCGGGTCGCGGGCGGGCACCGGTGTCGCAGGCACCCCCTCCCACCACCAGGGGCTGAACGCGGGCTGGCCGGTCATATGCCTTCCGAACGGTTGCCTCGGGGCCGGCGCGACACCAATCTGGTGTCCAGGCAGGGCGGCTGCCCTGCGGCGGAGGCAGAGGAATGACGGAAGACAGGCAGGATCCGGCCGCCGCCGGAACGGCGGACGATGCGGCGGCGTTCGAGGCCGAGGGCTTCGAGGCGATCGCGTTCGACACCGTCCTGGTGGACGAGGATGGCGCAACCGAGGCGCTGCAGGTGACGGGCTTCGGGCGTAGCGGGCTGGGCGTTCATCTGGATGGCGAGTATTGGCGCATCGTCGCGCTGGAGAGCGGCGCGCCGCTGGGATTGATGCCCACGGTATCCGCTACCTTGCGCCTGTGCACGCGGATCCTCGACCTGGAGGGTGGGCAGGCACTGCCGGAACCGGATGCGGCGTTCTATGCCCGGGTGCGGCACATGCAGTCTGAGATCGTCGCGGAAGTGGCGGAGGAGTTGCGCCAGCGGGCGGCGCATCTCGCCGACGAGATCAGCTACCTGGAAGAGAAGGCAAACGACTTCCAGGCCCGGGCGATGTTCGGCGCCCTGCCCGGCCAGGGCCTGTTCTCCAAGGACTAGGGCGCCCATTCCGTACCGCCGCCTTGCCGCTGCCCGCCTGCCGCGACAGGCGGCAGGTCGAGATGGGCGGCCAGAAGCTGCCGGCCCGCCTCGAACGCCTTGGAACTTGGCCCGGCATCCAGGTCGGAGGGCGAAAGCCGCAGCAGTTCCTCCGGCGTGACCGCCCAGAGCCGATCCCATTCGAAGGCATCCGCCGCCGCGCCGGCCTGTGCCAGGACCGCGGCCGCCGGGATATCCAGGTCCGCCAGGAACACGGCATGCTGATGCCCGGCAGGGCCCTCCCCCATCCCCAACAGGCCGACCGCGACGACCGCAAAGCCCGTTCCCAGTTCCTCGCGCAGTTCGCGCAGGGCCTCGGCGGCCAGGTCGAAGCTGCCGTCGCGCTGGGGGGGCTCGCCGAAGCCGCCAAAGAAGAACAGGCTGCGCTGGGCGATGGACACCTGTGTCGACCGTCTGGCGAGGATCACCCGGCCGTCCGAAGTTCGCGGGATCACCGACAGGCCGAGCGGACCCGGTATGCGGTCCCGCAGCTCCGCCGGCAGGTCCGTTGAGCGGCGCGCCGCCTGAAGTGCGAAGCGCATGGGGGCAAGGACGAAGGACAGGCCTGCACCGGTCTGCGACCAGGATCGCAGGTGAAGGATCTGGCCGTCGAAGTCGGCAGGATGGCGTTGCAGGTGCCGCGCCCACGCCGCCTCGACCGTGTCGGCAAGGTCGTGCGGCGCCGTGACCGGCAGGCCCAGCGTCACCCGGCAGGCGATCTGCCGCGGCGCCCACCACCCGGCGCAAAGGATCCCCGCCCGCTGTTCGCCCGCCGCGGACATGCCGGACGAGGCCATCACGGGCGCGGCCGCAATGGCGGGTCAGGTTGCGGCTGCGGCTTTCTGGACCAGGGCGATGCCATCCTCGATCGGCGTCGGGCGGAAGCTCGGGAAGGCCTTCTGAATCGCCGCGATATCGAACGGGCGATAGCCGTTATGGGGCATCGGCCCGTTGCGCGGCGACCCCTCGATCTTCACCTCGCGCCCGGCGGCCGCCACCGCCATCTCGGCAAGGCGCCGGAACGAGGTCACGATGCCGCTGGCCGCATTGAGGATGCCGGTGCTGCGATGCGCCAGGATCAACTGGAGCAGCCGGGCGACATCGTCGACCAGGACATGGTCGCGCAACTCCTCGCCCTCGCCGAACAGGCGGATCGGGATGCCTTCTCCCGCCAGCCTGCGGAAGCGGTTCGGGCCGTAGCCGTTATGCGGATCCGATGCGCCGTAGATCAATGTCGGCCGCAGGATGCAGAGCGGGATCTGCGGCAGGTTCTGCTGCAGCATGACTTCGCGGGTCAGATGCATGGCGCCGTGCAGCGAGCCCGGCGCCGGCGCCGACGCTTCGTTCAGCGGGACCGGGGTATCGCCATAGACTGCGTCGGAACTGACATAAAGAAGATGGGCCACGGGGCTTGCGGCGACGGCCCGGCAGACCGTGTCGCCCATGCGGATATTGTCCAGCAGCATCTCGTTGTTCTTCACCGGCGCCTTGGCCGAAATGAAGACCAGGGCGTCCGCCGGCTTCAGCATCCCGGCCAGGCGGTCCGCCGCATCCGGGGCGAGGAGATCCAGCTCGCCGCGCCCCAGCGACAGGACCTCGCCACCACTGGCGCGCACCGCCGCGGCGGCGGCCGTGCCGACGAACCCGGCGGCTCCCAGGATGACGGTCCGTTCCGGCGGGGTCGCGGCCTGGCGGTGATGCTGCAGCATGTTCGATTCCGGTTTTTCTGTGATCCCGGCGGGAGGGGTACAGACTCTGCGGTCGCGATGCAACGCTCTACGCCAATCGACGGAATGCCCGGTTGCGCTGCCACCAATGGTTGGACTCGGCTGGTCAGTTTTGCGAGAGTGCAAGCGAACCGGGGCATCGTCGATGCTGCGGGATCTTGGGGTGACCAAAGATGCTGACTGTCAGCAGTGGAGGAAAATTGGGGATGAACAAGCTACTTGGAATGGCCGGTGTCGCCGCGGCATGCGTCATGCTCGCCGCCTGCGGCACCCGACTCGAAACCGCAAGCACAACCGTGCCGTCGGGCACCGACTTCGATACCGCCCTGTTCGGCGAGTATGTCGAACTCTCGAAGTTCGAATATGGCGAGGCCGATTACGGCGATTCCGACTACTACGCCGATCGCGCCATCCTGGTCGCGAAGGGCGAGGCGGTCGAGCCGGCAGCGATGGACTCCCGCGCACTTCCCGCTGGCACCGAAGGCGATCTGAGTGCGGCCCGCCAGCGCCTGACCGCGGCCCTGGCCAGCGGCGCGAAGGGCGGCAGTCCGAAGCCCGCAGCCCGCGCGCAGGCCATGTTCGACTGCTGGATGGAACAGCAGGAAGAGGCCTTCCAGTCCGATGACATCGCCTATTGCCGTGCCGAGTTCGAAAAGGCGATGGCGCTGCTGAAGCCGATGGCGAAGGCCCCGGATGCCCGCAGCTTCCGCGTCTATTTCGCCTCGGGCAGTTCCAGCCTCGACAAGACGGCGATGGAAACCGTGGCGAATGCCGCCAAGGCGTTCGGCATGGACAAGTTCGCCAATGTCGCCCTGTACGGCTACACCGACACGGTCGGCAACGTCACCTTCAACGAGAACCTGGCCGCCCAGCGGGTGACCTCGGTGCGGAAGGCCCTGACCGGCGCCGGCATTCCGGAAAGCGCGATCAAGGGGCAGGTGCGTGGCGAGTTCAGCCTGCCGAAGCCGACCGCCGACGGCGTCAACGAGCCGGCGAACCGCCTGGTGATCGTCCGCCTGGCACCGTAACCGCGGATCGACCCGGTGCCCGCGGGGCGGCCCTGGCCGCCTCGCGGTGCCCGCCGGGACGCAAAGGTCCGTCACGCGCCGCAGTGGCAAGGCACATCATTGTGCTGGGGCGCGTGATCATCCTGGGGCCGGATGCAGCCGCATCCGGCCCAGTTTTTTGGTGACTCCCCTCGCCTCCTAATGCCGCCAGAATCGCGGGTCCAGCACGATCAGGATGGTGAAGACCTCCAGGCGCCCGAGCATCATGGCGAAGGCCAGAATCCATTTCGCAGCGTCCGGCATGCTGGCGAAGTTCCCGGCCGGCCCGACGATCTCTCCCAGGCCGGGGCCGACATTCGTCATCGCCGTGCTGGCCGCTGTCAGGGCGGTGACGAAGTCGACGCCAAGGGCACCGAGCAGGACCGTCACCAGGGCGACCGAACCCAGGAAGGCCGCCAGGAAGCCGAGGACGGCGAACGGCACGTCGTCCGGCAGGCGCCGGCCGCCATAGCGCAGCACGACCACACGGTGCGGGCTTGGCGTGCGTGCGAGATAGGCAACGAGCGACAGCCACAGCACCTGCAGCCGGTAGACCTTGATACCACCGCTGGTGGACCCGGCACAGGCGCCGGAGAAGGTCAGGACAAAGAACAGCGCGACGAAGAACGGACCCCAGAGGGTGTAGTCGACGCTGGCGAAACCGGTGGTGGTGACGATGGACACCGTGTTGAACGCCATCTTCCGCAGCGCATCGAGCGGCGCATATTCCCCTTGCAGAACCAGCATTCCCGCCCCCAACAGCACGATCAGGATCAGCGCAATCAGCAGGCCGCGGACCTGCGGCTCGCGGAGCAATGCCAGGCGATCGCCCTGCACCATCCGGATATAGGCCACGAAGGGCAGCCCGCCGGCCAGCATGAAGGCCGTGGCCACCCATTCGGTCGCTGGCGCCTGGAAGTATCCGAAGGATGCGTCATGGGTCGAGAACCCCCCTGTCGACAGGGTGGCCAGGGCATGACAGAGCGCGTCTAAAGCTGTCATGCCGGTCGCGACGAACAATCCACCGCAGATCAGGGTCAGCGCGCCATAGACCGCGAGGATCCACGCCACCATGGAGAAGGCGTTGGGGACGATCTTCTCCGACCGCTCGGAGCTCTCCGTCCTGAACAGCTGCATGCCGCCGACCCGCAGGAAGGGCAGGATCACGATCGCCATCACGATGATCCCGATGCCGCCGACCCACTGCAGCAGGGCCCGCCAGACCAGGATGCCCGCCGGCAGGCCGTCGAGCCCCGACAGCACGGTGGAGCCTGTCGTGGTGAGACCGGACATCGCCTCGAAAAAGGCGTCGGTATAGCCGACGCCCTGGCCGATCAGCGGCAGGGCCGCGAAGGCCGGCACCACGACCCAGGTTGCCGCCGTGAGGACGAAGGCATCCCTGACCTCCAGTTCCAGCGCGGTGTCGGACAGGCAGGCGGCAATAAGGAAGCCGCCGGCAGTGCCGGTTGCGGCAGCGGAGAGGATGAAGGACTGCCAGTCGCGGTTGCCGTCCGCCAGGTCGAAGGCCGCTGGCACCAGCATGGTCAGTGCCAGCATGCACAACAGAATCCCGATGATGAAACCCACCGCCCGGATCTGAACCACCGCGTCCACCCGCCCCACTAGCCACCGCCGCCTTCCCGCGACCGGCCCTTCGGGCGATCAGGACAACATTCCTGCCGGCGAGGCAATGCCCATGCAACGGCAGGAAGCGGCAGCGGGCGCAGCGGCCCGTTTGCGGCATCGCGATGGAGTGTGACGGACCGCACAGGAACCTTCGGGGCCAATCCCCATTTATCTCATGGGGCTGCGCTGAAGAGCGGATGACACCGATGAGCTTCGCGACACAAGTCACGGCCATACGCCCCGGCGCGTGGGACCTGTCCCGCGATCCGGGAGCCCAGCAGCCGGAGAAGCGCAAGGCCGGCCATGAGGCCAGTCGTTTCGCCGCCACCCTGCAGCAGACAGCGGCGGGCGCGGAGGGCCCGGGTCGCAACTGGACCGAGACACCGATGGCAGGTGGCGTCCTGCATCCGGCCCTCCTGCAGATCGACAGCCGCGAGACGCGCCCCCTTCCGGCCCATCGTCGCGGCTAGGCAGAGCCTGCCGCATCGCGAAGGCCGAACAGCCCAGTGAAAGCGAGGATCGACATGACGACGTGCAGCACGCAGAGGCGCCGAATCTTCACCCGGTCGTGCACGACGGCAGCCGCCGTCGCCGGCCTCCTGTTCGCGGGGCTCGCCGCCGCACCGGCGGTTACTGCCCAGCCGAACGGCTGCCCGCCCGGCCTCGCCAAGAAGGGCTGCATCCCGCCCGGCCAGGCCAAGAAATGGCAGGTCGGCCAGGTGTTGCCCTATGGCATCCCCTACACCGTCATCTCGTATCGCCGGGCGCCCCCGGCCGGTGCCCAGTACGTCCGGATCGATCAGGACGTGCTGCTGATCGCGGCGGCAACGGGGCGGATCCTGGATATCATCAGCGACAACTGACCGGTTGCTGGTCCGGGCGGCCGGACTTGAACCGGCACGGGCTAAGCCCAGCGGATTTTAAGTCCGCTGCGTCTACCACTTCCGCCACGCCCGGAGGTGCCGGCAGAGCGGGATTATCGACGGTCGCGGGAAGCTGCGTCTACCGCAGGCGCCAGGCCGCGGCGGCACCGAGGGAACGCCGGGGCCTGTTGCGCAGCCATTTGGGGCCGCGCACCGGCGGCGGGCGGCGGGCGGCACGCTGCAGCGCCTCCAGCACGGACGCACGGGTTCGCCTGCATCGCGCCCGCAAGACGGTATCCTTCCGTGCGGCCACCCGCCGATTGCCGGTCAGCGGGGTCGCGCCGATGGGATGCGACAGGAATCTGGGTCGAATGGCGAACATGTCGATTGTCTCTGGCCAGTGGGCGCCCTCGCGGGCAAAGCTCAACCGGGCAGATAATGCTGCAGTGCAATATCCGCAAGCAAGGACCGCGAGGGCCGGCCGAAGGCCCGCCTAGCGATTCCGCATCGCGGCAAAAATGGCGCTTCGCGCTGACCGGCAGGCCGCCTGCTCCAACCCTGCCTTCATCTCCGGGGAATCGAACGGTTCGCCGCTGGCCGGTGCCGGCACCGAGAACTGTTGGTCCAGACCGCGCCCGCCGGATCCGCCCTCGGGCTTTGCAACGCACTCCACCCGCAGCCGATAGGCCCCGTCGATCGGGCCGATCCTGCCACTTCCGCCGACGAAATGAGCGTAGTCGTAGGAGGCGGTGCACTCGGTCACGACCGCAACGGGAGCGCCGGCGCCGTAGCGGCGCACCTGCGGACGGGCGGTAAAGGTCCTGCTCATCGGGCCGGCGGCGGCACGCTGGAAGGTCGTGGGATCGGTTATCACCCTGCGGCCGAGCTGGTCACCGCTGCAGGTGAAGTCGCGCATGGCCGCCAGGGCGGGCGGCGCGGCGAGCGCCATCGCAAGGACCGCCGCAACCGCGGGCACCGCTGCGGTCCGTACCGTTCGGCTTCGGAAGACTCCCGTTGCACTGGACATTCTCTGTTTGCTCCCTGCATCGCGGCGCCACGCACACCTGCTCGGCGGGTCGTCGCTGAAAGCCATGCTGCCGCGACCGCCGCCAGACACACGCTGTCGGCAAACCTGGACGGCCGGAGGGCGAGAATGCGGCGATTCCTGGGCGGCCCGGCAAGCGCCTATTTCGGCGGGTCGCCCTCGTAGGGGGTGCCGCCGAGATCGACCATCGCGGCGATCAGCGCGGCCGCGGCTTCGTCCAGGACCGCCCTGTCGGTCGCCCGCAGGACGATCGAGGTGCCGAACCGCAGCCCCCGGTAGAACGGGTAGGAGCCCATGTCGACATCCGGGAAGCGCGCCTGCAGCGCGCCCAGGGGCTCGGCCAGCCGGCCTTCCGCCAGTTCGCTGGAAATCGTCCGCGAGAGCAGCGGCGTGCCGCCCGCGATCTCGTGCCGGCAACTCTCGAACATTGCCCGCATGATCGCCGGCACCCCGGCCATGACGAAGACATTCTCGATCCGGAAGCCCGGTGCCGTGCTGATCGGGTTGTCGATCAGGCTGGCGGTCTCCGGGATCCGGGCCATGCGCAGGCGCGCAGGCGTCAGCTGGCCGGGTTCGTAGTGCGCCTCCAGCAGCGCGCGGGCATCGTCGCGGATGTCGATCGACAGGCCGAAAGCCGCCGCCACCGCATCGGCGGTGATGTCGTCATGCGTCGGCCCGATGCCACCGGAGGTGAAGACATAGTCGTAGCGGGCCCGCAGGGCGTTGAGCGCCTCGACGATCTCGGCCTGGATGTCCCGCACCACCCGTGCCTCGGCCAGGCGGACGCCAAGTTCGGTCAGGCGGCCCGCGACATAGTGGGTGTTGGCATCCTGGGTCCGGCCCGACAGGACTTCGTTCCCGATCACCAGCATGGCCGCCGTCACGATCCTGTTTTCCGCCTGCGCCATCCGCTTTCCCCCTGCCCGCGCACCTGCGCCCTGCCCCCCCGCGATGTAGCATTCGCGCCGGGCGCCGCAAAGCGCGCCCGCCTTGCATCGGCGGCGACGCCCTGGCAGGGAAAGCCATGCGCTTCGCCGATCCGCTCCGCCCCGCCCGCCTGCTGCGCCGCTACAAGCGATTCCTCGCCGATGTCCGGTTCGACGACGATGGCAGCGAAACGACCGCGCATGTCGCCAATCCCGGCGCCATGCTGGGCCTGGCCGAGCCCGGCCGGCGGATCTGGCTGAGCCCCGCGCGCAACCCGGCGCGCAAGCTGAAATGGAGCTGGGAACTGGCGGAAGCCGATCCCGCCTTCGGCTGCGGCCTCGTCGGCGTCAATACCGGCTGGCCCAACCTGCTGGCGGCAGAGGCGATCGCCGCGGGCGCAATCCCCGAACTGGCCGGCTATCCGGTCCTGCGCCGCGAGGTCCGCTATGGCCGCAACAGCCGCATCGACCTGCTGCTGGAAGGGCCGGGCCGGCCGTCCTGCCATGTGGAGGTGAAGAACGTCCACCTCAAGCGCGACGGAAGCGCAGCCAGCGGCGCGGCGGAGTTCCCGGACTGCGTGACCGCACGCGGCGCCAAGCACCTGGCGGAACTGGCCGGCATCGCCGGCGGCGGCGGCCGCGCGGTCATGCTGTACGTCGTGCAGCGCGAGGATTGCGACAGCTTCCGCCCCGCCGGCGACCTGGACCCGGCCTATTGGCAGGCCTTCGCCGCCGCGCGGACCGCCGGCGTGGAGGCCCTGGCCTATGCCTGCCGGGTCGGCCCGGAGGAGATCCGCATCGACCGCGCGCTTGCCACACCCTGGAATGCCCCGCCCTGACCGGGGCGACGGGCGGAAAGTGGCAGGCCGGCGCCACTTGCATTACATAAGGGGCATCGCCGCCCGGGCCGGGCGGCTGCGGCAAGGGAAGCCCCAGGCATGAACTACATCACGGCGGAAGAGGTCGATTCCCGCACCCGGCGCTCCGGCGCGATCAAGCTGCACAGCGCCGAGGATTTCGACGGCATGCGTCGCGCCGGACGGCTGGCCGCCGAATGCCTGGACATGATCACCCCCCATGTGCAGCCCGGCGTCACCACCGGCGAGCTCGACCGGATGTGCCACGGCTTCATCCGCGACCATGGCGCGATCCCCGCGCCGCTGGGCTATCGCGGCTTTCCGAAATCGATCTGCACCAGCATCAACCACGTGGTCTGCCACGGCATTCCCGGCGACAAGCGCCTGCGCGAAGGCGATGTGATGAACATCGACGTGACGGTGATCCTGGACGGCTGGCACGGCGATACCAGCCGGATGTACTTCTCCGGCGATGTCGGCGTGCGGGCGCGCAAGCTCTGCGACGTCACCTACGAGGCGATGATGCTGGGCATCGGTGCGGTGAAGCCCGGCGCCACCCTCGGCGATATCGGCCATGCCATCCAGAGCTTTGCCGAGAGCCAGCGCTTCTCGGTGGTCCGCGATTTCTGCGGCCATGGCCTGGGCCGGGTCTTCCACGACGCCCCGAACATCCTGCACTACGGCGATCCCGGCACCGGCACCGTGCTGCGCGCCGGCATGTTCTTCACCGTCGAGCCGATGGTGAATGCCGGCAAGTGGCAGGTCCGCATGCTGTCGGACGGCTGGACCGCGGTCACCCGCGACCGCTCGCTCTCCGCCCAGTACGAGCATTCCGTCGGCGTCACCGAGGATGGCGTGGAGATCTTCACCACCTCTCCCGCCGGCCTGCACCAGCCGCCCTACTGAGGACGGCAGCGGGCGGCGGACGCGGCGCGCGATGCCGGGGCGGCGCAGGCCGCAGGAGGTGGCCGAAGCCGCCCTGCCCTTGCCGCTTCCCGCCGCGAAGCCGGCCAAGTCCGGCGCAGAAGGCCACCGGCAGCGCTTGCGCCAGCGCCTGCTGGACAGCGACGGCGCCGGGATGCCGGACTACGAGATCCTGGAGCTGATCCTGTTCGGCGCCATCACGCGCGGCGACACGAAACCGCTCGCGAAGCGTTTAATAAAACAATTCAAAGACTTGTCCGGCGTTCTTAATGCTACGGAGAAGGATCTGGCCGCGATCGACGGATGCGGGTCCGGCGCCATCGGCGCGATCCGCACGGCCCGCGTGGCCGGGCACAGGCTGCTGCGCCAGGAAATGCTGCAGGCCGATATCCTCGCCACCGAACAGGCGGTGCTCGACTATTGCGGCGCGACGATGGGGATGGAGGAGATCGAGCATTTCCGGCTGATCTTCCTGAACGTCCAGAACCGGGTGATCGGCGAGGAGGTGCAGCAGCGCGGCACCGTGAACCATACCCCGGTCTATACCCGCGAGGTGGTGAAGAGCGCCCTGGATTGCCATGCCTCGGCGGTGATCATGGTGCACAACCATCCCAGCGGGAACACGACACCGTCGCAGGCCGACATCCAGATGACCCGCCAGGTGCGCGACGCCCTGAAGGCGGTCGACATCGTCCTGCACGACCATCTGATCATCGCGCGCGGCGACCATCTCAGCTTTCGGGCGCAGCGGCTGCTGTAGGCACGGCCGGCGCCGATCCCGGCATGTCGAGGAAGCGCTGCATGAAGACCAGGTCGAGCCAGCGGTCGAACTTGCGGCCGACCTCGCGGAAATGCGCCACCTGCTCGAAGCCCAGCCGGGCGTGGAAGCGGATCGAGGCTTCGTTGGCCGCGTCGATGCCGCCGATCAGCACATGCATGCCCAGCGCCCGGGCGCGCGGGAACAGGGCCTGCACCAGCTGGCGGCCCAGCCCGGCGCCGCGATGGCCGGCGGCGACATGGACCGAATGCTCCACCGTGTGGCGGTAGCCCGACCAGGCGCCACGCCATTCGCCGAAGCTGGCGAAGCCCTGCACCCCGTCCGTCCCTGTCGCCACCAGCACCGGGAAGCCCCTTGCCCGCCGCGCCTCCAGCCAGGCCCGGCGGTCCGCCAGGTCGACCGGCTGCTCGCTGTAGACGGCGGTGGAAGTGGCGATGATCTCGTTGTAGATCGCCAGGATCTGCGGCAGGTCATCCGGCACGGCATCCCGGATCTCCGCCTGCTGACCGCTCGCCATGGTCTTTGCCCTCCCCTTGCGGCCGGCAGAAGCCGAAACTGCTATAAGCTGCGATGCGGGCCGCCGGCCCGCCCCTTCGAGCAACCGTCAGACGCGCGTACAGGACCGACAGCCATGATCCCCCGCTATACCCGCAAGAAGATGGCCGACATCTGGGAACCGGAGAACAAGTTCCGCATCTGGTTCGAGATCGAGGCCCATGCCTGCGACGCGCAGGCCGCCCTCGGGGTGATCCCGAAGGATGCCGCCAAGGCGGTCTGGGAGAAAGGCCGCTTCGAGGTCGACCGGATCGACGAGATCGAGCGGGAGACCCGCCACGACGTCATCGCCTTCCTGACCAACCTGGCCGAGCATGTCGGGCCGCAGGCCCGCTTCGTCCACCAGGGCATGACCTCGTCGGACGTGCTGGACACCTGCCTGGCGGTGCAGCTGGCGCAGGCCGCCGATATCCTGCTGGACGACCTGGACCTGGTGCTGGCGGCGCTGAAGAAGCGGGCGCTGGAGTTCAAGGACACGCCCTGCATCGGGCGCAGCCACGGCATCCATGCCGAGCCGACCACCTTCGGGCTGAAGCTGGCAGGGCATTACGCCGCGTTCCGCCGGGCCCGCCAGCGGATGGCCGCGGCGCGCAAGGAGGTGGCGACCTGCGCGATCTCCGGCGCGGTGGGGACCTTCGCCCATATCGACCCGCGGGTGGAGGCGCATGTGGCCGCCCAGCTGGGCCTGGTGCCGGAACCGATCTCCACCCAGGTGATCCCGCGCGACCGCCATGCCATGTACTTCGCGACCCTGGGGGTGATCGCCAGCTCGGTGGAGGCGCTGGCGACCGAGATCCGCCACCTGCAGCGCACCGAGGTGCTGGAGGCCGAGGAATATTTCGCGCCGGGGCAGAAGGGCTCCTCGGCGATGCCGCACAAGCGCAACCCGGTGCTGACCGAGAACCTGACCGGGCTGGCCCGCCTTGTGCGCTCCGCTGCCCTGCCGGCAATGGAGAACGTGGCGCTGTGGCACGAGCGCGACATCAGCCATTCCTCGGTGGAGCGCGGCATCGGCCCGGATGCCACCGTGCACCTGGATTTCGCCCTGGTGCGGCTCGCCGGCGTGATGGACAAGCTGGTGGTCTATCCGGAGAACATGGCCCGCAACCTGAACCGGCTGTCCGGCCTGATCCATTCGCAGCAGGTGCTGCTCGCCCTGACCCAGGCCGGCATGAGCCGCGAGGATGCCTATGCCAAGGTGCAGGGCCATGCCATGGCGGTCTGGCAGGGCAAGGGCGATCTGCTGGCCCTGCTGCAGGCGGATACCGAGGTGGCCGCCTGCCTGCCGGCGGCGGATCTCGCCGCCCTGTTCGACCTGAAGCATCACCTGCAGCATGTCGACACGGTTTTCCGGCGCGTGTTCGAGGCCGCCGACCGGGTCGAGGAAGCCGCCTGAACCGGCTTTCCGGGCTGAGCCGGCTTTCCGCAGGTCGCGGCCGCCCCCGCGCGGGGGCGGCCGGACAGTGGAGGCTACTTGGTCTCCGACATGACCTGCTGGCGGGCGGTCTCGCGCAGGTCGGCCATCTGGCGGCGGATCTCGTTGTCGGTCACGTGGGCGGTGCTCTTGTCCAGGTCGCCACGGACCTTCCGGAAGACATCCTCCTCGCCCGGCTCGTCGAGGTCGGCCATCACCACCTCGCGGGCATAGGAATCGGCGTCGGCGCCGGCCTTGCCCATCCGCTCCGCCACCCAGAGTCCCAGCAGCTTGTTGCGGCGGGACATGATCTTGAACAGGGTGGCTTCGTCGTGAACGTACTTGGCCTCGTAGCCTTTTTCACGTTCGTCGAAGGTGGACATGGAACACTCCCGCTGACTGCCGGCCGGCCGTCGCCGGGAACCGGCGCGCGGGCCCGACCCTGGACCTGAAGGCTGGTCAGGCATATCCCGCAGCGGCACGCAAATCAAGCAGCGCGGGGCGGCCACCGGCCGCCCGGACCGCGCGCGCCGGATCGGCGGCGGCACTTGCGCCGGCAGCCATGTAATGCCACCATGTTCAGATGCCGGGGGTCTGCACGGAACGTTCCGTTCGGGCCGCCGGCTTTGTTTACCTGCGCACCGTGCCAGCGCCGCCCCGTCCCGCTCCGACCGCATCCCGCGGCCGGGGCTGCGGCGGCAGAGCCGCGGGCGGGCGCATAATGACCAGGATTCAGCCCATGTCCCGCCGCCGCCGCGTCTATGAAGGAAAAGCCAAGGTCCTGTACGAAGGGCCGGAACCCGGCACCCTGGTGCAGTACTTCAAGGACGACACGACCGCCTTCAACAACCAGAAGAAGGCCACCATCACCGGCAAGGGGGTGCTGAACAACCGGATCTCGGAATACCTGATGACCCGGCTGAACGATATCGGCATCCCGACCCATTTCGTCCGCCGCCTGAACATGCGCGAGCAGCTGATCAAGGAGGTGGAGATCATTCCGCTGGAAGTCGTTGTGCGCAACGTCGCCGCGGGCTCGCTGTCCAAGCGCCTCGGTGTCGCGGAAGGCACGCAGCTGCCGCGCTCGATCATCGAGTTCTACCTGAAGAGCGACGAGCTCGGCGACCCGATGGTCACCGAGGAGCATATCACCGCCTTCGGCTGGTCCAACACCCATGAGCTGGACGAGCTGATGCACCTCGCGCTGCGGGTGAACGACTTCCTTTCGGGCCTGTTCCTGGGGATCGGCATCCGTCTCGTGGACTTCAAGCTGGAGTTCGGCCGCTACTGGCATGGCGACGAGATGCGCATCATGCTGGCGGACGAGATCAGCCCCGATTCCTGCCGCCTGTGGGACATCCAGACCAACGAGAAGATGGACAAGGACCGCTTCCGGCGCGACCTGGGCAATGTCGCGGAAGCCTATCAGGAGGTCGCGCGCCGACTTGGCATCTTGCCTGAAAGCGGCCCGCGCGATATGCCCGGCCCCAGCACCATGCAGTAACCGGCCGCTGCCTTTTCCGCAGGGGCCGGCAACCGGAAGGCAGGCCGGCCCATGAAGGCACGCGTTCATGTCACCCTGAAGCCCGGCGTCCTCGACCCGCAGGGCCGCGCGGTCAACCATGCCCTGCACAGCCTGGGCTTCGACCGGGTCGGCGATGTCCGCCAGGGCAAGTTCTTCGATATCGAGCTGGGCTATGACGACCGCGAAGCGGCCGAGGCGGCGGTGAAGGAGATGTGCGACCGGCTGCTGGCGAATCCGGTCGTCGAAAGCTATGCCATCGAGATCCAGGCGTGAGCGGCCCTGCCGTCTGCGGCGCGGCACCGCCATGCTGCATCGCCGCCCGCGCCATGGGCCCCGGATCAAGCCCGGGGCGACGGCCCGGTTGCGATCTCGCGGCCCCCTCTCCGGCCCCCTCTCCGCCGCCGTCATCCCGGGCTTGACCCGGGATCCATGGCGCTTCGTCAGTCAGTGGCTATCCAACAGGCTCCCCCATGCAAGCAGGCGTGATCGTCTTTCCCGGTTCCAACTGCGACCGCGACGTGGCTGTGGCCCTGGCGCAGAGCACCGGCCGGCCGGCGGCGATGATCTGGCATGGCGAGAGCGCCCTGCCGCCGCTGGACCTGATCGTGATCCCCGGCGGCTTCTCCTATGGCGATTATCTGCGCTCGGGCGCCATCGCCGCCCATTCGCCGATCATGCGCGAGGTGGTCGCGCGTGCGCGGGCCGGCACCGCGGTGCTGGCGATCTGCAACGGCTTCCAGATCGCACAGGAGGCCGGGCTGCTGCCCGGCGCGCTGCTGCGCAATGCCAGCCAGCGCTTCGTCTGCCGCGATGTGCACCTGCTGGTGGAGCGCAGCGCCCCGCCCTTCACCTCGCGCTACAATGCCGGCACGGTGGTTCGAATCCCGGTCGCCCATCACGACGGCAATTTCTATGCCGATGACGAGACCCTGGCGCGCCTGGAAGGCGAAGGCCAGGTGGTGTTCCGCTATGTCACCGCCGAAGGCGCGCGCGCGCCCGACGCCAACCCGAACGGCTCGCTGGCCGATATCGCCGGGATCTGCGACCCGGGCGGGCGCATCCTGGGGATGATGCCGCATCCGGAGCGGCTGGCCGATGCGGCCCTGGGCGGCACCGACGGCCGGGCGATGTTCGACGCCGCGCTGGAGCATCTGTCGTGAGCGGCGCCGCGGGCGAGGTCACGCCGGAGGTGGTCGCCGAGCATGGCCTGACCCCGGCGGAATACGACCGGGTGCTGGAGATCATGGGCCGGGCGCCGAACCTGCTGGAGCTCGGCATCTTCTCGGTCATGTGGTCGGAGCATTGCTCCTACAAATCCTCCAAGCGCTGGCTCAAGGAATTGCCGACCGAGGCGCCCTGGGTGATCCACGGCCCGGGCGAGAATGCCGGCGTCATCGATATCGGCGACGGGCTGGCGGCGATCTTCAAGATGGAGAGTCACAACCACCCCTCCTTCATCGAGCCCTATCAGGGTGCGGCGACCGGGGTCGGCGGCATATTGCGGGACGTCTTCACGATGGGCGCGCGCCCCGTGGCCAACCTGAACGCCCTGCGCTTCGGCAGCCCGGACCATCCCAGGACCCGGCACCTGCTGCGCGGCGTCGTGGCCGGCATCGGCGGCTATGGCAATTGCGTCGGCGTGCCGACGGTCGGCGGCGAGGTGAATTTCCACGACAGCTACAACGGCAATATCCTGGTCAACGCGATGACCGTGGGCATCGCGCCGGTCGACCGGATCTTCACCGCGCGCGCCTCGGGCATCGGCAATGCGGTGGTCTATGTCGGCTCGAAGACCGGCCGCGACGGCATCCACGGCGAGAGCATGGCCTCGGCCGAGTTCTCCGAGGATGCGGAGGAGAAGCGCCCCACGGTGCAGGTCGGCGACCCGTTCACAGAGAAGCTGCTGATCGAGGCCTGCCTGGAGCTGATGGCGACCGACGCGATCGTGGCGATCCAGGACATGGGCGCGGCGGGCCTGACCTCCTCCTCCTTCGAGATGGCCTCCTCCGGCGGGGTCGGCATCCAGCTCGACCTGGACCAGGTGCCCTGCCGCGAAGACGCGATGACCCCCTACGAGATGATGCTGTCGGAAAGCCAGGAGCGCATGCTGCTGATCCTGGCGCCCGGGCGCCAGGAGAAGGCCGAGGCGATCTTCCGCAAATGGGAACTGGATTTCGCCGTGATCGGCCATCTGACCGATACCGGCCGCATGGTCCTGCGCTTCGGCGGCGAGACCGTGGGGGACCTGCCGATCGACCCGCTGGCCAAGGCCTCCCCCGAATACGACCGGCCCTGGGTGGCCACGCCGCCGCCGGCGTCGGTGTCGCTTGGGGAGCCCGGCGTGCCGCTGGAGACGGCGCTGCTGCGGCTGCTGGCCTGCCCCGACCTGGCCAGCCGGCGCTGGATCTGGGAGCAGTACGACCATACGGTGATGGGCGACACCGTGCAGCGCCCGGGCGGCGATGCCGCCGTCGTGCGGATCCACGGCTCGAACCGGGGCCTGGCGATCGCCACCGACTGCAC
Organism: Sneathiellaceae bacterium; assembly: GCA_040216765.1. GTDB lineage: Bacteria > Pseudomonadota > Alphaproteobacteria > Ferrovibrionales > Ferrovibrionaceae > Marinibaculum. Next base: position 172,075 of record JAVJON010000070.1, on the reverse strand, counting down.
GCCGCGCTATTGCCGCGCGCATCCGGAGACCGGCGGCGCCCAGGCGGTGGCGGAGGCCTGGCGCAACCTGAACGCCGTCGGCGCCCTGCCGCGTGCGGTGACCGACAACATGAACTTCGGCAATCCCGAACGGCCGGAGGTGATGGGCCAGTTCGTCGGCTGCATCCAGGGCATGAAGGCCGCCTGCCTGGCGCTCGATTTCCCGGTCGTCAGCGGCAATGTCTCGCTCTACAACGAGACCGACGGCCGCGCGATCCTGCCGACCCCCGCGATCGGCGCGGTCGGCGTGATCGAGGACCTGTCGCGCTCCGCCACTGTCGCGCTGAAGCGCGACGGCGATGCGCTGCTGCTGCTGGGCGAGGCACGCGGCCATCTGGGACAGTCGCTCTATCTGCGCGAGATCCTGGGCCGGGAGGCCGGCCCGCCGCCGCCGGTGGACCTGCAGGCGGAGCGGCGCAACGGCGATTTCGCGCGCCGGCTGATCGCCGAGCAGGGTGTCGATACCTGCCACGACCTGTCCGATGGCGGCCTGCTGGTGGCGCTGGCCGAGATGGCCATGGCCGGCCGGCGGGGCGCCACCGTGACCCTGCCCGCCGGGCCGGGGGCCGATGCGCTGCAGCTGGCCGCCGCATCGTTCGGCGAGGATCAGGCCCGCTACCTCCTGGCGATGCCGGCGGCACTGGCCGACCGCGCGCTGCAGGATGCGGCCGCGGCCGGCGTGCCGCTGCAGCGGATCGGCATCGTCGGCGGCGGAAAATTGACTGTGACCGATGCTTTCACCATATCGGTGGACGCGTTGGCCACGGCACATGAAGAATGGCTGCCGGGCTATATGGCGTTGTGAGACAGGACCGGCCGGTGCGGCAAAGACGGCCGGTGCAGGAAGACGGTTTGTGCAGGAAGACGGGGAACGGCGATGGCGATGAGTGCGGGCGAGATCGAACAGCTCATTCGGGCTGGCATTCCGGATGCCGACGTGCGGATCGAGGATCTGCGCGGCGATGGCGACCACTACGCCGCCCATGTCGTCGCCCCATCGTTCCGCGGCAAGACCCGGGTGCAGCAGCACCAGATGGTCTATGCCGCCCTGCAGGGCCGGATGGGCGATGCGCTGCACGCGCTCGCCCTGCAGACCTCGCCCCCCGAAAGCTGAGCCGCGCCCGCGACAGGCCGCCCTCCCCCTTTCCACCCGCACCAGGGACCTCTGACATGACCGACACCAGTGTAACCGAGCGTATCCGCCAGGAGATCGACACCGCCCCCGTCATGCTGTTCATGAAGGGCACCCCGGTCTTCCCGCAATGCGGCTTTTCCTCCGTCGTCGTCCAGGTGCTGAACCATCTGGGCGTGAAGTTCAGTTCCGTCGACGTGCTGACCGATCCGGAGATCCGCCAGGGCATCAAGGAATTCTCCAACTGGCCGACCATCCCGCAGCTCTACGTGAAGGGCGAGTTCGTCGGCGGCTGCGACATCATCCGCGAGATGTTCGAGACCGGCGAGTTGCAGCAGTACATGACCGAGAAGGGCGTGCCGGTCGAGCGCGCCGCCTGACGACTGCGCACCGGCTGCGGCATACCGCCATGGATCCCGGCTCAGGGCCGGGATGACTGCAAGAACGGGATGCCGCGGCCCTGCTAATCCGCGAAACCCTCGCCGCGGGCCTGGGCAAGGGTGCGGCCGGGGCTGCAGCCGTAGCGCGCGCGGTAGACCTGGGCGAAGCGCCCCAGATGGGCGAAGCCCCAGCGTAGCGCCACGCCGGTGACCGTCGTGCCGGGCGCCGCCGATTGCAGGTCGCGATGCGCCCGGTCCAGCCGCGCCGCGCGCAGGAAGCCCATCGGCGTGGTATCGCGGGCATCCCGAAAGCCCTGCTGCAACCCGCGCATGCTGATCCCCGCCGCCCGGGCGATATCCTCCAGCGCGATCGCCCGGTCCAGATGGGCGAGGATATACTCCTCCGCGCGGCGCACCTGCCGCGGCACGGCGACGGCTGCGGCACCGGGCGCCGCGGTTTCGGCATAGTTGTGGGCCTGGGCATCGAGCAGGCCGGACATCAGGGCGGCCTCGATCTGCCGCGCCATCAGCCCGCCGGTGCCGATCGACGGGGTTCCGGCATCCACCTCGCCCACCAGGTGCATCACCAGCCGTTTCAGGCGGGCGCCCTCCGGCCGTGTCAGGTCCATCCCGCCATGGAAGGCCAGCGGCGCCCGGGCAGGCCGGCCGAGATGGGCCGACAGATGCTCCTGCAACGCCCGCCGCTCGATCCAGACCAGGACCTGGCGGCAGCCTTCGTCCCAGATCATGCGGGTGGCCAGGTGCGGGTTCAGCACCGCCGCCCGCCCGGGATGGGAACAATAGCTCTCGCCCCCGTTCACGATCGCCGCGCTGCCCGACAGCGGGATCTGCAGCAGGAAGAAGCCCTGCAGTTCGCCGGGCGCGATGAGGATTTTCGTCCCGTAGTCGATGTAGTTCAGGGACAGCCGTTCGCCGGGGAAATGGTGATGCCGCGCGTCGAGGCGGCTGCAGCGGCCGATCGTCTCCAGCCGGTGGGGACAGAAGACCCGCGCGACCCGGTCCCGCGCCTCGTCGAGGTCGCGGCTGTGAAACAGCATATGGCCTGCGAGCGGCACGCACTGTTCGGCCGGCATGTCGGCTCCCGTTCCGGACTGCGACCGACGGTAGCAGTGCCGGCGGAGGTTGGTAAGAATATTTGCGCGTTCCGGATGCTCCCTGCGCATTCCGGATAGCGGCCGCCCTGCCGGCCCCCGATCCTTGGCACTCCGAAACCTTGAGGGGGAGCACCCGCATGAGGGGTCTGGAGGGCAAGGTGGCGGTCGTCCCTGGCGGCGCCACGAAGATCGGCGCCGCGATCGTCGCGGCATTCCGCAAGGCCGGCACCAGGGTGATGATCGCCGATATCGCCACGGAGGCCGGTGCCGCGCTGGTCGCCGACGGCGTCGCCTTCCAGCCCACCGACCTGCGGGACGACGACCAGATCGCCGCCCTGGTGGCGGCCACGACCGGCAGGTTCGGCCGGATCGACTTCCTGGTGAACGTGGCCTGCTCCTACCTGGACAATGGCGCGGCATCCACGCGGGCGGAATGGCTGGAAAGCCTGGACGTCAACATCGTGGGCAGCGTCATGCTGATGCAGGCCGCCCGCGCCGAACTGGCGCGGAACCGCGGCGCGATCGTCAATTTCGGCTCGATCTCGGCCCGGGTCGCCCAGACCGGGCGCTGGCTCTATCCGGTCTCCAAGGCCGCCATCCTGCAGCTCACGCGCAACCAGGCGATGGACCTGGCGCCCGAGGGCATCCGGGTCAACGCCGTCTCCCCCGGCTGGACCTGGTCCAACATCATGGACGAGCTGACCGGCGGCGACCGCGCGAAGACCGACCGGGTGGCCGCCCCCTTCCACCTGCTGAAACGGACCGGCGACCCGGACGAGGTGGCGGCGGCCGTGCTGTTCCTCTGCTCCGACGAGGCAGGCTTCATCACCGGCACCGATATCCGCGTCGATGGCGGCTACACCGCCATGGGCCCGGAACGGGCCGAGCCGGCGATCCCGCTGCTCATGGAATAGCAGCCGGAAACAACACAAACAGGCGAGGACAGGACAATGCGCAAGATCACCATCGTCGGCGGCGGCCAGTCGGGCCTGCAGCTCGGGCTCGGCCTTCTGAAGAACGGCTACCGGGTGCGCGTCGTGCAGGACCGCACAGCGGAGGCGATCGCCACCGGCAGGGTCATGTCCAGCCAGTGCATGTTCCACAACGCGGTCCAGCACGAGCGCGACCTGGGGATCGACTTCTGGAGCGAGAGCTGCCCGCCGGTCGAGGGCATCAACTTCATGGTCCCGCATCCTGAGCTGCCGGGCGAGAAGGCGATCGACTGGGTGGGGCGGCTGGACGGCAATGCCTGCTCCGTCGACCAGCGGATCAAGATCCCGCGCTGGATGGCGGAGTTCCAGGCGCTCGGCGGCAACCTGGTCATCAAGGAAGCCGGGCTGTCGGACCTGGAGCTCTATGCCCGGGAGGACGACCTGGTCGTCATCGCCTCCGGCAAGGGCGAGGTCGGCCGGCTGTTCGAGCGCGACCCGGAGAAATCGCCCTACGACAAGCCGATGCGCGCGCTGGCGCTGACCTATGTCACCGGGATAACGCCGCGGCCGGAACATTCGGCCGTCTGCTTCAACCTGATCCCCGGCATCGGCGAGTATTTCGTCTTCCCGGCCCTGACCGTGACCGGCCCCTGCGAGATCATGGTGTTCGAAGGGGTGCCCGGCGGCCCGATGGACTGCTGGGGCGATGTGAAGAGCCCCGACCAGCACCTGGCGACCTCGAGGACCATCCTGGAGACCTTCCTGCCCTGGGAGGCGGAACGCTGCCGCAACGTGGCGCTGACCGACGACATGGGCATCCTGTCCGGCCGCTTCCCGCCGACCGTGCGCCGCCCGGTCGCGACCCTGCCCTCGGGGGCACCCGTGCTGGGCCTGGCCGACACGGTCTGCCTGAACGATCCGATCACCGGACAGGGGTCTAACAACGCGGCGAAGGCCGCGGCCGTCTACCTGGAGCGCATCCTGGCGCATGGCGACAGGCCCTACGACCCGGCCTGGATGCAGGGGTGCTTCGATGCCTATTGGGACTATGCCCAGTGGGTGACGGCATGGACCAACATGCTGCTGTCGCCGCCGCCGCCCTTCGTGCTGGAGATCATGGGCACGGCCTGCCAGGTGCCGGCCCTGGCGCATCGCATGGCCAACGGCTTCGACGATCCGCGCGACTTCTTCCCCTGGTTCGCCGATCCCGACGCTGCCGCCAGCTACCTGGCCGAGCTGCGCGCGGCATAGGGCGAGGGCCAGGCGGGAGTGACAGGGGCCATGGGCATCGCCATCGACCCCGACCGGTTCCGGGCGGCCATGGCCCGCTTTCCCGGCGCCGTCACGATCATCAGCACGCGCGCCGAGGGCGAACGGCGTGGCATCACCGCCACGGCGGTCTGCTCCGTCACCGCGGAGCCGCCCAGCCTGCTGGTCTGCGTGAACCGCCGGACCGGCACCTGCGCGGCGATCCGGTCGAGCGGCAGCTTCAACGTCAATCTGCTGCCCGACCCGTCCGGGCCGCTGGCAATGCGCTTCGCCGGGGCCGATGGCGTCACCGGCGAGGCGAAATATGCGCTCGGCGACTGGGCGGAGGATGCGCGCGGCCTGCCCGTCCTGACGGGCGCGCCGCTCGCACTGTCCTGCGAGGTGGGCCAGCAGGTCGATACAGGCAGCCATACGATCTTCATCGGCCGGATCGTGGAGATCCGCGAGGGCGATGGCGCCGCCCTGCTCTACCAGCAGTCACGGTTCCATCGCCTGGCGCCGATCTGAGGCAGTCAGATCGGGCAGCTCACGGTCTCCAGCTGCAGCGCGGCCAGCATGCGGCCGAAGCCGATATACTGGCCGGCCATCATCATCAGCTCCAGGATCTCGCGGTCGCTGAACTGCGCCCGCAGGGCGCGCATCGTGTCGTCGTCGAAGGCGTGATGGTTCTCCGCCATCAGCTCCGCCAGGCGCACCGCCGCCTGTTCCCGCGGGCTGAAGCTCCCGCCCTCCCCGACACTGTCGACGCCGCGCGCGGCCTCGTCCTCGGTGACATGGTCGGGATCGAGCCGGGCGGCCTTGCAGGTCTTGCAGCCGTTCAGGGTGGCGATGCGCAGGCGCACCAGTTCCTTCAGCCGCGGCTCCAGCGCGGATTCCACCCCGTCATTGGTGTGGAACGGGTAGTAGAACGACAGGTAGCGTTCCAGCAGGCCCGGATGGGCGGCGAAGGCGCGGGCGCAGTGGCGGGTCGACCAGTCCTCCGGACGGGCCCCGTCATGCATCGTCTTCAGGAAGGCCGGCAAGGTCTCCGGCTCGGCAAGCGGCAGTCGCGACATTCTTTCCTCCTCCCGGCTCAGGCGTTCTGCGGATAGAGCGTCTGGACATTCTCGGTGTCCAGGGCGGACCAGTCGTCCAGGCGGCCATAGAGGTAGGGGACGAACCCGGCGGCATCCAGCCGGGCCAGCGGCCGGCAGGTGCAGATCAGGTCGCCTTCCAGATAGGCGGCCCCGCGCAGCTCCACGATCTCCAGGTCCGCCAGCGGGTCGTGCGCGGTGCTGCCCAGCGCCAGGCTGCCCTGGCCCCGGCGCTGCACGGTCAGGCTGTTGCGGAACGCCGCCAGGGTCAGGACGGGATCGTCCTCCAGGCCGATGCCGGTGCAGGACGGTGTCGCCTTGATGTTGAAGTTGGCACCCTCGGCGGTGCCGGCGCCCAGGTCCGCGCCAAGCTCGGCCTTGATCTCGATCAGCCGCGCGCCGCCGCGGTCGACGAAGCCGTGCATGAAGCCGCCGCGGCGCTGCAGGGTGGTATGCGCATGCTTCTTGGGTTCGCCGAACAGGTCGCGGCCGAAGATGATGGCATGGTCCTGGTCCATGTACATCGACAGGACATAGGGGGCCTCGATCTCCCCATGCCGGGCCATCACGTAGATCGCGCCGCCGGTGAAATCGGCGACGCAGTTCGACCGCCAGCGTCCGACCATGGCGGTGACCAGCGGCTCCGATGCCGGTTCCAGCCCCGGCGGCAGGATCGCCGCCACGATCTCCGGCCGGGTCAGGAAATCGATGGAGAGCATCTCGGCCCCGACGAAGCGCGGCGCGCTCAGCACGGCCTGGATGCGGGCCACTTCCTCGGGCGTCTTGACGAAACCCATGCTGTTTCCTCCGTTGTTTCCTGGCCGGCCGCATGCGCCGCCGGCATCGCCGGATTGTCCGACAATTCCGTAGGGTAACAGCGCCGCTCACGACCGGCGACTCCGGGAGACGGGACCGACACGGGCCTGCAACATTGGTGGTCTAGATTTCCCGCAGCGTTTGTCGCCGCCCGCTTGAGGAAGACCATGCCGCAGCACCGGAAACTGATCGCCATCCTGATCGACGGATTGAGTGCCGATTATTTCGAGGCCCATCACGCGCGTTTGCCGCACCTGTCGGCGCTTGCGGCAGGCGGCACCCGGATCGCCCGCCTCGCCTCCGCCATGCCGGCCACCTCGATGCCCGGGCGCGCCACCATGCTGACCGGCGTCGCGCCGGACCGGCACGGCGCCTGGGGCAACCATGTGTTCGACGGCCAGGGCTTCCGCTGTGCACTGGCCAACGACCTGCAGGTGCCGACCGTCGCCGGGCGGGCAAGGGCCTGCGGCCTGGACGTCGCCGCGATCGGCCATGCCATGGTGCATCCCGGCGATGCCGACTGCTTCTACCCGCCCTGGTGGCTGCGCGGCTTCGTCGCCGGCAGCCGCTTCGCCAAGGCCGCCCGGCTGGACGACGGCATCTACACCGATCATGTGGCGGACCCGGAGGGCCGCCTGGCGGCCGGCCTGGCCGCCGGGGGCCCGCTGGCCCTGTCGCCGGACGCCGCGGCCGATCCGGCAGCGGCGCTGATGAACGGCATGGCCAACGATCATCGCGCCCTGTCGGCCGTCGCCGCCCTGGCCTGCTCCGACACGCCGCCGGACCTGATCCTGACCGAGGTGGCAATGACCGACGCCATCCAGCACCTGCACGGCTTTGCCAGCGAGCCGGCGCACTGGGCCTTCGCCACCGCGGACCTGCTGGTCGGCTCCCTGCTGCAGCGGCTGCAGGCGGCGGGCCGGCTGGACGAGTATGTCGTCGCCGTCTGCAGCGACCATGGCCATGCGCAGATGGAGACGGCGCTCTATCCGGGCGCGATCCTGCCCGGCTATCTGTGGGAGGGCGAAGGCGCCACCCTGCACGTCGTTGCCCGCAGCGCCGCGGAGCGGCGGGAGGCAGAGCAGCGCCTGGCCGCATTCGGCGCGACACCGCTGGACAGCGCCCATGTGCCGGAGCCGCATCGCGACCAGATCGCCACCTTCGTCGCGCCCGACCGCCACAGCTTCGAGGAAAAGCCGGCCGGCCTGCCCGACGACCGGATGACGGGCCGGCCGAAATACATCTCCACCCACGGCCTGCGGCCCGGCGACCCGGCCGACGACCGGTTCTGTGCCTTCCTGGGCGCGGGCATCGACCGGATGGTGATCGACCGGGCGGCTTCGGAAGACTATCTGCCGATGCTGGCCGGCATCCTGGGCCTGCCGGCCAGCGCGACCGACCGGCCGGACCTGCTGGCGTGAGCCGCCGGGGTCATCCCCGGTCCCGCATCTGCCGGCTGCGCCGGTCGAGCCACCAGCCGTAATTGGCGGGCCAGGATTCATAGGATCCTGGCCCCGCCAAGGCAGTCTCCGCCGCCAGGAACCAGTTTGGGTTGACCATTGCCTCCCGGCCGATCGCGACGAGATCGGCCTGCCCGCCCTGCAGGATGGCCTCGGCATGGCCGGGCTCGGCAATCAGGCCGACCGCCATGGTCGGGATGCCGGCATCGCGCCGGATCCGGGCGGCCAGCGGCACCTGGAAGCCCGGCCAGCGGGCGACCCGGGCTGCCGTCGCCGACCCGGCCAGGCCACCGGAGGAACAGTCGATCAGGTCGACACCGCGCGCCGCCAGTTCGCGCGCGAACAGGACGGAATCCTCCAGGGTCAGGCCCCCGTCGAGCCCGTCGACGGCCGACAGGCGCAGGAACATCGGACGGTCCGCCGGCCAGGCCGCCCGCACCGCCTCCGCGACATCGAGCGGAAACCGCATGCGCCCGCCGAGATCGCCGCCGAAGCCGTCCTGCCGGCGATTGGACAGCGGCGACAGGAACTGGTGCAACAGGTAGCCATGGGCGGCATGCAGCTCGACGATGCCGAACCCCGCCGCGGCGGCCCGCAGGGTGGCGGTCCGCCAGGAGTCGCGCAGCCGCGCCAGATCGCCTTCGGTCAGCTCTGCAGGCGTCTGCCATGCCGGGCCGGCGGGCAGTGCCGATGGCCCCACCACCGGCCAGGCGGCCTCCCCGCGGGCGGCGTCTGCCGTGCCGAGCGGCCCGTTGCCGTGCCATGGCGCCTGTGCGCTTGCCTTGCGTCCGGCATGTCCCAGCTGGATCGCCGGCACACTGCCATGCGCGGCCAGGAAGGCGGCGATCCTCGCCAGCGGCGCGATCTGGCCGTCCGACCAGAGCCCGACATCGCCATGGGTTATGCGGCCCTGCGGCTCGATGGCGGTTGCCTCGACGAACACGATGCCGGCGCCGCCCAGGGCGAATTTGGCAAGATGGGCAAAATGCCAGTCGTTCGCCAGGCCTTCCCGCGCCATGTACTGGCACATCGGCGAGACGGCCATCCGGTTGCGGATCCGCTGTCCGCGCAGGACGAGCGGATCCAGCAGCGAGGCGCCGTCCGGAAGCCCGCCTGCCGCCGGGTGCCCGCTCACGGTACGATCCTGTCGCGGCGCAGCTCCGAAAGGAGGCGCAGCAGCGCCGCGGCGCTGTCCTCGGCCTCCATGAAGCCGCAGGACCGCGCCTGTTCCATCGCGGAAAGGTCGTCCCAGGTCACCCCGAACAGACCGTCGCCGTAGCGCCAGCTGACCAGTTCGGCCAGGTTGCGCTCCGCCAGGCCATGGCGGTCGCAGATCGCGCCCCAGTGATGTTCCAGCGCGGGCATCCGCGCGGCCAACGGGCGCGGGTCGGGCGGTGCCGGCGCCATCCCGAAGAAGGCGGCGACGGCCGGCCAGAGATCGCACCACCGGAAGCTGTCGCCGTTGGTCAGGTTGAGATCCACATTGGCACAGACCGGTGCCTCCGCAGCCCAGAGCAGTCCCCGGCCAAGCAGGTCCGCGGTGGTCGCCTGGGAGCGCTTGCGGTAGTTCGCCTCGCTGCCGGGAAAGGCCAGCGGCAGGCCGGCCGCCTTCAGCAACGCGGCGTAAACCGCGATCAGGGTGACCAGGTTGTTGCCGGTGCCCTGCGAGTAGCCCCAGACCGTATGCGGCCGCAGGGTCGCCCAGGTCCAGGGGCGCCCTGCCTGCCGCGCCACGAGCAGGTCGTGCTGGTCGAAGTAGAACAGCGGTCCCGGCCCGCGCGGATCGGATTCCCGCGCCGGCACCGGATAGGGTCCCAGATGGCAGCCATACCATTTGGTGCCATGCACCAGCAGCACCCGCCGCAGGCCCGGCGCATGGCTCTCCAGCACGTCGAGGGCATTGGCCAGAAGGTCCCGGTTCGCCTCCGCCTCGCCCGTTGCATCCGCGGCCGGCGCCTTCGCGGCGACGAACAGATGGGTGACCGCGCGCAGGGTCCCGCCATGGCGCCGGAGCGCCACCGGATCGAGCATGTCGGCAGCGATATGGCGGATTCCTGCCGGACCGCGGTCCCGGCGCGACAGGCCGATGACCTGCCAGTCCGGCCGGTCGCGCATCTGCAGGGCAAGGCTGCGGCCGACCACGCCGCCATCGCCCAGGACCAGCCCGGTGCGGGTCACCCGGCTTTCCGGCGCTGCTTGGCCGCCCGGCAATCGTGCATGCCGGCGCGCTGGCGCGGATCCTCGCCGGCCTGGAAAATGCTGGACTTCTGGAGCTTCTGGGTGGCGGTCAGCGGCAGGCTTTCGAGGAACAGCACCCATCCCGGGGCCTTGAAATAGGCCAGCTGCGACAGCGCATGACCCGCAATCGACTCCGCCAGCGCGGCATCGGCTGGCGCCTCGCCGCGGGGCACCACGCAGGCCAGGACCTCCTCCTCGCGCAGCTCGTCCGGGACGGCCACCACCGCCACTTCCGCGACAGCGGGATGCCCCCGCAGGCAGGCCTCGACCTCGGCGGCGGCGATGTTCTGGCCGCTGCGCCGGATCATGTGCTTCTTGCGATCGACGAAGTGGAACAGGCCGTCGGGATCGCGCCGCACGACGTCACCGGTATGGAACCAGCCGCCGCGCCAGGCCTCGGCGCTGGTCGCGGGATCCTTCCAATAGCCGGCGAACAGCCCGCGCCGGGGATCGGGGCCACTGCGCCGCAGCAACAGCTCGCCCTCGGTGCCGTCCGGCTGCGGCCGGTCCGCCTCGTCGACGACGGACAGCTCGATCCCCGGCAGCGGGCGGCCGAAGGTGCGGGTATCGGTGCGGCGGGGCTCGCGATTGGCGGCGGCGGCGATGCCGACTTCAGACATGCCCCAGACCTCGATCATCGGAAAGCCGAAGCGGCGCTCGAAGGCGTCGTGCTGGCGCGGGTCGAGCCCTGCCCCGACGCCGAAGCGCACGCGGTGCCGGCGCTCCTCCTCGCATGGTGCGGCGGCCAGCAGCACCGGGGCCACGATCCCCAGGTAGTGGACGATGGTGGCCCCGGTCGCGACCAGGTCCTGCCACCAGCTGCCCGGATGGAAGCGGTCGGGGAAGATCATCGCGTTGCGCGACAGGATCATCGCCGGGTTCGAGATGCCCAGGCTGTTGGCATAGAACAGCGGCAGCGGGTTGTAGAGGCGCTCTGCCTCCGGGGTCACCTGCATCAGGCCGCCGGCTTCGAGGTAGCGCCGGCCGGCGAACAGGAAATAGGCATTGGTCAGCAGGCAGCCCTTCGGCATGCCGGTGGTGCCGGAGGTGTAGAGCAGCGCGCCCGCGCTGTCCGCGTCGGGCGCCCCGGCCAGGGCCGGCCGGCCCGCGGGCTCCAGCCGATCGGCGAATGCCTCGACATCGAGGACCTGCGGACGAGCCGGCAGCCCTTCGGCAACCCGCTCCAGGTCCGCCACCCGATGCGATAGCGCGACGACCAGATCGGCCTCGGAATGGCCGAGCAGGAAGGCCAGGTCCGCCGCCCGATAGTCGGGATTCACCGGCACGACGCAGGCACCCAGCCGGTTCAGCGCCAGGAAGTGCAGCATGAAGGAGGGGCGGTTCTCCAGCAGCAGCGCCACCCGGTGCCCATGGCCGTAGCCGGCGGCGGCATAAGTGCCGGTCAGTCCCTCCACCCGGGCCGCTGTCGCGGCATAGCTCCATTCGATTCCCTCGGGCAGATAGGGACGCTCCGCGCGCGGCGGCACGATCAGGCAGGGCAGCTTCCCCGCCCCGCGCACCGCGGCGTCGAACGCCTCCGCAAGGGTCCGCATCTCGCCTCGCCTCAGCTGCTACCTGCCGGCAGGAAGGTGACCCTGCCGTCCGGATGGAAAACCGGCCGCACCGCATCGCCGATCGACAGCGCGTCGGGATCGGCCTCGATGTTGGTCACCAGTCGGACGCCCGGGGCATCGGTGAACTCCACCAGGGCCACGATATAGGGCAGCCGGTCCTTGTAGGCCGGGTCGAAGGCATGGCGCACGGTCGTCCAGCTGAACACCGCCCCCTCGCCCGCGACCGGCTGCCAGGCGATGTCGCGGCTGCGGCAATGGGGGCAGGCCTTCATCGGGTACCAGTGGAAGCTGCCGCACGCCCTGCAGCGCGGAAAGGCCAGTTGTTCCCGCCGGGCGGCCTCGAAAAAGCCGGCGAATTCCGGCGCGGTCTCGTCGATCATGTCCATGTCCCTCACCGTCCCAGCAGGAGAACGCCGTAGTCCGGCACGGAAAGCCCGCTGACCAGGCCGATCTCTGCGTCCGCCACCTGGGCCTTGCCGGCATCCCCGCGCAGCTGCCGCACTGCCTCGATGACATGCTCCGCCGACAGCAGGTAGCTGTAGGACAGCAGGCCGCCATGAGTGTTGATCGGCAGGCCGCCGTCGATGGTGGTGCCGCGCTCGCGCACGAAACCGCCGCCCTCGCCCGGCTTGCAGAAGCCCATCCCCTCGATCTGCATCAGGCAGGAGATCGTGAAGCAGTCGTAGATCTCGGCGAAATCCACATCCGACAGGGACAGCCCGGCCTCGCCCAGGGCCCGGCCGACAGCCTCCCCGGCACCGGGGATGCGCAGCATCTCGCGGCGCTGGGTGAAGATGTCGTCGCCGCTGACCGGCTCCGTCGCGAAGCCGCAACCCAGCACGCGCACCGGCCGCTGCCGCAGGTCGCGCGCCCGCTCCGCGGTCGTGACGACGAAGGCGCAGACCCCGTCGGAGATCACGCAGCAATCGGGCACGCGGAGCGGGTCGGAAACGAGCCGCGACGCATGGTAGCTGTCGGCATCGAGCGGCCGGTTCAGCTGGCTGCGGCCGTTGCGCAGGGCATTGGCCCGCTGCGCGATGGCAACGGCCGCCAGGTCGTCCTCGCTGGCGCCATATTCGTGCATGTAGCGCCGCGCCCAGAGCGCGAAATAGGATGGCTGCCCGTTGAAGCCATAGGGTTTCTCGAAGGCCTTCTTGGCCGGGTAATAGTCGTGGAACCCATAGGGGCCGGAGGCACGGCTGCCCCAGTCGACCCCGAAATAGCACAGCACGGTCTCGGCCAGGCCGGCGTCGATGGCCGCCTTCGCGATCATCGGCGCGCAGACGATGCCGGTGCCGCCATAGGAAATGCCGCCGTCGAAGCGGCGATCGATGCCGAACTGTGCCGCGATATATTCATGCGGCACGGTGCCCGGCATGATCACGCTGTCGGTGACGATGCCGTCCACCGCGCCCGGCGCCAGGCCGGCATCGGCCAGCGCCGCCTCGATCGCATCGACGGCAAGCGCACGGATATCCTTGTCGGACCGGCGGGTCGGCGGCGTTTCCCCGATGCCGACAATGGCGATTTCTCTACTCATGACTGGACGCTCTCCATCACGTCGCCGGGGCGGGCGCGATACCCGCCCCGGCTGGTCCGGCAAGCCCGCGCTACTGCGGGAACTTCTGCTCGTACGTGGACTGCGGAATGTACTTGGCGAGGGTGTCCCGATAGACCTTCAGGAACGCCGCGACATCGGCATCGGTGCGAGCCTGCCGGCTCTCGATCCAGTCGGCCTGCAACTTGTCGTAGTGAACCGCCTGCTTCCAGGCCGCCACTTCCTCCGGCGTGAAGCGGTAGAAGGAGACGCCCAGTTCCTGCGCCTTCGCCACCGTGCCGGCATCGCCCTTGCGGACATAGTCGATCGACTTCGGCGGGAATTCCCGCCGCATCTTGACGATCTCGTCCTTCACCTTCTGCGGCAGGGCGTCATGGACATCCTTGTTCATCGCCAGGCCGCAGGTGTAGTAGGTGCCGATTCCCGGCGCCACGATCGTCTTGGTATGGGGCAGCCAGTTCTCCGGCCCCGGCATCCAGAGCGGGATGCCGACATAGCCGTCGATCGCGCCGGTCTGCAGCGCGGTATAGATGTCGGCCGTCGACATCGGCACCGGGATCATGTCCGCCGCCTGTTTGACGATATTGCCCACCTCGCCATAGGCGCGGACCTTCAGGCCCTTCAGGTCGGCGGCGGCGGAAACCGGCGTGTCGACGCCGATGATGGTCGCCGAAGGGGCATCGAAGGCCAGGACGACGACGTTCTGCTTCGCATATTCCTGCTGCAGCGGCTCGTAGGTCTCGTAGAGCTCTGCCAGGGCGGCGGACACCGCGTCGCCCTTGTCGGTGACATAGGGCATCTCCGCCATCGAGGTCAGCGGCAGTGCGGCGGGGGTATAGCCGGTGCAGAAATAGCCGACATCCGCCAGCCTCTGGCCGATGCCGGAAAGATGTTCGCCTGCCTTCATCAGCGCGGACATGTACATCTTGTCCTGCACCTTCACCGCACCGTCGGTGCGACGGCTCAGTTCGTCGAGATAGGCCTCGTACTGCAGGTTCGAGCTGGAGCCCTGCGAGATGTAGGTCGAGTAGACGAGGTCGACCTGGGCACTCGCGGTCGCCGCCGCCAGCAGGGTCGTTGCCGCGGCGATGGCCGTGGCTGCCGTTCTGAAACGCATCTTGGTCTCCTTCCCTCGGGTTATTGCCCGGTGCCGCGCGCGGCGGGTCATCCGAGCATCAGTTGTGGCAGAAGCAGCGAGATCTCCGGCAGGGCGACCAGCAGGGCCAGGGTCACCAGTTCCAGCAGGACGAAGAAGCCGGCGCCGCGGAACACGGCCGTGATCGGCATGTCCGGGTCGATCGCCTTGATGACGAAGACGTTCACCCCGAGCGGCGGCGTGATGTTCGCCAGCTCGCTCATCTTCACGACGATGATGCCGAACCAGATCGGGTCGTAGCCAAGCGCCGTCACGGTCGGGAAGACGATCGGCAGGGTGATCAGGCAGAGCGAGATCGGCTCCAGGAACATGCCGAGCGGGATATAGGCGGCCAGGATGATCGCCAGGATCACCCAGGCCGGAAGGCCGCTGTCGGACACGATGCCGCCCAGCAGACGCGCCAGGCCGGACAGGGCGATATACTGGCTCAACAGCCCGGCGCCGATCAGGATCAGGAAGATCATCGCACAGCTGCCGGCGGCCTCCCGGCTGCTGGACAGCAGCGCCCGCCACTGGAAGCCGTGCCGTGCCAGGACCATCAGGAACGCGGCGACCGCGCCGACCGCCGCCGCCTCGGTCGCGGTGAACAGGCCGGAATAGATGCCGCCGACGATCACGCCGAACAGCACGGCGATCCCCCAGCCGTCGCGCAGGCCGGAAACCCGCTGCCGCCAGCTGAACCTCTGGTCGGCGCGCGGCATCAGGTCCGGCCGCAACCGGGCAAGCAGGTAGAGCCCGAGGCAGAACACCCCGCCGGTCAGGATGCCGGGAAGGACGCCGGCGACCAGCAGCTGGCCGATATCGGTCTGGGTGATGATGCCGTAGACCACCAGCATGATGCTGGGCGGGATCATGATCCCGAGCAGCCCGGCGGAAGCGATCGTGCCGGCGGTCACGCTGCGGTCGTAGCCGAACCGGCGCATCTCGCTGAGGGCAATCCGCCCGACGGCGGCGGAGGTCGCAACGCTGGAGCCGGAGGTCGCGGCGAAGGCGGCACAGGCGAAGACGGTCGCCATGCCGAGGCCGCCGCGCAGATGCCCCACGAAGCGGTTGGCCATCTGGTAGGCGCTCGCGCTGACCCCGGCCTGGGTGGCGAAGGCCCCCATCAGGATGAACAGCGGGATGGTCATCAGCGCCAGGTCGGTAACCTTCCCGTAGGGCATGTTGCTGAGGGCGATCATCGCGACCGGAAAGCCGCGCAGTGCCACCAGCCCCGCGAAGGCGGCGATCAGCAGGACGAAGGCGACCGGCAGGCCGACCAGGATGCCAAGGGCGAAGATGGCGACGACAAGCAGATGGGCTTCCATGGTCAGGCGGCCTCCCCGGACCCGCCCGGCCCGCCGGCCGCGTCCGGTCGCACCGCCGCGGCGAGCGCCACCAGCAGGTGCACCAGCAGCTGCAGCGCGAACAGCACGAAGCCGAGCGCGATCACCGACCGCACCGGCCAGATCGGGAATGGCAGGGTGCCGACCTGGAATTCCATGCTCTGGTAGCTGTGCCAGGCCGCGCTCGCCGTGGTGACGGCGAGCACAACGGCGAAGGCGAGGCAGAGCGCGAGCGACACCGCTTCCGCGCAGCGGCGCAGGGTCGGGGGCAGCAGGACGACCAATGCCTCGATCGCCACATGGCCGCGGATCCGCTGGGTATGGGCGATCGCCAGGAAGACCAGGAGCGCGAGCAGCACGCCGCCGGCTTCCGCCGCGCCGACCAGGGCGAACCCTGCCGCGCGTGCCGCCACATCTGCCGTGACGACCAGCGCCAGCAGCATCAGGGCGATACCGCCCACGATGCTGGCGGGCTCGACCAGCGCCCTGGCGATGCGGTCAAGCATGATGGCCGGACGCCACCGCGCCGTCGTCGCCATCCGCGTCCTGCGGCAGCGCGCCGCCGCCGCGCAACCGCGCCACGACCTGTTCGCGCAGCAGGAATTTCTGGACCTTGCCGCTTGGTGTCAGCGGAAGATCGTCCAGCACCAGGAAGTATTCCGGGTGGTACTGCCGTGCCAGGCGGTGCGCCTCCAGATGGCGGCGCATGCCCTCGAAATCCAGGTTGCCGCCGGGTTGCAGCTGCACCGCCGCGCAGGCCTTTTCCTGGAAGCGGGGATCGGGCACCGCGATCACGGCGGCGCGCAGGATGGCGGGATGCCGGTGCAGCACCTCCTCCACCTCCACCACCGGGATGTTCTCGCCGCCGCGGATGATGATGTCCTTGCTCCGGCCGGTGATCCGGATATGTCCGTCCGCCACCTGCCGGGCACGGTCGCCGGTGCGGAGCCAGCCGTCATCGGTGAAGCTGCCGGCCGTGGCCTCGGGCCGGCGGTAATAGCCGGCGAACATCGACGGGCAGCGGCAGACCAGGTCGCCCTCCGCCCCAGCGGCGACGTCGTGGCCCGCCGGATCGAGAATGCGGATCTCGTTGCCGGGCAGCGGCGCGCCATCGGACTCCGCCGCCCGCCGGGGGGCTTCATCCAGGCCGGTCAGGGTGACGAGGCCGATCTCGGTCATGCCCCAGCCGGTCGTCACGGTGCAGCCGAGCCTGTCCCGCGCGCGATCGAGCAGCACCCGCGGGATCGGCGCGCCGGAGCAGAGGAAGGCCCGCAGGCTCGCCGCGCCGCCCGCCGGCCCCGCGGCATCGACCAGGTCCTGCAGGAAGGGCGTCGCCCCCATGCAGAACGTCGCCTTCTCCCGCTCGATCAGGCGCAATGCCTCCTGCGGCTCCCAACGCTCCATCAGGACCAGGCCGCCGCCGATCAGCAGGGGGAGCTGCCCGCCATAGACGAACCCCGTCTGGTGCCCGAATGTCGAGGCCATCAGCACCACATCGTCCGGTCCCAGGCGGTGGTCGGTTGCGAGCGCCATGGCCGGGCAGAAATTGGTGCTGGAGGTATGCATCACCCCCTTCGGCTCGCCCGTGGTGCCGGAGGTGAAGACGATCTCGGTGACATTGTCCGGTTCGGTCGCCACAGGCGGCGACGGCCGTCCCCCTGCCAGCAGGTCCGCAAAGGGTCGGCCGGCGACACCGGCGTCGCCGACCACGAAGATATCGCGCAGGGCCGGGATTTCCGCTCGCAACGCCTCTGCCATGCCCCGATGGTCATGGCCGCGGAAGGTATCGGGCACCACCAGAGCACAGGGCTCCACCAGGCCCAGCATCAACCGCAGTTCGCGCTCCCGGTAGATTGGCGGCAGCGGTACGCAGACCGCGCCCAGCATCGACAGCGCGTATTGCAGCAGCGGGAATTCCCGCCAGTTCGGAAGCTGGACCGCGACGATATCGCCCGCGCCGACGCCCGAGGCTGCGAGGCCCGACGCGATCCGCCGGGCAGCGTCGAGGGTTTCCGCATAGCTGAGGCGGCCCGCACGGTCCACGATCAGGGTCCGCTCGGGCATCTCGGCGGCGCGGTCGGCGAGCAGCTGGTAGAGGGTCCGGCCCAGCCAGTGTCCGGTCCGCCGGTGACGTGCAATGGTCTCGGCCGGAAACGCCGGGCGCAGCAGGGACGGCCCGTCGCCTGTCTGCGATACGCTGTCCGTACGGGGAGATTGGGTCACATGCGACTCACTGGGCGGGTCCTCCGGGACGCCTGATTTTCCTTGCGTCCACTTTAAGTGAATTTATGTTCAGTTTAAATTGCCCGTCAAGACGGGATGTGAGGGGCATGCGGCGAGGCGATGCGGATGAGAAGGGAGCGACGCGGATGACAGAGCGGGAAACGGCCGCAGGGCCGCTTCATGGGCGGGTGGCGCTGGTCAGCGGCGCGACCTCCGGAATCGGTGCCGCCGTGATCCAGGCCCTGGCCGCCCGGGGTGCACGCATCGTTGCACTGGGCCGCAGACAGGACAGGCTGTCTGCCCTGAGCGACAGCCTGGGCGCCGACCGATGTCACGCCCTGGTCGCCGACGTGGCCGATGCCGTGCATCTGGCGGACGCACTCGCCAACCTGCCCGCCGCCTTTTCCGCGCCGGACATCCTGGTCAACAATGCCGGGGTCGCGCTGGGCGACGCGCCGGCGCAGGCTGCGGATCCGGACCATTGGCGGCGGATGGTGGATACCAATATCGGCGGAATGCTGAACCTGACCCAGCTGTTGCTGCCGGCGATGACCGAGCGGGATTTCGGCGATGTCGTGAACATCGGCTCGGTCGCCGGCCGCTGGCCCTATCGGTCCGGCAATGTCTATGGCGCGACCAAGGCCTTCGTCCACCAGTTCACGCAGAACCTGCGCGCCGACCTGCTCGGGCACAACATCCGCGCGATCTGCATCGAACCGGGCACGGTGCGCACGGAGTTCGCCGCCGTACGTACCGGTTCGGCCGAGGCTGCCCGCTCCTTCTACGCACGGCCGAACCTGATGGAGGCCGAGGATGTGGCAGAAATCGTCGCCTTCTGTCTGACCCTGCCGCGACGGGTGAACATCAACATGGTCGAGGCGATGCCGTTGGCGCAATCCTTCGCCACACTCGCCTTCGCAGAGGATATGGCACCGGCGGCAACGCCGGCGGACTGGCGCAACACTGCCGATGACGCGACGGATCGCGGACGGTGAGCGTGCGCAGGACGGCACCCTCCACCGACGGGGCGGGCGACGCCGCGCCGGCCCGACGCCGGCGCGGCCGGCCGCCGCAGCCGGAGGCCATCGAGGAGCGGCGCAGGCAGATCCTGGCGGCCGCGATCCAGGTGTTCGGCCGCCGCGGCTTCAACGATGCCACGATGCAGCAGATCACCCGGGCCGCCGGCATCAGCGTCGGCCTGATCTACCAGTATTTTCGCGACAAGGAGGACCTGCTGCATGCGGTCATCACCGAGATACTGGATTCCTACCTGCGGGAGATTCCGGCGGCGCGTGCCGCGGAGAGCGACCCGCTGAAGCGCCTGCATGCGGCGGTGCGCGCCTATTTCCAGGTGGTGGACGAAAACCGCGCCGCCGCCCTGATCGGCTATCGCGAGTCGCGCGTGCTGCCGCGCGCGCGCATGGCGGCAATCATGGACAGGGAGCGCCAGACGACCGGGCTGATCGCCGAGACCATCGAGGAATGCTGCCGCGCCGGCGTGCTGGACGTCGCCGATGTGGAGCTGCTGACCTACCAGCTCGTCGTCTACGTGCATGCCTGGCCGCTGCATGCCTGGCGGCTGGAGCCGCAGCCCGGGGCAGAGGCCTATATCGAACGCGGCCTGAAGCAGATGCTGCTGCCCGCTCAGCCGGAATCCTCCGCGGCCCGCCGGAAGCGGTAGCGGAAGTCGCAGTGCGTCGCGCCTTGCATGATCGTCTGGGTGCGCCGGAATTCCACGTCCGGTGCGCCGACCTCGGCCATGTCGAAGTCCAGGTCGCAGAGCAGGAAGCGCCCGAGCTCCGGCTCGCCCAGCGCCTTGAAGAACTCGGCATAGCCGCAGCGGGTGACGTTGTACTCGCGCACCTCGCCGTCATCGACCAGCATCTCGCGGTCGATGGTGGCGCCGATGCGCGGGCGCAGATCGTCCCAGAGCGCGTCCCACTTCTCGCGCGCGCCGCCCGGCTTCTCCGCCGCGATGCGCCGCTGCAGGTCGCGCGACCAGTCGCGCAGCGCCTTTTCCACCAGCCGGTCGGCCTCCACCCGGCCCATCCGCTCCCGCAGGGCGCGCAGCAGCGGGACCAGCACCTTCGCCTGCAGCTTCACCTCGTCCAGCAGCGGCAATGCGCGGTCCTCGGGAATGCCGGTCATCGCCGCGCCCTCACCCGTCATGGCCCTCGATGATGACGATGTCGCCGGACGAATAGGGCGTGCGCATCGCCTTTGCCGCCTGATACTGGTCGGAGTTGTAGCAGGCCTGCGCCTGATCGTAGCTGTCGAACTCCACCACCACGTGGCGCGAGCGTGCGCTGCCCTCGGCCACCTTGTTCTGGCCGCCGCGCACCAGGTAGCGCCCGCCGAAGGCCGAGATCGAACTCGCCGCCGCCGCCATGTAGGGGCGATAGCTGTCCAGGTCATGCACATCGATATGGCCGATCCAATAGCCCTTGGTCATCCGCATCCTCTCCCGTGATGGCGCATCGGCATTGACACTGCGCTGCCGTCGGCGGCGATGATAGGCAGCCGCACCGACAGGGTCCAACCGCCATGCTGACATTCTACTTCGCGCCGCATACCTGTGCGTTGGCCAGCCATATCGCGCTGGAGGAAGCCGGGGCCGACTACGTGCTGCGACGGATCGATTTCGCACGCACCGAACAGGCCGCGCCGGACTATCTGGCGATCAACCCGAAGGCGCGCGTTCCGGCCCTGGCGACGGATCGCGGCGTGCTGACGGAGACGCCGGCCATTCTCGCCTATATCGCCCAGACCCATCCGGGGGCCGGCCTGGCGCCGCTGGACGATCCCTTCGCCTTTGCCGGGATGCAGGCGTTCAACAGCTTCCTCTGCGCCACCCTGCATGTCGCCCATGCCCACCGCATGCGGGGCTATCGCTGGGTCGACGATGAGGCCGCGATCCTGGCGATGCAGCGGAAGGTGCCGGACTCCGTCGCCGCCTGCTTCGACCTGATCGAGCCGCAGCTGCGCCGCGGCCCCTGGGTGATGGGCGAACGCTACAGCCTCTGCGACCCCTATCTCTTCACCATCGCCCAGTGGATGGAGGCCGACGGGGTCGACCCGGCAGGCTTCCCGCTGGTCGCGGACCATCGCCGGCGCATGGCGGAACGCCCCACGGTGCAGGAGGCGATCCGCCAGGAGCTTGCCTGACCGGGGCGGCTCAGCCCTCGCCCTGGCGCGCCATCCACCAGTCGATCGCCCCGCTCGCCGGCCGGGTCTGCGCGAGCCAGCCGGTCACGGCGGCGCGGTCGGCCTCCGGCCGGTTCTGGCTCAGCTTGCGGATCGCCTGGAAGGCGGTCGCGGTGAAGGCAAAGCCGGCAATCGCCCGGGCCAGGCCGGCGACGAAATCCGTGGGCGCGTCGGCGACCTTCCAGTCGCTGCCGGTCGCGCCCTCGTAATCCTCGGCCTGCGCCTCAAGGGTGGCGGCAAGATCCTCCGGGGCACCCAGCGCCATGGTCCCATCCAGATGGGCCGCGACATAGTTCCAGGTCGGCACGACCTTGCCGCTCGCCGCCTTCTCCGCATAGACCGAGGGGCTGACATAGCCCTGCGCCGGCAGGAAGACCGCACGGGCTGCGACAGGCCCCGCCTCCATGGCGGCGAAGAACGGGTTGCTGCGCAGCAGATGGCCGACGAAGCGGGCTTCGCTCCCCGCTTCCCCCTCTGCCTCGCCGACCAGGGTCAGCGGAAGATGCACCGTCAGCAAGGCGCCATCCTGGACCGCCGTCAGGCTGGCGAAGCGGGTCGCGCGGGCAATCTGCACGGCGTCGGCCCGGTCGGTGCTGGCGAACTTCGCGGGCGGATAGGTCATCGGCGGATCCCGTGCAAATGGACTGGCGCCATCCATCCTGCGTGCCGTGCGCGAGGCCCGCAAGCCATGTCCGGGACAGGCTTGAACTCATTTTATACGATCGAATAAAATGAACCGGAAAGCGGGAGGAACCAGCGATGAGAATGCAGTACATCGATACGGGCGGGACGGCCACACGCTGCGTCCTGGCCGGCGCGGCGGAGGCGCCGGCCCTCGTCCTCCTGCATGGCCTCGCCCTGACGGCGGATGTCTGGCTGCGCAACGTCGCGGCGCTGGCCCGCAGCCACCGGGTCATCGCGCCGGACATGCTGGGCCACGGCTTCACCCGGCCGGCCGACGGGACGATCGTCGACGTGCCGGCCAAGCTCCGGCATCTGGCGCAACTGCTGGATGCGCTGGACCTGAAGCGGGTGTCGCTGTGCGGCAGTTCCTATGGCGCCCTGATGGCCGCGCTGCTGTTCTTCGACAGGCCCGACCGGGTCGACAGGCTGGTGATCAACGGCAGCGGCTCCTGCTTCAACACTGAGGACCAGCTGGCCGCGCAGATGGGCCGGATGCGGCTGCTCTATGCACCGGACCGGGTGGCGGACAGCAGCCTGCAGGACTGGCGGGAGCGGATCGGCAACAACTTCTTCGACACCGGCAAGCTGCCTGCGGAGCTGCCGCCGATCGCGCAACTCTGCTACGCCCAGCACTGGGCGCCGCAGCGGCTGGCCGAATCCATGGCGCTGATGCAGGACAGCGCGCGCTTCCGGCCGTTCCGCATCCTGGAGCGACTCGAGGCCTTGACCTGCCCGACCCTGGTCGTCTGGGGCCGCAACGACCGCGGCGGCGCGCCGGAGAGCGCCGCGGCGGCGGTCGAGCGGATCCCGGACGGGCGCCTCGTCATGTTCGACGATTGCGGCCACTACCCGATGATCGAGCATCCGGACAGGTACAACGCCGAGATCGCCGCCTTCCTCGCGGCGGCCTGACCTCAGTCGAACGGCGCCGGGTCCACGAAGCGGCGGATCGCGTTCTCGGTGATCCGCGATACGTTGTTGTCATAGCCGGCATGCGACAGGGCCCCGGCCCAGGCGATCGAGCTGGTGGAGAACACCGCCCCGCCGTTCGGCGTCTCGTAGAACACCATGTCGCAGCGGACCAGAGGGCAGGTCTCGCCGGTGATCGCCGCATGGGTGTGCGTCAGCTCCTCCTTCATCCAGTGATAGGCCGAGGAGAAATCCGTCGCCACGGCGACCACCAGCGCATGGGGCGGCGTGCCCAGGCGCGGATCCGCCCGGTCGACCTCCCACCCCGCCGCGCCGCCGCCAATGATGCCGAAATCGCCGATCCGCTCGTCGGCGCCGACCCCCTCGAACAGGAAGGCCGCCCGCGGGTCGCGGCTGGCCGCCGTGCGTTCGTAGTGGGTGGACCGGTCGAAGCCCTGCGCCGTCATGCCGGTGCCGGCGACCGACTGGGGCGCGCGCCCCATGCGCCGCCACATGCCGCCAAGTTCGCCGGTGAAGCTGTGATGATATTCGCCGCCTTCCGCGGCCCAGCTGCGGATCCCGTCCTCCGCGCGGCGCATCTCGATCACGCCGGGCAGGTCGGGATGGTAGGAGGTCCGCCAGTAGAAGCCGTTGCCGCCGAAATAGACGAACCGGCCACCGCCCGCCTGGAAGGCGGCGAAGGCGTCCAGCATGCGCTTCGACGGATATTCCGGATGGGTTCCCGTCAGGACGCAGCGATAGGGCCGCAGCAGGTCGATGCCTTCCTGCTCCAGGTCGTCCTCGGTCAGGATATCGCAGGCGATCCCCTTCTCCTCCAGCCAGTCGGTGATGTGGGTGTCGGCGGGCAGCTGCCAGAGCCGTTCGCCGGGCCGCATGTTCAGCACCGGCCGCAGCCGGGACGCGTAGCAGACGCCGCTGCCGTCATTGTGGTGGTCGTAGAGCGAGCAGCCGAACTCGGGATGCTCGTGCAGGAACAAGGTCGTCGCGTCGATCGTGGTGAACACGCCGCGCACATTCTCGCCCTCGCCCCATTCCAGATGGTGGTGCGAATTGCCGTAGGCCCAGTAGCTCGCGGTGGGCAGGATCAGGGCGAGCGGCGCCCGCGCCGTGCCCCGCGGCGGACGGACGACGAAGGGGATGATTTCCTCCTCGTCCCCGGCGGCGAGGTGCGCGCAGTACAGGCCGCTGCCGAGGTCCGCGGGCACGGTCAGCGCAAAGCTCGTGTCCCAGCCGCAATCGTACAGGTCGTCGTCGTGGAAGTGGATCGCGCCGTACTGCTCCGGCCGATGGCTCCAGTCATAGGCGCTGCCGTCCCAGTTCCAGCCGGTCATGGCACGGGTCGGCAGGTTCACGGTCCGGCCGTGCAGCGCCAGCGGCCCGGTATCGACGATGGCGGTGGAGGGGATCTCGCGGCTGAAATCCCAGGCGGCCAGCAGGCCGTCCCCGGGCACCGGCATCCGCCCCTGCAGGAGGCCGGCGCGCTCCGTCTCCGAAAGCGGCCGCCGCAGCACCGCCGGGCTGTCGATCTTGCCGTTGTAATGCGCCGTCGCGGCATCGTCCGCGGCGAACCCGGCGGCGATGCGGAAGCCGCCCGGCGCGGCGGGCGGCACTGGGAGCGCCGCCTCGGCCTCGGCCGTGGTGTCGGCGCGGGCCGCGTACCGCGCCAGCGGCCGCTGCGCGACCCAGGCCCGCCCGGTCGCGGCATCGAAGCTGGCCGCGACCAGGTACCAGTGCCGCTCCAGCAGGGCCGTGCCGGTGCCGACCTGCCCGTCGCCAAGCCGGAGCGACAATGCCCCGGTCGCATCGACGCAGAGCGCCCCGCCGCGCCCGCCCATGACCACCTGCTCCCGCCCGAGCCCGGGTGCGGTCGGCCAGACATAGGCCATGAACGCGAAGCTCTGCAGGGCGAGATCCGGGCCATCGTCGAACCGGATCCAGGAGCCGCAGGCGGTGGACTGGGCCTGCGCGGGATAGCGACCGTCGGCAGCTGTAACGAGCGGCACCGTCTTGCGCCCGATATTCGCATCGTCGCCGCAGACCAGGCGCTCGAACCGCAGTTCGTAGGGCGCCTCGGCGCTGACCTTGAAGGCGATCTGCTGCCCCGCCTCCACGCTGAAGCGGTCGGCATAGCCGAGCAGAGCGCGGCAGGTCAGGTTACGGCGCATCGCGCCCGGGGTCGGCAGCGGCCGGTCCCCGGGCAGCGCGAGCGGTTGCCCGGTATGGCGCTCCCAGCGGGCGCGGAAGATCGCCCATTGCGCCTCGGCCGGCGTGGCGAACGCCTCGCCGTCGTACATCTGCAGCGGGCTGCCCTTGCGGCCGGTGCTCCGCGCCAGCTGCCAGGTGCCGCCACGCGCGGTCTGCACGGCGATGATGCGATCGTCGAACGGGTCCCAGCGCAACAGCTTCAGGACTTTCTGCAGGTTCGGGCTGTGCGGACCGAACGGCTGTCGCCGGTACTCCTCCGCCAGGTCGAGCCTCGTGGGATCGATTCTGTGCATATGCCTGCCCCCCGCCGCGCCTGCCGGTGTCAGTCCAGCCGGCGCGACATCGCGTCGTGAAGGCGCTGCAGGTGGGCCGGGCCCGTGAAGCTGCCATCCGCGACGATCCGGCTGTCGCCGAGCCATACCGACTGGTCCAGGACGATACCGTCCGGATGGTTCTCGCCGCCACCGGGTTCCCACCAGGGCAGACCCATGCCGATCGCATTGCTGCCCGGCACGCGGATATCCTCGACGAAATTGCTGCCGGTCAGCATCGCCGCGGGGTGGAAGCCGTAGGTGAAGTGGATGAAGCCACCATAGCCGCCCTGCGTGCCGCCGGCGCGGCGCAGCGCGCGGTCGAAGCTCGCGCGGTCCTCCGCCCCGCCGCCGGAGATGCCGCGGATCCCGCCCTCGGCCTCGATCGCGATGGGCTCGCGCAGCAGGCGGTAATATTCGTCGAACAGCGCCTGGATGACGACCCGGCCCTGCACGCTGCCCGCGACGGGGTAGAAGCTCTGCGCGCCCGGCACGGTGTAGATGCCGGGTTCGTCGCAGACCGCCCTGCGGGCCAGCTTCACCTTGTCCAGGGTCAGCCGCACATCCGTCCCGCGGGGACAGGTGACATGCTATGTCTCGCCCTCCGCCTCCCCCACATAGGCGGCGAACGCGACGTTGAACTCCAGCAGCGCGCCGAAGTCGACGCAGCCATAGAGCCGCTCGAAGGACTGCGCCGACGGCAGGGCCAGCAGGCAGTAGCGGCTGCGCTGCGCCTGCATCGCCGCGGCATGCATGGCCGAGCCGGCATGATAGGGAAAGCAGAAGTCCAGCCAGACATCCGACGCTGCGGCCGCCGCCTTCAGCGGATCGCCGACATAGCGGTCCGACAGCCCGCCCTGGTAGGGCAGGCTGGGCGCGATCGCGATCAGCGGATTACCGCCGGCGCGGGCCACGCTGCCGGCGACCGCATCCAGCAGCCGGCTTTCCGTGCGGTCGTCGCCGGTGAGCAGCACGCTCTCGCCCGCCGCCACCGCGAAACTCTGCACCAGATTATCCGCGGCCCTTAGCAGTCGTGGCGATGTCATGACGGTCATTCCGCCGGCCCGAACATGCGCTCGGCATAGCCGTTCAGGAAATGATGGATCGGCATCTCCATCACCGACATCCGGCCGGGCCTGTAGTCCGGCAGGGCCATCGCCTTCTGCATGGACTCGATCATCGAGCGGTCTTCCTCGTAGATCCTCGTCTGGAAGTCCTTGTAGACCTGCAGCTTCTCGTCGAATGCCGGGTCGGCGAAGAACGCTTCCGGGAACAGGGCGTAGATCATCACCTCGCAGCGATGCGGGCCGTCCGGCCAGGCGACCATCATCTTCACGCAGTCGATGCGCCCGAAGATGGTCAGGTTGGGCGGCATGAAGCCGGTGCAGGCAAAGGAGTTCTCCTCCGCCTCCAGCCAGGGCGCCTTGCCGAACAGCGCCTGCCCGTCCGGCGTCGACGGCGCCGCCTTGTAGCGGATGGTGATGCCGCCGCCCTGCTTCAGCGAGACATCCTCGGTCCGCCAGGAGAAACGCGCGCCAAAGCTTTTCGCGTGCAGCACCCCCACATGATAGAAGTCCATCAGGTTTTCGTGCAGGAACTTCCAGTTGCAGTTCAGCTGCATGTGGGCCAGGTCCGCCAGCCGGCAGCGCTCCATGTGCAGGCCCGCGAAATCCTGCTCGAACTCCGCCATTGCCGCCGCGAAGTCCGGCGGCACCGCCGCAAAGCTGACAAAGATGTTGCCGCGCCAGGTCTCCAGGTGGATGCGCGGCAGGCGACAGTCCTTCGTGTCGAAGCCGTCGGAATCCTTCATGTAGGCCGCACCCAGAAGCTGTCCCGACAGGTCATAGGTCCAGCCGTGATAGGGGCACATCAGGCGCCCGGCATTGCCGCGGCCCTGCGCCACCTCGACACCGCGGTGCAGGCACATGTTGTGGAACGCGCCCAGTCGGCCGTGCTTGTCGCGCGCGATCAGCACCGGGCGTCCGACCAGCCGCCGCGCCTGATAGTCGCCAGGCCGGGGGAACTCCTCCTCCCGCCCGACAAGCAGCCAGTCCCTGTGGAAATAGGTCTCCAGTTCCTTCCGGTAGATCTCTTCCGACGCATAGATGTCGCCCGGCAGGTGGCGCGCCCGCGCCAGGTCCGCGCGCGTGCCGGCCAGATCCGGTCCCAGCCGCCCATCGCCGCGCGGTTGTGCTATGTCCCCGGTCATGACCCTTGTCTCCCTTCGCCAGCGCCCGGCATTCGCCGCATACTCAATACGGTCGTATAATATCGAAGCTAGCGCCGCTGGCAGGCTGAATCAATGGGGGCAGTCATGAGCAAGGCGGGACCGGCGCGCAGCTTTTCCAAGAAATCCCCCGAGGTGCGCCGGACAGAGCTGATCGAGGCAACCGTGCGCTGCCTCTGCCGGCACGGCACGGACGCGACCAGCGTCCGCCTGATCGCGCAGGAGGCAGGCCTCTCGCTGGGCATGGTCCGCCACCATTTCCGCAGCAAGGACGAACTCCTCGCCGCCACCCTGCGGCAGCTGTCCGCCCGGGTGCAGGAGCGCACGCGGGAAGCGCTGGCGATCGCTGGCCTGACGCCGATGCAGCGGCTGCACGCCTTCCTGACGGCCTGCCTGCATCCCGGCGCGCTGGATGCCGATTATGTCCGGGCCCGCTTCCTGTTCTGGAGCCTGGCGCAGACCAACCCGACCGTCCGGGCCGTCCACGACGAGATCTATGCCCGCTTCGAAAGCGAGGTCCATGCCCTGGTGACCGAGGTCGCGCGCGCGCATGGGCTGTCGCTCGACCTCGATGTCGCGACCCTGGCGATCCTGGCGCTGCTGAAAGGCATCTGGGTGGAATGGAGCCTGGCCCCGGATCGCGCCGACCCGCTGAGGATGGCCGAACAGCTCCTGTCGGGCCTGGGCGGCCCGCTGGCGGCGGAATCGGGCGGCGCGCCGGTGGAATAGAGGGACGCCGAAACGAAAGCGGCGCCCGGCCGGGGTCTCCCCGGGGGCGCCGCATCCTCGTCCGGCCGGGCCGCGAGGCCCCGCCGGCTGTCAGGACCGGTGGATCACCGGCTGTAGAACTCGACCACCAGGTTCGGCTCCATGCGCACCGGATAGGGCACGTCCGACAGGACGGGCGTGCGCAGGAAGGTGCCTTCCATCTTGGAGACGTCCAGCTCCATATATTCCGGGATGTCGCGCTCGTTGCTGTCCAGCGCCTCGAGCACCGTGACGAGCTGCTTGGAGGCGTCCTTCACGGAAATCTTGTCGCCTTCCTCAACCCGGTAGCTCGGGATGTTCACCCGCTTGCCGTTCACCCGGACATGACCGTGGTTCACGAACTGCCGCGCGGCGAAGACGGTCGGCACGAACTTCAGGCGATAGACCACCGCGTCCAGGCGGCGCTCCAGCAGGCCGATCAGGTTCTCGGAGGTGTCGCCACGACGGCGCACGGCCTCCTGGTAGATGTTCTTGAACTGCCGCTCGGTGATGTTGCCGTAGTAGAAGCGCAGCTGCTGCTTGGCGGCGAGCTGGATGCCGAAATCCGAGGGCTTGCGCGCGCGGCGCTGGCCGTGCTGGCCGGGGCCGTATTCGCGGCGGTTCACCGGGCTCTTCGGCCGGCCCCAGAGGTTCTGGCCGAGGCGACGGTTGATCTTGTACTTCGACGTAAGCCGCTTGGTCATGGGACGGCGGTCCTTTCCGTATTGTTGTTGCTTGCGGCCGGCGCGCTCGGACGGTGGCCCCGTGCGGAACCGGCTGCGCCTCGAAGGCCCGCCGACGGCCCTGGGGCCGGGCGCCGCCCGTGCGGCAATAAACGGGCGGCGCGGCAATGAGACATCGCCGCGTGCAGGCGCGCCTTGTACGCGAAGCGGCCTGCCGCTGTCAACTTTGCCGGCTCAGCGGTCCTTCCGCCCGCGCCCGGTCGGCCGCCTCGCCGGCGGCGGCCTGCTCCCGCCGGGCCGCGCGGTTGGCGCGGCGGTCGCCGCGCCAGCGGCCGTGCGACAGGGCCTTGATGATGCCGCGCCAGGTCTGCACGTCCTGCTCCAACACCGGGCGGCGCTGCAGGAAGTTCTTCACGTTGCGCATCAGCGCCGGCCGCTTGTCCTCGATCCGGTCGAAATAGCCGCAGGCATTCAGCTCGGTCTCCAGATGGTCGAACAGGCCCTGCACCTGCGCCTTGCTGGCGGGCAGCGCATCGCCGGTCTCGAACCGGGTGGCCGGCGTCGCATCGCCCGCGGTGAACCATTCATAGCCCAGAAGCAGCACCGCCTGGCCCAGGTTCAGGCTGGTGAAGCCGGGATTGAGCGGCACCGTGATCAGCGCGTCGGCCAGCACGATATCGGCATTGTCCAGGCCGGTGCGCTCCGGCCCGAACAGCAGGCCCACCCGCTGCCCGCCGGCGATCGCGGCGCGGGCCTCGGCCGCCGCCGTCCGCGGGGTCAGGACGGTCTTGATCATGTCGCGCGGGCGGGCGGTCGTGGCCAATACCAGCGACAGGTCGGCGATCGCCTCGGCGGTGCTGGCGAAGACCCGCACCCGGTCGATCACCAGGTGCGCGCCGGCGGCGGAGGCGCGGGCCTGCGGGTTCGGCCAGCCGTCGCGCGGCGCGACCAGGCGCAGGTCGGCCAGCCCGCAATTCAGCATCGCGCGCGCGGCCGCGCCGATATTCTCGCCCAGCTGGGCGCCCACAAGAATGATCGCGGGGGCGGTGTCCGCGCCCGCGGCCAGCACGTCGCCCTTGCTGAGGTCGGTTCCCGCCATGACCGGCTGGCCGCCCGGCTCAGGCTCCGGCCAGGCGGGCCGTCTGCCCGACCCGGCCCGGCGCTGCGCCGGCGCGGTAGAGCTTCCAGACGATGGAATCCATCAATGCATCGAACGAGGCCTCGACGATGTTGCTGGACACGCCGACGGTGAACCAGCGGGCGCCCTCCTCGTCGGCGCTCTCGATCAGCACGCGGGTCACCGCCTCGGTGCCGCCGTTCAGGATGCGCACCTTGTAGTCCACCAGCCGCAGGCCCTGCAGGTATCGGGAATAGCGGCCGAGGTCGCTGCGCAGCGCATTGTCCAGCGCGTTGACCGGGCCATTGCCCTCGCCGGCGGACAGGATCGTCTCGCCATCGACGATGCATTTCACCACCGCCTCCGACACCGTCACCAGGTCGCCGCGGGCGTTGTAGCGGCGCTCCACCAGGGCACGGTAGCGCTCCACCTGGAAATAGTCGGGCACCTGGCCCAGCGCGCGGCGCGCCAGCAGCTCGAAGGAGGCCTCCGCCCCGTCATAGGCGAAGCCGCTGGATTCCCGTTCCTTCACATCGTCCAGCAGCCGGTTGATGCGCGGATCCTTCGGATCCAGGCTGATTCCCAGCTCCCGGAAGCGGGCGATGACGTTGGACCGGCCGGCCTGGTCGGAGACCAGGATCTTCCGGACATTGCCCACGACCTCCGGCGGCACATGCTCGTAGGTGCGGGGGTCCTTCTCGACCGCCGAGACATGCAGGCCGCCCTTGTGGGCGAAGGCGTTGGCGCCGACATAGGCCGCATGCCGGTTGGGCGCGCGGTTCAGCAGCTCGTCCAGCAGGTGCGACACCGAAGTCAGGTGGCCGAGCTGCTCAGCCGTGATGCCGGTCTCCAGCGCCTCGGCATAGCCGGGCTTCAGCAGCAGGCTGGGGACCAGGGCGATCAGGTTGGCATTGCCGCAACGCTCGCCCAGGCCGTTGATGGTGCCCTGCACCTGGCGCGCGCCGGCGCGCACCGCGGCCAGGCTGTTGGCCACCGCGTTCTCGGTGTCGTTATGGGCATGGATGCCGATCCGGTCGCCGCCGAAGCGCGCCACCGCGGCCGCCGTGATCTCGCCCACCTCGTGCGGCAGGGTGCCGCCATTGGTGTCGCACAGCACCAGCCAGCGCGCGCCGGCCTCGTAGGCCGCCGCCAGGCAGGACAGCGCATAGTCCGGATTGGCCTTGTAGCCGTCGAAGAAATGCTCGGCATCGAACATCGCCTCGCCCTTGCGGGCCTTCGCCGCCGCAATGCTCTCGCCGATCAGGTCGCGGTTCTCGTCATTGGAGATGCCGAGCGCGACATCGACATGAAAATCCCAGGTCTTGCCCACCAGGCAGGCGGCATCGGCATCGCTGTCCAGCACCTGCGCCAGGCCGGGATCGTTGGCGGTGCTGCGGCCCGGCTTCTTGGTCATGCCGAAGGCGACCAGGCGCGCCCGTCCGAGCCGCACGCGGTCCGCGAAGAAGCTGGTGTCCGTCGGGTTCGCGCCGGGCCAGCCGCCCTCGATATAGTCGATGCCCAGGCGGTCCAGGGCGATCGCAATGGTCCGCTTGTCCTCTACCGAGAAATCCACGCCCTGGGTCTGCGCGCCGTCGCGCAGAGTGGTGTCGAACAGGTAGAGACGCTCAGCCATTGCCGTCCTTGAAACCGCCCGTGCCAGTGTGGGCCTGTGTCCGTATGGTCATGAAGGGTCACGCACGCCGGCCCTGCAGTCGTGCAAGGGCCCGGGCGCGGCCGATCAGAGGTAACACCTTCTTCAATTCCGGTCCATGCGGCCGGCCGGTCAGGGCCAGGCGCAGCGGCATGAACAGCGCGCGGCCCTTCGCCCCCGTCCGTGCCCCGACCGCCTTGGTCCAGGGGCCCCAGCTGTCTTCCGTCGGCTCGCCGTCGGGCAGCAGCTCGGCGGCGGCTGTGGTCACCGCCGGATCCTCGATCACCGGGTCGAGCGGCGCATGGATCACCGCCCACCAGTCGGCGGCATCGGCCACCCGTTCCAGGTTGCCCCGCACCGCCAGCCAGAACGCCGGTCCGGCGCCGGCAGGCAGCCGGTCGGCCACGGCCGCGAACGGCAGGTCGTGCACGACCTGGGCGCTGAGCGCCTGCAGCTCCGCCGGGTCGAAGCGCGCCGGCGCGCGGCCCAGCCGGTCGAAGGCGAAGCCGTCGACCAGCGCATCCAGGTCCGTCACCGCCACCACCGGGTCGGCGCTGCCCAGCCGCGCCAGCAGGGCGGCGACGGCGAGCGGCTCGATCCCGGCGGCGCGGAGGCCGTCCAGGCTCAGGTCGCCGGCCCGCTTGGACAGCGGCGCGCCGTCCGCGCCGACCAGCAGCGCCAGGTGGGCGAAGGCCGGCACCTCTGCGCCGAGCGCCGCGAACAGGTCGATATGGACGGCGGTGTTGGCGACATGGTCCTCGCCACGGACCACATGGGTCATGCCGGTATCGATATCGTCCACCACCGCCGTCAGGGTGAAGAGCGGCCGGCCATCCTCGCGCAGCAGCACCGGGTCGGACAGCGAGGCCAGGTCGAGTTCCACCGGGCCGCGCACCAGGTCCTGCCAGGCGGCCCTGCCCTCGGACAGGCGGAAGCGCCAATGCGGCACCCGCCCCTCGGCGACCAGGGCCGCGCGCTGCGCCTCGGTCAGCGCCAGTGCCGCGCGGTCGTAGACCGGCGGCGCGCCGCGCGCCCGCTGCAGCTTGCGGCGGCGGTCCAGTTCCTCGGGCGTCTCGAAACAGGGATAGAGCCGGCCGGCTTCCTTCAGCCGCGCCACCGCATCGGCATAGCGGTCCATCCGGTCGGACTGCCGCAGCATCGCGTCCCAATGCAGGCCCAGCCAGTCCAGGTCGCGTTCGATCGCGGCGGCGAAGACGGCGGTCGAACGGGCCAGGTCGGTATCGTCCAGGCGCAGCAGGAAATGCCCGCCCTGCTGCCGGGCGAACAGCCAGTTCACCAGCGCGAGCTTGGCATTACCGACATGCAGCAGCCCGGTGGGACTGGGCGCGAAGCGGACCCGGACGCTCATCGGCCTTCCTTTCCGCCCCGGAAGGCGTTGGTGATCGGGTAGCGCCTGTCGCGGCCCAGCAGGCTGCGCGTCAGGCGGATGCCGGGCGGGGCCCGGCGGCGGACGCGCTCGGCCGCGAAGAAGGCGGCAGCGAGAGACGCGGCCGCCTCCCCGACGGGATCCTCGCCGGCAAGCAGCGCGTCCAGACGCGGCGCCGGGTCGGCCGCTGCCGGCTCGCCGAGCAGGCGATCGTCGACCACCGGCCCGGCCGGCCCCCGCGCATCGGGCGGCAGGGTCCCGTTGCGCCAGCGCGCCAGCGCGCGCAGCTGGCCGGCATGCAGGTCCTTCAGCGGCGCGAAATCGCCGGTCATCGCCCCCTGCCCCAGCGCCAGGCGCGTCTTGTCCAGGTCGGACAGGGCCAGGGCATCGCCGTTCGCTTCCGGCGCCGCGCCCAGCGCGTCCGCGTCCAGCGCGTCCGCATCCAGGGCATCCGCACACAGGGCATCCGCACACAGGGCGGCCAGCAGGGCCGCGCCGATCCCCGTGCCGCCCGCCAGCCGCACACGGGCATGGCCGTTCTTGGCGACATGGTCGCGCAGGCCGAGCGACAGGACCTGCCACAGGGCCGCCGCGCCCTCCGGCGGCGGCGCCAGGATGCCGGGTTCGCAGGCCCATCCGGCCGGCCCGCGCCGCCAGCGGGCGGACAGCAGGCCGGCCCGGAAGGCCGGCCCCTGCAGCGCCAGGCCGCGATCGGCGTTCAGGGCGAAGGCGCCGCCGTCGAACACCAGCTCGTCCTGCCCGCCCAGCAGGTTGAGCCAGAGCAGCGGCAGGCCGGTCTCTGTCACCCGGGCGACTGCCAGGGACAGGCGCAGGTCCGGCATCTCCGCCAGCCAGGGCGAGGCGCCCGGCACCAGCAGCAGTTCCGCGCCGCTCTCCTGCAGGGTCTCCGCCGCGTCGGGCAGGTCCAGGTCGGCACCGATCATCACGCCCACCGGCACGCCGCGGATCGCCATGGGGCCGGCCGGGGCCGCGGCGGCGAAGGGAGCCAGGGCGCCCGGCTCCGCCGGCGCGCAGCGGCCGCGGACCGCCTGCACCCGGCCACCGTCCAGCAGCAGGGCGGCATCGTGCAGCGCGCCGTCGACCCGCCAGGGGGCGGTCGCCAGCAACGCAGGGCCGCCGTCGGCGGTGCCGGCGGCGAGGCCGGCGATCGCCGCCTCCACCGCGTCCAGGAAGCCGCCATGCAAGGCCAGGCTGTCCAGCGGGCTGCCGGACAAGGCGAGCTCGGGACAGGCCAGCAGGTCGGCGCCGTCCGCAGCCGCGGCCAGGCGCGCGTTCGCGATCAGCCCGGCATTGCCGGCCAGGTCGCCGACGGTCGGGTTGATCTGTGCCAGCGCTATGTGAAGAGTGTCCCGCATTCCGCCGTCGTCGATGGTGAAGCGACCCCTGCCGGCGTGGGCCGGCGCGGCAAGCTCTACCCGAAAGCGCCGGCCGGCGGAAAGCCCGAGATCACGGCATCCGCATGCCGTCACCGATCGCCACATGGGGGAGAAACATGACGACGAACCGGCAATGGCGCCTGAAATGGCATCCCGAAGGCATGCCAAGTGCCGCCGATTTCGACCTGGTCGAGGCGCCGCAGCGCGCGCCCGGCGAGGGCGAGGTCGCCACCCGCGCGCTGTCGCTCAGCATCGACCCGTACATGCGCGGCCGCATCGCACAGGCCAAGTCCTATGCCGCCGGCGTGCAGGTCGGCGACGTCATGGTCGGCGGCGCGGTGGCGCAGGTGACCGACTCCCGCTTCCCCGGCCTGGAGGCCGGCGACATCGTCGAGACGATGGGGCATGGCTGGCAGACCCACGCCACCCTGAAGGGCAAGGGGCTGCGGCGGCTGGACAGGACCTCCGGCCCGTTCTCGAAGTTGCCGCTGAGCTATGCCAACGGCATCCTGGGCATGCCCGGCGCCACCGCCTATTTCGCGCTGCTGGATCAGGGCCGGCCGAAGGCGGGGGAAACCGTCGTGGTCTCCGCCGCTTCCGGCGCGGTGGGCCAGATCGTCGGCCAGATCGCCAGGATCAAGGGCTGCCGCGCGATCGCCATCGCCGGCTCGGAGGAGAAGCTCGCCTATTGCCGCGAACTCGGCTTCGACGCAGGCATCAACTACAAGACCACCAAGGACCTTGCGGCGGACCTGAAGGCCGCCTGCCCCGAGGGCATCGACATCTATTTCGACAATGTCGGCGGCGAGATCCACGACACCTGCATGCAGCAGATCAACCTGCATGCCCGGATCATCATCTGCGGCGTGATCTCGGTCTACAACAGCATCGGCAAGCCGGATGTCGGCCCGCGCAACCTGCGCAACCTGCTGATCAACCGGGCGGTGATGAGCGGCTTCCTGTTCACCGACTATGCCGACCGGATGGACGAGGCCGTGCGCGACCTGTCCGGCTGGCTGCTGGACGGCAGCATGACCTACCGGGAGGATGTGGTGGAGGGGTTCGAGGCGATGCCCGACACCCTTGCCCGGGTGCTGCAGGGCGGCAATTTCGGCAAGCAGATCGTGCATGTGGCGGACCCGGACTGAGGGCATGCGCAGCCTCTGCCTGGCCGCGGCCGCCCTCGCCCTCCTCCTCTGGGCGATGCCGGCCGCGGCGCAGCTGGGCGACAAGCCGACGGCCGACTATCGCGCCGCCTTCGAAGCGGCCCTGCCGCGGGCGCAGGCGGGCGATCCCCGCGCGCAGGTCCAGGTCGGCCGCTACTACCTGAGCGGCCAGGGCGTGGCCGCGGATCCGCGAGAGGCGGCGCGCTGGTTCCGCGCCGCCGCGGAAACGGGGCGGGTCGAGGCTATGAAGTGGCTCGCCGACCTGTATTTCTCCGGCACCGGGGTGGCCCAGGACGATGCCGCCGGCCTGGACTGGTTGACCCGGGCGGCCATTGCCGGCGACACCGATGCGCGATCGATTCTGGGGGAACTCTACTGGCGCGGCGAGCGCGCCCCGCGCGACCCGGTCGCCGCCCATGCCTGGCTGACCCTGGCCGCCGAGAAGGTGCCGATCCCCGGCAGCGCCCAGGCCAGGCGCCTGCTGCCGGAGGTGGAGGCCGGCCTTACCGACGCGCAGCGCGCGGCGGCCGATGCATTGGCGGATCGGCTGCGGCAGGGCGGCGCCGAGTAGCGGCGGCCATGTCCGAACCGCCGCCGGCCAGCGCCTTCTCGATCAACGCCCCGGCCTGCGCCAGGCGTTGCCGCGCCGCCGCATCGCCGCGCAGCGCGCGGGCCAGTTCCACCTGGAGAAAATGCTGAAAGGGATAGGAGGGGTCCTGGCTGACGCGGTTCCAGTCCAGATAGACGAAGCTGCGGTCGATCACGTCGGCCGTCGGCACCGCGGCCTTGTCGAGCGACATGTCCCGTGCCCTGCCATACCAGGACATTGCGATGTCGGGGCTGGCCGGCAGGCCGAGGAACCGCGCGATACGGCCTGACAGGCCGGGCTCGTTCAATTCCGAGGTGTGGATTTTCAGGGTATGCCGGAAATACGGCAACATGCGCTCCGTCTCGCGCTTATGCGCGTCGTAGAGCCAGCCGGCCTTGTCCTCCAGCGACAGGCCATTCCATGCCTCCTCCGACATCTCGCCGAAATGGACGGCGGTGACCCGGGCCATGGCAGCGGGTTCCGCCGATGCGATGAAATTGCCCCAGCGATGCGGGAAGGCCGTCATGCGGGCGACGACGGAGCCGATATAACCCGGCCGGTCGCGTACGAGGTGCAGGATCGGGAGGTCGGGCCCGAACGCTTGCAGGATTTCCGGCAGCACGAAACAGGGTCCGGGATTGACTTCCACGTCGTGCGTCCAGCCGCGCAGCATCCGCACGACAGGGCCGGGGTCATAATTGGCCCGCGTCAGCCTTTGCAGGCCCGCATCGAGCAGTTCCGCGATATCGGAGTGATCCCGGGCATCGGCATCGCGGCCGACAGCCGACAACAGGTTCCGCAGAAAGCCCGTCATCGACCTGGTCCCGGTGCGGCCGGTTGTCACGACAAAGGCGGTCAGCATGCGATCTCCCTGGCCCGGAAAGCCACCTGATGCCACTGGCTATAGCAGTCCGGTCGGCCGATCGGCCGATCGGCCACCAGGCCGGATCCTGCCGTGCCAGCCGGCCCTGCAACAATCCGACATGCAATAGCCTGCATCCGACACTATTTGCGCGCTCCCATTGTGTCATGCACGACGGGATGGGGAGCGGGATGGCCAGACAGGATTGCCTTGCCTTTGTCGAGCGCATCCGCAGAGATGCCCAGCTGGCACGTGCGGTCGCGGAATGCGGTCGGGATCGCAACGCCGTCCTCGCGATCGCCCGGGCCAACGGCTTTGCGGTGGAGAACGCGGATCTGGAGGCCTATGCGGCTGCCTATGCGAAGCGGCCGCGATCCTGAACGGGCCGGCCGGTGCGGGATGCCCCGGCCGGACATGCTTCAGCTGGACAGGTACGGGATGACCCCGAACAGGCCCACGAGAATCAGGTAGATCGCAACGATATAGTTCAGCAGCTTCGGAAAGATCAGGATCAGGATCCCGGCCACCAGGGCCCCGATCGGTTGCAGGATCGGCTCGCCGAACATCGGGCATCTCCTTGTGTGATGCCTGTCGCCAGGTGGCGCGCAGGGCTTTCGACCGCGCCGATCCTATGCCCTGTTCCGTGCCAGCGCACCTGACCTGCCGTCAGCCCGCCATCGCAGCCGTATACCAGTCGCCGATCTCGCTGGCGGTCATCAGCGCCACCCCGTCCTTCGCCTGCACGTGATCCAGCAGCGCCTCGAAACAGGCGATGCGGTGCGGCACCCCGCTGATATAGGGGTGCACCGAAATCGCCATCACCCGGGCATTGGACGCGCCTTCCTGGTGCAACCGGTCGAACTGCGCCATGCCGGTTGCCAGGAAGCGCTCCGAGGTCTGGTGCTGCAGCGCATGGATGACGATGTCGTTGGTCTCGACGGTGTAGGGGATGGTGGTGATCCGCCCATGCGGCGTCGCGATCTCCTGCGGCAGATCGTCGAGCACCCAATCGGCGACATACTCGATCCCCGCCTCGCGCAGGATGTCCAGGGTCTCTTCCGTCTCGGTCAGGCCGGGGCTTTCCCAGGCGCGCGGCGCGCGCCCGGTGAAGCCGGCGATCCGGTCCACCGTGCGGCGGACGGAATCGCGCAGCCCCTCCACCCGCTGCAGCGGCATCTGAGTCAGGCCATGGGCCATGAATTCGAAGCCGGCATCGCGCGCTGCCGCGGCGACCCGCGGATAGGCCGTGCAGACATTGCCATTGGCGGCGAGGGTGACGGGAAAGCCGCGGCTCGTCAGCGCCTCGAACAGCCGCCAGAAGCCCACCCGCATGCCGTATTCGTGCCAGGACCAGTTCGGCACGTCGGGCAGCAGCGGCTGCCCCATCGGCGGCGACAGGATGGTGCGGGGCATGGCGCGCTCGATCCGCCATTCCTCGACATTGAGGATGACCCAGACGGCGATCCGGGCGCCCCCGGGCAATACAAGCTTCGGCCGGTCGACGATGGCCTGGTAGGGAATCCGGTCGCTCAGTGCCATGACGCTGCGGTCTCCGGTGGGGGCGCAGCCCCTGCCATCCGGGCAATGCCCGCGGCCAGGGACAGGCGCGGGACATAGCCCAGGCTCTCCGCCGCGCGCCGGATCGACAGGCGCGGCAGGCGATAGGCCGGCGGATCGTTGTCCGGATGGAAATCCACCTGCAGCGGCCCGACGATCTCGCGGACGAGGTCGCGCAGCTCCGCCAGGCTGTGGCATTCGCCACCGGTGATGTTGAAGGCGCCCGAGGCGTCGCATGCCGGCGCAAGCGCCGCGGCGATGGCATCGCAGGCATCGTCGATATGGACGTACTGCCGCTGCCCGCCCGCAACCTGGCCGATCCGGCACTGCCCCGTGGTCTGCGCCGCGGCGACCATGTCGCGCACGAAGCATTCGGTGGTGCGCCCGGGGCCGTAGACCTGGCTGAAGCGCAGCGAGACCACACCGAGGCCGAACTGCGCGGCATAGCCCTGCCCCATCGCCTCGATCGCCGCCTTGGAGGCGCCATAGACAGAGCAGGGCTGCGGTGCTTCGGCCTCGTCGACCTCGCCCAGCGCGGCCTGCGCCGGGCCATAGACCATCAGGGTGGAACAGAGCAGGGTCCGGCGCGGCCGGTGGCGGCGGGCGAACTCCAGGACCCTGGCGGTGCCGCCGACATTCACCTCCAGGATCCGGGCGGGATCGTCGCGCGCCACCATGAACCCGGAAATGCCGCCGGCATGCAGGACCGCGTCGATGCCGGCGAACCGCTCGAGCCCTTCGGCTGCGTCCGGGCGGGCGACATCCAGGGCCGCGTACTGCGCCAGACCGGAAGGGATCGCCCCGGCCTGCAGGTCGGCGCCGGCGACCTGCCAACCGGCGGCCAGCAGGCGCCGCGCCATTGCCTGGCCGATGAAACCGTTGACACCTGTGATCAGGACCGATCCCGCGGTCATGCAGCCCTCTCCCGCCGTCGCGCCCGCCGCCCCTATTGGCGCGGCAGGCCCAGAAGCCCGGCGATCGTGGTGCGGGCGCGGTCCAGCGCGGCGATCTGCGCCGGGGTCCAATCGCGGGTCCCGCCGACGAAGTGCACCGAGATCCAGCCTTGCAGGTAACCGTTCTCGGCATGCAGCGGCGCCAGCATCTGCGCGGTGGCGGCATAGGCGCTCATCAGCGCCGGCGGCGGGGCGGGGTCGGGCGCGTTCACCAGGTCGGGCTGCACCAGGTTGCGGCCCTGCTTCGCCAGCCATTTCACCGTATCGGCAGCGCGCTGGTCGATGGACCCCTCGCCCCGCAGCGACTTCACTCCGGGTTGCACCGCCTCCGCGGCGATATAGTCGACTTTCCAGTCATGCGCCGCATCGTCGATGCGCAGGGTGCAGCGGCTGCCTTCGGCCGCCCGCAGCAGTTCCGCCAGCACCGTATCGAGTTCCCGGGCGAGCCCGGCCGTATCCTTGTCTGTCATGAGACGGCTCCTTCTGCCCGCAACGGGCGTCGGTCGGTGGAGAATGGGAAGACGGCATCGCGGTTCCGGCTAGAAGCCCGCCAGGCGCGGCAGGAACAGCACCAGGTCCGGGAACATCACGCAGACCAGCAGCACCGCGTACTGCACCAGCACGAAAGGCCAGATCTCGCGGATCACCTCGGTGATCTTCAACTGCCAGATGCCGGACGACACGAACAGCAGGATGCCGACAGGCGGCGTGATCGCGCCAAGGGTGATGTTCATGACGAACAGGAAGCCGAAATAGACCGGATCGATGCCATAGAGCAGTGCGATCGGCGCAATGATCGGCACCAGCATCACGTAGGCGGCATTGGCCTCCATGAACATGCCGACCAGCAGCAGGATCAGCATCACCATGAGGATGAAGACGGGTGCGCTGTCGGTGAAGCCCTGCAGCCAGTCCGCGATGTCGATGCCGACCATCTCTGCCGTCAGCAGGTAGGTCACCTGCGACGCGAAGGCGATCAGGGCACCGACGATCGCCGTGATGATCCCGGCATTCAGCAGCGCCGGCGGCAGGTCGGACAGCTTCAGCCTGCGGGTGACGGCGAAGCCGATGAACAAGGCATAGACCACCGCAACGGCGGCGCCCTCGGTCGCGGTGAACACGCCGCCGATGATGCCGCCGATCACGATGACCGGCATCAGGAAGATGATGAACGAGCGCCGCGCCTCGCGCAGCACCCGGCGGAAGCTGAACGGCTCGCCGGTCAGGGGATAGCCGCGGCGGCGCGCGATGACGCTGCACAACGCCATCATCGCCAGGCCCAGGACGATGCCCGGCAGGATGCCGGCCATGAACATCGCGCCGACCGACACGTCGCCGGCCAGGATGGCATAGACGATGATGCCGGCACTGGGCGGGATGATCGGGCCGAGGTTGGACGCCGCCGCCACCAGGGCCGCGCCGAAGCCCTTGCTGTACGCATTCGACAGGGCCGGCCCCAGGGTGCCGCCCAGCGCCGTGGCGTCCGCGACGGCCGTGCCGGAAACCGAGGACAGGCCCATGGCGGCAACCACCGTGCCCTGGGCCAGGCCGCCGCGCACCCGGCCGACGATGGCGTTCGCGAAGTCGATCAGCCGGTCCATGATGCCGCCGCGCAGCATCAGCTGGCCGGCCAGCATGAACAGCGGGATGGCCATCAGGGGAAAGGAGTCGATGGAATGCACCATCTTTCCCGAAAGCTGGATCAACGGGAATCCGTCGACCAGGATGCCGGCCAGTCCCGCCAGGCCGAGGGCAAAGGCCAGCGGCATGCCCATGGTGGCAAAGACCACGAAAACCAGGATCATCGCCAGGATCATGTCTCGCCCAGGCTCCCGGCCGGCAGTTCGCCGGTGACGAGCACCGGCAGCAGGTGGAACAGGCAATGCACCTGGCTGACCACCAGGGCGATGTAGAACAGCGATACGCTGAGGGCGATCCCCGGCATCATCTGGTCCGCCGTCTGGATGCCCAGCTGCGCGCCGTACCAGGCGGCCAGGGCGCAGAGGATCATCATGAAGACCGCGTTCACGCGGCGG
This sequence comes from Sneathiellaceae bacterium, assembly GCA_040216765.1. GTDB lineage: Bacteria > Pseudomonadota > Alphaproteobacteria > Ferrovibrionales > Ferrovibrionaceae > Marinibaculum. The sequence continues at coordinate 130,079 of JAVJON010000070.1, read as the reverse complement.
ACCCAGCGCTGGGCCGCCGCCGGAAAGCGATCCACCAGGATGTCGATGCCGACATGGGCGTTGAGCTTCAGGCCCAGGGGGATCGACAGCAGGACCACCCAGATGAAGGTGAAGCGCGGCACGTCCCAGCCCCAGGACAGGGAGTCGTTCAGCACATAGCGGAAGAAGATCTGCACGCAGACGATGGTCGTCATCACCGCCATGCTGGCGATCACCGCCCAGGAGACCAGGCGGTCGATCCAGTCGACGACGTACCGATACGATGTCATTGCGCTATGGCTGCCCTCTCCGGGACCGCAATCCGGGCCGATGCCCCGCCCCGCCCGGCGGGGCGGGGCGGGGCATCGGCGACCGGGTCAGTCGCAGGCCGCGATGGCAGCCTCGGCAAGATCCATGGTCGCGTCGCCGACCTTCGCCCGGACCTGCTGGTAGACCGGCTTGGTGGCCTCCCGGAACTTCGCCAGCTCCGCCGGCGGGATCTCGTAATATTCCATGCCGCCGTCGATCAGCCCCTGCCGCGCCGTGGCATCGGCGCGGTCATAGATCGCCCGCTGTGCCGCGATCGCGGTGAACATCGCCTCGTCCACGGCCGCCCGCTGCTTGTCGCTCAAGGCGTCATAGGCCTCCTTGTTCACCATGTAGGCGGTCCAGTCGTAGAAATGCCCGGTGTTGGAGAGGTATTTCTGGACCTCGTGGAACTTGCGCACCAGCATGTTGTCGTAGGGATTCTCCTGGCCGTCGACCACGCCCTGCTGCAGCGCCTGGTAGAGCTCCTTGATGTCGATCGGCGTCGGGTTGGAGCCGACCGCGTTGAAGGTCAGCATCCAGGCCTCGCCCGACGGCGTGCGGATCTTCAGCCCCTCCAGGTCCTTGACGGTCTTGATCGGCTGCTTGTTGTTGGTGACATGGCGCGCGCCGGTCAGGCCGAAGCCCAGCAGGACGATGCCCTTCTCCGCGGCCTTGTCCTTCAGATAGGCGCCGAAATCGCTGTCGATCTGGCAGATCGCCTGCGCGCTGGAAGAGGCTGAAAAGGGCAGCACGGAAGCCGCCAGGTCCGGCACCAGCCTGTCGTAGTAGCTGACGCCGCCCCAGGCCATCTGGATCTGCCCGGTGCGCAACTGGTCGACCTGCTCGAAGCCGCCGCCCAGGGTGTTGCCCGGGAACAGGTCCACGCGGATCGTGCCGTCGGAGAGACGCGCGACCTCCGACTTGAAGATCTCCATCGCCAGGGCCGTGGAATGGCCGGCCGGGAACGAGCCGCTGGCCCGCCAGCGGACTTCCTCCTCGGCAGAGGCCGGCTGCATGGCCGCGGCCGTCACCAGGGTCAGGGCCAGCGCCCCGGCTGCTGCTGCGTATCTCATCCTGCTCTCTCCTCGTCGGTTGGGTCGGTCGGGGTGTCAGCGCAAGGCTTCGGCAATCGCCCGGCCAAGCTCCTCGGTTGTGGCGGTGCCGCCCAGGTCCGGCGTATGCAGGCGGGGATTGGCAATCGCCGTCTCGATCGCGGCGACGACTTCCGCCGCGGCGTCGGGATGTCCCAGATGATCCAGCATCATCGCGGCGGACCAGATCTGTGCGATGGGATTGGCGATCCCCTGCCCGGCGATGTCCGGCGCGGAGCCATGCACCGGCTCGAACATCGAGGGAAACTCCCGCTCCGGATTGAGGTTCGCCGAAGGCGCCACGCCGATGCCGCCGGCGACGGCGGGCCCCAGGTCCGACAGGATGTCGCCGAACAGGTTCGAACCCACCACCACGTCGAACCAGTCGGGGTGGCGCACGAAATGCGAGGTCAGGATGTCGATGTGGAAGGCATCGGTGGCGATGTCCGGATAATCCGCTGCCACCGCGGCAAAGCGCTCGTCCCAGAACGGCATGGTGTGCTTGATGCCGTTCGACTTGGTGGCGGAGGTGAGGTGCCGCCGCCGCTTGCCCGCCAAATCGAAGGCGAAGCGCAGCACGCGGTCCACACCGCGTCGGGTGAAGATCGTCTCCTGGATGCAGGTCTCGTCGGCGGTGCCGGCAAAGATCCGCCCGCCGACGTCGGAATATTCGCCCTCGGTATTCTCCCGCACCACGCAGAAGTCGAGATCCGCCGCGGTCCGGTCGCGCAAGGGGCTCTGCATGCCCTGCAGCAGCTTGATGGGCCGCAGGTTGACATATTGCTGGAAGGCCCGCCGGATCGGGATCAGCAGGCCCCAGAGCGAGACATGGTCCGGCACCCCGGGAAAGCCGACGGCGCCGAGGAAGATGGAATCGCAGGGGCGCAACTGCTCGAGGCCGTCCTCCGGCATCATCCGGCCGGTTGCCCGATAGGTCTCGCAGGACCAGTCGAAATGTTCGAAGGCGAAGCCGAGGTCATGCTTCGCGGCGGCTGCCTCCAGCACCCGCAGGCCCTCCGGCACCACCTCCTTGCCGATGCCGTCGCCGGCGATCACGGCGATCCTGTAGCTGTTCCGCGCCACCATACCCCCGATTCTGCAGGACCCATGCCCGCCCCCCAACAATGCATACGCTAATACGCCATCCGCTATGGCGCAACTGCAACACTTGCCCAAAATTCGGTCACCACCACCTTGACCCCTGAAGCGCTTTCCCGGGTCTTTTCAACAGTCTATGAAAGGCGCATGGCGTGCGGCGCGACCCCTGCTCACTTCATATGCAGTGCTTGACCTGATCATGATGAAAGTTAATGCATACCTTGAAGACCCGCGGAAGCAGAGGGGATCCCGATCGTGACCGTCGCGCAGCATCTCGCCGATCCGTTCGCCGACCTGCGGCCGGTCTCGCTGCCGGGCGGCGGCTCGCTGGCCGATTGGGCCCATGCGACGCTCAAGGACCTGATCCTGCGCAACCAGTTGCGCCCCGGCTTCCGGGCCATGGAGGCCGGGCTTGCCGACCGGCTGGGCATCAGCCGGACGCCGATGCGCGAAGCGCTGCTGCGGCTGCAGGCCGACGGCCTGGTGGAGCTGACGCCGCGGCGCGGCGTGCGGGTGCTGCCGCTATCGGCCGGCGACCTGCGCGAGATCTACCAGCTGCTCTGCTGCCTGGAGGCGACGGCCGCCGAGCTGGCCGCCGGTCGCGGCCTCGACATATCCCTGCCGGAGATCGCGGCCCTGCGCGACACCAATGCGGCGATGGATCGCGCGCTGGCCGCGGGAAACCTGGAGGACTGGGCGCAACTGGACGACCGCTTCCATCGCGGCCTGGTGGCGCTGTCCGGCAATGGCCGTCTGCAGCGGGTGGCTGCATCGGTCTGGGTGCAGTCGCACCGGGCGCGGATGCTGACCATGCCGTTCCGGCCGCGGCCGGTGCATTCCTGCGACGAGCATCGCGCCGTCCTGGAAGCGATCCTCCGCGGCGACGGCCGGGTCGCGTTCGAGCTGCACAATGCCCATCGCCGCCGCGGCATGGCCCTGATCCTGGGCCTGATCGAGACGCACAAGCTGGCGCATCTGTAGGCGCCCGGACGTCCGGCCCCCTTGCGGGACCGAAGAAATGCCGTCAGCCGCGGCTCTGCAGCCCTTCCGGCGAGGCCGCGAAGCCGGTCAAGGTGCGCTCGGCATGGCGCAGGCGCCAGTCCAGCATGCGGCGGGCATAGTCCAGCATCGCCGGCGCATGGGCCGGGTCTTCCGCCAGGTTGGCGAACTGCCCGGGATCGGCCGCCAGGTCGAAGAACAGCGGCTTCATGCCTGCGAAATGCACATATTTGTACCGGTCGTCCTGCACCACGGCGAGATTCGCGGCGTCCATCGGCAGGCCCAGGTCGGTTTCCGGCCGGGAATAGAAGACGTCGCGGAAGTCGAACTCGTAATGCACCTCGCGGCGCCAGTCCGGCGGCGCGGCGCCCTCGCGCAGGAAGGGCAGCAGCGAGCGCCCGTCGCAGGCCCGCGGCGGCACGAGGCCCAGCCAGTCGAGTACCGTCGGCATCATGTCCACGGTCTCGGTGAAATCCCGCACGATGCTGCCGCGGCTGGCATCGGCCGAAATGTCGGGGTCGCGCACGATCATCGGGATATGGAAGCTCTGGTCGAAATAGCCGAGCTTGCCCAGCAGGTGATGGTCGCCCAGCTGCTCGCCATGGTCGCAGGTGAAGACCACCAGGGTATCCTCCCACTGGCCGCTGTCCTTCAGGAAGGCGATGACCCGGCCCAGCTGGTCGTCGATCTCCGAGATCAGGCCGTAATAGGTGGCGCGCATCTGGCGCACCTCCGCCTCGTCCATCTCCGCCCCCAGGCCGCGCCCGTTCTGGAAGAAGGCGCGCCGCTCCACATGCTCCAGGTACCAGGCCAGCATCGGGTGCTGCGCGGCCTCCTCCGCGGCGGTGGCGGCGCGCACCGGCGGCGGGCAGTCCGCGGGATCGTACATCGCGTGATAGGGCGCCGGCGCGGCGAAGGGCGGATGCGGCCGCCAATAGCCCAGGTGCAGCATCCAGGGCCTGTCGCCGGCGCCGCGCAGATAGTCCAGGCCGCGATCGGTGAACCACTGGCTGTCCGACAGATGCGCCGGGATCCGGCTGGGCCGTGCCGTGGCGCCCGGTTCGCCGGGGGCGATATCCTGCGGCAGCCAGATGTCCCAGGGACTGTCCCCCAGCGCGACGCCCTGCCCGGCCAGCCAGCCGAAATAGGCCTCCATCTTCATGCCCCAGTCGCCGACCGGCCGCCAGCCGTCCATCAGGGTGCCGAGCACGGTGAAGGCCGGGTCCGCATGCGGCAGCTGCCGCGGGTCCGGCGTGGTGGTGGTATAGCCGACCAGGGCCGGGTCATAGCCCGCCTTGCGCGCCTCCTTGGCGAGGTTGGTGTGGCGCGCATCCAGCGGCACGGTGTTCTGCACCGCCCGGTGGTTCATCATGTACAGGCCGGTCAGCAGGGAGGCCCTGCCCGGCCCGCAGGGCACCGCCTGGGTGTAGTGGCGGGCGAAGGTGACCCCTTCGGCGGCCAGCGCGTCGACGTTCGGCGTCCGGATCAGCGGATGGCCGAGCATCGACAGGGTGTCCCCCCGCCACTGGTCCACGACGATCAGCAGCACGTTGCGGCGCTTGCCCATTCCGGTCCTCGCTTCGGTGAATGTCGGCTATTGCAGGGTGGGGTCCAGCCGGTCGCGCAGCCAGTCGCCGACCATGGAGATCGAGAAGGTGGTCAGCACGATCACCACGCTGGGCGACAGCAGGGTCCAGGGCGCGGACTGCAGGTAGTCGCGGCCATAGCCCACCATGTTGCCCAGGCTGGTCATCGGCGGCTGCACCCCCAGGCCCAGGAAGGACAGGCCGCTTTCCAGCAGGATCAGCTCCGGGAAGGTCAGGGTGATGCTCACGATCAGGGTCGAGGCGATGTTCGGCAGGACGTGCAGGACATAGACCCGGAACGGCGAGGCGCCGATGTTGCGCACCGCACCGGCATAGCCCTGCTGGTTGGCGGCGATGGTCAGGCCGCGGGCGATGCGGGCCGCGCGCTCCCAGCCGTAGAAGCCCATCAGGCAGACGAACAGCGCCAGGGTATTGCCGAAGAAGGCGAGCACCGCCAGCGCCATGATCATGAACGGCATGGACGCCTGGAAGTCGATCAGGGTCAGCACGGCATGCTCCACCCAGCCGCGGAAATGCGCGGCCAGGAAGCCCAGGACAACGCCGATGAAGGCGGAGATGAAGGTGCCGGCAAAGGCGATCAGCAGGCTGATCCGGATCGACACGATCAGGCGGGACAGCACGTCGCGGCCCAGTTCGTCGGTGCCCAGGGGATGCGCCCAGGCGCCGCCCATGAAGACCGGCGGCGACAGCCGCGCCCGCAGGTCCATGGCGGTGTATTCGTAGGGCGCCAGGGCATCGGCGAAGACCGCCACCACCAGCATCAGCGCGATCCAGGCCAGGCCGAACAGCACCAGCGGCGGGCAGGCCAGGAAGAAGCGCCCCAGCAGCCCGCGTTCCGCCGCGCCTTCCGCTTCCAGCTCGATGCCGGCGCCGGGCCCGCGCAGGTCGTCGACGCTGGCCATGTCAGGCCCCCGCCTTCACGGCGCGCAGGCTGCGCAGCCGCGGGTCGAGCCAGGAATAGAGCGCATCCACCGTGAGGTTGGAGGCGATCATGGTGGCGGCCACCAGCAGCAGGATGCACTGCACCACCGCCAGGTCGCGATTGGCCACGGCGGAGACCAGTAGCCGGCCGGCACCCGGCCAGGAGAACACGCTCTCGACCACCACCGCGCCGGCGATCAGGCTGCCGACCATGAAGCCGACGACGGTGACCGTCGGGATCGCGGCATTGGGCAGGGCATGGGCGGAGACCACCCGGCGCCAGACCAGGCCCTTGGCCGAAGCCGTGCGGATATAGGGCTGGCCCAGCACCTCCAGCATGGCGGAGCGGGTGAACCGCGCCAGGATCGCCGCCCCGCCGAGCCCCAGGGTCACCACCGGCAGGATCGCGTTCTGCAGGTCGATGCTGCCGTCGTCGCCATAGCCGCCGCTGGGCAGCCAGCCGAGATTCACCGAGAAGACCAGCACCAGCACCAGGCCGAGAACGAAGCTGGGCATCGTGTAGCCGGCGACCGAGAAGCTCATCACCAGCCGGTCGGCCAGGGAATTCCGGTGCAGCGCCGCATAGATCCCGGCCGGCACGCCGATCGCCAGCTTCAGGACAAAGGCCGGCAGGGTGATCGCCAGGGTGGCCGGGATCCGCTCCGCCACCAGCGCGATGGCAGAGCGGCCGTCGCGCATGGACTGGCCGAAATTGCCTTCCGCCAGGTTGATGAAATAGCCGAGATACTGTTTCCACAGCGGTGCATCCAGGCCCCAGCCCTTGCGGAACGCCTCGATCGCCTCCGGCGGCGCTTCCGGCGACAGGATCAGCAGCGCCGGGTCCCCGGACAGCCGCAGGATGACGAAGGCGAAGCTCAGCACCAGGAAGATCGTGACCAGCGCGCGGAAGGCGCGCAATGCCAGGAAATGCAGCATGAGGGCCCTTTCAGGCGGCAGCCGACGCCGCGGGCGTCAGCAGGTGGCAGGCGGCGCGGCGACCGCCGCCGATCTCCGTCAGCGCCGGCCGCTCGCTGGCGCAGACCGGCATCGCCCAGGGGCAGCGCGGGTGGAAGGCACAGCCGGCGGGCACCTGGATCGGGTTCGGCGGATCGCCCTCCAGCAGGATCCGCTGTGCCCCTTCCGACCGCCAGGGCGACGGGATCGCAGAGACCAGGGCCTTGGTGTAGGGATGCGCCGGCGCCCGGAACAGCGCCTCCGGTTCGCCCTGCTCGACGATGCGGCCGAGATACATCACCGCGACCTCGTGGCTGACCTGGCGGACGACCTTCAGGTCATGGCTGATGATCAGCAGCGCCACGCCGAATTCCGCCTGCAGGTCGGTCAGGAGGTTGATCACCTGGGCCTGGATCGACACGTCCAGCGCCGATGTCGGCTCGTCGCAGACCAGCAGCGCCGGCTCCAGCACCAGCGCGCGGGCCAGGACGACCCGCTGTCGCTGGCCGCCGGACAGTTCGTGCGGATAGCGGCCCTGCAGGCGCGGGGTCAGGCCGACGGAGGCCAGCAGGGCCGCCGCCCGTTCCCGCCGCTCCGCCCGGGTGCCGATGCCGAACACGGCCAGCGGCTCGGCCACCTGGCTCAGGGCCGGCAGCCGCCGGTCCAGTGCGCCCAGCGGATCCTGGTAGACCATCTGCATGCGCCGGCGCAGCGCCCGCCAGTCCGCGTTGCGGCGGGCGGGGACCGGCCGCCCCTCGAATCGCACAATGCCGGCTGTCGCCTGCTCCAGCCCCAGCACCAGCCGCGCCGTGGTCGACTTGCCGCAGCCTGATTCCCCGACGATGCCGAGGGTGCGCCCTGGCGCCAGGCTGAAGCTCACGCCGTCCACCGCCCGCAACCTGCCCGGCCGGCCCAGAAGGCCGCCGGGCAGGCGCACGGCAAAATGGCGGGCCAGGTCCTGCACCTCCAGCAGCGCACTCATGCGACGCCGCGATCGGCAGGTGCCGGCACGGCGATGCAGGCGATTCCGTGGCCCGGGGCGGCCGGCGCCAGGCCCGGCACCGCTGCGGCGCAGGCGGGGCCGGCCTGCTGGCAGCGCGGCCGGAAGCTGCAGCCGGTCGGCAGGCGGCCCGGTTCGGGCACATTGCCGGGGATGGCGACCAGGCGCCGCTGCGGCGCGTCCAGGTCCGGCAGTGCGGCAAGCAGGCCCTGCGTGTAGGGATGGCCCGGCCGGTCGAACAGGGCGCGGGTCGGCGCCGCCTCGATCACCCGCCCGGCATACATCACCATCACCCGCTCGCAGAGATCGGCGATCACCCCCAGGTCGTGGGAGATCAGCACCTGTGCCATGCCGGTGTCGCGGCGGATCTCCCGCAGCAGGTCGAGGATCTGTGCCTGGATCGTTGCATCCAGGGCCGTTGTCGGTTCGTCGGCCACCAGCAGTTCGGGCTCGCCCGCCAGCGCCATGGCGATCATCACCCGCTGGTTCATGCCGCCCGACAGTTCATGCGGATAGGCGCTCAGGCGCTGCGCCGGGTCGGGAATATGCACCCGGTCCAGCAGGCGCCGGGCCTCGGCCGCCACCGCCGCGCCCTGCAGGCCCCGATGCAGGCGGATCGCCTCCGCCAGTTGCCGTCCGATGCGCTGTACCGGGTTCAGCGAGGAGGCCGGGTCCTGGAAGATCATGGCGATCCGCTTGCCGCGGATGCCGGCGATCGCCGCCTCCGAGGCATCCTGGATCGCCTCGCCCGCCAGGCGCACCTCGCCGCCGATGCGCGCGCGCCGGCCGAGCAGGCGCAGCACGGCGAGCCAGGTGACGCTCTTGCCGCAACCGGATTCGCCGACGATCCCGACCGCCTCGCCCGGCAGCACCTGCATGTCGATGCCGTGCAGCACCGGGACATGCCGCCTGCCATCGTCGAAGGCGACGGTCAGACCCGACAGGCTGACCAGCGGCTCCACGGGAGCGGCAGACTGCGCGCGATGGACCATTGCCTCATCCGCCGACCAGCCGGGCAATGCCCGGCTGCGGCGGCCGTCAGTCAGTCCCAGCCGCTCGGCGGCCGGGCGCCGGCCGGTCGTGGCAGCCGCGGACGGATCCGCGGCTGCCACCCTGCCCGGCCTGCTGGTCAGCAGGGACCGCATCGCTCACTCGCCCGGCATGCGGATATTGCCGGCGCGGAAGTCCATGGCGAAGGTCGGCGACCAGTCCCAGGCGATCGCCTTGGGCTTGCCGTAGAACACCACGTTCCGGTGCAGCACCGTGAAGGCCGGGTCTTCGCGCTCGGCGATCTCCAGCATGCGGCGGAAGGCGGCGCGGCGCTCTGCCGGGTCGGTGGACTTCTCCAGCCGGTCCGACAGCTCGTTGAACTCCGCGTTGGTCCATTCGCCGCCCTGCTGCTGCAGGCCGTTCGGCCCGTGCTGGTTGACCAGCGAGCTGACCGGGTCGCTGAACGGCGCGGAGTTCGACCAGTCGCGGATCGCACGGGTCTCGTCGCGCTTCAGGATCTGCTGCCAGTTCTCCTGCATCTGCAGATCGACGTTCAGGCCGGCCTGCTTCCAGCCCTCGGCCAGGATCTGCGCCGTCAGCACCTGGTTGGTGTAGTAGTTGTTCAGCACGCGGAACGGGATCGGGCTGCCGTCATAGCCGCTCTCGGCGACCAGCTTCTTCGCCAGGTCCATGTCGAACGCGGGAACCGCCCAGTCGGCGTGGAACATGTCGTCGTAATATTCCCATTGCAGGCCGGCCGGCACGCTGGTGCGGCCGCCCCAGAGCGCCTCGACGATCGCCTCGCGGTCGATGGCATGGGTCAGCGCCTGGCGGACCTTGGGATCGGCGAGCTGCGGGTGGTTCTTGTCGAACACTATCAGGCGATGGTTCAGCACCGGGCCGCCGACGATCTCGAACCTGGGATCGGCCTCCACGGTGGCGATCTGGTCGGGCGGGATGTCGCTGACGAACTGGTAGTCGCCGGCCAGCAGGCCGTTCACCCGGGCCGAAACCTCCGGCACCACCAGGTAGCGGACCTCGCTCAGCGGCTGCTTGCCGCGGAAATAGGCGTCATGCGGTTCCAGCACCAGCACGTTGTCGGGCTTGAACTCCTTGACCTTGTAGGGGCCGGCGCTGACCGGGTGCTGCGCCCAGCTCGCCCAGTCCTTTGCCGCCAGGAAGGCCTTCTTGGAGATGATCTCCGACGAGCCGGAGCGGGCCAGCCGGCCTTCCATGGTCAGGTCGGGAACCGCATTGACGAAGCGGACGGTGCGGTCGTCGACGACCTCCACCTTCTCCAGCGACGGCCAGAGGCGGCGCGCGATCGCCGGGACTTCCGGCGGCAGCTCCGGGCCGCCGCCGACGACGGTCTTGGCTTCCTCGACCGCGACCGTCCTGGTCTTGCCGTCGGGGCCGACCGGCGGCAGGTTGCCGAACATCCGCTCCGGGCCGAAGGAGAACACCACATCCTCGACCGTCACCGGATCGCCATTGTGGAAGGTGGCGCCCTCCCGCAGGGTCAGCTCGATGGTGCGGTCGTCGATCCGCCGCCAGGATTCGGCCAGGCCGGGGATCGGCGCCAAATCGCCCTGCCGGTCGAGTTCGATCAGCGGCGCGTAGATCATCGGGAAGATCCGGGCACCGACATTGCTCTGCTCGCGCAGCGGGGTCAGCGCACCGGAATTGACGACCTGCTGCACCGCCACCTTGATGGCCGGGCGCGGGTCCTCGGCCGCGCGGGCCGGGGCAAAGGCGGCCAAGGCCGCAACGGATGTGGCGGCCGACAAACCGAGCGCAAGCAGGGTTCGCCGACTGAGTGAATGGAGCATCGTGCTGCCCTCCAGCCTGGGAAAGACCGACGCTTCGGGCGAAGCGCCATGCCGGAAGACCTACAGACGCAACATGACCGCCTGTTTTCAGGATCGTGACGCGACGAAGACTCTTTCGTGCAGACCATGTTGCGATACGGCAGCGGACACGTCCCGGGGCGTATCGCACCGTCGCCCGGCGTGCCTTCTGCTGGACATCGGCAGGAAAGCACCTAGGATCGTGACGGGCCTCTTCCGTCGGACATACCCGATCCCGGCATCAGCCGATGGATTGGGGCATGCCGCCGGCACCACAGGAGATGCCCATGCCCCCTCGCACCAGGATCAAGATCGCGGCGCTCGGCCTCGCGACGATGCTCGCCCTTCCCGTCCTCCCCGCCTTTGCCGAAAGCAAGGGGCTGTGCGGCGAGCCGGCGCTGGAAGGCCATGAACGCAAGGTCGTCTCTGTCGACCATGGCAAGGACGGCGCCACATTGGCCGACACGCGGGTCGGGCGCATGGTGATGCGCACTGCCGACGGCCAGGTCGCCGGGGAGGCGATGTGGCAGGCGACGATGATCCGCAACGCCACCGATGCCCGCAGCGACGCCTATATCAGCGACCATGTGTTCCAGGACGATGCGGGGGTGATGTTCGGCCGGGCCCTGCACGACTATGCCATCGACTTCCACAACCCCGAGCATCGCCCGGACGAGGTCGAGGTGGCGATCCTTGGCGGCGTTGGCGCCTATCGCAACGCCCGCGGCACGGTCGATATCGGCCTGAAGGGCCCGCCCCGCTACCGGTTCCACGTGGCCTGCGAATAGGGAGCCGCCCCGGGCCCGCCCGTCATTCGCCGCTGCGCGTTGTCGACGACGGCGGGCGGCGACCTGGACGGCGGCAATGTGCGTCGCTTCAGCAGGAACCTGCGGCAGGGCCAGTCTTGGCCGCGAACAGCCGCGCCTACACCCTGGCCTGCGCCGCGGCGATGCTCGGCGAGGACGAGGAACTCCTCCACGCCATCAGCGTCGAGATGGAGCCGGGGGACGGCGCGCCCTGGATCTTCGCCACCGGCGAGGATGGAACGACGGCCTTCACCGACTACGGCATCGAGATGCTCGGCCAGCTCATCGAAATCCACGGAGAGAACGAAGCCCGTATCGCTGGGCGGGCGAAAACTGAATAGAGCTGGCGATCTCTACCGGCCGGTTACTCTTCGTCCACCAATGCGAGTGAAGAAGCGTCGAACAGATTCATAGTTTCATTCTCCGGGGCAACTGTCCGGGAAGGTCGTTTGCGCCCCATATTGTAGTCAGAACATCCGAACACGTAGGCGATGCCGTCTAGGTCCCGCATTAACGGGGCGTAGATCCGCTCGACAACAGCATAGTGCTTTCCTGCGGATCGATTGATACTGTGGATCAGGTATTGGCCGTCTATTGCCAAAGAAAGACGGTTCTGGACCTCAATATGGTCGCCATTCGGTATGATCTCCTGCAGATTCCTCCCGCGTGTCGGTGCCCTCCAGAAATCTCGCACTGCATCTCCGGCCAGGATGCAGGAGAAAGTTCCTTCTGAATTGCGGGAATAGAGCCAGCACGACGACATGAAAGACTTGATGATCCTGGGTTGCAGTTCCCTTCTTGACGGCAGGTCACCAAGCTTGTGGGAAAGCAGTATCTCCCACGCGGCTATGAATGCTCTGATCGTGGTTGACTGGGCCACGGCATGAACCTTGGACGAAGGGCCCAGCGGCAACTCATCAGTGGCAATTTCAGACACTCTTTTGGCCCCACTTCAGCAGCTGTGCCAGCCTTCCGATCCGGAATTGCGACGACGATACGGGATTCGGCACACGAACAAGGCCGGTGGCTCGCGGTTGCCCACGATCCGCCATCGTCGCTCCGCATTGCTGGAACGACGATGGCGGGATCGGATTACTCAATACTGTCGCCCACGAGATGGCGATCACGGCATTGCAGGTAAGATCACGCTGCCTTCACACCTGCCAGGAAGTCGTCGACCTCCTGCCGCAAGGATCGGGTCCGGACATTGACCTCGCTGACCGCGACCTGCAGCTGGTCGGCAGCATTCTTGGTCTCGTCAGCACCGACCTGCAGTTCGCCCAGAACCCCTGTGACATCCTGTGTGCCGGCTGCGGCCTCCTGCACGTTGCGGGCGATCTCGCTGGTGGCCGCAGTCTGTTCCTCCACCGCCGCGGCGATCGACCCGCCAATGCCGTTCACCTCTTCCACGGTTGCGGCGATGCGCTCGATCGCCGAAACAGCCGCCTTGGTCACGTTCTGGATCTCGGCGATCTGCTGACCGATATCGCCGGTGGCCTTGGTTGTCTGGGTGGCCAGCGACTTCACTTCCGACGCGACTACCGCGAAGCCCTTGCCCGCCTCGCCGGCGCGCGCCGCCTCGATCGTGGCGTTCAGCGCCAACAGGTTGGTCTGTTCGGCAATGTCGGAAATCAGGCCGACCACCTCGCCGATCCGGTCCGCCGCACGGGCCAGTTGCTGGACCGTGTCCTGGGTCTCGCCCGCCTGGTCTACGGCCCGGCGGGAAATCCCCGAGGATTGTTCGACTTGGCGGGCAATCTCGGTGATCGAGCCGGAGAGTTCCTCTGCCGCCGAGGCCACGGTCTGCACGTTGGCGGACGACTGGGTGGAGGTCCCTGCCGCCGAGGTGGCGTCGGTCCTGGTGCGGTCGGCAATGCCGGACATCGAGCTGGCGCTTGCATCCATCTGGTCCGCCGCGCTCGCCAGGCTCTGGACCACTTCGCTGACCACGCTCTCGAAACGTCCGGTCAACTCTTCCAGCCGCTCCGCCCGCTCGATCTGCGCCTGCTGTGCCGCCGCCTGTTCCGCGGCCAGCCGCTCAGACTCGATCATTGTGGTCTTGAAGACCTGGACTGCGCCGGCCATGGCACCGACCTCGTCCTTCTGCGCCTGCGCCGGGATCTCGACGGATCTATCGCCGCCGGCCAGTCGCGCCATGGCCGCCGTCATGGCACCGACCGGGCGGGCGATCCCAGTGCCGATAAACCAGGCAGCCACCGCCCCGATGAGCAACGCGACGGCCACCGCGACGATCACCAGGGTGACCGCCTGCGACAGGTTGGCCTCCGCCTCCGGTCCCAGCCGGTCCTGCTCGCCCTTGGCCATGCCGACCAGCTGACCGGCCTGCGCCATGACGGCCGGACCGATCCGGTCCAGGCCGTTGACGATGAGGTCGTTGCGCTTGGAGATGATGCCGTGGACGCGTTCGACAGCGGCAAGATAGTCCTCCCCACCATCGATCACGGCCTGTGCCAGCTGCCGTCGCTTGGGATTCTCCAGTTCCGCAAGCAATTCGCCCGCGGCCTTCTTCATCGCTGCACCATGTTCGCCGATCCGGGAGTAATCCTGTTCCCGATTGTCGATCAGGTAGCGCTGCGCGTAGTAGCGCGTCAGCATAAGCTGTTCCTGGGTCGCCCCGGCCCGGTAGGCCGCCGCCGCATCGCTGTCGCGATAGGCGCTCTGCATGATCTCCGACAGATGTTTCCGGATCTCGGGGCCGAGCTTGTTCAGGGTACCGTTCACGACCTCGTTGCGCTGCGCCTGCAGGTCTGTGACCTGTGAAAAAGTGGCCTTGTAGTTCTGGAGCCCGGCAACGATCTCTGCCACGACCCGCTTGGCTTCAGGGGTTACCGCCAGCTCCTCGGCCCGCTTCGCGGCCTCCATGGTGGCGACGCCGCCGGCCTCGACCTTGGCAATGCTTTCCGCATTGGCACGGATCACGAAATTCTTCACGTCCAGGCGGGTCGCCATCATCGCATCCGACACGGCGCCGGCCGCGTTCGACCCGCGCGCGAGCGCCCGATATTGGCGGAACAGATCGCTGCTGCTTGACAACGCAACCACGGCGCCGCCGCCGATCAGAAGCAGAAGAAGAAGCACCAGTCCGAAGCCGCCGAATGTCTTTGTGGTGATGCGAACATCGCTCAATCGCATGATTCATATTCCTTTACCGAATCGCCTAGAAAACGCGGAATGCGCCCAACGGCGCCGTCCGGATCCTGAAAGTCCGTTTCTTAAGTGCGATAGGTAAATTTACGTTTAATAAATATCTTATCCAAAAGAGCGATAAATAAACCGAATCAGGGCCCCAACTTCAGCAATGGTAAGCGGTGCACCGCCCAACCCTCTCAGGTGTTTGTCTTGAATGCCCATGGCAGCAGGTCGTAGATGGGGGCCTTCGGACGGCTGGCGTCGATCGCCTCCAGGGTGGTCTCGAGATGGGCGTAGGGCTTGACGCCGTTGAGCTTGGCGGTCTCGATCAGGGAGGCGATACGGTCCCAGGTGCGTCCGCCTTCGTTATGGCCGGCGAAAAGGGCGTTCTTCCGGTTATGGAGATCGTTGCATAAGCGGAAGTCGTGGCTGTGTGCCGGCTGCGACCGGGCGGCGACAGGGCCGCGTTCATGTACACCCTCAGCGTCAGTGCAAAGCCGAACGAGTGCGACCCGCAGGCCTGGCTGGCTCATGTGCTCGGTCACATCGCCGATACGCCGCAAAACCGGCTGGACGAGTTGCTGCCCTGGAACTGGAAGAGGCCGGCCGCCGCCGCGCGCCCCTACCCCCGCCGCTTCAGCAGGAACTCGCGTCCGACCTTGACCTGCTCCTTGCCGTCATAGGCGATGATGTCGGCGGTGCAGTAGGTCTCCGTCCAGCTTTCCGGCAGGTAGGAGCCGGTGCCGATCATGTCGACCGGCGCCTGCACCGAGGCCATCACCTTGCACTTCGCCGGCGAGAAGCCGGAAGAGGCGACGATCGAGGCCTTCTGGAAGCCGGCGCCGTCCAGCTCCTCGCGCAGGTGGTAGATCGCCGCGGCGGAGACCCCGGTGCCGACCAGCCAGCGCAGCTCCGAGGAGGTGCGGTACTGCTGGATCGCGTTCGGCACATGCCGCTCCAGCACCGCGTAGGAGCTGTAGGGGTCCAGCCCTTCCAGATAGCGGCTGCCATGGGTGTCGATCCGCACCGCCACCCGCCCGGCCTCCACCAGGTCGGGGAAGCGCCGGCAGACCGCCAGCGCGTCGGTGACCTCCTGGCCGAAATAGTCGACCAGCACGGTCAGGGATTCCGCCGGGAAGCGCTCGACGAACATCTCGGCGGCCCGCACGGTGGAGCCGGCATAGCCGATCAGCGCATGCGGCATGGTGCCGAAACCGCGCTCGTTGCCGAAATAATGCGCGGTGGCGTCGGTGGCATTGCCGATGAAGCCGCAGGCGTTGCGCGCCTCGCGGGCGGCGCGACTGCCGACCGAGGCGGCATAGGCCATCATCTCCGCCATCTCCGCGCCCGCGCAATGGCGTGCGTCCATCGCCAGGAACTTCACGTTCGGCAGGTCGCAGCACATGGAGAAGGCGTTGTAGGCCGCCACGCAGGGTGGGCCCAGCTTCTGCAGGTAGAGCGTCTCCAGGTCCACCAGGTGCGCCATCGAGCCGGTGATGTAGACCAGCGGCTGGCCGGCGCCGACCCAGGCGCCTTCCTCGTATTGCGGATCCACCCGGAACGAGGTGCCGCGCACCCGCGCGATCTTCTGCAGCCAGTCCACCATCAGCCGCGGGCAGAAGATCACCGGGCGCCGCATGAAGACGGCATAGGTGACCTCGCGGTCGCCGAAGGCCTCCACGATGGCGCGGGTCTTCTTGAAATAGACGTCCGTTCGGTCGGCGACTTCCGCTTCCAGCGGAGCCGCGTCCGCGTCAACCGGCTTCAGCGAAACTGGTGCCGACACGGTCACGTTCCTCCTTCAAGAGGCCGGCGATCAGGAAGGCCAGCTCCAGCGCCTGGTTGGCGTTCAGCCGCGGGTCGCAATGGGTGTGGTAGCGGCTCGACAGGTCGGCCTCGGCGATCGCCTGCGCACCGCCCAGGCATTCCGTCACGTCCTGCCCGGTCATCTCGAAATGCACGCCGCCGGCATAGGAGCCCTCCGCGGCATGCACCTCGAACACCTGGCGGACCTCCGTCCAGATGCGGTCCATCGGCCGGGTCTTGTAGCCGTTGGAGGAGGTCAGGGTGTTGCCGTGCATCGGGTCGCAGGACCAGACCACGGTGCGGCCCTCGGCCTGCACCTTGCGGATCAGCCGCGGCAGGCCGTCGGCCACCTTGTCCGCCCCCATGCGGCTGATCAGCACGATCCGCCCGGCCTCGTCCGCCGGGTTCAGGCTGTCCAGCAGGCGCAGCAGGTCGTCGGGCTCCAGGTCGGCGCCGCACTTGATGCCGATCGGGTTGGCGATGCCGCGCAGGAACTCCACATGCGCGCCATCGGGCTGGCGCGTCCGGTTGCCGACCCAGAGCAGGTGGGCGGAGGTCGCGTACCAGTTGCCGGAGGTCGAATCCACCCGGGTCAGCGCCTGCTCGTAGCCCAGCAGCAGGGCCTCGTGGCTGGTGTAGAAGCGGGTGGAGCGCATCTCCGGCGTGGCCGCCGGGGTGATGCCGCAAGCCTCCATGAAGCGCAGGCTCTCGGTGATCCGGTCCGCCGTCTCGCGCCAGCGCTCGGCCTCCGCGCTCTGCGACACGAAGCCCAGGTTCCAGCGATGCACCTGGTGCAGGTCGGCATAGCCGCCCTGCGCGAAGGCGCGCAGCAGGTTCAGGGTCGCTGCCGCCTGGTGGAACGCCTGCAGCTGGCGCTCCGGGTCCGGCTGGCGGGCCTGCGCATCGAACTCCATGCCGTTGACGATATCGCCGCGATAGCTGGGCAGTTCCACGCCGTCGATCGTCTCCGTCGGCTTGGAGCGCGGCTTGGCGAACTGACCCGCCATGCGGCCGACCTTCACCACCGGGCAGCCGGCACCGAAGGTCAGCACCACCGCCATCTGCAGCAGCACCCGGAAGGTGTCGCGCACATTGTCGGCACCGAACTCGGCGAAGCTCTCCGCGCAATCGCCGCCCTGCAGCAGGAAAGCCTCGCCGCGGGCGACCCGCGCCAGGTCCTTCTTCAGGTTGCGGGCCTCGCCGGCGAACACCAGGGGCGGCTGCTTCGCCAGGCGGCGTTCGACATCCGCCAGCAGGGCGGGGTCCGGATAGTCGGGCATCTGCTCGACCGGCCGGCTGCGCCAGGTTTCGGGAGTCCAGTTCTCGGCAGCGCCGCTGGCACGGGTGACGGCCATCTGCGCGCCTGACATCGGTTTCATCGTTGCGTTTCCTTAAGTAGGGGCCGCCCGTTCGGTCGCGGCGCGGGCCCCCTTGCAGGTCGCGGCCCGCGGGCCGCGACGGTCAGTCCGCCGCTGCCTGGGCGGTCGACACCGTTTCCTTGTTGCGCATGGTGACGAATTCTTCCGCCGCGGAGGGATGGATGGCAACCGTCGCGTCGAAATCGGCCTTTGTCGCGCCCATCTTGATGCCGATCGCCAGGCCCTGGACGATCTCCGCCGCGTCCGGGCCGACCATGTGACAGCCCAGCACGCGATCGGTCTGGGTATCCACGATCAGCTTCATCAGGGTCTTCTGCGCCATTCCCGTCAACGTGTTCTTCATCGGCGTGAAGGTCGAGCGGTAGATGTCCAGCCGGGCGTAGCGCTTGCGCGCCTCGGCCTCGGTCAGCCCCACCGATCCCACCGACGGCTGCGAGAAGACGGCGGAAGGCACATTGTCATGGTCCGCCTTCCGGTCCATGCCGCCGAACTCGGTATCGGCAAAGGCATGGCCCTCGCGGATCGCCACCGGGGTCAGGTTGACCCGGTCGGTGACGTCGCCGACCGCAAACACGCTGGGGACGTTGGTGCGCGAATAGGCATCGACGATCACCGCGCCGCTCTCGGCACAGGCGATCCCGGCCGCATCCAGGCCCAGGCCGGAGGTGTTGGGCCGCCGGCCGGTCGCCGCCATCACCAGGTCGGTCTCCAATGTCCGGCCGTCGGTGAAGGTGACCTTCAGGGCGTCTCCCGCCCGGTCCACCCTGGCCGGATCCGCCTGCAACCGGATCTCCAGATGCCCCTTCTTCAGCTCGCCATGAAGATGCGACCGGATGTCGTCATCGAAGCCGCGCAGGATCTGCTCGCCGCGATAGGCGAGCACGGTCTCCGCGCCCATGCCGTTGAAGATGCCCGCGAATTCGACGGCGATATAGCCGCCGCCCAGCACCAGGATCCGCCGCGGCAGGTCCGGCAGGTGGAACGCCTCGTCGGAGGTGATCATCAGCTCGGCGCCCGGGATCTGCGGCTTGAACGGATGCCCGCCGGTGGCGAGCAGGATCCTGCCCGCCGTGACCCGCTTGCCGGTGACCTGCACCGTGTGCGGGTCGACCAGGACCGCCCGGCTGTCGAAGATGGCGACACCGGCCCCCTCCTGACCCTTGCGGTAGAGCCCCTCCAGCCGCGCGATCTCCTTGTCCTTGTTGGCGATCAGCCGCGGCCAGGAAAAGCGCGCCGGCCCGGTCTCCCAGCCATAGAAGGCCGCCTCCTCCCGTTCGGCGTGGAAATGCGAGGCATAGACCAGCAGCTTCTTGGGCACGCAGCCGCGGATCACGCAGGTGCCGCCGAAGCGGTATTCCTCGGCGATGGCGACGCGCGCGCCGTGGCCGGCCGCGATCCGTGCGGCGCGCACCCCGCCGGACCCGCCGCCGATCACGAAAAGGTCGAAATCATAGTCCGCCATCGCCATCCTCCACCCTGCCCGGCGCACGGCCGGCAAGACCGCGCATCGCCGGGCTTAGCAACCCCGCACGGGCGCCGCAAGCGACATGGCCGCGAGCCGCTCGTCCCGGACTGCCTTCAGCGATAGGTATCGCCGTCGCGGCGCAGGTCTATGGTCACCGGCCGCCGGCTGCCGCGTCCGCTGTCGCGCCGCGGCGCGGCACTGCCCCGTCGCGGCCGACGTCGCGGCCCGCCGGACGGGTCCGTGCCATCGCTGCCGTCGGCGCCGACCGGGTGGGCATGGTCGCCGCGGCGCTGCGACCAGCGGGCCTCGGCATCGCGGGTGGCCCGGTGGGTCACCAGGTTGAAGCCGATCGCCAGGACCACGCCGATCGCCCAGATGATCGCGATCGTCACGAAGCCCAGATCCTGCAGGAAGCCGAACACGCCGGCGAAGAAATCGGCCATGCCCTGCGCCTCGAAAATCGTGCGGGACAGCCAGACCAGGACATTCCCCAGCAGTTCGATCAAGGCATAGAAGGCGAGCCAGAGCAGGGTCCAGACGATCACCATGACCGCCGAGATCCCGCCCACCATGCGCCGCAGCGGCGCGCCATCGGGCATGCCGGTCGCGCCGTCCTGGGCAAAGTCCCGAAAACCCGCACCGGTCCCGCCCTGCGGCCCGCCGCCCGGCTGCGGCCCGCCATCGGCGCCCTGATTGTCGTGTCGCGTCGGTTTCATGGGCTGAAGGTCTCTTATCCTGGCATTGCAGACAAGATGTCGGGGCGGATACCGCCCTCGGCACGGGGACCTTCAAACTCTGCCATACGATCCATCGTGAGCGAACCCCGGCCGCGCGTGCCGGGCAGCGCATATGCGCCTTTCGCTCCCCGGCGCGGGTCCGGGCCGGGATCAGACCAGGATCGTCAGCCCCGCCGGATCGACGACCCCTTCGAGGGTGAACAGCCGACTGCCCCGATCGTCCAGGATCTCCACCCACTGGCTTCCCATCGCCGCCGAGATCGCCCCGGTCGCGCCGATGACCTGCAGGCTGTCGCCCTCGGCGATGCTGAAGTCGGCGATGAGATGGCTGCCGAAATCCGCGCCGTGGCTGACGAAGCGATCGGCACCGCTGCCGCCGGTCAGCACATCCTCGCCCCAGATGCCGACCAGGGTGTCGGCGCCGCTGCCGCCCCACAGCCGGTCGTTGCCGCCACCGCCATCCAGCCAGTCGTCGCCGTCCTCGCCGTACAGCTGGTCGGTCCCGCCATTGCCGTAGATCCGGTCGCTGCCGCCGTTGCCGGTCAGGGTATCGTCCCCCCACAGGCCGACCAGTTCGTCATCGCCGCTGCCGCCATCCAGGCGATCGCTGCCGGACCCCCCGGTCAGGCTGTCATTGCCGCTTCCTCCGGCCAGGGTGTCGCTGCTCTCGGCATCGTAGCCGCCCTCGAGCGCACCGGCCTGGATATAGGTGGCGAGATCCCACAGGCCGACCAGGACATCGTCGCCATCGCCGCCTTCCAGGGAATCGGCGCCGGTCCCGCCGTTCAGGGAATCGCCGCCGCCGCCGCCATAGATCCGGTCGGCCCCGGCATTGCCATAGACGGAGTCCGCGCCGTCGCCGCCCTGGAGCGTATCGTTGCCGGTGAGACCCGCCAGGAGATCGTTGTCGCTGCCGCCCTCGACGATATCGGCGCCGGTCCCGCCATAGATCGTGTCGGCACCGCCGCCGCCGCGCAGATGGTCGCTGCTGGCGCTGTCGAAGCCATGCCCGTCGGCGCCGGCGGCCAGGAAGGTATCCAGGTCCCACAGGCCATAGAGCATGTCGGCACCGTCGCCGCCTTCGATCAGGTCCGACCCGGACCCGCCATTGACCAGGTCGTCGCCGCCGCCGGCATACAGGCTGTCCGCGCCGGCATTGCCATAGACGGTGTCGTTGCCGTCGCCACCCTGGCCGACATCGTTGCCGGTCAGCCCCACGACGAGGTCGTTGCCGTCGCCGCCGTCCACCCAGTCGTCACCGGTGCCGCCATAGACATGGTCCGCGCCGCCGCCGCCGCGCAGGGTGTCGCTGCTGCCGGTGTCGAAGGAATGCCCGGCAGCGCCTGCCCTGATGAAGGTGTCCAGGTCCCACAGGCCATAGAGGCTGTCGGCGCCGTCGCCGCCCTCGACAAGGTCGGAGCCGCTGCCGCCATTCATCAGGTCGTTGCCGGTGCCGCCGTACAACCGGTCGGCACCGCCATTGCCATAGACGGTATCGGCATCGGCATTGCCGAACAGGACGTCGTCGTCGTTCATGCCGGCCAGCAGGTCCTGTCCGTCGCCGCCCTCGAGCCAATCCCCGCCATTGTCGCCGAACAGGGTGTCGACGCCGGCGCCGCCCTGCAGGAAGTCGACCCCGTCCTCGCCATAGACCAGGTCGTTGCCCTCGCCGCCGTCCAGGCTGTCATTGCCATTGCCGCCGCTCAGGGTGTCGGCGCCGGCCAGGCCCATGATCGTGTCGTTGGCCGCGGTGCCGACCATCCCGTTGGGCCCGCTATCGCCGACATACAGGTTGGCGGGGTTGGATGGCGCGCCGCCACCGCCGCCGCCGCCGCCGACCCCCAGCGCCGCGAGGGCCGCATCCGCCTGGATCAGGCCATAGCCGGTGCCGGCGTCCCAGCCGGTATCGAAGCCCGGCGTGAACGGATCGTCCATGTCGATCGCGGTGGCCTTCAGGACGTCGTATATCTCGGTGACGCTCAGTGCCGGGTTGAGCTGCAGCATCAATGCGGCAACGGCCGCGGCATGCGGCGCCGCGGCAGAGGTGCCGAAGAAGTTCGGCGCCCCGTCACCGTCCACGTCGGCGCCGAAAAAGGTCGTGTTGGTGCCATCCGGCGCGGTGATGTCCGGGGTCGCGCGGACCTGGGGGCTCGCCAGCCGGTTGCCCGCCGCGTCGAACAGGATGGTGCTCGTGCCGGCCGAGGAGAAGTATTCGATCTCCGGCGGCGAGGTGCCGTAGGCCGGCGTGTCGCCGTACCAGGCGGCGCCCACCGCCTGTGCGCCGGCCGCGGCCGCATGGCCGTAGACCGTGCCGCCGCCGCCATATTCCACGGCCGTGAAGCTGCCGAAGGCGACATAGCGCATCAGGCCGGGATCGGGACCGTCATAGTTGGCGATCACGAGTTGCAGATAGTCCGAACCGGTCGTGTTGGTGAAGGCGAACAGTTCCAGCGGGTCGGCGCCCAGATTGTTTTCCCAGCTGCGGCTGCCCGCTGCATAGCCGGCGGTCTGCAGGGTGCCGTTGGCGTCCAGCACGTAAATGTCGATATCGCTGGCGGAGCCACCGGAGCCGGCGCTGGAGGCAAAGGAGTTGAACGGCTGGTCCCACTGGAAGGACAGGGTGAAGGACTGGCCCCTCGGCACGTAGATCGTCTGCGTGACGTCCACGCCGGCCCCGGGATCGAAATCGTGCAGCTCGCCGAACGCGGCGCCAAGGCTGTACTCGCCGCTGCCGCGGAAGGCGCTTTCATAGCCGTCGCGCCCGTTATTGCCGGCCGACGAGAAATAGGCGACGCCGCGCGCGACCACCTCGTCGATCGCCTGGGCGATCGGCCCGTCCTGGAACATCGGCTCGGCCAGGTAGATCACGTCGTCGACGATGATATCGGCACCGGCATCGGCCAGGTCGATGATGCCCTGTGCGAACCCCGTGACGCTTTCGAAGGCGGTATGGAACAGGAGCTCGGCCCCGGGCGCCACGTCGTGGATCAGCTGCAGCATCGCCCGGCCTTCGTCGATGCCCGTGCCACTGTATTCGTCGAGCACCGTGACCCCGCCTGCCGGCAGGTCGCCCGAGGCGATGTCCGCGGCGGCACCGCCAAGCGTGTTGTAGCTGTCCGACAGGACGCCGATCCGGATGCCGGTGCCGTCGACGCCATAGGCGCTGCGCGCGGCATCCGCCTGCATGGCGGTATTCGCCTGGTTGGCGACGGAACCCGCGAAGCCGATGGCCGGGAAATCCCGGGTCCCGCCCGGATCGTCGAGGCCGGCACCACCGAAATGACCTGCCAGCTTCGCGCCGCCCGCGACCGCCGGCATGGCCTCTACACCCGCCATCCCGGCCAGTGGCGGCGCGGCGGCAGGCGACACCGTTGCGAACGCCCCGGCAGGCGCGGCGGCAGCGTCATGCAGCGCCGCGATGCGGGCCGCCATGGCAGGGTCCGGCATCGCGCCGAAGGAGACAGGCCCCAGGCCGTCATCCGGGCCGGCCGGAGCGGCGATCCGGGCGACGTCCAGGGCCGGAATCCGGTCGGCGCGCGATCCCTCGGCCAGGGGCGACAGCCCGGCAGCCATCTCCGACCCCGACGGGCCCGACCGGGTCGCGGCGAACGCGAGGGCGCCGTCGGCCGCCCATCCTGTGCGCGGGGAGCCGCTGCTGTCGTGCCATTCGGCCCAGGCGTCGTTGACGCCCGGAACCGGCGCGAAGCCGTGGCCGTAGCTCGACTGCTGCATCTGCCATGCAGGGGCATATGGCGCATAGAAGGCTTGCAAGATGTCGCCCGGCGATCTCATCGCGGCCCGTCCGCCGCTTCAGCCTGCGCGTGCATTGGCCGGTTTCCGACCGCCCGGCGGGTGCGGGCGACGCGCGTCGCGCCGGGTCCCACATTCGGCAGCAAACCGGAATGCAGCGCCATCGTGCAAACTCCATCGCACGGCACCCGCAGGCGCCGCGCATTGGCGACGGAAGTCTCGTGGTCAGCCGCCGCTGCGATGGCCCGCGCTTCAGCTGCCCCATCATGGCAGATCCGGCAGGATCCGGCGATCACACTTGCCTGAGCGGCATGGCTTGGCAGTGATCGCGATCACAAACCGGTTCCGCCGGGGGGCCGGGCCTGGCGTCAGTGTCCGACAGGGGAAGCGGCCGGTCCAGCGGGAAAGGCGCGGCGGATCCGCCGGGCTGACCGGATCTGTCGGATGGGCCGGCCCGGGCGGCCGGGTTCGTCAGGCGGCCTTGGTGCGGATCTGCGCCTCCAGCGCATCCAGCGCCTCGGTCGGCCGCACGAACAGGCCGGCGACATTGTCGACCGCATCGACCGGCAGGTCGGGGCGGTCGTCCAGGCCCAGGATCTCGGCAATGCCGTCCTGCGCCGCGGCCGCATGGGGAAAGTCGCGCAGCACGCCCATGTAGTGGCGCGCCGCGCCGCTGCGGTCGCCCGCCTCCAGCAGCACCCGCGCCGTGCGCATGTCCGGATGGGCCGCCGCCGCCCGGCGATAGGCACGCTGCAGGCGATCCGCCAGCAGCAGGTCCGACAGGGCCCGGTCGTCCCACTGGAATTCGCGGCTCCAGTCGCCATGGCGCCCGCCGCGGAAATGGCGCTTGCCGGGTTCCGGCGGCTTGACCGGTTCCCAGGATCGCGCGGCATTGCCGTGGAACGCCAGGATCCGTTCGAAATAGCGCCGCGGCGCCGTCTTCAGGTCGTCGAACAGCAGCAGCTGGATGTCCAGGTCGCGGTCCGGATCGGCGTAATATTCCAGCCAGGCCTCGACCCAGTTCACCGCAAGCGGCAGCCAGACCCGCACATAGAATGCCATCTGCCGGTCATGCGGCCAGTCCCACAGGTCGCAGGGCATGCCGTAGATCTTGGAGTGATAGCCCCGCGTTTCCGGCCCCATCCGCTGCATGTGGTGGACCCAGGACACCGTGGCGTCCCGCGGATCGCGCAACAGGACGGTCACCTTGGACAGACCCGCTTCCTTCAGCGCCAGCATGTTGTGGCGGCTGGGCAGCATATGCGCGCCGAACAGGAAGCCCTCCGGCAGGAACCGCGACAGGGCATCGGGGCGCAACATCTGGCTGGTGAAATCGCCGGCGGAGTAGAGCGAGGCGATGCCGAATTCCCGCCCCGCCCAGTACGCGGTCCAGGGCGGCGTGTCGTCGGTCTTCGGGGTGGTGTCCAGCCCCGTCAGCTCCGCGAGGGTCTGCCAGGTATAGGTGGTCCCGCTCTTCGGCAGGGTGACGAAGAACAGGCTCGGCTGCGTTGCGCTGCTCACGGTGCCTGCCTTGGCCGGTTGGTCCGCATCGGGCTGGGCGTCGCTCACTTGTCGATATCGCCCATGCAGAGATACTTCACCTCCAGATAGTCCTCGATGCCGTATCTGGAGCCCTCGCGGCCCAGGCCGGATTCCTTCACGCCGCCGAACGGCGCGACTTCGGTGGAGATGATGCCGGTGTTGATGCCGACGATGCCGTATTCCAGGCCCTCGGCGACACGCCAGATGCGCCCCATGTCGCGGCTGTAGAAATAGGAGGCCAGGCCGAACTCCGTGTCGTTGGCGGCCTGCACCGCCTCTTCCTCGCGGTCGAAGCGGAACAGCGGCGCCAGCGGGCCGAAGGTCTCCTCGCGGGCGACCTTCATCTGCGGGTTGACCCCGGTCAGCAGGGTCGGCTGGAAGAAGGTGCCGCCCAGGTCGTGCCGGCTGCCGCCCATCACCACCTTGGCGCCCTTGCCGACCGCATCGGCGATATGCTCCTCGACCTTCTCGACCGCGTGCATGTCGATCAGCGGGCCCTGGTCGGTCTTGCCTTTCAGGCCGTCGCCGACCACCAGCTTGCCGACCGCGTCGGCCAGCTTGCCGGCAAAGTTGTCATAGACCTTGTCCTGCACGTAGATCCGGTTGGCGCAGACGCAGGTCTGGCCCGTATTGCGGTACTTCGAGGCCATGGCGCCGGCCACCGCGGCATCCAGGTCGGCATCGTCGAAGACGATGAACGGCGCGTTGCCCCCCAGCTCCAGCGACAGCTTCTTGATGGTGCCGGCGCATTGCTTCATCAGCAGCTTGCCCACCTCCGTGGAACCGGTGAAGGTCAGCTTGCGCACGATCGGGTTGCCGGTCATCTCGCCGCCGATTTCCTTGGAATCGCCGGTGATCACGGAAAACACGCCCTTCGGCACCCCGGCGCGCTCCGCCAGTTCCGCCAGGGCCAGTGCCGACAGCGGCGTCTGCTCCGCCGGCTTCAGCACCATGGTGCAGCCCGCGGCCAGCGCGGGGCCGCATTTGCGGGTGATCATCGCGGCCGGGAAATTCCACGGGGTGATCGCCGCGCAGACGCCGATCGGCTCCTTCGTCACCAGGATCCGCTTGTCCGGCGCATAGGTGGGGATCGTCTCGCCATAGAGGCGCTTGCCCTCCTCGGCGAACCATTCGATGAACGAGGCCGCATAGGCGATCTCGCCCTTCGCCTCGGCCAGGGGCTTGCCCTGTTCCGCCGTCATCAGGACCGCCAGGTCGTCCTGGTTCTCCATCATCAGGTCGAACCAGCGGCGCAGGATCACCGCCCGTTCCTTCGCGGTCTTGCGCCGCCAGGCCGGCCATGCCTTGTCCGCGGCCTCGATCGCCCGCCGGGTTTCGCTCGCCCCCATCTCCGGAACCTTGCCGATCTCCTCTCCCGTCGCTGGATTGGTCACGGCAAAGGACTTGCCGCTATCGGCATCGATCCAGGCGCCATCGACATAGCATTGGCTGCGCAGCAGGCTCTTGTCGGAAAGCTGCATGGGGTTCCTCGCTGGTTTTCTGGGCCGGCGCTTGGGCCGTTGGATGTGGGCTGAGCGGCCGCATTGTCGCGCCGCCCGCCGATGGCGGTCAACGGGGAGGTTGCGGCGGGCCGGAGACGATGCCGCGGCCCGGGCCCGGGCGGGCTGTCAGGCGGATGCAGGCGCCCGGCGCAGCACGCGGTCGTCGATCGGCAGGTTGATCAGCGCCGCCGCCAGGCCGAGCGCCACCGACAGCCACCAGACGATGGCATAGGAGCCGGTCTGGTCGAACAGCAGGCCGCCCAGCCAGGCCCCCAGGAAGGATCCCACCTGGTGGCTGAAGAAGACGATCCCCGCCAGCATGCCCAGGTAGCGCACCCCGAAGATCTGCGCGACCACGGCGGTCGTCACCGGCACCGTGGACAGCCAGAGCAGGCCCATCACGGCGGCGAAGACGAAGGTCGAGGCCACCGAGATCGGCAGCATGATGTAGAGGGTGATGATCACCGCCCGGCCGAAATAGATCGCCGCCAGCAGGTGCGGCTTGCGGAACCGGCTGCCCAGCACGCCGGCAGCGAAGGAGCCGATCACGTTGAACAGGCCCACGATGCCCAGCGCCCAGGCCGCGGTGTCGGCATCCAGCCCCTTGTCCCGCAGATAGGTCGGCAGGTGCGTGCCGATGAAGGTGACGTGGAAGCCGCAGACGAAATAGCCGGCGGTCAGCAGCCAGTAGCCGCGATGACGCATGGCCTCGCCCAGGGCCAGCCGCCAGCTGGCCGCCGAGCTGGAATCGGCGCCCGCGCTACGCCCGGCAAGCGGCAGCGCAAGCGGCACGATCAGCAGGGTCAGCGCGCCCAGCAGCAGGATGGCGGTCTGCCAGCCATAGGCGGTGATGAAGCCCTGGCCGATCGGCAGCAGGGTGAACTGGCCAAGCGAGGCGATGGCGGTGCAGATGCCGAAGGCGATGGTGCGGCGCTCCGGCGGGAAGGCCCGCGCCACCGCCGCCAGCACGACCGAGAAGCTGGAGCCCGCAATGGCCAGCCCGATCATGAAGCCGCCGGTCAGGGTGATCTCCAGCGGCGTGCTGCTGGCCTGCATCAGGTACATGCCCGCGGCATAGAGCAGGCCGGACACCACGATCGTGCGGGTGGCGCCATAGCGGTCGGCAATGGCACCGGTGAACGGCTGCGCCAGGCCCCAGACGATGTTCTGCACGGCGATCGCCAGGGCAAAGACCTCGCGGCCCCAGCTCATGGAGGTCGAGATATCGTCCAGGAAGATGCCGAAGGTGGCGCGGGTGCCGATCGACAGGAGCAGGATCAGAGCGCCCGCCAGGACGACGATGGTCGGTATGCGCCACCAGGGCGCCGCCGCCTTGGCCATCGTGTCGGTCATTCCAGGATCCTCCCCCGGGCGAAACGGCAGGTGGCGAAGCGGCCGGGGGCGGAGGGCATTGCCGCCCACCCTGCCCCTGTCCCGATCGCCGCCCCGATGTCGATCATAGAGGCGCGGTCAGCCCGCGCGCAGCGGAAAGATCAGGCAGGTGGTGGAGCCGGTGGCATAGAGCCGGCCATCCGCGCCGGTCAGCCGGCCCTCGGCAACGGCGAGCTGGCGCCCCAGATGCACGACCGTCCCGACCGCATGGACCGGCCCGGTATCCGGGGTCATCGCGCGGATATAGTT
The DNA here is from genome assembly GCA_040216765.1 of Sneathiellaceae bacterium. Classification (GTDB taxonomy): domain Bacteria; phylum Pseudomonadota; class Alphaproteobacteria; order Ferrovibrionales; family Ferrovibrionaceae; genus Marinibaculum. Next base: position 101,506 of record JAVJON010000070.1, on the reverse strand, counting down.
GATCTTCAGCTCGGCGGTCGTGTAGCCGGTCCCCGCGGGCAGCCCGGTATGCACCGCACAGCCCATGGCGGAATCCAGCAGGGTCGCTGCCAGCCCGCCATGGACATTGCCCATCGGGTTGCAGTGACGGGCCCCGGGACTGCAGGTGAATTCCGCCCGCCCCTCTTCGAAGCTGCCGCCGTCGAACCCCAGGGTCGCCCCCATCGGCACGGCATCGCGGGCCGCGAACACAGCCCGCAGATAGTCCAGCCCCGTCATCCGCGGCATCTCCGCCGGTCCCGGAATCCCCTGCACCGCCTGCTCCGTCATGCTTTGCCGCTCCCCGAATCCGTCATGGCGTGTCCGATATGCCGGGCGGACGCTACTCTCTGCGTCAGTGCATGGGAATTCGACAATTTCGAGGAGAGATCATACAATTTCGCATAGCACGCCATGGCGGGGACGGATCGCCCGATGCGCTGGGACCGCTTGCAGACCCTTCATGCCGTCGCCGAAAGCGGCAGCCTGACCGAGGCCGCGCGCCGCCTGCGGCTGAGCCAGCCGACGGTCAGCCGGCAGATTGCCGCGCTGGAACGTGAGACCGGCAAGCGCCTGGTGCTGCGCGGGGTCGGCGGCGTGACCCTGACCCCTGCCGCGGAAACCCTGCTGGCCGACCTGGCGCTGATGGGCCGGGCGGCCACCAGCCTGTCGCGGCAGCTCGACCGCAGCACCGCAACCGGGGGCCGGGTGCGGATCACCGCCACCGAAGGGCTCGCGGTGGCCTGGCTTGCACCTGCGCTTGTCGCCCTGCGCGACCGGCTGCCGGCGATCGGCCTGGATATCGTCGTGGAGAACCTGTCGCTGGATCTCGCGCGGCGCGAGGCCGATATCGCGATCCGCCTGTTCGAACCGCGCGAACCCGACCTGTCGGGTCGGATGGTGGCGGAACTGGGGGTCGGGCTCTATGCGGCCGGTCCGTACCTCGCCCGGCACGGCGCGCCGCAGCGGCTCACCGACCTGACCGACCATCCGCTGATCGGCTTTCCCGACCGGGCGCAGTTCTTCTGGCAGCATCGCTGGCTGGCCGAGCAGGTGCCGGCCGGCCGGCAACAGCTGCGCTCCAACTCGCTCCTGACCCATGCCGCCGCCGCGGAGGCCGGGCTGGGCATCGCTCTGGTCGCGCATGTCGTGGCGGCACGGTTTCCCGGCCTGCAGGAGATCCTGCCCGACACCGACATCCCGCTGCTGCCGATCTGGCTGGTGGCCCATATGGACCAGCGGCGCAGCATGCCGGTCGCAGCGGTCTTCGACCTGCTGGCAGACCGGTTCCGCCGCGACCGGGACCGCCTTACCGGCACCAGCCGCGCCGTCGCGCCGCCGCCGCCTGCCTGAAGCGCCGCTACTCCACGGTCACCGACTTCGCCAGGTTGCGCGGCTGGTCCACGTCCGTGCCCTTCAGCAGGGCGACATGATAGGCGATCAGCTGGATCGGCACCGCATAGAGCAAGGGGGCGGCCAGGGTGTCGATCGCCGGCATCACGAAGCTTTCCACGCCGGGGCGGGCGGCCTCCTCGGCGCCTTGCGCATCGGTGAACAGCAGGACCCGGCCGCCGCGCGCCAGCACCTCCTCCATGTTCGACAGGGTCTTGCTGAACAGCGCATCGCGCGGCGCCACGACGATCACCGGCATGGAACCGTCGATCAGCGCGATCGGCCCGTGCTTCAACTCGCCGGCCGCATAGCCTTCGGCGTGAATGTAGGAGATCTCCTTCAGCTTGAGCGCGCCTTCCATGGCCAGCGGATGGGACATGCCGCGGCCGATATAGAGGACGTTGCGTGCCGGGGCGATGGTCTCCGCCAGCCGCATAAGCTGGTCCTCGCGGCCCAGGACGTCGTTGATGCGCGACGGCACCTCCGACAGCGCGGCGACGAAGGCGGCTTCTGCCTCGGCGGTCAGCACCCCGCGGGCCCGCCCGATCGCCATCGCCAGGCAGGCCAGGACGACAAGCTGGCAGGTGAAGGTCTTGGTGGCGGCCACGCCGATCTCCGGCCCGGCCATCGTCAACAGCACGTCGTCGGCGGCCCGGGCCATGCTGCTTTCCGCCACATTGGTGATCGCCAGGGTATGGGCGCCCGCCTTCTGCGCCTCGGCCATGGCACCCAGGGTATCCGCCGTCTCGCCCGACTGGGACACGAAGATCCCCAGTTCGGTGCCGGACATCGGCACCGCCCGGTAGCGCAGCTCCGAAGCGACGTCCCACGAGGTCGGGATGCCGGCCAGATGCTCGATCCAGTGCCGGCCGGTCAGGGCGGCCAGGGCCGCCGTGCCGCAGGCGGACAGCATGACCCGCTTGATCGCGGAGAGATCGGTCTTCAGGGCCGGCAGCGCCACGCTGCCCGCGGCCGCGTCGATCATCCGGTGCAGGGTGTAGCCGATCACGGTCGGCTGCTCGTGGATCTCCTTGTGCATGAAATGCGCATGGTTGCCCTTGCCGACCAGCGCCCCGGAATAGGCCGATTGCTGGACCGCCCGCTCCACCTCCCGGCCGGCCTGGTCGTGGATCCGCACGCCGTCGGCGCGGAGTTCCACCCAATCGCCCTCCTCGAGATAGGAGATCCGCTGCGTCACCGGGGCCAGCGCCATGGCATCCGAGCCGAGATACATCTCGCCATGGCCCCAGCCGATCGCCAGCGGGCTGCCCCGTCGGGCGCCGATCACCAGGCCGTCATGACCGGTGAAGATCATCGCCAGGGAAAACGCCCCCTCCAGCCGGGCCAGCGCCATGGGCACGGCCTCCTGCGGCGAGGCGCCGTCGCGCAGGAGGGCGGTCAGCAGCAGCGCCACGGTCTCGCTGTCGGTCTCGCTCTGCGGCGTGAGCCCCTGCCCGGCCAGTTCCTGGCGCAGGCTGCGGAAGTTCTCGATGATGCCGTTATGGACCACGGCCACCAGATCCGTGGCATGGGGATGGGCATTGTCCTCGGTCGGCTTGCCGTGGGTCGCCCAGCGGGTATGGCCGATGCCGGTCGTGCCCGGCAACGGGCTGGTCCGCAGCACCTCGGCCAGGTTGTCGATCCGCCCGGGGGCGCGGCGCCGGTCGATGACGCCATCCGCCAGGGTCGCGACGCCGGCGGAATCGTAGCCGCGATATTCGAGCCGCCGCAGCCCGTCGATCAGGAAGGGCACGGCCGCCCCGGGGCCCGCAATGGCGACAATGCCGCACATCTCAACTCTCCTTCGATGTCTTGCTGCCGGCGCGGCTGCGCCGGAATCGTGCCGCGGCACCGGACAGGTTCTTCTGCTCGCCGCGGGCGATCGCCAGCGCATCCTCGCCGACATCGCCGGTGATCGTGCTGCCCGCGGCCACCATCGCGCCGTCGCCGATCCGGACCGGCGCCACCAGCGCCGAGTTGGAGCCGATGAAGGCCCCGGCCCCGATCACCGTGCGATGCTTGGCAAAGCCGTCATAGTTGCAGGTGATGGTGCCCGCCCCCAGATTGGCATCCGCACCGACATCGGCATCGCCGACATAGGTCAGGTGGCTGACCTTGGCGCCGCGGCCGATCCGCGCCGCCTTCACCTCGACGAAATTGCCGACCTTTGCATCCGCCGCCAGCTCGGCGCCCGGGCGCAGCCGGGCGAACGGCCCGACCGTGACGCCGCGCGACAGATGCGCGCCCTCGATATGGCAGAACGCCTTGATGCGGACCTCGTCCTCGACGGTGACGCCGGGGCCGAACACCACGTTCGGCTCGATCACGACATCGCGCCCCAGGCTGGTATCGGCGGCGAACCAGACTGTCGCCGGATCGACCAGTGTCGCACCGCCCGCCATTGCCGCCTCGCGCCGGCGGCCCTGGAAGATCCGCTCCGCGACCGCCAGGTCGGCGCGGGTGTTGATGCCCTGCAGGTCGTCCGCCGGCGCCTCGAACGGGTGGACGGTCAGGCCCGCCGCGCGTGCGCCGGCGACGACGTCGGTCAGGTAGACCTCGCCCTGGGCGTTGGCATCGTCCAGCCCCGCGAGCAGGCGAAACAGGCCGGGGCCCGGCGCCGCCAGCGGCCCGGCATTGCACAGGTCGACCGCCAGCTGTTCGGCGCTGGCATCCCGCGCCTCCACGATGGCGGCAACCTGGCCGTCCGCGTCGCAGAGCACGCGGCCATAGCCGCCCGGCTCGGGCGGGCGGAAGGTCAGCAGCGACAGGCCGCCAGGGGCGCGTGCCCGCAGCAGCCCGGACAGGGTTTCCGGCCCGAGCAGCGGGGTGTCGCCGTACAGCACCAGGACCGGCCCGGCATGGCCGGCCAGCAGGGCCGCCGCGGCGCGAACCGCATCGCCGGTGCCCCGCGGCGGGTCCTGCACCACGGTCTCCGCGCCCCGGCGGGCGCAGAGCGCGGCGACCTCGTCCATCCCGCGCCCCAGCACCACCACCCGCCGCGCGGCGTCCAGGCCCGCGGCCGCCTCGAGCACATGGTCCAGGAGCGGTCGCTGGCCGACAGGATGCAGCACCTTCGGCAGGCGGGAGCGCATGCGTGTGCCGCGACCGGCGGCAAGGATCACGACGGCCAGAGGATCGGCGGCCAGGGACTCGGAGGCAAGGGAATCGGCTGTCATGAGCGGTCCGATATCAGGTTGCGGAAGGATGGCGCGGTCGGTTGCGATGCCGGCAGGGCCGGCGGCCCCGTGCCGCGGGTTGACGGCATGGGTGCCGGCAGGCTTCCTGCCACGATGCCACCGCTTGCGGCAGCCGCCGGCCAACCGGCCCGGCGACCGTCCCGATGTACCGGCAGTTCACGGGTTTACCGAATCAAAGGCTGTTTCTGAATGCTACGAAGGGTTGCCCCCCCCGCCGGCGGGATGGCCGGCAGGCCGGCCTGGCCTGGCGCGTTGATTTTCGACCTGGACGGCACCCTGGTCGACACCGCCCCCGACCTTGCCGCTTCGCTGGACCATGTCCTGACAGGCTATGGCCGCCCGCCCCTCGGGCTGGCGCCGGTGCGCCACATGGTCGGCGACGGTGCCCGGGTGATGATCGAGCGCGGCTTCGCGGCGACCGGCGGGCCGCCGCCCGACGGGGTGGAGCCGGCCTTCCGTCGCTTCCTGGCGTTCTACCGGGCGCATATCGCCGACCGCAGCAAGCCCTTCCCCGCGGTGCTGGAGCAGATCCGCGAGGCCCGCGCGGCCGGCTGCCGCATCGCCGTCTGCACCAACAAGCTGGAGGAGCCGACGAACCTGCTGCTGTCGGCGCTGCAGCTCACCGACCTCATCGACACGACGGTCTGCGGCGACACCCTGCCCACCCGCAAGCCCGACCCGGCCATGGTGGTCGAATGCCTGCGGCGCCTCCAGGTGACGGCCCGGGATGCCGTGATGCTGGGGGATTCGCTGAACGACGTGGCGGCGGCGCAGGGGGCGGGCGTGCCGGTGGTGGTGGTGACCTTCGGCTATACCGCGATCCCTGCGGCGGAGCTCGGCGGCGACGCGCTGCTGGACGACTATGCCGCGCTGCCCGAGGTGCTCGCCGGGCTGGGCGCCTCCGAATCCGCCGCCTGACCGCCTGGCCTGTCGGCAACGGCCCGCCGCGCGAGCAGGACGGCGGCCAAGCTGAACCAGGCCGCACAGAGCCACCAGGTCTGCCAGATCCCGAAACTGAGGCCGGCGATCGCCGCCCAGACGGTGAAGGTCGCCAGCGCCATCGCCGTGCCCGGCCGGTCGCCGGTCATCCGCCAGAGCAGCCGGAACAGGCCCAGCGCAAGCAGCAGGACGGCCACCGCACCGACCAGGCCCAGTTCCAGCCAGACCTGCAGCGGCATGCTGTGGGGATGCAGGGGCAGCCGCTGGCCGCCATTGCCGGTCACCACGGGCACCTTGCGGCTGGCGGTGACCAGTTCGCCGCCGATGCGCCGCGATGCATCGAAGCCATAGCCGACGACCGGTCGCTCGACGATGTGATCGGCCGTGTAGCGCCAGATCTCCAGGCGGTGTGTCCAGCTGTCCGGCAGGCGGCCGGCAGCCGCCGAGGCGACCTGCCCCGGCGGCGTCAGCAGCAGCAGCGCGGCCAGACCGGCGATGGCCGCAAGCGCACCGCCGCCGGCAAGCAGGATCGCCAGCTTCGGCCGCCACAGCGCGACCAGCCCGAGCAGCGCCGATAGCGCCAGGGCGAGCTTGGTCGCGCCCATCGGCAGGACCAGGACGACAGCCGCGACCGACAACAGCAGGAGCAACGCCATCGCGCGCGCGCGCCGGATCGCCGCCAGCACATAGACCGCCGGCCAGAGCAGCAGGAGCATCACCGGCATGCCATGCGCGATGTTGTTCAGGAACAGGAAGTCCGGCCCGATGAAGTCGGGCGGCTGCGCCAGCATCCGCCGGGTGACCGGAAAGTCGAGCAGCATTTCCACCGCGGCGATCAGGGCGGTCAGCATGACGGCGACGGGCAGGAAGCGCGCGGCCCGCCTGGCCGTGGCTGGCGGCGTCAGGCAGATGCCCCGCACCACGATCAGGCCGATCCCCATGACCAGCGCGAGCTTCAGGCTGGAGGCCAGGTCGTCGAGCGGCCGCAGCGACCAGAAGGCCGAGAGTCCCGACCAGAACAGCAGGAGGGCCAGCGGCAGCCACCAGCGCCCCTGCCGGACCAGCAGCAGGCCCGGCAGGCTGTCGGGCAGCCGGGGGAGATAGAACAGGGCCAGGACCGCCAGAAGCGGTGTCAGGCCATTGGTGGCATAGACCAGCAGAGGTGCCAGGACGATCAGGGCGACCGGCAGCACGATCCGTTCGAACCGCCCGTGCCGCGCCAGGAGGTAGCGCTGCAGCACGTCCCAGCGGTCGGCCGGGGGCCGGTAGGCGCCTTCCGGGCGGGTGTCCGACAGCGCCGATGGCGGAACCTGGTTGACAATCATGCAGGGGTCTCATTATACGCATCGCCTCGCCCCGTCGCGGGCGTGCCGGCTGCGGGCGGCGTCGGGCGATTAGCTCAGTTGGTAGAGCGTTCCGTTCACATCGGAGAGGTCACTGGTTCGAGTCCAGTATCGCCCACCACCCTTCGCCCTGCGGGCTTCGGGTGGCAATCCACCCGAACAGACCGGCGCCGTCCGGGTCACGACCGGTCCGGACCGACGCGCACGAGCATCTTGCCGGTATTGGCCCCGGTGAAGAGGCCCAGGAAGGCTTCCGGCGCGCGCTCCAGCCCTTCGACCACGGTTTCCTGCCATGTCATCCGGCCCTCGGCGATCCAGCCGGCCATCTCCCGCAGGAAATCCTCCGCCATGTCGCCATGGTTGGAAACGATGAAGCCCTGCATCCTGAGGCTCTTGCCGATCACCAGGATCAGGTTGTCCGGGCCGGGCGGCGGCACGGCTTCGTTGTACTGCTCGATCATCCCGCACATCACCAGCCGGCCGAACGGATTGGCCAGGTTGAGCGCGGCGCGCAGATGCGCGCCCCCGACATTCTCGAAATAGACGTCGATTCCCTTGGGACAGGCCTGCGCCATCGCTGCCTGCAGGTCCCCGGTCTTGCGGTAGTTGATCGCGGCGTCGATCCTCGCCTCTTCCAGAAGCCAGGCTGTCTTCTCGTCCGACCCGGCGCTGCCCACCACCCGGCAGCCGCGGTTGCGGGCGATCTGGCAGGCCACCGTGCCGACGGCGCCGGACGCGGCTGTGACGAACACCGTCTCGCCGGCCTTGGCCTCGCCGATGCGGGTCAGGCCGACATAGGCCGTCAGGCCGGGCATGCCCAGGGTGCCCAGGAAGGTCTGCAGCGGCGCAATGGCGGGATCGACCTTCCGAAAGCCGCGGCCATCGGTCAGGTGGACCTCGCGCCAGCCGCCGCTCGGCCCCACCACATAGTCGCCCGGCGCGAAGCCTTCCACCCGGCTGTCGACGACCTCGCCCACGGCGCCGCCGTCCAGCGGCTGGCCGATCTGGAACGGCGGCACGTAGCTGCGCCGGTCCACCATGCGGCCCCGCATATAGGGGTCGACGGTCATCCAGATATTGCGGATGCGCATCTGGCCCGGACCCGGTTCCGCGACCTGGCTTTCGCCGAGCTCGAAATTGCCGGGCGCCGGCATCCCCTCCGGACGGCTGCGCAGGCGGATCTCCCGGCTTGGCATCGCTGACATCGGCATGTTCCTTCTGATCCTTGCATCCGGCACGGCCGGCGGCCGCCGGCACGCGCCGCGGGAGCGTTCAGTCCTTGGCGCCGGCCGCAGGCAGCGGATCGGCATAGGCCGCCGCACTGGATGGCGGCGACCAGGGAAGCAGCACCATAAGGCCGCCTGCGACGGCAGCAAGGCCGCCGGCAACCACCACCGCGCCCATCCCCCACCCGGTTCGCACGGCGAATTCCGCAACCAGCAGGGTGCCCACCGCGCCGCCGCCCATCTGGCTGAAGGTCTGCAGGCCGGATGCCGCGCCGGCAATGCGCGGATAGACGCTGAGGCCGCCGGCATAGGCGTTCGGCATCGACAGCCCGTTGGAGAAACCGAAGGCGATCATCGGCAGGGCCACGGCAAAGGGCCCGCCGACGGTCAGGTCAAGGAGCATGATCGCGCTGCCGCTCAGCACGACCCCGACGGAGCCCGCCAGGATCATCCGCTCGATGCCGAACCGCACGGTCAGGCGGCTGCAGACCCAGCTGCCCAGCACGAAGCCGATCGGCGGGCAAGCGGCAAAAAAGCCGTAGAGCTGCGCCGGCACGCCGTGGACGCCGATCAGGATGACGGGCGCCGCCGCGGTGAAGGCATAGAAGCCGACGGCGCCGCCGCCAACCGACAGGGTGTAGCCCAGGAACGGGGGCGCGGTCAGCAGCAACCGGTAGCTGTGGCTGAACTGGCGCAGGAAGCCGCTGGGCATAAGCCGGCGATCCACGGTCTCCGGCAGGATCCGGATCGCGACGAACAGCAGCAATGCGCCCCAGCCGGCAACGAAGACGAAGCTGGAATGCCAGCCGAACAGCGCCTGCAGCTGGCCGCCCAGCAGGGGCGCCAGCGCCGGCCCCGACGCGACGACCATGCCGAGGATGGCCATCGCGCGGGCGGTCCGCTCGCGATCGTAGATGTCGCGCACCACGGCGCGCCCGACGATCATGCAGGCGCAGGCACCGCCCCCCTGGAACACCCGGGCGAGCTGAAGGGTCAGGATGCTTTCCGCCAGGGCACAGGCGATGCTGGCCAGCACGAACAGGGCCAGGCCGCCCAGCAGGGTGGGCCGCCGGCCGATCCGGTCCGACACCGGACCGATCAGCAGGGTGCTGACGGCAAAGGCCAGCAGATACACGGTCATGCTGTGCTGCACGGCGCTTTCGCTGACCTGCAGCGCCAGGGCGATTGCCGGGATCGACGGCACGTAGATCACCGATGCCAGCACGCCGAGCGCGACGGACAGTGCCAGCAGCGGGAACGTGCCAGGATGGTGCGGGACGCGGGTTGTCATTCGGGCTGGGATTCCGGGCGACCAGGGAGGGTCAGCCCGCCGGGCCGGTGAGGCCGGACTAGCCGAACAGGCCGCTCTCAGGCTGCAACAGGTCGGCGGGCATGTCCAGCCGCCACGTAACCCCGGCGGGGTCGTAGTCGGTCGTCACGTCCGCCTTCAGCGATTGCGCCGCAAGCCGTTCGATGACGACGGAACCGAAGCCGCGGCGACTGGGCGGCGACACCGGCGGCCCATCGCGTTCGGTCCAGACGAACTCCAGGCGCCGGACGCCCGCCGCCTCGCGGCGGCGCCAGGTCACCGTCACGACGCCGTTCTGTGCGGACAGCGCGCCGTACTTGCTGGCATTGGTCGCCATCTCGTGCAGTGCCAGGCCCAGGTTCTGGGCGGCATCGGCGTTGAGCTCGAGATCCGGCCCGTCCATGCGGACGCGCGGCAGGTCCTGGCCGTCGAACGGCTCCAGCTGTGCCGCGACGAGTTCGCGCAGCGACGCCCCGCGCCAATTCTGGTTGCCCAGCAGGTTTGTGGAGCGGGACAAGGCCTGGACCCGCTCGTTGAAGGTGGGCGCGAAATCCTCCAGCGAACTGGCGTTCGATGCCGTCTGCCGCGCCATCGCACTCACCACCGCCAGCTGGTTCTTCGCCCGGTGCGACAGTTCCCGCATCAGCATGTGGATCCGCTCTTCGGCGGCAGCGCGCTGGCGACTGGCGACGGACAGGGCATCGGCGACCTCGTTGACCTCCCGCACCGGCGAATCCAGGCTGGACACGCGCTCGCCCTTGCCCATGCTGCGGGCATTGCGCATCAGGTGGCGGATCGGCGAGGCGATGTGCCGGCCGTACCACAGCGCAAGAATGAAGGTCGCGCCGAGAATCAGCAGCCCCGCCAGCAGCAGCAGCTGCAGCGATTGCCGCAGCGGTGCTTCCACGACCGCTTCCGATGCCCAGACCATGACCCGCCAGCGCGACAGGGGCACCGTCTCGACGGCGACCAGGTAGCGTTCTCCCTCGTAGGTGACATAGCGCGGCCGCCCACCGCTCTCGACATCCGCCACTGCCGCGGTGAACTTCTCGATCTCGCCGATACTGCCCTGGCCCGAGCCGGCGACCAGATGGCCGCTGCGGTCCGCCAGGCTGATCGACCAGCCTTCCGGCAGGCGCTGCCCGTCGACGACCGCCTGCAGGTCGTTGGCATTCTTCGTCAGGATCAGCCCATAGCGCTCGCTCTCGGAGACTTCCAGCGGCGCCACCACGTTGAACACGAAGGTCTGCGACACGGTGCCGAAGAACAGGTCGGAGACCACCAGGCTTCCGGTGCGCAGGGCTTCGGAGGCGGACACGGGGTCCGCGGTCTCCGGCAGGGGGGTGCCATAGGGCACCCGGGTGTTCAACAGCTGCTGATATTCGTCATTGACGAGAATGAAGAAGGTCCCGCTGCCGCGAAGCGCCGCATGGGTCCGCGCATGGAAGGCTTCGAAGTCCTGTTGTTTCAGGGCATTGGCGCTTGCCAGGACGCGCAGGGTGATCATCATGCCCTCGACCGCCCTGTCGACGCTGCTGCTGACGGCGTTGACGGTCGATCGGGCGATCGATTCCATCGAAACCCGCTGCGCCTGGTCGAACCGATAGACCAGGTAACCGGCAAACAGGATCGCCGGCAATGCGGCGGCCGCACCCAGGATGACCAGGTGCAGGGAGATCGGCCGCGGCCGGCCGCCGCGGCCGATGAGACCGAGCCTGCGCGCCAGACCGCGACCGGGCGTGATCCCGCGACCCGCGGCGTTGATGGCGGCGGCCGGCGTGGGGCTCTCGGTCGGATCGAGCTTCGGTGCGGTCATATGGATCAGGTTACTGGACGCCCATCCGGGCTACAACAAGGCTATTCTCGCAAGAGTCCTTGAGAAACCACGGGAAATCGAAAAAAAATCGCAGCATCATTTGGCGGTTCAGAAAAAAGATCGCAAGGGGGTGGGCATGTCTAGGTCCGAGGCGCATATGCCGAATGACTTCGACCGGCCTGCCCCCGCAGGCCACGCTCCGCAGCGTGGCATGTCACTGGCAAGTGCCGATAGAACCTAGGTTAATCTCCGAAGAATGTCAGTGACAAAACTCATGCCGCACGGGGCGCCGGGCCACTGGCCGGGGACGCTGCGGAGACCTGCCTCGTGACGCCGCTCGACCGGCTCGGCCGACGGCTCGACCTGGGCCTGGACGATGCGCTGGACCAGCTGGAGCATATGTTCCAGCAGAACCTGCGCATCGGCGTCACCGGCCTGGCCCGGGCCGGCAAGACGGTGTTCATCACCTCGCTGCTGCGCAACCTGCTGCATCGCGACCGCATGGCGGGGCTGCAGGCGGTGGCCGAGGGCCGGATCGAGGCGGCCCGCCTCAATCCGCAACCCGACCTGACATTGCCGCGCTTTCCCTACGAGGGGCACCTGAATCTGCTGGCGGGTGGCGAGGCCGAGGCACATTGGCCGCCGGGCACCACCAATATCAGCGAGATCCGCATCTCGCTCCGCTATCGGCCCGGCTCCTGGCTGTCGCGGCAGTTCGGCGACACCCGCAGCCTGCACCTGGACATCGTCGACTATCCGGGCGAGTGGCTGCTGGACCTGACCCTGCTGCGCATGGACTTCGCCACCTGGTCGGCGCGCCTGCTGGCCGATGCGCAGGAGCCGGATGCCCGTGCGGCCGCCAGTGGCTACCTGGCTGCGCTGGCCCAGGCGGATCTGGAGGCGGAGGCCACGGATGCCGCCGCCGAGGCCCTGGCCCGCCCGTTCCGGCGCCACCTGCAGGCCCGCCGCGAGGCCGCGGGAGCACCGCTGGCTCTGACCCCGGGTCGCTTCCTGCTGCCCGGCGACCTGGAAGGCTCGCCGGTCCTCACCTTCGCCCCGCTGCCGCCCGGGGGGCCGGGCAGCGCACGGCGCAACAGCCTGCGCGCCCTGATGGCCCGCCGCTACGACGGCTATTGCCGCGAGGTGGTGGAGCCCTTCCTGCGCAACCAGTTCGGCCGGTTGCACCGCCAGATCGTGCTGGTCGACACCCTGTCCGCACTGGCGGCCGGCGGCCAGCGCCTGGACCAGCTGTCGCAGGCCCTGGACGAAGTGCTGCAAGTGTTCCGGCATGGCCGCGCATCCTGGCTGTCGCGCCTGTTCGCGCCGCGCATCGACCGGATCGCCTTCTGCGCCACCAAGGCAGACCATGTGCCGGACCCGATGCGCCCGGACCTGCGGCGCCTGACGGAGAATCTCTGCTTCGGCAGCAGCAACCGGGTCCGCTATGAAGGGGCCCGGACAGGCGTCTTCGCCGTCGCCGCGATCGCCGCCACGGGGGAAGCCTGGCGCGAGATCGGCGGGGAACGCCGCCGGTGCGTCGCCGGGCCGGCCGAAGGCCATCGGGGCACGACCCTGTTCTTCCCCGGCGATATCCCGACAGATCCGACCGCACCGGCGGCCCGGACCGGCTTCGACGGCCCGGTCCCGCGCTTCCTGCCGCCGCCGGGCCTGGTTGCAGCCGGGCACGGGATCCCTCATCTCAACATGGACCACCTTCTGCAGTTCCTGATCGGGGATGCCCTGACGTGACGAGCGAAACCAGCGGCGCAGCGTCGACCCGGCCCCAACCTGCCGGCAGCGCGAGGCCGGCCGCCACGATGACCGCGGACGATCGGATCGACTGGATCCATCGCCCGGCCGAGCGGGCCGCTGCGGACTCGCCGCTGCCGGCCGCACGCGCGACGGCGGCGATGGCGGAGCCCCAGGGCAGCGGCGCCGGGCCGGTCGGCTGGTTCCTGGCCGCGCTGGCGGCCCTCGTCCTGCTGTTCCTGGGTGTGGACCTGGCGACCGGCATCTGGGACCTGTACCTGATCGAGCCCGCCCTCGGCATCGCCGGCGGGGCGCTTCTGGCCATCGCCTGTGCCGCCCTGTGCCTGCTGGCGTTGCGGGACCTCCGGGCCTGGCTGCGCTTCGGGCGGTCCGACGCCTGGCGGAAGGAGGCGGAGGCCGCGCTGGCCGCCGACGACCCCGGCAGGGTGGGCGACCTGGCACAGCGCCTGGCGCGACACCTGCCCGGGGAGGCAGACCTGGGCCGGCTGGGGGGCCTCAGCGGCCTGTCGGCCGCAGACGCGCTGGCGGCCGCCGAGCGCCTGCTGCTGCGCGAGGCCGACGACCGCGCCTTGCGGGAGACCGCCGTGGCCGCACGGTCCACGGCGATCGCCAATGCCATCAGCCCCTATGCCGCCTTCGACATGGCCTTCATGCTGTGGCGCGGGATGCGCCTGGTCCGCCGGATTGCGGCAGCCTACGGCATGCGCCCCGGCCCGCTGACCAGCTGGCGGATCGTGCGCCGGGCGCTTGCCACCGCGGTGACTGCCGGCGCGACGGAGGGGCTGAACCACATGGTCTCGGACATTGTCGGGGGCGCGGCTGCGGCCGTCGGCACGAAGGCGGGCCAGGGTGTGCTGGCGGGCCTGCTGACCGTCCGGCTGGGCCTTGCGGCCATCGACCAGTGCCGGCCCCTGCCCTTCACGGCGCGCCCGGAACCCAGGATCCGCGACGTGGTGCGACAGATCACCGGGGCGCTGCGCAGCCTGTGACCCGCCCCCGGAACGGGGCCGTGCCGGCGGCAGCGCGGCGAACGGCGGACGGCCGGCTTGCAGGCCCCCGTCACGCCCGCTACACAGCCGCTGTGCGACCTTCCGCACCGCCCCCCCGCCGACCGACCCCCGCAATCGAAACGACAGGAGAAGATGCATGGCTGACGCCGTGTTCAGGTTCCATTTTCCGTTCCGCGTACGCTATAGCGAGATCGACGGGCAGAAGGTCGTCTTCAACGCCCACTACCTGACCTATTTCGATACGGCCATCACCGAATATTTCCGGATGCTGGATTACGACTATGCGGGGCAGGTCGAACGCACCGGGACCGACTTCCACACCGTGCGCACGTCGGTCGACTACAAGCGGCCGATCCTGTTCGACGACGAGATCGAGGTCCATGTCCGCACCTCCCGGATCGGGCGGTCCAGCATCGCCTTCGCGCTGGAGATCCAGCCCAGAGAGGACGGGGGCCCCTATGCCGGCGGAGAGGTCATCTGGGTGAACACCGACCAGACCAGCCACAAGTCGGTCGCGGTGCCGGAGGACCTGGTCGCCCTGCTCGAGGCGCATGAACAGCAGCGCCTGCGGGACTGACGGTCAGCCGCCGCAGGCCGCCGCGTCCCGTGCCTCTTCGGAATCGCCCGGCGGGCGGTAGCTGCGCAGCATGGTGACGCTCGACGCGGCAATCGAAGCATAGCGCTCCACGTCCGCGCGCTGCAGTTCAGCCCCGGCGAGCAGGTCGCGTTCCAGTTCCCTGCAGAACCTGCTGAGCCGCGGCAGGCCGGCATTGCCGGCTACCGAGATCAGCCGGTGGAAGGCCTGCTGGGCATCGTCGACACCGGTATCGCCGGCAAGGCGCGCGGCCTCCGTCTCGATGGTATCCGCGGCTTTCGCCAGCAGGCCGGTGACCTGCTCGGCGGTCATGAAATGGCCCAGTTCGGCAAGGCGGTCGATGTCCAGCAGCGGCAGGTCCTCGGCCTGCGATGCCGACGGCTCGCCCGGCATGGCGTTCCTGACCGGCGGGACGCCGTCGCCGCGACACAGTGCGTGAATGGTTCGCAGCAGGGTCGCGCGGCTCAGCGGCTTGGTCAGGAAGGCGTCCATGCCGGCGTCGAAGCACGCCTGGGCATCTGCCCGCGAGGCATGTGCCGTCAGCGCGACGATCGGCTGGCGCGGGCCGGCGCGCTCCCCCTCCAGGGCACGGATCGCGATGGCGGCCTGGTAGCCGTCCATCACCGGCATCCGGATGTCCATCAGGACCAGGTCGAACGACTGCCGCTGCACGGCATCCACTGCCTCCGCCCCGTTCCCTGCCAGCACGGTCGTGCATCCCGCACGCTGCAGCATCGCCTCGGCGATCTCGGCATTCATCGGCGTATCGTCAACCACCAGGACCGACAGGCCCGCGACGTCGACCGGATCCGCCCCGCCCCCGGTCGGGTGGCCCGGTGCGAGGGACGCGTCGGGTTGCCGCGAGACCGCCGGCCGAAGCCCGGCACCGGCTGCGCCTTCGACCTCGCCGCAGGGCAGGCAAACGGTGAATATCGAGCCCTGTCCCGGTGCGCTGACCAGGTCGATCCGGCCCTGCATGGAACGGACCACCGCACGCACGATGGTCAGGCCAAGGCCGGTCCCTGCGACGTTGATGTCCTGCAGGCGCTCGAACGGCTGGAAGACCCGCTCCTGGTCCTGCGGCGCCATGCCGATGCCGGTATCGGCAACCTGCAGGACCAGCTCGCCGGCCACCCGGTCGTGGCGCAATCGCGCTGTCACCTGCCCCGCTTCGGTGAACTTGAGCGCATTGCCGATCAGGTTCGTCGCGATCTGCGTGAACCTGTCGCTGTCCAGGGACAATTGCGGCGGCAGGTTGCGGTCGATATCCAGCACCACCGGAACCCGCCGTTCGGGGCTCAACTGCTCGACCTGCTCGGCGCTGCGGCGCAGGCAGGCGACGACATCCGTCGGCTGGGCGACGACGGACAGCTGGCCGCCCTGGATCTTGGCATAGTCCAGGATGTCGTCGATCAGCCCCAGCAGCGACGTCGCCGCGGAGGACAGCCGGGACAGCCGCATCCGCGCCGGTGGCGCCAGCGGCTCGTCCGACAGCAGCTGCGCATAGCCCAGCACCGAATTCAGCGGGGTCCGGATCTCGTGACTCATGCCGGCAAGGAAGCGGCTGCGGGTTTTCAGCGCCGCACGGGCCGTGGCCTCGCTCTGCCGCAGGCTCTCCAGCGTCTCCCTGCGGCGGCGCTCCATATGCAGCATGGCCCCGATCAGCACCACGCCGAGCAGGTTTCCGGCCGTCACGAGCGGGCCCAGCTGCCCGTAGAGCTGCAGCCCCTGTGCGCGATCCGGCAGCAGCAGGAACAGGCCCGAAAGCGCGACCAGCGAGATCGGGACGGTCCCCAAGCCACAGATCCACAGGTACCGGCTGGTGCCCAGCTGCCGGAGGCGCCAGTACAGGACGGCGCCGCCCACCGCATAGACCGCCAGTGCCAGCAGGCCGATCTGCATACCGGAGCCGCCCAGCCAGATCCGCACCGCCATGGCCGGCACAACGGCAATAACCGCCGCCGGCCAGCCGGCAAACATCCCCGCCACGAGGATCGGGGCGGCACGCACGTCGAAGATCAGCCCCGGGGCGATCTCGATGGAGGCGAACATCACCAGGACCGACATCGATCCCATGACAATGCCGATCGCGGCCCGGTCGCGCGGGCGCCGCCCCCAGCCGATCTCTCCCGGCGCGGCGATGAAGGCCATGACACCCAGCGAGAGCAATGCTGCGTTCTGGACGAGATCGTATAGGATGGGCCACATCGAATGGCGCTCCACTGCCAACTGACGTCGCCTGGCGCGCCAGCATCATTCCCTATCTAGATGGAATGGCTTAACCCTCTGTTAAGATTACCCAGAGTGCGTGGCGAATGACTCAAGCGGATGTCCGGTTTCTTGTCGTCGAGGACGAACCAACGAGCGCGGCGATCGTCAAGTCCGTTCTGGAAACCCTGGGAGAGGTCGTCCTGGCGGCGGACGCGGCCGGCGCGCTGGAGGCGCTGCAGGCATTCGTTCCGGATGCGATCCTGCTCGACATCTCCCTGCCGGACCTGGACGGCCATGCCCTGCTGAACCGGATCCGCAGCCTGCCGAACCTGGAAAAGGTACCGGTCATCTTCGTGACCGCCAAGGATGCGCCCGCCGACCAGATCCGCGGCCTGGACCAGGGTGCGCTGGACTATCTGGTGAAACCGATCGCGCCGGCGGTCCTGCATGCCCGCATGAAGCATCACCTGCAGCGCCTTGCCGAGGAGCGCCGGGTCCGCCGGCTTGCGGATTTTGACGACCTGACCGGCCTGCACAACCGCCGGCGCTTCCTGGAGGGGCTTGCGATCGAGCTGGAGCGCGCACGGCGCTATGGCCGCACCCTGTCCTTCGTCGCGTTCGACCTCGATCATTTCAAGTCGATCAACGACCGGCACGGGCACGATGTCGGCGACGCCGTGCTGCAGGCGGTCGGCAAGGTCCTGCGGAAGCGCTTGCGGAACGTCGACCTGAGCGGCCGGCTGGGCGGCGAGGAGTTCGGCATTCTGCTGCCGGAAACGGGCCTGGACGGGGCGCGGTGCGTGGCCGAGAAGCTGCGTGCCGATATCGCTGCCACACAGGTCGGCGATCCCCGCAGCCCCGTCTCCGCCACGGCCAGCTTCGGCATTGCCTGCCTGCGGGCCGGGGACGATAGCGACAGCCTGCGCAAGCGGGCCGACGAGGCGCTCTACGAGGCCAAGGACGGGGGCCGCAACCGCGTCTGCGGTGGCTGAGATCCCGCCTATCCGGTATCCGCAGGCGTTTCCGCGGCCTGCGCCGCCGGCGGCTCCGGCCGGACCTGCCCTCCGGCGGCCGTCGCCCTGCTGCTTTTCTCCAGCATCCAGCTTGCCGTCTCGTCCCAGACCAGCCGCGCCTCCAGGTCGCGGAACAGCAGGTGCCAGCCGTCCGGGTAGAGGCGGTGATCGGATCCGGGCGGCAGGATGTCGCGCAGCCGGGCCACCGGCCCGGGGGGCACGATCTCGTCCTTTTCCCCGTAGAGGGTGAGCACCGGCACGTCGATCCGCCCCGCCGCGCCCAGGGCCGCGTCCATCAGGTTGACCAGGCCCCAGACGGCATCGGTGCGCGTGTAGCGGATCGTCAGCGGGTCCCGCCAGAGCTCCCGCAGGACCGCGATATTGTCGCTGGCCTGCCGCCGCAGGCCGCTGCCGGAGACCGGGTGCCAGGGCAGGGTATGGGCGGCGAACCAGAGGCCCCAGCGATAGACCGGCGGCATGGTCGAACGTCCCCAGACCGCCGGTGCGGACAGGATCGCCCCCGCCACCTGCGGCCGGCCCGCGGCCTCCCGGAAGCCCGCGCTCTCCGCCCCGAACGCGGCCAGGATGACCGCCCCGCCCATGCTCTCCCCGACCAGGTACAGCGGCAGGTCGGGATATGCCCCGCGCAGCGCGGCCGCCGCCGACCAGACATCCGCCGTCAGGCGCTGCCAGCCTGCCCAGATGCCCCGGTGCGGCGACCGGCCGAAGCCGCGCTGGTCATAGGCAAAGGTGACCAGGCCCTGCTCCGCCCAGGCCGTGCCCGGCAGTTCGAAGGCCCGGCTGTAGTCGTTGAAACCGTGCAATGCCAGAACGACGGCCTGCGGCTCCGCCTGCGGTCGCCAGACCCGATAGGGCAGTTCGGTGCCATCGGGCATGACGAACAGGTCGTCCGTCAGGCGCGCGGGGCCCGGCCGGATGCCCGGCAGCCCCTCCCCGGTCGGCGGCCCGCCCGCCGCTAGGCCGGCCGGGCCGGCATCCTCCGCGACCGCCAGCAACGGCCCCGGCGGCTGCAGGCGCGGGCTGCAGCCGACAAGCAGCGCCATGGCGAACAGCAGTGCCGCGCCAAGCAGCGGCGCCGGCGACAGGAACGAACGGAACGGAGCCCGGTGACTCCCCATCAAGGTGCCTCCAACAGGATACCGACGCGCCGGCGCAGTTCGGGCAGGACCTCGGCCTCGAACCAGGGGTGGCGCCTGAGCCAGGCCGTGTTCCGCCAGCTCGGATGCGGCAGGGGCAGATAGGCCGGCAGATAATCGCGCCAATGCCGCACGGTCTCGGTCATGCTGCGCCGGCGCAGCCGCCCCAGATACCAGGCTTGCGCATATTGCCCCACCAGCAGGGTCAGGCCGACATCCGCCGACCAGGGCGCGAGGCGTGACCGCCAGGCCGGCGCGCATTCCCGTCGCGGCGGCAGATCGGCTCCCCTACCATCCTGCCCGGGAAAACAGAACCCCATCGGAAGTATGGCGAAGCGGCCGGGATCGTAAAAGACCCGCCGGTCCACGCCGAGCCAGTCCCGAAGCCGGTCGCCGGACGGGTCGTTGAACGGGATGCCGGTGTCATGCACGCGGCGGCCTGGCGCCTGGCCGCAGATCATCACCCGGGCGCCCGGGTGCAGGCGCAGCACGGGCCGGGGGTCGTGGGGCAGGCATCCGGCGCAGATCCGGCAGCGGCCGATCTCTTCCAGCACGGCCCGCAGCGGTGCCGGGGCATCCAGGTCCAGCCAGTCCTCCGGTGCCGCCACGTTGCTCCTTCCCGGTCTTGGCCCGTCCCCGGGCGGCGCGACAGGCCGCGGGCGGATCACGGCCGCGTCGGCGCCCCCTCCCCGGCGGGCAGCCAGGAGAACGGGAACCGCGCGGCCCAGTGGGCCGCGATCGCCGATGCGGTCGCCACCCAGAGATCGTCATGGTTCGCGAGGCCCGCAAGGGCCTGCGGCAGGCCCGCCGCCGCATCCGGCCGGCCGATCCGGTCCGGCCGCAGTTCCAGCCGCAGCAGCTGCGGCCGGTCAGCGCCCTCGTCACGGGCACAGGCCAGCGCGCCGGCCAGGGCCGCCGCCGTGCGCCCGGCCAGCGGCACCGCCGGCAGGACCAGCAACCTGCCGCCGCCGGCGGCATGCCAGTACGGCAGGTCGTCGTCCGCCGCATCGCCGTCATAGACGAAGCCGCCGGCCCGCCGCAGGACTTTCCGCCCGTCCGGATGGCGCCGTCGCGATCGCCAGCCGACCGGGGGGAGGCCGCTCGCCGCCGCAAGGCGCTGCCGCAGCGCCGCGACGGCTGCCGGTCCTGCGGCAAGGTCGGCGGCGTCGCCGAACAGTGCGATCTCATGACCCTCTGCGACCAGTTCGCGCACCAGGCCGGGCAGCCGCTCCGCAAGGCTGGCGGCAAAAAACCAGGTGGCCGGCAGGCCCGCCCCGCGCAGCGCGGCATGCAGGCGATGAAGCCCCACCCGGCTGCCATAGGCAAGGTCGCGCGGCAGGCGGGTGCCGGCGCGGCGCGCCCGCTCGATGGCCTGTTCCGGTGCGTCGGCTGCGGCCGGCACGTCACCGCCCGGCGACAGGGCCAGCGGGTCGGCGGCCAGGATCGAGAACTGCACGGCCACGGCGCGGCCGCCGGGCCAGGCCGGGTCGGGGCGCCGGCCCGCGGGGCCGGCCGGGTCCACCGGATAGTCGTGCAGGCTGGCGTCGTTCATCCCGATGCGCCTGGATCCCCGCGCCTACCGGGTGCCGTAGATGCGGTCCCCGGCATCGCCCAGGCCCGGCACGATATAGCCATGCTCGTTGAGCCGCTGGTCCAGCCCGGCCGTGAAAATCGGCACGTCGGGACAGCTCTCCTTCATCACCGCCACGCCTTCCGGTGCGGCCAGCAGGCAGACGAAACGAAGCCGGCTGGCGCCCGCCTCACGGAGCCTGGCAACGGCTGCGGCCGCGGAATTCCCGGTGGCGAGCATCGGGTCGACAACGATGCAGAGCCGGTCCGACAGGTCGCTCGGCACCTTGAAATAGTATTCCACCGGCTTCAGCGTCTTGGGGTCGCGCCACAGGCCCACATGGCCCACCCGTGCCGAGGGCACCAGGTCCAGCATGCCGTCCAGGATGCCGTTTCCCGCACGCAGGATGGAGATGAAGCAGAGCTTCTTGCCGGCGAGCACGGGCGAGACCATCGGCGATACCGGGGTCTCGATCTCCTCCATGGTCAGTTCCAGCTCGCGGGTCACCTCGTAGGCGAGCAGCAGGCTGAGCTCGCGCACCAGCTGGCGGAAACTTGCCGTCGACGTCTCTCGCCGGCGCAGCAGGGTCAGCTTGTGTTGCACCAATGGGTGCGACACCACCGTCAGATGGCCGCGTTGACCC
The DNA here is from genome assembly GCA_040216765.1 of Sneathiellaceae bacterium. Classification (GTDB taxonomy): domain Bacteria; phylum Pseudomonadota; class Alphaproteobacteria; order Ferrovibrionales; family Ferrovibrionaceae; genus Marinibaculum. The sequence goes on along the minus strand of JAVJON010000070.1, from coordinate 80,297 downwards.
CTTTCCTGCATCTCCGTTCCCCCTTGCGGCCGACCGGCGGCCGTGTCGCGGGCCGCGGTCTGCGATCTACCATTCGATACGTTCGATACCGTCGAAAACCAGCTCGGCGCCATCGGCAAGGCGCACGGTGCCGGCCGCATCTTCCGACAGCAGGATCGCCCCGTCGACCTCCGTGGCGGCGCCCGCCTCCAGTTCCAGGCTCCAGCTGCCCGGACCGGGCGGGGCAGCGATGCCCTGCAGGCGAACGACATCGGTCCAGCCCGCCCCGCCGGACAGGAACACCCGGCCGCCGCCCGGGCCGAAGGCGAACAGGGCATCCTCGCGCATCGCCGGCGCCCCCGTTGCCTCCAGGGTCTCCCGCCCCGGTTCGGCCGGCAGATCCGTCGCGGCCGCCGGGTCGCCCGCACCGGCATCGCGTTCCCGCGTGGCCTGGCGCACGGCATCGCGCAACTGGTTGAACGCCCGCACCATGGCCTCCTCGCCGGCCAGCGAACCCGCCGCCGCCAGGGCCAGGTCGTCGGCCGGGCCGCTGTCGCCATCGGGCGACGACCCTGTCGCTGGCGCGGCTTCCGTCAGGCCGGCACCCTGGGCCGCAGGTGCGCCTTCCGGTGCCGCCGGGTCGGGCGAGGCCCTGCCCCGATCCGCCAGGCTCCCGGCGATCCGGGCGCCGTCGGGCCCCGAAGGCGCCGGTGCGGGCGCGGGAACGCCCGGTTCGAACAGGCTATCGTCGATCTTCAACGCGCGGTTTGCCATTGCCTCGCCTGCCTTCTGCGTAAGAGCCGGCACGCCAGCCGACAGCCCCGGACTGCCGCTTGGGTCGGATGGCGCCAAGCATCAGGGCGACAGCATACGATATCCTGTGGACGGCAGGAAAAGGCCACGACCCCTTGTCGTTGGCTGCAAAGTCCCGGACGTGTGAAGGTTCCCCTGCAAGTTACCGTCGCGCAGTGAAATCCGGCGGCGGCCGGCGGCCCTGGCCCGAGGCAGAAACGGCCCGGGCGGCGAGGCGCCGGGCCGCCTTGCCATGCCAGGAGGGGCGGCCGAATCGCGCTGCGGGGCCGCGCGCGCCCTGCGATCCGCCGGAAATCCGCATTTCTTTTATATAACAAATAGTTGAAGAGATATATTAAGGTCGCATATGAAATTGACTCGGGCCGGCACTGCGCAGCGGTGCCGCCAGGCTCGCGAACTCGCAGAGCAGCGGGCGGGTGTCGCGGGGATCGATGATCTCTTCCACCAGGAACGCTTCCGCGGTCCGGAACGGCGAGCGCACCTTGTTCAGCCGGGTTTCGATCTCGGCGCGCAATGCCTCGCGATCCTCGGCCGCATCCAGGTCCGCGCGGTAGGCAGCCTCGATCCCGCCCTCCAGCGGCAGGGAGCCCCAATCCCCGGACGGCCAGGCATAGCGGTAATGGACCCGCGTATGGTTCTGATGGCTCGCCCCGGCCACGCCGAAGACCTTGCGGATCAGGATCGAGCACCAGGGCACCCTGGCCTGATAGACCGCCGCCAGGGCACGGGCGCCATGCCGGATCGTCGCGGCCTCTTCGGCGTCCAGCCCGATCAGGAAACCGGGACAGTCCACCAGATGCACCACCGGCAGGTGGAAGGTCTCCGCCAGATCGACGAACCGGGTGACCTTCTGCGCCGATGAGGCGGTCCAGCCGCCGCCATAGTGATAGGGGTCGGACGCCAGGACCGCGACGGGCCAGCCGTCCAGGCGCGCCAGGCCGGTGATCACCGAGCGGCCGAAATGCTGGCCGATCTCGAAGAACGACCCGCGGTCCATCACCGCCTCGACGATCGGCCGCATCTTGTAGACCTTGCGGCGGTCCTGCGGGACGGCGTCCAGCAGGGCCTCATCCCGGCGCTCGGGATCGTCGGACGGCTCCAGGCGGGGCGGCAGGTCATAGACGGAAGAGGGCAGATAGGACAGGAATTGCCGTGCCTTTTCAAAGGCTTCCTCTTCCGTCTTCACGTGATCGTCGACCGCGCCCGCCTTGACATGGATGCTGCTGCCGCCGAGTTCCTCCTTGGTCAGGGTCTCGCCCGCGCGCGCCACCACCGGCGGGCCGGCGATGAACATGTGGGAGGTTTCCTGCACCATCACGGCATAGTGGCTCGTCGCCATCCGCGCCGCGCCGAGGCCGGCCACCGACCCCAGCCCCAGGGCGACCACCGGCACCTTTCCCATATTGGCCACCACCCAGTCCCAGCCCGGATTGCGCGGCACATAGGTCTTGCCGTCGGTTTCCAGCGACTTCACGGAGCCGCCGCCGCCCGTGCCGTCGACCAGCCGGATCAGCGGCAGCCGGTATTCGTTGGCGAACTGCTCCGCCATCACCTGCTTTTCCCAGATCGCGGCATCCGCGGCGCCGCCGCGAACGGTGAAGTCGTCGCCGCCGACCACCACCCGGCGGCCGCCGATCCGGCCGCGCCCCATCACGAAGTTCGCCGGCCGGAACTGCAGCAGCCGGCCCTCGGCATCGTAGTCCGCCTTGCCGGCCAGGGCGCCGATCTCGTGGAAGCTGTCGGGGTCCAGCAGGGCGTCGATCCGTTCCCGGACCGTCAGCTTGCCGTTATCGTGCTGGCGCTTGACCTTGTCGGCCCCGCCCATCTCCTGCGCCTGCTGCTCCCGCAGGCGCAGTTCCTCTATCGCCGCCTTCCATCCCATGGCGTCGCCCTTCCCGCTGTTTCCGCAAATGCCCGCCCTGTGGGCTGCCCTGCGCCTCGTGCCGGCGTCGCGACCGGGCCTACCGGCCGGTCCAGTTCGGCTTGCGCTTCTCTGCGAAGGCGCGCGGGCCTTCCCTGGCATCCTCGCTGGCGCGCAGCCGGGCGACACTGTCATAGCTGGCGCCGATGGCGGCCTGCAGGCTGGGCTGCGCCAGGCTGCGCCTGACGACATCCATCGAGGTGCGGATCGACACCGGCGAACATTCGATGATCTGCGCCGCCCATTTGCGCGCGGCAGGCAGGGCCTCGCCATCGGGCACGACCTCCGTCACGAAGCCCATTTCCAGCCCTTCGCGCGCCATGACGTGGCGCCCCGTCAGGATCATGCCCATCGCCTGCTTCAGGCCGATCATGCGCGGCAGCCGGTGCAGTCCGCCGCCCAGGGCCGCCAGGCCCACCTTCGGCTCCGGCAGGGCGAAACGGGCGGATTCCGCGGCGATGATGATGTCGCAGGCCAGCGCCATCTCGAAGCCGCCGCCCATGGCGAGCCCGTTGCAGGCGGCGATCAGCGGCTTCTCGATGTCGAAGCGGGCGGCCAGGCCACCGAAGCCGGTTGTCGGCCAGGACATCACATTGCCCTCGGCCTGGTATTTCAGGTCGTTGCCGGCGGAGAAGGCCTTGTCGCCCGCCCCGGTCAGGATGCCGACCCAGAGTTCGGGATCGTCGCGGAACTCCGTGAACACGCGGTCGAGCTCGAAGCCCAGCGGCGGATGCACCGCGTTCATCCGCTCCGGACGGTTGATGGTGACAACCAGGATATGCCCGTCGCGCTCAGTCTTGCAGAATTCCATGGCCCTGCTTCCCCTCCCTGTGCCGGCTTTCACCCCCTGCCATAGCACAAACCGGGGGCTGCACAATCGGCTCGCAGTCGTTCAGCGGGCCGTCCGCAGCCGGCGGGTCAGCAGCTGCAGCCGGCGCCCGCTCCGGCCACGCCATCGTCTGCATCCATGTTCTGCGCGGCATCGTCGACGTCGACCAGCTCGACATAACGGTTGGAGGAATAGCCGTTGCTCTGGCGGCGGGGCTGCGGCTCCTCCTCGTCCTCGCCCTGCTCGTCGTCCTGCTGCTCGCCCTCGCCGGCAGCGGCTTCCTCGTCCCCGTTGTCCTGTTCGTCATAGGGCTGTTCATCCTTCAGGGCCCCGCTGCCCGATCCTCTGCTCGACGAACTGCCCGAACTGCCGCCTTCGCCCTCCGCTTCGGCATCGCCGCCGGACAGGCCGGTCGAGGTGTCCAGCGCCGCCAGGGTGAGATCGGCCGTGGTCTGGGCCGATGCCAGGTTCTGATCGAGGCTGGTCGAGATCTGCGCGGAGGTTTCCAGCGCCTCGCCTTCCGCGGCGTCGAATCCAGCGGCGGCCTGCTTGGCGGATGTGGCCGTCGTCGCGCTGCCGGTCTGGCCGCTGTCGCCGGTTCCGTCGGCGCCGGCCACTGCGTCCTCCACCGGCACGCCGACCGCGTCGCCGACATCCGTGACCGTGTCGTCGCCCGCCGCGATATCCTCGACCGGCGTGACGACATCGTCGGCCACATCGTCGCCGGCGGAGCCGCCGCCCGTGTCGTCCTGCGCCTCGTCGTCTGCCGTATCGTCGCCTGGCGTCGGGGTCGTGTCGTCCGCGGGGGTTGTCGGGTTCGACGGCGTCACCGTGTGGAAGGCGGTGCCGTTCATCGTGAACGGGCCGCTGCCGCCGGTCCCGGTGAAGCTCGTGTACATCGCCGCCTGGGAACCGGTAACGCCGTTGACGGTGCCGGTCAGGGCGACGCTGTCGGCCTGGATGGTGAGTGTGCCGGTGCCCGCGGCAAGGTTCACCGCGCCGGTGACGGCGCCGGTCGCGGTCAGGGTCAGGCTGCCCGCCGACTTGGTCAGGGTCGACGAACTGAGCGCGATCGAGCCGCCGGCCAGGCTCAGATTGTCGTTGAACGACCATGTGCCGGAGGTCAGGGCGCTGCTGCCGTCCGACCGGCCGATGGTCACCATCGAGGGGCTGTCGCCCTCGAGACGGGCGATTTCCGCCGCGGTCAGTTCCAGTGCATCGGGGACCGTCGTGCCATGCGCGATGGCGACATTGCGGTTCGCGCTGTAGGGCTTGATCGTCCTTGTCCCGGTGCCGCTCCAGTTGCCGTCCAGCGACATGGTATCCGCGGCCAGCAGGATGTTGTTGCTGCCGTGGCTGACGGCCCCGACCGCGATGCCGCCGGTCTCGCTGACCACGTCCAGGCCGCCCGCGACCGTGACCCCGTTGGGCAGCGAGATGCTGCCCATTGCGGTGACGTCCTGGTTGAGGGTGACCGCGCCGGAGCCCGAGAGGCTCAGGCTGCCGCCGGAATCCACCGCGCCGAGCACGATCGCGCTGTTGGAACCGACGGCGATATCGCCGCCCGCCGCGGTCGACAGGCTCAGGGTGGTGCCGAAATAATTGCCGGCAGTGGTCAGGGTGATCCCGCCGGCTGTCGTGGTGAAGCTGGCCGGCGCATTGATGTAGAGCGAGCTGGCCCCCTGGGTGATCGCGCCGCCCGCCGTGACGGTCAAGGTCCCGCCGATCGTCAGCCCGCCGATCGACAGGGCGTTCTGGTCGGCGATGGTCACCGTGCCGGAGGTGTTGGACGCCGTCAGGGCGCCCTGGAAGTCGTTGCCGCTATGGTCGAGCAGAAGCGGCCCGCCCGTGACTGAGACCGTTGCCGCGCCTGCGACCGAAACCGGCTCGGTCTGCGAGAGCTGACCCTGGACGGTGAGCGACAGGGTCCCGGCAGCGCTGAGCCCGGACAGGCTGCCAAGGGTGGCCCCCCCGATCGTGACCGCCTGATAGCTGGTGACGCCGACCTCGCCGCCGGATGCGATGTCGAGATTGCCGACATAGAGGCCCAGGGTCTGCGACTGGCTGCCGACCTGCCCGGTGGCGGAGAAAGCGGCGGTGCTGGCCGTGATCGTCGGGGTGGAGCCTGCGTTCAGGATGTCGGAACCTGCGGTCAGCCCCTTGTTCGCAACCATCAGGTTGCCGGCGGAAATGGTCGCCAGGGAGATGTCGCCGCTGGTGCTGTTGGTGTTCCCCGCGCCGGTCCCGACCTCGATCTGCACGCTGCCGGTCCCGGCGTCGATCGAATAGCCGTCCTGCATGGTGACCGTCGCCGCGCCCGCGTCGCGCTGGGCATCCACCACGCCGTCGCTGGCCGGCGCATTGGCCCGGATATAGAGATCGCCATTGTCCGTCGTGATCGAACGGTTCAACAGAACCGAGCGGCCCGCCACCAGATAGAGGCTGCCGCCATTCCCGCCCGTATTGTCGACAGTGATCCCTTCCGACAGGGTGATGTCGTTGCTGGCCTGCAGGATCACCGTCTGCGGCGTGGACAGAAGATCCGCCAGCGCCAGCGACGACAGGGTCACCGAGCCGGCGGCGTTGGTCGAGAAGAGCTGCGTGCCGATCGTGCCGTTGCCGGTGTTGAACAGGTAGACGGCGCCGGCGCCGGTCGCGCCATTGCCGGAGCCGTCGTCATTGCTGGCGCCGACCGCCAGCCGGTCGCTGTTCAGGGCGACGGCGGCACCGAACAGGTCGCCGGACTCGACCGCGACGTCCAGGTTCGAACCGCCGCTATAGCCCTTGCCGAACCTGGCCCGCAGGATCGGGCTGCCGAAGGCGAGGCCGGTGAAATCGAACAGGTAGACCGCGCCGGAATCGGTGACGGTGTTGGACGACCCGTCGTCGTAGGGAACGCCCACCGCAAGGTCGTCGTCGGAAATCGCGACGGCGCTGCCGAATTTATCGCCGTTGCCAAGGATCGCCATGTTCAGGGTCTGGCCATAGGCGGAATAGTCGCCGGAGCCGATGATCCCGGCCTGGCTGCCGCTGGCCAGGCTGGCATCGGCGAAGGTGAACAGGTGCACGGCGCCGACATCGCTGCCGGTGTTCGTCGCCGTCGGTGCGGTGGGCGCACCGACCGCCAGCCGTGTGTCCTGCAGGCTGACGGCGGCACCGAAGCCGTCACCCGCCTCCAGACCCGCGACGTCGATATTGCTGCCCCCGGAATAGCCGACCCCGAGCTTGCCGATCAGGGTCACGCCCGTCAGGCCGGCCGCCGCGCTGTAGAGGCGCACCGCCCCCGAGCCGCTGCTGCCGTTGGCATCGCCGTCGTCGCCGGGTGCGCCGACGGCCAGCCCGCTTGCCGACAGCGCAACCGCGGAGCCGAGCGCATCGGCGCTGTCCAGCGCATCGCTTCCCGGCAGGGCGCCGCCCCCGTCGGCCTGCAGGATGTATTTCTGCGCCGCAGAACCGAAGGCCGTGTCCGCGAAGGTGAACAGATAGACCGCGCCGGAATTGCTGGTCGCATCGCCGACACCGTCGTCTCCCGGCGCGCCCACGGCCAGGCCCGTGCCGGTCACCGATACGGCGGCGCCGAAATTGTCCGAAGCGGCAAGCGCGGTCACGTCGAAATTGCCGCTGCCGATATAGCCGCTGCCCATGACCCCTTTCAGGGCCCCGCCGTTGAACGACGTGTCGGCGAAGGTGAAGAGATAGACCGCACCGGCATTGCCGACGCTGCCGGGATCGCCGGCGCCGTCATCGCCCGGCGCGCCCACCGCGAGCTGCAGGTTGTTCAGCGATACCGCACTGCCGAAGGCATCGGCCTGCGCCGGTTGCCGGCTGACATCGATGTCGTAGGTGCCCCAGTAGTTCCGGCCGATCGTGCCGACCTTGCTGCTTCCGGAAAAGCCGGAGAACAGGATGACCGCACCGGCCCCGGTGACCGGATTGCTGCTGCCCTTATCTCCCGGCAGGCCGCCGGCCCAGCGGCTGCCATCGACCCCGATCCCCCGCCCGAACGCCGCCGAGGCATCGAGGGTCAGGCCGATATCGCTGCCGCCGGCATAGCCTTTCCCCGCGATTCCGGCGCCGGCGCCCGTGGCAAAGGCATTGTCGCTGAAGGTGAACCGGTAGACGGCGCCGGCATCGGCGGTGAGATTGTCCGAGGCGTCGTCCCCCGGCGCGCCGGCCAGCAGCTGCAATGTGCCGAGCCCGACCGCCTTGCCGAACAGGTCGCCGGCATCCAGGTCGATATCCACGTCGCCGACGCTGAGATAGCCCTCGCCGATCGTGCCGATCTGGGAAACGCTGCTGAACGCGGTGTCGGAGAAGGTGAACAGATAGGCCGCCCCGGCATCCGACGTGCCGCTGGCGAAGCCGTCGTCGCCGATGGCGCCGGCGACCATGCGGGTGCCGTCCAGCGACACGCCATAGCCGAACATGTCGCCGGACCCGATGCCCGTTACGTCGAAGTTCTTGCCGCCGGCATAGCCATGCCCGATCACCGCCTGCTGCACCGGGCTGGCCAGGCCGCTGCTGCTGGTGAAGCCATAGACCGCGCCGCCATCGGCCATGGCATCGATCGAGCCGTCGTCGCCGGGCGCGCCGACCGCGATGGCGGTGCCGCTGAGGGATACGCTCTGGCCGAAATAATCGCCGGCATCCAGCACCGCGCTCAGGTCGAGGTCGTTGGTTCCGGAATAGCCGCTCCCCAGGCGCCCCGTCAGGCTGCCCGCGGTCAACGCCGGGGAGCTGAAGGCGAAGGTGTAGACGGCGCCGGCATCCGTGGTGCCGTTGCCCGAGGCATCGTCGCCCGGCGCCCCGACCACCAGGTTCAGGCCGTCGACCGACACTCCGGTGCCGAACTCGTCGCTGGCCTCCAGCTGGCTGACATCCAGGTTGTTGCCGCCGCTATAGCCCTTGCCGATCACCCCGACCAGGGTGCCGCCATTGAAGGCGGTGTCTTCGAAATAGAAGAGATAGGCCGCGCCGGCACCGGAGGTCGCATCGTCGGCGCCGTCGTCGCCGGGTGCGCCCACCACCAGCCGCTGGCCGTCCAGGCTGACGCTCGTGCCGAACGCGTCGAGCGCGGTCACCTGCTCCTGCGGCAGCAGGTCGGAATAGTTGTAGCCCAGGATCAGGCTGTACTGGCTGTAGGTGGGCAAGGCGATCGTGATGTTCTTCGGGTCCAGCAGGACCTGACCGTTGCGCCCCGCCTGCCCCGTCGCGACCCGGCCGCGCCAGGTCAGCAGGCCGGCGGAGGAGATCTCGGCCAGGCCGCCCGCGCCCGCCTCGCTGCCCGGGCGCACATCGATCTCGCCCAGGAACACGGTCTCGCTGTCGGACCAGAGGATCGCGGTGCCGCCATCCCCGGAGGCCCCGGTCGCCGCGGCATTCAGCGACGTGGCATCGGTGGCGACCAGGGTCCGGGCGTTGGGCAGCTCGTCGACCGCCAGTCCCTTGCCGCCCTGGAACTCTCCGCCGATCCGCAACACGCCGCCACCGGCGCCGCCGGCCGCGCTGAGCCGCGGCGAGAGCAGCTTCACCGCGGGCGCCGTCAGGTCGATCCGCCCGCCCCGCCCGCTGCCGCCATCGGCGCGATGGCTCCCGGACGTGGTGACCTGGCGGCCCGCCACCACACGGATCGTGCCTCCGTCGGTGGTGCCTGAGGCATCCAGCGCGGCGCCGTGCGGCTCCAGGATCGTCCCGGACACCGCGATGTCGATCGACCCGCCCGCGCCGGCCGTGCCGGCGGCGTTCACGACCCCGGCGGAGGACAGCCTGCCGCCCGACAGGGTCACCGTCCCCCCCGTGCCGCCGTCCGCGGTGATCCGGTTGCCCACCGCCACGAAGCCGGAGGCGGCCAGGGCCACCTCGCCGCCCCGGCCCTCCGGCCCGCCGCCGACATCGATCGGGCCGCGCTGGATCACGCGCGTGCCGGCAGCGCGAATCCGGCCGCCGGCCGCCCCGGCTTCCGTCCCGCGCGCCGACAGGGTGCCGGTAATGTCGATCCCGCCGGCACCGCTCGCCGACAGCACGATCTCGCCCTGCTGCTGCGCGACGGTATCGGCCTGAACCAGGCCCTGGACGTTGATCGCCGTGTCCAGCACCCGCGACCCGGCCGCGGCGCTCAGCCAGACATGGCCGCCATCGGCTTGCACGAAGCCGCGATTGTCGACACCCGCGACCAGCGGCCGGCCGTCGGCATCCACCACCTCACGCAAGGCAGCCGCATCGGCCGCGACCTCGACCAGGCCATCGCCATAGAAATCCAGGGTCACCGTATCGCCGGACGCCAGGACCACACGCCCCAGGCGGGCAGAGATCAGGCCGGAATTCTCGACCCCGGGGGCCACCAGGGCGACCAGCCCGCCTTCCCGCGCCGTAATCGCGCCGGCACTGGTAACCGCTGCGTCGGGATTGCCGGGAATGGTGAAGGCGCGGCTGCCGGCCATGAAGGCCGCGTCCGGAATGTCGGCCGTGGTGGCGACCAGGGCGGCGACATCGATCACCGCGTCGCGGCCGATCATCACCCCGTTCGGATTGACCAGCATCACCTGGCCATTCGCCGTGAGCCGCCCCAGCAGGCGCGATGCCTCCTGGCTGCCGGTCACGCGGTTCAGCAGCGCCGAGGAGGCCGAAGGCTGGTGGATCTGGACGGCCTCGCCCGTGCCGATGTCGAAGCGCTGCCAGTTGATGATGGCGTTCGCGCTGCCCTGGTCGATGCGGACCGTGCTGCTGTCCGGCGCGGAGATCACGGCCTGGCCGCCGACGACGACGCCGCCTTCGGGATTGGCGTGCAGCGGCCCCGGCATCAGGGCGAGGGACAGTGCCAGCAGCGTGCCGATCGCGCCGGTCCGCCCCGGATTCGCCGCCCGGCGGGCCGCGCCGCCCAGGCCGGTCAGGGCCGTGGCGCAAAGCAGGGCAGGTCGCAGGGTCGTCATATCCAGGTCCCGGGCCTTCGTCGAACGTGCCGCGGCGGGGTTCGCCGACACGGCGAAATTGCAGCGGAATTGCGTTGTATTGTGACTAAATGAGCAGGGTGCCTCGCGGCAAGGGAACTCTGTGTGACACCCGACACAGGACGGTTGCAATTTCCGGACCTGCCGCGCCGCGCCCGGCGCAGATCCCCCGGCACGACAATTCGGCCCGCGGTGCGGCAGACTGGGCCTTCGGCGCGACATTTTGGCGGTTTGCCGGGCGGGTGGCCCTGGGCTACCGCTTCCCGGCCCGCCAGTCTGGAGAGAGCGACATGCAGCGATCCCCTACAGCAGCGCTCGCGGTCGGCGATGCGGCACCGCGCCTTGCCCTCGCCGACGCGACGGGCGGCGAGGTCGACCTGGCCGACGACGCCTTCGCCGGGCGGCCGCAGGCATGGCTGCTGCACGACCCGGCACAGGCCGCCGCCGCGGCCGAATGTGCCGCCGGACTATCGGCACGGCTTGCCGGGCGCCTGCCGCGCCTGCTCTGCATCACGATCTGCCGCGGCACCCTGCCGCCGGGGCAGGCGCCGTCCGGCGATGGCGACCTGCCGGCGTGGCGCCGGCCCGTGCTGCACCTGCAGGCCAGGCCGGAGCTTCTGCCGGCCGCGGGACCGGGCCTGTATGGCGTGGCGGTCGGGCCGAACGGCCATGTCCGGGGCATTCATCCCGACACGGCCGACGGCGATGCGCTGAGCACGGCCCTGGCCGCCAGCCTGGACGGGCTGGTGCCGGCGGCGCAGACCCGCCCGGGCGAGATGCACCCCCCGGTGCTGATCGTCCCGGACATCCTCAGCGCCGCCGATTGCCGGCGGCTGATCACGGTGTACAGCATGCGGGGACAGAAGTTCGTAGAACCGGGCCACAACGTGTCCGGACAGACCACGGACTACAAGATGCGGATCCCCGATTATGGCCGCGAGGACCGCGTGGATCACTGGGTGGTCGACCAGGACACCAACGGCCTGATCGACAGCCGGCTGCAACCCAGGCTCTTGCCGGAGATCCAGAAGGCCTTCCAGTACCGGGTCAGCCGGCGGGAGACCTATCGGATCGCCCGCTATGGCGGCGCGCGCGGCGGGCGCCCGATCCCGCACCGGGACAATACCCAGGCCAATGTCGCCCATCGCCGTTTCGCGGTGACGATCAACCTGAACAGCGAGGCGTTCGAGGGCGGCAGCCTCCGGTTTCCGGAATTCTCCGACCATCGCTACCGGCCGGAGAGCGGCGCCGCCATCGTCTTCTCCTGCTCGCTGCTGCATGAGGTGATGGCGGTGGAGGACGGCACGCGTTTCGCCCTGCTCGCCTTCGTCTATGGTGACGCATGATGCGGATTGCCTCCGGGCCGGCTGGCCGATGACCCTTCCCACCCTGCGCCTGCTGCCGGTTGCCGGCGGCGGCCGCGGCCGCGGCCGCGGCATCGCCGCCACCCGCAGCCGCCCCTGGATCTATGCCAACGAGGTCGACATGGCCGCGGCGCGGCAATTGCCCGCCGGCGCCCAGGTGACCCTGTGCGATGCCGGCGGGGCACCGCTGGGCAGCGGGTTCGTGACGTCGCAGAGCCTGATCGCCGTGCGTCTCTATGCGGCCGAAGCCAACCTGCCCTTCGACGGGGATCTGCTGCGCGAGCGCCTGCAGCGGGCGATCGCGCTGCGCCGGCGCCTTGGCCTCTGGCCGCATTGCCGCATCGTCCATGCGGAGGCCGATGGCCTGCCGGCCCTGGTGATCGACCGCATCGGCGAGACGGCGGTCGTCCAGGTCAACGGCGCCGGCATGGACCGGATGCGCGACGACATCGTCGCCGCGATCGCGGAGCTGGCCGACCTGTCGACGGTGATCCTGCGCGGCGACGAGACTGCCCGCCAGCGCGAAGGGCTGGAGCCGCTGTCCGCACAGGCCGCGCGCGGCCGGGTGGAGGGCCCGGTCGAGCTGACGGAGAACGGCATCTTCTTCCGCGCCGATCCGCTGGGCGGGCAGAAGACCGGCTGGTACCACGACCAGCGCGAGAACCGCATTCGCATCGGCACATTGGCGCGGGACCTGACGGTGCTGGACCTGTACTGCCATTCCGGCGGCTTTGCCCTGCATGCCGCCGCTGGCGGCGCGTCGAACGTCATCGCCATCGACTCCTCGGCGCCGGCGCTCGACCTGGCGAAAGCGGCGGCCACCGCCAACCGCCTGGACGGGCAGGTCGCATTCCAGCGCCAGGAAGCGTTCCGGGCCCTTGCCGGGCTGGCGGAGGACGGGCAGCGCTTCGGCCTCGTCATCGCCGACCCGCCGCCTTTCGCGCGGTCGCGCAAGGACGTGCCCACCGCCACCAAGGCCTATCGCAAGCTCGCGCGCCTGACCGCCGAGCGGGTGCTGCCCGGCGGCTTCCTGTTCATCGCCTCCTGCAGCCATGCGATCGAGACGGCGCGCTTCGCGGAGGAGGTCTGGCGCGGCCTGCAGCAGGCCGGCCGCAGCGGCCGCATCCTGACCGCCGGCGGCGCGGCGGCCGACCATCCGGTTCATCCCGGCCTGCCGGAGACGGCCTATCTGAAATCGCTGCTGCTGCAGCTGGATTGAACGGCGCGGGGTGGTTTCGCCCGCGCCGCCGGGTCACAATATCCAGATCCCGCCTGCAGCCATTCTGGCGCGCAGTCGGCGCGGGTTTGGGATGGCGCGATGACCGGAGAGAACGATGACATCCGCGAGGGCGGTCACCGGCCGCTGGACGCGGAACGGCTGCGGCGGGTCACCGACCCCGCATCGCTGGAGGGGATCGACGCGGCGGGCCGGACGGCGGCAGCCGGCCTGATCGGCCAGCCCCGTGCCTACGACGCGATCCGTTTCGGCAGCGGCACGCGGGCACCGGGCTTCAACCTGTTCGCCATGGGCTTGCCCGGCACGGGCCGCCACAGCGCCATCCGGGCGTTCCTGGAAGCGCAGGCGGCCGATGCCCGGCCGCCCGACGACTGGGTCTATGTCAACAATTTCGACGATCCCGGCAAGCCGCGCGCATTCTGCCTGCCATCCGGCGCCGGGATGCGGTTCCGCGCGGCAATGGACGACCTGATCGCCGACCTTGGCGTCACGATCCCGGCGCTGTTCGAATCCGACGAATACAAGGCCCGCCGCGGCGCGCTGGACCAGGAATTCGAGGAGCAGCAGGAAACGGCCTTCGCCGAGGTCAACAAGGCGGCGCAGGAGAAGTCCATCGCAATCATGCGCACGCCGGTCGGCTTCGCCTTCGCCCCCAAGCGCGAGGGCGAGGTCGTGAAGCCGGAGGAGTTCGGCGAGCTTCCCGAAGCCGAGCGCGACCGGATCCAGGCCGACATCAAGGCGCTGCAGGAGGCGATGAAGCAGGTGCTGCAGCAGATGCCGCGCCTGGAGAAGGCCCGGCGCGACGGCATCCGCAAGATCAACAACGAACTGGTCGGCGGCACGGTGGAGGCGGCGATCGGCGAAGTGCGCGGCCAGTTCCACGACATGCCGGCCATCCAGGATCACCTGGATGCAGTCGCCCGCGACCTGGTCGGCAACCTGAAGATCTTTCTGGAGGCGGCCGCAACCGCGGCGGAAGCGCCGGTGCCGACGAACGGCGTCCCGGCGGAGCGGGAACCCAAGCTGCACCGCTATGCAGTCAATGTGATCGTCGGCGATCATGAACGGGACCATCGCCCCGGGGAGGGGCGCAAGCCGGGACCGAAGCAAGCGCCCGGGGAGAAGCAAGAGCCCGGGGAGCAGCAAGAGCCCGAAACCGGCGAGGGCGCCCGGGGCGCGCCGGTGATCTGGGAACCGAACCCGACCTACGGCAATCTCGTCGGCCGGGTGGAGCAAGCTTCGCGCATGGGTGCGCTGACGACCGACTTCACCCTGATCAGGCCCGGCGCCCTGCACCGCGCGAACGGTGGCGCGCTGATCCTCAATGCCCGCGACCTGCTGCTCCAGCCCTTTGCCTGGGATGCGCTCAAGCGCAGCCTGAGAAGCGGCGCCATCACGATCACGCCGCTGGGCGAGCAGCTCAACTTGCTCTCGACGATATCGCTGGAACCCGACCCGATCCCGCTCGACGTCAAGGTCGTCCTGATCGGCGACCGGACGACCTATTACCTGCTGCTTCGCCTGGACCCGGATTTTCCCGACCTGTTCAAGGTGCAGGCCGATTTCGACGACGATTTCGCCCGGTCGCCCGACAACGCGGCGCTTTACGCAACGCTGTTGATGGACCTGGCTGCCCGCGAAGGGCTGCGACCGGTCGACAATGGCGCGCTGGCCCGGATGATCGACGAGACCGCGCGGTTTGCCGGCGATTCCCAGAAGCTGTCGCTGCAGGTCGGCCAGGTCGCGGACATCCTGCGGGAGGCAGACTACTGGGCCGGCGAAAGCGGGCGCGACGGGATCACCGCGGCCGATGTCGCACGGGCGGTGGACCAGCGCCGGCATCGCGGCGACCGGATCCGGCTGCGCATGCAGGAGGCGATCACCCGCGACATCGTCCTGATCGAGACCGACGGTGCAGTGGTCGGCCAGGTCAACGGCCTTGCGGTCCTGCAGTTCGGCGGCCAGAGCTTTGGCCGGCCCAGCCGGATCACGGCCAGCGCGAGGCTCGGCACCGGCCGGGTGATCGACATCGAGCGCGAGGTCGAGCTTGGCGGCCCGCTGCATTCCAAGGGCGTGCTGATCCTGTCCGGCTTCCTGGCCGCGCACTACGCCCTGGACGTGCCGGTCTCGCTGTCCGCCAGCCTGGTGTTCGAGCAGTCCTATGGCGGCATCGACGGCGACAGCGCCTCGTCCGCCGAACTCTATGCATTGCTCTCCGCGCTGTCGGAGGTGCCGCTGGACCAGTCCTTTGCGGTGACCGGCTCGGTCAACCAGCTGGGCCAGGTGCAGGCGATCGGCGGCGTCAACGAGAAGGTCGAAGGCTTCTACGACATCTGCGCGGCACGCGGCCTGACCGGCCGGCAGGGCGTGCTGATACCCGCGGCCAACGTGGTGCACCTGATGTTGCGCGAGGATGTGGTCGAGGCCTGCAGCGCCGGGCGCTTTGCCGTGCATGCTGTGCACAGCATCGACCAGGGGATCGAGATCCTGACCGGCCGGACGGCCGGCAGCCGCGATGGAGCGGGCCGTTTCCCGCCGGACAGCGTGAACGGCCTGGTGGAGGCGCGTCTGCGCAGCTTCGCCGAGATGCGCCGCGGTTTCGCCCGGAAGGAGGTGGGCGAAGGGCATGACGATGACCGTCCCATCTGACCGGCGCCCGCCTGCCCCGGCCGCGCGGCGACGGCTCGTGCTGCGGGTGTCGACCCGGCACGATGTCGAGGCCGGCCTGCAGACGACGATCGCCCTGGCCAGTGCGCTGCGCGGCGAGCTGTCCGCCCTGTTCGTGGAGGAGGAGGCGTCGTTGCATGCCGTCGCCCTGCCGTTCCAGACCCTGATGGATTTCACCGGCGGCCTGGTGACCCTGGCCCCCGGCAGGATCGAGACGGCGATGCGTGGCGAAGCCCGGGCCTGCCGGCGGCTGCTTGCCGCCGCGGCGGAACAGGCCCGGCTGCAATGGTCGTTCCGCAGCCTCCGGGGCGACGCCCTGCACCTGCTGCACCAGGAAGGCATAGCGGGCGACATCCTGGTCCTGAACCTCGACCGGTTCGGCCTGTCCGGCGGCGAAGCCCTGGCGCGCGCGGGCCAGCTCGCGCCACCCGGCGGCGGCGTCCTGCTTCTGCCGCCGAAGGTATCGCGCAAGGCGCAGCCGCCGGCCGCACAGCCGGTCCTGACCCTGGGACAGGACGCCACGCCGGCAGCGCCGCTGCGCGGCCTGGCGGAGCATCTGGCGCAGGCTCTCGGCAGCCCGCTGGGGCATTGCACGATCGCCGGCCCTGCCTCGGTCCCGGCACTGGCCGGCGAGCTTGCCCGCGCCCGTCTGCTTCTGATGCGCCTGGAAAGCCCGCTGTTCGACGCGCCCGACAGCCTTCGCCAGATCGGCTTCGCACTGCGCGCGCCCCTGCTGGCAATCCGCACCGACCAGGCAGGGTAGCCGGGCCGCCGCCGCCGTCAGTGCCCGATGGTGGCGACCAGGATCGCCTTGATGCTGTGCATCCGGTTCTCCGCCTGGTCGAACACGATGGATGCAGGGGATTCGAACACCGCATCGGTGACCTCCATCTCGGTCACCCCGAAGGTCTCGGCGATCTCGGCCCCCATGCCGGTGCGGGTGTCGTGGAAGGCCGGCAGGCAGTGCATGAACTTCACGCGGGGCCGGCCGCTGGCGCGCATCATCGCCGCGTCCACCCGGTAGGGGGCGAGCAGCGCGATGCGCTCCTGCCAAAGCGCCCGCTCCTCGCCCATCGACAGCCAGACATCGGTGTAGACGAAATCGGCACCCGGCAGGCAGGCTTCGATATCCTCGTCGACGGTCAGGCGTGCGCCGGTGCCCTGCGCCATGTCGCGCAGGCCGGCCTGGAAGGCCGCGTCCGGGTGGCGCGACCGCGGGCCGCACAGCCGCATGTCCATGCCCATCTTGATCGCGCCGAAGGCCAGCGACCGCGCCACGTTGTTGGCGGTGTCGCCGACGAACGCCACCGTCATGTCGGCGAGGCGGCCGCGCCCGGCTTCCTGCATGGTCATGAAGTCGGCGAGGATCTGGGTCGGATGGGCGGAATCGGTCAGGCCGTTATAGACCGGCACGCCGGCGAAACGCGCCAGTTCCTCGGCGGAGTCCTGGCTGGAGCCGCGGAACTCGATCGCATCGTACATCCGCCCCAGCACCCTGGCGGTGTCGCGGATCGATTCCTTGTGGCCGATCTGGTTGCCGCTGGGCCCCAGATAGGTGACATGGGCGCCCTGGTCGTAGGCGGCGACCTCGAACCCGGCCCGGGTCCGCGTGGAATCCTGCTCGAACACCAGGGCGATGTTGCGTCCCCGCAGGCGCTGGGTCTCGGTCCCGGCATATTTCGCCGCCTTCAGGTCCGCGGCCAGCCGCAACAGGAAGCGGATCTCGTCCGCCGTGACGTCGGCCAGGGTCAGCAGGCTGCGATTGCGCAGGTTGATCGGCATTCATGTCTCCTCAGGCCGGGCCGGGTCACAGCGGGCCTTGTCCCGGCAGCGACTATCGCCAGAATAGGGCCGGCCGGCGCGGGACGGAACGCCGGTGGGATCTGGGGGAGAAGGCGATGCGAGGGACAGTCCTGACACTCACGGCCGGGCTGATGCTCGGCCTGGGCATCGGCATGGCATTGCCCGCACTGGGCGACGCAACCGGCGCAAAGGAGATCAATCCGGAAAGCACCTACTCCCTGAACGACCTGGTCTTCGCGCGGGCGGAGGGGCTGCTTCTGTCCCTGCAGAACATCGTCGTCTCGCTGGCCGTCGACACCGAGCGCTCGGCCCTCGAGATCGCGGCGGCGAACGACCGGATCGGCAAGCTGGAAAGCCGGATCAAGGCGCTCGAGACCGCCGTCAACATGCCCTCGCCGGCCGGCCCGCCGCCCGCCGATACCGCCGATTAAGCGGCGCGCCGACGACAGCCAGCGCCTGACCGCCGGCGTGGAGCCGCCGCTGGTCGTTCTCGACACCAACGTCTTCGTTGCTGCCGGTTTCAACCCGCGCAGCAGTTCGGCGGCGCTTGTCGGGCTCGTGCGGGCCGGAAGGCTGTGCCTGGCCTGGGACGAGGCCACCAGGGCGGAGACACGCCATGTCCTCGACCGCATTCCGCCGCTGGGCTGGGCAGCCGTGACAGCCCTGTTCGAGGCGGGCCGCCGGTTCGAGGCAATGGCCGGGCAGCACGGCTTCGCAGAGATCGGCGATCCGTCTGACCGCAAGTTCGCCGCCCTGGCACAGCGGGCCGATGCCCCCCTGATATCGAGCGATTCGGACCTGCTTTCCGTTCGCCACCTGCTGCAGGTCCGGATCCACAGCCCGTCGGAGGGCCTCGACCTGTTCGCCGCGCTGCTGGACCCGGCCCGACCGGACGATCGCTAGTCGGCGGCGTGCGCGCCGGCCTTGCCGTGGACATGAACTTCGTCGTCATCGTCGAAGTCGGGCTCGGCGCGCAGCTTCTGCAGGGCAAGCTGAACCATCGGGTCCTCGCTGTGCAGGTCCTCCAGGTTCTTGAGCAGCCGGATCTTCAGGCTGTGCGCCTCCGCGAATTTCATGCGGGGTGCCCAGAACCGCTTGGACGGGTCGAAATAGCCCACGACGTCCAGGAAGGAGACGCCGAAATAATAGGCGTCGCCGACATTGTCGTAGGCCTCGGTGTAATAGCGCCCCTTCCCGTCCATGGTCAGGCGCAGGCTGCGCGCCAGCATGATGGCGATTTCCGCCGTGGCCCGCGCCTGCTGCAGATAGTCCATTTCCGGCCAGCCGTATTTCAGGATGGTGGCCACGTCATAGTTGTGATGGTTGTTGGTGGTGCCCCGGTCCTGCCAGCCGTAGGGATATTTGGTTTCCCGCAGGCTGAAGGTGGTGTCCACCAGGGTATCGAGCATCTTCACGTCGCCGCGGCGGTAGGAGATGATGTGGAAGGTCAGGCTGAGATCGTCGGTCTTGATCAGTTCGCCTTTCTGGATGTACCAGGCGCCCCAATAGCCGGTCATCTGGTTCTGCCAGGGATCGTCCATGTAGTTTCGCAGGGTGGTCGCCATCTGCTCCACCGGATAGTCCGCCGGCAGCATCGCCGACAGGTCCGGCAGGAACAGCAGTTGGCCGAGCGCGGTCACCACCATGTTCAGTTCGCGCCGGCGGTTGGCCTCGCCCGAATCGATATCGGAGACGAGCAGTTCGTCCAGCAGGGCCGTCAGCTTTGCCGGATCGTTCACCGGTTTCATGAAGTCCAGCGGGTATTGCGGGGTCTTGCCCTCCGCCATCAGGCGTTTCAGCGGGTCGACCGAGACCTGAAGGCGGAAGAACCAGGCGTCGTAGCAGGCGCCCCAGGACCCGTCGGTGTCGGTCTGCTCCAGGGCCCAGGACTGGTCCTTCTGCTCCAGGCTCTTCTCCAGCGCCGCGATCCGGGCCTGGGCCCGCTCCGCATCCGGGGTGTAGTTCACCAGCCAATGCGCCTCGCGGTAGATCTGCAGCGAGCAGGTCACATTGTCGCCGGCGGCCTGGCGCTGGGACATCCTGGCCTTCAGCGCATTCAGTTCGGGGCGGAAGCGGGCATTCATCGCCTTCTTGAAGGGAAAGCTCGGCAGGTCGAACTCGATCGAATAGCCTGCGGTCACCTGCGCTGCAGCCGGCCCTGCCGGCAGGAGGAGCAGCGGCAGGGCCAGCAGCGGCAGGACCAGCAGGGGCAGGGCGCCGGTCAGGCTGCGGCATCGCCTTGCAGGGCGGGGGCGCTTCCACGCAATCATCGGATGGCTCCTATTCGGGATCGAGCCAGAAGCCCGGTGGGTTGTAGACGCCGAAAAAGGCGCCCGGGTCGAAACTGTAGACCGCCTCTTGGGGCACGTTGTGCAGGCGGTCCGAGACCAGGACCGGCTGCGGCACGCCGGCCACGATGCCGATGGTGAAGACCTGGTCGGCATGGATGTCCAGGATGCGGCGCCAGATCCGCTCGCGGTCCGCGGTCACGGTTGCCGCCTGCCATTCGGCATAGAGCCCGGCGAGCTCCTGCACCTCGGGCAGGTCCGGCGGCGCGCCGGAGGCACCGGCGGTCTCCGCATGCAGGCCCCAGGACGGCCATTGGAAGTCGATCCGGCTGTTCGGCACCAGGTCGGAGGGCGGCATGTCCGGGGTCAGCAGGGCGTTGGTCAGGCCGGCCCAGACCGATAGAACCGATTCCCCCGACAAGGCCCGCCCGCGCAGGGTGTCGCGGTGCGACGACCGGATCACCATGTCGATGCCCAGTCTGGCCCAGTCGGCCTGGATAAGCTCCAGGGCATCGACCTGCTCGGGCTGCTCGCCCGCCGTCTCCGCGACGATCTCGAGCGGCCGGCCGTCCGGCCCCAGGCGGTTGCCCGCCGCGTCGCGCTTCGACAGCCCCGCCTCGTCAAGCAGGGCATTGGCCTTGTCCAGGTCCTGCACCGCCCAGTCGCTGCGATAGTGCGGCTGCGACAGGGGACTCTCTTCCATCACCGTGTTGTTGCCGGGGCGCGCCAGGCCGAAGAACAGGAACTCGTTCACGGAATCGCGGTTGATCCCCAGGCTCAGCGCACGCCGGACCCTGACATCGCGCAGCAGCGGCCCCCAGACCGGGTCGGTGGTGTTCAGGTTCGGATAGAGGACGATATGCCCGCCGGTTGCCTGCCTCCAGAGCCGCACCTGGTAGTGGAACTCGGCCGCATGCTCGCGCAGCAGCGGGGTGTCCTGGAAGGCCAGCCCCCGCGCCGCGAGGTCGGCCTCTCCGCGCGCGGCCTTTGCGGCCAGCAGGCCGGACGCGACCACGGGAAGGATCATCCGATCGATGTAGGGCAGCTGCCGCCCCAACTGGTCGACCCGGTGGAAATAGGGATTGCGCTCCGCAACGAAGCGTTCGGACGGCTTCTGCGTGCGCACGGTCCAGGGCTGCAGGGACGGCAGGTCCGGATTGTCGGAGTTGTAGAGATTGTCCTCCCGATCGTGCAGGACCGCCCAGTTCGCCGCCTGGGCCTGGCTCGTCATGGCTTTCAGCTTGTCAGCCTCGGCATAGCTGCCGTGGAACTGCTTCAGGTAGTGGGCCGGACGGTAGATCAGCAAGGGTGCGGCACCGGCCAGGCGCGGCAGGAAGACGGGATTGGGGGAGTCCCAGCTGTACCGGACGGTGCGCTCGTCCAGCACCTCGAAGCGCGGCGGCTGCCCGGCCGCCAGCATGTCGCGCGGCGGCCCGCTCGGGGCGAGGTCCGGATTGTTGGCGACATCCTCCCACCAGTAGCGGAAATCCTCCGCCGTGAAGGGATGTCCGTCGGACCAGCGATGGCCGGCCCGCAGGCGCAGGGTGAACTGGCGATCGTCCACCACGTCGACCGCCTCAAGGATATCGGGATGCAGCCGGAAGTCCGGCCCATAGCCCACCAGGCGGGAATAGCCGTAGATGAAGACCATCTTCACGTCCTTGGCCGAACGGACAAGGGTGACGAGGTCGCCGCCATATCGTGCCTCGGCTGCACCGGCCACCTGCATCACCCGGGGGGGCGCCGGCAGGCGCTCCGCCAGCGGCGGCAGGCTGCCCGCCGCCACCCGGGCCGCGAGCATCGGCGCCTCTTCCCGGTCCGCCGCGCGCGCACTGCCGGTCGACAGCAATGCGGCGACGATTGCCAGCGATGCGGACCGCATCGCCCAACGAATGGCCGTTCCCATCATTCAGATACTCGTCTTGCGGCGGTGCCCCCACACAGGCCGCCATGCCAAGCCCCCGCCGCATTCTGGCATCTGTCGCGGCCTGCCGTCGATCCGAATTGCAAACCGGCCGGCTGCGGCCTGCCCGCCCCCGTCCCGGCAGGCTGCGTTGCGCCAGGGCCCGGCCCGGACCACTCTGGCGAGCCAAAGCAAGTGCGGCCGTCGAACGCCGCGTCCGGACCGAGGGGGCCATGCCATGGGACTGATGAATTTCCGCTTCTCCATCCTGCTGGAGTTCGGCGCGCTGGCGGAACTGAGCGGCCAGCTGGGCAAGCTGAAGATCGCCCGGCCGCTGATCTGCACCGATCCGGGGCTGGCGCGGATCGGTATCCTCGACCGGCTGGTGGCGGCGCTGGACGGCCTGCCCCACGCCGTGTTCGACCAGACGCCGGAGAACCCGACCGAGGCGGCTGTCCTGAAGGCGGCCGAGGTCTACCGCGCCGCGGATTGCGACGGCGTGGTGGCCCTGGGCGGCGGTTCGTCGATGGACCTGGCGAAGGCGGTGGCCGTGATGGTGGCGCATGACGGCGACCTGATGTCCTTCACCGTCGGCAAGGGCGGCACGAAAAAGATCAGGACGCCAGCGACATTGGTGGCGGTCCCGACGACCGCGGGCACCGGCAGCGAGGTGTCCAGCGGCTCGGTGATCGTGATGGAGACGGGAGAGAAACTGATCCTGGCCGCCGGTTCGCTGGTGCCGCGCCTGGCGATCTGCGACCCGGAACTGACCCTGGGCCTGCCGCCGCTGCTGACCGCCGCCACCGGCATGGACTGCGTCACCCACTGCATCGAGGCGATCCTGGTGCCGGCCGACAATCCGATGGCGGACGCCTTCGGCTTCGACGGCCTGACCCGCGCGGTCCAGGATGGCGCGCTGGAGCGCGCGGTGGCCGACGGCCAGGATCGCGACGCCCGCAAACAGATGATGGTCGCCGCCAGCGAGGGCGCGCTGGCCTTCAACAAGGGGCTCGGCGCGGTCCATTCGATGAGCCACGCGGCGGGCCGGATCAAGGCGCTGAACCTGCACCACGGCACCCTGAACGCCGTGCTGCTGCCGACCGTCCTGCGCTTCAACCACGGTCATGCCGCGGACAAGTACGACCGGATCGCCCGCGCCATGGGACTGAAGGCGGGCAGCGACCTGGCCGAGGCGATCGAAGGGCTGAACCGGCGCATCGGCCTGCCGGCGAACCTGAAGGAAATGGGAGTCACCGGCGACATGGTGCCGGGCATGGTCAGCCATGCCCTTGCCGATATCTGCACCTACACCAATCCGAGGAAGATCGGCGCCACGGAGTACGAGGCGCTGTTCGCCGAACAGCTTGCCTGACCCGTCCTGCCCGGTGACGCCCCGGCCGCGGGCGACGGGCGCTGCCGACACAGCGAAAGGGCCGCCCGAAGGCGGCCCTTTGCCGGCGATCCCGGCCGTTCGGCGCAGCCGGTTCAGTGACGCGGCACGTTGCGACCGCGGAAAACATGGACGATCAGCGAGATCGCCAGCAGGACCAGGAACACGAAGAACAGTATCTGCGCGATTCCGGCCGACGCTGCCGCGATTCCGCCAAAACCGAACAGGGCGGCGACCAGCGCCAGAATGAAGAAGCCCAATGCCCAGCCCAACATCTCCCAATCTCCTTCTGTCTGTCTGCCCCGCGCCGTTGTGCGGGATGTAAAGTCCAAGTCCTCAACGGCTCCACTGAGGAATGGTTCCCGAGGACGGAATCGATCACGAGATGTCACGTCGATCACATCCTGCCGCAGCCACTGTTCTCTCCGGAACCAAGTCCGGAGCGCTGCGTTGTGCGGTCGTCACCATCGTGTGAAGGAGTGATTGGACATGAATAAGATCGCAGTGATTGCAACGAGTCTGTTCATCGCCGGATCGGTCGCAGCCTGCGGCAGTTCCACGGGCGAGCGGGCGCTGAGCGGCGGCGGGATCGGCGCGGGCACCGGTGCCCTGGGCGCCGCCGCCCTCGGCGCGGATCCGGTAACCGGCGCCATTGTCGGTGGCGCGGCCGGCGCCGCCACTGGCGCGCTGACAGACAAGGACGATATCGACCTCGATTTCGATTGACCGGCTGCCTGCCCCGTCGGTCGAGGCGCCCTGCGGCGTCTCCGGCTGTCGGGGCGGGCGCCTTCCCCGGCTGCGCCCCACGCGGCCTGAAGCTCCCGCCGCCTTCGACGGTCCACCGGCTGCACGACCGGACGCTCGCCAGGCGAGCCAGATCTCCCGCCACCTGACCCTGATTCTTCTCCGGAACTCGAATGCCGTCGAAGAATTCACGCCGGCACGCCGCCAGAGAACGGTAAGTTCTATTTGTGTCATATTACGGCTATTTCTGTGATCGCAGTCACATTCGACCTCTCCTCGTAGTACCCAGCGGAACCAAGCCGAGAACCCGGTTGTTCTATTCGGCGAAACCAGCTGAGGAGGGCTCGGTTATGAAGAAGATCGCAACGATAGTTTTCTGTGTGATGGCCGCCGGATCGCTTGCTGCCTGCGGCAATTCGGGCGGTGAACGCGCACTTTCGGGTGGCGGCATCGGTGCCGGCACGGGTGCCCTGGGCGCAGCTGTCCTGGGGGCAAACCCGGTCCATGGCGCGTTGCTGGGCGGCGCTGTCGGCGCCGCGACCGGCGCCCTGACCGACAAGGACGATATCGACCTGGACTTCGATTGAGCCCAGGATTTCGATTACGCCCCAGGGCGGGGCCCCGGCGATGCCGGGGCCCCGCCCTGGACGTAACGGCCGGTGACCCCATCTACGGGGATGAGCGGGATGTCGGGCAGGGTGCGGAACCAAACTGGCCGCGATGCGTTATCATGAGATCGAAATCGCTGGCAGCGCGGGCAGATTGCCGGTAGCGAGCGACACAGGAGGGGTTGAATGAGTAGCGGGGCAGACCAGGTGGTTGTCCACCTGCCGTATCTGCGCCGGTATGCGCGCGCGCTTACCGGTTCGCAGATCAGAGGCGACGAATATGTGAAGGCCTGCCTGGAAGCAGTGCTCCAGGAGATCGACGAGGCCGAGTTCGAGCGGTCGCCGAAACTGCACCTGTTCCGAACGTTCCACGATGTGTGGATGCGGTTGGCACCGCCGCCGCAGCCGGATCGCGGGCCCGACCTCACCGATCCCGACGGGGCGGCCATCCGCCGCATGCTTTCGGTGCTGCCGCGGCGCGAGCGGCAGGCCTATCTGCTTTACGAGCTGGAGCAGTTCCAGATCTCCCAGATCAGCATCATCCTGCGGCAGCCGGACGGCGAGATCGCCGCGATGATCGACCATGCCCGCGAAGAGCTCTCCGCCCTGCCCCAGGCCCATATCCTGATCATCGAGGACGACCCGATCATTGCGCTCGGCAATTCTCAGATCATCGAGGAGATGGGGCACCCGGTCGCCGGCACGGCAACGACCGAAGCCGAGGCGCTGGCCCTGTTCGACGCCACCCGGCCCGACCTGGTGCTGGCCGACGTCCGCCTGGCCGATGGCAGCAGCGGACTGGATGCCGCCCGCAAGATCATGCGCAGCGGCAGCACCCCCGTGGTGTACGTCACGGGTCATCCTGAGGACGTGCTGACCGGTTCGCGCGCCGAGCCCACCTATGTGATCGAGAAGCCCTTCAATCCGGAAACCCTGAAGGCCGCGATCTCACAGGCCCTTTCCTTCCGGGACCCGAACCTTGTCCTCGCAAAGGCGGGGGCCTGATCGATATGAAACCGACGGCGAGCTATCAAAGCGAGCCCCGGCCGCGACAGTCGCCGATGCTGATGCGCCAGCCGACCATGCTGGCCACCGGCGAAGCGGCACCGGAACAGGATACCGGCCCGGGCGAGAAGCAAGAGGGCGAGAATCCCGCGACCGTGGTCGCGGCCGCCGTCGCGCCGAAGCGGATGCGGCCCGACCTGTCTGCCGAGCAGGAGGCCCTGATCGATGACCTGGAGGGCTATATTCCCCGCCTGCGGCGCTATGCCAGGAGCCTGTCCGGCGACCATGCCAAGGCGGACGACCTGACGCAGGACACGTTGCTGCGCGCATTGGACAAGCTGCACCAGTTCCAGCCGGGGACGAACCTGCTGGCCTGGCTGTTCACGATCATGCGCAATACCTACCTGAACGGCATCCGCGCGGCGAAGTTCACCAAGGATGCCGATCCGCACGAAATGCAGATCCCGGCCCCGGGCAACCAGATCGATTCCCTGGCATTGCAGGAATTGTCCGTTGCCATCGACACGTTGCCGGACGACCAGCGCGAGACATTGATGCTTATCGGTGTCGAGGGCTTGGCCTACCAGGAAGTTGCTGAAATCATGGATGTTCCAATCGGCACCGTCCGGTCGCGCCTCTCCCGTGCAAGGGCAGCCTTGAGGCCGTTGCTAGAGGGACCGAGTATTGTTGAGAAGGCTGAAACGTCATGATTGAGGCGTCCATGGAGACGACACGCCAGACCATGGCCCGTGATAAAGACAAGGCCCGGCAGGAAGCGGATGCGGAAAGCCAGGACGAGACCGAGCCCCAGGACGACAAAGAGCAGCCTGACGAGTCTGTCGACAAGGTGCTGAGCGCGGGACTGCGGAAGCTTTACGATCCGATCCTGGAAGAGCAGGTGCCGGACGAAATGCTGGAGATCCTCAAGCGCGGCCGGAAACGCTAGCGGAACAGGTGCCACGGCCCCGGGTTCGCGCGGTTCCCTCCGGGTCGCTCTGTTCGCCGCGGCGCTGCGGCGCTGCGGGCGGGGCTCGGTGGCGGGACCATGTCTGCGGGATCGCCGTCGCCGGGGTCCCGTTGCGATAGGCGCCGCGGGCGCGCTGCCGCAATCCCCTGGCCAGCATCTTGAGTTGGCTGCGCAGCACCTTCTGCCACGCCTGCCGGCGCCTGCCTCTGCCTGCATGTCCTGCTGTCCCTGCTCCGGGCCGCAGCGGAAAGCGCCGCCGCTAGCGGCGCAGTGCGGCCTGCTCGGTGAAGTGCAGGTAGCCGTCCTCGAAACCGGCGACCTGCTCCAGCCTCCGCTTGTCGATCACCCGCATCCGGCCATGTTCGCGCGCCACCAGGCCGTCCAGGCAGAGACGCCGCAGGGTCCGGTTCACGTGAACGACCGTCAGACCCAGCGTATCGCCAAGATCCTCCTGGGTGACCGGCAGGGGAAAGCCGTCGGCCGTCGCCATGTCGAGCAGTTCGAGCCGGCGCCACAGCTCGCAGAACAGATGGGCCATGCGCTGCCGCGCGGAGCGACGTCCCAGAGAGGCGATCCGTTCCGCCAGCATCGCCTCCTCGTGCGCATTCGCCCAGGCCAGGGTCAGGGCCATCGACGGCTGGTTCGCCAGCATCTGGCGGAATGCCACGATGTCCACGCCGAAGACACGCAGATGGGTCTTGGCGGCGACGAAATGGTCGGAGCGCCGGAAAATCGCGGCGTTGAAGCAGAGGAAGTCGCCAGGCAGGGCAAAGTTGATGATCTGCCGGTCGCCGGAGGGCAACAGCTTGTAGCGCAGCGCCCAGCCCTCGCGGACCAGAAAGACCCTGTCGTAGTCCGCGTCCGCCTCGATGACGACGCCGCCGCGCTGGAACTCCACGTCGTCCTGGCAGAGGACCCGGATGGAATCCGCCATGCCGTCGGTCACGGCCTGCAGCCGTGCCAGCTTCCGGGTCAGGAATGGCGTCATTTCAAGGATATCGGCCAGGTCATCGGCAAAAACCCCGTCCTTCTTCCCCGCAGGCCCATCCGCCTGCAGGGCCGGGGGAGCCATTCCATCGGCAGGGGGCATCGGTCAGCTGCGGGTGGAGTCTGAGCGGACGAGCATGCGGCGGATGATCTCCGCGGCCTCGTCGTGATCCGACTTGCTGTAGCGACCGGCGGGCGAGGCGCGATGCGCCTCCAACGCGGCTTCGAGAATCTCCTCCCGCTCCGCCTCGTCCAGCAGGCCGGCCTCGATCAGCGCGATGAGGAGCGATTCGCAGATCGCCAGGGCGGCCAGCGCCGCCCCCGTGGAGATGCCGCCTTCCGCCGACATCAGCCCGGCCCCCGGACCGGGTTCCGCGGCATGGGCGGAAGCGGCCGCGGCGTTCGCCTGCGTGCCGGCCACCGCCCACCCGGGCGCGCCTGACCGGCGCCGCAGGCACCCGCCATATTCAGCGATCCCGATGAACCTGGGGATCCTCTCCTCGGGCCTTGGCCTTGCCCTCCGCCTCCGCCTTCCTGAGGTCCTTCCCCTCGTCGCCGGACAGTGCCTTGGCGGCATCGCGCGCCTTGGCCGCCGCATCGTTCTCCGCCTGGAACTCGCGGCTATGCTTGTTGTAGCGGCGTGCGGACTCGCGGTCCCCCTCGCCCTGGTTGCGGCCGGCCGTCTGCTTGTCGCTGTCCGTCATCCTTGCCTCCATGCGTGGCGGGGCGGTGCCGGGTGCACCGCCGCTTTGCCAGCATGTAACCGGCACCGGCCGCGCTTGGTTCCGCCGGCGCGGAGGCCTATGGCGTCATGTCGGGTCCGGGCGCGGACGCCGGGTGCCGCCCTGCAACGCCCGCTGGCGCAGCGCGCCGATCTCCCGCCGGGCGGCGGCATCGACCTCCGGCCGGGCAGCGAGAGTCTCCAGCAGCCACAGGACCCGCCGCTCGACTTCCGGATTGCCATCGCCGCTGCGCAGGATGCGGGACACGGTGCGCTCCAGGGCGGTGGCCAGGCAGGGCGGCGCGATCGTCACCCGCAGCCTGCCGTCCTTGTCGACCAGGCAGCTCTCCCGTTCGCCATGGCCGGCCCAGCGGAACAGGCAGTCTGCCAGATGGTCCAGCGCCGCCAGTGCGGTGCCGGTATCGTTCACACCGGGGGACAGGGCGCGTTCGCCGATCTCCCCGAGCACCTCCAGCGGGAACAGCGGATCGCCGTCCGGCGTCCGGCTCTCGCCGATCTGCGCCGCGGCCAGCAGGATGTCCCGCGTTTCCGCGTCCAGCTCCGCGCCGCCCGATACGTCGAAAACCGGCCAGTCGCGCCCGACATAGTCGCCCTCGGTATGGCGCACCCGGATCTGCAGATCGCGCTCGACCGCCAGCCGGTAGACATCGTCCAGGTTCAGCACCTGCAGATAGCCGGAGACGGATGCCTGCAGCTGCACCGACTGCCGTTCCGCGGCCGGCCCCCCGTCATCGGCCTCGGAACGCGAACATTGCCGGCCGGGCAATGGCAGGGCGAAGAAGTGCTGGATCGCGTCGTCGGCGAGATGACGCTGCTGCGCCAGGATATGGGTCACCTGGACGCGTCGCGAGACATGATGGATCAGCCGGACCAGATAGAGCACCGTCAACGTGCAGATGATCGCGCCCATCAGGACCGTGACCATCGGCCCGTTCGGCAGCGGCCGGATCGCCTCGATCGACAGCATGCCGACCAGTCCGAACACCAGGCCGGCCACGAAGACACCCAGCGCGTCCTGGATCGCGGCGTCGCGCAGGATCCCCGGGATCGACCGCGGCGAGACCTGGCCGGAGGCAAAGGTGATCACCACAAGCACCATCGAGAAGGCGACCGTGGTCACCGTCAGCATGGCGCTGGCGAGGAGCTCCAGCAGGCTCTGCGCCGTCTCCGGCCGGACGTCCGGCAATGGCAGGTCGAGCAGGGCGCCGGCCGGATAGGCGGCGGCGGCCAGCGCCAGGACCCCGGCGATCCAGAGAATCGGCCGCAGCCAGAGGTCCTGCTTCGTGCTGCGCCAGAGGCGGACGGCGATGTTGTATTCCCGGCGGATCATCCCAGAGCGAACCCGGTCGGCGCAAGGCGGTTCCCCCGCGCCGGCGGTGCCGCCAGCCCGAGGCCGCGCTCAATCAAGGAAGAACGGCATCTCGTCCGCACCTTGCAAGGCAATATCGAGACGGAAGCAGGCCGCGCCTGGCGGCGCGTCATTGGCGACGGGCGCCCGCGCGGCCACCAGCAGATGCCGGCGGTCCGCCGGTACGGCCGCCAGCACGGGATCCTCCGCATGCCCGGGATCGTCGGGGAAATAGATCGCCGTCACCAGCCGCCGCATCAGCCCCGACGACAGCACCTGCAGGTTCAGGTGCGGCGCCCGCAGCGCACCGGATAGCGGATCGCGATAGGCTCCCGGCTTCACGGTGACGAACCGGAACCGGCCGTCGCCGTCGGTCGCCGTGCGGCCCCAGCCGGCAAATTCCGGATCCGCGCTTGCGCCCTGCGGGTCCAGCGGATGGTCGAAGCGGCCGGCGGCATCGGCCTGCCAGAGTTCCAGGAGCGCATTGGTCCGCGGCGCACCGTTCTGCTCCGTCAGGCGGCCGGTCAGCACGATCGGGTCGCCAGCCGCCCGGCGCGCCGGATCGGCCCGCCAGGTCAGGTCGTTGTCGCCGGGCTGCAGGAAGTCCGGGGGAAAGAACGGCCCGGTGGTGTGGAACGGGGTCGGCGTCAGGCGCGCGGCCATGGGCTAGCCCCCTGCCCGGCCGGCTTCGAACGGCGTGGCATGGCGGCCGCGCAGCACGAAATCCTGCCGGAAGCCGAGCGTGTTCTCCGCCGGCACCTCCAGGATCGGCATCTCCCGCATCACCAGGCGGTCGCGCGCGCCCGCGTCGGGGATCGCATTCAGGAGGATGTCGCGGGCGTTCAGCGGTTCCCCCGGGAAGTACACCTGGGTGACCAGGCGGCTCGCCATCCCGGCACCGAAGATCGACAGGTGGATGTGGGGCGGCCGCCACCAGCGGCCCGGATTGCTGTAGACCGGATAGGCGCCGGGTTTCAGTGTGACGAAGCTGTAGCGGCCCTGCCCGTCGGCCCGGACCCGCCCGAAGCCGGCGAAGTTCGGGTCGATGGCGCCGAACCCGCCGGCATCGTAGCGGTAGCGGCCACCGGCATTGGCCTGCCAGACCTCCAGTATCGCGCCCGCGACGCCGCGGCCGTCCTCGTCCAGCACCCGGCCCTCGACATGGATTCGCACGCCGAGCGCGGGCCGCCCCGCCACGGCCTCGTAGAGATCGCCCTCGCCGACCGGCAGCCTGCCGGCCAGATGCCGCGGCCCCGCCAGGTCGGACAGGGTGAGCGGGCGCGCCACTGCCGCCCGGCGCGGGGTGCGGCGCGCGGTCTCGATATAGCCGTCGATGACCGACACGGGCTGGCTTTCCGCGGCCAGCGGCGCGTAGCTGTCCGGAGCCGGCCCTGCAACGGGCGATGTGGGTGCCATGACTGCTGTCCCTGAATTCTGATCCGCGGCCCTGCGCTCCCGCCCCGGCCGTCCCGCCGATGGAAGGCAATTTCCTTCACATTGTCAAAGTCATTGACGGCAGGCTCGGCTGTCCCGCTATAAGGGTGGGATCCCGCCAGCCCGAACCCACCGAGCGCACCACGGCCAGAGCCAGGACATGAGCAAAGCCCGGACCGACAGCCTGCCCATGCCCGGCGACATGCCGCCAGCGCCAGCCGCGCCCGGCGCCGGCGAAAGCATCGAGGGGCTGTTCAGCTATCACCTGCAGATCCTGGCCAATGTCTCCACGCGGATTGCCCTGCTGTCGATCCGGCCGGAGTTCGGCCTGAACATCATGCAGTGGCGCACCCTGGCGAATCTCGACCGGCTGGGCGAGGTGTCGCTGCAGGCCCTGGCTCGGTCGGCCGGGGTCCTGACCAGCCAGATGAGCCGGACGATCTCGCAGCTTGTCGACCGCGGCCTGGTGGTCAAGACCGCCAATCCCCGCGACGCGCGGAGCCGCTCCATCGTCCTGACCGCGGAAGGGCATGCGCTGGTCAGGAAGGTGCTGGCGGTGCGCCGCGCCACCAACGAGCGCATGCTGGGCGACCTGTCGCAGGCGGAGCGCCGGCAGCTCGTGCAGCTGATCCGCCGTGCCGAACGGACCAGCCGGCAGGTCTATGCGGAGATGCGCCGCGAGGCGGGCGGCGAGCTCGTCTTCGACACCTGATCCGGCGCACCCGGATCAGTCTGACAGGACCACACCGCAATCCGGCGCATCTGGGACGCTCATCGCGCCGCCGGTCACCGTCAGCCCGCTGC
The DNA here is from genome assembly GCA_040216765.1 of Sneathiellaceae bacterium. GTDB lineage: Bacteria > Pseudomonadota > Alphaproteobacteria > Ferrovibrionales > Ferrovibrionaceae > Marinibaculum. The sequence continues at coordinate 48,517 of JAVJON010000070.1, read as the reverse complement.
AGGGATCGTCCGCATAATCGGCAAAGACCGCATGCTCGCTGGCCCAGACCAGATTGGGCAGACATCCCGCCAGGACCAGGCTCTGCGCCTGCAGCAGGCCGGAGCCGAAGGAGGTGCCGAGGCGATAGCCGATGCCGGCCGCGTCGCACAGGCAGGCCGCCTGCAGGGTGCCGCGCATGCCGCCCAGCTTGGGCAGCTTGAGGCTGACCAGGTCCGCCGCGCTCATTGCCAGGATCTGCCGCAGAACCGGAATGGAGGCGGCGGCCTCGTCGGCCTCGATCAGGATGCGGCCGGCATCCCGCAGGCGGCGCATTCCGTCCAGGTCGCCGGCCGCGACCGGCTGCTCGAAGATCTCCACGCCAAGCTCCTGCAGGGCCGGCAGGATCGCCAGCGCGTCCTTCAGGGCGAACCCGCCATTGGCATCGATCATCAGGCGGATGTCGCGGCCAACGGCATCGCGGACCCCGGCGATCCGGCCGATATCGACGGCCGCATCGCCGATCGCCTTCACCTTCAGGAAGCGGTAGCCCTCGGCCACGAAGCCGCGCGCGATGGCGGCCATTTCCGCGGGCGTCTTGACCGGCACCATCCGCGCCTGCGGGATGCTGCGATGCACGGGCCCGCCGAGCAGGCTCCACAACGGCACGTTCCGGCTGACCGCGTTCAGTTCGTGAAGGGCGCAGTCGACGCTTGCGCGCACCACGTTCGGCACCTGGACCAGACGCTCCAGGTCCAGCATGCGGGCGGTGATCGCGGCAGCCTCCTGGCCGACGAGGCGCGGCTTCAGCTCCGCCAGGTAGGCGGCCACAACGTCGGCCCCCAGACCATGACGCTCCTGCGCGATGGCGGTGCCGCGGCCGACCGCGCCATCCTCCCCGTGCAGGAAGACGAACAGGCCGGGAATCGCCGGAAAGCGCCCGCCAGCCGTCTGCCAGTCCGGATCCTTCATGGCGATCCGGTAGTGCCGCCAGGTCATGTCCGCAATCCGCATTCCGCCTCTCCCCTGCCCGCCCGCGCCGTCGCCCCGCGGATGACCGAACTGTTTGACTATGTCAAATATAATTCCTAGCGTCGGCCGCCGCCGCCCGCCCCCTGCCGGGATCGGTCAGGCGGCCCACCTTACCGCAACGGAGGGATCAGGCAGTGGCTCCGACAGTTCTGCTGAGCGAGGATCGCGACGGCGTCCGCCATCTGACGATGAATCGCCCGGACAAGCTCAACGCCCTGGATTTCGCCCTGACCGAAGCGCTGGTCGCCGCTTTCGAGGCGGCCGATGCCGACCGGAATGTGCGGGCGGTGGTGCTGACCGGCGCCGGCCGCGGCTTCTGTGCCGGCGCCGACACCACGGAATTCAAGGACCTGACCCCGGCGAACCAGGACCTGGTCGAACGGCGGGCCGCCCTGACCGGGCGCCTGCACGCGGTCGTGCCGCAGATGCGCATGCCCGTCATCGCCCTGGTCAACGGCTTCGCCATGGGCGGCGGCGCCGGCCTCGCGCTGGCCTGCGACCATGTGCTGGCCGCCGACAATGCCGTGTTCGGCTATCCGGAGGTGCGCCACGGGATCGTCGCGGCGATCGTCATGGCCTCGCTGGTCCGCCAGGTCGGCCGCAAGATCGCCTTCGACCTGGTGGCGACCGGCCGCCGCATCGATGCCGCCGAAGCGGCGCGACTGGGACTGGTGAACCGGGTCGTCCCGGCGGCCAGCCTGGCCGGCGAAGGCGCGGCCGTCGCCGCCACCATGGCCGGCCATGCCCCGCAGGCGATGGAAGCGACCAAGAAGCTGCTGCAGGCCGTGGCCGACCTGCCGCTGCTGGACGGGCTGGAACTGGGCCGCCAGACCAATGCCCGGATGCGCGGCTTCCGCGGCCCCGACGGTGCCGCATGAAGCCGCTGTCGGGGGTCACCATCGTCGAACTGGCCCGGGTGCTGGCCTGCCCCTTCGCCGACATGATCCTGGCGGAGCTGGGCGCCACCGTGATCAAGATCGAACAGCCGGGCAGCGGCGACGAGACGCGCGGCTACGAACCCTTCGTCGGCGCCGATGCGGTGCGCGCGGCGCTGCCGCCGGACCGGCGCGACGACGAGGCGGCGATCGCCGCCGCGCTCGGCACCGAGCGCAGCGCCTATTTCTACGCCTGCAACCGCGGCAAGCAGTCGGTCACCGCGAACCTGCGCCATGCGGAGGGGCGCCGGGTGGTGCGCGACCTGATCGCCGGGGCCGATGTCCTGCTCGAGAATTTCCCGACCGGCAGCCTGGCGCGCCACGGGCTCGACTGGCCGAGCGTCCGGGAAGCCAATGAGCGGCTCGTTTACGTTTCCTGCACCGGTTTCGGGCAGAAAGGCCCGATGGCGTCCCGCAAGGGCTATGACACGGTGTTCCAGGCGATGGGCGGATTGATGAGCCTGACGGGAGAGAAAGGCGGCGGCCCGGTCAAGCCGGGCCTGCCGATCGCCGACCTGTCATCGGGGCTGTGGATCGCCATCGGCATCCTGTCGATGCTGACCGGTCGCGCGCAGACCGGCAAGGGCGGCTATCTGGACTTCGCGATGCTGGACGGCCAGATCAGCCTGCTGACCCTGGCGGCCGCGCGGCATTTCGCACTGGGCGAGGTGCCGGAGCGGCTGGGCACGGAACATCCCGGCCGGGTGCCCTCGGCGACCTTCCGCTGCCGCGACGGCGGCTTCGTCCATATCACCGGGGCGGACCAGCACTGGGCGCCGCTCTGCGAGCTCCTTGGCCTGACGGACTGGGGCGCCGATCCGCGCTTCGCCACCAACAGCGGCCGGGTACGCCACCGGGGCGAGGTGATGGCCAGGCTGGAAGGCGCGATCACGGCGCTCGACCGGCCGGAGCTCTGCGCCGCCTGCGATGCGGTCGGCGTGCCGGCCGGCCCGGTGCGTGGCCTGGACGAAGCCCTGCACGACGAGCAGGTTGCCGCCCACGAACTGGTCCGCGAGTTCCCGCATCCCGAGGTCGGTGCCTTTCCCGGGCTGGCCCTGCCCTTCCGGTTCGAGGGTTTCGACAATCCGGACTTCCTGCGGCCCCCCGTTCTGGGCGAACATACCGACCGGGTGCTGCACGACCGGCTGGGCTACGATGCCGCGCGCATCGCCGCCCTCCGCCAGGACGGTGCGATCTGATGCCGACGGTGCTCTTCGAGATGATCGATGGCGATGCGGGCCGGCTGGCGCGGATCACCTTGAACCGACCGGAGGCGCGCAACGCCCTGAACAACGCCATGTGCGTCGACCTGCTGGACGCGGTGCGGCAGGCAGAGGCGCTGCCCGACCTGGCCTGCATCCTGTTGCAGGCCGCAGGGCCGGCCTTCTGCGCGGGTGCCGACATGAAGGAACGCCAGGGCATGGACGACGACCATATCCGCGGCCGGCGGCTGCGCGCCTTCCGGGCCTACGACGCGATCGAATGCCTGCCGATGCCCGCGATCGCCGTGGTCGGCGGGCCCTGCATCGGCTCGGGCTGCGAGATCGCCGCCTCCTGCGACTTCATCCTGGCGGGCCGGTCCGCGACCTTCCGCTATCCGGAAACGCAGCGCGGCACCGTGGGCGCAACGCAGCGCCTGGCGCGCATCGTCGGGCGGCGCCTGGCGAAGGAGCTGCTGTTCACCGGCCGGCCGGTGGACGCGGCGGAGGCGCTGCGCATCGGCCTGGTCAACCGGGTCGTCCCTGACGATGAGCTCGACACGGTCGCGCAGGCCATGGCCGCGCAGATCTGCAAGGCGCCGACGGCGGCGCTGCGCCAGGCGAAGAAGGCGATCGACCGCGGCGCGGACGACAGCCGGCACGGCGCCCTGGCCCACGAAATCCTGACCATCGAAGAGAATCTCGAATCCGCGAGCTGGCGTGCCGGCATGTCCGACATTCCCGGCAGCGGCCGCTCTCACACAAAGGCATGACGCGATGACGAGTTCGGCGATTATCGGTTCCCCCCTCACCGCCTCCCCCCTGTCGGGCCCGCTGTTCAGCGTGCTGGAGGAGACCTGCAAGCGCTGCGGCGACCGCGAGGCGCTGGTGGCCGAGGATGGGCGGCTGACCTTTACCGGGCTGCAGCAGCATGTCGATGCGGCGGCGAAGAGCATGCTGGGGCTGGGCCTGCAGCGCGGCGACCATGTCGGCATCCTGCTCGGCAATTCCGCGAAATGGGCGGTGCTGTTCTACGCCGCCGCCTCCCTCGGCCTGGTGACCGTGCCGCTGAACACGCGGTTCCGCGACCAGGAGCTCGCCTATGCCCTGAAGCACGAGGACATCAAGGCGCTGTTCACCACCGACAATTTCCTCGGCAAGATCAACTTCGTCCAGATCCTGCGGCGGATCGAGCCGGCGATCGACCAGAAGCTGCCCGGCACGAAGCTGCCGGAGCTGCAGCATCTCGTGGTGGTCGGCAGTTCCGTGCCGGCGGCCGGCATGGCCTGGAACGCCTTCGCCAGCCGCGGCGGCGTGATCTCCGCGCAGCAGCTGTCGCGGGTGCGCGGCGGCGTGATGCCCGACGACCTGATGCTGATCCAGTTCACCTCCGGCTCCACCGCGCAGCCGAAGGGCGTGATGCTCAGCCATTCGGCGATGCTGGGCAACGCCGCCAGCGTCTGCCGCCGCATGGGCGTGAAGGGCAGCGACCGCTACTACAGCCCGCGCCCGTTCAGCCATGTCGCAGGCACCACCATGTCGCTGCTGGTGTCGCTGGTCGGCGGCTGCACCCTGATCACCGCCGGGCGCTTCGACGCGGCGGAGGCGTTGCGGACCATGGAGGCCGAGGGCTGCACCCTGACCTCCGGCAACGACACGATGTTCCTGATGATGCTGGACGACCCCACCGCGTCGAAGCGCGACCTGAAGCTGCGGGGCGGCTGGGCCGCCGCCGGTCCCGAGGTCATGCACCGCGTGATGGAGGAACTCGGCGCCTTCGAGATGTGCAACGCCTACGGCCTGTCGGAGGCCGGCCCGAACGTCGTCCTGTCGGACCGGACCGACCCGCCGGAACTGCGCATCGAGGGCTGGGCCAAGCCGCATTGGGGCATGCAGTGCGTGGTCGTCGACCCGGAGACCGGCGATGGCTGCGAGGACGGCGTGCCGGGCGAGATCTGCGTCCGCGGCTGGAGCGTCATGAAGGGCTATTACAAGCTGGAGGAGGAAACCCAGAAGGCGCTGGAGCCGAACGGCTGGCTGCATACCGGCGATCTGGGACAGACCGACATGAAAGGCCGCCTGCAGTTCCTCGGCCGGCTGAAGGACCTGTTCCGGGTGGGCGGCGAGAACGTCGCGCCGCTGGAGGTGGAATCGGTGCTTCTGCAGCATCCCGCGATTGCCCTGGCGCAGGTCGTCGGCGTGCCCGACGAGCGGCTGGGCGAGGTCCCGGCGGCCTTCGTGACCCTGCGCCGCGGCCACAAGCTGGACAAGGAGGAGCTGAAGACGTTCTGCGCGGAGCGCGCCGCCAACTTCAAGGTGCCGCGCCATGTGGAGGTCGTCGACAGCTTCGAGTCGATCGGCATGACGGAAAGCAACAAGATCCAGAAGACCAAGCTGCGCGACCGTGCGATCGAGCTGTTCTGCAAGGAGAAGGCATGAGCGACGCGGCGACATCCGCGCCCGAGGTCATCCTCAACGAATGCTTTGCGCGCGACGGGCTGCAGAACGAGCCGGACTTCGTTGCCACGGAAACCAAGATCGCGCTGATCGACCGGTTCACCGACCTGGGCTTTCGCCGCATCGAGGCGAGTTCCTATTCCAACCCGAAGGTGGTGCCGCAGTTCGCCGATGCCAGCGCGGTGCTGGCCGGCATCCGGCGCGGCCCCGGCACCTACTACAAGGGCACCTGCGCCAACCTGCGCGCGGTGGAGCGCGCCAATGCCGATACGGCCGCCGGGCATGGGCCCAGCGAGATCAGCCTGCTGGCCTCCGCCAGCGAGGCGCACAGCCAGAAGAACCTGCGCGCCACGAAGGCGGAGCAGTGGCAGCGCATCGCGGAAATGGCGGCGGCCGCCGGCGGGCGCTATCGCATCGTCGGATCCCTGTCCGTCGTCTTCGGCTGCCCCTTCGAGGGCCGCGTGCCGGAAGCCGTCGTGCTGGAGGATTGCCGGCGCTTCGCCGCGCTCGGCATCCGGCATGTCAGCCTGGGCGACACCACCGGCATGGCGACGCCGCCGGCGGTGGCGCGCCTGTTCGGGCATCTGGCGGACGACCTGCCGGAGGTCACCGCGATCGCCCATTTCCACGACAGCCGCGGCACCGGCATCGCCAACTGCATCGCCGCGCTGGAGGCCGGCTGCCGGCATTTCGACTGCTCGCTCGGCGGGGTCGGCGGCCATCCGGCGAAGGTCAGGTATGGTGGCGGCCATACCGGCAATGTCGCCACGGAGGACCTGGCGAACCTGCTGGAGGCGATGGGTGTGCGGACCGGGCTGGACATGGACGGCCTCCTGGCGACCGTCGAGGCCTGCGAGGCGGCGCTGGGCCGCAGATTGCACGGCCGCACCGCCCGCGCCGGCCTGTCGCCCTTGATCGCCCGTCCCTGACCGTACATCATCCGCCCTGTCGGGGCCCCCTGGGGTGACCCTGCGCTGACATCTTGTGCCGGCCCGGATCGCGGGCCGCACGGCCCTGACACCAGGTTCCCGACCCGCCCATGACTCCGATCCCTGCGCCCGGCCGTTCCGCTGCGGCCAACCTGCCGAAGGCGCTGCGCATGGCGCCGCTCTGCCTTCTGGCCGCGGGCCTCATACTCGCCGGCTGCAGTACCGCGCGGAAAACCCATCCCGAACGCACGGCCACCGAGGAGCTGCTGATCTCCAAGGCCGCCGACGCGGCCGCCGAACGGCTCAGCCTGCCGATTCCGCGGGGCGCGAAAGTGCATATCGAGGCCGCCAATTTCGAGGATCCCGACGGGAAGTACGCCGTCGGCGCGATCCGCGACCGGTTGTTGCAGGACGGCGCCAGGCTGGCCAGGGACAAGGACGACGCGGATGTCCTGGTCGCCATCCGCTCCGGCGCCCTGTCGATCGACGACAGCGAGAGCGTGCTGGGCATTCCGGAGTTCGACCTGCCGATCCCGCTGGCCGGCACCTTCACCTTCCCCGGGCTCGCCGTATACAGCGACAAGGAGCGCAAGGGCGTGGCCAAGTTCGTCGCCACGGCAACCGACAACCGCGACGGCCGCCTGATCGGCACCACCGGCCCGCAGTTCGGCTATTCCCACAAGCGCCGCTTCACCGTGCTGTTCTTCTTCTCCCATTCCTCCGACGACCTGATCCCGGACGATCAGCGCGACCAGGACCGCTGATGCGGAACGGGCATTCCGCTGCCCCATTCTCGCCGCCTTTTGCTGGACCGCCCCTTGCAACCCCACCAGGCCAACAGGTCATTCCCGTTTCGGCTGCGCCAGAACGGGACATCGGGGGGGCAGGCAAATGGGCGGTCACATGGCATTGTCGTTCGAGGAAATATCCCATGCGGAGTTCGCCGGCGGGATTGCCGCGCGGCCGCTGCACATGCTGTTCGGGCATTGGGACAGCCTGCGCGGCGGTGCCGTCCTGCCGGAGCGGCGACGGTTCCGCCCGGAACGCCTGCCGCGGGACATCGTGCCGCATATCGGCCTGGTCCGTGTCGTCCGGCAGGCCGGCACCCTGACGTTCGAATACCGGATCATCGGCTCGGCGATGAACCCCCTGCTGGGCCGCGAAGCGACCCGCCTGACCCTGTCCGACCGGGAGCAGGCGGACTACTGCCTTGCCCTGCACCAGCTCTACAGCCTGGCGGTACAGACTCATGCGGCGATCCGCTGGGAGGCGTGCAACCTGCACTACAACGGCGACCGGCGCTGCGTCCGCCGGCTCTGCCTGCCGCTGGCCGAGCATGAGGGCGGGCGGGTCGGCTCCCTGCTGTTCTCGAGCCATGCGGAGACATTGAAGCATGGGGAGCGGGCCGAGGATTTCCGCGGCGACAGCATCATGGCCATCGCGGCCCGCCGGCCGGTCCAGGTCTGCGCCCGCCGGCCGCCGCCAGCGATGGCGGCGTGATCCGGCTCAGCCGGACGCCATCCCCTTCGACTCCACCAAGGCCAGCACGCGGGTCGGACTGCCGGAGCCGTCGCGGATCTTCAGCGGCGGCGTGATCAGGACGGCGCCCTGCGGCGGCAGCTGGTCCAGGTTGGTCAGCGAGGGCAGGCCGAACCGGTTGTTGCCATGGGCATGGTAGTGGCAGGGAAACGGCACCGGAAAATGCAGCGCCTGGCCGGCATCGGTGCCCACCGCCTCGCAGCCGAAGCCGATGATGTCGCGCGCCTCCACCGCCCAGGGCAGCAGGTCGGGATGCGGCCCCGGCGTATGGGCGCCGTCCGCCGCCATGTTCATGTAGTCGACGCGGCTGCGCCGCGACCAGTCGGTGCGCATCAGCAGCCAGGACCGCGGCGGGATCCGGCCATGCAGCCCCTCCCAGCGCTCCACATCGGCGATGGTCAGCAGATAGTCGGGGTCCGCGGCCGCGGCCGCGGTGCAGTCCAGCACGCAGGCATGGGCGATGAACTTCTCCGGCGGGATCGTGTCGGTGGCGTTCTGCGGCAGGTCCTTGCCGGAGATCCAGTGCACCGGCGCGTCGAAATGCGTGCCGGTATGCTCCCCGCAGGCGAAATTGTTCCAGTAGCAGAACGGCCCGCGATGGTCGTAGCGGGAGATCTCCTCCATCCGGAACGGCCAGCTCTGGCCGAATTCCGGCGGCAGCACGATGGTGGGAAAGTCCGGCTGCAGGGTCATCGTCAGGTCGACCACGCGAATGCGGCCGCTGACGATGCCGTCCAGGAAACCGGTCAGGCCGGCATCTGCCATGGCGTCGCTCTGCACCTCGGCCCCCTTGCTCAATAGGTGATGCTGCCGACGGAGGTGCCGCCGCAGACGAAGAAATTCTGCCCGGTGATGAAACCGCTGTCCGGCGCGGCCAGAAAGGCCACGGCCCGCGCCACGTCCGCCGGGCGGCCCAGCCGCCGCACCGGCACCCCGCCGGCAATCTGTTCCAGCCTGGGATCGTCCCGCGGGATCACGGCGTGGAACATCTCGGTGTCCCGGATCGGGCCAGGGGCCACCAGGTTCGCGGTGATCCCGAAGGGGCCCAGTTCCAGCGCCCAGGTGCGCATCAGGCCGATCATGCCCGACTTGGTCGCCGCATAGGCGGTCCGCTTCTGCAGGCCCAGGGCGGCGCGGCTGCCGACCAGGACGATCCGCCCGAAGCCTGCCGCCTTCATGGTGGGCAGGAAGGCCTGCACCAGCAGGATCGCCGCGGTGACATGCAGGGCGGTCAGCGCCTCCACATCCTCGGCGGTGACCTCCTCCAGCGGCTTCTCGCGGATCACGCCGGCATTGTGCACGATCGTGGTCAGCGGCGCCTCGGCCGCGATCTCCGCCGCCAGGGCGGTCACCGCGTCCCTGTCGGTAAGGTCGACCTGGTGATGGTGCAGGCGGATGTCGCTGACGACCGGCGGCTGGCGGTCCAGCACGACGACCTCGCAGCCCTCGGCCAGGAAGGCGGCGCAGATCGCGGCGCCGATGCCCGCGGACCCGCCGGTGACCAGGACCCGGCGCGGCTGCGGATCGGGTTCGGAGATCTCGCTGCCGTGGATATCTGCGTTCACAGCCGGATCTCCCGCTCGATCTCCTTCGGGTTCTCCGCCAGGCGGCGCGCGATCTCTTCCGCCACCGGCCCGACATGCAGGTCCTCCAACCCATCCCGCAGGCCGCGCAGGACGGCACGGGCCACCGTCGGCGGCTCCAGCTTCGGCGGCGGCACCAGCTGGTGCCATTCGTCCTCCAGCGGCCCGAGGAAGGCGTTCAGCACCCGCACCCCGCCGGGGCGCAGTTCGGCGCGCAGGCAATGCGACAGGGACAGGGCCGCGGCCTGGGAGGCGGAATAGGTGCCCAGCGCCGGGTTGTTCACCAGCGCATAGACCGACAGCAGGTTCACCCAGGCCGACGCGCCGTAATCGCCATCGGCGCCGCGCGCCCGCAGCGCCGGCCCGAACTCCCGTGCCAGCCGCAGGAGGCCCAGGTAATGCACTTCGATTTCGTCGCGCGGCGTGTTGACGTCCGCCCGGTCGACCGCGCCGCCGTCGCGCAGGTGATAGCTGTTGTTCACCAGGATCTCGACCTTGCCGCCGATCAGCGCGGCCAGCTCCCGCACGGAATCGCTGTCGGTGACGTCCAGCGGCACCAGTTCCACGTTCGGCAGGCCGCGCACCGCCTCCAGCGCCGCGCTGCGCTTCCACGGCTCGGCATGGCCGACGAAGATCTGCCGGGCGCCGGCCTTGCCCAGCGCCTCGGCAAGCGCCGGCGCCAGCACGGTCCGGCCATCCACCAGCAGCACCCGCCGCCCCTTCGGATCGCAACCCGCTTCCCGCAACTGCCGGTCCTCCCCCGCATCCGCGTCCGCCCGCAGCGGCCGCGCCGTCAGGACCGCCTGTCCCGCCCGGTCGAGCTGCAGCGCCAGCCGCACCTGCCCGCCCTGCGCGCAATCCTCCGCCAGATGCGCCACCGCCGGCGGGCCGCAATCCAGCTGCACCATGCCCAGGCGCCAGGGCAGGCGCTCGCGGAAGAACAGGTCGTTGGAATGCCGCAACACGGTTTCCGCCAGCACCCTGCCGGTATCCGCAACGTCGCGCCAGCCGAGGGCATCGGCCAGGCAGGACCCGCAAAGCTGCCGCGGCGGATATTGCACGGTCCCGCATTCGCCGCAGACCTGCAGCGCGAACCGCCCCTGCGCCGCCATTGCGGTCAGGCCCAGCGCCTCGCGCGACCGGCCGCCCGGCGGCTGCGTCGGCAGCCGGGTGCGCTGCGTCGGGTCCTTCTTCCGCGGCGGCGGCATCTGCGTCGTCATTGCCGTCCCTCACTCATCGGCGGCGGCCAGGATCGCGGCGCCGGAGCAGAGCCCGCGGTCGTAGTTGATCATGCCGAAGCCGGAGACCAGCCCTGCGCGGGCATCCGGCACCGCGCCGCCCAGGCATTGCCCGGTCAGCTGGCGCACCGCCTCCACCAGCCCCAGATAGCCGCCGGCGGCGCCGGCCTGGCCCAGCGAGAGCTGGCCGCCGGAGGTGTTGAACGGCAGGTCGCCGTCGATGGTGAAGTCGTGGGCGCGCACGAAGGCCGGCGCCTCGCCCTTGGCGCAGAAGCCCAGATCCTCCAGCTGCATGAAGTTGATCACCGGATAGTCGTCATAGGCCTGCAGGAAATCCACCTCCGCCGGCCCGATCCCGGCCATGTCGTAGAACTCGTCGACATCCATCGCCCAGCCGCCGCGATACTGGATCGGGTCGTCGGGAAAGGCGTTGTGGCGCTCGATCGTCGACAGGATCCGCACATAGGGCAGGCCCAGCGCGCGCGCCCGGTCGGCGGTCATCACCAGCACGCCGTCCGCGCCGGCACAGGGCATCACGCAATCGAACAGCCGCAGCGGGTCGGCGATCGGCCGGGCGTTCAGGTAATCCTCCATGGTCAGCCTGCGCTTCATCATGGTGGCGGGATGGCGCAGGCCGTTGTCGCGCTGGGCGATGCAGAGCCGCCCGAAATCCTCGGCGCGCGCGCCATAGCTGCGCATGTAATGGTCGGTCAGGAAGGCGAAGCTGGAGTTCGGCCCGCCGGAGCCATAGGGATAGACCGCGTCGCGCGCGAACTGGCTGAAGCTGGCGATGGTGTTGCGGAAGGTATCGACATGGTTGGTGTCGCCGGCCAGGCAGGCGACGATCTCCGCATCGCCGGCCTGCACTGCGCGGGCGGCGCGACGCAGCGCCACCACGCCGGAAGCGCCGCCCATCGGCACATGGTCCAGCCAGCGGGGGCTCATGCCCAGATACTGCATCAGCCCGACGGCGGTATCGGGCGCCAGGGTGAAGGACGAGACGCAGAGCCCGTCCACCTCCAGCTTGTCGATGCCCGCACCGGCGATCAGCGCGGCCAGCGCGCGACCGCAGAACCAGTGGGCGCTGCGTTCCGAATAGCGCGCATAGGGCACGGTCACCGGCACGCAGACGGCGATCCCGTCATAGCCCTGGCGCGGCCGCACCATCAGCCCTGGCGCTTCTTCAGGTCGCGGGTGTCGGTGCAGGACGGCGCCGCCACCTGCACCGCCGCCAGCGCCTTCAGTTCGCCGCGCTGCACCTTCTGCGTCGGGGTCAGCGGCAGGCCGTCGCAGAACGCGACATAGCCCGGCGCCTTGTAATAGGCGAGCCGGTCGAGGCAGAACCGGACGAGCTCTGCCGCCAGCGCCGCCTGTTCGCCCGGGGCGAGCGGGTCGCGCGGCACCACCAGGGCCATGACCTCGTCGCCGCGCACCGGGTCCGGGACCGCCGCGACACCCGCCGCCGCGACCCGCGGATGCTGCAGCAGCACGCTTTCCACCTCCACGGCCGCGATATTCTCGCCCGACCGCCGGATCACGTTCTTCTTCCGGTCGACGAAACGGAAAAAGCCGGCCGCGTCGCGGGTCACCACGTCGCCGGTGTGGAACCAGCCGCCGGCCCAGGCTTCCGCGGTGGCTTCGGGGTTCTTCAGATAGCCCTTGAAGAACCCGAAGCTGCGATCGGTACCCGCACGCCGCACCAGCAGCTCGCCCTCGCCGCCCGGCGGAAGATCGGCGCCGGCCTCGTCGACGATGCGGGCCTCGACCTGCGGCGCGGCGCGGCCGAAGCATTTCTCGCCCACATGGCGCGGCTCCTCGCTGGCGATCACGCAGCCGCCGACGCCGGTCTCGGTCATCGCCCAGGCCTCGATCAGCGGGAAGCCGAAGCGCGCCTCGAAGGCCGCATGATGACGCGGGTCGACGCCGGCGCCGAAGCCGAAGCGCAGGCCATGGTCGCGATCCTGCGGCCCGGCCGGCGCCCCCATCAGCATGGCCGGCATCACGCCCAGGTAATGGCAGATCGTCGCCCCGCCTTCGCGCACGCTGTCCCACCAGCTGGACGGATGGAAGCGGTCCAGCTGCACGATGCAGCCGCCGGTCAGCAGCATCGCCATGGTGGAGCAGGCCAGGGCGTTCATATGCACCAGCGGCAGCGGCGTGATCAGCCGCTCCTGCCCCTCGCGCAGGGCGATCAGCCCGCCGACGGAGCGGTACCATTCGCCGCCCCAGAGGAAATATTCATTGGGCAGGATGCAGCCCTTCGGCCGCCCCGTGGTCCCGGAGGTATAGAGCAGCGCGCATTCGCTGTTCAGGTCCGGCGCACGGCCGGCATGCGGCGCGGCGAACGGCGCCGGCGGCACCGGGCCCTGCGGCGTGGCGGTGGCGAGCGGCCGGCCGGTCCGCGCGGCAGCGGCCTGCAGGTCGGGCAGCCGGGCATCGGGCACCACGGCGAGCGCGATCTCGCTATGGTCGACCAGGTAGTCGAGCTCGGCCGCACGGAACTCCGCATTGATCGGCACGATGCTGACACCGAGCCCGTTCAGCGCCAGCCAGTGCAGGAGGAAGTCCGGCCGGTTGTCCAGCAGCAGTCCGGCGCGATGGCCATGGCCATAGCCGGCGACCCGGTAGCGCTCGGTCAGGCCGTGCACGGCGAAAGCCGCGTCGCCGTAGAGAAGCTCGCCCGCGTCGATGCCATAGGCCGCCGCCGTGGCCGGCGTGACGCAGACGAAGGCGCGGGCGGCATGCCAGGCAACGGTGTCGTCGAACGCCCGGCGCACCGTGCCGAAGTCCATCCCGTTCACCGCCGGGCGGATGTCGGGGGAGGCAGGCTCGGTCGCGGGATCGGCCATGCCGGGGCTCAGGGGAAGCACTGGATCGACGGCAGCGCCGCGTCGCAGTTCAGGATGTCCAGCCGCCGCAGGACGATCCGCAGGCCCGCATCCTCGCGCCGCAGGGTATAGGTGAGCCGGCCGGCCAGGACGATCTGCTCGTCCAGGCGGGTCTCCACATAGACCATCTTCGCCGTCACCACATAGCGGTTCGCCGCATCGTCGGCCTCCAGCACCTGCGGGCGCTGCACGACGTGATGGCACCGGCTCAACGGCTGCTGGGCATAGGCCTTGGCGCTGTGCAGCCGCTCGATGCGCAGCTGCAGCAGCAGCCGGTCCTCGTGGAACAGCGAGGTATGCAGGTCGGGGTCGGGCTGCCCGGGGGTCAGCGGCGCCCAGAAGATGCCGTCCACGGCGAACAGCGCGAGCCAGTCCTCCAGCCGGCGGCTGTCGATCAGCTCGGTCTCGTCATAGACGAAGTCGATCAGGTCTCCGGTGCTGACCGCGGCCTGTGCCGGTCGCTCTGCCGCGGCGCTCATTCCGCCGCCGCCTGGCTGTCGGCGGCGACCTCCATGTCCTGGGTGATGAACTTCGCCCAGGCGCGGTACTGGTTGCGCATGGAGATCTCGCTGGTGCCGTTCTCCACCCCTTCCCGGTCGACCGGCTCGTCCGGCCGGTGGTTGCGGTGCAGGCTGATCCATTCGTTGCCGCCGGCCTGCAGCCCCTCCTGGATCGCGCGATAGCAGTGCAGGTCGTCATGCCCGACCACCGAAGTCGGCGCATTGATCAGGCGGGTGTACATCACGGTGCGCCGCAGCAGTTCGTCGGGCGCGCCTTCGAGCCGGAAGGTCCAGCTTTCCAGCAGGGTGCGGCCCGGCGCGATCGGCCGCGCCACGCGGATCGCCTGGATCGCACCCTTGATCGTCAGGGTGGGGTAGTAGACCGTGTTGTGCCGGGCCTCCTGCAGGATCGCCGCGGCACGCGCCTCGCCATAGGCGGCTTCCATGGCCTGCTGGTAGCCGGGAATGTCGGAATAGCCGGAATGGATCGAGTGGCTCACGCCGGTATGGCTGTGGCCGTTCGGCCAGACCCGCACGCCCATCTCGTCGAAGAAGCGGTAGCTGGAAGCGAAGGGCGCCAGCTGCTCGACCGCCATCGGCGGCTTCTGGTCCTTCGACCCGACCCGGGCCCAGAGATCCTTGGCGACCTTCGCGGAGGATTCGTGCGCCACCATGGGATGCATGGCGTCGTTCAGGTTCTCCACGAACATCTTCCAGTTGCAGTCGTGCATGTAGCGCAGCACGCCGCCGGCGACGGTCAGCCGGCCTTCCGGCGAGCGGTCGACCATGTTGTCGAAGGACGACAGGCTGTCGCCGAAATAGTCCCGGAACGACAGGCCGCCCGGGTTCAGCTTGCAGAACACGAAGCCGCGATAGGTCTCGACCCCGGCGGGACGGGCCAGGCCCTTCACCGCGTCGCAGGCGGCCAGGCCGGTGCCCTCGTAGCCCTGCTTCAGCGGGATGCCCAGCAGCTCGCCATCCAGCTTGTAGGCCCAGGCATGATAGGGGCAGCGGAACATCTTTCCGGTCGAGCCATGGACCTGGGAGACCAGCCGCGCGCCTTTATGGGCGCAGCGGTTCATCACCACATGCACGGCGCCGTCCTCGCCGCGCACCATGATCACCGGCTGCCGTCCGATGGTGGTGGTGTAATAGTCGCCGGTCTCCGGCACCTGGCTGTCATGACCGACATAGACCCAGGTATTGGGGAACAGATGGGCCATCTCCAGGTCGAAGATCTCCTGGTCGATGTAGAGGTCGCGATGGATCCGGTCGCCCTGCACCAGGGCGCGTATCCGGTCGGGATTGCCGGCATAGCCGGCACCTGGCGCCCCATGGGCGGACGCGACTGACATCCTGCTGCCTCCCTGCCTGCCTGTACGGCCGGATCCGGGCGATGGCCTGCCGGCCGCTCCGCGTATCGCCCCGGATGGCGCGATGATAGCGGAAATTCCTCGCAACGGCCCGCCCCCCGGACGCGCCGCGTCGAAATCTTATATCCTTAAACATTTTAAACGTAAAATATTCGATCCGCATCGCCGTCGCGGAACGCGCCGGGCATTCTGCCGTTCACGGGAGGCGGCCTTCGTCGCATAGCCGCGCAACCAGGCCAGCCGTGCCGGATCGGCCGGCCCGCTCTCATGCGTACTGGGCGCCACCGGCAGCCCCGTGCCAAGCCCGACACGGAGTTGCCTGCCCCGCCATGCCCGAACCGTCCACGCCCGATCAGGCAACCCTCCCGCCCTGGCCGACGGCAGCAACCGCCGCCATCGTCGCCGGCGCACGTGTCGCGCGCCTCTGCGCACCGGTCCCCGAGCCGGCCAGCCTCGATGCGGCGATCTGCGTGCCTGCACGCAACGAGGCGGAGCGCATCGAACCCTGCATCGCCGCGCTCGCCGGCCAGGCGGCCCGCATCCGCCGCAGGGTCGGACTGGTGGTCGGGATCAACAACAGCGCCGACCGCAGCCTCGACATCGCCTGCCGGACGGCGGCCCGGTTCGGGGTCCCGTTCCTGGGCCTGCAGGCCTTCCTGCCAGCGGCGGCGGCGACGGCCCCGGGGGCGCGGCGCTGGGTGATGGACCTCGGCGCCAGGCTCGTGGCGCGGCATGGCGCCTTGCTGACCACCGATGCCGATTCCGTCGTACAGCCGGGCTGGCTGTCGGCCAATCTGGAGGAGCTTGCCCGGGGCAGCGACGCGGTGTGCGGCCTGCTTCGCGGCACGCCGGATGCCGCGGACCTGCCGCAGCTCCGTGCCGCAGGCCGGCGCCTGGAACTCCGCTACAGGCGGGCCCTGCTGGAGGTCGAGGCGCTGCTTGACCCCGATCCGCTCAACCCCTGGCCCCATCACGGCCAGGCAGCGGGACCGAGCCTCGCCATCAGCCTGGCTGCCTATCGCCGCGTCGGCGGACTGCCGACCCCGGCCTTCGGCGAGGACAAGGCGCTCATCGCCCGGCTTCGCGCCTGCGGCGGCCGCATCCGCTACAGCTCCCGTCCCGAGGTCGTCACCTCCTGCCGGCTGGACGGACGCGCACAGCACGGGTTCGCCGACTTCCTCCTGCATCGCGGCAACGATCCCGACAGCCATTGCGACGAGGGGCTGGAAGACCTGGCCACCCGTTGCCTGCGCGCCGGCAGCCGCGGCCGCCTTCGCCGGGCGCGCGACAGGGCTGCCGTGATCAGGGTTGCCGAGGCGCTCGCGGTACAGGGGCCATGCCGGCGGACCGCGCTCGAAATGGCCCTGGACGGCAGCATCGGTGCAGCCTGGGCTGTCCTGGAAGCCGGCAGCCCCCTGCTCGCGCCGCGCCGGATCCGGCCCAGCGAGATCGCCGCACAGCTGTCGGACGCGAACCGGCTGCTCGGCCGCCTGCGGGGCGCGGGCGGCAACGGGCTCACCGGCGGGTCAGCAGATCCAGCCGATACCCCTTGCGACGTGCGCGCCGTTTGACCGTGAAAGGCGGCGCGGCCGCGCGCAGGAAACAGTCGGTGGCGGCATCGCCGTTCAGCGGCGTATCCGTCGCGCCGAGCCAGGAGACCAGCACCAGGTCGCCGCCGGGCAGGAGTGCGGTGCCGACCTTCGTCGCCAGGCGGCGCAGATCCTGCCTGTCGAGGAAATAGAGAATCTCCGACAGCACGATCAGGTCGAACCGGCCCGCCGGGAAGTCGCCCGGCACCCGGCACTGCTGGAAGCGCAGGCCATCGCGCCCGGCATGCCGGCGCCGCGCCTGCGCCAGGGCCACCGCGCTGAAGTCGATGCCGAGCAGGTCCCGGCATCGCCCGGCAAGCAGCCCGCCGAGCACGCCGATCGAGCAGCCGACTTCCAGCCCGGCGCGATAGCGCGGACGCGGCAGCACCTGCAGGGTGTGGCGGTACTTCGCCCGTTCATAGGGGCTGCTCAGATAGCCCCAGGGATCGGCATGGCGGCGATAGAGCCGCTCGAACGGCTCAGGCCCGACAGACGGCATGGCGGTCATGGCGAAGAAACAGCTCGGCGGGCTCCAGGCAGAGCCGCAGCAGTTCGTCGGGCAGCACGAACCCGGCAGGATCGTCGACGACCGCGAGTCCGAGCTGGCTGCGATGCGCGGCGAGCGCCGCACGCTTGCGGGGCAGCCAGGGACGGATGTCCAGGTGCAGGGGCGACAGGACCTCGACGGCCTGCGGCGCATCGATGGCCGCCGGGGCGCCCGGCGGCCGCACCCGGCCCCACAGCGGGTAGCTGAAGCGGCGGATGCCGGGCAGGCCGGCGGCCACCGCCGCTGCGAGACAGGCGCAAGCGCGATGATCGCAATGCGGGTCCTCCGCCCAGGTGGCGAAGATCGCATCGGCCGCGGTGGCAAGGGCAAGCCGGCGCACAGCCCGGACGGCCGTCAGGAATTGCGGCCCGCTGCTGGGAACCCCGCCATCGGCAAACCCAAGGCGCAAGGCCACGCCGCCGGGCAGGCCGAGCCTGGCCAGGGCGAGCGCCTGCTCGGCGCGCCGCAAGGCGGCCAGCCGCGCGGGCCGATGGCTGCGCGATCCCGGATGCGACCCGCCGCCATCGCTGAGGGCGACGATATGGGCCGGCACGCCCAGGGACGCCGCGGCCGCAAGGAGGCCGCCGCATCCCAGTGTCTCGTCATCCGGATGCGGCGACAGCACCAGAACGGCGCCCGGTCCCAGCAGGTCCTTCGCGGCGACCGGTTCGCGCGGCGCGCGGTCCTGCCACCAGGAGCTCCGGCACGGCGCGCTCACCGGTGTTCCGGCCGCAGCAGCCCCTGCGTGCATTCCAGCAGCAAGGCGTCGGGCGCCGCCTGGCGGAGATACACGGCGAGGTCCCGCATCACCCGCTCCAGCGGATGCCTCTCGTCGAACAGGGCAAGCCCGATCGACCTCTGCGCCAGTTGCATGGCGTCGAGTGCACAGCGCTCGACCTCCAGCCGGGCCATTCCGGCCAGTGCCACCGCCGCGTCGCGGGCTGCCGGCTCCTCGACCTGCGCCTCCACCCGGACCGCGGCATCCTCCACCCAGTAGCGCGCGCTGCGTGCAGCGATCATCGCCCGGCCCAGGCGTTTCAGCTGCGCCGGATCCGCCAGGCGCCGCTGCGCGTGCAGATGGTCTTCCAGTTCCGCCACCACACGCTCGACAGCCCCCAGCTGTGCGGCCGCGCAGCGCCAGATCCCGCCCTTGAACCAGGGCTCCCGCCGGTAGCTGTCGGGCGGGCCCAGGAACCGGGACTCGGATATGGCGAGCCCGTCGAGGTCATAGGATCCGGATTGCGTGGCCCGCATGCCCTGCATCCGCCAGGCGCCGGGATCGGCACGCGCCTCCCCGGCCGTGTCGAGCAGCAGAAGCTGCTGCCGGCCCTGCAGGTCGCGCACCGGCACCACGGCGCCGCGCAGCAATCCCGCGCCGGAAGCGTAGCGCTTGCTGCCGCGCAGCCGCAGGCGCGCCGCACTGCCTTCCAGCTGCGCCGGCGCCGCACCGTCCGCGCCCCAGACGCCGTACATGCCGCCGTCCTGCAGGCTGTCGGCGAAGCCGTGCAGCTGCGCCCGGCTGCCATACAGCACCAGCAGTTTCACCGCGTTGACATGCCCTTCGTAGAGACGTGCCAGGGAGAGGTTCGCGGCACCGAGCGTGCTGAGGATGGTCACCACAGTGCCGGTCGTGGACGGATGATGGGCCAGGTCCAGCCCGCCCAGCGTGGCGGGCAGCGGTGCGGTCAGCAATCCGGCCCGTGCCAGGGCCTGGATATCCGGGCGGAGGTCGGCGGCACCCGCGTCCTGGGCCGCCGCCCGCGCACCGGACCAGGCCGCCACGTGCCGGGCGGCGGCAAGCAGGTCCGACACGCCGCCGGGGCCGGCAGCCTGCTCCGGATGTGCGGCCGTCCGGCGCTCGATCACCAATGGCGCCATTGTCTTCCTTCTCCGTGAACCCCTCGGTGGGCTGCGCCGCCACCAAACGCCACAGGTCCCGGGTTGGTTCCGGCGGCTGCCGCCCGCTATCCGGCGGCGCCCTGGCGGATCGTCGCCAGGGCGGCCGGGCCGGCCGGCCCGGCTGCGCGGGCTTCGGAGACAAGGGTTCGGAACAGTGCCCGCTGGGCCCGGTGCAGGACCAGGAACTCCGGATGCCACTGGACGCCGAGCAGGAATCCCCATCCCGCATCGTCCTGCTCCACTGCCTGCACGATGCCCCAGCGATCCCTGGCGACGACCCGCAGGCCCCGGCCCAGCCCGGCGATGGACTGGTGATGCAGCGCGTTGACCCGGGTCCACCGGCGGCCGAGGATCCGCCCCAGCCGGCTGTCGGGCACGACGGCGACCGATTTCAGCGGCAACACGGTCTTCAGCCGCGGCGCCCGCGCATAGACCTCATGGATGTCGGTATGCAGGGTCCCGCCGCAGGCGATATTGAGCATCTGGGCGCCACGGCAGACCCCCAGCACCGGCAGTCCCCGTGCGACCGCGTCACGGATCAGGTCGCGCTCCAGCACATCGCGGGCCGGGTCCGCCGCCGCGACGGCGGGATGCGGCAGGCCGGCATACATCTCCACGCCGATATCGTCCCCGCCGCCGATCACCAGGCCGGCCAGGCCGTCGGGCGGCAGGGGACTGCCGGGTGTCAGCCGCACCGCGCGGCCACCGGCCAGGGTCACCGCCAGCCAGGTGAACATCCACAGCAGCCGGCCGCCCTGCCGCCTGCCGGTCACGCCGATCGCCGGACGCCGGCCGGTCACAGGACCTCCAGGCCCTGCCTCCCGGCCAGCCAGTCTTGCCAGTCGGCAGGATCGAGCAGGTCGCCCCATTCCAGGAAGGCGCGGCGCACCTGCGCGAAACGCTGTTCGTCGGCGGCCAGGACCTCCACCCGGGCCCAGCGCCGCCATTCGCCGGTGACCGACCAGCCCGGCTCGTCCAGGCGGGAGTCCGGCAGCCGGTAGTGATAGGCGGGCCGCGGCTTCACGCGCGGGTCGTCGGACAATGCCGCGACCAGCCCCGGGCGCACCGAGGCAAACAGCGGCAGCATGTCCAGGTCGCGGTTGCGGGTCGGGTTTGCCATCAGGTAGTCGATGATCAGGCGGTCCCAGTCCGGCCGGTAGCCCGGCTGCAGCACCGCCCGGCGATAATCCTCCGGGAAGGGGCGCACAAACAGGCTGACCCGCCGCGAGAGATCGCGCAGGCAGCCGGCACGCAGCCAGTCCTCCAGCAGCAGGAAGCTCTGCAGGGTGCGCAGGACCTCCGCCACGTCCAGGGCGCGGACCTCCGGGTTGAGCTGCAGCGCGTAGGCGTAATGCGGGCGCGCACCGCTGCCCTCTGCGCCGGCTGCCCGCAGCGCCGCGGCCAGCCTGTCCATCTGCGGCAATGCCGCCAGCGGCACCGGCGGCGCGGAGATCTCGCACGGCGTCCAGACACTGAGGACCTCGCCCGCGACTTCCGCCGCCTCGCGCTGCAGCAGGCCCAGCAGGTCGTCGCCGACCGTCGCGTCCACCTGGGCCAGGCGGGAATCCAGGCGGATCTCGAAATCGCCATGGACGGTGCCGGCGACCCGGGCCTGCCAGGCGCTCAGGGGGATGGTGGTTCCGTCGAACAGCTCCTGCACCACCGCACAGGCCGTAGCGATGCTCAGCCCGCCGAATTCCAGTTCGACGCCGATGCGACGCGGCCGCCCGTCGCACAAGGCGAGCGCTTCCGGGAACCCTTCGATGGCGTTCATGACGATCCACAACCCTGCCTGTTCGCCTGTGCGAACACGCAGTCCGGCCGGAATGTTCCCCGCGGGGGCCCTGCCGGGCCGCCGTGCTACGGCCGCGCCGGCACCCTGGCCGCCGGCAGGGCCCGCTCGACCGCGGCGACCAGCTCGGCATCCTGCGGCCCCGTGGTACTCGGGAACGCCGCGACCGCATGACCGTCGGGCGCCACCAGGATCTTGTGGAAGTTCCACCGCGGCACCGCTCCGGCGCCCAGCTGCGCCGCCACCCAGTGATAGAAGGGATGCGCCTTCGGCCCGCTGACCTGCAGCTTCTCCGTCATCGGGAAGTCGATGCCGAAATTGACCTCGCAGAACTGCTTGATCTCGCCTGCCGCGCCGGGTTCCTGGCCGCCGAACTGGTTGGAGGGAATGCCCAGGACGACCAGTCCGCGGTCGCGATACCGCTCCCAGAGCTGCTGCAGGCCGGCATATTGCGGGGTGAAGCCGCAGAGCGAGGCGGTGTTCACCACCAGGATCGCCTGTCCGCGATACTGCGCCAGCGACAGGGGCTGGCCCTCGATCGAGGTAAAATCATAGTCGTGGGCGCTGCCGGCCATGACCGGCGTGCCGCTGGCAATCGCCGCCGCCATCAGCACCA
This sequence comes from Sneathiellaceae bacterium, assembly GCA_040216765.1. Taxonomy (GTDB): domain Bacteria; phylum Pseudomonadota; class Alphaproteobacteria; order Ferrovibrionales; family Ferrovibrionaceae; genus Marinibaculum. Next base: position 26,424 of record JAVJON010000070.1, on the reverse strand, counting down.
TCGCCGGAAGCCGGACCAGTGACTTGACGCCCTTCGACATGTGATTCCCTCACGCTGTGCCCCGACCGGACCGGATACGCGCCGGCGCGGCAACCGGATCCCGCCGCGGCAATTCAATCCACGGCGGCGGACGGCGCAAGTAGCCATGCGGCGGAGCGGCGCGTCGCGGAAAGTGGATCAGGCGGCAGGGTCGGCCGGGGCATCGGCGAGATAGAACTTCATCGCCGCCAGGACCATGTCGACAGCTTCGCCCTCGGCGGAAAGCGGCAGGTTCAGAACTTCGTAGCTGTACATCTGGCGGTCGAAGAACAGCGCCATTCCGGTGGTCCGCAGCGGTCGCCGGTGCGTGACGATCCAGCTATAGACCCGCTCGACCTGTGCCATGATCTGGGGTGGATAGAGCCTGTCGTACCACTGGCCGGTCAACTCGCGGCCGACCGCTGTGTTTATGTTGGTGCCGACGAGCCGGTAGCGCACGCGCAGCGGCTCTCGTTGGACATCCACCAGGGCGATGTCCGGCAAATGGCGAAGGAATGTCCGCGGGTGGAAATCGGCCCGGGCCGGCAGCGGGCGGGAGCCGGCCAGATCCTGCCAGATACGAAGAATCTCACGCAGCGATGCCTGGGTCAGCTGCAACGCCGGGTCCATCTGGATTCGGGGACTGAATCTCAGCGGCTCGGTGCCAGAGAAGATATTCATTCAGCGACAACAGTCATTCAATCGCGGCCGCTGGCACCCTCGTGCCGGCGTTGGAAGCCGTCCCGATGCAAGTCTGGCAAACGCGGCGCAGAACCCCGCGCGTGTAGATAGCGGATCATTCTCAACCGCCACAACCGGGAACACAAACCCCGGCCGCCCTGTTAGCCTTCCGGATAACCCAGCGGGTCTCTTGCCACCCTGTCCGGCCTCGCCGCGCCTGCGAAAGCGCAGGCCTTGCGCCCCTGGCGCTAGCGGCCGGCCAAACCGGTTGCGGGCTTGACGCCCTTGCCCCTGTCTCTCTAGGTGCAGGGATCCCAGGCTCCGCACCGCCGAAGGAAAGAGACGCATGCCCCGCCTCCTGCTGTCCTGCTGCACCCTGCTCGCCCTGCTTCTGCTGCCGATGCTGGCCATGGCGCAGGCGAACACGACCGCACCGGCCGATGCCGGCAGCACCCTGACCCCGGCAGAGGCGCGGGTGCTGTCGAAGCTGCTGAACGACACGGCCAGCCTGGACGCCCTTCGCGGCAAGCTCGACGCGATCGCGCAGGCGCCGGAGACGGCCGCGGCACCGGCCAAGAAGCCATCCCGCCCACTGGGCGTGGCCCGCCAGATCGCCGAGGTCACCGGCGACTCGGCGGAATCCGCGGCGCTGTTCGTATCGCAGATCGGCGATGCCCTGTCGGGCCTGACGACGTGGGAGTTGCGGCAGGAGTTCGACCTGGCGCTGCTGTCCGGCGCCCTGGCGGAACTGGTGACGGTCGTCGTGGCGGCCTTTGCCCTGCTGTTGCTGCTGCGGCTGGCGTTCCGCCGCATCGCCGGCCGGCTGGCGGCGAGCGCGGTGGAATCCGGTGTGGTGGGGTCGCTGTTCCTGCTGCTGCTCACCGGTGCGGTGGAGGCCGTTGCCGTCGTCCTGGCCTGGGCGGGCGGCTATCTCGCCGCGGTAACGATGATCGGCACGGCGGAGGTCATGGAGATCGAGCAGTCGCTGTTCCTCAATGCCTTCCTGATCGTCGGCCTGGTGCGGGTCGCGGTGCATACGATCTTCTCGCCCGCCCATGCCTCGTTGCGGATTCCGCCGATGTCGGATCCCTATGCGCGCTACTGGTCCTTCTGGATCGGCGGGCTCGCCGCCCTGCTGGGCTACGGCTTCCTGTTCCTGGTGCCGATCGCCACCCAGCATCTGGGCCCCGTCACCGGGCGCAGCCTGCAGGTCGTGATCGCCCTGATCGCGCTGCTGATCGCGCTCGCGGTGATCCTGCGCAAGCGCAATGCCCTGCGCGAGCATCTGCAGCACCGGCATGGCAGCCCCTCGGACTTCTTCGGCTACCTGCTGGCCCTGGTCGCGCGCTTCTGGCATGTCGCCGCCATCGCCTATGTGCTCGCGCTGTTCGTCATCTGGCTGTCACGCCCCGACGGCGCCATGACCTTCATCCTGTCCGCGACCGGCCGGACCGTCGGCGCGATCCTGCTCGGCATGCTGGTGGTATCCGCCATCTCGCGCGGCATCGCCGGCGGCCTGCGCCTGCCGGACGGCCTGAAGGAGCGGCTGCCCCTGCTCGAGGCACGGCTGAACACCTTCATCCCGAACCTGCTGCGGATCGTCCGGATCGTCGTCTTCTTCGTGGTCATCCTGGCCCTGCTCGACGCCTGGCGGGCGATGGATGTCAGCGGTTGGCTGGCCAGCGAGTTCGGGCAGGAGGTCGCGGAATCGGTGATCTCCGCCGCCATCGTCCTGCTGATCGCCTGGCTGATCTGGCTCGGCCTCTCGTCCTGGGTGGAGTTCCGCCTGAATCCGACGGTCGGCCGCGCCGCGAGCTCGCGGGAGACCACCCTGCTGAAGCTGCTGCGCAATGCAGGCACGATCGTGATCGCCGTAATCGCCGTGATGCTGGCCCTGTCGGAGCTGGGCGTGGATATCGGCCCGCTGCTGGCCGGCGCCGGCGTGGTCGGCCTTGCCGTCGGCTTCGGGGGCCAGAAGCTGGTGCAGGACGTGATAACCGGCGTCTTCATCCAGTTCGAGAACGCCATCAACGAGGGCGACGTGATCACCGTCGGCAGCACCACGGGCACCGTGGAGAAGCTCAGCGTCCGGTCCGTCGGGATCCGCGACCTGAACGGCGTCTACCACATCGTGCCGTTCAGCGCCGTGGACCGGGTCTCCAACTACATGCGGGTCTTCGCCTATCACGTCGCCGCCATCGGCGTCGCCTATCGCGAGGATATCGCCGAGGTGAAGGAGGCGATGTTCGAGGCTTTCGAGATGCTGCAGGAGACCGACCATTCCAGCAACATTCTCGCCCCGCTGGAGATGCATGGCATCACGGAGTTCGGCGATTCCGCGATCACCGTGCGCGCCCGGATCAAGACCCTGCCCGGCAGCCAGTGGGCAGTCGGCCGCGCCTACAACGAATGCATCAAGACCGTGTTCGACCGCCGCGGCATCGAGATCCCGTTCCCGCACCAGACCATCTACTGGGGCGAGGACAAGGCCGGCAAGGCGCCGCCGCTGCGGATCCTGCAGGAGAAGCAGGCCCCCGCGAGCGGGGCCGCCGCCCCCGAAAGCCTGCCCGCGCCGCAGGACGGCGACGTGGCGGAGCCCGGGCTTCCCGACGACGAGGAGGCCGGGCCCGGCAAGGCCGACTGAAAGCCGAAAGAGGCGCCCGGCCCGCCCTGCACGTCCCACCGTCGCGAAACTTTCAATAATCGGTCATATCTGCGGCTTCCGGCCAGGGTAGACAGCCCCGACGAAGATGGCGGAAGGGGTTGAGACCTTGCACAAGCCGGGCGGGATTGCGGCCGAGGCGACGGGAGCGGGCCGGACGCTCCAGCAGTACCTGGACGAGACTCCGGCCTGGGCGGACGGGACGCCGGTCGCCGTCACGCCGATGACCCGGATGCAGTGGCTGATCTGGATCCTGGCGGCGTTCGGCAAGTTCTTCGAAGGCATGGTGGTCTTCATGGGCGGCGTGGCGCTGCCGCTGCTGTCCGTCGAATTCTCGCTGGGTGGCGTGGAGCATGGTATCGCCGCCGCAGCCGCGCTTTTCGGTATCCTGGTCGGGGCCACGGCCCTGGGAGGCCTGTCCGACCGGTTCGGCCGAAAACGCATGTTCATTGTGGAGCAGGCGCTGTTCCTGGCCTTTCTGGTTGCGATCTGCTTCAGCCCCGGTTTCATCTGGTTCGCGGTCTGCCTGTTCGGGATGGGCCTGGCGCTGGGCTGCGACTATCCCACGGCCCACCTGGTGATCTCCGAGGCCATCCCATCCCACAGCCGGGGCAGGCTGGTCCTCTCGGCCTTCGGCTTCCAGGCGGTCGGTGCCTTGTTCGGCGTGGGCATCGGCTATCTGATCCTGTCGGCGCTCCCCGCCGTCGAGGCCTGGCGGTGGATGTACGGGGCGGCCGTGCTGCCGGCGGCGCTGGTCCTGGCCGGCCGCTTCTTCGTCACCGAGAGCCCGTACTGGCTGCTCTCGCAGGGCCGCCTGCCGGAAGCCCAGGCACAAGTGCAGCGCCTGCTGAAGCGCCGGCCGCCCTATCCCAGGACGATCCGCCTCAGGGCCGGCAAAGTGCAGCAGACCGACCACAGGAAGGGCCGCGGCCTTTCCGCCCTGTTCCGAACGCGGAAGGCCCGAGGCGCGACGATCCTCGCCGCCATACCCTGGTTCCTTCAGGATCTCGGCACCTATGGCATCGGCATCTTCACGCCGACGATCCTGGTCGGCCTGGTCGGCCAGAAGCGGGACCATGCCATGAACATCGCGGATATCATCCACAACGACATGCTCGCCGCACGCGGTGCCGCGATCATCGATGTGCTGCTAATCGTGGGGATCGTCATCGCGGTCCTCTACGCCGACCGGATCGGCCGCATCCGCCTGCAGGTGTTCGGCTTCGTCGGCTGCGGCCTCGGCCTGTTCATCGCCGCGCTGTCGACCTACAGCTCGGGCACGATGGAGATCGTCCTCGTCTTCCTCGGCTTCATGATCTTCAACTTCATGACCAATCTCGGGCCCAATGCGCAGACCTACCTGATCGCGGGCGAGGTCTTCCCCACCAAGATGCGCGGCCTCGGCGCCGGCTTCGCGGCCTCGGCCGGCAAGATCGGCGCGGTGTCGACCGCCTTCCTGTTTCCCGTCCTGCTGGTCGACCTGGGCACGGATCTCCTGCTCTACCTGCTGGTCGGTGCCTCGCTGCTGGGGGCGCTGGTGACCTGGGTCTTCCGGATCGAGACAGCGGGCAGGAACCTCGATGAGCTCGACGAAGAGCTCGACTCCGCCTACGCCGACCGGCGCGCGCCGGCCTGACGCGGCGCGGCCGTCGGCTACAGCACCGCGCCCGGTGCTTCCAGCCCGTCGGCGGTCAGCTGGTGGGTGATATAGGCATAGGCGTCGTCGACGGAATTGGTGCGATGCACCAGGTCGAGGTCGGCCGCGCTGATCGTGCCATGGCGCAGCAGGGCGTCGAAATTCACCACCTCGTTCCAGAATTGCGTGCCGAACAGCACCACGGGCAGGCGCTTCGTCACCTTGCGGGTCTGCAGCAGGGTGAGGATCTCGAACAGCTCGTCCATGGTGCCGAAGCCGCCGGGAAAGATCACCACGGCCTTCGCCAGGTAGGTGAACCAGAATTTCCGCATGAAGAAATAGTGGAAATAGAAGTGCAGGTCCGGCGTGATGTAGGGATTGTCGAATTCGTCCAGCGGGATCGAGATCGTCAGGCCGACATTGGGCCCCCCCGCCTCCGCCGCGCCGCGATTGGCCGCTTCCATGATGCCGGGCCCGCCGCCGGTGCAGACGACGAAGCGGCGCTCCGGATCGTCCAGTCCCATCGACCATTCGGTCAGCCGTCGCGCCAGCTCCCGCGCCGCCTGGTAGTAGACCGACATTTCCCGCGCCTGGGCGGCCATGGCCGGGTCCGCGCCCTCCTCCATTTCCGCGAGCCGTTCCGGCGACGGGGTGCGCGCGGACCCCATGAAGACGATGGTGTCGTCGATGCGATGCTTCCGGAAGCGTGCCAGCGGCTCGAGATATTCCGACAGGATGCGCAGGCCACGGGCATCGCGGCTGTCGAGGAAGTCACGGTCATGGAAGGCATGGACGCGGTTGTCGGTCTTGGTCATCAACGGGCACCAATGGCAGGATTCCGGCCCGCACCATGCGGACCGCAAACATGGCCCGGCCCCGGCGACTGGTCGCCACCGGGGCCGGATTCCTACATGTGGGCCCGATCCGGCCTCGCCGCCAGGGCGGGCGCCTCCGGTGGCGCAGGCAAGGCGATCAGCGCAGCACCACCCTGCGGTACAGGTGCCAGGTGGCATGGCCCAGGACCGGCAGGACCACGATCAGGCCGATCAGCAGCGGGATCGATCCCAGCAGCAGCAGCCCGGCGACGATCAGGCCCCAGAGCGCCATCGGCCCCGGATTGGCCCACATCACGCGGAGCGAGGTCTGCACCGCCCGGTCCAGCCCCACATCGCGGTCCAGCAGCAGCGGGAACGAGACCAGGCTGATCGACATCGCCAGCAGGGCGAACAGGAATCCGACGCCGCAGCCGACCAGGATCAGGGTCCACCCGGCCGCCGTGGTGAACAGGTCGTCGACGAAGGCCGCGACGCTGGCCGGCGGCTCGGGGCCCAGGGTCGCGGCATAGATCAGCCAGGCGGCCAGCAGCCAGAGCAGGAAGATCGCCACGAGGGCCAGCCCGAGAAGCGCGATGGCGCCGATCGCCGGCGAGCGCAGGACGCCGAAGGCCGCGGTCCAGGTAACCTCCCTGCGCTGTTCGCGCAGGCGGCTCATCTCGTACAGGCCCAGGGCGGCCATCGGCCCCAGGATCGCGAAGCCCGCCGCGATCGGGAAGAGCAGCGGAAGCAGGTCCTGGCCATAGACGGCCCGCGCCAGGATCAGGCCCGCGATCGGGTAGATCAGGCAGAGGAACACCACGTCGGACCGGTAGGCGCCGAAATCGGCCAGGGCCTGCCGCAGGATCGCCGGCAGCTCGGAAGCGCGGATCCGCCGGATCGCCGGTGCCGGCGAAGTATCGTGCAGCCGCTCCTCCATGTGGCGTGCGGCGTCGCCGGCACTGCGGAACCCCTGCCCGACCTGCCTGAGCTGGTCCCAGCCCCATTCGATCGGATTGCGTATGGTCGCGGCCATGACACTTCCTCCCGGTTACGGGCATGAAGGCCGCTCTGCTGCCGCCGGCACGACGTTTCCTGGCCACCGCCGGTATGGTCAGCGCGGCCTCTCCCTGGGGTTGAGGATAAGGCCGAAATTGGATTCCGTCTGCCCCGCCTCTCCCGCCCCGGCCCGCGGCGCCCTATTGCCCGCCGGCCGGCGCGGGCAGGGCGAAACTGCCACCGTCCAGCATCGCCGGCAGGCCGAGAGCGTCCTGCAGCAGGCCGGCGAGGATGCCGGCGATCACCGGCAGAAGCAGCGAGACGGCGAGCCGGAACAGCACGAAGCGGGTGCCCAGCATCGGCAGCTCGAACGCCATGACCCGGTGGATGGCATAGACCGACCAGGCGGTCAGCAGGGCGACGATCTGCGGCGTCCCCGCCCCCGCCTGGTAGACCGCGATGACGATCGGAAAACTGACCATCGGCCCGCCGGGGAACAGCCCGCCGATGATCGCGGCCAGCAGGATCCCGGGCAGGCCGGACTGCGCCCCGAGCAGTTGGGCGACCGCGGCCTTCGGCAGGAGTTGCGACAGGAAGCTGGCGGCCAGGATCGCCAGCGGCAGGCGCAGCATCAGCGGCTTCAGCATCGACCAGCCGGTGGCAAGGGCCGGCCGATGGGCATCGGGCCGGCGCCACAGGGCAAAGCCGGCCAGCCCCAGCGCGATGGTCCAGACGGTGACGACGGAGATCAGCATCGCGCCACGGTCAGCCGATCCGGGTGGGCAGCGGCTGCAAGCCGAAGCGGCGCACCAGGATGCGCGCCGCGATACCGGCAATCAGCGGCAGGATCAGGCAGGCGCCGAAGCGCAGCAGGGCCAGGTCGACACCAAGCAGCGGCACCTCCCACATGATCAGGCGGTGCAGGCCGATCACCGACCAGGCCGTCAGATAGGTGATGCAGGCGCCGATATCGGCGCCCGTGCCCGCCAGCCCGACCACCAGGGCGAAAGAGGCAAAGGGCCCGCCCGGGGTGACCATGCCGACCGCCATCGCGAGCAGCAGGCCCTTCAGCCCGCTTTCCGCGCCCAGCCAGCGGGCGATCAGCGCGCGCGGCAGCAGCGCCTTGGCATAGCCCGCCACCACCATCGCGCCCAGGATCACCGGCGCCACCGCCAGCACCAGCGAGAGCGAGGCATCGATCCCCGCCTCGATCGCGGGCAGGCCGTCGCGGCGCCACAGCAGGAGGCCGGAGCCCAGCGCCAGGGCGGCAAAAAACGCCAGCTGTCCGAAGCCGCGACGGCGGGGCTCTGGCTGATCCTCAGGGCTGGGCATCGGCGATCACGAAGGGCTGGGGCAACCGGCGGCCCGTGCGGGCGTCTGTTGCCGGCGGGCCGGACGGCAATTCAGAATAGACATCAGCAGTTCCACCATATCAAGCAGCCGGCCGGACCAGGGGCCGGACAACCGGGAAGGCAAGCGCATGATCCTGATCACCGGCGGCATGGGTTTCATCGGCCTGCATACGGCCCGGGCGCTGATCGACGCGGGCGAGACCGTGCTGGTCACCAGGTTCCGCGCCAGCCGCCTGCCCGCCTTCCTGGAAGCGGAGCGCGGCACCCGCTTCCTGGACGAGGCGGCCGACGTGACCGCGGCCCACGACCTGATCGACCTTGCCCTGCGCCACGAGGTGGACGGCATCGTCCATCTCGCCAATCCCGGCTTCCGCCCGGTCTCCGCGGCAGAGGATTACCGGATCAACATGCAGGGCCTGATCAACGTCCTGGAGGCCGGCCGGGTGGCCGGGGTGAAGCGGATCTCGGTGGCCAGCTCGATCGCCGTCTACCAGGGCCTGCCCGGCGGTCCGTTCGCAGAGGATGCCCCGCTGCCGATGGCATCGCACAACACCATCGAGGCCTACAAGAAGGCGCAGGAGATCCTCGCCGGCCACTGGGCCGACCGGACCGGGGTGGACGTCGCCCTGCTGCGGATCGCCAGCATCTATGGCCCGCTCTACCACTCGATGGTGAACGCGCCGGCACGCATGCTGCACGCCGCGCTGCAGGGCCTGCCCGGCCCCCTGCCCCATGGCACCCTGCCGCCGCCCTTCGCCGAGGACAGCCTGGACCTCTGCCATGTGGCAGACTGCGCGCGCGGCATCGCCATGGTGCAGCTGGCGGAGCGCCTGCCCCACCGCACCTACAATATCGGCAGCGGCGAGGCCGCGACCAACGCGGCCCTGGCGGCAGCGGTGCGGGCCGCCGTGCCGGGCGCCGACATCCGGGTGGAGCCGGGCCGCGGGCCGCGGCACCGGCCGCAGGTGACGATGGACCTGGGCCGGATCGGCGCGGATCTGGGCTACCGCCCGCGCTTCACCCTGGAGAGCGGCATCGCCGACTATGCCGCCTGGCTGCGCGCAGGGAATCCGCAATAGCTCAGCTGCCGCGGCTGTCGTAGTAGCGGTCCAGGAACCGCATCTGCTCGGCGCGCCAGGCCGTCGCCGGCGCGGAGTCCAGGTCCATCGCCAGGTGACGGTCGCCGTCCGGATCGCAGGGCGGCCAGTCGCCGAAACCGGAATCGGGGCGGCCGGTCGCGGCAAATTCACGCCAGCAGGCCATCATGCGGCGCGACAGCTCCCGGTCGCCCGCATCGTGCGGCGGCTCTGCGGCCAGCGCCGGCCAAGTGCCGAAGGCATAGGGCACGTCGTCGCCATGTTCCGGTGGCGCCGCACGGCCGCCGGGGTGGCGGTGGAAAATGTAGCGCCAGGCCGGCGCCCCGTGCCGCGCCGCCGCCCGGCCGATCCCCCAGCCGCCATAGGTGAACTGGCTGTCGCCGAACAGGAAGGCGAGCTGTGCCGGCACCGCCGCATCGTCGGGCGCCGGATAGACGGCCGCCGCGGCCGAAGCGGCATCGCCGAAGGTCTCCGCCAGGAAGCGGCGATAGGCGTCCACCGTGGCGATCGTCCAGTTCGCCACGAACATCTCCCCCTCGTCCGCGGCATTGCCGATCAGCAGGGGCATCCGCTCGAAGGCGCCGGCCTGCCAGGCATCGCGATCGTCCTGCAGCAGGATGCGGCCGTCGCGGATCGGCCGCAGCACGCGCGCACCGGTCAGCCCGCGCTGCTTCGGCACCAGCCGCAGGGTCAGGGCGAAGGCATCCTCGGTCGACAGGGCCCGGAGCGCCGCGATATCGGCGCCCAGGGTCGCGCCGGCCGCCTCCGCATCGGCGAGCGGGGCGAGCGGCCGGAACGCGCCGGCGCTCTGCAGGATCGCGCGATGGAACAGGCCCCGCACCGCCGGCGAGGTCAGCAGCAGCGCCACCGAGGCAGAGCCGGCCGACACGCCGAAGGCGGTGACGCAGCCGGGATCGCCCCCGAACGCGGCGATGTTGTCGCGCACCCATTCCAGGGCCGCCACGGCGTCATACAGCCCGTAATTGCCCGAGGCCCCGTCATCGGCCGCGCTGAGCCGCGGATGCGCCAGGAAGCCGAACAGGCCGACCCGGTAGTTGCAGGTCACCACGACGGCGCCCTCGCGGGCGAGCGCCTCGCCGTCGAAGCGGCGGTCCGAGCCCGCCCCGGCGACATAGCCGCCGCCGGGGAACCAGACCAGCACCGGCAGCGGCGCGGCGCCGCGATCCCGCGGCGTCCAGACATTCAGGGTCAGGCAGTCCTCGGACCTGCGCGGGCCGCGCAGATTGGGGTTCGCCGCCTGCACCGGGTCGTCGCCGAACTGCAGCGCGTCGCGCACCCCCGTCCAGGCCGCCACCGGTGCCGGCCGCTGCCAGCGCAGCGGGCCGACCGGCGGCGCCGCGAAGGGCAGCCCCTTGAAGGCCAGGACGTCGGCGCCCGCGCCGGCAACCCGGCCGCCGGCGATCTCCACCACATGCCTGTCGCTTTTCGGGGCTCCGGTTTCGCCGGTTCTGTCCATTGCTTCCTCCCTTGACTGGACGGTCCCGCCCCTGCGTGCTGCGGCAGGGCCGCCGGCGCTGGCGGCCGTCCGCGAATGCTGCAGCAATTTTGCCGTTGACAAACGCGGTTTGCAATTGCCAAACAAAAGCGAATGAACCGGCCATCCCGGCCGCGGGTCCCGTCGCCGGGAAATCTGCATTCGGGGCAGCCCGCAGCCGGGCACAGGGAGCGGAACATCATGGCGCAGATCACCCTCGGCATCGGCACCTCCCACACGCCGATGCTCATGTCGTCGCCCGAGGACTGGCGGCTCAACTTTCCCGGCCGGGACAGCCAGCGGCCCCAGCGGGACAAGGAGGGCGGCCAGGTCAGCTTTGCGGAACTGGAGCGGATCGCCGATCCGCGCGCCGCGCCGAGCCTGAGCGCGGAGAGCGTCGGGGCGCGGCACCAGCGGGCCCAGGACGGGATCGCCCACCTGTCGAAGGTGATCGCCGACGCCGGCATCGACAGCCTGGTCATCATCGGCGACGACCAGGAGGAGATGTATCACGCGGACAACCTGCCGGCCTTCCTGATCTACTGGGGCCAGAGCATCCCGAACGTGCCGCGCCACACCTTCGCCCCCGGCGATGCCTGGTTCAAGGCGGCACAGGCCCGGTACTACGACGATCCGCCGCGCGACTATCCGGTCGATGCGGCGCTGGCGGAACATATGATCCGGTCGCTGAACGCACAGGACTTCGACATCTCGTCGGCCAACCGGGTGGTCGAGGGCCAGGGCGAGGGCCATGCCTTCGGCTTCGTGCACAAGCGGCTGATCGACGGCAGGGGCCTGCCGATCGTGCCGGTCTTCATCAACACCTACTATCCGCCCAACCAGCCCAGCCCGCGGCGCTGCTACAATCTGGGCCGCGCGATCCGGCAGGCGATCGAGAGCTTCCCCGGGGATCGCAAGGTCGGCGTGCTGGCATCGGGCGGGCTCAGCCATTTCACGGTTGACGAGGATCTCGACAACGAGATCATCCGGGCAATGCGCGAGAAGGATGCCGAGGCCCTGTCCGGCCTTCCGGTGAACAAGCTGGAGGCCGGCAGCTCGGAAATCCGCAACTGGATCTGCGCCGCGGGCGCGCTGGAACATCTGGACATGACATGGGTCGACTACATTCCCGGATATCGCACCAAGGCAGGCACGGGCACCGGCATCTGCTTCGCCGCGTGGCGCTGACCGCCGGTTCCGCCGCGGCGCCGCGATGAGCGCCGGCGACAACGCGCTGCACCTGGCGCTGATCGGCTTCGGCGAGGCCGCCGGCGGCTTCGCCCGCGACCTTGCCACCCGGCCCGCCGTCGCCGGGATCGGCGCCTATGACATCCTGTTCGACCGGCCGCAGGACCCGCGCGGGGCGGTGCTGCGGGGCCGCGCGGCGGAGCTCGGCGTGAGCTGCCGGCCCGATGCCGCCTCGGCGATGCAGGGCGCGCAGGTCGTGATCTGCGCGGTGACCGCCTCCGCCGCGCTGGACGCCGCGCGTGCCGCTGCCGGCCATATCGCGGCCGGGCAGTTCTATCTCGACGTGAACTCCGTCGCCCCGGAAACCAAGCGCCGTGCCGCGGCGATCGTCGATGGCGCCGGCGGGCGCTATGTCGAGGCGGCGGTGATGGGTGCGGTGCCGCCGAAAGGGATCGCCGTGCCGATGCTGCTGGGCGGCGCGCATGCGGCGGCCGCCAAGGCGCTGCTCGACCCGCTGGGGATGAACCTGGCCATTGCCTCCGCCGAGATCGGCCATGCCTCGGCCATCAAGATGACCCGCAGCATCATGATCAAGGGGATCGAGGCGCTGGCCGTCGAATGCGTCCTGACGGCGGAGCATTACGGCACCTCCGAGGAGGTGATCGCCTCGCTGGACCAGACCTTCGAGGGCCAGGACTGGCAGAACCTGCTGGGCTACCTGGTCAGCCGGGTCATGCTGCACGGCCAGCGCCGGTCGGAGGAGATGCGCGAGGTCGCCGCGACAGTTGCGGCGGCCGGACTGGAGCCGCTGATGGCCACCGCCACCGCGGATCGCCAGGAATGGGTCGCCCGGCTCGGCCTGCGCGAGGCGGTCGGCGACGGCCCGCAGCACAGCTATCGTGACCTTGCCGCCGCGGTGCGCCGCCGGCTGCAGGCACCAGAGGCGGAAACGCCCGACGGGAGAAAAACATGACCCAGAAGACGGCCCTCGTGGTCTCCGCCCATTCGGCGGATTTCGTCTGGCGCGCCGGCGGCGCGATCGCGCTCTATGCGAAGCGCGGCTATCGCGTGCTGGTGGTCTGCCTGTCCTATGGCGAGCGCGGCGAGTCCGCCAAGCTCTGGCGGGAAGGCAATATCACCCTCGACCAGGTGAAGGCGGCCCGCAGGGAGGAGGCCGAGGCGGCCGCCCAGGTGCTGGGCGGCGAGCCGATCTTCTTCGACCTGGGCGACTACCCCTTGCGGGTCCCGGACGAGGCGATCTATCGCCTGGCCGACCTGTACCGCGAGCACCGGCCGGAATTCGTCCTGTCGCACTCGCTGGCCGACCCCTACAATTTCGACCATCCGCTCGCCACCCAGGTCGCGATGGAGGCACGCATCATCGCCCAGGCCCATGGCCACAGCCCGGAGAGCAAGGTGATCGGCGCCCCGCCGGTGTTCTGCTTCGAGCCGCACCAGACCGAGCAGTGCAACTGGAAGCCCGAGGTGCTGCTGGACATCACCGAGGTCTGGGAGACCAAGCGCAAGGCCTTCGAGATCATGGCCGCGCAGGAATATCTCTGGGAGTACTACACCCGGGTCGCCCTGCAGCGCGGCGTCCAGGCGAAGCGCAATTCCGGCCGCGACATCAAGTATGCCGAGGGCTATCAGCGGGTCTATCCGTTCGTCACGGAGGAGCTGATATGAGGCAGGTCGCCATCCGCAAAATCCGCCGCGCCGACGCCGCCGCGGTGACCGCGCTCGGTGTCTGCGGCACCGCCACGGTGCACGAGGCGCAGGGCCGCAGCGGCCTGCTGAAGCCCTATATGCGGCCGATCTATCCCGGCGCGCGCGCGGCCGGCACCGCGGTCACGGTGCTGGCCGCGCCGGGCGACAACTGGATGATCCATGTCGCGGTGGAGCTCTGCCAGGAGGGCGACATCCTGGTCGTCGCCACCACCTCGGAGAACGAGGACGGCATGTTCGGCGAGCTGCTGGCGACCTCGCTGCAGGTCCGCGGCGTGCGCGGGCTGGTGATCGATGCCGGCTGCCGCGACACCGGCGAACTGCACCAGATGGGCTTTCCGGTCTGGTCGCGGGCGGTCAATGCCCAGGGGACGGTGAAGGCCACCGTGGGGGCGGTCAACCTGCCCGTCGTCTGCGCCGGCGCGCTGATCCGCCCCGGCGATGCGGTGATCGGCGACGACGACGGGGTGGTCGTGGTGCCGCGGGAGGAAGCCGCGGCCGTGCTCAAGGCCTCCCATGCCCGCGAGGCAAAGGAGGCCGAGGTGCGCAAGCGCCTGCAGGCGGGCGAGGCCGGGCTGGACGTCTATGGCATGCGCGACAAGCTGGCGGCCGCGGGCCTGGAATATATCGACGGGCCGCTCGACGACTGAGACGGCCGTCGCCGGCCCACCCGCGACGGGATGGGCCAGGGCAGGATCGGCCGTAACAGGATGGGGAGGTGACGATGACCGGACAGATCGCGGTGCCCTGCGTGATGATGCGGGGCGGCACCTCGAAGGGCGCCTATTTCCTGGCCAGCGACCTGCCGGCGGAGCTGGCGGCGCGCGATGCCGTGCTGCTTGCGGCAATGGGCTCGCCCGATGCGCGGCAGATCGACGGCATCGGCGGCGCCGACCCGCTGACCAGCAAGGTGGCGATCGTCTCGCGCTCCGCCCGGGACGACGCCGATATCGACTATCTGTTCGCGCAGGTGGTGATCGACGAGCCCATCGTCGACATCTCGCCGAACTGCGGCAACATCCTGGCCGGCATCGGCCCCTTCGCCATCGATGCCGGGCTGTTTCCGGCGCAGGACGGCCGCACGGCGGTACGGATCCACATGGTGAACAGCGGCAAGCTCTGCATCGCAACGGTGGCGACGCCGGGCGGCCGGGTGGCCTATGGCGGCACGGCGCGGATCGCCGGTGTGCCGGGCAGCGCGGCCCCGGTGATGCTGGAGTTCCTGGATGTGGCCGGCTCCACCTGTGGCGCCCTGCTGCCCACCGGGCAGGTGCGCGACGAGATCGACGGCGTCGCGGTCACCTGCATCGACAACGGCATGCCGGTGGTGGTGATCCGTGCCGATGCGCTGGGCCGCACCGGCTATGAAAGCCGCGACGCGCTGAACCAGGATGCCGACCTGAAGGCGCGGCTCGAAGCGATCCGGCTGAAGGCCGGCCCGCTGATGGGCCTGGGCGACGTGACCGACAAGGTGGTCCCCAAGATGTCTCTGCTGGCGCCTCCGCGCAACGGCGGCGCGGTCAGTTCGCGCACCTTCATCCCGCATGTCTGCCATTCCTCGATCGGGGTGCTGGGCGCGGTGTCGGTGGCCACCGCCTGCGTGCTGGAGGGCACGCCGGCGGCCGAGGTCGCCAGCCTGCCCGCCCGCGACGCCGATGGCGGCTGCCTGATCTCGGTCGAGCATCCGACGGGCGAGTTTTCCGTGGATCTGGCGACCGCCAGGGGGGCGGGCGGCCAGGTCGAGATCCGGCGCGCCGCCCTGCTGCGCACCGCGCGCCGGCTGTTCCAGGGCGAAGTGCTGGTACCGGAAGCGGCGCTGGCCGGCCGGCGCGACGAAGCGGCCGAGTAGAACCGCGGCAAGCCGCCCCGGGAATGCCAGGGGCTGCCGGGCAGGACGTGGATCGAGGAGAGGGAAATGACCACCGCATCGGAAAGCGAAGAACTGACCCGCGTCGGCCCCGGCACCCTGATGGGGGAGTTCATGCGGCAATACTGGATCCCCGCCGCCTTGTCCTCGGAGGTCGAGGCCGACGGCACCCCGATGCGGTTGATGCTGCTGGGCGAGAAGCTGGTCGCGTTCCGCGACACCGCAGGCCGGGTCGGCGTGATGGACCATCGCTGCCCGCATCGCTGCGCCTCCCTGTTCTTCGGGCGCAACGAGGAAAACGGCCTGCGCTGCATCTATCACGGCTGGAAGTACGACGTGGCCGGCAATTGCGTCGACATGCCGAACCTCACCAGCGACCAGGACTTCCGGCACAAGGTGAAGGCCAGGGCCTATCCGGCGGCCGAGCGCAACGGGCTGATCTGGGTCTATATGGGCGCGCGCCGCCCGGCCCCGCCGCTGCCGCCGCTGGAGGTGAACCTGCTGCCGCCGGAGCAGGTGCAGATGAAGTTCATCCAGCGCGAATGCAGCTACCTGCAATCGCTGGAGGGCGATATCGACACCTCCCATTTCGGCTTCCTGCATGTCGGCAGCATCGCTGCGGACGACGTGCCGCTGGACCATCCGATCCGCGGCGCGGTGCTGCACCGGTCGCCGGAGTACAATTTCCGGGAGATGCCGTTCGGCACGCAGTACGGCGCCTATCGTCCCGCCGATGGCGGGCGTGCCTACTGGCGCTTCGCCAACTTCCTCTTCCCGTTCTGGACACAGCAGCCGCAGGGCGCCTTCCCGACCCATATCGGCGCGCGGGCCTGGGTGCCGATGGACGATACCCACACCATGTTCCTGCACCTGCAGTGGGAGCCGGAGGAACTGCGCTCGCGCATGACCGCGGTGGCCCCGCTGAAGAACGGCGGCCCCCTGCCCGGCTCCCGCGATGGTCACGACTACCTGCCCAACAGCGACGACTGGTTCGGCCGCTGGCGGCTCGCCGCGAACGCCACGAACGACTACCGGATCGACCGCGAGGCGCAGCGGCGCAACGAGATCTATTCCGGAATCACCGACATCCACCTGCAGGACCAGGCGGTGACCGAAAGCATGGGCGAGATCGTCGACCATACCTTCGAGCACCTGGCCCCCAGCGACCAGATGATCGCCCGCACCCGCAGGCGCCTGCTGCGCATGGCGCGCGCCTTCCGCGAGACCGGCGCGCCGCCGCCCGGGGTGGAGGATCCGGAGATCTTCCTGCAGGCCCGCGCGGGCTTCTTCACCGCCGACCCTGCCACCGACTGGCAGGATGCCTATGCGGATGAGGTCGGGAAGGCGGTACGCCCGGCGACCGACATGAAGGCGGCGGAGTAGACCTCGCGGACCGGCGAAGGCCCGGCGGCCGCCTTCGCATCGCCCATGGCTGGCCCCGCTGTGCCGTGCGATTCGCGGTGCCGGCGGCCGGCGATCGGCCGCCGCGACAGGGCCGCCGGGGCTCCCGCGCGTCTGCCGCCGCGCCTCGCCGCCCCCTTCCCCTTTGACGGATGGCACCGCAGCATGAAGGATCCTGCCGGTGCCCGGCCGGGACGGCGCCTGCGCCGGACCGCGGCGACGGCAGGCAGGGGATGCGATGCGGGGGACAGATGGCCAGACGGCGGCTTGAACGGGCCGGGGCCGGCGAAGCGGTGCCGGCGGCGCGCGAACCGAGCCGGCATTTCAGGCGCGGCCGCAAGACGAATGAGGCCGATCCGCGCTTCAACCTCGCCCTGGCCCGCGGGCTGGAGATCCTGCGTGCCTTCCGGCCGGAGGATGCCTGCCTGGGCAATGGCGACCTGTCGGAGCGGACCGGGATCCCGAAGGCGACGATCACCCGGCTGACCTTCACCCTGGGGGAGCTCGGCTATCTGAGCTACCTGCCGGCCTTCGGCAAATATGCCCTGGCCCCCGGCGTGCTGGGGCTGGGCTACACCGTCCTGGCACAGACCGAGGCAACGGTCCGCGCGCATCCGCCGATGGAGGCGCTGGCCCAGGATTTCGGGGGCACCGTGGGGCTGGGCATGCGCGACGGGCTGGACGTGGTGATCCTGGACATCGCCCGCGGCAGCGCGACCTGGACCCGCAACACCGCAATCGGCTCGCGCTTACCGGTGGTCAGCACCTGTGTCGGCTGGTCCCTGCTGCATGCCGCCGAGCCCGCGGACCGCGATTCGGCCCTTGCGCAGATCAAATCGGCCCATCCCGGCGACTGGCCGCGGATCCGCAGGCGCATCGACAAGGCGTTCGGCGAGCTGGACCGGCAGGGCTTCTGCGTCGGCGTCGGCGACTACCACGAACTGGCGAATTCCACCGGCGTGCCGTTCCGGGAGCCGGCGACCGGCAAGGTCATGGGATTCTATTGCTCGGGCCTGGCCTCCGCCCTGTCGCGCAGCGAGCTGGAGGAGGTCTGGGGCCCGCGGCTGCGCGCGATGGCGCAGGCGCTGGGCGGCACCTGACGGGCCGCTACTCCGCCGCGGCGGCCGTCGCGAGGCCCATCTCGCGCATCAACGGCGCATCCTGGTCGTAGGGCATGCCCGGCGGCAGCAGGGCCGACCCGGAGCGGACGGCATAGACATCGCCGCTGCGCATCGCCTCGACCGCCTCCCCTTCCGCGACCCGCCCCACCGCGTCCAGCATCGCCTTCCGAATGGCGATGATCGCCATGTCGCTGCTCGCCAGATGCTCCGCGGAGCGGTCGACGATGCCGCCCATGCTCTCCGTCATCGCCGCGTCCTGCGCGCGGGTGCCCTGGATGCCGGTGAAGGAATGCGCCTTCTGCACCGCCCGGTCGATCAGGTAGTCGTTCTCGCCGCGCGCCTTCAGCAGCTTGGTGCCGGGCTCCAGGATCGGATGCGCGAAATGGCCGGCCTGCCAGGCGGCAATCTCCGACGGCTGGATCTTGCGGTGCGGCGTGTAGGTCACCGTCACCACCCAGCTGTGCGTGTCGTCCAGCGGCACCCAGCAGCGCCAGGAATTGGCGCCGCCGATCTCCGGCGCCACCATCGAATAGAACGGCAGCGCGAAATGGGTGACCCGCCAGTACAGCTCGTTCTCCGCCGTGCGCCGGCTGGCGGCGCAGACCAGGCCATGCGGCGCCGGATCGATCTTCCAGGTCGGCGCGGTGTCGTTGCGGAAATACTCGCCGACGATCGAGGTCTTCTCCACCTCCATGTCCAGGCGCCGGTGCAGGAAGCTGACATGGGCGGAATCGAACTCGCCCTCCATGCCCTGGAAGAAGTTCGCGTTCAGGGTGAACTGCGACAGGTAGACCTGGTCGGCCGGCAGGTCGAGCCAGTCGAAGGCGGGCGGCGGCACGGCCGCATCCTTCGCCCCCATCCAGGCCCAGAGCAGGCCCCCGGCCTCGTGCACCCGGTAGGCGGTCATCCGGACCTTGTGCTTGAAATCGGTCTCCGGCGGCTCGGAGGGCATCTCCACGCAGCTGCCGGCCACGTCGAACTTCCAGCCGTGATAGACGCAGCGGATGCCGCAATCCTCGTTGCGCCCGAAGAACAGGCTGGCGCGGCGGTGCGGGCAGAACTCGTCGATCAGCCCGACGCGGCCCTCGCTGTCGCGGAACGCCAGGAGCCGCTCGCCCATCAGGGTCACGCGGACCGGCGCGCCATCGGCCTCCAGCTCGGCGCCGGTCAGGAACGGCACCCAGAACTGCCGCAGCATCCGCCCCATCGGCGTCCCGGGCCCGGTCCGGGTCAGGATCTCGTTCTGCTCGCGCTTCAGCATCGACGCCTCTCCCAGGATACCGCTGCGTCCCGGAGATCGCGCGCCGCCACCGCGGCGAAGGCTGCCACCGGGCACCGTCGCGTGCGAAGCTAGGCGAGCGGCAGCGGCAATGTCAATAATGGGACAGAATTCCATTTTTGCGCTAGAGCAGACTTCCCCGGCCGACCGCGCCGAAGCCGACTGCCCATGGAGAAACCCGCGATGACCTTCGACGACAGCCGCCTGCGCAGCCTGACCCGCCCGCAGGGCCTGCCCTTCCGCATCACCAAGATCGGCCATGTGGTGCTGAACGTGAGCGATCTCGAGCGCTCGGTCGCCTTCTACACCGGCATCCTGGGCTTCCAGGTGTCCGACATCTATCCGCCGGACATGGTGCCCGGCGGCATGGTTTTCCTGCGCTGCAACACGGATCATCACGGAGTCGCCCTGGTCGGCAGCCTGGACGGGCCGTCCGACGCCCGCGAGCTGCACCATCTGGCCTTCGAGGTCGGCACCCTGGACGAAGTTCTGCAGGCCCGCGGGCTGCTTGAGGCCGAAGGTGTGAAGATCGACTTCGAAGGGCGGCGCCGGGCCGGCGCGCAGATCGCCGTGGAGTTCCGCGACCCCGACGGCCACCGGCTTGAGATCTACTGGGGCCTGGACACCGTCGGCAGCGACGGGTCCGTCCGCCCGCCGGAGGAATGGAAGTGGGTGCACAGCCTGGAGGAGGCAATCGACGATCCGGTGCGCGGCCAGGACACCAGCCTGATGAACCCGGCACTGCGGCGATAGCGCCGCCGCAGGCCCGGCAAAAAAAGAAACACAATTCCATTTTCGTTGCCGTCCCGGAATTGCATCCCTATCCTGACGACAAGGACACAGAGTCCCCGGGACCTGCGAAACGTGCGGCATCCGTCCCGGCAGAACGTCAGGATCCCCAGGGGGAAAGATGCTCAAGACAGAGGACAATGAACTGCTGACCCGCGTCGGCCCCGGCACGCCGATGGGGGAAGTGTTCCGGCGGTTCTGGCTGCCGGCCCTGATGCCCCGGGAACTGCCCGCCCCCGACTGCCCGCCGGTCCGGGTGCGCCTGCTGGGCGAGGACCTGGTGGCGTTCCGCGACACTGAAGGCCGGATCGGCGTGCTGCAGGAATTCTGCCCGCACCGCCGCGCCAGCCTGTTCTTCGGGCGCAACGAGGACTGCGGCCTGCGCTGCGTCTATCACGGCTGGAAGTTCGACGTGGACGGCGCCTGCGTCGACATGCCGTCGGAACCGGCCGAGACGGACTTCAAGCACAAGGTGCGGATGACCGCCTATCCGACCATGGAATGGGGCGGCTTCATCTGGGTCTATATGGGCCCGCCGGAGCGCAAGCCGAGCCCGCCGGAATACGAATGGGCCCTGCTGCCCGACGACCAGCGCTGGCAGCAGAAATGGTGCTACGAGGCCAACTACTTCCAGGGCATGGAGGGGGAGATCGACACCTGCCACACCTCCTTCCTGCACGCCTATCGCGACCAGTCGCAGCTGGCCGACAACCTGGCGGCCGCACATATCTCCTGGCAGGCCGACAAGGCACCCAAGCTGACGGTCAAGCGCGCCGAGTACGGGCTGTACTACGGCTCGCGCCGCACCCTGGGCGATGGCCGCTACAACTGGCGGATTACCCAGTGGCTGCTGCCCACCTTCAGCCTGATCCCGCAACCGGGCTATCCGGTGTCCTGCCGCGGCTACGTTCCGATAGACGACGAGAACACCTGGGTCTTCAACACCAGCTACAATCGCGAGGCGCCGCTCTCGGCGAAGGACGTGGAGATGCTGGAGAGCGGCATGACCGCCGCGCCCAAGCTGATTCCCGGCACCTTCATGCCGGAAACCAACCGGTCCAACGACTACCTGCTGGACCGCGAGGCACAGCGCAGGGTCAGTTCCACCGGCATCCCCGGCGTCAACAACCAGGACCGGGCACTGGTGGAAACCATGGGCCCGATCGTCGACCGCTCGAAGGAGCATCTGGGCACCACCGACGCCGCCGTGATCCTGGCACGCCGCATCATGCTGGAACATGCCCGCGCGCTGGCGCAGGGGCAGGAGCCGCTGCCGACGGACGGACGGATCTTCCGTGTCCGTTCGCTGGACATGGCATCGGCGATCGGCGATCTCGATGCTCTGGTCGCCGCCCATGGCGCCGACCTGCGGGTGGCGGCCGCCTGACCCGGGCGGCGCGGCACCCGCTCGGGCACGGCGCGTCTGCAGGCTGCCGGCCGGCCGGAAAGGGGCCGGCGAAGGCCGAGGTTGCAGAACCACCTCTTACAATGAGAAATTGGTCATGCCAGTTTCCGGGCAGCGGCCCGGACCGGCGAGCGTGAACAGGGATGGCTCCGGCAACAGAACCGGGGCGCACGGGGAGAAGCACAGGCATATGACCCTAATGAAGGTCTTCGTCATCGCCGCCAGGGCATTGATGGTCGTTGCGGCCGCGGCGACCCTGGCGATGATGCTGCACGTCACGGCGGACATCATCTGGAAGTACCTCTTCATCGCCCCGATCCGGGGCACATTGGAGGTGGTCGCCGGCTGGTACATGGTCGCCGTGGTGTTCTGTTCCATCGCCTATGTCGAGGTGAAGGAAGGGCATATCGTCGTCGACCTGTTCACCCGCGGCCTGCGCCCCGCCCGGCTGAATGCCCTGCGCACCTTCAACTATGCCCTGTCGGCCGTGTATGTCGGCGCGCTGGGCTGGCTCGCGCTGGAAGAGGCGATCCGCCGCACTGCCCAGAACGAGGTGTGGGAGACGGTGAACGGCTATCTCTCGATCTGGCCGTCGCGCTGGCTCGTGGTGGCCGGCTTCGCCGTGCTGCTCTGCGTGTTCGCCATGCGCAGCCTCAATGCGCTGCGCGCCGCACGCGACCCCGAGCGGGTCTCGTTCGCCGGGCCGGAGGATGCACATTGAGCTCCCTCCAGATCGGCCTTCTCGGCGTCGTTGCGATCCTTGCCCTCATTGCGATGCGGGTCCCGATCGGCGTCGCCCTCGGCGTCGGCTCCTTCGCCGGCATCTGGGCGATCCGCGGGTTCGATCCCGCGCTGGGCACCCTGCGCAGCCTGCCCTTCGAGTTCGTCTCCCACTGGTCCCTGTCCGCGATCCCGATGTTCCTGCTGATGAGTGCGGTGGCGAGCCAGTCCGGCATCAGCAAGTCGCTCTATCGCGCGGCACGGCTATGGCTCAACTTCATGCCCGGCGGGCTGGCGGTCTCCACCACCTTCGCCAGCGCCGGGATGGCGGCGGCGTCGGGCTCCAGCATGGCGACGGCGGCGGCGATGGGCCGGCTCGCGATCCCGGAGATGCTGCGCTTCAAGTACGACAAGGGCCTCGCCGCCGGTGTCGTGGCGAGCGCCGGCACCCTGGGCTCGCTGATCCCGCCCAGCATCCTGATCGTGCTCTATGCGATCTTTGCCGAGGTCTCGATCAGCCAGATGCTGATCGCCGGGGTGCTGCCGGGCATCCTGACAGCCGCCATCTACGTGATCATGATCGTCATCCGCTGCTCGATCACGCCCAGCCTGGCGCCGAAGATCGAGGAGAAGCACGACCGCGCGGAGAAATGGCGTGCCCTGGCCGAGGTCTGGCCGCTGCCGGTGCTGATCCTGATCGTGATCGGCGGGATCTATTCGGGCATCGCCACGGCGACGGAGGCCGGCGCCTTCGGCGCGGCGGCCGCCTTCCTGATCGCGTTCTTCCAGCGGCGGATGAGCTGGAAGGTCGCCCGCGACAGCCTGGTGGAGGCCTGCGTCTCCACCGGCCTGGTGTTCTTCACCGCGATCGGCGCGATCCTGCTGACCCGCTTCATGGCCTTTGCCGGCGTGCCCTTCTTCATGGCGGACCTGGCAGCGCCGATCTCCGACCAGTTCATCCTGCTGGTGATCGGTGCCTCGATCGTCTTCATCATCCTGGGCATGTTCCTGGACCCGCTGGGGGTCCTGCTGCTCAGCCTGCCGATCATGCTGCCGCTGTTCGAAGGCGTCGGCGCCGACATGATCTGGTTCGGCATCATCGTCATCAAGTTCCTGGAGATCGGCCTGGTGACCCCACCGGTCGGCTTCAACGTCTATGTCATCAAGTCCGTCGTCGGCGACCAGATTCCACTGGAGACAATCTTCAAGGGTGTCGGCTGGTTCATCGTCTGCGAACTGGTGGTGGTCGCGCTCCTCGTGATCTTCCCCGACATCGTGCTTTTCCTGCCGAGCTTGATGCAGTAGTCGGGCGGTCGCGACCGCGGAATCGGTTTTACAACGGAAACAGGGAGTACAAGAAGATGCAGTTCAAGCAAGCGACCAAGATCGGCCTGGCCGCGGGGGGCCTGGCCGTCGGCCTGCTGGCCACCGCGGCGATGGCCAAGGACTTCACCTATTCGAGCTTCATCAGCCCGAAGTCGACCAACAACACCATGGGCGTGCAGCCGTTCTTCGACCGGGTGGAGAAGGCGACCAACGGCGAGATGAAATGGACGCTCTATCCGGCCGGCCAGATCCTCGCCGCCCGGGCAACCCTGCCCGGCGTGCGCGACGGTGTGGCCGATGGCGGCTTCGTGGTCGCCGCCTACCATCCCAGCGAGCTGAAGAACACGCTGGTGCTGGCCAACATGATCAATTCGGGCACCGATCCGCTTGCCGTCGCGGGCGCCGTCAACGAGGCGATCCTGCTGGGCTGCAAGGATTGCCAGGGCGATTTCCAGGAGCAGAACAGCCTCTACCTGGGCGGCCATGTGACGACCTCCTACTACCCGATGTGCTCCCAGCCGTTCGACGGCCTGGAAGGCTTCAAGGGCAAGAAGTTGAAGGCGACCGGTGCGTTCAGCGGCATCCTCCAGTCGCTCGGCGCCGTTCCCGTCAACATCCCGACCGACGAGATGGCCGAGGCAATGGAACGCGGGCAGATCGACTGCGTGCTCGGGTCGCTGGCCTGGCTGGAGCAGTACAGCCTGAAGGACGTGACCAAGTTCGTGCTGGACGCGCCGTTCGGCTCGACCCGCGGCCTGGGCCTGATGACGGTCAACCAGGATGTCTGGAAGGACCTGCCGGCCGACCAGCGCAAGGCGATGCTCGACAATATGGGCCACATGATCGCCGGCGCGATGCAGGGCTATATCGACGAGGAAGCCAATGCCCGGAAGAACGCCGCAGCGCTTGGCGTGACCTTCGGCAAGCCGAGCGCTGCGTTCATGAAGGCCCTGGAGCCGACCCCGGAGTTCCGCCAGGAGAATTTCGACAAGGCCGCCAGCCTTGGCGTGAAGGATCCGGCCGCGGTCGCCGAGACCTTCAACAGCGTGCTGCCGAAGTGGGAGAAGATCTCCGCGGAGGTCGGCACCGACTACGACAAGTTCGCCGATGCCCTGCAGCGCGAGATCTACAGCAAGGTGAATTACTGACCCGCCGGTAGCGGGGACCGCCCGGACGGGACAGTCCCGTCCGGGCGGCAGTTGCGTTCAGAAAAGCAAGAGAGTGGAGGAGACGCCGATGATCGGCACACGGATGATTGGCACGGCGGTTGCCGCAGGGCTGGCATTTGCCGCCGCCGCGGCCGGACCGGCAGCGGCCGAGGATTACGATTTCACCTCCTGGTCGGGCGTCAAGTCGACCAACCACACCCTCGGCCTGCAGCCCTATTTCGACGAGCTCAAGGCGAAGAGCAACGGCGAGATGAACTGGATCCTCTACCCGGGCGGGCAGCTGATGGGCGCCCGCGAGACCCTGGGCGGCGTGCGCGACGGGGTGGCCGATGCCGGCTTCATTGCCGTCAACTTCCATCCCTCGGAGCTGAAGCACAACAACGTGCTGGCCAACATGGTCTATGACGGCAGCGACCCGATCGCCGTGGGCGGCGCCATCAACGAAACCATCATGCTGGACTGCCCGAGCTGCACGGAGGACTGGGTCGACAACAACCTGATCTATCTCGGCGGCCATACCACCACCGGCTATGTCCTGATGTGCGCCAGGCCGTTCGACGGCCTGGAAGGCATCAGGGGCAAGAAGGTGCGCGCCACCGGCGCGTTCAGCGGCATCCTGACCAACATGGATGCCGTGCCGGTAAACATCCCGCCGAGCGAGATGGCCGAGGGGCTGGAGCGCGGCCAGATCGACTGCGTGCTGGGCCCGATCGCCTGGATGGAACAGTACGGCGTGATCGACCAGATCAAGTATGTGCTGGACGAGCCCTTCGGCACGACCCGGGCGCTCGGCCTGTTCACGATGAACCTGGACACCTGGAAAGGCCTGTCGCCGGAGCATCGCAAGCTGATGATCGAGGGGATGCCCGGCATGGTCGCCCGCGCGATCGGCGGCTACCTGTCGGAGGACGAGCGGGCGCGGGCCAATGGCGAGAAGCGCGGCATCGTCTTCGCGAAGCCGGACGCAGCCTTTCTCGCCAAGCTCGCGGACACCGACGCGATGACGAAGGACAACATCGCCACGGCGAAGTCGCTTGGCGTGGAGAATGCCCAGGAGATCGCGGCGAGCTTCCGCGAGAATCTCCCCAAATGGCAGAAGATCGCCGCGGAGAACGGCCACGACATCGCCAAGTTCGAGGCCGCCCTGAAGGCCGAGATCTACGACAAGATGCCGGCGAACTGAACGACGGCGCATCGCTGCGACGGGGCGCGGCCGGGAAACCGGCCGCGCCCATTTTCGTTGGCGTCATTTTACTTAGCATACCCACGGAAATCTGCGACGTAGGGTCCATCAGGAGCAAAATACCATGTCGTCCGCACATTCCGTCCCGCACTCCCACAACGAAGAAGCCGCCTACGCCTACGTAGAGGCGCGCATCTGGCCGGACGGCCTTGTCTGCCCAGATTGCGGCAGTGTGGAGCGTATCAGCAAGATGCAGGGAAGAGCACCCGCGTCAGCGCTTACAAGTGCTACCAGTGCCGCAAGCCCTTCACCGTAAAGATCGGCACCAATTTTGAGGACAGCAAGGTCGCGATGCATATCTAGTGGATTGACTCCAACGCTTGGAACCCTCGCGCCCGAGCAGCGATGATTTCGTCTGGATCAGCATGCCAGAAGAATGGCTTTGGGGTCTGGTTGTGCTCGTCGACGAAGCGATTGATGGCTGCCTGGAGGTCGACCA
>JAVJON010000067.1:0-5535 GCA_040216765.1 Sneathiellaceae bacterium | reverse complement strand
CATGCCGACCAGCATCTCGCCGATCTTCCGGGCATTGGCCAGCACCTCGGCCTTGGTATGCAGCCGCGGCATCTTGTAGTTCACGACAGCCACGCCGACCGTGTCGTTACTGCTGGAAATATCGCCGTGTAGCATCGACTTCCCTCCTGTTGCTCAGGCCCTGCGGCCCCGGTCCGGCCCGTTCACACCGACAGGTGCCGGTGCACCAGTTCGTCGCTCAACCCGTCCACCGCGCCTGCGGCGACGATCCGCCCCTTCTCCATCATCGCGAAACGATGGCAGGTACGCCGGGCGATGGCGACATTCTGTTCGACGAGGATGACGGTGATCCCGTGATCCCGGTTCAGTGAGACGATCTGCGCCTGGATCTCCTCGACGATGGACGGCTGGATGCCCTCGGTCGGCTCGTCGAGCAGCAGCACCTTCGGTGCCGCCGCCAAGGCGCGGGCGATCGCAAGCTGCTGCTGCTGGCCGCCGGACAGCACGCCGCCGGGCCGATCCAGGTTCTCGACCAGGTAGGGAAACAGTTCCGGCACCAGGTCGGGGATCCGCCGCTCCGCGGCGGGGCGGGCAAAGGCGCCCATCAGGATGTTCTCCCGGATGCTGAAGTCCGGGATGATCTCGCGGCCCTGCGGCACATAGGCGATGCCGGCCCGCGCGCGCTGGAAGGTTTCGCGACGCGACAGGTCCTCGCCCTGCAGGTGGATGCCGCCGGTCATCCGGTCGACCAGCCCGATCACCGTCTTCAAGAGGGTGGTCTTGCCGACCCCGTTGCGGCCCAGGATCGCGACGATCTCGCCCTCGCCCACCTCCAGGTCGATGCCATGCAGGATATGGCTGCGGCCGTAATAGCTGTGGACGTCCGACATCTGCAGCAGGGCCATGGCTATGCTGTTCCCACCTATGCGATTCCCTGGCTGCCGAGATAGGCCGAGCGGACCTCCGGATTGGACTCGATCTCCTCGATCGTGCCCTCCGCCAGCAGCCTTCCCAGGTGCATCACGGTGATATGGCTGGCGATCTGCCGGACGAACGCCATGTCATGCTCCACCACCAGCAGGCTGTGCCGGCCCGCGAGGCTGTTGATGATCTCCGCCGTCTTGTGGGTCTCCGCCTGGGTCATGCCGGCCGTCGGCTCGTCCAGCAACAGCACCTTCGGGTCCTGGATCACCAGCATGCCGAGTTCCAGCCACTGGGTCTGGCCGTGGCTGAGGCTGGAGGCGTTCACATGCCGGTCGTCGGCCAGGCCGGTCAGTTCCAGGACTTCCTCGATGCGGGAGCGGCGCGCGGCGCCGAAGCCGAAACCGATATTGGCGAAGACCGACCTGTTCTGGCAGGAGGCCACTTCGAAATTCTCCTGCACGCTGAGGTCGCGGAACACGCTGGGGATCTGGAATTTGCGCCCCACGCCCTGCCGGGCGATGCGGTGCTCCTCCAGGTTGGTGATGTCATGGTCGTAGAGGTGAACCCTGCCGGCCGTGCTCTTCGTCTTGCCGCTGATCAGGTCCATCAACGTGGTCTTGCCCGCGCCGTTGGCGCCCAGCAGGACCCTCAACTCGCCTTCCTCGACGATCATGGTGACCTCGTCCACGGCCTTGAAGCCGCCGAAGCTGACGCCCAGGGCGTCGATGGTCAGGGCTGCCTGCGCCACGATCAGGCCTCCTCGCGCGCGGGCAGCGGCACATCGCGCGCAGCGGTGCCGGTCTCGCGCTCGGCGAGGCCCAGGCTGCGCAAGGCCAGGTCGGTCATGTCATGTGCGAAGCCGGCGAGGCCCCGCGGCAGGAACAGCACCACCATGACGAAGATGAAGCCGATGATCGCCTTCCAGGCTTCCACCAGTTCCTCCGTCTCGCTCATCTCCGCTTCGATCGTGTTGATCAGGATGGCGCCGATGCAGGCACCGATCAGCGAGGCGCGGCCGCCGACGGCCGCCCAGACCACCATGGTGATCGAGAAGGCCAGGTCCATGAAGGTGGGCGAGGTGAACTCCGCGGCGATCGTGTAGAGCATGCCGGCAAATCCGGCGATCGCCGCCGAAACGCAGAAGAAGAACACCTGGTAGCGCGCCACGGCATGGCCCAGATAGCGCACCCGGTTCTGGTCGTCGCGGATCGCCTGCAGGATCAATCCGGCGCGGGTCTCCACCAGCAGCCTTGTGCCCGTCAGGGTGAGGATCAGCGCGCCGGCGACAAGGTAGTAGGTTTCCACCACATAGGGATCGAACTCGAAGCCCAGGATGGTGAACCAGCCCAGGTCGGTCAGGCCGTTGAACCCGTTGGTCACCGGCTGCGCGTCGATCACCAGCAGGCGCACCAGCAGCACCAGCGCCAGGGTGATGATCGCGACGAAGACGCCGCTGATCCGCTGGCGGAACACGATCGCCCCCAGGATGCCGGCGACCAGCACCGGCATGGCGATCGACATTGCGATGCCGAACCACTGGTCCTGGAACGGAATCCACAGGAAGGAGCCCTGGTTGATGCAGCAGAGGTCGGTCTTTGCGCCGGGCTCGGCGTTCCACAGCATGAAGTCCGGCACCGGCGTATCGGCGCCCTGCTGCAGGCTGGTCGCCGACGCCAGCTTCAGCGACATCGCCATCATGTAGGCGCCGATGCCGAAGAACAGCCCCTGCCCCAGGTTCAGCACGCCGGCATAGCCCCAGGACAGCGAGATGCCGACCGCCAGCATGCCGTAGACCAGGTACTTGGCGAAACGGTTCAGCCAGAACTCGTCGTAGAACAGCGGCAATGCCAGGATCACCGCGAAGAAGACCAGGTAGGTTGCCAGGTCGAGGGCAAGCTTGCTGCGGTTCACGTTTCATCGCCCCTTGAACGAGAACAGGCCCTGCGGGCGCCAGACGATGATCCCGATGACCACGCCGAACACCACGGCGCGCGCCAGGATGTCGTTGTAGATCGAGGCCACGATGCCGTTCAGCTCGCCCAGCATGCCGGCCGCCGCAAAGGCGCCGAACAGGCTGCCCACGCCACCGACCACGACGACCAGGAAGCCGTCGACCACCATCGAGCTGCCCATGTCCGGAAACACCGTCTTGAAGCCGGACATCATCACGCCGGCCACGCCGGCCAGGCCGGAGCCGTAGGCGAAGGTCAGCGCGTTGACCCGCTTCACGTCGATGCCGCAGGCTGCCGCCATCTGCGGGTTGCGGATGATCGCGCGCACCTGTGTGCCGATCGGGGTGCGATACATCAGCCACCAGGTCAGCGCCGCCAGCACCAGGGTCACCAGGATGATGAAGCTGCGGTAGGTGTTGATCTCCGCGCCCAGCAGGTCGTAGGTGCCGCCCAGCACCTCCGGCACGTCGACCCGCTGCAGGCCGGCGCCCAGCCCCTCGACATGAATGCCGAAGAACGTCAGGCCGAATTCCAGCCGCACCGCCTGCTGCATCAGGATCGCGATGCCCCAGGTCGCCAGCAGGGTGTCCAGCAGGCGGTGGTACAGGCGCCGCACGACGAGCCGCTCGATCAGCAGTCCCAGCACCGCCGTCGCGATGAAGGCCAGCGGGATCGCAAAGAAGATGTTGAGGTCGAGATAGATGCCGGTTGCCACCGTCACATAGGCGCCGGCCATCACCATCTCGCCATGGGCCATGTTGATCACGCCCATCGCGCCGTAGGTGATCGCCAGCCCCAGCGCGACAAGCAGGAGGATCGAGCCCAGGGAGAGGCCGATGAAGATGACTTCGATCATCAGGGTTGCTGCCTTGATATCCACGCCGCGGCCGGGTGACGGCGGCGGCCACGGGGGCCGCCGCCGCTGCGGATAGCACCGCGCGAACCTGCTAGAGCTTGGACGTGTCCAGGCCCTTGTCGACGCAGAACAGGTTGTCCCCCGTTTCGCCATAGGCGACATAGGGCAGCGGCCGGACCGGCGCGCCGTAATCGTCGATGATCTTGCCCTGGCCGTCGGCCTGCCATTCCGCGATGCGCGGCGTCAGGTAGGTGTGCAGGTTCTCCGGATCGATCTTCACATGGCCGTTCGGCGCGTCGAATTCCTGCCCCTTCACCGCCTCGACCAGGGCGGCCGGCGTGATCTCCGCCGCCTTCTCGGCCGCCTGCTTCCAGAGATAGACCTGGAAGTAGGAGCTCTCCAGGGCGTGATGGGTCACCGCCTTGGGGTCGTTCACGAACAGCCGGTAGCGCTCGATGAACTTCTTGTTGATGTCGGTGTCGATCGCCTGGAAGTACGGGAAGGAGGTGTAGCTGCCGGCCGCGAATTCCGGCCCCATGGCGGCGATCTCGATCTCCGACGTCACGGTGGCGCAGATCGGCAGCTTGTCGTGGGTCAGGCCCTGGTTCTTGTACTCGCGGTAGAAGGCAACGACGGAATCGCCGACCACGTTGGAGAGTACCACGTCGCAGCCCGAGCTCTTGATCTTGTTGACCATGGCACCCCATTCGGAATGCCCCAGCTCGAGATACTCGTCGGCCAGCCATTCGCCGCCATTGGCCTCGATCAGGATCTTGCAGACCTTCGCCATCTCGCGCGGATAGATGTAGTTCGAGCCGACGATGAAGAACTTCTTCTTTCCCAGGGTATTGATGATCCAGGGGATGAAGTTGGAAAGCTGCTGGTTCGGAACGGCGCCGGTATAGACGACGTTCTTGGAGCACTCGAAACCTTCGTAGTAGGTCGGATAGAAGTACAGGTTCTTGCGCTTCTCGAAGACCGGCAGGACGGCCTTGCGGCTGGCCGAGGTGTAGGAGCCGAACACCGTCGGCACCTTGTCCTTGATGACCAGCTTGGAGGCCTTCTCGTTGTAGGTCTTCGGGTCGGAGGCGCCGTCCTCGACCACCGGCTTGATCATCTTGCCGTTCACGCCGCCGTTCGTGTTGATCTCCTCGATCGCCATCAGGGTGGCGTCGGCCAGGGACTTCTCGATGATCGAGAGCCCGCCGGTCAGCGAGAACAGCACGCCGACCTCGATCTGGTCGGCCGCCTGCGCGGTGCGATGGAAGAAGTAGGGCGCGGCAATGGCGCCGGCGCCGACGATGGCGGTGCCCTTCAGAAAGTCGCGTCGATCAAGTGACATTATGTCCGTCTCCCCTGTCGCGGATTACACGGTCCCTGCCCGGACACGCTGCGATGGCGCGTCCGTCGGCCGAAAACTCGTGCTTGATGGCGCGGGCCCTGAAGGCCCCGCCTTCCGCGAGCAGCGAAGACAGGAGAGTGCCGGATTACCCGGTCATCTGGTGCGGCGTCCGGGCGAAATCCCGTTCGGCAGGCCCTGTCGGGCCGGCCAGCCGCACCGATCCTGATTCACTGTGACGAAAGCATTATTCTCCCGAAGAAAAATAGAACATCTTTCCCGACCGACATCAAGGCCGATCTGGCGGGACCGGCACCGGCCCTGGCGAGCCCGCCGGAAGGAGTGCGGCCGCCCGGCGGCTGTGCCGGGCGGCCGCGATGCCGCAAGCCGTGGCGCGGTTCAGCGGTGTGCCGCGGCCTTGGCCGGAATCCCCTCGATCGGGCATTCGTCGGTCCCGGCGGAATCGCGGGTCATGGCCTCGACCA
>JAVJON010000023.1:0-86281 GCA_040216765.1 Sneathiellaceae bacterium | reverse complement strand
GGGCGATGCCCGGCAACCCATCGCGCCGCACCTCAATAAGATCAGGCCATTATTGAACCTGGCGGCACCATGGACCACCGCGACGAGCGCGGTGGTGACGATTGGGGGAACGCAAGGACATCCGTGTCCAGCGTCAGCGGTTGGCCCCGCAAGCCCGGCAAAGTCGCGGCCTTGAGCGAATGCCGGCCATGTTCAACCGGACACCAGTGGGTCGCGCCCGGCGGTGACGAGATGGGGAAGACGGCCGGCACCTCCCTGTCTCGGTTCGGTGCCTTCCGTCATCGGCCAGGCGGTGCAAGGACCTCCGGCCGAGCAGCCGCAGGAGACCCGGACAGCGGTGGGCTTGTCCCGGCTGTCCATGTCGAGCGCGGATCTCAATCGATTGAGAGGGCGGCACGATGGACCCGCGTAACAAGTATGCGGGTGACGCAGATGACGTGGCCGATTCCCGCCCCCTCAATGCTCCGCCGGTGCCAGGCCTGCCAGTTTCAGCGCCTTCAGCTTCGCCGCCTCGATGTCGTAATGCTTGCGGGTGACGATGCGCTGGGCATAGAGCCCGCCGCCGGCCTGCAGGTTGGTGACGAACTTCCAGCCGCCATAGGCATCCGCCGTCAGGTCGCGGATCGCGTGGAACAGGCGCATGCGGTATTCGCCGTCGGCCGCCGGCCCGACGCCGGTCGCCATGTACTTGCGCACCAGGGCGCCGACCTCGTTGTTCTCCAGGTCGGAGATCGCCGGGGTGGTCAGCACCGCCCCGCCGGAAATGTCGTGCAGGTGGCGGCACATCAGGTTGTAGTTGGCCGCGCCGTGATACTTGCCGGCATTGGTGTAGAGCTCGTCAGGAAAGGCGGCGCCGTCCTCGCTGACATGGCAGTTGGCGATCGCCGCCTCCAGCGCGGCGCGGATCAGGGTCGCGTGGATGATCATCTCGGTGATCTTCTCGCGGATATGGCCTTCCCGCGCCAGGCCGTTGGCCTCCGCGATCAGCTGCGCGAAGCCGACCAGCTCGTCCGCCTCGTCGGCCATGAAGGCGAGCCCGCCCAGCCGCTCCCACAGGCCCAGCGAATGGGCGAACACGGCGGCATATTTCGTCTCGCCATCCAGGAAGACCCGGTCGCTGGGAACGAACACGTCGTCGAAGATGACGAAGCCTTCCGGGAAGTTGTGCGTCGCGGAGATCGGAAAGCTGCGCAGGTCCTCGTGCCGGGGGGCATAGCTGGTGTTGACGATCTTCACGCCGGGCGCGTTCACCGGCACCGCGCAGGCGATGGCATAATCCTCCTCGCCCGGCTTCATCGCCTTGGTCGGGATGGTCAGCAGCTCATGGCCCAGCGACGCGCCGGTGATGTGCAGCTTGGCGCCGCGGATCACCACGCCGTCGTCGCGCCGCTCGACCACGCGGGTATAGGCGTCCGGATCGGCCTGCTTGCCCGGCGGCAGGGAGCGGTCGCCCTTGGCGTCGGTGATGCACTCCGTGATGCGGGTGTCGGCGGCCTGCATCTCCGCCACCCATCTGCGCATCCGCTCCGCATAGACCGGGAACTGCTCGCCGATCCGGCTGGCCACCGTGGTGACGGTCATCAGCGACTGGTAGGTGGTGTTGGCGACGATATCCGCCTGGTGCAGCAGCGGGATCCGCGCACGCAGCTCCTCGGCGGAGCGCGGGATCGACATCATCGGGTTCAGCGCGCCGGGGGCGGGATCGTAGAAGCCGTCATAGCAGTCGGCGATGCGGTCGAGCGAGGCGTTGAGCTGCGGATGGGCCGCCACGTCGGGCACCCGCTCCCCTTCGAAATAGGTCACCCGCCCGTCGTTCAGCGAGGCCTTGTACTGCGCACCGGTCATCATGGTCGAGGATTCCTCCGCTCCGGCCGGTCTGTCCGGCCTGTCTCATCGGTCTGCCCGAAGCCTGCCCGATCCGGCGGCGTCCCGCCAGCCAATGTCGGGCAATCCTGTCGGACAGTCGGGACGGTCGGACGGTCCGCTCAGCCGCCCTCGCCACGGAGGATGGCAACCACCTCTTCGGGCATCGGGACGGCGCGGATGCGTTCCGGATTGTCCGGGTCGCGGGCGGTCCAGACCCGGGTCTCGTGGCCCTCCACGCATTTCACATCGCCGCGGCGCAGAAGGTGGCGGACCTGGAAGCTGGAGCGGCTGAGCGCGGCGATCTCGCTGTCGATCGTCGCCTCGTCGCCGAACTTGCAGGGCGCGAAGAACTCCGAGCCGGTCTTCACCATGGGGATGCCGAGGATGCCGTACCGCGCCGTCCAGTGGATCTTCGCCATGCCCAGGCCGCTGGACAGCAGCCGGTCGGTGGAGGCGTCGAACATCGCGAAATAGCGCGGATAGAAGACGATGCCCGCCGGGTCGCAATCGCCCCATTCGATCTGCAGCTGGCGGGTATTGGTCAGCATCGGCGGCTCCTTCGGGGGCAATGGCGGGACGGCCGGCATGATGCCGTGCCGGCGGCGGCCTGGGCAACCGGGCAGGGCAACCCGGCGGGGCAAAGGTTGGGGGGCCCGAGCCGTTCACTGCCGCCGTGAAGCATCGAGACGAACAGCGCGATCCACGGCAGTATCGACATAGATGATTCACTGAAACCGGATGTGTTTCTGTAGCTTCTGAATGCATTTCCGCCGCATTCAGGACCGATTGTCCCCGCCTCTCCCATAAAGGCCACGGTCTTGTGCGCCATCGGGTCTCGGCTAGGATCGCCGGATGGACATCTGCCGGGCTGTGAAAGACAAGCGGCTGACGCGCCAACATGAGGATGCAGCGATGAACGAGGTGCGGCTTTCTGTCGGTGCGGCGATCCTTGGCCTTGGTCTCTCGATGGGGGCAGGCGCACAGGCCGGTTGCACCAACATCCTGACCAGCGAAGGGTCATGCATGTATTTCGGCCTGCCCGATTCCGCAGGGGCGGGCGACTGGGAGACGGCGACAAGGGCGGCGGCCGCGCAGGTCGGTGGCGTGGTCTGCCGGTTCGGGGATGGCGAGGGCGAAACGCTCGTGGCCGGACATGCCGGGTCGTGCGAGCGCGCGGGCGGCACGCTGGCGCCGATGACAGGCGCCGGCGGCCTGCAGGAACGGGTGCACGCCGCCCCCCGCGACCCGGGTCCGGTCGTCGGCTACATGCCGGTCACGCAGTATGTGCCGGTGTTCGCAGGGCCGTCCCGCGGGTCCGCGAAGCTGGGCGGGGAAACGCCGCCCGCGGTGACCTGCACGGTCAAGGCCGAGAGGTTGAGCGCCGCGAGCGTCGAGGATTGCGCGCGGGCGGGCGGCACGGCAAGCACCGCGAAGTAACCGGTTTCGCCGCCGCCCGGCGCGTTGTCGCGATCGTCGCGGCACGGGCATCGGGCGATGGTCCCCGGCAGGATCGGGACGGCTGGCGCTTGCGGATGCCGGTTGGCCCGTGCTAGCCGCGATGCAGCACCATCCGATGGAGACGTTCGCGCATGCCCACCTGGTCGAGCAATCCCGGCAGTACGCCGCCGCCGGAAATGCAGCCCCGGCCCGACGCCGCCGCGCCGGCGGAGCGCGAGGCGCTGGTTCACACCCGCAGCCTGGACATCCGGGTGTTCCGGCGCACCGACGGGATGTGGGATGTCGAGGGCCGCCTGGTCGACATCAAGCCGATCGCCTATCACATGATCGACTCGTCCAGGGCGGCCGGAGAGCCGCTGCACGACATGGTGCTCTGCCTGACCGTCAACGCGGAGCTGACGGTCATGGATGCCTGGGCGCATATGCATCGCGGGGCGCATGGCATCTGCGCGGCGATCACGCCGGACTATTCCAGGCTGAAGGGCCTGCGGATCGGCCCCGGCTGGAACCGCAAGGTGCGCGAGCGTGTCGGCGCGGTCCAGGGCTGCACCCATCTGACGGAAATGCTGGCGCAGATGGCAACGGCCGCCATGCAGGGCATGTGGCAGGAAGCGGAAGCGACCGGCACCACCGCCGTTCCCATCAACACCTGCCATGCCTATGCCAGCGACAGCGCCTATGTGAAGGAGTTCTTTCCCGACCATTTCGCGCCGCTCAACCGCAAACCGGTCGCTTGAGCGGCCGCCCGGTGCAGGGAACGATCGGGCTGCGCCGGTAGCGTCGTCAACGACTCCGCGCGGCTCGCAGATAGCGTATCATCGAGGCATCGTCGGCACGGCCTTTGCCCTGCCCCGGCAAGCGGGCGCGCTGCAAGCCAGGTCGGGCGCCCAAGGCCTTTTCACGGGATGCAGCGACCTGCCATGCTTCGGATCCTCGCCAACCGGGCCTATCGGCACCTGTTCCTGGCACAGGTCGTCGCGCTGCTGGGCACCGGGCTCGCCACGGTGGCGCTCGGCCTGCTGGCCTTCGACCTGGCCGGCGCCAATGCCGGCGCGGTGCTGGGAACTGCACTTGCCATCAAGATGGTGGCCTATGTCGGGGTGGCGCCGGTCGCTGCTGCCATCGCCGAGCAGGTGCCGCGCCGGAAATTGCTGGTCTGCCTGGACCTGGCCCGCGCGGCGATCGCGCTGTCGCTGCCCTTCGTCACGGAGATCTGGCAGATCTATGCCCTGATCTTCCTGCTTCAGGCGAATTCCGCCGCCTTCACGCCCGCCTTCCAGGCGACGATCCCCGACATCCTGCCCGACGAGGCGGACTATACGCGGGCGCTGTCCCTCTCGCGCCTCGCCTACGACATGGAAAGCCTGGTCTCCCCGGCGCTGGCCGCCGCTGCACTTGCCCTGGTGAGCTATCATGCCCTGTTCGCCGGGACGGCGATCGGCTTCCTGGCTTCGGCGGCGCTGGTCGTTTCCGTGCTGCTGCCGAGCCCGCGGCCGGCCGCACGCCGGGGCATCTACGACCGCACCACGCGCGGCCTGCGGATCTACCTGGCGACACCGCGGCTCAGGGGTCTGCTGGCGCTGAGCCTGGCAGTGGCCGCCGGCGGCGCGATGGTGATCGTCAACACGGTGGTGCTCGTGCAGTCCGGGTTCGGCCTTGGCCAGCAGGCCACGGCCATGGCCCTTGCCGTCTTCGGCGGCGGCTCCATGCTCGCGGCCCTGGCCCTGCCGCGCCTCCTGGACCGGGTGTCCGACCGGAGCGCGATGCTCGCCGGTGGATCGCTCATCGTCCTGGGGCTGGCGGCCGGCACGCTGCTGGCGCGCGACTACGGCACCCTGCTGGCGCTGTGGCTGGGCATCGGGCTCGGCTATTCGCTGACCCAGACGCCGTCCGGCCGCCTGCTGCGCCGATCGTCGCATCCGGAGGACCGGCCCGCGCTGTTCGCGGCGCAGTTCGCCCTGTCGCATGCCTGCTGGCTCGTCGCCTATCCCCTGGCCGGCTGGCTCGGTCCATGGCTGGGCATGCCGGCCACCTTCCTTCTCCTTGCCGGTGTCGCGGCACTCTCCCTGCTCGCCGCGGCACTGCTTTGGCCGCGGAACGATCCCGGCACGGTCGAGCATGTCCATGCCGGCCTTGGCGCCGACCATCCGCATGTTGCCGGCGCGGAACCGGTTGCGGGCGGCTACAGGCATTCGCATGTCTACCTGATCGACAGCCACCATCCCGACTGGCCGCACCGGCCGTAGCTCGCGGACCGGTGCCTGCGGCGGCAGGGTCCGGCCGGGTCCCGCCCGGGCAGGCGGGCCCGGCCGGCGCGGGTCAATCGGCGCGCTTCAGTGCACCGTAATCGCCGCGGATCTGCAACGTGACGGTGACATCGCCCCTGTCGCGGTTGCGCCAGAACCAGCCGTGATTGCCGTCGAAAGCCGCGACCAGCTCGCCCTCGCCGCCGGTCTGCCCGCGGCCCTTCTCATAGCTGACGGACTTGCCGCCGCCATCGCCATGCAGGTCGAAATTGACGCGCCCGCCTTCCGCGAACCAGCGATACTCGGCCACCGCGCCTTCCTTCATCGTCAGCTTCCATTCGATCCCTTCGCCCGGCGTCAGGGTGAATGTCGTCTCGTCGGTCCAGGCCTGCTGCGCATGGGCAGTGCCCAGGAACAGTCCGAGGAAACCGTCGATGGCGCCGCTCCGACCCTCCGATGGTTTGTCGACCTGCCGGTCGCGCTCCGCCTCCCTGGCGAGATCGCCCTTGATCTCGCCCATCTCGGTCAAGCCCAGGACACGGCCGATCCCGGTCGGGTCGATGGCATATTCGGCCGGCAGCACGACCGCGACCAGGATCGCGACGGCTGCGACGAGGGCCAGGGCAGTAGAGCGCAGCAGCTGCGCGGAGCTTGGCAGGTCTTTCTGGTTCGGCTTTTCGGTGTTGTACATCGGTCTCTCCGCGGGCTCAGGTGGATATGACATAGCCGGTGAGCTGGAAGCCCATCAGCATGAAGCCGAGCGACATCATCACGACATTCCCGGCATAGGCGTGGCGCCAGAAGCTCGTTGTCCGGCGCCAGTAACCCATGACGATCAGGATGGCGGCGAGCGCGAGGATCTGCCCGATCTCGACGCCGACATTGAAGGCAAGCAGGTTGGGAAGCAGGCCTTCTTCGGCGATCCGGTAGTCGCCGAGCTTCGTCGCCAGTCCCAGGCCGTGGAAGAACCCGAAGATCAGCGTTGCCGCCTTGGTGTTCGGCTGGAAGCCGAACCAGCGTTGGTAGGCGCCCAGATTGTCGAGCGCCTTGTAGACGACCGACAGCCCGATGATGGCGTCGATCAGGTAGGCATTGACGTTCCAGCCGAAATAGACGCCGGCCAGCATGGTGGTGGAATGCCCGAGGGCGAACAGGCTGACATAGATGGCGACGTGCTTCATCCGATAGAGGAAGAAGACCACACCGAGGAGGAACAGGATGTGGTCGTAGCCGGTGACCATGTGCTTGGCACCGAGATAGGCAAAGGGGATCAGGTTGACGCCCCAGATTTCCTGGATATAGCCGGCGTCGCCTTCCGTGACGTTGTGGGCCAATGCCTGTGTCGCAGCGAGCGCGACGACGGCGAGAAGCAAGAGGCCGAGGGCCTGCAGGCGCGCGATACGCCAGCCACCCCCGTCCCGAGGAACAGGTTTCATGGATCGTAGTCTCCGTGGATTCGACCGATAGTGCAGATGCCGGGCGGGATGGCCGCTCAGGCTCGTGGCGGTCGCTCCAGGCGGAAAGTCGGCCCCGGCGGTGCCAGCTGGACGCCGGCCCGCAATGCATCGCGAAGCGAGGGCACGGCCCTGGCGGGCGCCCCCCGGCCGAGCACGGCGGGACTGTGGTCGTGATCGGCTACGTCGTGCGCGTGCCCGTGCAGCACCCCGGCGGCGTCCCGGGCGGGACCATGGGAATGAGCCGGGCCGGACACCGTTTCGGCCTGCAGCGCGGCCGCCGCGCTGATGTACGACGCGTGCGCCGCCCCAGGTATCATGGACCAGGCGGCAACACATAGGCACAGCACTATCGCCGCCGCCCTGATTCCCGGATTCTGCCTGTGCCGCATCATTGCGATCAGTCTGCCTGTCCCGCGCAAGGTCGCGCGCCCGTCTGGTGGGTGACACCGCGTCTTTAGGTCATATACGTGCGGCGTTGCAAGCATGCCGTTGAACCGGCCCCGCTCGCCATGCTCGGGGGCAACGACAGCTGGCCGCCGCAACGACGCGTCGAAGCGCTTGCAGGGATTGCGACCGCCCTCGACATGCGGGAAGTCCGGGGAGAACCGCTCCACTTCCGCGCCGGCATTGGCAGGGACCAAGCCGAGCAGCGAGTTCGCGACGGGCTCGATGGCGCCCCGGAAATACGGTGGAAATACCGTGACAGTTTAGGAAATACGGTGACAAGTTTATTGGTTTCGGGCATCCGGCGACAGGCTATTCAATTTGCCGCCCACAGAACGAACTCCAGAAACTCGCCGTTATAAGTAAACTGTCACCGTAAACCCGTAAACCCGACCATTTCGCGCCGCTCAACCGCAAACCGGTCGCTTGAGCGACCGGCGATGCCGGCAGCCTATGCGGCCGAGACCTGTGCCGGGCGCCGCAGGTCTTCCGCCAGCCCGGCGCCCATCAGGTCGATGAAATTGTCGCGGTAGAAGCGCTCGACGGCGCGCGGCGGGGTGTCGCGCAGGCTTTCGTCGAAGCGCTTGCAGGGATTGCGGCCGCCCTCGATATGGGGGAAGTCCGAGGAGAACAGCGCGACCTCCGCGCCGGCATTGGCGATGATCCAGCCGGCATCCTCGTGCGGATAGGGGGCGGCACGGAACTGGCGGCGCACGATCTCCGACGGCCGCGCGCTCAGTTTCTGCAGGCGCTCCTCGTTCCTCATGAAGGCATGGGCGGCGGAATCCATCGCCCGCATCCAGCCGGGCAGCCAGTTCGCGCCGAGCTCGATCGCGCCCCATTTCAGGCGCGGGAAGCGGTCGAACACGCCGTCGAAGATCAGGGTCGCGACGGTCTGCATCACCGCGTCGGGGATCGGCATGTAGCTGACGGACGTGAAATTGTCGTCGCCGCCATGGAAGTCCGGCACCGGCGGCAGGCCGTTCTCCTTGTAGACCGGGTTCAC
This sequence comes from Sneathiellaceae bacterium, assembly GCA_040216765.1. GTDB lineage: Bacteria > Pseudomonadota > Alphaproteobacteria > Ferrovibrionales > Ferrovibrionaceae > Marinibaculum. Next base: position 77,804 of record JAVJON010000023.1, on the reverse strand, counting down.
CTTCTCCTCGCCGCCGACATGGAACAGGATCGGCAGCCCCGCCTCCTGCGCCATCGCCCAGAGCGGGTCGAGGCCGATATGGCTGGGGCTGTGCGCCTGCGGGCATTTCGAGGGCACCATCAGGCCCCTGGCGCCCAGGCGGATGGCGTCTTCCATGCAGGCGCGCGCCCGCCCGACATCCTCCAGCGGGATATAGGCGGTGGCCAGCAGGCGGCGGTCGACCTTGCAGAAGTCGGTCATCATGCGGTTATGGGCGCTGGCGGCGGCGTAGCAGAGCTCCATGTCGCCGGACTGGTCGAGCCCGAAATTGCCCAGGCAGAAGGTGGTGAAGACCAGCTGGCTGGCGAAGCCCATGAAGTCCAGCGCCTCGCTGCGGTCGGCCGGGATGAAGGCGCCATGCGCGTCGTAATTCTTGCGCAGCATGACGTTCCCGTTCGCCGCGGCGCGGAAATCGGGGTCGGCGTGACGGGCCTGCGCCGCCGCGACCGCCTCGGCCTGGCGCGCGGCCAGGTCGCGGTACATCGGCACCTGGTGCAGGCGTGCGCGCAGCCGCGCCTCCAGACAGGCGTCGAGGCAGTCCGCCTTCTCCATCAGATGGCTGTCGGCATCGTGGATCAGGCGGTTCTCGGCATAGGGCATCTCGTTCCCCCCTCGGCTCTCAGCCCTGCGCCGGCGCCTTCAGGTTGGCGCCGCGCTCGATGACGAAGTTGCGGTCCAGGAAGACCCCGGAATGGGTCAGTTCGGACTGGCTGATCAGCACCGCCATGTTGGCGCTCTTCAGGCCCGAGATCACGTCCGACAGGCGCTGCGCCAGGGCCGGCGCGACGCCTTCGAACGGCTCGTCGAGCAGCAGCAGGCGGGTGCCGGCCGCCAGCGCGCGGCCCAGCGCCACCAGCTTCTGCTGGCCGCCGGAGAGCAGGAGCGCGCGCCGGCCCGCCATCTCCCGCAGTTCCGGCATCGCGGCATAGACCGCCTTCAGCCGCTGCGGCCCGTCCAGCGCCGGGGTGACCCAGGTCGGCAGCAGGATATTCTCCTCCACCGTCAGGTCGGGAATCAGGCCGCGATCCTCCGGCATGTAGCCGATCCCCATGCCCGCGCGGTGATGCACCGGCATCTTCGCCAGGTCGACGCCGTCCAGGGTGATGCTGCCGGAGGTGGCGGTCACCATGCCCATCACGGCGCGCATCGCGGTGGTCTTGCCGGCGCCGTTGCGGCCCGACAGGCCGACCATCTGGCCGCGCATCAGGTCCAGCGACAGGCCGCGCAGCGCCTCCACCGCGCCGATCCGCACCCGCAGGTCAGCGACTTTCAGCATCTGCACCTTCCCCGTCCGGCTCGCCGGCCACCGCCGCGGCAGGCGCCGGTGCTGCCGCCGCGGTGCCGGTCACGTATTTCTGCACCGCCGGATCGGACAGCACCTCGTCGGGCCGGTCGTCGGCAATGATCTCGCCCGCATAGAAGGCCAGCACCCGGTCGGAATAGCGGGTGACGATATCCATGTCGTGCTCGACGAAGAGCACGGCGACCTCCTCGCGGTCCAGCGCCGCCATGACCCGGTCCATCAGCGGGAACTTCTCGTCGGTGGAGACGCCGCTGGTCGGCTCGTCGAGCAGCAGAACCCGCGGCCGCCGCACCAGCGCCATGGCGATGTCGATCAGCTTGCGCACGCCGCCGGGCAGCTCGTTCACCGGCTGGTCGGCATAGGCGCCCAGGTCGAAGCGGGCGAGCATCTCCTCCGCCGCCGCCACGGCCGGGCCGCTGCGCGCCGGCTGAAAGAAACGGGCAAGGCCCTGCAGCCCGCCGGGCGCCGCCACGCCGCCGCGGCCGGCGCCGACCGCCACCAGAAGGTTGTCCAGCGGGCTCATCGGCTCGCAGAGCTGCGGGATCTGGAACGACCGGCAGACCCCCAGGCGGGTGATGCGCCGCGGCCCCAGCGCGGTGATGTCGCGCCCGGCCAGGACGATCCGCCCGGCATCCGGCTTCAGGTAGCCGGTGACCATGTTGACGAAGGTGGTCTTGCCCGCCCCGTTCGCGCCGATCAGCGACAGCCGCGCGCCCGCCGGCACCGCCACGTCGATATCCGCGGCGGCGACCACCGCGCCGAAGCGCTTCTGCAGGCCGCGCGCCTCCAGCACCGGCGCGGCACCGGCGGCCGGCATGGCCGGCTCATGGTCGTGCTGCATCTCGCTCACTCGCCGCCCCCTTCCGCCGGCGCGCGCCGGCGACGGCCCAGGCGGGCCCAGAGCGAACCGATGCCGTTCGGCAGGAACAGCATGACCAGCAGCAGGAAGGCGCCCAGGAAGAGCTGCCAGCTTTCCGGGAAATACTGGTTGGCGAAGGACCGCACCAGTTCCGTCGCCAGGGCGGCGAGGAACACCGCGCCGACCGAGGCATGGCCGGCCAGGATGGCGATGAAGACGAACTCGCCCGATGTCGTCCAGTAGCTGAAGAACGGGTCGATATGGCCCAGCGCGAAGCCGTTCAGGGTGCCGCCCAGCCCGCCCAGCGCCCCGGCGATCACGAAGTTCCGCACCGTGACCTGGAACACCGAGGCGCCCAGATACTCCACCCGCAGCTCGTTCTCGCGCACCGCGAGCGCGATCAGCCCCGCCATCGAATCGAAATGCAGCCGCGACAGCGCCGCGGCGATCACCGAGAGCAGGACCGCCACCGCATAGAGCGCATAATCGGCCTGCGCCAGGTCCGGCGCATGGCCCAGATAGGTCGGTTCCGGCACGTTGAAGCCATCCGAGCCGCCGATGAAGGTCAGCTTCGCCAGCACGCCGTACAGCACCATCGACAGCGCCAGGGTCAGCATGGCGAAGAAGATGCCGCGATAGCGCGCGATCAGCGGCGCCACAATGCCCGCGGCGAGGATCCCGGCGAGCGCGCCGATACCGAGCAGGACGAAGATGTCGGTGATCCCGGTGCGGCTGGCCAGCAGGCCCGAGGCATAGGCGCCCAGGCAGTAGATCAGCCCCTGCCCGAAGGAGACCAGGCCGCCGCGCATCAGGGTCACGATGCCCAGCGCGACGAGCCCGTAGGCGGCGGCCTTGGTCATCGTGAACAGCAGCCAGGCCGGCAGCACCAGGCCGATGCCCAGCAGCAGCACCGCGGCGACCAGCGCCGACAAGAGCGCCATCAGGGCCGCGCGCCTCATATCTTGCGCGCCTGCACGCGCTGGAACAGGCCTTCCGGCCGGAAGATCAGCACCAGGACCATGACCATGTAGATGATGAAGATCTCCGCTTCCGGCAGTTCGTAGACCGCGAAGGACCGGGCCAGCCCGACGATCACGGCGCCGATCGCCGCGCCGGGGATGCTGCCCAGCCCGCCGATGATGACCACCGCGAAGCTGACCACGATGACGCTGACGCTGACCCCGGGCTGCACCGAGATCAGCGGCGAGGTGAAGGCGCCGCCAAGGGCGGCCAGGAAGATGCCGACGCCGAACGCCAGCATGTAGACGCGGGCGATATTGACCCCCATCCCGGCACTGACCTCCGGGTTGTGGATCACCGCCACCACGACCTTGCCGATCCGCGTGCGGTTCAGCCCCAGCCAGACGCCGACCCCGCAGATCACCGCAAGCGCGATCAGCAGCAGGTCATAGCCGACATAGAACAGGCTGCCGATCTCGACATTGCCGAACAGCTGGCGCGGCTGAAAGACATAGAACGGCTGCACCCCCCAGATCAGCTTGGTGACATCCTCCAGCATCAGGAAGATCGCGTAGGTCACCAGGAGGATCGTCACCTCTTCCCGCCCGTAGAACAGGCGCAGCAGGCCGCGCTCCAGGATCGGCGCCACCACCACCGCGACGGCCAGTGCCGAGAGCAGCATCGCCAGCAGGCTGAAGCCGCTGGGCAGGCCGAGCCCGGCGAAGAACGGCACGAAGGTGGCCGCGGCATAGGCACCGACGGCATAGAGCCCGCCATGGGCCAGGTTGAGGATGCGCATGACGCCGAAGATCAGGGTCAGGCCGAGCGCGACGATGAACAGCCATGACGCATAGATCAGGCCGTCCACCACGATCGTGAGAACCAGGCTCATCCTGCCGCGCCCCGGTCCGGGTGCGGGTCCATGGGACGCAGGTCCCGGCCGCCGGCAGGGATGCCGGCGGCCGGGCCGCGTCGTGCAGGCCGACGCGCGGTTGCTACTTGCATTCGGCTCCCGGGAAGCCGGCGTTGATCCAGTCGACGCTCTTCACGCCGGGCGGCGGGTTCACGCAGCGCGCGTCGAAGCGGATGATATCGCCCAGGACGATATTGCCGTCCTTGTCCTTCATGCTGGTGCCGAAGCCGATCGGCTGGATTGCCTGGTGGCCGTCGCCGTTGACCATCTCGATGGTGCCGCCGGGGCTTTCCCAGGACAGGCCCTTCAGCGCGGCGGCCAGCTCCTCGTCGGTCGGCTTCTTGCCGCCATTCGCCGCCATCGCCTTCTCGACCGCGGCCTTCAGGCCCAGCAGGGCCTGCGCCATGCGATAGGGGGCCTGCACCGGGAACACGTCATAGGTCTTCTGGTAATTGTCGAACCACCACTTGTTCAGCTCGGTCTCAGGCGCCATGAAGCCATAGGCGCCGCGCGCGCCGACGATCACCCCTTCCGGCATGTTGTTGCCCAGCGGCGGCATCACATGGTCGCCGGCGGAATAGACCACCTGGCTGCGCTGGTAGAGGCCGCGCGGCAGGGCCTGCAGGGTCAGCGCCTGCAGGTCGCCGCCCCAGAGCGAGGTATGCACCACGTCCGACGGCTTCTGCATCAGCGCGGACACCTCGGTGCCGTACTGGCCGGCGCCGAAGGCCGGGAACAGCTCGGCCACCACCGTGGCCTCCGGGTAGATCTGGCCCATCGCGGCCTTGAAGTCGGTCCAGCTGTCATGCCCCCAGGCATAGTCCTGGTTGATGCCGGAATAGGTCTTCACCTCCTTGCCCTTCGCCTTCAGGTAGCGGGCGAGGCCGACATTGTCCTGGGTCGCATGGGCGGCGGTGCGGAAGACATAGTCGTACTTGCCATCCTCGAAGACCCGCGGCGTGCCGCAATCGTAGAGGATGGTGAACTGCTTCAGCTCCTCGGCCACCGGCGCGATCGCCAGGCAGTCGCCGGAGGAGACATAGCCCACCACGGCGTCGACATTCTCGCGCTGCACCAGGTTGCGGAACTCCTGCACCTGGGTGGAGGCGCCGCCGGCCTCGTCGATCACCACCGGCTCGATGGTCAGGCCGCCGAACCCCTTCTTGTCGTAGGGTGCCGGCCCCTCGCCCGCATTCAGCTTCTCCACCAGCATCTTGCCGCCGTTCCAGGCCGGCACGCCGAAGCTCTGTGCGGCCTGGCCCGACAGGAAGGTCACGATGCCGATCTTGAAGGTGTCGTCGGCGGCACCGGCCGGCGCGGCCAGCGCCAGCGCCGCAACACCCCCGATCAGGGCGGCGGCCAGCGCGCGGCGCGCCCCGGTCCTGCCAGGCGCCCCGGTCTTGCCAGTCGCATGGCTCTTGTCGAATTGTGGCATGTCTTCTCCTCCCGGCGCGGCGGCTCCATCGCCGGGCGGAACGGTTCCGCAGCGACGGGCCTGCCTTGTCATAATCAACCGGCAGCGACAGTGCGCCGCAGGCAGCGGCAGTATGGGAGGGATCGCTGTCACGGGCAATCGGCCGGTGGCCGCGCGGGATGCCAGGACACCGCCAAATGGCGGAGGGCCGCGTAAGGCAAATCGCAAGGTTTGCGCCGCTACTCTGCCATGACGGCATATCCAGCAGAGGGTGCGGCAGGCAAGGCGCTGCCAGGCACAGGACGACGAGCCGTCCGGGCATAGCATGATTTTCAATACAGATTTGCCGATCTTTATCGGGATCCTGTGGATAACGATCTACTTTCTGAGCAAGCGCAGACAGCTTTCCGCTGTCGGCGGCAGCTACAAGTACATCTCCGCGGGACTGGTCCTGCTGAGCGTCACCGGATTCCTCGACACCCTGTTCCTGGGGTCGGAGGCGCTGATCCATGTGCTGGACGACACCACGTGGACCAACGCGGTGCTGAACCTGGTCGCCTATCCGCCGGCGCTGTTCCTGATCGTGGTCGGACTGCGCCAATGGCTGCCGGCGCTGTTCCGGCTGGACCAGGAGATCCGCCGCCGCGAGGCGGCGGAACTGGCGGCCCGGCGCAGGGCGGTGGAGCTGATGGAAGCGAGCCTGCAGGCGGACCTGGCGAATCGGGCCAAGGGACGCTTCCTCGCCCATATGAGCCACGAGCTGCGCACGCCGCTGACCGCCATCCTCGGCTTCTCCGAGCTGCTGCAGCTCGCGCCGTTCGGCCCGCTGGGCGACCGGCGCTATGCCGGCTATGCCGACGATATCCACCGGTCCGGCAGCCATCTCCTGCACCTGGTGAACGATGTCCTCGACCTGTCCAAGGTCGATGCCGGGCTGGAGGAACTGCACGAGGAGCGGTTCAGCCTGGAGGAGCTGGTGGACGAGACGGAGCGCCTGTTCCTGCCCGGCTTCCGCAAGGCCGACCTGACCCTGCATGCCAACCGCAACGGGCGGCGGTCCGACCTGATGTACGACCGGTCGAAGCTTTCGCGGATCCTGATCAACCTGCTCGGCAATGCCATGAAGTTCACCGCGGCCGGTGGCGAAGTCTGGCTGGAAACCCATGCGCGGCAGGGCGGCACGCTGGCGATCGTGGTGCGCGACAGCGGTGTCGGCATGACCGGGGACCAGGTCGAGGTGGCGCTCACCCCGTTCGGCCAGGCCGACAACCGGATCCGGCAGGAGAACCAGGGCAGCGGGCTGGGCCTGCCGATCGTGAAGTCGCTGTGCGAACTGCATGGCGGCCGGCTCGAGATCGCCAGCAGCCCCGGCCAGGGCACGACGGTGACGATCCTGGTGCCGGCGCACCGGGTGCTTCCGCCTCGCGCGGCGGACGCGGCCGCATAGGCAAAGGCCTTGCGTTCGTCCGGCCGGCAGGGCATCCCGGCCGGGCAGGGCCGCCGCCGGATCGTCGACGCGGCGGCCGGACAGGGAGGATGCCATGCGCAAGGCTGCGCCCCAGCCGACGAACCCGATCCGCACCGCCATCGCCGAGCAGGGCATGGCCTTCGGCACCTGGATCCAGATGAACGCGCCGGAGGCGGCGGAACTCGCCGCGGCCGCCGGCCTCGACTTCGTGATCGTCGACATGGAGCATGGCTCCTTCGGCATCGCCGAGGCGGCGGGGTTGATCCGCGCCGTGCAGGCCGGCGGCGCCGCGCCCCTGGTGCGGGTGCCGGACCATGACCCGACCGGCCTGCTGAAGGTGCTGGATGCCGGCGCCGCCGGCGTGCTGGTGCCCGGCGTCGAAACGGCCGCACAGGCCGCCGCCATCGTGGCGGCCACCCGCTTCGCGCCGGACGGCACCAGGGGCGCCTGCCCCTGCACCCGGGCGACCTGGCACGGGCTGGTCGACTGGCCGGATCATCTGGCCTGGGCGCAGGCCAATATCCTGACCCTGCTGATCGTCGAAAGCCTGGAAGGCGTGCGCAATTTCGAGGAGATCCTCGCCGTGCCGGGAATCTTCGCGATCGGCATCGGCATGTTCGACCTGGCGCAGGCGATGGGCCATGGCGGCGACTTCACCCACCCCGCCGTGCAGGCCGAGCTGGCGCGGCTGTCCGGCCAGGCGCGAGCGGCGGGGATCGAAGTGTTTTCCGCCACGTTCGACGCCACGCCCGGCACCGTCACCGCCGCGGCCCGCCACTGGCGCGGCCTGGGCGCCAGGCTGTTCGCCGCCAGCGCCGACCGGATGATGCTGGCGGCGGGCTACCGCGCGGTGACCGCGGCACTGGCGGAGAGCGGCAGGCCCGGCTGAGCGGCGACCGCCGCCCCTCAGCGGAACAGGCGCCAGTCGATCAGGCGCAGGTTGCCGCCGGCGACCGCGCGAAGGGCCGTCGTCGCGATCAGGATGAGGCCCCAGATCGCAATCGCAAAGAACGGATTGAAGCCGAGCAGATTGAAGGCCGACGAGATCACCTGCAGGATCACCAGGGCAAGGACCAGGCCGCTCGTGCGCGCGAAGCCGCCATAGGGGTCGGCACCGCCGAGCACGCAGGCAAGCACCGTCACCAGCAGATAGCTCTCGCCGTAGGAGGCGTTCGCCGAATTGAACCGCGCCATCATGACGAAGCCCGCGAGGCAGGCCAGAAGGCTCGACAGGACATAGAGCTTGACCAGGGCCCGGCGGGTATCGACGCCGGAATAGTGTGTTGCCCGCTGGTTCGAGCCGATCATCGTGACCGAGAGGCCGAACGGCGAGCGGGTCAGCAGAATCGCCACCGGCACGACGCAGGCGATGAAGATCAGCAGCGGCACCGGGATACCGACGACCGTGCCGTTCCCGAAAAAGACGATCGCATCCGGGAAGCCCGACACGATGTTCCCGCGGGTCATGCCGACGGAGATGCCGGACAGCAGGGTCATCATGCCGAGGGTCGCCAGGATCGGCGAGACGCCGATATAGGCGATGATGTAGCCGGTCACCAGGCCGACGATCGCGGCCACGACGAAGCCGGCCGCAACGGATGCGACCACCGCCGCCAGCCAGGGCAGGCCAGACTCGCCCGCAGGCAACACGGTCAGCAACGATCCCATGGTCAGGGCACAGAGGTTCGCCAGCGCGATCACCGAGAGGTTCAAACCTCCCGACAGCATCGCCACCATCATGGCGAGGGACAGGATGCCGAGCTCCGGCAACTGGAAGGCGAAGGCGGACACTGTCCGCAGCGACAGGAAGTCGGACCCGGCGAGCAGGCTGAACAGCACGATCAGGCCGAGCAGCACCGCCAGCAATCCGGTGTTCAGACCGAAGCCACCGCGCCCCGGTCCGGCAGGAAAACCCGGGCGGCCGATCATTTCACCAGTGCCTCCGCGCGGTTCGTCCTGTAGGCCGTCGCGCAAACCGCGACAACGATGACAAGGCCGGTCGCGAAGCCGGACCAGTAGGACGAGAAGCCGGCGAGGATGAGCCCGTTCTGCAGGATTGCGACCAGCGCCAGGCCGAGTATCGTTCCCAGCACCGTCCCGACCCCCCCCATCAGGCTGGCCCCGCCCAGCACGACCGCAGCGAGCACGTCGAGTTCGCGCCCGACCAGGACGGTCGGGGCGATCGACTGTGCCAGCTGCGCCTGCACGAGCGAGGCGATGCCCGCGCAGAACCCCATCCAGCCGTAGACGAAGCATTGCAGTTTGAGGATGGGCAGGCCGAGCCTTCTGGCCGCTTCCCGATTGCCGCCGAACGCCGTGATCTGCCGCCCCAGCCGCATGTAGCGCAGGATCAGCCAGGTGGCGGCGAAGACCAGGACCGTCGCCAGGATCTGGAGGTTCAGCGAGAAATAGTTCCCGTCGCCATCCCGGAAGGCGAACAGCTCGATGCCCGAATTGAACCATTGCGGCAGCGCATAGATGTAGTCGCCGCGCGTCACGAAGATGAGCAGACCGTAGTAGACGTTCAGGGTGGCCAGGGTGGCGATGATGCTCGGGATCCGGAGGATCTGGATCAGCACGGCATTGAGCAGCCCGAGCGAGATGCCGACGCCCGACACGATGGCGACGATACCCAGCCAGCCGACGTCGTAGGCATTCGCGACCGTGAAGGCGAGGTACTGCGCCACGGTGGCGGTGGCGGTGAACGAAATGTCGATCCCGCCCGAGACCAGGACCACCAGCAGCCCCGCCGCGAGGATCGCCGTGAACGCATTCGTGGTGATCAGGTCCTGGGCGTTCCGGAAGGTCAGGAAGGCCGGGCTGAGGATCGACAGGAGAATGCACAGCAGCAGGACCACGACGAGAAGCCAGGCCTCGTGGCTGCGCGGCATGAGGCGGCTAGGCATGGACGATCTCCGACAGTTCATGCTCCCCGGTCTCCGCCGAGACATGGGCACTCACGATGCGACCCTGGCGCATCACCAGGACGCGATGGCTGTGGTGGAGCGCCTCGGCGATCTCGTCCGAAATCAGGATGACGGCCACGCCCTCCGCCAGCATGTCCGCCACGATCCTGTAGATCCCGTCCTTGGCACTGATGTCCACGCCCACGGTGGGGCTGTCCAGGATCAGCACGCGCGGCCCGCGCGCCAGCCATTTCGCCAGCACCAGGCGCTGCTGGTTGCCCCCCGACAGGGTCCTGACAGGCGCGCCGACATCGGGCGCCTTGATCGACAGATGCCCGATCCAGCGCGCCACCAGGGCGTCGCGCTCCGCGGTCTTGAACAGGCCGGTCCAGTTCCGCAGCCAGTCGAGGACGGTGAGGATGACGTTGCTGGCGATCGGCTGCGGCAGGACCAGCCCCATGGACAGGCGGTCTTCCGGCACATAGGCGATGCCTTCCGCGATGGCATCGCGGTTCGACCGGAACCGCACCGGGCGGCCATTGACCGCGATCTGCCCGGAATCCGGCTTCGTCATCCCGAACAGCGACAGGGCGACCTCGGTCCGGCCGGACCCCAGCAACCCGGTGATCGCCAGGACCTCGCCCGGCCGCAGGTCGAAGCCGATATCCTCGTACTCGCCCGCCCGACTGAGATGCGAAACGGTCAGCACCGGGTCCAGCGACGAGAAGTCGGCACGCGGCGCCGCATAGTGGAACTGGCGCCCGGTCATCAGTTCGGACAGGACGGATTTCTCGATCTGCCCCTTTTCCAGGGTGCCGAGGCGGCGGCCGTCCCGCAGGACGGTGACCCGCTCGGCCACCTGCAGCACTTCGTCGAGCCGGTGCGTGACGAAGATGATGCTGACGCCTTCCGACTTCAGCTGGTGCACGAGGTTGAGCAGGGCGTCCACCTCGTGCCTGGTGAGCGATGCCGTCGGCTCGTCCATGATCAGGAGCCGCCCGTTCGCGGCCAGGGCGCGGCAGATCGCGACGAGCTGGCGCTGGGCAATCGGCAGGTCGCCGACCTTCCGGTCCAGGTCGAGCGCGATGCCGATGCGGGCCATCGCCGCCTCGGCCGCCACCCGCATGCCCTGCCGGTCGACCAGCAGGCCGCCATGGGCCATCAGGTCCGCGGCGATGTTCTCCGCGACGGTCAGGTTCGGGAACAGGGAGAGGTCCTGGTAGATCACCTGGATGCCGTGCGCGGCGGCGCGGGCGGCCGTCAGGTACGGCTCGGGACGGCCTTCGATGACGATCTCGCCGCCAGGCTCGGGACGCTCCACGCCGCAGATGATCTTGACGAGCGTGGACTTGCCGGAGCCGTTTTCCCCGAGCAGGCAATGGACTTCCCCGGCATGGACATCGAAGTCGAGGTCATCCACCGCCGCGACACCTCCATAGCGTTTGGAGATGCCGCGGAGCGTGATGAAATGAAGCATCCCTTCCGGTCAGATGCCCATGGCCAGCAACTCGTCGATCGTGTCCTTGTTCACGACCATGATCTTGTTGATGGCGATCCGCTTGTTGGCAACGTCGACCCGCGCCTCGCCCAGGCCCGGCACGGTCATGCCATCCTCGAAGGTTGCGCCGTCCCGCATCAGCTTCGCCACCGCCACCAGGGCATAGCCTGTGTCGAAGGGATTCCAGAGGAACGTCTCGCGGATCGTCCCGTCCTTGATCATTGCCGCCGCCTGGCTGGGCACCGAGGTGCCGACGAGGGTGACCTGGTCCTGCCGCCTCTGCTGGCGGATCGCGTTGCCGGCGCCGATCGCACCGTTGGAGCCATAGGCAACGATGCCGCGCAGGTTCGGATGGGCCTTCAGGACATCGAGGGTGTTGCGCTGGGCGGTATCGATCTCGTCCGCCCCCGGGAAGCGCTCGGTCGCGAGCTTCATCTCGGGATAGTTCGCCTTCTGGTAGGCGATGGCGGCGTCAGCCCACTGATTGTGCAGCGGCGTGGTCAATGTCCCGACATAGACCACATACTCCCCTTTGCCGCCCATGCCTTCGGCCAGGGACTTCATCGTCGCCTCGCCGAACTGCTTGTTGTCCACCAAGGCCACGTCCCAGTCGCGGCCGGCCTGGTTGGGGCCTTCCTCGGTGATCACCTTGATGCCGGCATCCTGCGCGCGGGCCAGCACCGGCGCCATCACCTTCTCGTCGAGCGGCACCAGGCCGATATAGTCGGCCTGCCGTGCGATCAGGTCCTCGACCAGCCGCACCTGCTGCGCCGGATCGATGTTCGACGGGCCGACCATGCTGACGTCGAAGTCGAATTCCTTGCCCGCCTTCTTCAGGCCCTGCTCGACGAGGTTGTACCAGGGAATCCCGATGATCTTCACCACCATCACGAGCTTCTTCTGCTCTGCGGCCAGCACCAGCGGGCTGGAGATCGCAGGCAGCGCGAGCCCGCCGATCGCCAGTCCGGTCAGTTTGAGCATGTCGCGGCGTTTCATGGCGTTCTCCTCCAGAACGGCGCCATTTGCGGCGCCTTGTATCAAGACCTCCGGCGTACCGGATCTCGGTGCGGATCTTGGATTGTCCGACAATTTTGTAGTATAATCCTACCCAAATATGAGTCAATAAAATGGGGGATACGCACATGACCGCGCCATCCACAGGCGAGGTTCCGGCTGGCCGTCTTCATGTCGTCGAGCCGGCCACTGCCGATCGCGGACCGACCGCGCGGACCGTCGACATCGTCATGGACGAGGTGCCGGAGATCGAGGGCAAGCCGAATGCAGGCTTCTCCTACGGCATCGGCCCCACGGTCGATTCGCATGGCATCGTGCTGGCCAGGGGCCGCTTCGCGCCCAATGGCGCGGTGACGCCGCATCGCACCGCCAATCTCTACATCGTCCAGGTCGTCCGCGGCTCCGGCCGGCTCGACCTCTACGACACCGGCGGCAAAGCCAGACCGGTGCAGGTCGCCAATGGCGACACCGTGGTGCTGCCGGCCGGCACGCTGCACAGATGGGTGAGCGGCGACGAGCCGTTCGAATTCGTCGGCATCGAGTGCACGGCGCCACAATAGACGGGCCGATCGACGCCGTATTCACAAGGCAAGGGAGGAAGGTTCAATGGGTTTCGTCAAGACGCCGGCCGAGGTCGCGCGCATCCAGGCTGTCCTGAAACAGCCCCGCTTCGTCGGGGCAGAGATGCTGACGGTCGATTTCATAACCCGCCCCGAAACCATCGAGGCCGTGCTGCCGCCCGGCTTCACCATGGCGGACGAGCCGCTGGTGACGGCCATGGTGGGCCGCTGGCGCTCCAACTGCGTGGCGGACTATAACGGCGGCGCCTTGTACGTCCTCGCCCGTTACGAGGGCATCGAGGCGCCCTATGTCCTGGCCATGTTCATGGACACCGATCACGCCATCATGCTCGGCCGCGACGTGTTCGGCGAACCGAAGAAGCGCGCGACGTCCAACCTCGCGCGCCGCGGCGGCGCGATGCACGGCTATGTCGAGCGCCTCGGTGTCCGTCTGATCGACATCAGGGCGGAGCTCGGCCCGGATCTCGGCCCCGACACGGTCTCCGGCGCCAACTTCAACATCAAGGCGACGCCTGCGGCCGACGGCAGCAGCTGCGAGGATGATGCGGTGGTCACCCTTGCGGAATTCGACAATTCCCTCACGGCCCGCCGCGAAGGTACCGGATCGGTGCGCCTTGCCTCCAGCGCGCACGACCCGGTGGGCGATATCGAGGTCGTCGAGGTGCGCGGCGCTGGCTATGTCGAGGGCGACCTGATCGCCCGAGCCCGCGCGATCGGCAGGATTCCCAAGGACGCCTTCTTCCCCTACCTGCTGGGACGAATGGACGACTGGTCCCGCCTGGATACGGAAGGCGATATAGCAACGCTGTAGTCGCGGCTGCCGCACCCCGTACGCCAGGAGCCGCAGCGCAAGCGGCGCGCCGGCCGAACTGCCGCCGGTGCCGGGCCGGTTCGAGGGCCGCCTGCGGCTACGCCGCAGGCGGCCCCGATCCTGCCCTGCGCTCAGGCCTTCGGCCCGCCGGGCACGCCGGCGAATTTTTCCTGCAGCCGGCGCATGCCGCGCAGCCAGCGGTCGTAGTCGGCCGTCTTGCGCTGCATATAGTCCTTCACCTGCGGGTGCGGCAGGATCAGGAAGGTCTCGTCGCGCAGCGCCTGCATGACGGTGTCGCAGAGCTGTTCCGGCTCCAGCATGCCGTCGACCCCGGCCACGCCCGGGCCGGCGCCGGTCATCGCGGTGCGCACCGCCTGCGGGCAGAGCACCGACACCTTGATGCCCTGGTCGCCATAGGTGATCGACAGCCATTCGGCGAAGCCGACGGCGGCATGCTTGGTGACGCCGTAGGTGGCGGAGCCGATCTGGTTCAGCAGCCCGGCGGCCGAGGCGGTGTTGATCAGGTAGCCGCCGCCACGGGCGGTCATCAGCGGCACCATGGCGCGGGCGGCATAGACGTGGCTCATCACGTTCACCGCCCAGCTGTCGGCCCAGTCGGCATCCGACGAGTCCGGCCCGCCCGGGCGGAAGATCCCGGCATTGGAGACGAACAGGTCGATCGGCCCGATCTCCGCCTCGGTGCGCTCGATCACCGCCTTGATATCGGCCTCCCTGCCGACATTCGCCTGCATCGCCTTGCAGCCGGCCAGCTTCGCCGTCTCCTCGGCGCCGGGGCCGTTCATGTCGACCGCCACGACCTGGGCCGCGCCCTCCGCCATCAGGCGCTGGCTCAAGGTCCGGCCGATGCCGCTGGCGCCGCCGGTGACGACGGCGATCTTTCCGGTGATGTCCATGCTTCCTCCCTCACAACAGGTCGGCGGGAGTATAGGCGGGTGCGGGCAGAGGCAAAGGGGCCGATGGCGCCGGCCGGCTAACCCTCCAGCACCAGCAGGGTGGAGGTCCCGCCCGCCACGATCCTGCCGTCGCATTCCAGGGTGGCGGAGGCGAACATCACCCGCCGGCCGGGCTTCTCGACGATGCCGCGTGCCGTGTAGCTCGCCCCCCGGGCGGCGCTGTAGAAGGCGGTGTTCAGGCTGGTGGTGGTGATCGTCTGGTTGTCCGCGGCGATCGCCATGCCGACGAATCCCATGACGAAATCCAGCATCGCCGCCACTGCGCCGCCCTGCACGACGCCGGCGCCCTGCCAGAACAGCGGCTGCGGGGTGAAGCGCATGGCAAGCGCGCGCGCCGCCGGATCGAAGCGCAGCAGCTCCGCGCCGAACGCCGCCAGCAGCGGGTTGGTCGCCATCGCCACCGGCTGTGCCGGCGCCGCCACGAACCGCCGGATCGCCTCGCGATCCGGATTCTGCATCCCCTCGGACAAGCGGCATCTCCCTTCCGGCCCCGACAGGCGCCTGTCCTAGCACAGGCGCGGCGTCCGCGGACCCGGCGCGGGCGGTCCGGCAGGTCATGGCGAGCAGGGACGAAGGCATCTGGGGCCGGCTCGTCACGTTGCGGGCGCTGCGACCGATGCGGTTCCCAGATGGCGTTGCAGGAAGGAAAGCGCTGCTGCGTTGAACGCGGCCGGCCGCTCGATGTTAACCAGATGCCCGGCCGCCGGGATGATCGTCAGCTCAGCGCCCGGCACCAGCCCGGCAACCTCCCGCGCCATGTCCGGCGTGGTCAGGCCGTCATCGGCGCCGCAGATCACATGAGTCGGGACCGCAATGCGGGGCAGGGTCTCGCGGTTGTCGGTGTGCACGATCGCCTCGATCGCCTTGATGTAGCTCCACTTGTGCAGCCGCGCCATGCTGTCCACCAGCTGTTCCAGCGCCTCGGCCGGCGCCTTTGGGCTGACCAGCGTGCGCGCGACCGGCGCCGCGATATCCGCCGGCTCGGCGCCGGCGACAAGCGGCGCCTTCCGCGATTGCACGAACTGCGCCTTTGCCGCCTCGCTGAACTGTGCATAGCCGGTATGGGTGGCGCAAAGCGTCAGTGTCGCGAGGCGGTCCGGCCAGGTCGCGGCGAAGTCCATGGCGATCCAGCTGCCCATGGAGAGGCCCAGGATATGCGCCCGGCGCGCCCCGAAATGATCCAGCACGCGCGCCAGGTCGCGGGCGAAGTCGTGGAAATCGAGGGCGCCGTCATAGTCGTCGCTGTCGCCATAGCCGCGCGCATCCCAGGCGACCGCATGCAGGCTTTCGGCAAAAGCGGGCAGGTTCGGGTGCCAGTTGCGGCGGTTGCCGCCGATGCCATGCAGCAGCACGACGAGCTCGCCGTCGCCCATGCTGTCGACCCAGAGGCGCGGCGCCGGCCCGATGGAAATGCTCTGCCAGATGTCCACGTCGTCGCTCCGCTCGCTGTTGTCAGGCGGGCGGGCAGGCGCGATATCGTGCCGGCCCGCGAGGCCTCATTTGCGCAGGATGTTTCGCAGCTTCGACCCGCCGGTCGCCACGATCAGGACGGCACCGGCAAAGAGCTGCTGGGAATAGGCAGGCGCCCCGATCAGGAGCAGGCCGAAGGTGCCGGTGCCAATGATGTAGACGCCGATCACGGTGCCCAGGATATGGAACCGGCGATGTGCCAGCGTGACGGATCCGAGAAAGGCCGCGGCAAAAGCCGGCAGCAGCAGGGAATTGCCGAACAGCGGGGTCAGCGAGCCCTGGCGCGCCGTGTAGACGAAGCCCGCCGTCGCCGCCAGAACCGAACAGCCGACAAAGGCCAGCATGACCTGGCGCTCCACCCGGATGCCGGACATCCGGCTGGCGGCGCGGTTGCCGCCGGTGGCATAGAGATGCCGGCCGGTCACTGTGTAGCGCAGGGCCAGCGCCAGGGCCGTGGCCAGCACCGCCAGGTACAGCACCGGTGCCTGCAGCCCGCCGAGCCGCCAGTTGCCATAGGCCATGAAGGCGTCGGTGAAGCCGCTGAAGATCACCGAGTTCCCGGTGACCCACAGGGTCAGGCCGTCGAGCAGGCTGGCGGTGCCGATGGTCGCGACCAGGGCCGGGATCTCGAGCCGGATCACGAGCAGGCCGTTGACCAGGCCGATCGCCACAGCGGCGGCGGCGACCGCAAGGATAGCCGGCACCACCGGCCAGCCCTGCTGCGTCACCAGGACCGTCGACAGGGCGCCGGCAAAGGAGGCCACCGCGGCAATGGACAGGTCGAACTCGCCGACGATCAGGACAAAGGTCAGGCCGCAGGCGAGGATGGCCAGCAGCGCGCCGTCGTTCAGGATCGTCACGGCGTTCTCGCCGGACGGAAAATAGAGCGGCTCGACGATGCTGAAGCCGAGGATCAGGAGCAGCAGGAACAGGACCGGCGCCCAGGGCGCAAGACCGGTGGCGAACCGCCCACCGGCCGGTGTATCGCCCTGCCGATCGCCGCTGCTCATTGCGCCTCCAACAGGGCATGCAGGATCCGGTCCTTGGAGATGCCCTCGCCGGCCAGTTCCCGGTCGACGGTGCCGCGGCGCAGCAGCAGGACCCGGTGGCAAAGCGCTTCCAGCTCCTCCAGTTCCGACGAGGCGACCAGGATTCCGATTCCCCGCGCCGCCAGGCCGCGGATGATGTCGTAGATCTGTGCCTTCGAGCCGATGTCGACGCCGTGGGTGGGCTCGTCCAGCAGGAGCAGGCGCACCGGGCCAGTGATCCATCGGGCAAAGATCGCCTTCTGCTGGTTGCCGCCCGACAGGGCAGACATCGAAGCATCGACCGATGGCATGCGGACCCCCAGGCGCGCGGCGGAGGCGGTGGCGGCGGCGCGCTCCTGCCGCAGCCGCACCACGCCGAACCGGCTGAAGCGCCGCGTCCAGGGCAGGGTCACGTTCTGCCAGATCGGCAGGCTGTCGACATAGCCGTCCGTGTTGCGGTCCTCGGTGACCAGCGCAATGCCCTGCGCCAGGGCGTCCCGGGTCGACCGGTGCCGGCAGGGAACGCCGTCGAGCAGGATGCGGCCCTCCCGGCAAGGCGCCGCGCCGCCCAGGATGCGCAGCAGCCGGGACCGGCCCGACGCGCCCAGCCCTGCCAGGCCGACGATCTCCCCTGGCGCGACCTCGAAGGCCACATCCGACAGCCGGCCATCGCCGAGCCCCTGGACCGACAGGCGCGGGCGCCCGCCATCGGCGGCGCCCGCCACGGGCGCGCGGCGGAACAGGTCGCCGATCTCGGCGCCGACGATATGCCGGGCGACATCCGCCGGGGTCAGGCCCGCCACCGGCAGGGTCGCCACCCGCAGGCCGTCGCGCAGCACGGTCACCCGGTCGGCCACACGGAAGATCTCCTCCAGGCGGTGGCTGACATAGACGATGGCCACGCCGCTCTCCTTCAGCCGGCGGACCTGCTCCAGCAGCAGCACCACCTCCGGCTCCGACAGCGAGGCGGTGACCTCGTCCAGCACCAGGATCTTCGGCCGCCGGCGGATCGCCCGGGCGACCGCCACCATCTGTCGCTGATGGGCGGTCAGGCGATCGATCGGGATCCGCGGATCGACGTTCAGCCCGAGCTCCGCCAGGGTCGCGCGGCAGTCGCGGTACACCGCCCGCCAGTCGATAAGGCCGGCCCGGCGGCGGTCGTACGGAAGGCCCAGCAGATAGTTCTCCGCCACCGACAGGCCCGGCACGAAGGCCGGGATCTGGTGCACGAAGCCGACGCCGCTGGCGATGGCGTCGCCCGGATGGGCGAAGCGGGCCGGGCGGCCGTCCAGCCGCACCTCGCCGGAATCCGGCCTGTGGTCGCCGGCGAGAATGCGGATCAGGGTCGACTTTCCCGCCCCGTTCTCGCCGACCAGGGCGTGGATCTCGCCGGTCTCCAGCTCGAAATCCACACCCTTCAGCGCCCGGGTGCTGCCGAACGCCTTTGCCAGATCACGGACCGCAAGGACCGGGCCCGGCCCGCCGCCGCCATCGTCAGGCATCGCCCGGCCCCTTTCCGGTGGCCCGGTGTCAGCGGGCCGCGTCCCACATCGCCTTGTACTTCGCCTTGAAGTCGAGGCCGGGATCGTAGCGCTTTCCGGGAACCGCATTGCTCCTGTCGGTAAGCTGGATCGGAAAGTCGGTGTTGACCCCGGTCTCCGCCTTGTTCATGGCGCGGTTGCACTCGTCGATCCCCGCCCAGGAAACCCATTCCAGGCCCCAGCTGATGGTCGCGGCCTGACCGCCGTCCTTCGCGATCGATTCCAGCGCCACCGGCTGGCCGTCGAAGCCCAGGCCCCTGATTCCGGTCCGATCGCGCTGCCGGGCGGTTGCCAGCAGCGGCACCACCGCCTCGTCATAGGGCGCGATCACCCACTGGATGCTGTCCTTCGGATGACGGGTAAGCACGGCCTGCATCTTAGTGATCAGGTCCGGGGCACCTGCGCCGACATTGAACTCGATCTCCTCCAGCACCTTCGCCTGGTCGCCGGCATGCGCGGCGATATAGTCCTTGAACCCCTGCAGGCGGACCGCGAGTTGCGGGAAGGCAGGCGCGTTGAAGACCACGACATTGCCGCCGCCATTCGCCACCACATAGGCGGCCAGCAGGGCGCCGGCCGTCGCCTGGTCGAGCCCGAAGGCGGAATCGCCGCCGAACTCGCGGGCATCGTCGGCGAAGCCGGTCACGAAGGAGATGCCCTTCTCCTTGCCGCGGGCGATCTGCGCGCGGATATCCCGGGCCGGCGATCCCAGGGTCAGTACGCAGGCGACGTCACGGTTGATCGCTGCCTCGACACCCTTCTGGGTGACCGCCGGATCGCCCTTCGAATCGATCGGGATCGTCTTCCAGCCGATCGCCGCGGCGGCCGCCTCGGCATCGCTGTACAGCGCCTGGCAGACCGACAGGAACAGCGGGCAGGGCACCACCGCGATGGTCGCGCCGGGCACCGGCGGCGGCGAGCTGTCCGCGCCCGTCCAATGGACCTTCCCGGTGGCGAGGTCGTCGCGCGACATGATGCTGTCGGTGCCCGCGGCGACGACCTGCCTGGCATAGGCGACCGGATCCTCGGCCGCCAGGACCGGCCCGGCGGCGACGCCTGCAATCCCGCAGGCAAGCGCGGCCGCCGCCGCCAATGCCCCGTCCATGCCCTTCCGTCCTGCCCTGTTCCCGAACATCTCCGCCTCCAGCCTGTGGGCGTCGCGATCGACCCCAGGGGCCCGCGACATTGCCACCAGTGTCGGGATGCGACCGCTTCGCGTCCTGCGGCTGCGCGCATCAAGGCATTGGATTTTGCGCACTGCCGCCGGACGGGCGGCCGCTTTACGGTCCCGCCTTCCTTCGCTACCGTTCTGAGTTGGTCAGGCACGGAGCGGCGTCACAGGCGATGATCACTGTGCTAGCGACAGAGCCGATGGCAGAGGGTGCCCAGTTCGCCAGCTTCCGCGCGGCCATCTGTTCCGAGATCGTCGATCTCTCCGCCCACCAGATCGACGGCGGCGGCTTCAAGGCGGTGATCCGCAAGCACCGGGTCGGCACCCTGGGCTATACCTTCGTCGATTGCGAACCGGTCGTTATCGAGCGCGCCGTCGGCAACATCGATCGCGACAAGTCCAGCTGCTATTTCCTGGCGCTGCAGCTGGAAGGGATCGGTCGTGTGCGGCAGCTCGGCCGCGAGGTGCGGTTGCACCCCGGCGACTATACGATCTTCGACAGCGCCCTGCCCTACAGCCTGCATTTCGACAGCGCGGTGAAACGCCTGCTGGTGCGGCTGCCGCGGGGTGATTTCGTCCGTCGCGGTGCCGTCACGGAAAACATCTGCGGCCGCGCGTTCCGCGGCGAATCCGGGACGAGCGGCCTGGCGTCCCGCCTGGTGACCATGCTTGGGCTGAACGCGGACGGTATCGACCAGACGCTCGGCAATTCCCTGGCGTCGGCCGTCCTGGACGCCGTCGCCGCCGCGGACAGCGAGGATGCGCCGCGACGCAGCCAGGCCGTCAACCAGCCGCAGGCAGAGATCCTGCGGCGGGTCCGGGTCATTGTGATGGCCAACCTGGACGACCCGGACCTGTCGACCGAACGGATCGCCGAGCTGGCTGGCATCTCGGTGCGCTACCTGCACAAGGTGTTCAGCGCCACCGGCATGACCTTGCACCAGTGGATCCAGGACGAACGGCTCAGCCGCTGCTACCAGTGCCTGACCAGCCCGCGCCAGCGGCACCGGACGATCCGCGACATCGCCTTCAGCAACGGCTTCAACGATTCCGGCTATTTCAGCAGCCGCTTCTCCCGCCGCTACGGAGTCAGCCCGAGCCGGATCCGCAAGGGCGGGTGAGCGCCCCAACCCACCTCTGCTCTGCCCTGCCCTGCCCGACCGAACCCCGATGTGCGCGATTTCGCATGATTTGATGCACATGGTTGCAGGACCCGGGCGACCGGTCGCCGCTATGCTCGGGGTCCAGGCTGAGACAGGCCTGCACCCCCGGGTCCGGCAGGAGACAGACATGGCAGACGGGCAGTCCAACGGCCTCGGCATCGATCCGAAGCTGGCAGCGCGGATCTCCGGCGGAAAGGCATGGGAACCGATCCCCGACGACCTGTTCGTCATCGACGGGGTCGCGCATACCTACCACTTCGCCGAGGAGAACTGGGTGCCGGGCTCCTATGCCCGCCTGCTGGTCGACGCGCTGTGGGGCATCCATGAGTATTTCACGCCGCGCCAGGACCGCACGTGGATCCTCCCGCCGGACCTGCGCGGCATGCAGGATGCCGACCTGCTTGCCCATTCGATGTTCGGGGAAAGCCGCGTGGATGCCTGCATCTACCATCACCTGCCGATCTTCCCCCTGTTCAAGGATGGCGGTGGCCCGATCTCCATCGGCAAGGAAATGCGGGAGCGCTGGCCGGGGCGGGTGGCGATCTATGGCGGGCTGAGCCCCTACCGCCCCGATGCGCTGGATGAACTCGATCGCATGATCGAGGAGGATGGCGTGATCGCCTTCAAGTTCTATCCGCTCGACCTGGTCGGCGGCGAGCTGAAGGGCATCCGGCTCGACGACGAGAAGCTGATGTTCCCGCTCTACGAACGGATGATGAAGCACGGCATCGGCACGGTGGCGATGCACAAGGCCATCGCCTTCGGGCCGACGGGCCATGAATTTTTCGGCATGGGCGACATCAGCGGCGCGGCGACCGCATTCCCCGACCTCAATTTCGAGATCTTCCATGGCGGCTTCGCCTTCCTGGAGGATACCGCGCTGAAGGCGACCTACAGCCCCAACGTCACCATCAACCTGGAGGGGACCAGCGCCCTGGTGTTCTACGCCCCCGACCGGCTGGGCCATGTCCTGGGCAGCCTGATGCTGGCCGGCGCCGCCGACCGGATCGTCTGGGGGACCGGCGTGCCGGTGATCCACCCCGAGCCCTTCCTGCAGGCCTTCTGGAACTTCCAGATTCCCGAGGAGCTGCAGGAGGGCTATGCCTATCCGCCGCTGACGCCGGAGATCAAGCGCATGATGCTGGGCGGCACGCAGGCGCGCATTGCCGGCCTCGACGTCGCGACGATGCAGGCGCAGGCGAAGGGCGACGAATTCGCCGCGAAGTCCGTGCTGGCCGCGCCGTGGAGCAGCGGCAGGAGCGCAGCATGAGCGACCTGCGGAGCCGGGTCGAGGCCTTGCTGGACGAGGTCATCGATCCCTGCAGTGCCGGGATCGGCCGGCCTGCCGGGCTGGTCGCGATGGGGTTGGTGAAGGAACTGCATCTGGATGGGCAGGCCGACGGCCGGGTGCAGGTGCGCCTGCTGCTGCGCCTGACCTCGCCCTGCTGCATGATGGCACCGCATTTCGCGGCACAGGCCGAGGCGAAGTTGCGCAGCCTGCCGGAAGTCGCCAGCATCGGCATCGAGGTCTCCCCCGCCATCGACTGGGAACCGGCCGACATGGATCCCGACTACCGCGCCTCCCTGCCCCGGCCGGATTTCATGCGGCCGATCTGACCGGGCGCCGCCGCCGCGCGTCCGGTGGCGGGTCAGTATCGCCGGCCAGGTTGTCGTTGCAGGTGCTGTCGATGAACAGATGGTGCGACCGCGGCCTCAACCCCGAGCCCACGCAGCGGCAGGCCCGGGGCGACGCCTGTGCGGCCTAACCGGTCTTGAGCACGCCGCGCTCGACCTGGTCGCGCTCGATGGATTCGAACAGGGCCTTGAAATTGCCCTCGCCGAAGCCCTCGTCGCGCTTGCGCTGGATGAACTCGAAGAACACCGGGCCCAGCAGGGTGCCGGAGAAGATCTGCAGCAGGAGCCGCGGATCGCCGTCCTCGGTGGAGCCGTCCAGCAGCAGGCCGCGGGACTTCAGCTCATCCACCGGCTCGCCATGGCCCGGCAGCCGCTCGTCCAGCATCTGGTAGTAGGTGTCCGGCGGCGGCGTCATGAAGGGCAGGCCGCGCGCCTTCAGCCGGTCCCAGCAGGCCGGCAGGTCGTCGCAGGCCAGCGCGATATGCTGGATCCCCTCGCCGTTGAAGGCCATCAGGAATTCCTCGATCTGGCCGGTGGCGTTGGACGCCTCCTCGTTCAGCGGGATGCGGATCTTGCCGTCCGGCGCGGTCATCGCCTTCGAGGTCAGGCCGGTATACTCGCCCTTGATGTCGAAATAGCGCAGCTCCCGGAAGTTGAAGAGCTTCTCGTAATACCGCGCCCAGAACGCCATCCGCCCGCGATAGACGTTGTGGGTCAGGTGGTCGATGGTGTGGAAGCCGCAGCCCTTCGGGTGGCGGTCCACCCCGTCCAGCCAGCGGAAATCGATGTCGTAGATCGCCGAGCCGTCCTCGTAGCGGTCGATCAGGTAGAGGGCCGCCCCGCCGATCCCCTTGATCGCCGGCAGGCGCAGCTCCATCGGCCCGGTCTGCATGTCCATCGGCTGCGCGCCCAGTTCCAGCGCGCGGGCATAGGCGTGGTGGCTGTCCTTCACCCGGAAGGCCAGGCCGCAGGGCGCGGGCCCATGCTCCTCGGCGAAATAGCCGGCCGGGCTGTGCCGCTCCCGGTTCAGGATGAAGTTGATGCCGCCCTGGCGATAGAGGTCGACATCCTTGGA
Source organism: Sneathiellaceae bacterium (assembly GCA_040216765.1). Taxonomy (GTDB): domain Bacteria; phylum Pseudomonadota; class Alphaproteobacteria; order Ferrovibrionales; family Ferrovibrionaceae; genus Marinibaculum. Next base: position 53,981 of record JAVJON010000023.1, on the reverse strand, counting down.
GCGGTGGGTCGCCACCCTGGTGAAGCCCAGCATCTCGAAGACGGGCTCCAGCACATTGGGCCTGGGCGAGGCGAATTCGACGAACTCGAAGCCGTCGAGCCCCATCGGGTTTTCCTGGGGTATCTCGTTCTTGCTGGTCATGATCCTGTCCTGTGCATCGGATTGGTCCGCATGGCATGGCGCGATGCGGCCACCGGCGGGGCACAGGGCATGCCGCGAACGCTGTTCGCCAGGCAGCAGGCAATGCACAGAAAGGGTGCGGTCATGATCTCCCAACCTTCTGCCACAGATGTAGCGCAGTCGAGCGGCTTCGGGAAATGCCCGCGCCACAAGCGTCGCCTTCGGCCCCGAGCCGAGGGCCCATTCCGCCAGCCCGGCCGCAGCGCTGGCGGAATGGCTCCCGCATCACGTGCGGGATGACGGAGCGGCGGATGCGACGCGCTGCGGCGCGCTTGACTTTCCTACCCGCGGATACAGGCTGGCGACCGGATCCAGGGAGGAATGCACAATGGCGCGCGCCAAGACGCCGGTCGATCCCGGGGCGGCCAAGGAGGCCATCCTCGGCTATTGCCTGAAGAAGGGCGCCCTTGCCGCCGGCGTGGCGGATCTGGAGGCGATCAACCGCATCGCCCCGCCCGGGCACCGCCCCGCCGACCTGATGCCGCGGGTGAAATCGGTGATCTCGCTCGGGGTCGGCGGCCAGACCCAGGGGGCCTGGACCCTGCCGGCCAAGGCGATGGCCTATTTCGGCTCCACCGAGACCCGCGCCTACGGCATCGCCTATGGCCTGAGCTTCATGATCGAGAACCGCTACAAGGCGCGCAGCGTCTATTGCCCGCCGGACCTGGACAACGAGGAAGGGCCGCGGGTGCCGCTGCAGAGCCTGAAGCTGCATGCCGAGCTTGCCGGCATCGGCGCGCGCTCCCTGGCCGGCGACATCCTGCTGCACCCGGAATTCGGCTACATGTACTTCGCCTCGGTGTTCACCGAGCTGGAATTGCCGCCCGACGAGCCGATGGCGGAGAATCCCTGCCCGGCGCCGTCCTGCGTGGAGCTCTACCGCAAGCAGGGCCGCACGCCCTGCATGAAGTTCTGCCCGGCGCAATGCCTGTCCGGCAGCATCGACGCGGCGGGCCGGCAGGAAAGCATGACCTACGAGATGTCGAAATGCGCCGAGCTGTCGGAGCAGTACGAGGCGCTGCCGCATATCCTGGCCAATGCCATGGCGGCGGGCGACGGCCCGGCCGGCAGCGGGCGGGCCCGCGAGGATGTGCTGTTCGATCCCGACCATTCGATGTTCTGGTACAAGATGTCGGTCGGCTCCGGCGGCCTCTTGGGGCAATGCTTCGAATGCATGCGGGTCTGCCCGATCGCCACCCAGGCGCCGCTGGCCGACCCGATCCGCCGCGCAGAGGCGCGCGATGCCGCCGCGGAGGACGGCGCCACATGACCTCCGGCCGCAACCGCCGGCAGGTCGGCGTCAGCGAGGCGATGATCGAGAGCTTCGGCGACCTGATCTTCGACTGGAGCCACAACCTGCAGGTGCGCCACGGCGACCCGATCCGCCTGCGCGACGTCGCGGGCTACGAGGCGAACCGGGTCGGGGCCGGCCTGTCGGACATAGAGATCGCCGGGCGGATCGGCCTCAGCCACCAGCAGGTCACGGTGATCCGCAACATGGTGGAGCGGCGGCGGATCCGCACCGACACCTACTATCGCCTGAACAGCCTGGGCGGCGGCCGGCGCTACCGCGCCGAGGAAGAGGCGGAGGCGGAGGCGGAAGCCGCGGCCGGCCCGGCCGACGACAGGCTTGCCGAAAGCATCCGCCTGGACCCCGCCCGCGTGCGGGGCTTCGTGGAGGGCGGCTTCTGGGCCGGCGATACGCTGGCGGGCTGGCTGGACGGCCATGCCCGGGCGCGGCCCGACCAAGTCGCGGTGCAGGATGGCGAACGGGCCCTGACCTGGCGCGAGCTGGCCACGCGGGTCCGCGACATCGCCGGCGGGCTGCGGGCCCTGGGCCTGCGCCCGGGCGAGGTGGTCGCCGTGCAGCTGCCCAATGGCGCGGACTATCTGCTGGCCTACCTGGCGATCGCCGCGGTGCGGGCGGTGATGACCACGATCTACCTGCCCTATCGGCAGCGGGAGATGCAGGCCCTGCTGGCGCACAGCCGCGCTGCCGCGTTCATCGGCCTGGCGGACCTGAAAGGGTTCGACCCGCTGGACACGGTCGCCGGCCTGCAGGGCGGGCTGCCGCATCTGCGCCATGTCATCGCCGCCGGCGGCGCCTCGCCCGGCCGCCCGTCCCTGGACAGCCTGGCCGAGGACGGCGCCGCCGCCCGCGCCCAGGGCAGCCGCGGCATCGAACCCGGACAGCCGGTCGGCGCCGACCCGCTGCTGCTGCTCTACACCTCGGGCACGACGGCGGAGCCGAAGGCGGTGCCGCTGACCGCCCATATGATGCTGGGCAATGCGCGGCTGGGCGCGGCGGAACATGGCTTCACGGCGCAGGAGCGGGTGCTTTCCCTGGCGCCGTTCGGGCATCTGTTCGGGCTCTATTCCTTCCACCTGGCGCTCTACACCGGCGCGACCAATGTGCTGCTGCCGGAATTCTCGCCGCCCGGCTTCGTGGCCGCCATCGCCGCGCAGCGGCCCACGGCGCTGTTCGCGGCCCCGGCCCATATCGCCGCCTGCCTGGGCGGCGGCTTCCTGGAGGGCCAGGATCTGTCCTGCCTGCGGCTGGCGATCCTGTCCGGCGCACAGGTCTCGCCCGCCATCGCCGAGGGCCTGGCCGCCCGGATGACGGCGGGCTCGGTCAGCCAGCTCTGGGGCATGACGGAGATGCAGGCCGGCACCTATACCCGGCCGGGCGACCCGCTCGCGATCGCCGCGGCGACCGCCGGGCGACCGAGCCCGGGCGGGGAGATCCGCACCGTCGATCCCGACAGCGGCGCCGTGCTGCCGGCCGGCGCGGAAGGCGAGCTGCAGTTCCGCGGCCCAGGCCTGTTCGCCGGCTATCACGACAATCCGGCGGCCAACGAAGCGGCGTTCAGCGCGGACGGCTGGTTCCGTACCGGCGACCTGGCGGTGATCGACACGGGCGGCAATCTCTGCCTGACCGGCCGCAGCAAGGACATCATCAATCGCGGCGGGGTGAAGTTCAATCCGCTGGACGTGGAGCGGCTGCTGGATGCCCATCCGAAGGTCGCCCAGGCAGCGATCGCGCCGGTGCCCGACCCGGTGCTGGGCGAACGCGCCTGCGCCTATGTGGTGCCGGCCGGCGAACCGCCGACCCTGGAGGAGCTCTGCGCCTGGCTGACAGCGCAGGGCATCGCCCGCACCCGCCTGCCCGAGCGGCTGGAGATCCTCGCCGAAATGCCGATGACCGCCACCCGCAAGATCATCAAGGGAAGGCTGAAGCCGGCGGGGACGTAGCCGCGCCGCGCGGCCCGCGCCATGGATCCCGGCTCGGGGGCCGGGATGACGGTGGGGCGGGAGGCCGCCGACCTCCAAACCATCCGTCGCCCGGCCCCCGAGCCGACCCCCGAGCCGGGGCCCATGGCGCAGGCTGCGAGGGCGACGCCCAACCTTCAGAACAGCGCCCGGGCCTCCCATCGCCCGGCGGCGATCTCCGCGCCGATCAGCTCCAGCAGCAGCGCGCGCATCGCCTCCAGCACGAAGGTGGCGGGATGGTCGACCAGGCGGCAGATCTGCAGGGTGCGCAGCAGGGTCGGCTCGACGATCGGGCGGGCATGCAGGGTGCCGGCCGCGAGCTGCTCGCGCATGAACAGCCGGGTGCCGATGATGCAGCCGATGCCCGCATCCAGCGCGCCGGCGATGGCGTGGACAGAGTTCATCTGCAGCTTCGCCCGCCCCTCCAGCCGGCGCAGCAGGCTGGCATCGTCGATCAGCGCGCGCGACGACACGCCCTGCTTCAGCAGGATCAGCGGCAGGTCGAGCAGCTCGTCGAAGCGCAGCGGGGCGGTGCCGGCACCGATGATCTCCGGCCGGCCGACGCAGATCATGGTCTCTTCCAGCACCGGCTCGGTTTCCAGCAGCGGGTCCGCCGGCGGGTTGTAGACCAGCGCCATGTCCACGTCGGACTTCATGACATGCATCAGGGTGTTGGCCGACAGGCTTTCGCTGATCGACACCCGCACCGCCGGATGATCCACCGTCACCCGCTTCATGAACGGCACGCCGACCGCCTTGACCACCGAATAGGCCATGCCGATGGAGACCTCGCCGGCCAGCCGGTCGCTGGCATGGCGGATATCGGCCTCCGCCGCCTCCATCGCGCGCAGGATCCCCTTGGCATGCTGGTAGAGCCGCTCGCCCGCGGCGGTCGGCAGCATGCCGCGCGACTGGCGCCGGAACAGGGCGGTGCCCAGCCCCGCCTCCAGGTTGGTCAGGTTATGGCTCAGCGCCGATTGCGCGACGTTGCAGGCGCGCGCGGCGCGCGACAGGTTGCGATGCTCGTAGATCGCCGCGAAGTAGCGCAGCTGCCGCCGGTCCAATCTGCCATCTCCGATTTAGAACGATCCGATAGAAACATTGTATTTTTCAGAACTGAAGGAAAGGCCTAGCCTGATGCGCGATCCGGAACGCGACGGACGGGAGGACAACAGGATGGCGAAGCCCGGCCTGCCGCTCGACGGCCTGCGGGTGGTCGAGATGAGCCACATGATCATGGGCCCGTCCTGCGGCATGTTCCTGGCCTTCCTGGGCGCCGAGGTGGTGAAGGTGGAGCCGCCCGACGGCGACAAGACCCGCCACCTGACCGGCATGGGCTGCGGCTTCTTCCCGACCTTCAACCGCGCCAAGAAATCCATCACCCTGGACCTGGGGGTGCCGGAAGGCCGCGCCGCGCTGGACCGGCTGCTGGCCGGCGCCGATGTCTTCGTGGAGAATTTCCGCGACAGGTCGCTGGCGAAGATGGGCTTCGCGCCCGATGAGCTGCGCGCGAAATATCCCGCCCTGATCGTCGCCTCCTGCAAGGGCTTCCTGCACGGCCCCTACGAGGACCGCTCGGCGATGGACGAGGTCGTCCAGATGATGACCGGCATGGCCTATATGACCGGACCGACCGGGCGGCCGCTGCGCATCGGCTCCTCGGCCAACGACATCATGGCGGGGCTGTTCGGCGCCTTCGCCGTGCTCGGCGCGCTGCTGCAGCGGCGCGAGGACGGCGCGGGCCGCGCCATCCGCATCGGCCTGTTCGAGAACTGCCTGCTGCTGGTCGCCCAGCACATGGTCCAGTTCGACATCGAGGGGCGCGAGGCGCCGCCGATGCCGGAGCGCGAATTCTCCTGGCCGGTCTACGACATCTTCGCCACCGCGGAGGGCCGGCAGATCTTCGTCGGCGCGGTGACCGAGGGGCAGTGGGCGACCCTCTGCGGCATCCTGGGCCTGGGCGGGCTGCTGGCCGATCCCGGCCTGCAGGACCGGATGGCGCAGATCGAGGCGCGCGACCGCACCCTGCCGCTCTTCGCGAAGGCGATCGCCGCGCGCAGCTTCGCCGACCTGATCGCCGAATTCGAGGAAGCCGGCATCCCCTTCGCGCCGATCCACCGCCCGGCGGAGATGTACGACGACCCGCATGTGAACCGGCCCGGCGGGCTGGTCGCCTCGGCCCGCAGCGACGGCAAGAGCTTCCGCGCCCCCGGACTGCCGCTGGAGGTGGACGGCCAGCCGCTCCTGCCGGCATCCGCCGACCTGCCGGCGATCGGCGCGGACACCGACGCGGTGCTGGCGGCGCTCGGCCTGGGGCCTGCGGAGATCGCGGCGGCACGCGGCACGAAACGGAGGGCAGTGGCATGACCGTCATCGACAGCGACCCGATTCACGCGATCTATCCGGCCGGGCGGGTGACCCTGCGCGAGGTCGGCCTGCGCGACGGGCTGCAGCTGGTGAAGCGCTTCCCCTCAACTGCGGCGAAGCGCGACTGGATCGCGCGGGAGCATGCGGCGGGGGTGCGGCATTTCGAGATCGGCTCCTTCCTGCCGGCGGCCCGCATGCCGCAATTCGCCGACCTGGCCGAGATGATCGACACGGTCGGCGCCCTGGACGGCGCCTTCTCCGCGGCGCTCGCCATGAACGATCGCGGGGCCGCCGACGCCGCGGCCAGCGCGGTGGACGAGATCGTCTGCGTGGTCTCCGCCACCGAGGCGCACAGCCAGGCGAACATGCGCCGCAGCCGCGCCGATTCCGTGGCGCTGGTGCGCAAGATCGCCGCCCTGGCACGCGACCCGGACGCCGCCGCGGCACGCCCCTCGGGCCGGCGGCCGCTGGTCTATGCCGGCATCTCCATGGCCTTCGGCTGCTCGATCGCCGGCGCCGTCCGGCAGGACGAGGTGCTGCGCCTGGCGGAAGCCGCCCTGGAGGCCGGCGCCGACATCGTCGGGCTGGCCGACACGGTCGGCTTCGCCGGGCCGGACCAGGTGGCGGCCGCCTGTCGCGGGCTGGCCCGGATCTGCGGCGAGCGGCCGTTCTCCGTCCACCTGCACGACACCCGCGGCATGGGGATCGCGAATGCCGCCGCCGCGCTGGACCATGGCGCCACCATCCTGGACGGCTCCCTGGGCGGCCTGGGCGGCTGCCCCTTCGCGCCGGGCGCCACCGGCAATGTGGTGTTCGAGGACCTGGTCTTCCTCTGCCGCACCAAGGGCCTGGACACCGGCATCGACCTGGAGGCGCTGGCCGCCGTCCGGGCGATCCCCGAGGCGGAGATGCCGGACGAGCCGCTGCATGGCGCGCTCGCCCGCGCCGGGCTGCCCCGCGCGCAGGAGACCGGCCTCGTCGAGATTGCCGACTGAGCGCCGCCCGACAAGAACCCGACAAGAGAGACATTAGGGGAGGAACCCATGAAGACGCTCTCGACCACCACCCTTGCCGGCCTGGCCGCCGGCCTGCTGGCCTTCGCGGCGCCCGGCGCCGCCGGGGCCGCCACCGAGATGCGCTGCAGCCACCAGCTGCCGCCCGCCCATCATATCGCCGGGGTGATCGACCGCTGGGCGGCGGAGGTGGAGACCCTGTCGGATGGCGAGATCGACGTGCAGGTGTTCGGCGCCGACAGCCTGGTGGGGGCGAAGGAGAACATCGTCGCCACCGCCAAGGGCAGCATCGAATGCGCCTTCTCGGTGAACTTCCAGTGGGGCAAGACCCTGCCGATCATGAACGTCACCCTTGCCCCCTACGCGTTCAGCGACCTGGGGATGTGGCGGAAATGGCCGGAGAGCGAGGCCGCCGCCTTCCTCGGCGACAAGCTGCGGGAGAAGGGCGTGCAGAACGTGGTCTGGCTGTTCCAGACCAACTCCTCGGTCTTCACCTCCAAGGGCAGGCCGCTGGTCGCCCCGGCGGATTTCCAGGGCATGAAGATCCGCGGCCTGGTGCCGGCCTTCAACGCCTCGCTGGAGGCGCTGGGCGCCTCCCCCGTCTCGATGCCGGGGTCGGAGGTCTACCAGTCGCTGGCGACCGGGGTGATCGACGGCGGGCTGACCGACGTGGCCGCCGCCGTGGCGCGCAAGTACTACGAGGTACAGGACCATTTCAACGTGGTGCCGGTGATCAGCGTGTATTTCCACGGCTACGTGAATCCCGCCTGGTACGACGGCCTGTCCGACAAGGCGAAGGCTGCGCTGGACGAGGCCGGCAAGAAGGCCGCGATCTGGGCGATCGATGCCGCGGAGCAGGCGGTCGCCGCCGCGCCCGACCAGCTGCGGGAGAAAGGCGTGACGGTCCATATCGCCACCCCGGCGGAGAACAAGGCGCTGGAAGCGGTGATGCGCCCGGCCTTCGACAAGACGTTCAACGCCGAGGATCCGGACAGCGCGAAGCTGATCGAGCTGATCGGCAAGATCCAGCCCGGCCAGATGTAGGCCGCGGACCGGCGGTCTGTCGGCACCGCCATGCAGGACGATGACAGGGCTGCACCCCCGGCCGGCCTGCCGGGGGTGCAGGCGGGCCGGCTGTCGCGGGCCATTGCCTGGCCGGTACGGGCGGGCGGCGCCCTTGCCACCCTCCTGATCCTTTTCCTGCTGGGGCTCACCGCCTGGGCGGTGGCGCAGCGCTACCTGCTGGGCAGCCCGCTGCTGTGGAGCGACGAGCTGACCGGCCATCTGCTGGTCGCCCTGGTGATGGCCGGGGCGGCGGAGGCCTATCGCCGCGGCGACCATATCGCCATCGACCTGCTGACCGGCCGTCTGGGGCCGCGGGGCGCCCTGGCTGTCGGCCTCTGGTCGGACCTGGCGGTGCTCGCGACCGCGCTTGTCCTGGGCAGCAGCGCCTGGGACGCGGTGAGCTTCGCGCGCAGCTTCGGCTCCTACCCGCCGGGCGAGATCCAGGTGCCGACCTGGATCCTGCAGGCGCCGCTGATCGTCGGCGCCGCCCTGCTCGCCCTGACCGCCCTGTCGCGTCTTGGCGCGCGCCTCGGCGCCGGCCGGGCCGCCCGCCGGTGATCCTCCTGCTGGTCTTCGCCGGGCTGGTCGTGCTGCTGCTGACCGGCATGCCGATCTTCGCCGCGCTGGCGCTGACCGCAAGCGCGATCCTGCTGCTTGCGGAAGGCTCCATCGGCAGCATCGCCGACACGGTCTTCGCCCATCTGGACAAGTCGGTCCTGGCGACCATCCCGCTCTTCGTCTTCATGGCGCAGGTGATGATCAAGGCGAAGGTGATCGACGACCTCTACGACATGGCCAACACCCTGGTGGGCCATGTGAAGGGCGGGCTGGGGGTCGCCACCGTGCTGTCCTGCACGATCTTCGCCGCGATCTCCGGCTCCTCGGTGGCGACCGCGCTGTCGATCGGCTCCAGCGCGGTGCCGCAGATGAAGCGGTTCGGCTATCCGGAGCGCGAGGCGCTGGGGGTCGTCGCCGCGGGCGGCACCCTGGGCATCCTGATCCCGCCCTCGGGGCCGATGATCCTCTATGCCGTGGTCTCGGAAGCCTCGATCGGCGCGCTGTTCCTGGCCGGCATCCTGCCCGGCCTGCTGCTGGCGCTGATCTTCGCGCTGTACTGCATGGCCCGCGCGAAGGCCCGCGGCACCCCCAGCCAGCCCTGGGCCGGCTGGCCGGCGGCCGCCGGCGCCATGCGCCGCGGCTTCTGGGCGGTTCTGACCCCGCCGCTGATCATGGGCGGCATCTATCTGGGCGTCTTCACCGCCACCGAGGCCGCGGCTGCCGGCGCGCTCTACGCGATCCTCGTCGCCGCCCTGGTCTACCGCAACCTGACCTGGCGCATCCTCTACGACTGCGCCTACCAGGCGATGCGCACCTCGATGATGGTCTTCATGATCATCGCGGCCGCCGCGGTCTTCGGCCATGCCATCACCATCATCCGCCTGCCGGTGGCGGTGACCGAGGCCGTGGCCGGCCTGGGGCTGGGGCCGCTGGGTTTCATCCTGATCGTCATGGCGCTGATCTTCCTGATGGGGATGTTCTTCGAATCCATCGCCATCATCCTGATCACCACGCCGATCCTGCTGCCCACCATGATCGCGCTCGACATCGACCTGATCTGGTACGGCGTGCTGCTGATGATCAACCTGGAACTGGCGATGATCACCCCGCCGGTCGGCATGAACCTGTTCGTCATCAAGGGCATCACCGACGCCCCGATCGCCGAGGTGATCCGCGGCGCCGCCCCCTATGTCGGCCTGATGCTCCTGGGCCTGGGCCTGCTGATCCTGCTGCCGGGGCTGGCCACCTGGCTGCCCTATTCGGCGGGGTTCGGGCGGTAGGCATCCAGGCCGTCATCGGGCCGGGCGGCCGAAAGCGCTCAACCGAGTCCCTCGACGCCGACCAGGCGCGCGGAGCTGCAGGCGTCCCTGACGCCCTTGAGGCCCTGGTAGGTTGCGCCGTTGTAGAACGATTCCCAGGCTTCGACCGAGGGGAATTCCAGCAGGACGATCCGGCGCGGCTCCCAATCGCCCTCGTAGACTTTGTGGGCCCCGCCCCGCGCCAGGTATCTGGCGCCGGCCGCTTCCAGGGCAGGCTTCACGCCCGCCATGAATTCCTGGTACCGGCCCGGGTCACGGATATCGACATCGAAAATCACATAGGCAGCCATCGCGATCCCCGGTCCGTTGCTGTCGAATGCCGATCCTGTCAGCGGAGAGCCTGGTCTGGCTCATGTCAAGTCGCCTGATTGCCGGCTGCCCTGCCCGGCGGGGTTCAGACGGCAGCGCGGTCAGCCCGACATTCTCGCCGCATTCTGTTCGAGCCGACGGGCGCGTTCGCGCACGGCCGTACTCACGGACTCATGAATGGAGGCAGGAAAGTCATTCGGGAGGCGGGCTTCCACCGTTTGAAGCGCAGCTTCGACCTGCCGTTCGATATCGGACATCGCCTCCCGAACCAGCTGCCCGGCCATTCCCGCCCTGGCGCCCGTTTGAATGAAATGTCGCCCGGCGATGTCGTCGATGCGGTAGCGGTTCCTGTCGCCGACGGCCATGGCAAGCTTCATCTGCTTGCGCTGAATCTGCCCCTTGTCGAGGCTCGGCTGCGCGGTGAGCACATCATAGAAAGGGGTCAGGCGGTACCTGCCCCCCGGTGTCAGGAAGATCGAGACATTCTTTGCATGGCCGTCGGTCGCGCCGATCAGCCAGAAAACGATCTGGGCCCTGAGGAAGGCCATCTGGTCTGCGTCGGGTTGGTCGCTTCCCTTCAACAGGGCAACGATGTCCGGAATGCCCGGCCCTCCCTGGTTCTGATACTTGAGTGTCGGCGGCACAGACAGCGCCTGGCAGCAATCCTCCTGCGGGAGGCGGAGCAATCGGCCGTCACGCGCCCATCTGCGGTCGAAGCGCTCGACTACGAGGACTTTCTGCCCGTCGAAAACCTCCACCACCGCCTCGTTTACCTGAAGGCCGAAGGCTTTCAGGACCTGCAGGCAATAGAATTCGTTCTCCACGCTGTTGGACAGATCGACCCCGTCGGGAAGCTGACCTGTCTGCGGCTTGAGAATGTGCGTTGTTGGCGTCGTGCCGGCTGGTTTGAACCAGCGCCCCTGGTAGTGGAGCAACGCGGTCTTTTCCTGTACGCCGGCGACGGAGATCCGGAAAGCATCGTCTTCATCGAGACCGAGTGGCGCACGTGCCAGATTGCGCAGCATTGCGCCAATGGCCCGTTCGTCGATGGGCTCGCCTTCGATCTTGCCGGCGCTGCGGACGATGTCGTCATCGGGCAGCGGCTCCGGAAGAAACTGCAATGCACCGACACAGTCCCGTCCAATTGCGGCAAGGAGGCTATAGGCGTCCGTGCCGGCCGCGCCAACATGCCGGGCGATGCGTATTCGCAGCGCATCGGAATCGGGGAGGAGATTCTCGAATACAGCGGCAACAGGCGCGCCGATGTAGCGATCCTCGCGGAGGGGCAAGGAGAGCGACACGGGCAGCGCGTGCTCCCAGGCCAACCAGTCCCGGTCATAGGTGAAGTCGATCGCACCGCTGCCTGCGCGACTGAGGCGCCCGACAAGCCTGTTGTTGAGATACACATTGAGAGGGATGCGGGTACGGCGACGCGGCATCAGAAGACGTCCTCGATGTCGGCGGACGATCCCTTGCCACGCGGTTTCACCTCGATTTCGAGATCGAGCGCCGCAAGCAGGTCGAAAATCGTGGCGATCCTGGTTGCGCCTTGCCCGCCTTCGATTTTCGAGAGTGTTTCCTGCCAAATTCCGGCCCTCGCCCCAAGCTGGGTTTGGGTGAGACCGGTGTTCCGGCGCGCCCGGCGGAGGATAGCTCCAAGCTGTTTGGGCGTGCGTGCAATGTGGCTCATGGCATCATATCCTGCTGCAGCAAAATATAGAATCTAGATCATAAATTTCCAGTATGATAATTGGCTCATATTTTTATAATATATAGAATGGATCATAAATCAGAAATATGTCATCTGGCTCATGAAGCCCCACTTCCGCACGCGGGATCCGGCGTGCCGCCCGGAAATCTGTGGCGGCATATCAGGTCGGGCTCAGTCGCCTATTCCCCCAGATGCAGCACGCGCGCCAGCGCGGCGAGGGTGGCGGAGATCTCCTGCGGGCCGCAGGTGGCGGCGACGAAGCGGTCGGGGCGCAGGATCGCCACCCCCTTCTCTTCCCCCGCGAACCAGCGCTTGAGGGCCATGCCCGGGTCGCCGACCAGGATGGTGTCCGGCGCGGGCCCGGCCGGGCCGGCGCCGAACTCCACCTCCGAGCGCACCACCAGGGCGCGGCCGTCCAGCCGCTGCCAGATCCGGCGCGCGGCTGCATCCATGTAGGGGCCGGGGTCGGAGGCACAGGCGAGGATCGCGAAATGCGGGCAGATCGCGTCGTCGAGGCGCAGCAGGCTGCCGTCGTCGCGCTGCGATCTTCGCCGATCTTCTCCATCTCGCCGCAGCCGCAGGGGCAGGCCCGGCTCTCCGGCTCGATCACCCGCTCGATGCGCGGCAGCTCCGCCGGCAGGCGGCCAAGGTTGCGCCGCGGGGGTTTCGACCTGGCGCGTGCCGGCCTGGCGTCGGTGGCGGCCTCGACCTCCGCGACGGCGGTCTCCAGATCCTCGAACAGCAGGGCGCGCAGGTCGGGGGCGAAGCGTTCCGCCTACTTGCCGTACAGCGCCTTCTGGAACTCCTTCACCAGATGCTCCAGCCGCGCGTTCAACGCGCTGAGCTCGGTATCGGCTTCCTGCAGACCGGCTTGCTGTGCCTGCAGATCGGCTTGCCGCGCACGCAGGGCATCGCGGTCGGCCAGCGCAGCCTCCAGGGCGCTCTGCTGTGCCAGGAATAGGTCCCGCACTGTGCTCGGGAGTGCCGCCAGATCCACGCCTTCAAGCCCGCCAGTCATGCGGAGAGGATAGCCTGCCTCGCGTGCGGTCGCAGGCCCACTGGCCGCCATGAGTCATTCCGCTGCAGCTGGCCGACGGACCCGCTGCGCCCACATCCGCCGCCAGTCCAGCCCCTCGAACAGCGCCTCGAACTGTGCGTGCGACAGGCGCATCACGCCGTCGCGCACCGCCGGCCAAGCGAAGTCGCCCTGCTTCAGCCGCTTGTAGGTCAGCACCAGCCCGGAGCCGTCCCAGAGCAGCAGCTTCAGCCGGTCGCCGCGCCGGCAGCGGAACACCACGACCACCCCGGAATGCCGGTCCAGCCCGAGTTCGTGCTCGGCGAGCGCCGCCAGGCCGTCATGCCCGTTGCGGAAGTCCACCGGCCGGAGCGCGATCACCACCCGCACCGCTTGCGCGGCGACGATCACAGCGCACGCACCAGCGCCGCGGCGACCGCCGCGATGCGCCCTGTCGCACTGTCCGCCGGCAGGCGAACCTTCACCCCGCCGGCCTCGATCTCCACAGGCACACGGATCGTGCCGACCGCTTCTTCGATCGGCAACGGGACAAAGGCCGGCATATCCTCATTCCCCGGAAGCGCCAGCCGCCCGTCGCGCGCGGCACGCCGCCAGGCCGTCAGATGCTGCGGCGCCAGGCCGTGTCGGCGGGCCACATCGCCGACCCGCGCGCTCGGCCGCAGGCTCTCCGCCACGTTCCGGGCCTTGACCTCCTCCGGCCAGGGGCGCTGGCCGGTCGGACCTGCCAGAACCTCCAGGCGCGATACATCGCCCTCGGCCGCTTCCAACAAGTGCTGCAATCTTTGTTGCATAGCTGTGCTCCATCGTTTTCCAAACGATGGGCAGCGACGACAAAACAGGGAACCCGACAATCAGGTGGGGAGCCGCACCGCTTACGGTGGTCCTGCGGCACGAAGTCCTGCACCGACGGTGGAAGCAACAGCAGTTCGTCAAAGCGCCAAGCGCGAAAGGTTTTGCTCATACAAAATAGAGAATCACGACTCGGTTCCGACGTCGAGAAAAATTCCACTTCTCAGACAGTCTCTTAGGCGGTGCGCCAAGATCGCCTTCAGACGAGTACGATTGGGCGAACAGACATTGAAATGGAGTCCCGGCGCTCACTTCCAAGAATGTGCATGCGTTAGTATTCGTATGCATCTCAAATCGGACGCCAATATTAGGTTTTTTCAATAGCTATACATTTCGTATACATACTAATTTTATCTCGAAAACAATTCCAATTACGTTCAAATTTCCTCCGATAATCGTTATCTTCTTTTATTACTCTATAGTAGCCACAAAACTACGAATATTTGGTTGCTGGCGATCAAGCTGTGATTGATTGACGTGAGATTTCCTGCCGGCGAAATCTTTAGTTCCAGCGGTCAAATTGCAAATCGGTATCCCCAATGCGCCAGAAACCACCGATGCTGTATTCGCATCATTAATTTGATGCTCAAACATAGATCGGAAAGTCTGTCGCGACGTAGGAGCAGGACTCCCTCCCGGATGTACGACGAAAACACCGGGATTGGCCTGATAGACTCTAAATACCTCAGCAAATATTTCTAAAACAACATTACGGAAAGCGCTAGCTGAACTATTGTTCATCTGCGTGAGGCGATTGCCCACATAGGTATAGATGCGAGGAAGTGCCATCCTATATTGCTGAGTGTTTCTAAAAAATTCAGACTGCGGCTGCCCAGTTCGACGCTGAACGCCGTAAATCAAAGAAAGAACAGATCTAACTGCTCTCTTTGATGATCCATCGGCAGAGAAAGGAATTATGAGACGGTCGGAAGCTGAAATCGCCAACTCAGTGTAAATTGTAAAACTAGGATTGCAATCTAGAAATACAGTTATATCGTCCTGATTCCACGCGCGGCGAACATCATCGGTGAGATTTCGAATCCAAGTATGAACGATCTGCCAAGAATTTCCCGGCCCAGCAGAACAGGCGAGTTGAATTCTTGATGCTTGCATTTCGAGCTCTTCGTCACCGCAAATCAAATAAAGATTGTCCGGTACATATTCGTTCTTCGAATAAACTTGCGTTAAATAATTCGCACCAGAGTGCGTATCGACATATGGACTGACAATTCGATCCGCGATGTAGCCAGAGATGGTTTGCGGAGGGGTCATGCCGGCGAGATTTTCGATCGCTTCTTCACCCGAAACCATACCGCCAAGCAACATGCTTGACGAATTTGCCTGCGGGCAAAGATCTACTACCAAGATTTTCTGTTCTCTGTGCGTTCGCGCGTACTCGGCTGCGACTTGAAATGTGAGATAGCTCTTGCCAACTCCTCCTTTATTGTTCCAGATTGCATAAATCGCCATTGCAGGAATTCCTTCCTTATTGATGCGTTCGAACCGCCTCTCTACCAGAGAAGCTCATTGTAATGTTACCAAATCTTCGCCTTTTATCCGAACATCCGGGCCTCCACGCACTGTGACATGAACTCGACGCCGGCATCTTCCGAGGCGCATTGGATTGCGCCATAACGTTGAAGCTCCAGGATCCGCCGTTCCACGCTCGACATCGTGGTGGCGGTAGTGCGGCGGTCGCGCTTGTTAGGCTTCCAGATACAGCACGCGCTTGAGTGCCGCCAGGGTCGCGGAGATCTCCTGCGGGCCGCAGGTGGCGGCGACGAAGCGGTCGGGGCGCAGGATCGCCACACCCTTCTCTTCCTCGGCGAACCAGCGCTTGAGGGCCATGCCCGGGTCGCCAACCAGGATGGTGTGCGGCGCGCGCGCGGCCGGGCCGGCGCCGAACTCCACCTCCGAGCGCACCACCAGGGTGCGGCCGTCCAGCCGCTGCCAGATCCGGCGCGCGGCCGCGTCCATGTAGGGGCCGGGGTCGGAGGCCCAGGCGAGGATCGCGAAATGCGGGCCGATCGCGTCGTCGAGGCGCAGCAGGCTGCCGTCGTCGCGCTGCACCTTCGGCTGGATGAACATGCGCCCGACGGCGGGGCTGCACGGGGCGCCGCCCGGCCCTTCCGTCACCACGACCCCTGCGGTGTAGCGCGGCATCGGCTTGAAGCGCATCTGCATGACATAGTCGCGCGCCGGCGGGATCCGCTTCAGGATGCCGAAGCCGATGTCGCGCAGGCCCGCCAGGAAGCGATTGGCGGGCGCGAAGATCCGGCCGACGGTGGTGGACAGCGAGATCATCGCGCCGGCATGGTCGCGGCGCTCCGCATCGTAGCTGTCGAGCAGCGCCGGGCCGCAGCCGCCCTGCAGCACCGCGACGAGTTTCCAGGCCAGGTTGTTCGCGTCGCGGATGCCGGTGTTGTAGCCCTGGCCCTGCCAGACCGGCATCAGGTGCGCCGCATCGCCGGCCAGCAGCACCCGCCCCTTGCGGAAGCTGCCGGCGAGCCGGGAATTGTGGATATAGACCCGGCTGCGGATCACCTGCGCCGCATCCGGGTCCGGCAGGATGCGGGACAGGATCCTGCGCAGGCCTTCGGGGCTGCAGACCTCCGCCTCGGTCTCGCCCGGCAGCACCTTGAACTCCAGGCGCCGGATGCCGTGCGGCAACGCGATGGAGACGAACGGCCGGGCCGGGTCGCAGTAGAGGATCGCGCTGGGCACGCCGATTGGATCCTTCTCGATATCGACGACCAGCCATGGAGTGGGGTCGGTCTCCCCCTCGAAGGGAATGCCCAGCGCCTTGCGGGTCTGGCTGCGCCCGCCATCGGCACCGACGAGAAAGGCCGCCTGGAAGACTGCCTCCGCTCCGTCGGGCGTGCGCGCAACGACCTCGACCTGTGCGCCATCGTCGGCGAAGCGCAGCATCTCGTGGTCGAAGGCGATGTCGACATTGTCGTAGCGCGCCAGGCCCTCGAACAGCACCCGGTCGATCAGCGGCTGGATGAAGGCATTGCGGCGCGGCCAGCCGAACGCATCGGTCACCGGGCGGATCGAGGCGAAGGTCCGGCCGCGCGCCGTCTTGAACTCCATCCACTGGTGCGGCGTGGTATGCGGCACGACCCGGTCCGCCAGCCCGATTGCCTGGAAGACCCGCAGGCATTCGTCGTCCATGCCGACCCCGCGCGGATAGTCGATCAGGCTCTCCAGCGCCTCGAGCAGCAGGACCCGCAGGCCGCTGGGCGCGATGAGATTGGCGATCGTCAGGCCGACCGGCCCGGCGCCGACGATGATCAGGTCGTATGACCGGCCCGAAATCCCAGCCGCCATCCGGCTGCCTCCCCCCTTAACCTGCGCTGTTTACGCGAGCTTCGGCAAAGGGCCTGCCGGGCACAATGTCGATCTTGCCGATGTTCGACACGCGAACAGAAATGGGTCGCCCGGTCATTCCCCCTTCTGCCGGGCGTGCGCCTCCTCGATGCGCCGGACGCAGGCCGCCAGAGGTTTCAGATAGCGCTCCGCCGCCTCCTCGGTCGTCATGGCATTGCGGAAATAGATGACGTTCACCGCGCCGACGACGCCGCGACCCAGCCGGGTGGGCAGCGCGATGGCGCCGATCCGCGCCTCGGCCTCGCCCTGCGAGGCGGCATAGCCGCGGGCGCGGACATCCGCCAGCAGCCGGTCGAGGCCGCGCCGGTCCTCGATGTCGCGGGCATCCTCGCCCCCCAGCCGCGCGACGATGCCGAGCATCGCTGTGCGCTCCTTCGCCGCGATGGCCGCCAGGATCGCGCGCCCCAGGGCGGACCGGACGAGCGGCCGGCGTGTCCCCACCACCCGCCGGTGGATGGAAACCGGGCTGATCCGGTGGGTGGAGACCTGGATGGTGACAGCACCGCCGGTGAAGCGGGCGAAGTCGCTGGGCCAGAGGATGGCGGCCGTCAGCTCCCGCAGGTGCGGCTCCACGACCTGGGCGACGGTCTCGTCGTCGCGGACGCCATCGGCAAGCCGGGCGACCTTCGCGGTCAGGGCGACCGCGCCGTCATCCGCCCGCCGCACCACATAGCCGAGCTGCTCCAGCGTGCT
Organism: Sneathiellaceae bacterium; assembly: GCA_040216765.1. GTDB lineage: Bacteria > Pseudomonadota > Alphaproteobacteria > Ferrovibrionales > Ferrovibrionaceae > Marinibaculum. The sequence continues at coordinate 36,221 of JAVJON010000023.1, read as the reverse complement.
GAGCAGACGGTAGACGGTCGAGCGGTCGATCCCGGCATAGGCGCTCAGCGCCCCGGGCCGGGTCCAGCCCAGTTCGCCCAGCGACTCCAGCAGGCCCAGGCCACGCGCCAGGGCGCGCACGTCCCGGTAGCTCTCCGTCACTGGCAGGCTCCCGACATTCTCTCCGTCGCATCTGCTGTTCGCGAGGCGAACAGTCTAGGGATGCTGCTTGCCACGGTGCAAAGGGGTTTCCATCGTTGGCGGAGGATAAAGGGGGATACGCGCGATGATCGTCGGTGCCGTCTGCATGTCGCACAGCCCGCTGATGGACCGCGGCCGCGCCGGCCCGGAGATCGAGGCGCGATTCCATGCCGGCCTTGGCAAGGCCGCCGATTTCGTCGAGGCGGCCGAGCCGGACCTGACCCTCGTCTTCCATCCCGACCATATGAACGGTTTCTTCTACGGCCTGCTGCCGGCCTTCTGCATCGGCATCGCGGGCCGCTCGGTCGGCGATTACGGGACGGCGGCCGGCATGCTCGACATCCCGGAAGCGGTGGCGATGGACTGCGCCACCGCGGTGCTGCACGACGGTGTCGATACCGCCCTGTCCTATCGCATGGAGGTCGACCACGGCGCGGTGCAGCCCATCGAACTGCTTTCGGCGAAGCGTGACATTTCCCGCATGGTGCCGGTCTTCATCAATTGCGCGGCGGCACCGCTGCCGGGCTTCGCACGGGTCCGCGCGCTGGGCGCGGCGGTCGGGCGATGGGCGGCCGGGCGGCCGGAACGGGTGCTGCTGGTGGGCTCGGGCGGCCTGTCGCACGACCCGCCGATGCCGGCCCTGGCCACCGCCCCGCCGGCGGTCCGGGCGCGGCTGATCGAGGGCGGCGCGCTCGACCATGCGGCGCGCATGGCCCGCCAGGATCGAGTCTATGCCGAGGGCGAACGGATGGCCGCCGGCACTTCCGACCTGCTGCCGGTCGATGCGGCATGGGATGGCAGGCTGCTCGATGCCTTCTGCGCACGGGACCTTTCGCTGCTGGATTCCGTGTCGGATGCGGAGCTGGCCGGCATCGGCGGCCGCGGTGGCCACGAGGTGCGCTGCTGGATCGCCGCGCTCGCCGCACTGGGCCCGGGTTATGCGGCAGAGACCCTGTTCTACGAGCGGATCGACGCCTGGCTGACCGGCATGGGCATCCTGGCGGCCCGGCCCGCCTGACCCGAAACAGCGTCACGCAAAGTAACGGCAAGAGGGAGGAAACCGGCATGGCGGGCAGCGAACCGCGGCACAGGTCGATCTGGAGCGACCTGACAAGGGTCGCCTTCTCGCAGGGCTATCTGGATGCCGGCGGCATCCGGACGCGCTATCTCTCGACGGGATCGCCCGACAAACCCCTGCTGCTTCTGCTGCACGGCACGGGCGGCCATGCCGAGGCCTATACCCGGAACCTGGCGGCGCATGGCGAGCATTTCTGGACCTTCGCCATCGACCTGGTCGGCCATGGCTGGAGCGACAAGCCCGCCATCGCCTATGAGATCGCCGATTATGCCGACCATGTCCTGAAGGTGATGGCGGCGCTCGGCCGGGATCGCGCGCATGTCTCCGGCGAATCCCTCGGCGGCTGGGTGGCCGGCCATCTGGCCGTCCACCATCCCCGGGCCGTCGACCGCCTGGTGCTGAACACCGCCGGCGGCTGGACCGCCCATCCGGAGGTGATGGCGCGAATCAGGGCGCTCTCCATGGAGGCGGTCGAGGACCCCAGCGAGGCGCGGATCCGCTCGCGGCTGGAATTCCTGATGCACGACAAGGCCAAGGTGCATGACGACCTGGTCGCGACCCGCCGGGCGATCTATGGCCAGCCCGGCTATGCCGATGTCATGCGGCGGATCCTTTGCCTGCAGGACATGGAGGTCCGCCGCCGCAACATGTTCAGCGAGGCGCAGACCGCCGGCATCGCAGCCCCCACCATGGTGCTCTGGACCTCGCACGACCCGACCGCGACCCCGGAGGAGGGTCAGCGGATCGCGGAGCGGATCCCCGGTGCGCGCTTCGTCGTGCTCAACGGCTGCGGCCACTGGCCCCAGTTCGAGGATCACGCCCGCTTCAACGCGCTGCAGATCGAGTTTCTGCTCGACCGGTAAGTGCGGTCGCGGCATGGATCCCGGCTCAAGGCCACGGAGGGTGGCCGCTGCAGGTTACCACTTTTTCCGTCGCCCCGGGCCTGACCCGGGGTCCATGGCACAGGCGTCGGGGCAGCCCGGCCGGGCCGGAACGGATCACCGGCCCGCCGCTGCGGCGGCGATCTGCTCCCGCAGCCAGCTGTGCAACGGCGAGGTGTCGAGCCTCGGCGGCCAATAGGCGTTCAGCGAAAAGCCCGGGATCGCCAGCGGCGCCTCGAAGGTCCGTATGTCGCGGCGCATCATGGCGATCAGCCGCGCGGGCAGGACAGCGATCAGGTCGGTGCGCTCCAGCAGCGCGCCGACGACCGAGAAGCTGGGCACCACCAGGCCGATCCTCCGCCGCCGGCCGATAGCGGCCAGGGCGGTGTCGGTCGGGCCGCTGGCATCGCCGCGGAACGGCGAGACCAGCAGGTGGGGATGGGCGCAGAACCGGTCCAGGGTCACAGGGCCGGCGGCGAGGATCGGGTGGTCGCCGCGCGCGACGCCGGTATACCGTTCCTCGAACAGCGGCAGCAGGCGCAGGCCGGGCGGAATGAACTGCGGCACCGTCAGGGCCAGGTCGATCCGCGCATCGCGCATCTCGACCTCCAGGGTGGCCAGGTCGGCGGGCCGGATCACCAGCCGCAGGCCCGGCGCCGCGCCGCGTATCCGGTCCAGCAGCGGCGGCATGAGCAACGCGAGCGCATAGTCGCTCGCGGCGATCGTCATCGTGCCCTCGTAGGTCGCCGGATCGAAGGAGGCCTGGGTGACCAGCGGCTCCAGCGCCGCCAGCGCGGCGCGCACCGCCGGCGCCAGTTCCTCGGCCCGCGGCGTCGGCACCACGCCGCCGCGGGCGCGCACGAACAGCGGGTCGCCGAAGATGGCGCGCAACTGCGCCAGTTGCCCGCTCATCGCCTGCTGGGTCAGGTCGGCGCGCTCTGCCGCGCGGGTCACGTTCCGCTCCACCAGGATCGCCTCGAAGGCGACCAGGAGGCGGATTTCCAGACGTCTCATATCGCGTTTCATTGTGATACCTATCGGAAACATCTGTTGGACCGATGGCAGGATGTGGCGTAATGGCGGAAGCTGCAAATCCACGAAACAGCGCGTCCGGACAACGGTCCGGCGCGGCATAAGAATGCGCGTCAAGGCGCAGACCGCCAGGGAGCAAACACCATGGAGATCTTTGCGGACCCGATTACCGTGAACTGCCGCAAGGTGGTCGCGGGGCTCAAGATGCTGGGCGCCGACTACACCCTGACCAAGATCGACTATTTCCAGGGCGAGCAGAAATCGCCGGCCTATGTCGCGATCAATCCGATGGCGGCGATTCCGGCCATGCGCGACGGCGACCTGGTGCTGACGGAATCGAACTCGATCCTGCAATATGTCGCCGACAAGCTCGGCCGCGCGGATGCCTATCCGACCGACCTGAAGACCCGGGCCGACATCAACCGCTGGCTGTTGTGGGAATGCGGCCACTGGTTCCCGAGCTGCTATATCTATCTGGTCGAGAACTGCGTGAAGCCGCTGCTGGGTGCCGAAACCGATCCGGCCGCCCTGGAGGCCGAGGCAGGGAACTTCCACAAGCTGGCCGGCATCCTGGACAGCCGCCTGGCGGGCAGCCGGTTCGTCGCGGGCGCCGCGCCGACCATCGCCGACGTGGCCGTGGCCGCGCCGATGCACCTGCACGGCTGGATGAAGCTGCCGCTGGAGCAGCATGCCAATGTCCGCCGCTGGATCGGCGATGTCGAGGCGCTGGACTGGTGGAAGGCGACCCATGTCGGCGAGGGCTTCGTCGCCGCCGCGGCGGCCTAGCCCGCAAGTCAACGAAGCGGGCCGGCATATCGACCGGCCCGGATGCCCATCCCCACCGGGGCGGGCAGGCAGGATTGCATGCCCGGGCGGCGGAGGATTGCATGAGCGAACAGGACCTGGCGGGCCGCACCGCGCTGGTGACCGGCGGCTCCCGCGGCATCGGGCGCGGGATCTGCGTCCGTCTGGCGCGCGCCGGCGCCTGGGTCGCGGTGAACTACACTGCCAGCGAAGCGGCCGCGCGCGAAACCCTGCAGTTGATCGTGGATGCGGGCGGCGCGGGCGCCGTCTTCAAGGCCGACGTGTCGTCCTACGAGGCGGTGGACGCGATGTTCGGCGAGATCGAGCGCGCCCGCGGGCCGGTCGACCTGCTGGTCGCCAATGCCGGCATCGCCTCGTTCCAGGACGATGTGAACATGCCGGTCGAGCTCTGGCGGCAGATCCTCTCGGTGAACCTGGACGGCACCTTCCACTGCGTCTGGCGCGCCAAGGAGGCGATGCTGGCGCGCGGCGACGGGCGGATCGTCTGCATCTCCTCGATCAACGGGATCGCGCCATCCAACATCCGCCGCGACCGGCTGATCGCCTACGGCACGTCGAAATCGGCGGTGATCGGCTTCTCGCGCAACTGCGCCACCGCCTTCGGGCCGGCGATCCGGGTCAATTGCGTGGCGCCCGGCCTGATCGAGACCGACATGACCGGCGGCATGAGCGACGAGGTTCGCCAGCGCATCGTCGACAGCACGCCCGCGGCGCGGACCGGCACGCCAGAGGATATCGCGGAGCTGACCCATTTCCTGCTGAGCGACAAGGCGAGCTTCATCACCGGCCAGACCTATGTCGCGTCCGGCGGACTGGTTACCCTGCCCTGACCCCTGGCCGCGCAGGATGGCGGGGCCTGTCGGGGCATATGAACGGAGAGACGGCATGGCAGCGGCGGAGAATGCGCCCTCGACGCGCATCGGATCGTTCAAGTACCTGGCCGAAACGGCGGAGCCGTCGCTCCTGCGCAACGGCAAGGTCCTGACCCGGCGCAACAGGGAGGGCAGTGACAGCGAATGGGTCGGCGTCGACCTCGAGCCCCGCGAGATGCCAGTCCAGGACGCGCGGGCCCTGGCCGGCGCCACGCGGCCGACGATCGAGCGCAACGGCTTCGAGCTCCTGACCCGGCCGCTGCCCGATAGCGGCATCGACTTCCTGGTCAATGCACAGGTGCTGCGCGACTATTACCCCCATTGCGAGGCGATCGTCCGCGAGGCGACCGGCGCCGCGGTCGTGCGCGCCTTCGACCACAACGTGCGCTCCGCCGGCGGCAAGAAGAACAGGCATCGCATCGACGGCGGGCAGGAGGTGCAGGGGCCCGCCCATGTCGTGCATGGCGACTACACCCTGACCAGCGCGCCGCAGCGCCTGCGCGACCTGGCCAGGCCGCCGAAGGAGAACGACACGGTTCGCGCGATCCTGGCCGAGGGGGAAACCCTGCTGGATGCCGGCGCGGTCGAGAGGGCGATCGACGGCGGCCGCTTCGCCATCATCAATGTCTGGCGCAGTATCGGCGATGGGCCCGTCGCGACCCATCCGCTCGCGCTGTGCGATGCCGCGCGGGTCGACCCGCAGGACCTTGTGGTGTTCGAGATCCACTATGCGGACCGGATCGGCGAGAACTATTTCGCAAAGCCGTCGGACCGGCACGGCTGGTTCTTCTATCCCGCGATGACCCGCGACGAGGCGCTGCTGATCAAGCAATGGGATTCGCGCGGCGGCCTGGCGCGATCCCGGGGCGCGGATGCGGATGGCCGCACGCCCGACGCGCCCTGCACCTTCAGCTTCCATTCCGCGTTCGAGGATCCCGCGACACGGCCGGACGCGCCCGATCGCTGGAGCATCGAGGTCCGCTGCGTGGTGCTGTACGACTGACAGGATCCCGGGGCTTCGGCCCCGGCGGCGCATTGTCTATGCTCCGTCGCCTGCCACCCGCTCCGGAGCCAGCCATGACCGACGACATCCTGCGCCGCCAGCTCGCGCCCACCGGTACCCTGCGGGCCGGCACCAACCTGTCCAACTTCCTGCTGGTGACCGGCCGCGGGCCGGCGGGCGAGCCGCAGGGCGTGTCGCCGGACATGGCGGCGGCGGTCGCGGCACGGCTCGGCGTGCCGGTGACCTATGTGACGTTCGACAGCCCGGGCGCGCTGGCCGATGCGGTCGACAGCGACATGTGGGATATCGCCTTGATCGGCGCGGAGCCCCAGCGGGCGGAGAAGATCGCCTTCACCGCCGCCTATTGCGAGATCCAGGCGACCTACCTGGTGCCCGCAGGCTCGCCGATCCGGGAGATCGCGGAGGTCGACCGGCCCGGCATCCGCATCGCGGTCACCGGCTGGGCGGCCTATGGCCTCTGGCTGGAGCGCAATATCCGCCATGCGCAGCTGGTGCGCACCGACAGCCTGGATTCCGCCTATGACCGTTTCCTGGCCGACGGGCTGGAGGTGCTGGCGGGCCTGCGCCCGCGCCTGCTGTCCGATGTCGAGAAGCTGCCCGGCGCGCGCATCCTGGACGGCCAGTTCTCCGCCGTGCAGCAGGCGATCGGCACCCCGCGTGGCAATGTCGAAGGCGCCGCCTTCCTGCAGGCCCTGGTGGAGGAACTGAAGGCCGGCGGCCATGTCGCCCGGCTGATCGAGCGGCACGGGGTCGGCGCCGGCCTGTCGGTGGCGCCGCCCAGCCGCGCCTAGTTGAACAGGTATTGCGGCAGCCAGAGCACGATGGCCGGGAACAGCACCAGGATGAACAGCCCCGTCAGCTCCACGACGGTATAGGGCCCGACCGACCAGTAGATGTCCTTCATGGTCACGCCGGGCGGGGCCACGGATCTGAGGTAGAACAGGTTGAAGCCGAACGGCGGCGTCATGTAGCTGATCTCCATCATCACCACGAACAGGATGCCGAACCAGATCGGGTCGAAGCCATGCGCCGCGACCAGCGGCAGGAAGACCGGCAGGGTGATCAGCATGATGCCGACCGGGTCCAGGACCATGCCCAGCAGGAACAGCACGACCATCATGAAGCCGAGCGCGCCCCACTTGCCGCCCGGAATCTGCTCCGTCAGGCCGGTGATGAAGGATTCCGCGCCCATCGCCGTGTAGGCGGTCGAATAGGCATGGGCGGCGAAGACGATCCAGGTGATGATCGTGGTGAGCCGGAAGGTGCGCAGGGTGGATTCCGAGATCACCTGCCAGCTGAGCTTGCGGTTGACCGCGCTGGCGACCAGCGCCCCGAAGACGCCGACGGCGGCGGCCTCGGTCACCGTGGCGAAGCCGCCGAAGATCGCCCCCAGAACGAGGAAGATGATCAGGATGGGGAGGATCACCGCCTTGAGCGCGATGAGCTTCTCGCTCCAGTCGCCGCGCTCCGCCGCCGGCAGGGCCGGCCCCAGATGCGGCTGGAACCAGCAGCGCACCCCGATATAGATCGACACCAGCACGAAGAGCAGCAGGCCCGGCAGCACGCCCGCGGCGAACAGCTGGCCGATCGAGACCTCCGCGATCAGGGCATAGAGCACCATCAGGATCGACGGCGGTATCAGGATGCCCCAGCCGCCGCCGGCATTGATCGCGCCCAGCGCCAGGCGCTTGTCGTAGCCGCGCTCCAGCATCTGCGGCAGCGCGATCGTGCCCATCGTCACCACGGCGGCGCCGGAGATCCCCGACATCGCCGCGAAGATCGTGCAGATCGCCACGGTGCCGATCGCCAGGCCGCCGCGCAGGCCGCCCCACCACAGATGCATCATCCGGTACAGGTCGTGCGCCACGCCGCTGCGCTCCAGCAGCATCGCCATGAAGACGTAGAGCGGGATCGCGATCAGCGAAGAGGTCTCCATCAGGTCCCACATCTTCGAGGCGATGAGGTAGAACGCGATGGGGCCCTGCTCGAAATAGAGGAAGATCACCGACAGGCCGCCGAGCACGAAGGCCAGCGGCGTGCCCAGCATGATGAACAGGAACAGGAAGCCGAAGAACAGGAGGGTGAGGAGCTCGATGGACAGGGCGTCGTACATCAGACCTGCCTCCCCTCGCCGGGTCCAGCGCCCTTGTCCGCTTCCGCCTCGTCCTCGCGCAGCGGCCCGTAGGCCGCCTCGTCCACCGGCAGGCCCAGCAGGATCATGATGTCGGCAACCAGCTTGATCGCGCCCTGCAGCAGCAGCAGGCCGGCGGCGACGAAGATCAGGCTTTTCGACGGCCAGATCGGCGGGCGCCAGGTCGTCTCGTAGCTGACCTCGAGCCGGGCGATGCTGTCCTCGGCCATCGAATAGCTTTCGGTCAGCAGGACGCCGAGGAACAGGAAGAACAGGAAGGAGGTGGCGATATCCACCGCCGCCTGCCGCCGCCGCGACAGGCCGCCGTAGAACAGGTCGACATTGACATGCTCCCGCCGCGCCAGCAGGTAGCCGCCGCCGATGATCGCGTAGACGCCGAAGATCAGCTTCGAGGCCTGCGCCGACCAGGCGATCGGGCTCTGCTGCACGTAGCGCATCACGACATCGCCCAGCAGCAGGATGAACAGGACCAGGACGAAATAGCTCATGAACCGCCCGATCCCTGCATTCGCGGCGGTCACCGCGCGTGCAAAGGCCGTTACCGCACCCATCCGCGTCAATGCTCCGTCAGTGGAGATGCGCCATCAGCCCTGTCTTCCGGCCGCGGCCGGAAGACAGGGTTGCGGCGGGTCATCGGCATGACCCGCATGTCCGGACCCGGACCGGTCAGGCGATGTAGCCGAGCACCTTGAGGAAGTCGGCCAGCATGTCGGCACCCTTCTCCGCATTGCCGCCCTTGGCGCGCTCGGCCGCGAGGATCTCGGCGGAGGCCTTGGCGAAGCTCTGCAGCACGGCCTCCGGGAACTGCGCGACCACCACCTCGTGCTTGGCGATGCCGTTGGCGAGCGCGACCTGCTCCTTGTACTGGTACTCCGCCGTGCGCCGCCAGAACCGCATGTCCAGCAGGTCCAGGAACTCCTCCCGCAGATCGTCGGGCAGGGCGTTCACCGCGTCGATGTTCATGATCAGGGTGTCTGTGGCAAGCCCCATCGTCGGCTTCATGTGGAACTTCGCAACTTCCCACAGGCTCATCGATTCCGCGCCCTGGGCGGCGCCCCAATGGGCCCCGTCGACCACGCCGCTGGCCAGGCTCTGGTACAGCTCGGGCCCCGCGACGTACTGGGTGGAGGCGCCGGCGGCCTCCAGGTATTTCTGGTAGCTGCCGGACGAGCGCAGCTTCAGGGCCGAGAAATCGTCGACGGTCGCGATCTCCTTCGCGACGACAAGTTCGGTCGGGTAGACCTTCTCCGCCCGGCTCACCACACCGTGCTGGGCGAGATCCTCGTTGAACAGCGTCTCGAAGCCCATGTTCTTCATGTAGTAGGAGAACTGCCAGGGCTCGCGGAAGGTGCCGGGCACGCCGAGCGCCAGGCCGGCGGTCGGCGCCTCGCCCAGGATGTAGCCGGGCGAGATCGTGCCCATCTGGACGACGCCGCGGCGCACGATGTTGAAGATCTCGCCGCCCTTGGCGAACTCGCCGGCGCCGAACAGCTCCAGCTTCATCCGCCCGCCGGTATTCTCCTCCAGCTCCGCGGCTATGATCGCCAGGCTCTCGCCGAACGAGGCCGAGGCCTTCGGCCAGTGCGACTGCACCTTCCAGGTGACTTCCGCGGCCGCATGCGCCCGGCCGATCACCATCGGCGCCGCCACCATCGCGGCACCGCCGATCAGTGCATTCCGTCGCGTGAAGGTCGTGCTGTCCTTGCTCATCGGAGTTCCTCCCGTCGTCTTCTTGTTCCCGGTGCGTCGAGCTTTCTGCGGCATCTGCCCGTGGATTGCTTATGTCTGTCCCATCACGACGGCAGTAGACCGCGAGTTGGCGTCCCGACGCAACCGCCCGGCGAGCGACAGGCGGATTTGCCGTGCGGCGCGGTGCCGGGCGCCGGCCCGCTCAACCCAGCGACGAGAAAAACGCCCCCATCCGGTCGACGATCAGGTCCCTGTCATTGTCCAGGGTTGCAACATGGTAGGAATCGGTGAGCCGCAGCAACCGGGCGTCGGTGGAGCCGATCGATGCCATGATGGCGTCGGCATTGGCCTCCGGCACCACGTGATCCTCCCGCGACTGGAACACCAGGGCCGGCGCGACGATCCGCGGCAGCAGGTCCCGGGTCGCGCACATCAGCACGAAGATCTGCCGCAGGCAGGCGACCGGCACCTCCTTGTAGGCCAGCTCCTCCACGCCGGGTGCCTTGATGTCGGAGCCGATGCCGGGGATGCGGGCCGGCGCGTCGGCGGCGCAGACCAGTTCCGCCATGCCGCCGTCGAACACCCCGACCGCGCCGTTGACCGGTGCGATGCCCGCGATCCGGTCGGGAAAGCGCGCGGCCAGGTTCAGGGTCAGGGTGCCGCCCATCGACAGGCCGGCGACGAAGACCTGCCGCTTCGTGGCCAGCAGGGTCTGCAGGCCCTCCTCCGCCGAGGCCAGCCAGTCCAGGTAGCTCGTCGTCTCCATGTCGTCGGGCGAGGTGCCATGCCCCTTCAGGCGCGGGCCGCAGACCGTGAAGCCGAACCGGTCATTCAGCCCCTCGCCCACCGGCCGCATGCTCTGCGTGGTGCCGGTGAAGCCGTGCAGCAGCAGGATGCCGCGGTCGTCGCCGTCCAGCATGAACGGCTCCGCGCCCTTCATGATCTCCGTCATTTCCAGATCCCCCGTCTGTCCTTGCGTTTGGTGTAGGCGATCGCGGCCAGCGCCACGATTCCGCCCTGCATCATCAGCTTGCCCGGCTCGCCCAGGCCGAAGCTGGTCAAGAGATTGAACAGGAAGGTCAGCATGAAGGCGGCCATCGCCGGGCCCAGCACGCCCCCCTTGCCCGCACCGAAGGTGACGCCGCCCAGGATCACCGCGGCCAGCGAGTTCAGCGCCAGGTCGCGCCCGATCTCCAGGCTGCCGACGCCGACGAAACCGACCAGCAGGAAGGCGCTGAACACGGCGAACAAGGACGACAGGATATGCACCGTGAAGATCACCCGGACCACCGGGAGTCCGGAAGTCCAGGCCGCCCGCGGATTGGCGCCGATCGCGTCGACATGGCGTCCGAACACCGACAGCCGCAGGAACAGCGCCAGCGGCACCAGCAGCGCCAGCCAGACGAACGGCGCGACGGGCACGATGCCGATCCGCGCCTGGCCGATCGTGCGGAGGAGCTCTGGCGAATCGCCAGGCGCGCGGAACTGGCTGAAGGCGATGACGATGCCGCCCAGCACGATCGCCATCGCCAGGGTGACGATCACCGAGGAGGCACGCAGCCAGGTGATGAAGATCGCGTTGACCGCGCCCACCAGCGCGCCGAAGCCGAGGCAGCCGGCGATCAGCAGCCAGTCCGGCGCCGGCAGCACGCCGCTGGTCAGGAAATAGCTGACCATCATCGCCACCCCGCCGAACGACAGGTCCAGCGACAGCACCCGCATGCAGAGCGACTGGCCCAGCACCGCGATGCCCAGCGGGGCGGCCTGGCGGATGATCAGCAGCAGAAGGAACGGAGAGAGCAGCGCCGGCCGCGCGACATAGGCGCAGAGCAGCAGCAGCGCGGTGCCGCCATAGGCAACGGGCAAAGCCAGCGCCCATCCCTGCAGGCCCCGCAGCCGGTCGAGCAGCCTGGGGGGCGCCGCCTCCGCCCCGCCCGGCGAGCCGATTCTCATACCCCGATCGCCTTGCGGCGCTGCAGGCTGATCGCCAGCAGGAGCAGCAGGCCGGTGGTCGCCGCCCGGATGAAGGGCGAGATGCCGACCAGGTTCATGCCGTTGGTCATCAGGCCCAGGGTGATCACGCCGAAGATCACGCCGGTCACGCTGCCCACCCCGCCGGCGAGCTGCACGCCGCCCAGGGCGATCGCGGTGACCGATTCCAGGGCGAAGGGCGCCCCCATGGTCGGGTCCCCGGTGGAAACGCGCGCGGACAGGAACAGGCCGGCCAGCACCGCGAACAGCGAACAGATCACGTAGCAGGCGATCTGCGGCGCCACCACGGCGATGCCGTTCAGCGCGGCGGCGTCGCTGCCGGCACCGATGGCGAAGATGCGCAGGCCGAAGCGCGTCCGGTGCAGCAGCACGGCCATGAAGAGCACCGCGGCCAGGCACCAGAAGAACGCGCCGGGAATCCCCGCCAGGTCGAACTTGACCATCGCCTCCAGGAAATCGGGGACGTCGCCGCCGGGCACCGGGCTGACCAGCAGCGCCAGGCCCTGCAGGAAGGTCATCATCGCCAGGGTCATGACCAGCGGATGCACCCCGAACACGGCGACGCCGATGCCGTTGGCCAGGCCCACCGCCAGTCCGGCCAGCAGCGCCAGCGGCACCGCCAGGCCGGGATCGACGCTGACCAGGATGGCGCTGGTCAGGCTGAGCACCGAGCCGACGGACAGGTCCACCCCGGCAGACAGCGCGACCAGCAGCTGGCCCAGCGAGATGATCAGCAGCGCGGTGATCTGGCTGTTCACGTTCGCCAGGTTCTGGAAGCCCAGGAAGTCCGGCGCGTGCAGCGACAGGCCGACGAAGAACAGCAGCGGCAGCGCGAAGGTCACCAGGCCCAGGCCGGTGCGCGCCCGGCGGCCGGCCATGCGGGCCAGGGGGCCGGCGCTCATGCCGGCTCCGCGGCGGCGGCCCGCGCCACGCCGGCACCCGTGATCGCATGCATCATGATACGTTCCTCGCTGGCGTCGACGGCCGCCATCTCCGCCACGATCGCCCCGCCGCGCACCACCAGGATGCGGTCGCAGAGCCCCAGATGCTCGGTCAGTTCGCTGGAGGTGAACAGCACCGCACCGCCCTTTTCCGTGAAGCCGCGCAGCAGGGCGTAGATGTCCGCCTTGGCGCCCACATCGACGCCGCGCGTGGGTTCCTCGATCAGCAGCACGTCCACGCCGGAGGCCAGCCAGCGGCCGATCATCACCTTCTGCTGGTTGCCGCCGGACAGCGAGCCGACATCCTGCCCGGCATCGCGGGCCCGCACGCCCAGCGCCGCCATGAGGTCGCGGATGCGCCCCCGGTCGATCCGCGCGCGCGCCCAGCCGGGCATGTTGCGCAGCAGGCCCAGCGCCATGTTCTGTTCGATCGACAGCGGCAGGTAGAGCCCCTCCGTCTTGCGTTCCTCCGGCACGAAGCCAACGCCGGCGCGGGTCATTGCGACGACGGAGGCAGCCGGCCGCTGGCGCTGCCCGTCGCGATGCAGGGTGATGCTGCCGGCCGCCGGCGGATCCAGCCCGGCCAGGGCACGGACGATGCCGCGCTGGCCCTGCCCTTCCAGGCCGGCAAGACCGAGGATCTCGCCGCGCGCCAGGGCCAGGTCGACCGGCGCCAGGCCGGCATGCACGACCAGCCCGTCCGCCTGCAGCGCCGGCTCCGGCACGGCGGGTGCGATGCGGCGAGCGGGGAAAAGCTGCCCCAGCGGCCGGCCGACCATCAGGGCGACCAGGCGGTCATGGTCCAGCTCCGCCGTGGCGGCGGTGGCGACATGCTCGCCATCCTTCAGCACGGTGACCCGGTCGCAGAACCGGAAGATCTCGTCGAGCCGGTGGCTGATATAGAAGACGAGCCGCCCGCGCCGCTTCAACTCGCCGATCAGCGCCTCCAGCTTGTCGATCTCCGGGGCGTTCAGCGCGGCCGTCGGCTCGTCGAAGATGAAGACCTCCGCATCGACCGTCAGGCCCTTGGCGATCTCGATCAGCTGCTGCTCGGCCACCGACAGCGCACCGCAGAGCGTGTCGACGTCGAGCGACATGCCCAGCCGGTCGAGCGCAAGCCGCGCCTCCCGCCGCATGCGCCCGCGGTCCAGCAGCGGGCCGCGGCGCGGTTCGCGCCCCAGGAAGATGTTCTCCGCCACCGACAGGTTCGGCAGCAGGGTCAGTTCCTGGAACACCGTGGAGATGCCGGCATGCAGGGCCGCGCCTGGACCGGAGAAGGCGACCGCCCTTCCGTTCAGCAGGATTTCCCCCTCGTCCGGCCGGTGCACGCCGGCCAGAAGCTTCATCAGGGTCGACTTGCCGGCGCCGTTCTCCCCCGTCACCGCGTGGACGGAACCGGCATGGCCCTGCAGCGACACGGCGGACAGCGCGGCGGTGGAGCCGAAGCGCTTGGTGACATCCCGGAACGCGATGACGACGCCCCCGGCCGCAGGGCCGGGGGCGCCCGCGCCGGGCGACGCGGGATCGGGCATCGAACGGATGCGGCCGGGGTCAGAGGCGCCGGATCAGCGCTTGAAGGTCTTCATGATCTCGTCCTCCGGCATCGTGGAGGGGACCCAGAAGGCATCGTTCAGGTCGGGCCGGTAGTAATCCGCCAGTTCCGCATTGGTGATCGGCGGCGGCGAGGAGAAGTAGGACTTGTACAGCGGCTTGCCTTCCAGGATGGCGATGGTGGCATTCACCACAGCCGGGCCGAGGCCCGGGGTGAAGACCGGCGCCACGCTGTCGATGCCGGATTCGCTCCAGACCTTGAGGAAGCCGTTATTGCCCTCGCCGGTCATCGGCACCATCGGCTTGCCGGTATCCTTGAAGACGTCGATGCAGGCGCGGGTCATTTCCGCGCCGGAGAACCAGATGCCGTCGACCGGCTGGCCGGACAGGACCAGGTTCTCGCAGAGCTGCTTGCCCTTGGCATAGCCCCAGTCGCCGAACACCTCGGCACCGATCTTGATATCGGACCCCTCCAGCGCCTTGACGAAACCGTTGTAGCGCAGGGTCTCCTCGCCGACGCCGGCGATGCCGCGGAACGCCCAGACGGTGCCCTTGCCGCCCAGCTTCTCGCGCAGGAACTCGCCGCCGACCCGGCCGAACTCCTCGCCGCCGCCCATGATCTCGGTGGTCGAGGCAAGCTCGCCCTCGCTGGCGCCGAAGGTGATCACCGGGATGCCCGCCGCGATCGCCGCATCCACCTGGGTCTTCACCAGGGGGAAGGCGATCGGGCCGACGATCAGCGCATCGACCTTGCGGGTGATCAGGTCCTCCATGTCGGCGATCTGCTTCGCCGGCTGCCAGTTGGCCTCGACGAAGATGAAGTCGGCGATATTGGGGTTCTGGGCAGCGGTATACTTGGCTTCCTGGATCATCTGCACGATCCAGCTGTTGCCCACGCCGCCGAAGGACATGCCGATCGTCCAGGGCGGGTCCTTCTTGTATTTGCCCGCCGGAACCATCTGGTCGGTCGTCGGCGTCATCAGCCCGTCGGGCAGCAGCATCACGTCGTCGGCGGCGAAAGCCGGCGCGACAAGCATCAAGGACAGCCCGAGGGCTGGCAGCAGGCGGTTCATGGCATCCTCCCCAGAAAAACGGCCTCGCGCATCGATGTGCGCGTTGCCGGCAGATCACCACGCCATGGCGGAGTTTGTCAATTTGCTTGATAAATTGGGCAGGCAGCCCGATCTCCGCGTCGCGCCGGCGCCGGAATCCGATTGCCCCGCGCCGGCGAAGCCATACTATCGGCACGGTCAGACAGGGCAGGCAGGTATGAGCGCAAGTTCCAGTGCCACCACGGCACGCCGCGCGCGGCGTCACAACGAGCGATCGATCCTGGCGGAACTGCGTCGGGCCGGCGCCGCGTCGAAGCCGGACATCGCACGCCGCATTGCGCTCACGCCGCAGGCCGTGAACGGCATCTTCGACAAGCTCCTGGACGCCGGCCTGATCCGCGAGGGCGGGCGGCGGGTCGGCGAGGTGGGGCATCCCTCGACCCTCTATGCCATCAGCCCGACCGGCGCCTATGCCGTCGGCATCGACCTGGGCCCGCGTAGGGTGGAGATCGCGCTGGTGGATTTCGCCGGGCGGCTGGTCTATCGCGCGCTGAGCGACTGCCCGCGACCGGACCGGACGATTGTGCGAAAGGCCCTTGCCGAGGGGCTCGGCAAGGTCTGGCACCATGCCGGGCTGGCGGGGATCGACACCGGGCGCATCGTCGGCATCGGCATGACCGAACCGCCCGGCGGCACGGGCATGCTGGCCGCCGATGCCGCCGCCATCGCCGCGCTGGTGCCGGCGCCGGAAGGCCTGCCGGTCCATGTCGAACGTGCCGCCGTCGTGGGTGCGCTGTCGATGTCGCTGCTGGCCGAGACGCCGCTGCCGCGTGCCTTCGCCTATCTCGCCATCGGCGAGACCGTCGATTCCTGCCTGGTCCTGGAAGGCGCCCTGTTCCGCGGCAGCCATGGCCGCGCCGGGCAGTTCGGCGCCCTGCCGGTGCCGCGCCCGCCCGGCGCTGCGCCAGCCGCCATGCGGGGCCGGAAGGGCCGTGCGGCGCAGGTGCCGGCGGCACAGGAACTGGTCGCATTGCGCGAGGTGGCAAGCTTCGCCGCGCTGCGCGGCCGGCTGGCGATGGCAGGCTTCCAGGCCGGCGGGACGGAGGATTTCTACCGTGCCGTCCATGCCTGCCCCGGCATCGTGGCGCAGTGGAACCGGGAGGCCGGCGATGCCGTGTTCCTGGGGCTGCAGGCCGCCCAGGCCTGCCTGGACCTGGAAGGCGTCTTCCTCTGCATCGACCCGCCCAACGCCATCGGCGACCGCATCGCGGAACGGCTGCGCGCCGGTTTCGCCAGCTTCTCTGCCAGCGGGCTCGACGCGCCGCTGGTGCGCCGGGTGCATCCGCCGACGGCCTCGCTGGCGACGGGTGCCGCCGCGCTCGCCCTGCACGAGCATTTCGTGCCGCGGCTGGACCGGCTGACCGCGCCCCCCGAAGCCGTGCAGGCGGGCCGCGAACCGATGGCCGGCGCTGCATGACCCCGCGGCGCCGCATGCCCACCCGGGAGACCGGCTGCTTCATCGCGGATGCCGAAAGATGAGCGGCGCATTGCGCAGGCCCGGCTCCCTGCCCCGGGCGCATGGCCTGTGGGAGGAGAGCTTCGGCATCCTCGCGCAGGACGGGGCGACGATCCCGGTGCATCGCTGGCGCCCCCGCACCGCGCCGCTGGCTGTCGTCATCGTGTCGCACGGGCTGGCGGAGCATGCGCTGCGCTATCGCTGGGCGGCCACCGGCCTCGCGGCCCATGGCTACGCGGTCTATGCCAACGACCATCGCGGCCATGGCATGGCGGCGGTCCCCGGCCGGCTGGGCGATTTCGGCGCCGGCGGCTTCGACGGCCTGGTGGAGGATCTGCGGCAGGTGGTCTGGCTGGCGGCAACGGAGAATCCCGGCACGCCGATCTTCCTGCTGGGCCACAGCATGGGCGCCTGGGCCGCGCAGCGCTTCCTGATCGAGAACAGCCATGCCGTCTGCGGCGCGGCGATGTCCGGCGGCTCGGCGCTCGACCTGCTGTACAAGGCCCTCGGCGGGCGGGACCCCCTGGCCGACGGCAGGAGCGATGCCTTTGCCCCGATCAACACGCCCTTCGCCTGGCTCAGCCGCGACCAGGCGGTGGTCGACCGCTACATGGACGACCCGCTCTGCGGCTTCGCCGTGAGCCGCGCATCGCACGACAGCCTGTCAGGCGCCGGGCCGCGGCTGCGCGACCCGGCGGAGCTGCGCCGGATCCGGCCGGACCTGCCCGTGCTGATGCTCAGCGGCACGCGGGACCCGGTCAACGGCTTCCTGGATTATTTCGCCGTCCAGATGGAGCGCTATCGCGGCGCCGGGCTGCGCAACCTGGAGGCACGCGTCTATCCCGGCGCGCGGCACGAGATTCTGAACGAGATCAACCGGGCGGAAGTCCTGGACGATCTCGTCGCCTGGCTGGGCAGTGCCGTGCAGGACCGTGGCGGCCGCCTGCGCGCCAGCGCGCCCGCCGGCTGCCGCGCGGCCCGCCGGACCCTGGCCCGGCTGGACGCCTGACAGCGGCGGCGAACCGGTCCAGGATGCCGCGCCCGGAGCACAGGCGCGAGGATCGACCATGGCAAGCGACCCCAGCACCGCGACGCGGATCGTCCGCCGCGACGGCGCGGACCCGACCCGCCGGCTGCAGGCCGATATCTGCGTGGTGGGCGCCGGGATATCCGGCGTCTCCGCCGCGCTGCAGGCCGCCCGGCTGGGGCGGAAGGTCGTGCTGGTGGACGGCCAGCCGGTGCTGGGCGGTCAGGCGGTGAACTCGATCATCGCCACCTTCTGCGGCCTGTTCTCCAACGGCACGCATGG
This sequence comes from Sneathiellaceae bacterium, assembly GCA_040216765.1. Classification (GTDB taxonomy): domain Bacteria; phylum Pseudomonadota; class Alphaproteobacteria; order Ferrovibrionales; family Ferrovibrionaceae; genus Marinibaculum. Next base: position 18,127 of record JAVJON010000023.1, on the reverse strand, counting down.
CTACCAGTTCACCTATGGCATCGCCGACGACCTGCTCGACTGGCTGGAAGGACAGGACAAGGCGCTGCACTACCGCAACGGCCCGACCACCACGGTCGTCTACTATGACGAGGTCGCGCTGGGCCGCTGGGTGGAGACGCGGATCCTGGAGGCCGGGATCACCATCCTGCTGGGCGCCCAGCTGATGGAGACCGCGGTGGCGCAGGACCGGATCGAGGCCGCGACCTTCATGACCCGCTACGGCCCGGTGCGGATCGAGGCGCAGGGCTGGGTGGAGGCCAGCGGCGATGCCGCCCTGGTCTGGCAGGCCGGCTTCGACTGCCGCCTGCCGGAGACGAAGGGCGTGTTCGGCACCCAGATGGTGGTGCTGGAGCATATCGACGAGGCCCACCAGCCCACCAAGGTGGAGATCGCCGCCCGCCTGAAGGAGCGCGGCGATGCCTATGGCCTGCTGCGGCGCGAGGGGCTGGGCTTCACCATTCCGGGCCGCGGCATCGCGGCGATGAACATGACGCATGTCGAGACCCCGCTGGACCCGGTGGAGGCTTCCGCCAAGGCGCTGGAGGGCAAGGAGCAGGCGGTGCGCGCGGTCGACTTCCTGAAGGCGGAGTTCCCGGACTGCTTCGGCCGGGCAAAGATCCGTTCCTTCGGCACGCCGGGGATCCGCCAGACGCGCTGGATCGTCGGCGACCATCACCTGACCGTCGACGAGATCCGCGCCGGCACGAAGTTCCCCGACGCGGTCGCCCGCACCGCCTGGCCGATCGAGCTGCACGACCATGGCGACGGCCATCACTGGATCCTGTTCGACGAGGACCATGTGCACTACGTGCCGCTGGGCAGCCTGTTGCCCAGGCAGGCGCAGAATGTCGTCGCCGCCGGCCGCTGCATCGACGCCGATGTCTCCGCCCTGTCCAGCGTCCGCGTCATGGGCCCCTGCATCGCCATGGGCATGGCGGCGGCCCATGCGCTCGACCTGGCCGGCAGCGGCAGCGTCCACCAGATCGACCAGGCCGCGCTGGCGGCCCGGGTCGCCGACAATGTGGAGAAAAGGCACTACCGCTGGGGCGAGGCGGCGGGGCCGGCGGTGACGAAGTACTGACACGGGCGCCGCGGATCTAACCCGTTGAATGACCTGCATATGAGGTGAAACTGGATCCCAGGATGGTTCTCCGGGATGGCCCCGAACGGGAGCCGGCCGGGCCGATGCCCGCGCCCGTCGCGACGGAAATCGGTATGCCGGGCAGGCCGCCGAACATCTGCGGCCAAATGGTGCTGCGGGCGGCGCGCGGTTCCGGGGCCCTCCCGGGCAGCGGACAGCCGCCGCTTGAAGACAGGGTGGCGGCCCCCCTACGATCGGGCGACGATCATCCAGCGCACGAAGGAGCAGCCCCGCCTTGCGATCCGTCGAGGACAGTCCCGAACCGCTCGGCCGGCGCGCGCCGCCGTTCCGGACCGGCGATGCGGAGGAGGCGCGCAGGCACCTGACCGGCTCGTTCCGGTCCCACGACCTGCAGTTCCTGGACGGCGACCGGCGCCTGGCCGTCACCCACCGCGCGCTGGCCTGCGGGCGTGTCGCGCTGCACGACCTGGGCTATGGCGGGCATGTCCGCATGTCGGCGCCGGGGATGGACCGCTTCTACCTGTTCCAGGTCGCGCTCCACGGGCCGTTCCGGATCTGGCGCAACCATCGCGCCACCGAGGTGCCGGCGCGCATGGCCTATGCGGTCAACCCGGACGAGGCGTTCGCCAAGGACTGGCTGCCGGACGGCCGGCAGCTGATCGTCCGCATCGACCGTGCGGCCCTGCAGGCCCATGCCCGGGCCCTGCTGGGCGAGGAGGCGGAGATCGCCTTCCGCCCCAATGTGGTGGCCGATGCCGCCGACCTGATGTCGGCGATGGCCGGCTATGTCGAACAGATGCACGACCGCCCGGCCCGCTTTCGCCGGCAGGTCGAGGAGGCGGTGATCGCCGCGGTGCTGGCGGCCTTTCCCAGCGACCGCTCGGAAGACCTGCGCCGGCCGGAACGGGGCTGCGCGCCGCACTACCTGCACCGGGTCGAGGCGGCGATCGACGCCGACCCGGCGGCCGACCTTACGGTGCAGGACATGGCGGCGCTCGCCAATGTCAGCGGGCGTACCCTGTACTACGGCTTCCGGCGGTTCCGGGACACCACGCCGCTGGCCTGGCTGCGCGACCGTCGGCTGGACCTGGCGCGGCAGCGCCTGCTGGCGGCGGACCCCGCGGCGGACAGTGTGGCCGCCATCGCGATGGATTGCGGTTTCGCCCACCTGTCGCGCTTCGCCGCGCAGTTCCGCCGGCGCTTCGGCCGCGCGCCTGCCGCGGTGCTGCGCTTCAAGGAGCGCGGCGACTGAGAGCCTGCCGCACCGCCTCGTCACCCGAGGGCCCGACCCACTGCTGTCCGGTTCAGGTCGGCTGCTGTGCGATATGGCGCGACCTGCCTCCAAAAGCTCGTCACTCGCGGGCTTGTCCCGCGAGTCCATGGTGCCGCTGCCCAACGGTTTCCAACAGGTTCCGGGGCGATTGAGCCTCGCTCCGCGATGGACCGCCGGGTCGAGCCCACTGCTGTCCGGTTAAGTGCCGTTCTCCGGCCTCATGCCTTTTATAGCTTCGTCATGCGCGGGCTTGTCCCGGTCGCCGGGCGATGCCCGGCAACCCATCGCGCCGCACCTCAATAAGATCAGGCAATTATTGAGCCTGGCGGCACCATGGACCACCGCGACGAGCGCGGTGGTGACGATTGGGGGAACGCAAGGACATCCATGTCCAGCGTCAACGCTTGACCCCGCAAGCCCGGTAAAGTCGCGGCCTTGAGCGAATGCCGGCCATGCTCAACCGGACAGCCGTGGGTCGCGCCCGGCGGAGACGAGATGGGGAGAGCAGCTGCCAAATCGCTGTCTCAGTCCAGCGCGTTCCGTGAGAAGGTCAGATGGAACAAGGACCTCCGGCCGAGCAGCCGCAGGGGAACCGGACAGCAGTGGGCCCGACCCGATTGCCGGGCAGCGCCCGGCAACCCATCGCGCCGTCATGCTCAATCGATTGAGACGGGCATCGACTTGGGCCACCGGGGCAGGCCCGGTGGCGACGATGGGCGTGGGTGTGCAGTATCACAGTCGATTGATCCCCAAGCTCTGAACAGCCGGCCGGCGCCCCGCCCCGGACCGCGCGGCTATTCCGCCGCCTGCCCCAGGTCGCTGGGCCGGGTCCGCGCGGCGGCGCGCAGCTGCGCCTCCTCGGCATTGCTGCGCTCGAACAGCCGCATCGCCTGCTCCTTGCCGGCCAGATAGGGCTTCGGCCAGGCCTGCTGCTCCACGCCGTAATGGGCCGCGGCACGCAGGGTGAAATGCGGGTCGACCAGGTGCGGCCGCGCCAGCGCGACAAGGTCGGCGCGGCCGGCCGCGACGATGGTGTTCACCTGGTCCGGCGTCGTGATGTTGCCGACCGTGATGGTGGGGATCGCCACGTCGGCGCGGATCGCCTCCGAGAACGGCGTCTGGAACATGCGGCCATAGACCGGGCGCGCCTCGGTCACCGTCTGTCCGGCCGAAACATCCAGGATGTCGACGCCATGCGCCTTCAGCATGCGGGCGATCTCGATCGCATCGTCGACATCCAGGCCGCGACCCGGCACCCAGTCGCTGGCCGAGATGCGCACCGACAGCGGCTTGTCGGGCCAGGCCTCGCGCACCGCGTCGAACACCTCCAGCGGGTAGCGCATGCGCCGCTCCGGGCTGCCGCCCCAGGCATCCGTCCGGCGGTTGGTCAGCGGCGAGATGAAGCTGGACAGCAGGTAGCCATGGGCCATGTGCAGCTCCAGCATGTCGAAGCCGGCCGCGTCGGCCAGCCGCGCGGCGCGCACGAAGGCCTCGCGCACGGCGATCATGCCGGCGCGGTCGATCTCGCTCGGCAGCTGGCTCTCCGCCCGGAAGCGCAGCGGCGAGGCGGAGACGATCGGCCAGTTCGCATCGCCCTGCAGCGGCAGGTCCATCCCCTCCCAGCCGAGCCGGGTGGAGCCCTTGCGCCCGGCATGGCCGATCTGCAGGCAGAATTTCGCGTCGCTCTGGCGATGCACGAAGTCGCAGATCCGCCGCCAGGCGGCGAGTTGCGCCTCGTTGTAGAGTCCCGGGCAGGCCGGCGTGATGCGCGCATCCTCCGACACCGAGGTCATCTCGGCAAAGACCAGGCCCGCCCCGCCCATCGCCAGCCGCCCCAGATGGACCAGGTGGAAATCGCCGGGGATCCCGCCGGGCTCGGCGCTGTACATGTTCATCGGCGAGACCACGACCCGGTTCTGCACCACCATGTCGCGCAGCCGGAACGGCGTGAACATCGGCGGCGGCGGGGTCTCGGCGGGGATCTCGAAGCCCTGCTCGGCACGCATCTTGGCCCCCCACCAGCGATCGACCCGGTCGATGAAGGCCGGGTCGCGCCGCTTCAGGTTCTCGTAGGTGATCTGCTTGGACCGCGAGAGCAGGCTGAAGGTCAGCTGCATCGGCTCCAGCTGCCAGAACCGCTCCGGCTTCTCGAACCAGACCAGGCTGACATCGGCCGCATGCTGGGTCTTCTCCACCTCCTCGCGGCGCACCCTTTCGAACCGCGCCAGGGCCTCCTGGACGCCGTCGCCGCCGGCCCGGCTTTCGCTTTCGGCGAAGGCGTCGGTCAGGGCGATGGCATCCTCCATCGCCAGCTTGGTGCCGGAGCCGATCGAGTAATGCGCGGTGTGCAGCGCATCGCCGATCAGGACGATATTGCCGAAGGTCCAGTTCTCGTTCTTCACCATCGGGAAGTTGCGCCAGATCGAGCGGTTGGTCAGCAGCCTGTGCCCGTCCAGCAGGTCGGCGAACAGATCCTCCAGATAGGCGACGGTCTCCGCCTCGCTCGCGCGGTCCAGCCCGGCACGGCGCCAGGTCGCCTCGTCGCATTCCGGCACCCAGGTGCTCATGCCCTGCTTGTAGCCATAGGCGCCCAGGATCCAGATGCCATGGTCGTTGCGGCGGAAGGTGAAGGTGAAGGCGCCAAGCTGCTTCGTGCTGCCCAGCCAGCAGAACTTGTTGTGGCGCCAGTCCAGCTGCGGCCGGAAATGCGCCTTGTAGCGCTCGCGAATGCCGCTGTTGATGCCGTCCGCGGCCACGACCAGGTCCGGCTTGCCCAGTTCCGCCAGGTCGCCGATCCCGGTCTCGAAGACCAGCCGCACGCCGAGCGCGCGCGCCCGCTCCTGCAGCAGCAGCAGCAGGGTGCGGCGGTCCATGCCGCAGAAGCCATGGCCGTCGGAGCGGATCACCTCGCCCTTCACATGGGTGTCGATCGCGCCCCAATAGACGAAGGCATCGGTGATCGCGCGGTAGCTCTCCGGGTCGCGCGCCTCGAAATTGCCCAGGGTCTCGTCGGAGAAGACGACGCCGAAGCCGAAGGTGTCGTCGGCGCGGTTGCGCTCGTAGACAGTGATGTCGTGCGCCGGATTGGCCTTCTTCATCAGGATCGAGAAGTAGAGGCCGCCCGGCCCTCCCCCCACGACGGCGATGCTGAGTGCGCCCATCCCGATGCCTCCGCTCAGCTGCGCCGGTCGACGAAGCGCGGCGCCTTGAGGCTGCTTTCGAAGCGCTCCGCCAGGCTGCCCGGCGGCAGCACCTCGATCTCCGGCGTGATCTCGAAGGTCAGCTTCACCGCCTTCTCGACCTCTGCCCGGGCCTCGGCCTCGGCCTGGCCGCGGCGGACCTCGATATGCAGGACCAGGCCCTCGCGGCCGGTTGCCGCTTCGGTCAGCAGCAGGGCCTGGAAGTCGTTGACCAGGGCGTTGCGGAACATCAGGTCCTCGAACTCCGCATGGTTCACGTTCACCCCGCGCAGCTTGAAGAACCCCGTCGTGCGGTTGGCGTGCCGGATCATCGGGAACAGCTCCGCCCAGGGCCCGCTGCCGGCGGAATGCGGCACGAAGCGCACGATGTCGCCGGAGTTCCAGCGCAGGAACGGGGTGGCATGGTTGGTCCAGAGCGGCGTGACGCAGAGGGTCCCGGCCTCGCCGTCCGGCACCGCGGCACCGGTCTCCGGGTCGACCACCTCGATATGGTAGAGGTCGGTCCAGACATGGATGCCGTCATGCGCGGCGTTCTCGGCCCCCATCAGGCCCGCCTCGCTCATGCCGAACACGTCGTAGACCTCCGCCCCCCACATGCGGCCGATCTTCTCGCGCTTGGCCTCCGACAGGGTCTCCGCGGAGCAGACCACCTTGCGCACCGTACTGCCGGCCAGGTCGATGCCGCGTGCATCGGCCAGGTTGGCGATGTGCAGGGCGAAACTGCTCATCCCCATGAAGACGGTCGGCCGCAGGCTCTGGATCAGGCCCAGCTGCGCCTCGGTGGGGACCGCATTGCCGGCGCCGACCCAGACCATGCCGACATCGAACAGGGACGCGCTGCGCGCCCAGACCTGGCCCGCCGGATGCACGCCGATCGGAAAGGCGATGTGGCAGAGATCGCCCTTGCCGATCCCCATGCAGGGAAACGACCGCCCCCAGGAGAGCAGCGCATAGCGGACGTCCTCCGCGGTGCGGGGGTAGAAGACCGGCTTCCCGGTGGAGCCGCCGGAGCGCCAGTATTCCGCGATCTCCTCCGCCGGCACGGCGCAGAACCGCCGCAGGAACTCCGCATGGTCGAGCTGCCGCAGGCTGTCCTTGTCCAGGATCGGGATCTTCTGCCATTCCTCCGGCTCGTCCAGGCGCTCCGGATCGACATGGTCCAGGCGCCCGCGATACCAGTCGATGGTCTTCGCGCGCTCGAAGGCGATGCGCTTGCGCCGGCTCTGCAGCGCGGCGATCGCTGCGCGCGAGTCCGGCATTGGCAAGGCAAGATCCATGGGGCACCCCCGGGGGAAAACGGTCCGACCGGCAGGGTAGCGGCACTGCGGGCCGAAGGGCTATCCGCCGGCTGCAAGGCCTGGCCGCCCAGTGCAACGAAATCGGTGGCGCAGGGTCAGGCGAGGTCGGTGCGCGCGAAATCGCTGCCCTTGTAGAGCAGCTCCATGCCGAGCGCCCTGGCGCAGGCATAGGCGAAGCAGTCGCCGAAATTCAGGTCGGCCGGATGCCCCACGGCCTTGCCGTAGGTCGCGCAGGCGTCCAGTGCCATCTGGCCGATCTCCGGCGATATCGCGATCTCGACGACACCGAGATCCTCGATGAAGGCGTCGACGGCCCCCCGGGCCTGATGCAGCAGGTCGCCCGAGGGCCTGCGCCGGCCCCGTCCGGCCTGCGCCTTCTGCCGCGCCAGCGCCACCGACGCCTCGAACCGGACGAGGGGCGAGACGGCGAAGGGCCCGCCGGCGGCGGCAAGCCGCTTCTCGATTTCCTCGAAGCCGGGCTCACGTCCCAGGATCGCGACGATGACGGAAGCATCGAGGAACATCAGGCATCGCCCCACATCTCGTCGGTGTAGGATTTCATGTCGAATGTGGAATCGCCCGTCCCCATCGCGTCGGCCAGGGCCTTCGACCGGGTCAGGCGCGCAGCCAGCGGCCGCGCCTGGCGCAGTTCCGCCACGCGCTCCTGCAGCGCCCTGCGCACCGCCTCGGTCTTGCTGCGGGCCTTGGTGAGACGGCGAAGTTCTTCCGCGAGAGCGTCGACTTCCGGGTCCCGAATGAAAAGAGCCATATGTATATCTCCGATTGATATACATATAGCATCATGGAGATATACAGGCCAGCCTGAAGGGCCGGACCCCGGTCGTCCGGGCGGCGCCGCCCGGCCATGATCCCGGCTCGGCGGCCGGGATGACCGCGAGGGAGAGGCTGCCGCAAATGCCCGAAGTGCCGTCGCGCCCGAGGTCGATCCGGGGCGCACGGCGCAGGCGGAGAGGCAGCGCGGCGGCACCGTTCAGCCATGATCCCGGCTCGACGGCCGGGATGACCGCGATGGAGGAACCTGCCGTAAGTCCCATAAGTGCCGTCGCCCCGGACTTCGATCCGGGGCCCATGGCACAGGCCGCAAGGCAGTCCGGCGGCACCGTCCAGTCAGGACCCCGGCTCGGCGGTCGGGATGACCGCGACGGAGGAACCTGCCGCGAGTCCCATAAGTGCCGTCGCCCCGGACGTCGATCCGGGGCCCATGGCGCAGGTGCCGATGCAGCCCGGCGGCAGGGCCGCGGCCGGTGGTTCGGCCGTGGCCCTGCCTCTCGCCTACTCCGCGGCGAACTGGTTCATCGTGTTGGCATGGCCGCCCGCCTTCAGGGCGCGCTCGCCGGCCACCATCTCCTTGAAGCTGTCGCCCAGGTCGGAGCCGACCTCGTGCTGGTGCTTCACCGCGGAGATGCCGCGGCGGATCTCCGCGCGCTGCACCGTGCCGACATAGGCCAGCATCCGGTCCTCGCCGAAATAGCCGCGGGCCAGCTCGTCCACCGACTTGGCGGTCAGGTGGAAGGTCGGCAGGGTGATCAGGTTGTGGAACACGCCCGCGCGCGCCGAGATGTCGGCCTGGAAGGCGCGCAGCCGGTCGTCGGCCTCGCGGCCCAGCTCGGTCGCGTCGAAGTCCGGCTTCATCAGGGCGTTGTCCGCCGGATAATCGCCCTCGGCGATGCGGCCCTCGGCCAGCCATTGCGCCCGCACCTGCTTGCGCAGGTTCAGGGTCCAGTTGAACGAGGGCGAGTTGTTGTAGGCGAGCTTGGCACCCGGCACGGCCTGGCGGATCTCCGCCACCATCGACGCGATCTCGTCCACGTTCGGCGTGTCGGTCTCGATCCACAGGAGGTCGGCGCCGCCCTGCGACAGCGCCGCGATGCAATCCTCGATGACGCGGGCGCGGCCGGAGCCCTCCTGGAACGGGAACAGGCCGTTGGCCAGGCGCAGCGGGCGGACGAATTCGCCGTCGCGGAACAGCGCCAGCTCGCCCTCGCGGATCGGGTTCATCGACGTGATCGGCTCGGTCTTCAGCCACTTGATATATTCGGACGCCAGGTCGCCGGGCTCCCGGCTGACCGGCACCTTCTGGGTCAGGCCGGCGCCCAGGCTGTCGGTGCGGGCGACGATCACGCCGTCCTCCACGCCAAGCTCCTCGAAGGCCAGGCGGCAGGCGCGCAGCTTCTCGATGAAATCCTCGCGCGGCACGGTGACCTTGCCGTCCTGGTGGCCGCATTGCTTGGCGTCCGACACCTGGTTCTCGATCTGCAGGCAGCAGGCGCCCGCCTTGATCAGCTCCTTGGCCAGCAGGTAGGTCGCATGCTCGTTGCCGAAGCCCGCGTCGATATCGGCGATGATCGGCACGACATGGCTCTCGAAGCCGTCGATCGCGGCGATCGCGCGGGCCTCGCCCGCCCGGTCGCCGGCCTCGCGGGCGGCCTTCAGCTCGCGGAACAGGTCGTTCAGCGCGACCTCGTCGGCCTGCCGCAGGGAGGTGTAGATCTCCGCGATCAGGTCGGCGACGGCGGTCTTCTCGTGCATCGACTGGTCGGGCAGATGGCCCCAGCGGTTGCGCAGGCCCGCCACCATCCAGCCGGAGAGATAGACATAGGCGCCCTGCGTCGTGCCGCGCAGGCGCTTCACCGACTTGATCATCTGCTGGGCGTGGAAACCGGACCAGCAGCCCAGGCTCTGGGTGAACTTCGAACTGTCCGCGTCATAGGCCGCCATGTCGGCCCGCATCACGGTCGCCATCGCCCGGGCGATATCCAGGTGGGTGTCGAAGCTGTTCTGCACCCGCAGCTGCAGGATGTCGTCGACCGCCACCCCGCCGGCGGTCCGGCCGGCGGGGTAGCGGGCGAGAAGCGCGGCGCGCTGTTCGGCATAGCTGCGGCGGGTTCGGGTCTGGCCCTGAGGCATGGCATGTCCTTTCGTCCTGGCAATGGCACTTGCGCGACCCGGCTGGCCGGGCGCGGTGGCTGATGTGAATTTAGTAACATTGCAGAACCGCACAAATAAGCTTATGAATTCATTGGGTAATTTTGTAATTCATGTGAGCTTTTCGGAGCTCATTCTGTAAGCGGTGTAAATGGCGGCACGGACGGAAAAGCTGGTCATCGGGGCGCGGCTGCGGCGCCTGCGGCGCAGCCTGGGGCTGACCCAGGCGCAGATGGCCGAGGATCTGGGCATCTCGCCCACCTATGTGAACCTGATGGAGGCGAACCAGCGGCCGGTCAGCGCCAAGGTGCTGCTGCGGCTGTCGCAGGTCTACGATTTCAGCCTGTCGGAGATCTCCGGCGGCGGCGAGATGCAGCTGCTGGGGGAGCTGGAGGGCGCGCTGAAGGACCCGGTGTTCGGCGCCGCGATCCCGCGTACCGAGGCGGAGGAGGTGGTGAACGCCTCGCCCGACCTGGCGCGCGCCGTGCTGCGCCTGCACGACCGCTATCGCGAACTGGCGATGTCCGCGCTGGCCGAGCGCAACCCGGTGTCGGACCGCGAGACGGTGGAGATGCTGGAGCAGGCCGCCCGGCCGGTGGAGGAGGTGCGCGTCCATTTCCACGAGCGGCACAACCATGTCGCCGCGCTGGACCTGGCGGCCGAGGCGATGGCCGACGAGATCGGCCTGCAGCAGGACGAGCCGCAGATCGTGCTGAACGACCGGCTGCGCGAGCGGCATGGCTATCGCGTGCGCATCCTGCCGCAGGACGTGATGCCCCACCGGCTCAGCCGTTTCGACCCGCACCGCCGGCAGCTGCTGCTGTCGGAACGGCTGGACCAGCCCGGCCGGCGCTTCCAGATCGCCGCGCGGCTGGCATTGCTGGACTGCGCCGACCTGATCGACGCGGAGGTCCGCGCCGGCGGCTTCTCCGCCGCGGCGCGGCCGCTGGCGCGGGTCAGCCTGGCGAACTATTTCGCCGCCGCCCTGCTGATGCCCTATGGCCGCTTCCTGCAGGCCTGCGAGGCGGAGCGCTACGACGTGGAGCTGCTGGGCCAGCGCTTCGGCACCAGCTACGAGCAGGTCGCCCACCGGCTGACCACCCTGCAGCGGCCCGAGGCGCGCGGCGTGCCGTTCTTCTTCGTGCGGGTCGACCGGGCGGGCAACATCTCCAAGCGGTTCAGCGCCGGACGCTTCCATTTCTCGAAGTTCGGCGGCACCTGCCCGCTCTGGAACATCCATGCCTGCTTCGAGACGCCGGACCGGGTGCAGACCCAGGTGATCGCCATGCCCGACGGCACCACCTATTTCTCCTTCGCCCGCACGGTGACCCGCCATGTCGGCAGCCATGCCGAGCCCGCCGCCCGCATGGCGATCGGCCTGGGCTGCGACATCGCCTATGCGCCCCGCCTGGTCTATGCCCGCCATCTCGACCTGGCGGCGACCCAGCCCACCGAGATCGGCGTGAACTGCTATCTCTGCGAGCGCCCCGACTGCCCGTCGCGCGCCTACCCGCCGATCGCCCGGCCGCTGGCCTTCAGCGAGCGCGAGCGCGGGATTTCCAGCTTCGGGTTCTCCGGGCGGGAGTAGTGCCGCTGCGGGCTGCCCGGGCAGCGATCACATGACGGCGCTGTAGCCGCCGTCCATCAGGAAGGTATCGCCGGTGTGATAGCCGGACAGGTCGCTTGCCAGGTACAGGGCCAGGCCCGCAAAGTCCTCGGGCTGGCCCCAGCGGCGCATCGGCACCCGCGGCAGCAGCTTCGTCTCCAGCAGCGAGCCGCGTTCGGCCATGCCGGCCGTCATGGCGGTCGCGATGAAGCCCGGCGCGATCGCGTTGGCGCGCACCTTGTGGCGTGCCAGCTCGACCGCCAGGCTCTTGATCAGCGAGACCATCGCGGCCTTACTGGCCGCATAGGCGGGCCGCGCGGGTGTCCCGCTCAGGGCGGCAATGCTGGCAATGCCGACCAGCGAGCCGCCCGGATCGCCCGCGGCCGCGCGCGCGATCATATGCCGAGCCGCCTGCTGGAAGACGGTTACCGCCCCCTCGACATTGACCGCCTGGACCCGGCGCCATTCCGCCAGGTCGAATTCGGCGAACGGGACCAGGGCGCCGACGATGCCGGCGGCAGCGACGACCGTATCCACCCGGCCATGGCTGGCGAGGAGCGCGGCGAAAGCCTCCTGCACCGCGGCCTGGTCCGTCACGTCCACGACCGCCATGTCGACCGCATCGCCCAGGTCGGCGAGCCGCGCGCGGGCCGCGGCGCAGGACTCCTCGTTGCGGTCCCAGATCGCGATCCGGGCGCCGGCCCTGCCGAGGGCCTCCGCCATGCCGAGCCCGATGCCGGAGGCCCCGCCCGTGACGATGGCGACCTTGCCGGACAGATCGAATGGCTGGCTCATGGCGGATACTCCGTGCCGGCGCGCCTGCACGGGCGCCTGAGGGTCTTGCCGGCAGGACGCCGGCCGAAGGTGAGCGCGGCACAACAGCAGAAGGACCGGCAGGATTCAATACGGCATTGTCGGGCGCGGCCGGTTTGCCGAAGATGGCGGCCCGCACCCTGCCGGCCGCCGCCGGTGCCCCCAATCCAGGCGAGGCCCGCATGACCTTCAAGAACCGGATCACCGAGCTGCTCGGTGTCGAACGACCGATCGTCCAGGCACCGATGGGCTGGATCGCCCGCGCGCAGCTCGCCTCCGCGGTCTGCAATGCCGGCGGCATGGGCATCATCGAGACCTCGTCCGGCCGGCTGGACGAGGTGCGCGCGGAGATCGCGAAGATGCGCGACCTGACGGACCGGCCGTTCGGCGTGAACATCGCGCAGGCCTTCGTGCGCGACCCGGACATCGTCGCCTTCGTGATCGACCAGGGCGTGCGCTTCGTCACCACCTCGGCCGGCGACCCGGCGAAGTACTGCGCGCAGCTGAAGGCGGCGGGGCTGACCGTGTTCCACGTGGTGCCGACCCTGAAGGCGGCACTGAAGGCGGTCGCCGCCGGGGTCGACGGCCTGGTGGTCGAGGGCGGCGAAGGCGGCGGCTTCAAGAACCCGCAGCCGGTGGCGACCATGGTCCTGCTGCCCCTGGTGGCGCAGAAGGTCGGCATCCCGATCGTCGCCGCCGGCGGCATCGCCTGCGGGCGCAGCATGGCGGCGGCCTTCGCGCTGGGGGCGGAAGGCGTGCAGCTCGGCACCCGCATGGTCTCGGCCGCGGAATCGCCGGTGCATGCCAACTGGAAGCAGGCGATCGTCGATGCCGAGGAGACCGGCACGGTGTTCCTCAACCAGTTCTCCCGCCCCGCCCTGCGCGCGCTCCGCACGCAGAAGACCGCGCGGCTGGAGCGTGACCTGATGCAGGACGGCTATGCCGGCCCGCCGCCGATGGCGGAGTTCGGCACGGCGCTCGACCTCTATTTCGGCGGCGACATGGAGGCCTCGATCGCGCTGTCGGGCCAGGTCTGCGGGCGGATCGACGCGGTCAAGCCGGTGGCGCAGATCCTCGACGAGATGGTGGCGGAGTTCTTCGCCACGGTGCGCGCGATGGACCGGGCCTATCCCGGCTGACCGTGCCGGCGCGCCGGCACGGGCGGTTGCATCCGGAGGACAGGTCACAATTCCGCCAGCAGCAACGACAACATGCTTTCCGAAGACGCTTCGAGCACTTTGGCGAGCGACGCGACCGAAAGCAGTGTAAAGTAAAGGTTGGCTGAGCAGTATTGGCAGAACACGCTGCGTTACAGTGTCGTAATCTCGAGAAGGTGGGAGAACTCCATTTCTGTTAGCAATGTTGGGCTCGATCAGGTTCTGACCGATGGGAGAGCGACACGCGCGTGCTGCTTGACCGAACGGTGGATCATAGGAGATCAAGAACGGCTCTGCGTCCCACAAATATGCTTGCAGAATCTACCCAAAAGTATAGCTTTCACCTACCTGAAAATAACAAATGGTAGAGATCTTCGCACTTCTTAGAATTTGTGGGAGCTCAATTTATGGCGCGCGAAATGGGATTTATTGAAGAGATCAATGGAAACGGCGTTCTACGTGCTATTGCGGTACTTGGAAGTACTTTTATTAGCGGATTGGGCATAGGATATGGCGTGAACGCCTATGTCAAAGAAGTAGAGATCGCAGAATTGAGACTTGAGCATAGGAAAAATATTCAAACGGAAATTGAAAATTACGAATCCATAATTGAATCACACAAATATACTATTAAAAATTACAAATCTATGCTCGATTCCGAGACTATTAGGGCAAATAGCTTGGACAGAAAACTATCCAGTCAGGATGAAATATTTGAGGAAAAACTGAAGGATCGGCAAAAAAATAATGTCATTCTGATATCTACATTGAGAGGTGAATTGAAGAGACACTCAGAGAAAAATGCAAATCTTAATAAGAGATTAGAAAGAATGCGAACAGCAACGGATTGGATAATTGAAATTACGAATTTCTATAGTGCAAAACTAGAAAGTGAAACGTGTGTAGATAAATCGTATTGCCCATCAAATGCTATCGCATCTAATTATGCCAACAAGATTGCAACGAAATTTATTACCGCAAGAGTTTTGAGTGATTCAAAATTGGAAAGAATAAATAGAAAAATTGAACTTTTAAATGAAAACAGAATCCAATTAATTTTGGATGGCAGAAATACAGGAAAGGAATATAATTTACAAAGTGAAATTCATGAAATTAATGAGTATAAATATGAATTTATGGTTGCAAAAAAGATGAGCGATATGCCACTCTCAAAGGTATTTGATAGTTACATAGACCTTCCTTTTAAGGATGATCTTCCCATAGAAATAGCAACGGTAACAATTGAAGATGTCGGTGTTATCGTTATACCAATCGAACCTTCTAAAATAATATCAAATAGAATGAAATAATTTTCTTATAATTATTAAAATATTAAAATGCGCCACTCTATTGGTGTATTTTCACTATTTTTATTTCAAAAGAGATTTTTTACGCAGCATACAGATTAGTATTTTACTAATTATATTACATACGCTTTTTCCATAAGGATGGAACCTGACCCATTTCGGTAAAGTCACGAGATTTATCCTGGGCGCCCTACTCTCAATGTTATAAAATTTCCTGGCTGCCGGACTTGGTCACTTACCACGACGCTTGGGGGCGGCGAAGGCGGCGGCTTCAAGAACCCGCAGCCGGTGGCGACCATGGTCCTGCTGCCCCTGGTGGCGGAGAAGGTCGGCATCCCGATCGTCGCCGCCGGCGGCATCGCCTGCGGCCGCAGCATGGCGGCAGCCTTCGCGCTGGGCGCGGAAGGCGTGCAGCTCGGCACCCGCATGGTCTCGGCCGCGGAATCGCCGGTGCATGCCAACTGGAAGCAGGCGATCGTCGATGCCGAGGAGACCGGCACCGTGTTCCTCAACCAGTTCTCCCGCCCCGCCCTGCGCGCGCTGCGCACGCAGAAGACCGCGCGGCTGGAGCGTGACCTGATGCAGGACGGCTATGCCGGCCCGCCGCCGATGGCGGAGTTCGGCACTGCGCTCGACCTCTATTTCGGCGGCGACATGGAGGCCTCGATCGCGCTGTCGGGCCAGGTCTGCGGCCGGATCGACGCGGTCAAGCCGGTGGTGCAGATCCTCGACGAGATGGTGGCGGAGTTCTTCGCCACGGTGCGCGCGATGGACCGGGCCTATCCCGGCTGACCGGGCTTGCCCTTCCGACGGCGAACATCATTTTTTCTGGAAACGTTTCCGGGCCAAGGGCGAAACCGGGCCAAGGGCGAAACCGGGTCGGGGGCGAAACCGGGTCAAGGGCGAAACCGGGTCGGGGGCGAAGGGTATGAGCGAGAGCGAAGCGAAGCCAGGGCCTGCGGCCCGCCTGCAGCGGCATCGGGCACGGCGCGCCGCCGAAGCGACAAAGCGCATGGAGGTCTCGGTTCCGGACCGTGACGCGGGCCTCGTCAAGGCCCTGGCCGGCGCCCTGAGGGCAGGTGGCGACCGCGCCGATGCGGCCCGCGCGGCCCTGGCCCCGCTCCTTCTGACGCAACCCGCGCAGACCGGCGCCGAACTGGTGGCCTTCCTGCGCGCCTCTCCGCTGGCCGGAAGCGATCTTGCCTTTCCGCGCGATCCCGACCCCGGCCGCAGCGCCGATTTCGACTGATGCCCTTCCTGCTGGATACCAACGTGATCAGCGAAACGGTCCGCCCCAGTCCCGACCCTCATGTCCTGGCCTGGCTGGAAAGCCAGACGCCGCGGGACCTTTACCTTGCCGCGATGACCATCGGCGAACTGGTGCGCGGCGCACGGCGTCTGGCCGACGGGCCGCAACGCGATCGCCTTCAGACCTGGATCGAACGTGACCTGACGGCCCAGTTCGAGGGGCGCATCGTGCCGTTCGACGATGCCGCCGCCCGCCTGTGGGGCGCCTTGATGGGTGACGGCGACCGTCGCGGCCGGCCCCAGGGACGATAGCGGCAGGCCGTTCAGGCCGCCGGCGCGCCGATCCGCATGCGGCCCAGATAGTCGCGCTTGCCGACCGGTGCGCCGTGCTGGCGCAGGATGTCGTAGGCCGTCGTGGCGTGGAAAAAGAAGTTGGGCAGCGAGAAGGAGAGGATGAAGTTCTCCACGGTGAAGGGGATCTGCTTGTCGCCCAGGTGGAAGGTGACCAGGCGGCCGGCATGGGCATCGATCGCGTCCGCCGTGAAGGCCTCCATTTCCGTCCGGGTCTCATTGATCAGCGCCTGCAACCCGGCATAGCCGCCCTCCAGCGGCTGTGCCGAGGGCGGCCGGAATTCGCCGCTCTCGATCGCGCGGGCGGCACCCAGGGAATGCTGGCGGACCGACACCACCTGGAAGCGGAACGGCAGCATGTCGGCATGCAGGCAGGTCTCCACCAGCGCGTCGGGCTCGCTGCCCTGTTCGGCGCAATAGGCGCGGCCCTTCTCCAGGAAGCCCGCCACGGCGGCGAGGCCCTGCAGGTAGGTGGCAATGCTGAGGTCGTAGAGCGATGTCGCCATGGAAGTCTCCAGTCATGCGGCAAAAAGGGAGAGGGAGCGGGCGGGCGCGAAGTCAGGCCCGACCGAAGATATAGCGGGTCCGCTGCAGGAAGGTCTCGCCCGGGCGCAGGATCGCCGGCGGGAAGGCCGGGCGGTTCGGCGCATCCGGCCATTCCTGCGCCTCCAGCGCCAGCCCGGCATGGCGGCCATAGGTCCGGCCGTCGAAGCCGGGGAGATCCGCCAGATAGCCGCCGTCGTAGAACTGCAAACCCGGCGCGGTGGTCTCGACCCGCATCGTCAGGCCGCCGGACAGCCCGGCCAGCCAGGCCACCGGCCGGATCTCGCACGACCGGTCGGACAGGCAGAAATTGTGGTCATAGCCGTGGTCGCCGATCGGCCGGAGGCTGCTGAAGTCGAAGGCGCCGCCCGCAACCGGCGCGATCTCCCCGGTCGGGATCAGGTCGGCGTCGACCGGCAGGTAGCGGCCCGCGTCGATCCGCAGCCGGTGGCCGGTGATGTCCGGCGCATCGTCAAGATTGAAGAAGCTGTGGTGCGACAGGCTGCAGGGGGTGGGCGCGTCGGTCTCCGCGTGCAGCGCGACCTGCAGGGCATCGTCGGCGGTGAGGGTATAGCTGACTTCCGCACGCAGGGTGCCGGGAAAGCCCATCTGGCCGTCCGGCATCTCCAGCGCCAGGTCGACCGAATCGTCGCGCAGGCCGGTCACGCGCCAGACCTGCTCTGCGGTTCCCAGGCTGCCGCCATGCAGGCAGTGCCGGCCGAGAAAGTTGCGATCCGCCTGGAAGCTCCGGCCGTCGATGGCGAAGCGGCCACCGGCGATACGGTTGGCATAGCGCCCCACGATCGCGCCGAAATACCGGAGCCCGCCCAGGTAGGGCGCCAGGCTGGACGCACCGAGCACCAGCGGATGGCCGATGCCGTCCAGGCGCAGGTCCTGCACCGTCGCGCCATAGGTCAGCACCGCGGCGGTCAGCCCGCCGCCGCGCAGCGCGATCCGCTCCACCGCCGTGCCGTCGGGCATGGTTCCGAAAGGTTCGACCTGGGCCATCGCCGCAGCCTAGAGCGATTTGTCGTCTGTCGGAATCGTTTTGGGATTCATTCCTGGGGCGAACTGTGATTCACCATGTTGGCTGGAGTTGGAGGCCAGCATGACATGCCCAGGATCTATTCTTCGGACCTGCGCGAGCGGGTCATCATTGCGGTTGAGCAGGAAGGTCTGTCCCGTCGGGAGGCGGCACGCCGGTATCGGGTGAGTGCCTCGACGGCGGTGAAGTGGCTGGACCGCTACCACCGGACAGGACG
>JAVJON010000021.1:0-19821 GCA_040216765.1 Sneathiellaceae bacterium | reverse complement strand
ATCAGGCCATTATTGAACCTGGCGGCACCATGGACCACCGCGACGAGCGCGGTGGTGACGATTGGGGGAACGCAAGGACATCCGTGTCCAGCGTCAACGCTTGACCCCGCAAGCCCGGTAAAGTCGCGGCCTTGAGCGAATGCCGGCCATGCTCAACCGGACACCAGTGGGCGCGTCCCGCGGGTCCATGGTGCCACCGTCCTCAATCGATTGAGACGGGCATAGGGATAGACCACCGCGACAAGCCCGGTGGTGACGATGCAAGTGGCCATTCGGTATGGCGGTCAATTGGGGCCACAGGCCCTGAGCGGCCGGCACCCTAGCGCTTCAGCCTGCGGGACAGGTCGAGCAGGCGGACCTCGGGGTCCGCCAGTTCGGCTTCGCTGGCATCGCCGGGGACCTGCAAACCGCCTTCGATCAGGCGCCTGCAGGGACGCATCTCGCGCACCGCGTTGATCACCGAGGCGGCCGCAAGGACATTGCCGCGCAGATGCAGCACCGTGAAGCTCCGGCTGGCCGGGTCGCCGCGCAGGATCAGCCGGTCGTCCGCCTGCGGCATCCCCGCGATCTGCACGGTCTCGTCATACTGGTCCGACCAGAGCCAGGGCGTTTCGGTATAGGGGGTTTCCTGGCCGGCCATGGTCTTCGCGGCGGCAGCCGCCTGGCCCTGGGCGTTCTGGAAAGCCTCCTGCCGCAGCGACAGGCCGCTCGCCGGATCCTCGCGCCGTGCGACATCGCCGGCGGCAAAGACGCCTTCGGCCGAAGTCCGGCCGCAGGCATCGACCAGGATGCCGTCCCGGCAGGCAATGCCGGCCGCCTCGGCGAGCCCGGTTTCCGGCAGGATGCCGATTCCCACCACGGCCAGGTCGCAGGGCAGGGGCGGCTGCCCCTCGACCTCGACCGCGGCGACACGACCGCTTCCGGCGAAGCCCTTCACCCGGCTGTCCGTCAGGATCGTCACGCCGCGCTCGCGATGCAGTGCCGCCACGGCGACCGAGATTTCCGCCGGCGCGCCGCGGTTCATGATCCGGGGCTCCGCCTCGATCACGGTCACGGCGCAGCCCAGCTCGCGGGCCGCCGCCGCCACCTCCATGCCGATGAAGCCGCCGCCGATCACCGCGACATTCTTCGCCTGGCGCAGCGCCCGGCCCAGCGCATCGGCATCGCCGACGCTGCGCAGGTAGAGGATGCCGTCCAGGTCGGCGCCGGGCAGCTGCAGGCGGCGCAGCCGCGCCCCGGTGGCCAGCAGCAGCGCGCGATACCGCAGGACGGAGCCGTCGCCCAGGGTGACGGTGCGCGCGGCCGGGTCGATGGCTGCTGCCGGCGTCGACAGCCGCAGGTCGATCCGCTGCTCCGCATAGAAGGCGGCATCGCCGAAATACAGCTTCTCCAGGGGCTGGCGGCCCAGCAGATAGGCCTTCGACAGGGGCGGCCGTTCATGGGGCAGCAGCCCCTCGGCGGCCAGCAGGACGATGCCGCTGTCCGGATCCGCGCGGCGCAGGGCCGCGGCGGCGCAATAGCCCGCCTGTCCGCCGCCGACGATCACATAGGGGTCTGCGGCATCGCTGCCGGTTTCGCCCGTCGCCCCTTCGCCACCCATCGCCATGCCCTCCGCTCCGCCCGGCCGGTACTGCCGGGCCGGTCACGGGTAGCGACTGGCGGGGTGTGATGTCAAAGGCGGCCTGCGTTGCGGATGCCGGCCGGCCCCCGGCCCTGCGCTAGCGCAGCCAGGTCAGGTCGCTGGACGGTGCGGACAGGCTGGACATCGAATCGGCACGTGTCCTGACCCGCTTGATCAGCCGGCCGACATCGTTGTCGCTGGGGCAGGGGATGGTGTCGTAGGGCGTGGCATAGCCGGCAAACTCGTCCATCAGGCGATGCACGCCCTGGGCGGTGGCGTCCTTGGCGGAGACTTGGCCGAGCACGTAATCCGCCACGGCGGCCGCGCCATAGACCTGCGCCGCGGCCAGCATGCCGGAGATGGTGACTTCGGACGTCGTGCGGCCGATGCCGCGGGACCGTGGCGGCGGCCCCATCTCGCGCTGCACGCCCACCACGTCGCCCAGGCCGGAATCTTCCGGCAAGAGGCCGATGATCTGTTGCAGATGCCAGGCGAAGGCCTCGCCGATCGCGATCTCCTGCACCCGGGCCGTGGCGAAGTCCTTCAGGCTGAAAGCGCCGTTCAGGCCGGTGAACTGGCCGTCCCAGCGATTCGTCACATTGCTCTGGCCGGCTTCGGAGCGGCTGCGCGCAGCCACGCGGCGGTCGTCCAGCGCGCGGGCCGAGGGGCGGTAATAGCCGAGCGTCTCCAGCAGCTCCTCGCCGAAGCGATAGCCGACGAAGCCGCGGGGGTCGACGGCGCGATACTGCAGATGCTCCAGGGTCAGGTCCGACCGCTGATAGGCGGTGACGGCGTCCTCGCCGACACGCTGTGCCAGTTCGGTTGCCGTTACCCGCCCCGCCTCGATCCCCGTCAGGTAGCTGCGCAGCGCGGTCTTGAAGTCGCGGAAGCTGCCCTGCGGCCGGATCTGCTCCGCAGCGCCGGGCAGGGCATCCGCGGGCCGCGCCGCGCGGGGGGCGGCTGTCGCCGGTGCATCCTCCGTCACCGGATCTGCCAGGTCGACCCCGGGCATCGCGCGGCGGCGCTGCGGCTTCGCCGCGGCGGACTTATCCAGTTCGCTGCGGAACGCCTCGTCGGTATGCGCATCGGCCTCCTCGGCCAGGTTGCGCTGCAGGTCGCGTAGCGCACTGCGTTGCGCTCGCGGATTCTGGGCCGGCCGAGGCTGCTTTCGGGACGTCAGCGTGAATGGCATTTGCGTGAACTCCAGACCGTCGAAATGCCGGGCAGGGCGAAGTGCCGGGCGGGGCGCCGAAGCGCAGATGCACGGCATCCGTTCAGGTGCTGGATTCGCAGCCATTGCGCCTGGTTCGGATGCCGGTTGGCGAATTGAGGTGGATATCGGATCAATTAAATCGATATCCATCAGTAATTCCGAATTCTAGTGAGCAAAAAGCAGATGTAAAGAAAATGTTAGTTCAGACTAACAGGTGTTTAAGAGCGAATTTGTTATTCATTGCGTAAAATTTTATCGAAAATCTGATCGAAAAATCGTCCGAATCTAGATCGGGTTGTTAAGGCATTGAAGGGGAAGGGGAGAGGCCGGCCGTTGCCCGACGGGGCGGCCCTCGGTGATGCTGCGCACCCGGGACAGGACATGGTCGATATCGCCACTGCTGGGCTGCGGCATGCCGTCGAACGGTGTCGCGTAGCCCGCAAAAGTCCGCAGGCAATGGTCCATTGCGCGACCCCGGGCCAGGGACTCCGGGTGCAGCAGGGCATCGACCAGGGCCTCCGGCCCATGCAGTTGCGCCGCGGCAAGCAGGGCCGACAGGGTCAGATGGCCGCCAGGCCCGTGCGCCGGCAGGGCGGCGGCCTCGGCCCCGGCGATGGGCCGGCCGACGAGGTCGCCCAGCAGGGTGCCGGACGGCAGCAGGCCGGCGATGTCGCGCAGGTGGCGGGCGAAGGCCTCCAGCACGATATGCTCCTGGGTGTCGACCTGCAGCAGGTCCTCGACCGAGCGGATGCCTCGGAGGCCGGTGAACCAGCCATGCCAGGCCGTTTCCGTCGCGGGCTTCGGCAGGTATGGCTCGCCGGATGCCGGCGGGTGCGGCAGACGCCGGTAGTATCCCAGTTCCTGCAGCTGCGCCTCGCCCAGCCGGTAGGCGCCCAGCCCATCCCGGTGGCGGGCGCGGTACTGCAGTTCGCGCAGGCCGATTTCGCCCCGCAGGAAGGCCTCCGCCGCGTCCTCGCCCGCTACGGCGCTCAGGTCGTCGTAGCTCAGGTCGCGGGTTTTCGCCCCCCGCACAGAGATGCCGGTGACAGTGAGACGGAAGGCCTCCAGGAAGTCGGCGAAACTGCCGCGCAGCGGCAGGTCGTGGCGCGCCTCAAGTGCCGACCAGTCGCGGATCGCCGCGACCATGCGCAGGTCCTCCGGTGCCGGATCGGCAGGCGGGGCCTCATCCGCGGCGGGGTCGCCGGGCAGCAGGACCGGGCCGCCCCGCTCGTCGCCGTCGCGCAATGCCTGCGGCAGGTCGCCGACCGGGACCCGACGCCAGATGGCGCTGGTCCGTGTCCGTTCCGGAACCTGCATGCCGAGGCGGTCCAGATCGTCGATGGAATAGCCGGCCCGCTGCTCCTGGAAGATCGGGTGGCTGTGCCAGTAGGGCGTTCCAACTGCCTGATTTCCCTGCCGCATGATCGAGGCCCTTTGCAATAGTTCAAGCGCACCGGAAGAAAGGTGGGGTGGCAGTCGTTTCGGTGAACGACTCATTTCATGAACGGGAAGTTTAGAGCAAAGTTCCGTGTCGCCAATGATTTCTTGTATCGCCGTAGATACAGTTTAATGACGAAAACGAATATTATTAATATCGACTTTTATGAAAATCTGTACCGGTTCCGACAGGGTGCCCTGCGGTCAGTCCCGGCCATAATCGTCGGTGAACCGGACGATATCGTCCTCGCCAAGATAGGCGCCGGACTGCACCTCGATGACTTCCAGCGGGATCCGTCCCGGATTCTCCAGCCGGTGGCGGGTTCCGGGCTGGATATAGGTCGACTCGTTCTCCTGCAGCAGCAGTTCCGCATCGCCCCGGATGACCCGCGCCGTGCCGCGGACCACGATCCAGTGCTCCGCGCGGTGGTGGTGCAGCTGCAGGGACAGGCTGGCGCCGGGGGAGACCTGGATATGCTTGACCTGGAAGCGGTCGCCGTCGGCGATCCTGCGGAACCATCCCCAGGGCCGGAAGTCGCGGCTGCCCTGGTCCGCTTCCGGGAAGCCGTCGCGCCGCAGGCGCTCCACCAGAAGCTTGACCTCCTCGCTGCGGGCCCGCGGCGCGATCGCCACCGCATCGTCGGTCTCGACCACCAGCAGGTCCTGCACGCCCAGCGCGGCGACCAGGCGCCCGGTGCTGCGCAGATGCGCGCCCTGGCAGTCGATGGCGACCACCCGGCCGTCCAGGGCATTGCCGTCCGCATCTTTCGGCGCAAGGGTCCAGAAGGTTTCCCAGCCGCCGAGGTCCGACCAGCCCATCGACACCGGGACGATGCCGGCGCGGTCGGTCCGCTCCATCAGGGCATGGTCGATGGAGATCGACGGCGCGGCAGCGAAGCCCGCTTCGTCGAGCCGCAGGAAGTCGAGGTCACGGACCGCGCCGGCGACCGCCCGCTCCGCGGCCGCCAGGACGTCCGGCGCGTGCGCGCGCAGCGCCTGCAGGACCGCGCCGACGGGAAACAGGAAGAGCCCGGCATTCCACAGGAAGCGGCCGGAGGCGAGGTAGCGCTCCGCCGTGGCGCTGTCCGGCTTTTCATGGAAGGCCGCAACGGCAAAGGCGCCCTCGGCATCCGGCAGCGGCGCCCCCAGCTCGACATAGCCATAGGCGGTCTCCGCCCGGCCCGGCTCCACGCCGAAGGTCATGAACCGGCTGCCGCCGCTGGCGCGCGCCGCAACCGCCACCGCCCGGTGCAGCGCGGCAAGGTCCGCTATCACATGGTCCGACGGCAGGATCAGCGCATCGGCATCCGGTGCCTCCGCGGCGATGCGGAGGCAGGCCACCGCCACGGCCGGCGCGGTGTTGCGTGCCACAGGCTCCAGCACGATCTCGCGCACGGCGACCTCCGCCAGGCGGGCATGCTCCGCCACCAGGAACCGGTGCTCTGCGTTGCAGACAATGGTCGGGGCCGCGAACTGCCGGCCGTCGGCGACCCGGCGCAGGGTCTCAGACAGCAGGCTCAGCTCGCCGTTCAGGGGCAGGAACTGCTTCGGGTAGGCGCGCCGGGACAGCGGCCAGAGGCGGCTGCCGGCGCCGCCGGACAGGACGACCGGATAGATCGCCCGGCCGGACCCGGCGGCGGGCTGGTCGGCGGGAGGCTGGGATGGCGGCATGGCGGGTTCCATCTGGGGCTCGGGCGACATTGCGGCGCGGCTGTGCTTGCGTCAACGTGGCCGCCCCGGCCGTTCTTGCATACGATAGGCAACGACAGGGCGGGCCGCAGCGTGGGATCGCCGGGAACCGGGGCAAGGAGGGGTAGGGCATGACAGCAGGCAGGGTTCTTGTCACGGGGGCGGCGGGGCTGATCGGCCGCACCCTGTGTGCGCGGCTTCACGCGGCGGGCCGGCCGATCCTGGCGACCGACCGGGTCGCGCCGGACGAGGCCGTGCCCTGGACGTTCAAGCCGGCCGACCTCCTGGACATCCACCGCATCCACGCCCTTATGGGGGAGGATATCGACTGCGTCTTCCATGGCGGCGGGATCTCCGGCCCGATGCTGGCCAAGGACAATCCGGCCAGCATTGCCAGCATCAACATCGACGGCACCCTGAACGTGCTCGAGGCGGCGCGCCTGCACGGCGTGCGCCGGGTGGTCTATTGCTCCAGCCTGGTGGTGTACTGGCCGGCGGAAGGGGCGACGGGCCCGCTGACCGAGGCGGCACCGTTCCAGGTCAACGACATGTACGCCGCCAGCAAGGTCGCCGGCGAATGGCTGGCGCGCACCTACACGCAGAACGGCTGGGCCGACACCCTGTCGTTCCGCATCGGCTGGGTCTATGGGCCGCGGCGCAGCACGGACTGCATCATCAACACGATGCTGACCGATGCGATGGCCGGCCGGCCCACCCTGTTGCCGCATGCCGCCCATTTCCGGCGGCAGTTCGTCCATGTCGACGACGTGGTATCGGCGGTCATGACCGGCCTGGACATGCCGGAGCCGCCGCAGCGGGTCTACAATCTGGGCGCCCCGCCGACCGACTATCTGCGGCTGTTCGCGGCGGTGAAGGCGGCCGTGCCCGGTGCCCGGCTGGAGGTCCAGGAGGACGGCCCGGCGCCGGCCGACGGCGTGGTGCCGGCGATGGACACCTCCGCGGTCGAGCGCGACCTGGGCTGGCGGCCGCAGACCGTCCTGGAAGAGGCGGTGAAGACCTACGCAGCGCATCTGCGCGACCATTCCTACTGACCGGGCGGCCAGTTCACAGGTCCGACCCGGCGGTGGCCGAAAGCAACAGAAGGGGGAAACGCCCATGAAGGCAGTGGTGATCCATGAACATGGCGGCGTCGACAAGCTGGACTATGCCGAGGTCGATACGCCGGAGCCCGGCCCGGGCCAGGTGCGGGTGGCGATCAAGGCGTCCGGCGTCAACCATTTCGACCACGACATCCGGGAAGGGGTCTCCGGCGTGGCGCAGCGCCTGCCCCATGTCCTGGGGGTCGAAGGCGTCGGCATGGTCGACGCGCTGGGGCAGGGCGCCGGCGGGGTGGCGGTGGGCGACCGGGTTGCCGTCTTCATGCCGCAGGGCGATCCCGGCAGCCGCCTCTGGCTGAAGGGCCTGGACGGGCTGGACTTCACCCATGGCCGGATCGGCGTCGACCTCTGGGGCACCCATGCGCAGTACTGCATCAGCCGCGCCGACGCGCTGGTCAAGCTGCCGGACTCGCTGCCGTTCGAGACGGCGGCCGCCTCGATGGTCTGCTTCGGCACCGCCTGGCACATGACCGTTGTGCAGGGCCGCGTGGAGGCGGGGCAGACCGTGCTGGTCAATGCCGCCGGCTCCGGCGTGGGCACCTCCGCGATCCAGGTCGCCAAGCTGCACGGCGCGCGGGTGATCGCCAGCGCCGGTTCGGACGCGAAGCTGGAGCGGGCGAAGGCGCTGGGAGCCGACGAGGTCGTCAACTACACCAGCCAGAGCCTGCGGGACGAATGCCTGCGGCTGACCGGCGGCGACGGCGTCGACCTGGTGATCGAATCCGTCGGCGGCGACGTGCTGCTGCAGAGCATCGACGCGGTGCGCGCCGACGGCCATCTGGTGACCTGCGGCGCGCATGCCGGCGAGATCGTGCCGATCAACGTCATCGAGCTGTTCCGCAAGCGCATGCATTTCCACGGCAGCCATTTCTGCGGCCGGCGGGAGCTGGCGCATGTCTTCGGGCTGGTGGCGCAGAAGCGGCTGCAGCCGGTGATCCATGCGGCCCTGCCGATGTCGCAGGTCCGCGAGGCGGCGGCGCGCACCGCGGACCGCAACTTCTTCGGCAAGATGGTCCTGCTGCCGGACTAGGCCGCATGCGGTGCCGGGCCGCCTGCGCGCTGGTGGCGACGGCCTGCCTGGCCCTGGCAGGTTGCGCCGCCACCCCGGCGGTCCCGGACACCGACCGGGCGGGGACGGCCTCCGGCATCGCCGCTGCCGGCGGCTTGCAGCCCCATGACCTCGCGGCAGGCCGTTTCGTCCTGCGTGCCTTTGCCCGGTTCGGCCGGCCGGCACCGCCGGTGCTCGCCGTTTATGTCGAGGGCGACGGCCTGGCCTGGGAAAGCCGCACGCGGCTGTCGGCCGACCCCACGCCGCGCAACCCGCTGGGGCTGCGGCTGGCTGCGGCCGACCCTGCGCCGTCGGTGGCCTGGATCGCGCGGCCTTGCCAGTACCTGGCCCGGCTGGCCGATGGCGCCGGCTGCCCCCCCGCCTACTGGTCGGAGGGCCGCTTCGCGCCGGAGGTGGTGGATGCGCTGAACCGGGCGGTGGACGGGCTCAAGGCCCTGGCCGGGACCCCGCGGGTTCAGCTGATCGGCTATTCCGGCGGCGGCGGGCTGGCCGTTCTGATGGCGGCACGGCGCCAGGATGTCGCATCCCTGATCACCGTGGCGGGCAATCTTGACCATCGCGCCTGGACGGCCCATCACCGGGTCACTCCCTTGCTGGCCTCGCTGAACCCGGCCGATGCGGCGGCCGGCCTGGCGGACCTGCCGCAGCTTCATCTCAGCGGCGCGGAGGATGACGTCGTGCCGCCGGCCATCGCCGGACTCTATCGCCGGCAGCTGCCGGACACGGCGCCGGTGGCGCTCGCGGTCCGCCCGGGTTATGGCCATGACTGCTGCTGGGCGCGGGACTGGCCGGCGACGGTGGCGCAGGCGCGGCAGCAGCTGGCGGGCCTGCGGGGGCGCGACTGAACGTGGCCGGCCCCCGGGGCCGGTCGAACCGGACTGGAAAGGAATGGCATGGCGTTGAGACTGTTCTGGGTGCGGCACGGGCCGGTTCTGGGCCGCAAGCCGGGCGTGATCTATGGCAGCGAGGATGTCGGCATCGAGGTGCCGGTGCCGGAGGCGCCGCAGGCGCTGGCGCGCTACCTGCCGGCCGATGCGGACTGGCTGATCAGCCCGATGCGCCGGACCCTGCTGACCGCGGAGGCGATCCTGGCGCATGCCGATCACCGGCCCGAGCTGAAGGTGGTGCCGGAGATCGCGGAGCAGTATTTCGGCACCTACAAGGGGCTGACCAACGACGAGGCGCTGGCGCTGGCCGGCGGCGTGCGGGACAATCATCACTGGCCGATCCCGCTGGACCATTGCCCGCCGGAAGGGGAATCCTACCAGGACGTGCATGTCCGGGTCGGCCGGATCCTCGACCGCTGGGCAAGCGAGCATAGCGACCGCAACATCGTGGCGGTGGCCCATGGCGGGCCGATCAAGTCGGCGCTGGCCCATGTCCTGGAGGTCCCGCTGGGCGCGGTGACCCGCATCCTGATCGACAATTTCTCCGTCACCCGGATGCACCGCCTGCCCGACGGCCATTGGCGGGTGGAAGGCGTCAACCTGCTGCCCTGGAACGCGGACGGCTATCCGCCGCCCGGCTCGCCGCGCTAGGGGCGCGCCGGGGGCGGCCCTTGGGCACCGGCCCTTGAAGGCTGAGGCGGAAGGCAGGACACTCCGCGCCGAAACGACGGGCCGCACCGGTGCGCGCCCGGTCCGACGGACTGATCCCGGGAGGAGAGGCAAGTGCAGGAACATCTGGAATTCTACATCGACGGCGGCTGGATCGCGGCGGCATCGGCGCAGCGGCTGGACGTGATCAACCCGGCGACCGAGGAGCCCTTCGCGCGCATCGCGCTGGGGGACCAGGCCGATGTGGACCGGGCGGTGGCGGCGGCGAAGGCGGCGTTCCCGGCTTTCGCGGCGACCAGCAAGGAGCAGCGGCTGGACCTGCTGGGCAAGGTGCTGGAGGTCTACAAGGCGCGGATCGACGAGATGGCGGAGACCATCAGCCGCGAGATGGGTGCGCCGCTCGGCTTCTCCAAGCAGGCGCAGGCGCCCGCCGGCATCGGCCATCTGATGCAGGCGATCAAGGCGCTGAAGGGCTTCGAGGCCGACGAGATGCGCGGCACCACCCTGGTGACCCGCGAGCCGGTCGGCGTGGTCGGCTTCATCACGCCCTGGAACTGGCCGGTCAACCAGATGATGTGCAAGATCGCGCCGGCGCTGGCGGCGGGCTGCACGATGATCCTGAAGCCGTCGGAGATCGCGCCGACCTCGGCCCTGCTGCTCGCGCAGATCCTGCACGAGGCCGGCGTGCCGAAGGGGGTCTTCAACCTGGTGAACGGCGACGGGCCGACCGTGGGCCAGGCGCTCGCCGTGCACCCCGACATCGACATGATCTCCTTCACCGGCTCGACCCGGGCCGGCATCCAGGTCGCCAAGGCCGCCGCCGACACGGTGAAGCGAGTGCACCAGGAACTGGGCGGCAAGTCGGCGCTGATCCTGCTGGACGATGCCGATTTCGGCCGGGCGGTGAAGGGCGGCGCGCGCGGCGTGTTCTTCAATTCGGGCCAGTCCTGCAATGCGCTGACCCGCATGCTGGTGCCTCTGGACCGGATGGACGAGGTGGCGCAGATCGCCAAGGAGACCGCGGAGAAGACCTCCGTCGGCGACCCGTTCGGTGAGAACATCATGGTCGGCCCGGTGGTCAGCCAGACCCAGTTCGACAAGATCCAGGGCCTGATCGAGACCGGCATCAAGGAGGGCGCGCAGCTCGTCGCCGGCGGCACCGGCCGGCCGGAGGGGCTGAACCGCGGCTATTTCGTGCGGCCGACCGTGTTCTCCAAGGTCGAGCGCGACATGACCATCGCCCGCGAGGAGATCTTCGGCCCGGTGATCTCGATCATGGGCTATCGCGACGAGGCCGAGGCGATCGACATCGCCAACGATTCCAACTACGGCCTGTCCGGCGGCGTCACCTCCGCCAGCCTGGAGCGCGCCCGCGCGGTGGCCCGCCAGCTGCGTACCGGCACCGTCCACCTGAACGGCGCCCTGCCCGATTTCGGCGCCGCCTTCGGCGGCTACAAGCAGTCCGGCAATGGCCGCGAATGGGGCCGCTACGGCTTCGAGGAATTCCTGGAGATCAAGTCGGTCTTCGGCTACGAACCGCCACCGGCGAAATAGCCGGCCTTGCCCCTCAGCCCTCTCGGGCTCAGGGGCAGGTCCTGGTACGGCAAGGGGCGACCGGTTACGGTCGCCCCTTGGCATATGCGGACCGCGCGGCCTGCGCGGGGCCAAGGAGGTCGACCGTGAAGATCGCCATGATGGCGCGGAACCCGGGGCTCTATTCTCACAAGCGCCTGGTGGAAGCGGCCGAGGCGCGC
The DNA here is from genome assembly GCA_040216765.1 of Sneathiellaceae bacterium. Classification (GTDB taxonomy): domain Bacteria; phylum Pseudomonadota; class Alphaproteobacteria; order Ferrovibrionales; family Ferrovibrionaceae; genus Marinibaculum. The sequence goes on along the minus strand of JAVJON010000021.1, from coordinate 8,364 downwards.
GGCCATGAACTGACGATCATCAACACCCTGCGCTGCTACATGAACATCGCGTCGCGGCGGCCGGAGGTCTACTACAACGGCGAGAAGCTGCCGCGCTTCGACGCGATCATTCCCCGCATCGGCGCCTCGGTGACGTTCTACGGCCTGGCCGTGCTCCGCCAGTTCGAGATGATGGGCGTGTTCCCGCTCAACGAGTCGGTGGCGATCGGGCGCTCCCGCGACAAGCTGCGGTCGATGCAGATCCTGGCCCGCGAGGGGATCGGCCTGCCGGTCACGACCTTCGCGCACGACCCGCGGCAGACCGAGGAGGTGCTGAAGCTGGCCGGCGATGCACCCCTGGTGATCAAGCTGCTGGAAGGCACGCAGGGCATCGGCGTCGTGCTGGCCGACACCAACCGCTCCGCCAAGTCGGTGATCGAGGCGTTCCGCGGCGCCCAGGTGAACATCCTGGTGCAGGAGTTCATCAAGGAGGCCGGCGGCACCGACATCCGCGCCCTGGTCGTGGGCGGCAAGGTGGTGGCCGCCATGCAGCGAAAGGGGGCGGAGGGCGAGTTCCGCTCCAACCTGCATCGCGGCGGCAGCGCGCAGGCCGTGCGGATCACGCCGGAGGAGCGCTCCACCGCCGTGCGGGCCGCCAAGGCGCTCGGCCTGAACGTCTGCGGCGTCGACATGCTGCGCGCCAACCACGGCGCGGTGGTGATGGAGGTGAATTCCTCGCCCGGACTGGAAGGGGTGGAGAAGGCGACCGGCAAGGATATTGCCGGGCTGATCGTCGAGTTCCTCGAGAAGCAGGCGAAGCCCGGCAAGACCAGGACCAAGGGCAGGGGGTGACGACAGTCCGGGCCTTCGAGATCGGCGGCCTGCGGATCCCGCCGGGCAGCCGCCAGACCGTCGACCTGCCCGTCAGCGTGCTGTCCGACCATACCCCGGTGACCCTGTCGGTGCATGCGGTGCATGGCCGGCGGCCCGGCCCGGTGCTGTTCGTCAGCGCCGCGATCCATGGCGACGAGGTGATCGGCGTCGAGATCGTCCGCCGGCTGCTGCGCGCGCCGGGCCTGTCCGGCCTGCGCGGCACCCTGCTGGCGGTGCCGATCGTCAATACCTTCGGTTTCCAGAACCAGTCCCGCTACCTGCCGGACCGGCGCGACCTGAACCGCAGCTTCCCCGGCAGCACCGGCGGCTCGCTGGCCGGCAGGCTGGCCGGATTGTTCATGACCGAAGTGGTGCGCCGCGCAGATATCGGCATCGACCTGCATTCCGCGGCGATCCACCGCACCAACCTGCCGCAGATCCGCATCGCGCCGGACCGGCCGCGGACGATGGACCTGGCCATCGCCTTCGGTGCGCCGGTGGTGCTGACCGCCGCGCTGCGCGAGGGCTCGCTGCGTCACGCGGCGCTGCAGGACGGTGTGGACGTGCTGGTCTACGAGGCGGGCGAGGGACTGCGCTTCGACGAATTCGCCGCGCGCGTGGGGGTCAGCGGCATCCTTCGGGTGATGCACAGCCTGGGAATGGTCGGCGCGAAGGGGATCGCGCGGCCGAAGGCGGCGGCGATCCTGGCGGCCTCCAGCAGCTGGCAGCGCGCCCCGGCCGGCGGGCTGCTGCGCACCTTCAAGACGATCGGCGAGAGGGTGGCGAAAGGGGACCTGCTGGGCATCGTCGCCGACCCGTTCGGCGAGGTGGAGACCGAGGTCCATGCCACCCGCGCCGGCCTGATCGTCGGCCGTTCCAACCTGCCGGTCACGAACGAGGGCGACGGCCTGTTCCACATCGCCGAGATTCGCGACGGCGACGATCCCGGGGCCACCCTCGACAGCATGGCGCTGCAACTGGACGCCGACCCCCTGTTCGACGAGGACGAGATCATCTGATCCGCTGATTTCCGACGCCTCCGCACAGCGCCGGGCAGGGTTGCGACAGGTCAATCGCTGTCACGGGCCCGGCCGATCGGCCTCCCCGGGGCGGACTTGATGGGCGCGGCCGTGAATTGCTGATGACCGGGGAAGTGGCTATCGTTTCAGTAGCGACAAGGATTCAGCATGGCAGAGCCGCAAGCCGACGAAATGGTCATGAGACTGCCGAACCTTCATAATATACATAAGGGCATGCCAGGGTATTACCCGATGGTCCGGGAAAAGTGAAAACCACATTCCTTGTCGGCGGCGGCGAGATGGGCGACCGGGTACGCGCGTTCGACTGGACCCGTACCGCATTGGGTCCCACAGACATTTGGCCTCAGAGCCTCAAGACTGCCACAGGTATCCTGCTTAACTCCGGGTACCCGATGTACATTGCCTGGGGGCCGCAGTTCGTTCAATTGTACAATGACGCCTACCGCCCGATTCTTGGTGAGACGAAGCACCCGCATGCCCTGGGTGCTACGGCTCAGGAGAGCTTTCCGGAAATTTGGGATGAAATTGGTCCGATGTTCCGGACCGTAATGGAAGAGTCCAAGCCGTCTACCTATACGGATATGATGCTGTCTTTGCATCGTTATGGATTTGCCGAAGAGTGTTATTTTGTTTTTTCCTACAGCCCGGTATTGGACGAAGCCGGGAAAGCCGCAGGGGTCTTTGTCACGGTTCTGGAGACCACGGACCGCGTTCTGCGCGAACGTCGTCAACGGATATTGCGGGATATTGCGTCTCTCCAGTCGCAAGGCAGCCGGGACGAGATCTTTCGCGAGGCAGTGCGCCTGATCGGTGCCTGCCCGGAGGATGTGCCGTTTGTCGCGCTGTGCGTGCGGGACGAGGACAAGGCATTGTCGATTGCTGCCCGCAGTGGCGCTCCGGCATTGTCGGACAGCGAATTGCTGTCGCTGGTGGTGGCGATGGAAAGCGATCCCGACGAGACTTCGGATGCGCCCCGGTCGTTGCCGACAGCGATTCCCTGCGCACCGTGGCCAGAACCGGTTACCGATTTCGCATGTCGCAGGATTATGCCGCCGGGCGCTTCGGAAGCGGCGGGCGTGCTGGTGTTGGGACGAAGCCCGCGTCTGCGCTGGGACGGCGACTACGCGGCGTTCTGCGCCATGTGTGCGAACAACCTGGCGACCGTTCTCGCCGACGCAGAGGCTTTGGCGAACGAGCGCAAGCGGGCGGAAGCGCTGGCGGAGGTCGACCGTGTCAAGACGGCCTTCTTCTCGAACGTCAGCCATGAGTTCCGGACCCCCCTCACATTGATGATGGGCCCGTTGGAAGACGCGCTGTCGGATTCGTCGGTGGAACAGAGTAGGGGGCGTTTCGAACAGCTGAGTACCGTGTATCGCAATGCGCAACGGCTCTTGCGACTCGTGAACAGCCTGCTGGATTTCTCCCGCATAGAGGCCGGCCGCGCATCGGCGAGGTTCCAGCCTACCGAGATTGCCCAGTACACGGCCGATCTCGTTTCCAGCTTTCGCTCCGCCACGGAGAAGGCCGGCCTTGACCTCATCGTCGAAGCGGCGCCGATGGCGCGACCCGTCTATGTCGACCGCGACATGTGGGAGAACATCGTCCTGAACCTGATGTCCAATGCCTTCAAGTTCACCCTGGCCGGCGCCATCCGGGTGAAGGTCGGCACGAGCCCGGACGGTCGATCGGCGACGGTGTCGTTCAGCGACACGGGCGTCGGCATCCCCAAGCATGAACTGCCCCAACTGTTCGACCGTTTCCACCGGGTTGAAGGTGTCGTCGGCCGGTCGATCGAAGGAAGCGGTATCGGTCTTGCGCTGGTGCACGAACTGGTCGCGCTGCATGGCGCCAGACTGAGCGTCGACAGCGAGGTCGGCCGCGGAACCTCGTTCGCCATCGAAATCCCGTTCGGATATGAGCATCTGCCGGCAGAACATGTCAGCACCACAAGCGAACCGCCTGTCATGGGCATCCGCTCCGTGGGCTTTGTGGCGGAGGCCCTTCGCTGGCTTCCGGCAGGCGGCGGAGGCGAGGTGCTGGCCACCACGGATACACATCCGGTCGGTGGTGCGAAGGCAAGCCAGCATGTCCTGGTCGTCGACGACAATGCCGATATGCGGGACTATCTCGCGCATCTGCTCGAGAGTCACGGCTACCGGGTCAGCCTGGCGGAAGATGGCGTTTCCGCGCTTGAGGCGATCGGACGGTCACCGCCTCACCTGGTGCTTTCCGACCTTATGATGCCGCGGCTCGACGGCTTCGGCCTGCTGGCGAAACTGCGCAGCGAAGAGGCAACGAAAGACTTGCCTTTCATTGCCCTGACCGCACGCGCAGGAGAAGAATCCAAGGTGGAGGGGCTGGAAGCCGGCGCTGACGACTACCTGGTCAAGCCCTTCTCCAGCCGTGAACTGTTTGCCCGTGTCGGATCGGCAATTGAACTGTCCCGGGTCAGACGACAGGCGCGAGAGGCGCTCGAGGACGAATATGGGCGTCTGCAGCGCCTCTTCGAGCAGGCCCCGAGTTTCATTGCCACCACGCGGGGACCGGACCATGAGTTCGAGTTCGCCAATGCCGCCTATCGGAAGCTTGTCGGAGATCGCGACATCATAGGCAAGTCAGTTGCCGTCGCGCTGCCGGAGGTGCGGGGGCAAGGATTTCTGGAGCTTCTCGACGATGTCTACCGCACGGGGAAACCTTATGTGGGTGAGAACGTGCTGGTCCGGCTGCAGGACAATCCCGAAGAAGATCAACGGGATGTCGTGGTGAATTTTGTGTACGAGGCGATTACCGACGTTGATGGATCGATCATTGGCGTTTTCGTCGAGGGTCACGACGTGACTCCACAGCATAAGGCGAACGTGCACCTGAAGATGGTGGTCGACGAATTGAACCATCGCGTCAAGAACATGCTTGCGATCGTGCAAGGCATAAGTCAGCAGACATTCAAGGGGACAGGCAAGCTTGAAGCTGAAAGGGAAGCGTTTGTTGGAAGGTTGACTGCTCTTGCGGCAGCGCACGACCTTCTCACCCAGGTAAAATGGAAATCGCCGACGTTGGACTCGGTGGCCAGAAGGTTGCTGAGCAGCCACGCCCGGGAAGACGGTTATGAGGTCTGCGGCCCACATATCGAACTGAACCCGAAGATGGCGGTAACGCTGTCGATGATGTTTCACGAATTGTGCACCAACGCCCTGAAATACGGTGCGCTTTCCGTGTCTGGCGGATCGGTGAGCGTGAACTGGGAACTGCGTGGCAAAGAGCCCTCGAACGTGCGCATAACGTGGCGCGAAAGGGGTGGGCCGACCGTGAAAGCGCCGGCGAAGCGGGGGTTCGGAACACGCCTGATCGAGCGTGCCCTTGGCTCGGAGCTGGGAGGAGGTGCTCGTCTTCGTTTCCATCCAGAGGGGGTTGTGTGTGAGATCGACGCCGCGTTGCCCGACCCGGCTCTGCAGCATCCTCTTTGAAGCTCCCCTGCATGTGGTCGTGGGCGACGATATCCGGTTGCGGCCCAGGCTGGCGCTGGACCTCGGCAAGGATGCCGCTACGGAGTATGGAGCATGACGGATAACACCTTGTCAGGTCGCCGTGTTCTCCTCGTCGAAGACGAAATGATCATCGCCATGCTCCTGGAGGATATGCTTGACGATCTGGGTTGCTGTGTCGTTGCCACGGCAAGTCGGCCGGCCCAGGCGCTGGCCGCGATCGAGAGCGCCGACCTGATCGAGGCGGCGGTCCTGGACCTCAATCTCGACGGCCAGATGAGCTTCGGCGTTGCAGACGCCTTGGCCGAGCGGGGCATCCCGTTTCTTTTCGCCACAGGTTACGGAGACGCCGGATTGACGGAACGCCATCGTGGTCGCCCCGTGCTCCAGAAGCCATTCCAGCGCGATGACCTGGGGCGCACGCTGCAGACGCTCTTTGCATCGAAGCAGCGTTAGGCGTCGGGTCCCTGGAGGGGAATTCAGCCCCGGCCGATGCGGCGCATCGGGCCATGGCGTCCGAAACTGCGGGCATGCAGGTGCGCTGGCACCGCCAGGCCCTGCCGGCGCGATCGCTGCCCCTTGAGCCGTCCTATCCCTGTGTCGACGGCAGGCCGAGCACGCGCTGACGCGCCTTGCCACCGGAAATGTCGAAGCGGTCGTCCATGATGCGGGAGACATTCTCGTCGTAGGCCCGGAAAAAGGCGTCGTCGCAGCCGGCGCTCTCCATGAAGGTTCGCACTGCGCGGTGCAGGTCATGGGCCGCGCCAACCGTCCCGAAGCCGTCGAGATAGACGGCAGCGGCGCCGAGTTCGTCCTTGCTGTACCGGACGTCGCCACGGGTGATGATCCGGATCTGCGTCGTGCTGACCCGCAGCTCGGCCCGCCTTTGCTCACCCAGGCGCTCCGGCCCGATCTCGCGATAATCCAGCGGATGGGCGACGCCGATCCAGCCGCAGGCCCTGGCCCGGTCGGATAGGGCAATCAGGTAGGCGTAGTAGAACTGTCGCCAGAAATTGGGCTCGGGATAGGTCGCCAGCACATGTTCGATCTCTCCGTCGCCGATCCTGACGAGGGTCTCGGCATAGGGCATCGGCCCGGCCGGACGGCTGTCCGGCTGCGCGACCGCCGGTGGCGGCGTTTTGCGCGGGGGCGCCAGCGCCGTGCGAAGTGCGGGTGTGATCCTGCCGTCCTCCGGCAGGCCGTTATCCGCCTGGAACGCCAGGATCGCGCGACGGGTGGCGGGGCCGTAAAGGCCGTCCGCAGGGCCGGCCTCGTAGCCCAGCCCGTTGAGGCGTTCCTGTACCGCCCGGACGGCCGCGCTGGGAGCCTGGCGGACGGGCGGAGCTGGCGGAGCGGGATCGGCGGCCTGGGCCGGTGCGGAGCGGGGTTCGGCACCCAGGCCTTCGCTGAAGGTCCGGTCGAGATCGTCGAGGGACTCTTTGACGCCGCGCAGCATGTCTGCCGCGGCAGGCCCGGCCTGGGCGACGAAATACAACGCCAGCAGCATCGCCAGCAGCCTTGGCCCCGCCGGACCGCGCGGGAGACCAAGGCAGGCCATGACACCTGCAGGCCGCTGGGCTGTTGGCATTCGTGACATCGTCCGACGGGCCTTTCCAACGGGGAGGGTGGGTTCCGGTCGCTGGAGCGAACAGGCGGGCCGGGATTATTCACGCCGCCCGGCAGCCGGGCAAGCGCGCGTGGCGATCCGCCTCGCTGGCGGGGCGGCTACCCCTTGAACCGCGGTTCCGCTACGCCCTGGACGTCCAGGCCGGTGACGGCGAACAGGCCGCCGGCCTCCGCCTCGTCGGCGCGGCGGTTGCCGGAATCCAGGATCGAGGTGACGAACAGGATGTCCAGCTTCGGGCCGCCGAACATCACCGAGGAGGGATAGCTGACCGGCATGTCGATGCTGCGCAGCATCTCGCCCTGCGGCGAGAAGCAGCCCACCTTCCGGCTGACCACCATGGCGGTCCAGATATTGCCCTCGGCATCGACCGTCGTGCCGTCCGGTACGGAGCTCCATTCGCCCAGGTCGACCGCCACCCGCCGGTTGGCGATGGCGCCGGTCGCGCCGTCATAGTCCATGGCATAGATGCAGGCGGTGCGGCTGTCGGCGAAATACCAGGTGTCGCCCGCGGGGCTGAAGCAGGGGCCGTTGGCGACCTTGATGTCGCCGACCAGCTTTTCCAGCCGGCCGTCGGGCCAGAGCCGGTAGTAGCTGCCCAGTGCCAGCTCGCGCTCGAACTGCGCCATCGAGCCGGCGATGAAGCGGCCCTGGCGGTCGACCTTGCCGTCGTTGAACCGGGTGCGCGGCTCGCCCGCCTCCGGGTCCTCGATCATGGTCAGGCCGCCGGTGCCGAAGTCGAAGAACTGGAAGCCGTTCTGCAGGGCGCAGACTGCGCCGCCGCCCTCGCGCAGGGCCATGGAACCGATCTTCTGCCCGACATCCCAGCCGCGGCGCTGCTGGCTCGCCCAGTCCAGCCGGTGGATAATGCCGTTGCGGCTGTCGAGCCAGTAGAACGCCTGCTCCGCCACGTCCCACAGCGGGCCTTCGCCCAGCAGGTCGCAGGTCTCCCCGATCCGCTCGATACCGACAGCCATGGTCTCCCCCTTCGTGGATCTGCTTGTGCGGCGGCAGTACGGCCCGGATCGCCCCGCTGCGCAAGCGGCCGTTGCGGGCTCAGAGCATGTGAGTCAATCGACGGTCATTCTGAAGGCCCACTTCCATCGTCACCACCGGGCTTGTCCCACGGCTGTCCGGTTGAGCATGGCCGGCATTCGCTCAAGGCCGCGACTTTACCGGGCTTGCGGGGTCAAGCGTTGGCGCTGGACACGGCTGTCCTTGCGTTCCCCCAATCGTCACCACCGCGCTCGTCGCGGTGGTCCATGGTGCCGCCAGGTTCAATAATGGCCTGATCTTATTGAGGTGCGGCGCGATGGGTTGCCGGGCATCGCCCGGCGACCGGGACAAGCCCGCGCATGACGAAGCT
>JAVJON010000043.1:0-9472 GCA_040216765.1 Sneathiellaceae bacterium | reverse complement strand
AGCCGCGACACCCTATGGCATCGCATCGGTCGGCTGATCGATACCTTCCAACCCCAGGAGTGTCAGAACTACATTCGCCATGCCGGATACGCGTAAATACGATCACAAAACGCGCTAGAACGCCACGCTGACGGCCGCCAGGACGCCGAGCCAGTAGTGCAGGAGGATCACGCCGGCGAGATTCTTCTGACGCAGATAGACATAGCCGAAGGCGATGCTCGCGACGAAGGTAACCACCACGGCATCGACACCGAAGGCAAGGTGCATCGGGGCAAAGACGGCGCTGGTCAGGAGGATCGCCTTGTGGCCCTTCCGGTCGTCCAGGAACTTCTGGAACAGCCCCTGCAGCAGGCCACGCGCCCCGACCTCCTGGAACACCGTGTGGAAGAAGTACTGGACGAGAAAGAACAGGTCGACCGTTGCCCCGGCGCCGCCGCCCCCCGGGGTCTCGTCGCCGACGGCTTCCCCGATCGGCGCCGGCGCGAACCACAGGAAATAGACCCCGACGGGGATCGCGATCGCAACGCAGATCGCAGCCGACTCCGCCAGCGAACGCCACAGCCTTTCCCGCCGGATGCCCAGGTCGCGCAGCGGGATCTTCATGATCCTGATCATCAGCAGGCAGGGCAGCGCAAAGAAGAGGATGGCCTGCCAGGCGAAGCGCGGATCGTAGACGTCGGCGATGTACCGCTCGGCGACGAGATAGAACAGGGTGCTGGAAATCAGGAACAGGGCGATGGTGAGGACCAGGAAATTGCCGAACTGGTTCTGAATCGTCTTGATTTCCAGCTGATGCCGGAGCGAAACGAGCATCTCGTCGCTCAGGCTGCGCGCCCGGTTGACGACGACACTGGCCAGCGCCCCCTTCAGGTCGCCCACGACTGCCTGCGCATCGGGGGCGCCGCGAAGCTCGTCCGCCGGAATCCGGACAAGCTCGCAGGGCGTTTCGGCCCTGACGGACGCGGAGCGGCGCCCGCCATCCAGGAAGGTCAGCTCGCCGATGCAGTCGCCGGGCGCGATGGCGTTCAGGACGACCTGGCCGCCATCGTCGGCGGCCCTGACGGCGGCCGCCGAACCGCTGACCAGCAAGAACAGGTCCGCCCCTTCGTCGCCCTCCTGCACGATCAGTGCGCCGGGCGGCAGGCGCATCGGCCGGGCGACCGACGCGATCGCCTCCAGGCTTCCCCGGCTGAGCGCCGAGAAGGGTTTGTGCGCAGCCAGGACCTGGACGATGCTCTGCAGGGTCGTGTCCATCGAACCTTCCGCGCCCGCGCCGCAGCCGCGGCCCTTTCTGTTTCCCGATCCGGCGCCCGGGGCAGCCCGGTCCGGCGATCCTCCCTGCTTTGGCCCCTGTTTCCCGGACGGTCAAGCATGGGCACCGCCCGTCCCGGCCGGGACGGTTTGTAGGGAGAGGGCCGTGGGGTAGGACTGTAAGGCAGCGGCCCCGGCCCGCGGGGCGATGTGCAACGACAGGCGGACGAGAGCGTGGGTCATAAACGGAAGGTCCTGATCGTCAACGCGTATTTCGATCCGTGGCGGTCCTCGACACCCACCCGCTGGTTCATCCCCCGTGCCATGGCGCCGTACTTTCTGGCCGGCCAGTTCAACCCGGATTGCGTGGAGGTGCGGGTCTGGGACGAGGTGCATCACGGCGCATTGCTGAAAAGCGGCCTGTACGCCTGGCCCGACCTGGTGGTCTTTACCGGCCTGACGGCGATGTTCGACCGGGCGCACCAGCTCTCGGCCTATTTCCGCAACGCCAACCCCAGGGTGGTCACCGCGATCGGCGGGCCGATCGCGCGTGCATTGCCCCGGCTCTGCGCGGAGGTCTTCGACCATGCCTGCCAGGGCGATGTGGAAGACATCGCCGGGGTCATCGGCGAGGTGTTCGGCCGGTCCTGCATCTCCGAGACCGGGACGCCGCGGTTCGACCTGGCGGGGCCGTCGATGGGGATCGGCTACCTGGAAACCACGAAGTACTGCAACTTCGCCTGCTCGTTCTGTTCGCTGACCGGCGAGCGGCGGCCCTATGCCGCCCATTCCGACGAGTCGATCAACCGGCAGCTCGACGCGATGAAGCGCAAGGTCGGCGTCATGGTGCTGGACAACAATTTCTACGGCAGCAATCGGCAGAGCTTCGAACGGCGGGTCGCGCTGATCGGCGAGCGCTGGCGCCGGGGGCAGTTCCGCGCCTGGGGCGCGCTGGTGACCGGCGACTTCTTCAGGCGCCCGGAGAATCTCGAGCTTCTGGCCAGGAACGGCTGCAGGGGCCTGTTCTCCGGCGTGGAATCGCTGGACCCGGAGGTCCTGAAATCGTTCAACAAGAAGCAGAGCCTGCTGTCGGATCCGGGCACGCTTGCGGGGCTTTGCGCCGGGCACGGCATGTTCTTCGACTATGGCATGATCGCCGATTTCACCCAGCAGAGGATCGCGGATGTGGGCAGCCAGCTGGACGCCATCCTGGGCGACCCGGCGGTCCCGCTGCCGGGACTTCTGTCCCTGGCGATCCCGATCCTGGGAACCCCCTATTTCGAGGAGTCGGCGCGCGGCGGGCGCATGATGCCCGATCTGCTGCTGAGCGACCTTGACGGGCAGAAGCTCGTCGAATGGCCGAAGGAGCCGATCGGGAAGGTCGCGCCCTTTGTTGCGGACCTGCTGCGGTTCCGCGGGCGAAAGCGGGCGCTGGCGCGGCATGCGGTCCGGCATTCCTGGCATTGGCGCCGGCAGTTCCAGTGGCACCAGAATCTGCTGGCGCTGGCCCGGCCGCTTCAGCGCTTCGGCGGAAGGATGGACTTCGGAGGCAGCCTGCAGCAGCGGCGACAGTCGTTGCGGGAACCGCCGCTGACCTACTGCGCGACGACCGACCGCCTGCGCGCGGCCTACACACCGCTGATGCCGCTTCCGTCGAAGTTCGAGAGATGTTTCCAGCCCCTCAGGGTTACCGACGCAGAGGGGGGGCTGACGGACGACCTGCTGAAGGCCAGGGCGCGGCCGATGGCGATGGCCGGCTGACCGGCGTCGCCCAGGGCCGCCCGCCGTCCGGCCATCGGCCGCGGCTCAGGCCGGAAGGGCCTGGCGCTCTGCGGCCCGCCAGGTCGCCTGGGCGGCGCAGGCATTGTCGAGGAACTGCTGCGCACAGGCGGCCCAGCTGAAGGTGAGGGCCCATTCCCGGCAACGCTCCGGCGGGATGTCCAGGGCATCCAGGGCCGCCTGGCGGAGGTCGTCGGACAGGATCCCGGTGCCGCTGTCGCCGATCACGTCCCTGGGGCCCATCACGGGATAGGCGGCGACCGGCACGCCGCAGGCCAGCGCTTCCAGGAGAACGAGGCCGAAGGTCTCGGTGCGCGACGGACAGACGAAGACGTCCGCGCCGGCAAAATGCCGTGCCAGGTCGTCGCCGGATTTCCCGCCCGTGAACAGGACGTGCGGATAGGCCTGCCGCAGGGATGCCAGCTGCGGACCCTCGCCGACCACCACCTTCGATCCCGGCAGGTCCAGGTCCAGGAACGCCTTGAGGTTCTTCTCGACCGCCACGCGGCCCACATTGATGAAGATCGGCCGCGGCAGGTGCGCCGGAAAGACGGACTCTTCGCTCGGGCGGAACCTGTCGGCATGGACCCCGCGGGACCAGGTCATGAGGTTCCGGAAACCCCGGTCGGCCAGGTCCTGCCGGAGCGTGGCGGTCGCCACCATGCAACCCGATCCGAAATTGTGGAAGCGCCGGAACCACGCATAGAACCATCCCACGGGAAGCGGCCAGCGCGCCTCCACATATTCCGGGAACCGCGTGTGATAGCTGGTCGTGTAGGGCCGGCCGATGCGCCGCGCGGCAGAGGCGGCCAGCAGGCCGAGCGGCCCTTCGGTGGCAATGTGCAGATGCTCGCAGTCAAAGGATTCCATGCGCTTCCGGACGGCGCCGCGCCAGGTCAGCGACAGGCGGATTTCGGGATAGGTCGGGCAGGGGATCGTGACGAAGTCCTGCGGCGACAGGATCTCCACCCTGACGCCCAGCTTCTCCAGCTCCTCGGCGGTGCATTCCAGGGACCTGACGACGCCATTGATCTGTGGCCGCCAGGCATCGGTGACGATCAGGATCGACGTCATGGCCCCGTCACCATCCCCTTCCGGGCGGGCCGGGGCTCCCCGGACGGAGCGGCTGGGCTGGACCTGGCACCGCTTCGGAGCGGCGGTGCCGGGTCCGCCCAGTAGATCACCTCCAGCGTGCCGTCGTGATGCTCGGCGACCGCGGTGCAGCTCTCCACCCAGTCGCCCGTGTTGACATAGTGGATGCCGTTCATCCGGCGGCTCATGGCGTGGTGGATATGTCCGCAGATCACGCCATCCAGATTGCGGCGCCTGACCTCCGTCGCGACGACATCCTCGAACCGGCCGATGATGTTGACGAACCCTTTGACATGCCGCTTCGCAAAGGCGCCCAACGACCAGTAGCCCAGGCCCAGGCGGCGGCGCAGCAGGTTCAGCCAGGTATTGGTGGTCAGCGCGAAGGCGTAGAAGCGGTCGCCCAGATAGGCCATCCACTTGGCTTTCTGGAGAACCAGGTCGAACTCGTCGCCATGGGTGACCAGGTAGCGGCGGCCGTCGGCCAGTTCGTGGATCGCGTGGTCGAGGACCTCCACGTTCGCGATCGTCTGGCCGGCGAATGCGCGGACGAACTCGTCATGGTTGCCCGGAATGTAGACGATCCTCGACCCCATTCGTCCCATGCCCAGGATCGTGGAAACGACATCCGCATGGGCTGGCGGCCAGTACCAGGATCTCCGCAGGCGCCAGCCATCGACGATGTCGCCGATCAGGTAGACATGGTCCGCCCCATGGCTTCGCAGGAACGCGACAAGCAATGCGGCCTGGCAGTGCCTGGTCCCCAAATGGATGTCAGAAACGAAGAGGGAGCGGAACGTCCGGCTCCGCGGTTGTGCCATGTCCGCGCTCACGCTTCCGACCTGATTGCAAGGGTGACTGGGCGGAACGTTCCACAATTCGGCGAGCCTGCCAACCGTCCCGGGCGTGCCGCAGGAAGGGTATGGGCATGACACTGCCCTGCCATGCCGCCCGGCCGGGCCGGGCCCGGCCGCCGGCTGCCCGGGCGCTCCACGTTGACAGGGGTATTCAAGGCGGGAACGATACCTGCCATGCCATTTGTCAGTGCGGCCTGCGCGCCGCTGTCGCGGGGGAGCGAGCGATGAAGGTCCAGGACTATGTCCGGTACGACGGCATCGGGCTCGCCGAGTTGGTTGCGAAGGGCGAGGTCAGCCCGGCGGACGTCGCCGGTGCCGCGACGCAGGCGATCGCCGCGACGAACCCGGCACTCACCGCCGTCGTGGAAAGCTGGGCGCCGGACCTGCCGCCCGGCGGCGCCAAGGGCTCCCCGCTGTACGGCGCGCCGTTCCTGATCAAGGACCTGGCGATCACCATGGCCGGCAGGAAGAACGAGCTGGGCAGCAAGCTTGCCGAAGGCCTGGTGATGGAGGCGGACTCGACCCTGATGCGCCGCTTTCGGGAGGCCGGGCTGGTGACATTGGGGCGCACCACCACGCCGGAATTCGCGATCAGCACCACCTCCGAGGCGCGCAGCGTGGGGCCGAGCCGCAATCCCTGGAACGTCGCGCATAATTGCGGCGGCTCCACGGGCGGGGCGGGCGCGGCGGTTGCCGCCGGGATGGTGCCGCTCGCCCATGCCACCGATGGCGGCGGTTCGATCCGCGTGCCGGCCGGCGTGAACGGCATTTTCGGCCTGCGTCCGACCCGTGGCCGGGTGTCGAACGGCCCGGCGCTGGACGAGGTCTGGAGCGGGCTGGTCTCGCAGCTCGGCGTCAGCCGGACCGTGCGCGACAGCGCCGCCATGCTGGATGCGATCAGCATCCCGGCGGTGGGCGAACCCTATTACACCGCCCTGCCGGAAGAGAGCTTCCTGGCCTCGGCGGGCAGGGACCCCGAGCCCCTGCGGATCGGCCTGATGATGGAACCGGCGAATGGCGGCAGGACTGTGCCGGTCGTGGCCGAGGCGATCACGGCGGCGGCGCGGCTGTGCGAAAGCCTGGGCCACAGGGTCGAGCCCGTCACGCCGGACACCGGGGTGAGCTGGGAAGCCTTCGTCCATGCCAATGCACAGTTCTGGACATTGAACACGGCGGCCTGGGTGGAGGCGATCGCCGAGGCGACCGGTCGCCCGATCGACACCGAGCATCTGGAGCAGGCGACCCTGGCGGTCCACAAATACGGCATGGCGGTCAGCGGCATGGACGTGCTGGGCGCGCTGGCCACCCGCAACACCGTGGCACGCAAGCTGGGCGCCTTCTTCGAGGATTACGACGTGCTGCTGACGCCGACCGTGCCCGACCTGCCGCTGAAGATCGGCGAATACAACGCCGTGCAGGACAAGGTCGACGGGCTGGGCTGGATCGCCCATGTGTTCGACCAGTCGCCCTTCACCGCGCTCGCCAACCTGGCCGGTACGCCCTCGATGTCGGTGCCGGCGGGCCACGATCCGGCCAGCAACCTGCCGATCGGTGCCATGTACACCGCGGGCTTCGGCCGTGACGGCATGTTGTTCAGCCTCGCCGGGCAGATCGAGCGCGCCGCACCCTGGACGGGCCGCACGCCGGCGGTCTGGGCAGGCAACTAGGCCGGGCTTTCAACCGTCCGCGCCGGCGCCGATCACCCGGTCGATCAGCGCATCGTCGACCGGCACCTGACCGTCGAGCATCAGCATCGCGAGGCCATGGACCAGCGCCCAGGCCCGGAGCGCGATGACCTGTGCATCGCCGCCGCGGCCTGCCGCCAGGGCGGCGGCGTTGGCGCGCAGGAAGGCCATCGCGTCGTCCGCACGGGCCTGGCCCGGCGGCTCGCCGCAGGCCTCTCCCTTGTCCCGATGGGCCGCCGGGTTGGCGAAGATCAGGCGGAACAGGCCGGGATTGGCCAGGGCGAAGCGGACATAGGCGGCACCGGTCGCGTTGAACCCGGCGGCACCGCCGCCTGCCGCGTCGGCGGCTGCATGCTGCGCCGCGGCGAGCTGTGCCAGCCCCTCGCGTGCCATGGCCGCCATCAGCGCATCCTTGTGGGGGAAGTGGCGGTACACCGATGTCGCGCTGACACCGACCTGGCGCGCCACCTCGCGCAGGCCGAGCTCGGCCGCCTCGCGGTCCCGCAGCAGGTTCAGCCCTGCCTCGATCAGTGCAGCGCGCAGATCGCCGTGATGATAGGAGCGGGAGGTCCTGCGGGGCATGTTGACACTGTTACCATTCATTCTTATGTTGACGGTGTAAACTTAACCGGAGAGCCAGACATGGCAAGCGCAATCGAAGCGACCATCCGCAGCACCGTCGCCAGGGGCATCGACGCGATCGCCGGCTACAACCGCAAGCGGATGACCGATGACGGCCGGCCGCATCCCTTCCTGACCGGGATCCACCGGCCGATGGCCGCAGAGGTCACCCTGGAGGACCTGCCGGTCACCGGCGCGGTCCCGCCGGCTCTGAACGGGCGCTACCTGCGCATCGGGCCGAACCCGGTCGCCCCCGATCCGGCCGGCTATCACTGGTTCACCGGCGACGGCATGGTCCATGGCATCGCGCTGCGCGGCGGCAAGGCGCCCTGGTACCGCAACCGCTGGATCCGGTCGAAAGCGGTGGCCAAGGCGCTGGGCGTGCCGCCGGCACCGGGGCCGCGCCATGGCGGCTTCGACACGGTGAACACCAATGTCGCCACCATCGGCGGCCGCGCCTTCGCCCTGGTCGAGGCCGGGAGCTATCCGGTCGAACTGTCCGAGACCCTGGACAGCCAGGCCTACAACCCCTTCGATGGCAGCCTGAAGGGCAGCTTCACCGCCCATCCGCACCGCGATCCCCTGACCGGGGAGCAGCATGCGATCGCCTACGAAGGCACCGACACGAACGTGGTGCGCCATGTCGTGGTCTCGCCGCAGGGCCGGGTGGTGCGCGAGGAGCCGGTCGCGGTCAGCGACGGCCCGTCGATCCACGACAGCGCGATCACCGGCCGCTTCGTGCTGGTGCTGGACCTGCCCGTCACCTTCTCGATGAAGGCGCTGATCGGCGGGCACCGCTTTCCGTACCGCTGGAACCCCGCGCACCGGGCCCGCATCGGGCTTCTGCCGCGCGCCGGCCGCGGCAGCGAGACGATCTGGATCGATGTCGAGCCCTGCTACATCTTCCATGTCGCCAATGCCTACGACCTGCCGGATGGGCGGGTGGTGCTGGACGCGGTCGTCTTCGACAGCATCTTCGCCGACAGCATGCAGGGGCCGGAAGCCCCGCCGCGCGGCCTGGAGCGCTGGACCATCGACCCGCTGGCAAAGACGGTCGGGCGGCGCACCATCGACCCGGCGCCGCAGGAGTTCCCGCGCTGCGACGAGCGGCTGTTCGGCCAGCCGTACCGCTATGCCTATACGATCGGCCTGCCGGCCGCCGAGGGCGAGGGCTTCCTCGGCGCCCAGCCGCTCTACAAGCACGACCTGGAGACGGGCGACCGCCAGGTCCACGAATTCGGGCCGGGGCGGGTCCCGGGCGAGTTCGTCTTCGTTCCCGCCCATGCCACAGCGGCGGAGGACGAGGGCTGGCTGGTCGGCCTGGTGATCGACCTGGCGGGAGAAACCACGGACCTGGTCATCCTCGACGCGCGGGATTTCGCCGGCCCGCCGGTCGCCGCGATCCACCTGCCGCACCGTGTCCCGCCGGGCTTCCACGGCAACTGGATCGCGGATTGATCGCGGTCCGGAACTTTTCGCAGGTCCCGGTCGGATCGCCGGAGGGGAATGCGTCCTTGGACAATGGGATCGCCCGGCCCGTTCGGGCGGACGGATGGTTCAAGGAGTGCCGCAATGCCAAAGACGATCTTCATCAACCTGCCGGTGCAGAACCTGGAAGCAGCGACCCGCTTCTACGAGGCGATCGGCTGCACGATGAACGAGCAGTTCAGCGATGAGAATGCGGCCAACATGGTCTGGTCGGACTCCATCGCCTTTCATCTTCTGACGCGGAGCTATTTCGCCACGTTCATCTCCCGGCCGGTCGCCGATGCGCATACCACGTGCCAGGTGCTGCTGGCTGTCACGTGCGACAGCCGCGCCGAAGTGGACAGTATCGCCGATGCCGCCGCGGCCGCCGGCGGCCGGACCGATATCCGCGAGGCCATGGACCTGGGTTTCATGTACAACCGGGCATTCGCCGATCCCGACGGCCATGTCTTCGAGGCGGTCTGGATGGACATGAGCGCGATGCCCGCCGACTGATCCTGCGCTGGGCCTGCGGCATCCGCTCGCCACGCTTGGTGGCGGGCGGCGGCTGCGGCTAGAGCATTTTGTGATCGTATTTACGCGTATCCGGCATGGCGAATGTAGTTCTGACACTCCTGGGGTTGGAAGGTATCGATCAGCCGACCGATGCGATGCCATAGGGTGTCGCGGCTGCGCTCTGCGGCGGATCTGAGGGCGTTCTTG
>JAVJON010000030.1:0-32136 GCA_040216765.1 Sneathiellaceae bacterium | reverse complement strand
AGGTTGTGCACCGACACATCGCCGAAATCGAGGATGTCCGTCGCCGGGTCGAAGCCCTGGATGTCCGCCGCCGCGGTGTTCACCGCATGGACATCGCCCGTGCCTATGGCGCCGCCATCGCCCGCGCCGCCATCGCCCGTGTCGCCGCCGCCATCGCCCGTGCCGCCATCGTCATGGCCGTCCTCGCCCATGCCGCCACTGTCGGCCGCCGCAAGCGTGTCGCTGAGATAGCTGCCGGCGCTGGCATCCTTGAAGGTGAAGTTCGCCATGCTGAGATCGGCGAGGCTGACGCCGGTCAATGTGTAGGACTGCAGCATCCCCGGGATGCGCAGGACGGCATTGCCGCCCTCTTCCGTCAGTTGCAGGTCGGCGCCGGTGAACCAGTCCAGGGCCAGCACGTCCGTCGCCGGATCGAAATCGGCAAGGACCAGGCTCTCCGCCCAGGTCCAGGTGATGGGGACGATACCGTCGGCCGGTACCGGCGTGCCGCTGAGTGCGGAATCGGATGACCCTGTCGGCATGGCAGGCTCCTGTCATTTAGGCGCTGTGATGCGCTCTATCTGATGCAGGCCCGCGGCAGGAATATGGCCGTCCGATGTCCGGCGGTCAACTCATTCCGGCTTTTTCTGGAACAGTTAAAATCCAGGCACTCCCTTACTTGCAACAACCAAGGAAGTTTTACTTATCATTCCTGTCAAAAAATGCTCGCTTTCGATCGGTTGTTTGGCGATCCACTGCAAGGCCGCTCATCTTCAATCGGGCAGAAGGCCGTGCCGACGCGCCACCAGGGTTGCCGCGGCGAGATCCTCCAGCGCGGTCCCCACCGACTTGAACAGGGTGATGGCTTCCGCGTCCTGGCGGCCCGGATGCCGGCCGCGCGCCAGGTCGTGCAGGTCGGCGCGGATCTGCTCCTGGGTCAGGGCGCCGCCTTGCAGTGCCTGCACGATCTCGCCCGCCTCCTTCGTCGCCCCCTCGCGGGTGTCGACGAAGACCTGCGCCCGCCGCAGGGCGGTATCGTCGGCCTCGCGCATTTCCGGCGTGAAGGCACCGACCAGGTCCAGGTGGCAGCCCGGCCGCAGCCAGTCGCCGTGAATCAGCGGCGTACGCGACAGGGTCGCGCAGGAGATCAGGTCGGCCGCCCCTGCGGCACCCTCCAGGTCCTCGGTGGCCACCGCGTCCAGGCCCTCCGCGGTCAGACGGGCGGCAAGCGCGGCGGCACGCTCCGGATTGTGGTTCCAGATCGACACCCGCGCGATCGGCCGGACCGCTGCATGGGCCGCGATCAGGTTCGGCGACAGGGCACCGGCGCCGACCATCAGCATCTGCCGCGCGTCCGGCCTGGCCAGATAATCGGCCGCCAGCGCGGAGGCCGCGGCGGTCCGGCGGGCGGTCAGCGCCGCCGCATCCATCACCGCCAGGGGATGGCCGTCGATACCGTCCAGCAGCAGGTAGAGGCCGCCGATTGCCGGCAGGCCGCGTGCCGCGTTGCCGGGAAAGACGCTGACCACCTTGACGCCGATCGGGCCCGCCGCCCCGGCGTCGGCGGTGCCAGGGCCGGCGGTGCCAGGGCCGGCTGCCGCGCCGGCATCCGGCCCGGTCCAGGCCGGCATCAGCAGCAATGTGGCATCCGGCTCCGCGGCCGTCCCGGGCGGCACGGCCGGGCGGGCGATCGTGTGATGGTGCCGCAGGGGCACCTGCGCGCCATCGCGAAAGGCCCCGCGCAGCGCCTCGATCAGGTCGTGGAAGGGCAGCGCGTCGCGGGTCTGTGCGTCATCGAGAAGCTGCATGCCGCGCTATGCCGCGTCGGCGTCGCGCGGCGCGGCCAGGGCCGGCGCCCCGCCATCGTCGGCATGGGGGCCGCGGGCGCGCTCCAGCTCCGCGGCCAGGGCGGCGTTCTTGCGGCGCAGGTTCTCCAGCTCGTCGCGCGTCGTGGCGGCCTCGGCCCGGGCATGGCGGCCGCGCCGCCGGCCGTTGCCGCCGGCCAGCCAGGCACCGATGCCGCCGAACAGGATGCCCAGCAAGGCACCGGCGAGCAGCAGCAGGAACAGCGGCACCTGCCAGGCGCTGCCGAAGCCGATGCTGAATGTCACGGGATCACGGTTCACCACGGAAAGGGCGATCACGACCACCGCAAGCGGCAGGAAGATCAGCCAGAACTGCCAGCGCATCTTGCTCTCCAGTGGGTCGAAAGGATCGGTCGCGCCAGCCTAGGACAGGCGGCAGTCCGGGCCAAGGGGCACAGGCGGACGTGTAGGTGACGCGTGATCTGTCCGGTTTATGTAGCGCGCGAAGTGTCCGGTCCCTTGAATCGTTTTCCAATGGTTTTGGAGAGCGCGGATGGGTCGGGCACGGGTGATGCAGGAGATCCGTGTGATGCGGTTCGAAGAGCTGCTGGACAAGCACCGCCGTGGCTACGTTACGCAGACCGAGGCGGCAGAGATGCTGGGAGTTTGCGAGCGCACGTTCCGGCGTTGGGAGACGCGCTACCGGGACGAGGGGTCGGAGGGGCTTCGCGACCGTCGGGTCGGCAAGCCGTCGTCGCGTCGCGCGGCGGAGGACGAACTCTTACGGATCCTGGGGATCTACCGGGAGCATTATCAGGGCTTCACGGTGAAGCACTTCCATGAGCTTGCGCAGAAGCGCCATGGCTATCTGCTGGGCTATACCGTGACGCGGCTTGCCCTGCAGCGGTCGGGCCTTGTTGCACGGGCACCGCGGCGAGGCGCGCACCGCCGCCGGCGGCCGCGGCGGGCGATGGCGGGGATGATGCTGCACCAGGACGGCTCCAGCCATGCCTGGCTGGCGGGTCGTCCGGCGCTGGACCTGATCGTCACGATGGACGATGCCACGAGCGAGATCTATTCGGCCTTCCTTGTTGAGGAAGAGGGGACGGCCTCGACGTTCCGCGGCCTTGCCGAGACGATCGCTGCGAAGGGCCTGTTCTGCTCGTTCTACACCGATCGGGGCAGTCACTACTTCCATACCCCGGAGGCGGGCGGGCGGGTGTCGAAGAGCCAGCTCACCCAGGTGGGTCGGGCGCTTGCCCAGCTCGGCATCGAACATATCCCCGCCTATTCGCCGGAGGCCCGCGGGCGCTCTGAGCGGCTGTTCCGGACCCTGCAGGACCGGCTGGTGAAGGAGTTGCGACTGGCCGGTATCGGGGAGGATGTGGCCGCGGCGAACCGCTATATCCGCGAGATCTACCTGCCGGCGCACAATGCCCGCTTTGCAGTGCCGGCGGAGCTGGAGGGCGATGCCTTCGTGCCCGTCGAGCCGTCGCAGTGGCAGGACGTGCTGTGCCTGCAGGAGAGTCGCCTGGTCGGCAACGACAACACGGTGGCCTGGCAGGGGCGCCGGCTGCAGATCCCGCAGAGCCGGCTGCGCCCGCACTTCGTGCGCGCCACGGTTCGGATCAACCAGTACCACGACGGCAGTATCGTGCTGTTCTGGGGGCCGCATCGCGTTGCGGCGTTCCCACCGCCAGGCACAACACCTGCCGTGGAGAGAGCCGCGTGACATCCGCGACGCAGTCCAGCCCTGCCGCATGGCGCTCGCCGCTACGCGGCTCACGCCATGCGGCAGGGCTGGCAGAAACAGCGGACAATTAATGCGCTACATAGACCGGACAAGTTCACGCGTCTGCTACAGGGGCACAGGCGGACGGCGGAAGAGGGCGGGTCCCGGGCCGGTCCATCGATGGCCGGCCGGCCTTTCAGTCGCCGGCGACGACTTCCCGGTTACGGTGTGCCGCGGCGGTCCCGTCGCGGTTGAGCCGGTCGCGCAGCTCCTTGCCGGTCTTGAAGAACGGCACGCTCTTGGAGGCGACCGCGACCGGTTCCCCGGTCCGCGGATTGCGGCCGATCCGGGCCGGGCGATGCTTCACCGAAAAGGCGCCGAAGCCACGCAGCTCCACCCGGTCGCCACGGGACAATGCCGCCGATATCTCGTCGAAGATCGTCGAGACGATACGCTCGATGTCGCGCTGGTACAGGTGCGGGTTGCGCTCCGCCAGCTTCGCGATGAGTTCGGACTTGATCACCGATCCCTGCCACGGGTGAGGAAGGACGAAGCGGAAGACCCGGCCGCCACAGGACGGCGCTCCCGCCTATTGCAGTTCAGGGTGCCAAATCGCCACCAGACCGTCAAGCGTAAGTCGTTCTGATAGCAGAGCTTTTCCGCCCAAAGTGGCGATCGCGTCGAGCCAGAAAGGGGCGTCCAGCCCCCATCGCCTGTCGAGCAGCGGCAGGTCCGCCGGGATGTCGCGTTCCGCGGCCAGCCAGTCCTGTGCCTCGCTTTCCGCGCCGATGGTGTCGATCAGCCCCGCTTCGGCCGCCTGGCCGCCGGTGAACACACGGCCGTCGGCCAGGGGCCGCACCTCGGCCTCCGTCATCCCGCGGCGCTCCGCCACCAGCCGGACGAACCAGTCCTCGTTGAGATCCACGATGCGGGTGAGCACCGCACGGCCTTCCGGCGAAAGCGGCTTCACGAACGAGGGTTCGCCCTTCAGCGGGCCGGAGGCGATGATCTCCGGCCGGATCCCCAGCTTGGCCATCAGTTCGGACGCATCGGCGAACTGGAATATCGCGCCGATCGAGCCGGTCAGCGAGGTCTCCAGCGCGAAGATCCGGTCCGCGCCCAGGGCCAGGATATAGCCCGCGGAGGCGCCGAGCCCGCCGATCACCGCCACCACCGGCTTCTTCGCGGCCACCGCCCTGATCTCGCGATAGATCGCCTCCCCGCCATAGGCGGAGCCGCCGGGACTGTCGATGTACAGCAGCAGGGCGCGGGCGCTGTCGTCCTCGGCGACCTCCTGCAGCACCTCGTGCAGCCGCGGATCGTCGGTGATCACCCCCGACACCGTCACCCGCGCCACATGCGGCCCGCCGAGCGCGGCCGCCGCGCCGCCGGGCGCGGCCAGGCGCCACAGCAGCACGGCCACCGCGAAGGTGCCCGCGACGATCGCCAGCACCCGCCACAGCCCCAGATGCCGCCGCAGGCGGCGCCGCTCCAGCGCCGTGTCGGTCTGCAACCCCTGTTCAGGCACCAATCCCCGTCCTCTCCCGCCCCGCGCGGCTGTCACGCCGGCCGCCTGGCCGGCCGCCCTTTCAGGCTGCGCTGCCTTCCGGCTCGACCGCGGCGGGCACCGGGGCCGCGTGGCCGCGCAGGCGATAGCGCCGTCCGCAATAGGGGCAGTCGACGTAATGGGCGGTGCCCATGTTCAGGAAGACCCGCGGATGGCCGAGCGCGCCGCCGCCGCCATCGCAGGCGGCAACATGATCGTCGACATCGATCGTTTCCAGAGGTTCCATGGCGCGATGCAACTCCCAAATCGTATCGTGCGGCCGTATCGTGCGGCCCGCCCGCGAACGACCGGCCGACGATTGACCCGATCGTGGCGCGAATGATAGCCCGGCACCATATGCAGGCAAATGCGGCCCGGGATTATCCGTCACTGCGCCGGCAGGCCGGCCGTGCAAGCGTCAATGCCATATTCCGAAGGTCATCACCACCATGAATGAAGCGGCCCCCATCGACCGCCCCGCGCCCGGTGCCCGCTTTCCGGAGGCGGCGCCGGCCGCCGCGATCTCCGCCCGCGGGCTGACCAAGAGCTATGCCTCCCATGCCGGCCTGCCGGGGATGCGCCGCGGCGGCTCCAGCGGGTCCGGCAAGCTGGCCCTCAAGGGAATCGACCTGGAGGTCCCGCGCGGCTCGTTCTTCGGCCTGCTGGGGCCGAACGGCGCCGGCAAGTCGACCTTCATCAACATCCTGGCGGGACTGGTGATGAAGACGGCGGGCGAGGTCAGCATCTGGGGCCATGACCTGGACAGCGACAACCGCAATGCCCGCGCCGCGATCGGCATCGTGCCGCAGGAACTGAACATCGACCCGTTCTTCACGCCGGAGGAAGTGCTGGAATTCCAGGCCGGCCTGTATGGCGTGCCGGCCGGCGAGCGGCGCACGGCGGCGATCCTGGCGGCCATGGCGCTGACCGACAAGGCGAAGGCCTATGCCCGCACCCTGTCGGGCGGGATGCGCCGGCGCCTGCTGGTCGGCAAGGCGATGGTGCACAATCCGCCGGTGCTGGTGCTGGACGAGCCCACCGCCGGGGTCGACGTGGAACTGCGCCAGCAGCTCTGGGACCATGTCAGGGCACTGAACCGGCAGGGCGTCACCATCGTGCTGACCACCCACTACCTGGAGGAGGCGGAGAGCCTCTGCGACCGCATCGCCATCATCCACCATGGCGAGGTGGTGGCCTGCGACACCACGCCGGCGCTGCTGGCGCGGCTGGACTGGCGCGAGCTGCGGCTGGTGCTCGGCGCCGACCTGAACGGGGTGCCGGCCGGCCTGGCCGATCTGGACACCGAGTTGCGGAGCCCGCGCGAGCTGTCGATCCGCTTCCGCCGCAGCAGCGCCAGCGTGCCGGCCCTGCTGGACCGCGTCCGGGCGACGGGGCTGGAGGTGCTGGACCTGTCCACCGAGGAGGC
This sequence comes from Sneathiellaceae bacterium, assembly GCA_040216765.1. Taxonomy (GTDB): domain Bacteria; phylum Pseudomonadota; class Alphaproteobacteria; order Ferrovibrionales; family Ferrovibrionaceae; genus Marinibaculum. The sequence continues at coordinate 25,648 of JAVJON010000030.1, read as the reverse complement.
CGACCTGGAAGACCTCTTCGTCGAACTGACCCGCAGCGCAACGCCGCCGCCCGCCGCCGCCGGCTGACCCGGCGCCGGCGGACCCGGGGCCGCTGACCGGGGATCAGCGCCAGCGCCCCTCCGACAGGATCCGCAGCAGCAGCGCGCCGTTGCCGCGATCCAGCGATTCCATCGCCTCCCAGAAGTTCGGCCGCACCCGGTGCGCCAGATGGGCATGGCCGGCGCGCGCCAGCAGCGCCGCCACCAGGCTGCCCTGGCCGTGGCTCATCGGCAGGCCGCCGCGGCCCAGCTCCTCGGCTTCGATCACCGCCTCGAGGCGGCCGTCGGCGATCGCGCCCTCGATATCCTCCCAGCCGGATACCGCCTCGGGCGAGAGATGCAACAGCCCGGGCAGCTGCGGCACGGCGGCACAGACGGCGCGGTAGAGCGAGGCGGGGCTGCCGCCCGCTTCATCCTGCGCTTCGTCGGCCAGCGCCTGGCCTCCCTTGTCCGCCATCCCCCCCGGCACGGTCAGTCGGGACGGATCCCGCGCAGCCGTTCGCTGCGGCGGCGCAACAGCTCCACGGTGGCCAGCAGCATGATGGACACCGCCACCAGGACAGTGGCCGCGGCCAGGATCGTCGGGCTGATCTGCTCGCGGATGCCCGACCACATCTCGCGCGGGATCGTCCGCTGGTCGACACCGGCGACGAACAGGACGATGACGATCTCGTCGAACGAGGTGATGAACGCGAACAGCCCGCCGGCGATCATGCCGGGCAGGATCAGCGGCAGGGTGACCTTGCGGAACACGGTGACCGGCGGGGCGCCGAGATTCGCGGCGGCCCGCGTCAGGCTGTAGTCGAAACCCGCCAGGGTGGCGGTGACGGTGATCACCACGAAGGGCGTGCCCAGCGCGGCATGGGCGAGGATCACCCCCAGGAAGGTCTGCGCCAGCTCCAGCTTGGAGTAGAAGAAGAACATGCCCGCCGCCGAGATGATCAGCGGCACGATCATCGGCGAGATCAGGATGCCCATGATCAGGCCGCGCGCCGGCATGTACCGCCGCGCCAGCCCCAGCGCCGCCACGGTGCCGAGCGCCGTGGCGATCAGGGTCGCCGAGACGCCGATGATCAGCGAGTTGCGGATCGAGGTCAGCCAGGCGTCGCTGCTGAAGAATTCGTCGTACCAGCGCAGCGAGAAGCCGTCCGGATCCAGGGTCAGCATCTGATGCGTGTAGGTGAAATAGGGTTCCGCGTTGAAGCTGAGCGGGATGATCACCAGGATCGGCGCGATCAGGAACACGAAGATCGCGGCGCAGATCACCCGGTATGCGTAGTACCAGGCCCGTTCCACCGGGCCCGCATAGCTTGGCAGCGCCATTCGCGCGCCCCTCCCGTCAAGTCAGCTTCAGGCCCTCGGTGCCCACGATCCGGTTGTAGACCCAGTACAGCACCAGGACCCCGGCCAGCAGGATCGTCCCCAGCGCGGCGGCCAGGCCCCAGTTCAACGAGGACTGCATGTGGTAGGCGATCAGGTTGGAGATCATCTGGCCGGACTGGCCGCCGACCAGGGCGGGCGTGATGTAGTAGCCGATCGATATGATGAACACGAGCACCGCCCCGGCGCCGATGCCGGGCAATGTCTGCGGCACATAGACCCGCATATAGGCCGTCACCGGGTTCGCCCCGAGCGATCGCGCCGCCCGCATGTAGCTCGGCGGGATCGTCTTCATGACGCTGTACAGCGGCAGCACCATGAACGGCAGCAGGATATGGGTCATCGCGATCACGGTGCCGACCCAGTTGTGCACCATCTGCAGCCGCCCATCCTCGGTGATGAAGCCGGCGGCAATCAGCAGGTCGTTGACCACCCCCTGCTGCTGCAGCAGCACGATCCAGGCGGTGGTGCGCACCAGCAGCGAGGTCCAGAACGGCAGCAGCACGAGGATCATCAGCAGGTTGGAATAACGCAGCGGCAGGGTCGCCAGCATGTAGGCGATCGGATAGCCCAGCACGAGGCAGATCAGGGTGATCGCGAGGCTGAGCCCGAGGGTGCGCAGGAACAGGTCGACATAGATCTGCTGGTAGTCCGGCTGGGCGACGATGCCGCCATCGGCCGCGAACCGCATGTCGACCGCAGAGACATAGTAGCTTGCCGTGAGCAGGCCGCGCTCGCGCTGGATGATCTGCCAGATTTCCGGCTCGCCCCAGCGTTCGTTGAGGTCGATCAGCGCCGCCTTGTAGGGCGGCTCCAGCCGCGCGGCACGGCGCGCGGTGCCGCCGATCAGGCTGCGGGCCGCGCTCATCTCGTAGTTGAGCCGCACGGCCAGGCGGCCGGCGGCGCGTTCCTTCTGTGCTGCCGCGAGGTCGGCGGCCAGGGCCGCATAGACGGGTTCCTCCGGCAGGCCGCTTCCGTCCCAGCCCTCCAGCGCCTGGACCGTCCGCGGCAGGGTGCCGGCCACCAGCGGATTGTCCACGCTGCGCCACATCATGTCGGCGATCGGCAGCACGAAGGTGACCAGGATGAAGATCAGCAACGGCGCCACGAGCAGCACGGCGGTCAGCTTCCGCCGGCGTTCGGCCCGCCGCAGGCTGACCTTCAGCGGAACGCCGTCCGCCGTCACCATCGCCCCGCCGCCGCCTATCGCCGCCTCTGCCATCTCGCCACCCCTCCGCATCCCCGGGAACCGTGCCGGCGCCGCGGCGGGGGATGTCCCCGCCGCGGCGCCGATCGGGTCAGCGCAGCATCCAGCTGGCGAAACGCTCGCGCAGCTCGTCGCCGTAGTCGGTCCAGAAATCGTTATCCAGGACGATCGGCGTCTTGTAGTTGTCGGGATGCGTCGGCATGTGCGGGCCCATGTCGATGCCGAGATCGGCATGCTTGCCGACCAGCGGCGCCGAGGACGCACGCGCCGGGCCGTAGGAGATGAACTTCGCCTGGTCGGCCAGGCGCTGGGTGTCGGTGGCGAACTTCAGGTAGTCCTTGACCACCTCGACATTCTTGCCGCCGGCCGGAACCACCCAGCCGTCCCATTCCACGAGCTGGCCGTCCCAGATCATCCCGAAGGGCTGTCCCTCCACCTCCGCGGCATTGAACATGCGGCCGTTATACCCGGTGGCGAAGGCGACTTCCTTGTCCGCCAGCAGCTGCGGCGCCTGGCTGCCCTCGGTCCAGAACACCAGGCTGTCCTTGATGGTGTCGAGCTTCTTGAACGCGCGGGTCACGCCCTCCGGCGTGGCCAGCACGTCGTAGATCTCGCCCGGCGGCACGCCATCGGCGAGCAGCGCCCATTCCAGGTTGCCGGCCGGCCGGTCCTGGACCGCGCGGCGGCCGGGGAAATTCTTGGTGTCGAAGAAGTCGGCGATGCTGTCCGGCTGCTTGTCCTTCGGGAACATGTCCTTGTTGTAGGTGACCAGGGTCGAATAGACGATCTGGGGAATGAAGCACTCGCCGAGCGAGCCGGGCAGGAAATCCTTGCTGGCCGGCGTGCCGTCCGGCGCCGGGGCGAGCATCTTGTCATGGTCGATCGGCATGATGATGCCTTCGTCGCAGGCCAGCTGCGCATCCGAGGGCAGCATGTCGACGAGGTCCCATGTCACGTTGCCGGCCTGCGACTGCGCCCGCAGCCCGGCAAGGGCATTCGCCGAGCCGTCGTCGTTGGTGATCTTCACATTCGGATGCGCCGCCATGTAGGGCTGGTGATAGGCGCGCTGCTGGCTGTCCGTATAGGCACCGCCCCAGGACACGATGGTCAGGTCGACCTTGTCCTGCGCCTGGACGCCGAACGCCAACAGGCCTGCGGCCGTTCCGGCCGCAAGCAGGGCCAGCGGCCGGATCAGGGGCCGCATCGGGGTATGGGTTGGCATCGTCGGTTCTCCTCTGGTCTTGTTCCGTCCCCGGCTCCGGTCCGGGCGCGGGGTCGGCACCGGACAAGGTCGCCCGGCTTCCGTTGGTGCCCGGCACATGTCGCGCCGGTACGGGCTTCTGCGTCGGCACCCGTCGCGCCGGCGCAGGGGCGCCACGCCGCCCGCCGCCTCAGGCGTCGAGCGCGCGGCAATCCTCGCTGGCCCAGCCGATCCGCACGGTCTCGCCGCGCCGGATCTGCCCCTGGCCGTGGGAATTGGGAATCTTGACGACGAACTGGTCGCTGCCGCAGACGCTGACCCGGGTGCGGATATGGTCGCCGAGATAGATCAACTCCTCGACCCTGGCATCGAACTGGTTCGGAAAACGGTCGCCCTCCGGGCGGATCACCACCCGCTCCGGCCGCAGCGACAGGGTCGAACGCTCGCCGGTCCCGGCGACGTTGATCTTCAGCGCCTGGATCAGCGAGCCATCTTCCAGCCGGACCGAGCAGGTGCGGCCATTGGCTTCCTCGACCTGGCCGAACAGGCGGTTGTTCTCGCCTATGAAGCTCGCAACGAAGGCGTTGGAGGGCTGCTCATAAAGCTCCGAGGGTGTCGCCAGCTGCTGGATGATGCCGTCCTGGAACACCGCGATGCGGTTCGACATGGTCAGCGCCTCGGCCTGGTCGTGGGTGACATAGACCACGGTGACGCCGAGATTCTCGTGGATATGCTTGATCTCGTACTGCATCTGCTCGCGCAGGTTCTTGTCGAGCGCGCCCAGCGGCTCGTCCATCAGGACCAGGCTCGGCTCGAACACCAGCGCCCGGGCCACCGCCACGCGCTGCTGCTGGCCGCCCGAAAGCTGCGCCGGCATGCGGCTGCCGAAGCCCGCCATCTCGACCATCTCCAGGGCGCGCTGCACCCGGTCCTCGATTTCGGCACGGGCCACCCGGCGGACCTGCAGCGGGAAGGCGAGGTTCTCGGCCACCGTCATGTGGGGGAACAGCGCGTAGTTCTGGAAAACCATGCCGATGCCGCGCTTGTGCGGCGGCACATTGCCGATCTCCTGGCCGGCCAGGGTGATGCTGCCATGGGTTGCGGACTCGAATCCCGCGAGCATCATCAGGCAAGTGGTCTTTCCCGATCCGGACGGCCCCAGCAGGGTCAGGAATTCACCGCGCTGGATATCCAGATTCAGGTTCTTGACGACGAGAGTCTCGCCATCATAGCTCTTCTGGACATCACGGAAACGGACATGCGCCTCTGTCATGTCCGCCGCCGTTTCAGATTCTGCCATCAGCCCCCCGCCGGTTCACTCCGTCTCGCCTCCCTGGTTTTTCTACCAGCGAGGGTATCCGTTGCGGCCCGCCGGATCAACGCGAGGGCCCGCGCCCGCTGCCCGCTGCCGCAAATTCCGCCGCCTTGCCGCAGGCGCCGGCGGTTCATGCGCCCGGCGCATCGACGACTTCCTCCGCGTCAATTCCGGCCAGCATGCAGCCGCGCCTGAAGTCCGCGACATGCTGGACCATCCAGCGTTCCGCGACATCGGCATCGCCGGCCCGCAGGGCCTCCAGGATCGTCCGGTGCGCCTCGCCAAGGCGGCGGAGGTCGCCAGGCTGCAGCCGCCCGGCGAGGATCTCCGCCTCGATCACGTTGCAGACGTCCTGGTCGGAGGGCACGGAGCGGATGCGCGGCAGCGCGGGCTGCCGCACGCGCATCGCCGGGCCCTGGCTGCGCCTGTCAGTGGATTGCGGCATGCGGGAGTCTTTCCCGGCCCGCCGGGGAAGTCGAAGAGGCATCGACCCTCCCGGCCAGCCGCACCGCCGCGATGCGGTCCGGCAGGGCCGGGAGGATCGGCAGGAATGCCGTCAGTCGCGACCGGCCAGCATGATCTTCTCCGCCAGCAGCTTCGGGTTCGAGAAGCAGAGCTCGTGGCTGCCCGGGCATTGCACCAGGCGGAACAGGCCCAGCTTCTCCGACAGCCGCGGATGCCAGGTGGCGCTGTGCGGCAGGGCGGTGTCCTCGGTGCAGTTGATATAGGACTTCGCCACCTGCATCGCCGCCGGGTTCGCCTTCAGCGCGATCGCGTCGGTGAAGGTGGCATAGGGATGCGGATTCAGCCGGTCATAGGCACTCTGCGCCAGCGCGGCATCGGCATCGTTGATGAAGGCCTCCCGCCAGATCGGGTAGGGCAGCACCACCGAATTGTCCTCGCTCTGCGCGGCGATCTGGTCGAACAGCGCGATATAGTGCGGCGGCACCATGTCGTTCAGCGCCTCGCCATCGTTCGGCACGAAGGCATTCCAGTAGACCAGCCGGCGGATCCGCGACCCCTCACGGTCGGCCACCCCGGTGATGATCATGCCGCCATAGCTGTGGCCCATCAGGATCACGTCCCGCAGGTCGTTCTCCACCAGGTAGTCGGCGATCGAGGCGATCGCCTCGGGCAGCCCGGTCTTGCGGGAATCGCCGGGCCGGTTGCCGGCAATGGTCGGGCAGTGCACCTCGTGCCCCGCGGCGCGGATCGGTGCCGCCACCTCCTCGAACAGCTCGCCGGTATGCCAGGCGCCGTGCACCAGAACATAGACCCCCATGACCCTGTCTCCTCCCGTCATTTGCATCCTCCCCGCCGCGGGCTAGCATCCGGTCCCGGGCGGTTCCGCGCAGTCTATCAGGGTGACGCGGCAGGCGCCTTGACCGGCGGTGCAAAGCGATTGACTGCGGGCGCAGATCTGCGGCCCCAGGCAGGGGAGGCTGGTTTGCCCGAAGCAGGTATGTCGTTCGAAGCCGGTGTCCCGGACGCGGCCGCTTCATGGCTGCCGGCGCGGATGCCGCGCCACTGGGATACCAGCGAGGTCGCCCCGGCGGAGGCCTTTGCCTATTACCGCGAGGGGATCTGCACCGCCTTCATGGACCTGGTGCCGGAGGATGACCGGCCGCGGACAGGTCCGTTTCGCGCGGTGGTGGAGAACCGGCCGCTGGGCAGCGGCACGGCCCGCGGCGCGCTGAACGGGGGCGCGCTGAACCGGGTCCGCGCCAGCGCCCATCTGGTGCGGCGCACGCGCGCGGAGATCGCCGCCGCGCCTGACGAATGCTTCTACCTGAACCTGGAGACGCAAGGGGAATGCCGCATCGACCAGGCGGGCGAGACGGTCGCCCTGCGGGCGGGCGATGTCGGCATCTTTTCCTCCAGCGCCCCCTTTGCGCTGGCGCATCGCGCGCCGCGCCTGGCGGTCGCCTCGTTCTGGGTGCCGCGCGCGGCGCTGGCGGACCGGCTGCCGCGCGGCCTCGCCGACCGGCCGCAATTGCTGTCCGGGCATCCGGTGCTGGGTGCCCTGGTGCGGGAGACCGCCCTGACCCTGGCGGAGGGCGCGGGCCATCTTCCGGCGGCCGATGCCGACCGGCTGTTCGCCATGCTGATCGACCTGGCCGCGATGGTCCTGGCCGGCCCTGCGCCCACCCGACCCGGCGACCGGCGCAGCGCCCGGGCCGCCCTGGGCCTGGCGGTGCGCCGCCATGTGGCGCGCAACGCTGCCGACCCCGGCCTCACCCTGGACGGTTTGGCGGCACGGTTCGGCCTGTCGCGGCGCAGCCTGCAGGCGCTGTTCGCCGCGCGGGAGGAAAGCTTCTCCGGCGTCCTGCTGCACTGCCGCCTGACCGCCGCCGCGGCGGCCCTGCGCCATCCCGCGAAGGCGCATCTGCCGATCGCGAGCCTGGCCCTGGCCGCCGGCTTTGCCGACCCGGCGCATTTCAGCCGCGTCTTCAAGGCGCGCCATGGCATCACCCCCGGCAGCTGGCGCCGCGGCGATGGCGGTTGAAATCGTTGCTGTGAACTGCCGGCCGCTGGGATAGCCTGCATCCGCCGGATCCCGGCGGCACCCGCCGCGCGGCCGGCCGGAGGGCGGGCCGATGAAGCATTGCCTGGGTGCCCGGCGGGCGATCCTCGCCCTTGCCGGGCCGCTGGCGGCCGCCTGGATCGGGCTGGCCTGCCCCGCCATGGCGGGCGATGCCGGCCCGGCCTTCCGCGAGCCGGTCACCCTGACCAGCCGCGACGGCGTGCTCGAGGTGCGGCTGACCGCGCATCAGGGCCATGCCAGGCTCGACACGGTGGCGGCGCCGGTCGGCAATGCCCTGCTCTATGCCTACGAGGTGATCCGCGGCAGCGCCTCGGACGGCAGGCTGTCGGCCGACGACCCCTACCCCGCGCCCACCCTGCAGGTGTTTCCCGGCGACCGGCTGATCGTGCATATGGAGAATGCCCTCGCCGGGCTGACGATCCGCGACTATTACGACCCCGCGTTCAGCGCGAAGGATGCGCCCGTGCCGCTCTATCCGCCGGCGCTGACCCAGGCGCCGGTCAACCTGCACACCCATGGCCTGCGGGTCAGCCCGAAGGGCAATGCCGACAATGTGCTGCTGCATATCGGCGCCGGCCTGTCGAACAGCTATGTCTATGACATCCGCGCCGACCATCCGCAGGGCGCCTACTGGTACCATCCCCACCTGCACGGCCTGACCGCGCAGCAGGTCTATCTGGGGCTGGCCGGCGTGCTGGCGGTCGGGCGGCTGGACGGCAACCTGCCGCTGGCAACCGAGCATCGCCTGCCGATCCGCAACATGGCGCTGCAATACAATTACGTGTTCGACCGCAAGGGCGGCGGCGCCCGGCTGAGCAACGCGAACTGGCCGCAATATCTCAGCACGCTCGTCCCACCGCAGGGGGACGACCTGGCGAGCGGGCGCTACCGCCCGCTGCTGGCGCCGGTCGATTTCGACCGCGCCGCGCCGGGGACCCGCCATGCGACGGTCTGGCATGCCGGCCCGTTGAGCATCTACAACAGCCGCGGCCGGTTCCAGTTCATCCCCGCCAACCTGCAGGCCTTCGCCGCCGGCCCGGGCGGCGAAGGGCAGGACAGCCCCGCCGACCCCTCGCTGCCGGACCGGCAGCGCGACGTCCAGTTCACGGTCAACGGGCAGTTCCAGCCGGTGATCGACAGCCGGCCCGGGCAGACCGAGATCTGGGTGCTCTCCAACATCAGCGACATGGCCTATATCCCGATGCAGCTGACCGAGACGGCGACCGGCCTGAATCCCCGCATCGCCATCGTCGGCCAGGACGGCAATGCCGGGCCGGCGGTGCGTTTCCCGGAGCAGGACGATGGCCGCCGGCTGCTGATCCCGCCCGCCAGCCGTTTCGCCATCGCCGTGACCATGCCGGAGGAGGGCGAGCTGGTGCTGGAGATGCCGCCGCAGGGCCCCGGCGCCCGGGCGGTCAGCGAACCCAGCATCCTCTACACCGCGAACGGCACCGGCAGCCCGCCGGCCGTGCTGGGCAGCCTGACCGTGCTGCCCGCGGCGATCAGCTACGATGACGGCTTCTTCCTGTTCCCGACCCAGGTGCTGGCACGCGCCGTGCCGTCGGGGCCGCGCGGGACGAGCGTGCCCTTCGTCGCGGGGCAGGCGCTGGATGCGCCCGGCGCGCCGTTCCGCGACCTGTCGCAGGTGCAGCCGGCCGTGGTGCGGACCCTGGACGTGACGGGCGGCTTCCTGGACGACCTGGCCAGCCCGAACGACCCGAAGGCGTTCATCTATGCCTTCAACGACCGGGCCTTCCCGAACCCGCCGCTGCTGCAGCCGCGCCTGGGCAGCGTCGAGGAATGGCGCTTCCGCAACTTCAACAACGACGAGCACCCGATCCACATCCATGTCAACGACTTCCAGGTCGTCCGCGACGCCGACCCCACGACGGGCAGCGACCCCGGCCCCGCCCGCTGGGCGACGGACAATGCCAACCTGGCCAGGCCGGTGCTGATGTCCACCGCCAGCCAGGACGTCGCGCAGCCGGGCCTGCTGTCGATCCGCAGCCGCTTCGAGGATTATCTCGGCACCTTCGTGATGCACTGCCACCGGCTGAACCACGAGGATAACGGCCTGATGGCGCTGGTGAACATCATCCCGGCGGTGTCGAGCTATGCGGTGGTGCGGCCCGGCGCGCCGGGCCGGCCGGCAGCGGTCGAGATCCGCGACGGCGAAGGCGACCGGCTGCTGGCGGTCGTGACACCCTTCCCGGGCGACGAAGGCATGCCGGCCGCCGCCATGGGCGATGTCGACGGCGACGGGATCTGGGACCTGGTCGTCGGTGCCGGGGCGGGCCATGCGCCGGAGGTCGCCGTCTATGCCGGCGCCGCGCGCGGCGGCCGCGCGGCCTTCGCCACCGAGCTCGCACGTTTCGCCGCCTTCCCCGCGGAGGCAACCGGCGGGATCAGCGTCGCGGCGGCGCAGGTCGACGGCACTACGGTCGACAATATCCTGGTGGGGTCCCCGCCCGGCCTGCCCAGCCAGGTCAGGGTGTTCGGCCATCGAGCCGGCGCCGCGCCGGCCCTGGTCCAGGCCTTCGCGCCCTTTGCCGGCGATTTCACCGGGGTGCAGGTCGCCGCCGGCTTCGTCAGCTTCATGTCCGGGCGCAACAGCATCCTCGCCGCGCCCGGCCCGGGCGGCCCGGCCCGGGTGCGGGTGTTCGACTACTGGCTGATGACCCCGCTGGCCCTGCAGATCCAGGAGAGCAACCTGCCGCTGGAGCTCTGTTCCGCGAGCAATGGCGGCCCGTCGATGATCGCGGAGCTTGCCCCGTTCGGCGAGGGCTATCGCGGCGGCGTCTCGCTGGCGACCGGCTGGCTGTACGGCGAGCTGGGCGGCGCGCGGCGGATCGTCGTCGGCCAGGCCGACGCGCCGGGCCGGGTGAAGGTCTATTCCAGCGGCTCGGAGCTGGAGGGCGGGCCGGAACTCTACCTGCGCAGCCCGGTCGACCATGGCGCCCTGCCCGCGTTCCGCGAGGTGCTGGACTTCGCCCCCTTCGCCGGCGCGGCCGGCGTGCGGGTCGCCACCACCAGCACCACCGCCGGCGCCGACCTGCTGGTCGGCGGCATCGCCGCGCCCGGCGGCACGGCGGAGGTCCGCAAGTACCGCCTCGCCCGCCCGGCCGCCCCCGGTCCGGATGCACGCGCCGGCCTGGAGGCGGTGCCGCTCGGCACGGTCGCGACCGCCGCCGGCACCGCCCCGCCCGCGCTCGGCGGCGATTGAGCGCAGCGGCGCCGGCGGATTGCCGCCGGCCGCCGGCCGTGGTACACACCCCGTCCCGATCCGGGCCGGCAGATGCCGCCCGCATGGGCGCCCGTAGCTCAGCTGGATAGAGCGCTGCCCTCCGAAGGCAGAGGTCACACGTTCGAATCGTGTCGGGCGCGCCAACCTTTTCAAAAGGTTAGGCAAGAATGGCGCAGATCGAGAATTGCGCCAGCATCCCGCCGGAAAAAATTGCCCGAGCTTCGCTCTCGCTGTTTGCCCGCCGATCCAGGCAGGTCGGACATGATTTGCGTTGCCAGTCCGGCTACGCTGCCGCCGAAACGTAGTGACACGCCGGTATGGCGTGAATCCTGACGGCCCGAATGTCCTTTGCCCTCTTGTCGAGGCAAAAAAATGCTCAGAGTGTTGACAATTGCTGGGGTTGTTGCCTTTGCCGGAGTCAACACCGCTGCATCCGATAACACAGGCGCCGACTTGCCGATTGATGCATCGCACCTCAACAAAGAAAACGTCTTCACGCTCTATAGATCCAGCCGGGTTCTGCCGGATGCCCGCCTTCATGTCGCTACATTCGATGCGGCTGCCGGCAGAGAATACAATCTTGGGAACTGCCTAATCGCCCGAGATCTCTTCGCCCGACAACCAGGTGTGAAGGTTCTGTATTGGTGTGAAGAAGGGCGTTTTGAAAAATAGCAGTCCAAGCGCCTACCCGCTGGCGGAAATCTCCAGCGACACGCTCATGAAACCTGAGCATAGATCAGCCGGAGAAGTCCAATTCTTGCTCGCTGTGCCCTGTCTGTTGCCTTACTGATCATTGCCGCAAACTTGGCGCTGGCCGATACTAGAGTGATCGTGGAGTGCGGAGGATCAGAAGGTCACGCCTACCGGCTTGGCGGCTACCACACCGGAAAATGGGAAGACAACAAAATATCCGCTGGCCAGACGATCCTGATCGAGAATGAGGGGAAATTTGACATATTGACAAAGGACGCCGCCGGATTTCGCTCGGCAACAGAAGATGGAGCAAATGTTGTAATTGTTGGAAATTCCAAAACCATGATAAATGTAGTTGAATAAAATGATACTTACGTGACGACTAGAACTTTTTAGTTTTGGAACAGGAAACTTATTTCTTCAATTGGTAGAATTGGATCTTTTTTCCCCAAATACTCCATCATGGTGTCTTCATGCGGGCCTTCGAGTTTTTATCCTTAGTTAGCATCGCGGCAAGTGCGGAAGTCAATAACTTTCAATGCAGACAATTTTTCCGGAACCAGAGATTTGGATGAGAGGAAATGTTTTAGAAAACTTTCTGATCTAGTTTATACAATCAGTGTTCTGTTCCGTATATAAGATATTCACGTAGCTTAAATTTCACAGACTTTCCTTTCAGAACATGAAATTTCTCCTCTATTTCCCTGATGATACGTCCACTTGGAAGTACAGAATTACTTTGTTCGCCTAGTGCAATTTCCAATTCCTGTAGACCCGCATCAAAGTCCGGGTCCGGTTTTCCTGCACGAAACGCCGCGCCAAAAAGTCCCCCAGTAAGTTGCAGCCCTTCCTCAGATAGTTCTGCAATTTCAACTTGCGTGCAAGCCACCGAGCTAACGCCGAGCAGATACCCTCTGCTCCACGAAGATCGAAGGCGCGGGGATTGCAAACACTCTATTTTCTGATTTGTTTTCATATCGATGAATTGAGCAAACGGCATGGATTTCTCTGCAATTATTTTTCCTGATTTAGCTTTTCTCGTTTCCTGCCAAAAATTCTCATTTTCTGCCCTGCCGCCCGGCTCAGATTGATGATCGTTTCGACCCAAGTGGAGTATGCGAGTTTCCTATGTGATCAGGCAAATGCAGTGATAGATCGCGGCTCCTCGAATCCGGGAATGTCTAAGGATTGAGCCCTACGCTACGCCGGAAGTCGTTGATCGACTGATCCGGCGGCGGGCACCAGCTTGACGACTATCCATTAACCTTCGCGCCAGCGCATCTCATCTAACTTCGCCTCCATCTCGGCTTTTGTGCCGCGCACGATCTCCAACCGGTACGGCTCAAAGCGCGCGCCGCCGTTGGCTTCCAGCTTCGCCACCTGTCCGCGAAGGCGCTTTGTGCTCATTGTCCGCCGCCGCCGCTCAGGGTGATCTTGATTGTCTCGCTGCACTTGATGCCCGACTGACGGAGAACTGGGTCACGCCCGTGTTTTCGCCGGTACTCCGTGACATGCCGCTTTCTGTCTACATCGCAAAGGAAATTTGCGAAGTGCCTCGCATTGGGCGGGACCAGTCGCCGCCCCAGCCGCAAAACGACCCATGGCTCGCTTCTTTGGGCCTTGTCCTCCAGCGCTGTGATGCGTGCCTCAAGTTCGGTCGCTTCCAACGTGCGCCGGTAGCCCTACACCAGCGCCTCGACTGTCCGACCTTCGCCTGGCGACTAGTCGCCTTCCGCCGCCGCTTGCAGGATAGCCGATCTTGCCAGGACTGCGTCCTCTGTGCCGGCAATGAGCGGCCAGGGAAGCGCACAGGCGCGTCCTTCCGTGGCGGGGCAATCCCACGCATCCTATCCAGGCACAGCCGAGGGCCGCCACGTCGTCTGCCGGGGTTGCCTCTATGGCTTCCCGAATCCCTGTGCACCAGTGTTTTAGAAAGGGGGGAAAAGATCCAGCCTAATCGGGTATTATTGGGTATGGAATCGGATATGACGGGTCCTCGACATGAAGGAGCCTAGGCTCGCGCTCGGCCCCGACCTGGTGAAGCTCATCACCGCGATCGATGAGTTCAAGGGGAGGTGGGAGGCCCTCAAGACGTTCTCCCCGGATCGCCTCCGCGCCCTCCGCAAGGTGGCCACCATCGAGAGCGTCGGCTCCTCCACGCGCATCGAGGGCGCGAGGCTGTCGGATGCCGAAGTGGAGGACCTGCTCTCGCGGGCGATCTCCATCACGTCGTTCGAGACGCGCGATGAGCAGGAAGTGGCCGGATATGCCGAGGCGATGGACCTTGTTTTCGAGGCGCATGCCGACATGCGCCTCACCGAGAACCATATTCGGCAGCTCCACCAGGTCCTGTTGCGCCACAGCGACAAGGATGCGCGCCATCGCGGCTCCTACAAGACGCTCTCCAACAATGTCGCGGCATTCGATGCGGACGGGCGGGAGATCGGCATCGTATTCCAGACGACCCCGCCATTCGACACGCCGCGCGAAACGGAGGCGCTCGTCGCCTGGACGCGGAAATCCCTGGATGAGGAAGCGCTGCACCCTCTCCTCGTCATCGCCGTTTTCATCGTCGTATTTCTGGCGATCCATCCTTTTCAGGATGGAAACGGGCGACTCTCGCGCGTGCTCACCACGCTCCTCCTGCTGCGAGCGGGCTACGCCTATGTGCCGTACGCCTCGCTGGAGCGCGTGATCGAGGAAAACAAGGACCTGTACTACAACGCGCTCCGGCGTACGCAGACGAGTCTCAAGAGCGAGGCGCCGGATTGGGAGCCCTGGCTCGGGTTCTTCCTGCGTTCCCTCAAGAGGCAGACGGATGTTCTGGCGGCACGCCTGGAACGCGAACGGATCGCGCAGGGCAGCGAAGCCGATGTGCCGGAGCTGTCGCTCCAGGTCCTGAACGCGCTGCGGGCGAATGAGCGCCTGACGATCGCGCAGCTTGCGACGATCACCGGCGCAAACCGAAACACGCTGAAGGTGCGCCTGCGCGAACTGGTTGCGGATGGGCGCGTGAGGCGGCACGGCAAGGCGCGCGCCACATGGTATTCGCTGTGAGCGCCGAACCGCCAACCATCGACCGGGCACCACTGCCCTGAGCCCCGTTGGGAACGGCCTCCTTCGGAGCGGATGGTCGCCGAACGCGGCCGGCGCGGTTGCACGCCAACCCGTCCGGCCTACCGGACGATGTCCTTCGCCCGGTAGCCTTCGCCCACGCCGTCGACCAGGATCACATCGCCCTCGGAATTGCGCGTACGCAGGGGGAGTATCTCCTGGTAGGCGGGCGAGAGGTACCAGCCCTCGGCCGACGGCCGGTCCGGGAAGTCGATCATGATCAGGTCGCCGTCCCAGCTGCCCTCGAGAACGCGCTTGTTGCCGCTGCCATGCAGCACGAACCGCCCGCCATAGGGCGTCAGGGTTTCGTCGATGGCTTCCAGATAGGCGATGATGTCGGGGCCCATCCGGATGTTCCGCAGGTGGGCAACAGCATAGGTCGTCATCCTCCGCGCTCCTTCTTCGTTGTGCTGCATCGACCTAAACTGGGCCGGGCATCGCGCGCCGGCGATTACCTCCGGGATAGCCCCGCCCCTGCCAAGGTCGTGACGCGCCGGCCGCCGGCCCCCATCTGCACCCTGCAGGGCCTCCGCGAGGCCCCTCGTTCCGTCCAGGGTTCCAGGCCATGTCCGTCCTCGTCCTGATCATGCTCGCCGTCTGCATCGGCATCCCGCTCGCCTATGCCTGGCGGGTCTTCCGCCTCGACGAGCCGTCCCGGTCGGCGTGGCTGCTGGCCGTCGCCAATGCCGCCGTCATCGTTTCGCTGGTCTTCCTGCTCGGCCGCTGGGACATGGCCGGCTATTACACGCGCTTCCTGCTTGTCGCCCTGTTCGGGGCGGCGGTGCTCCGGTCGCTCGGGCGGCACGCCGCGCGCCCGTGGCGATCCGCCGGCCCGGTCCCGCGCAGCCGCTGGACGGCATTGGCCCCCCTTGCCCTACTCGGCGCCGCGTTGGGATATGTCGGCTCCGGCCTGCTGCCGCCGGAGAAGCCGCGCGACCTGGCCTTCCCCCTCGAGGGCGGCCGCTTCATGGTCGGCCAGGGCGGCGGCATAGCCCTGCTCAACCGTCATGCCGGGCATCCGGCGCAGCGCCATGCGGTGGATATCGTGGCCATCGGCGCCTTTGGCTTCCGCGCCTCCGGCCTGCTGCCGGAGGCGCTTGACCGCTACGCCATCTACGGCGCGGCGGTGGTCAGCCCCTGCGACGGCGCGGTCGTCGGCGCGCGCGATGGCCTGCCCGACCTGGTCCCGCCGGAAGCGGACAGCGCCCACCCGCGCGGCAATCACGCGATCCTCGATTGCGGGGGCTTCAACGTCGAAATCGCCCATCTCCAGGAGGGCAGCCTCGCCATCACGCCGGGCGACCGGATTGCGGCGGGCGACGCGATCGGCAGGGTCGGCAATTCCGGCAACACGACGGAGCCGCATCTCCACATCCACGCCGTCGATCCGGACCGCGGCATCGGCCTGCCGATGGCCTTCGACGGCAGGGCGCCGGTCAGGAACCGCCTGTTCGGCAGCTGAAACATGCGACGCGCAGGCACGGACATGCGCCTATGCCGGGGCAAAGACGATGTATGGCGGCAAGGCGATCGCCGCGGGTCCGCATCGCCGTCAGCCGCACTGCGCGCCAAACGGCCGCTCGGACGGCGCGAACTGAAACCCCATGCCGACCGGGCCGATGGCCGGCCGGCGACGGAGCCCGATTTCAAGCTCCACCGGCAGGCAACGGACAAAATCGTCGGGCTGTCCGACGCTGCGGCGGCGTTCCTCGAGACGTTCTTCTGAAGCGGGCAAGGCCGGCACGCCAGGTCGCACGGCTCCCGCGCCGGGCAGCCGATCCGGCAGCCGGGAAGCCCGCATCCGACGCTTGCGGAATGGATCCCGGCTCAGGGCCACGGCTGTCCGGTTGGGCATGGCCGGCATTCGCTCAAGGCCGCGACTTTGCCGGGCTTGCGGGGCCAACCGCTGACGCTGGACACGGATGTCCTTGCGTTCCCCCAATCGTCGCCACCGCGCGCGTCGCGGTGGTCCATGGTGCCGCCAGGCTCAATAATGGCCTGATTTCATTGAGGTGCGGCGCGATGGATGCGCGGGACAAGCCCGCGCAGGACGAAGGCATAAACCGCATGAGGCCGGAGAACGGCACTCAACCGGACAGCAGTGGCTCAGCGCCGGGATGACATTCTTGCCATGGTCCGGGGCAATCCCGCCCCGGTCCGGGGGATCCGGCCCCGTGCCGGGCCCCCCGTTGCAACAGCTAGGACGCCTGCCTGAGACCGCCCGCGGAAAGCCGGTCGATCACCGCCTGCGCGGTACGCTTCGCCGAGGCGCCGTTCTGGCCGGTGATCAGGTTGCCGTCCACGACGACGACATCGGTGTGCTTCTGGCCCGGCACATAGACCGCCTGCAGCTCCTTCAGCCGCTCCTCCGGCAGCCAGGGGGCGCCGTCGGCGACCCCGAAATCCGCCATTTCGCTGGTCGGGAAGCCGGTCATCCGCTTGCCCGCGAACGGCCAGGAGCCGTCCGCGTTGCGTGCAGCGAGCAGGGAGGAGACGCCGCTGCACAGGGTGCTGACCACCTTGCCCTCGTGGCGGGCGGCCTCGGCGATCAGCCTGCCGATGGCGGCGGTGTCGCCCAGATCCTGGAAGACGCCGAAGCCGCCCGGCACGAAGACCGCGTCGAAGTCGCCGGCGTCCAGGTCCTCCAGGCGCGCCGGTCGCGCCAGGATCGCGCCGATCTCGGGCCGCTGCAGATAGCTCTTCTGGAAATCGACCGAGGACTGGTCGTTCTCCTGCAGGGTCAGTTCCAGGCTGGCCGGATCGATCGGCGCCGGGACGCCGCCCGGGGTGGCGACCGTCACCTCGAAGCCGGCCTTCGTGAAACTGTCGTGGGGGAACACGAACTCGGGCGACCAGACGCCGCCGGAATGGGTAGAGCCGTCCTTCAACACCCATTCCTTCGCGCCGGTCAGCGCGATGAGCACTTTCGTCATGCCGGAAACCTCCTGCCAGGATTGCGCCTGGAGCGCCGGGGGCCTGCCCGGGAAAGTCGTGCGCCTCCACCCCTTGTCCCTCTCCCTACGATGGTAGCGGCGGCTGCCGTGATTGGCCAGCGAATCGGCGGCCCGCCACTCCCGCGCCCAGGAACCTTCCCGCCACCGGCTCGTTGCCCCGACGGCAAGGGTGACCGGACGGCCAGAAGGGAAACGGAATGGATTGGAGCGCAATGTTCTTTCAGGACTGGGACGGCATCGCCCGCACGGCGATCACCGGAATCCTGGCCTATGTCACCCTGGTCCTGTTCCTGCGGATCTCGGGCAAGCGCACCCTGGCCAAGCTGAACGCCTTCGACCTGGTCGTCACGGTGGCGCTCGGCTCCACCCTGGCGACCATCATCCTGCAGGAATCGGTGGCGCTGGCAGAGGGCGCGGCGGCGCTCGCGCTGCTGATCTTCGCCCAGTTCCTCGTCACCTTCACCTCGGTCCGCTCCCCAGCGTTCGCCGCGGCGGTGCGGTCGGAACCCGCCCTCCTGGCGCGCGAAGGGCGGTTCTGCGCGGCGACGATGCGGCGCGAACGGATCACCCGCGACGAGGCGCTGAGCGCCATCCGCGCCCATGGCGGCGACCGGGTGACGGAGGTCGAGAGCCTCATCCTGGAGAGCGACGGGACCCTGAGCGTGCGGCTGGCCGGCGGAAGCCCGTCGCGGAGCACTGCGGCACAGGTCTCAGGCCTCGGGTAGGCCCTGCAGGGCGGCGGGGGGATTGCGCGCGGCGATGCGCTCGCGATGGATGACATAGAGCCCTGCCGAGATCGTCAGCACGATGCCGAACGCGGCCCAGCTGCCGGGCAGGTCCCGGAAGATCGTCCAGCCGATCAGGGTGGCAAAAGGGATCTCCAGATACTGCATCGGTGCCAGGGTCGCCGACGGGGCCAGGCGCAGCGCCCAGGTCATCAGCAGATGCGCCAGGGTGCCGATCGCGCCGACGGCGGCGAGCAGCATCCACTCGAAGCCGCCCGGCGCCACGAAGGCGAGGGCCGCCCCGCCGGCGCCGGCGTCCAGCAGCAGCGCCAGCAAGAGCATCGCGGTTGCGACCAGCCCGCTGACCGCCTGCAGCGCGACGGGATCGGCTTCCTTCGCCACCTGGCGGGTCACCAGCATGAAGAGCGCGAAGGCCAGGGCGACCCCCAGCGGCAGGAGGGCGGGGGCGCCGACGGCCGCATAGTTCGGCTGGAGCACCAGGAGGGTGCCGAGAAACCCCACGGCGCAGGCCATCAGCCGATGCGGCCCGACCTGTTCGCCGAGCACGAACTTGCCGAGCAGCAGCATCATGAACGGCATCACGAAGGCGATCGCGATCGCATCCGCCAGTGGCAGGTGGCGCAGCGCCGCGAACATCGCGCCGATCCCGACGATATGAATCACGGTGCGCAGCACCGTCAGGGCCAGGATCCGCCGCGGCAGGATCAGGCTGCCGCCCGCCGCCAGCACCAGCGGCACCAGCAGCGCGGCCTGGACGCCGAAGCGCACCACCAGCAGCTGGACGAGCGGAATCGTGTCGCTGAGGATCTTGGCGATGGAATCGCCAAGCGGCGCCAGCACACAGAAACCGGTCATGAGAAGGATGCCCTGAAGCGGGCGATCATGGATCATGCCGCAATCTAGGCAGGCGGCGGGGCAGAGGAAAGCGCGCAATCGCCGGGCCGGGCCGAGCCGGGCCGGCCCCGCCACCTGCCGCCGGGCGGGCCCGGGCAGCAGGTGGCGGAACGGTCGGTCAGGCCGCGTCGACCAGGATCAGTTCGCTATCCTCCAGCGCGGTCACGGTCAGGGTCTCCACGTCCCGGATCGCCGCGCCGTCGCGGGCATCGACCCGGACGCCGTCGATCTGCACCGCGCCGGTGGCCGGCACCAGATAGGCGCGCCGGTCGGTGCCCAGCGGGTAGTCGATGCTCTCGCCGGCGCGGACCGTGGCGCCGACGACACGGGCGTCGGTGCGGATCGGCAGGGCGTCGCTGTCCTCGGCAAAGCCGCTCGCCAGGGTGACGAAGCGGCCCGAGCGCTCGCCCTTCGGGAAGGGCCGGGCGCCCCAGCCGGGCTTCTCGCCGCTGCGGTTGGGGA
This sequence comes from Sneathiellaceae bacterium, assembly GCA_040216765.1. GTDB lineage: Bacteria > Pseudomonadota > Alphaproteobacteria > Ferrovibrionales > Ferrovibrionaceae > Marinibaculum. The sequence goes on along the minus strand of JAVJON010000030.1, from coordinate 5,854 downwards.
TGATCCAGATCTGGAAGATCTGCGTCGGCGCGTCCTCCAGATTGTATTCCGAATGGGTGATCCCGGTGCCGGCACTCATCACCTGGACATCGCCCGCCTCGGTGCGGCCCTTGTTGCCCAGATTGTCCTGGTGGGTGATCGCGCCGCTCCGGACATAGGTGACGATCTCCATGTCGCGATGCGGATGCGGCGGGAAGCCGGTCTGCGGCGCGATGGTGTCGTCGTTCCAGACCCGCAGGCTGCCCCAGCTGGTGCGGGCGGGATCGTGATAGCCGGCGAACGAGAAGTGATGCTTGGCATCCAGCCAGCCATGGTTCTCGCCGCCGAGGGTGTCGAACTTGCGAAGGTCGATCATGCTGTCTCTCCAATCTGCCGGCGACCGGCGTTGCAGAGAAGATAGGCGCGTGCAGAATATAAAGAATGGCAATGATGGAATGTCACCGGTGAAATTGGTTTAACGATGAGCCTGCCCGACCTGGAGGCCTGGGCGATCTTCGCCAAGGTGGTGGAGCTGGGCTCCTTCGCCCGCGCGGCCGAGGCGCTGCAGCTGTCGAAGCCGACCGTGTCGAAGGCGATCGGCCGGCTGGAGGCGCGGCTCGGCGTGCCGCTGCTGCACCGCACCTCGCGACGCCTGTCGCTGACGGAGAGCGGCCGCGAGGTGATCGACCGCGCCCGGCGGATCCTGGCCGATGGCGAGGCCGCCGATGCGGAGGCAGCCGCACAGGCCGAGGCGCCGCGCGGCAAGGTACGGCTCGCCCTGCCGATGTCCTTCGGGCTGCGCCATGTGGCGCCCCTGCTGCCGGAGATCCTGGAGCGCTATCCCGACCTCTCGATCGAGGCAGCCCTGAGCGACGAGAGTGTCGACCTGGTCGCCGACGGCTTCGACATCGCGCTCCGCATCGCCGGCCTGGCGGATTCGTCGATCCGCGCGCGGCGGCTCTGCGACGTGCGGCGCCCGCTGGTCGCGTCGCCGGCCTATCTGGACCGGACCGGCCGGCCCACGCATCCGCGGGACCTCACCGGGATGCAGGCCCTGCTCTATACCAACCTGGCGCCGCCGGACCTGTGGCGCCTGCGGCATGACGAACTGGGCAGTTTCGCGGTGCCCCTGGCCGGCCGCCTGGCGGCGAACAATGCCGACGCGCTGATGCCGGCCCTGCTGGCCGGGGCGGGAATCGCCGCGCAGCCGGCCTTCCTGGTCTGGCAGGAGCTGCAGGACGGGCGGCTGCAGGAGGTGCTGCCCGGCTGGCGCCTGACCGACATCAGCCTGCATCTGCTGACCCCGCCGGGCCGGCGGCGCCCGGCGCGGGTGACGGTGCTGATCGACCATCTGGCGGCGCGCCTGGCGCAGGCGCCCTGGGCAAGGCCGATGCCCGCATAGGCAGGGGCAGCGACGGCGATCGCCGCCATTGCGCAGCACTGCGCTGCGGGCCATCCTTCGCTGGCGACCTGCTGCCGCATGCAGCGGCAGGCGGTCGCGGGAATCCTGGCCGACTGCAGGGCAACCTGCCGGACCGGCACCGCAGACCGGGATGCCGGCTGCGGGGAGGCGGAATGTCGGCCCCCCGCAGCTGTGGGCCGCGACGGCGCAGGAGCATGTCATGGCCAAGGGTCAGCAGCGAAGCAACAAGGAAATCAAGAAGCCGAAGAAGGCGAAGGCGGCACCGGCACCGGCCGCCGCGCCGGCCCGCGACCAGCCATCGGTCGGCAACATGAAGAAGCGCCCGGCCGGCAAGGGCTGATCGTCCGCCCGTCGCTTCCGCAGGCACGCCGGTCGCCGGCGTGCCTGCCGCGCCCTGCCGCAGCCGGTCGACAGCGCAGCCGGTCGTCAGCGCAGCCCCTCGTCAGCGCCGCCCCTCGTCAGCGCACCCGTCGACAGGCCGGCCAGCCCCCATTAGGAAGAGTTCGGCCGTCATGCCGGGCTCTCCGGCTGCGGCAATCCCGACAGTCCCGCAGGAGAGGGAGGCATGGCGAAACAGGTCTATTATGTCTGCGATCCCAGGTTGAGCCCGCATTCGATCCGCTGCCTGCTGCCGCAGCGCCGCTACGAGGCCCTGCGGGGCGATCCGCCGCGCTGCGCGGTCCATGGCGCGAACCTGCATCATGCGCCGCAATTCGACGGCGTGCCCGAAGCCGAGGCGAAGGCCGCGCACCAGGCGGCGGAACGGGCGGCCGGGCGGTTGTAGTCACCCGCCTTCGCGCCCGGGTCAGCTGACCGTGAACTCCGTCATCATCCCGGAATCCTCATGCTCCAGGTTGTGGCAATGCGCCATGTAGGGCGCGTCCGCGCCTGCCTTGTAGGGGAAGCGCACGAAGATTTCGGCCGTGCCGCCATTCTCGATCGGCAGGGTGTCCTTCCAGCCCGCCAGGATCGGCGGCGGCGGCTTGCCGTCGCGCGCGACGACCCGGTACTGGCAGCCATGGATGTGGATCGGATGCAGCATCCTGTCGGTCTCTTCGGAAAATGCCCAGACCAGGTCGGTGTCCACCGGCACGTCGAAGCCCTTCTGGATCAGCGAGAAGGAGCGGCCGTTGATGCCGTTGGCGGTGAGCTGTGCCTTCAGCGGCAGGGCCGGACCGGTCTCGATCGCCTGCACCACCCGCGCCACCACCGCCGGGTCGGTGCGGCCCGATTTCACCATTGCCATGAAGCCGGTCTCGCGCATCAGCTTCTGCGCCTCGACATCGCGGTACATCTGCATGACCAGGCCCTGGCTGACCGGCGGCAACCGGTCGGGGATCGCCGGCAGGCTGGCCAGCCGGTCGGGCAGGCGGCCGCGCCCTTCCGCGCCGTCCGGCCGCACCGTCAGCAGCGGCAGGGGCGCGTCGAACGGCGGCAGCCGCATGATCGCCTGGTGCGCCACCGGCAGCGAGACCAGGTCGAAGGGCTTGCCGTCGCGGGCGTCGACCAGGATCTCGTAGCGTTCGCCGGCCGCGATCGGCAGTTCCTTGAGCGCGACCGGCTCGGCGAGCAGCCCGCCATCGGAGGCGATGACATGAAGGGTCCGCCCGTCCGACGCCGCGAGGCGATAGTTCCGCGCATTGGAGCCGTCCAGGATACGCAGGCGCAGCCAGCCCTTCGCGGTCCGCACCACCGGGTCGATGGCACCGTTCACCAGCATGGTGTCGCCGACATAGCCCATGCCGACCGCCAGGGTGTTGAAGCGGTGGAAGAAGGCCCCGTCGGCCTGGAACCGGCGGTCCTGCAGGATCACCGGGATGTCGTCGACGCCCCAGCTGGCGGGCAGGCCCAGCGCATCGCCTTCCTCGTCGTCGATGATGAACAGCCCGGCCAGCCCCCGGATCACGAGTTCGGCGGTGCTGGGATAGATATGCGGATGGAACCAGAGGGTCTCCGCGGGCTGCCGGATCGGCAGCTGCACCATCCAGTCCGTGCCGGGCGGAATCAGCCGATAGGGCCCGCCATCCTTCGGGCCGGGAATGATCAGCCCGTGCCAGTGCAGGGTAATGTCCTGCGTCAGCCGGTTCGACACCCGCACGACCGGCGCATCGCCCCGCCGCACCCGGATCGCCGGGCCCAGGAAGGGGCCGTTGAAGCCATAGGTCGGGGTGAGCGGCCCGGGGCGGAACTGCATCTCGCCGGCCTGCGCCGCAATGTGGATCTCGCCCATCGCATCGGCGCGCAGCTCCGCAGGGATCGGCAGGGCCGGGCGGTCGGCGGCGGCGGCCCGCCGCACCGGCAGGGCCGGCCCGAGTCCGAGGGCGGCGGCGCCGGCAAGAACGGCGCCCCCGGCGAGAACGGTGCGTCGCGACACGTCCATCTTCTGCCCCCTTCCTCTCCTGCCGGCGGGCCCGCGCGCCCGCCGCAGGGATCCCCCCGCCGCAACAGTCTGGCAGCGTCCGGCGCAGCGGCGCAACTCGCGGGGCGGCCCCGCGGTCATGCGGCGGGAGAGCCGGGGTCAGCGGCCGCGCCGCGGGACGGAACGGCCGAGGCGGATCGCGGCGACGATCTCCCAGCGGGAGACGCCGATGTCGCGCAGGGTGGCATCGGGCAGGGCCAGCATGTCGCGGGCGGCGCGGCGCAGACGGCCGCGCTCATGCATGCCGCGCAGCGCCACCTGCAGGGAGATCGCCAGGCGCGACGGCAGCGGACGCAGGACTGCCGGCAACCGGGCAATGCGCAGGTGCGGGGCAGCAAGGTTCGGGGCGGGCAGGTTCGGGGCGTAGGTCATATCGGGCTCCATGGCCGGCACGGCACCCCGGGGGGCGCCGCGCCCGCCTGTGCGGCAGGCCGCTTCAGGGCCGTGCCTCCAGTATCAGGTTGAACGGTGTCTCGGCCGCGCGCCGGAAGCGGTTGAACCCGCCGCCCTCGACCACGACCTCGCGCAAGCGCTTCTGGCCGGCCTGTGCGCCGAGCGCGGTGCCGCCTTCCTGTCCGAGCGCGGCGGGCACGCAGATCATCGTCGAGGCCGCGTAGTACAGCCGCCCCACCGGGTTGAGGTTGCCGTCCAGGCTGTCGCGGGCGAAGGGCTCGACGATCAGCCAGCTGCCATCGGGCCGCAGGGCCCGGCGGACATGGGCCGCCGCCCCGACCGGATCGCCCATGTCGTGCAGGCAGTCGAAGAACGTCACCAGGTCGTACGCGCCCGGGAAGTCCTGCGCCCGCGCCGTCTCGAACCGCAGATTGCCGGGCCTGCCATGGCAGGCGGCGTGGCGGCTGGCCTCGGCGATCGAGGGTGCATGGGAATCGAAGCCGATGAACTCCGAGTTCGGGAAAGCCTCGGCCATGATCGCGGTGGAATAGCCGTGGCCGCAGCCGACATCGGCCACCCGGGCGCCGCGCTCCAGCTTTTCGACGACGCCGTCCAGCGCCGGCAGCCAGGCCTGCACCAGGTTGCTGCGATAGCCGGGCCGGAAGAACCGCGCCACGGCGCAGAACATGCAGCCCGCCTGGTCGCCCCAGTCGACGCCCTGGCCTGTGGCGAAGGCGGCCTGCACCTTCGGCTGGTTGTCCAGCGCAGCGGCCGCCGCATCGAAGGCCGCGATCATGAAGGTCGGGCTGTCCTCGTCCGCCAGCACGGCCGCCTGCTCCGGCGGCAGGACGAACCGGCCGGTCGCCGCCTGGTGCTCCAGATAGCCCGACGCCGCCTGGTGACAGAGCCATTCGCGGAGATAGCGTTCGCTGAGGCCGGTCGTCGCGGCAAGTTCGCCGGCATCCTGCGGCCCGGCCGCCTGCAGGGCCCGGTACAGGCCCAGGGCATGGCCGATGCGCACCGGCGCCAGGCTGTAGGCGCCGCCGAGGTCGCCGAGAATGCGCCCCAGGAAGGTGTTCAGCTTGGTTTCGTCCAGCATGTTCGCGTCTCCTGCGCTATCGGCAGGGCGGGCCGGATGCCCGCCGCCTGCCACGGAACAGGTGGTGACGCGCGGCGCGGGCGGCTTGACGGCGACAGGGCGGAGCCCTGGGGATTTCGTGGAGATTCCCCGGGGACGATCCGCAGGGGCCACCACCTTCGCCGTCATCCGGGCCCTGTGCCACTGGTGTCCGGTTCAAGCCGGCTGCTGTACGATATGGCGCGGCCTGCCCCCAAAAGCCCGTCACTCGCGGGCTTGTCCCGCGAGTCCATGGTGCCGCTGCCCAACGGTTTCCAACAGGTTCCGGGGCGATTGAGCCTTGCGCAGGGATGGACCGCCGGGTCGAGCCCACGGCTGTCCGGTTGAGCATGGCCGGCATTCGCTCAAGGCCGCGACATTGCCGGGCTTGCGGGGTCAAGCGTTGACGCTGGACACGGATGTCCTTGCGTTCCCCCAATCGTCACCACCGCGCTCGTCGCGGTGGTCCATGGTGCCGCCAGGTTCAATAATGGCCTGATCTTATTGAGGTGCGGCGCGATGG
>JAVJON010000029.1:0-198417 GCA_040216765.1 Sneathiellaceae bacterium | reverse complement strand
GGCACCATGGACCACCGCGACGAGCGCGGTGGTGACGATTGGGGGAACGCAAGGACATCCGTGTCCAGCGTCAACGCTTGACCCCGCAAGCCCGGTAAAGTCGCGGCCTTGAGCGAATGCCGGCCATGCTCAACCGGACAGCAGTGGGCTCGACCCGCGGGTCCATCCTGCCGACCCCCGATCGATCGAGGCCGGCATCGAGATGGGCCGCCGGGTCAGGCCCGGTGGCGACGAAGGGGAATGTGGCGGCCCCCTTCGTCAGGCGTCCAGGCGGCCGATGATCGAGATCGCGGCCACGTTGTTGCTGGGCATGCCGCCCAGATTGTGGGTCAGCGCCAGGCGCGCGTTCTTGAGCTGGCGGTCGCCCGCGCGGCCGAGCATCTGCAGGTAGCATTCATAGGCCATGCGCAGGCCCGAAGCGCCGATCGGGTGGCCGAAGCATTTCAGGCCGCCGTCGATCTGGCAGGGCACCGCGCCGTCGGCATCGAAGGCACCGTCCAGCACGTCCTTCAGCGCGCCGCCCTCCGGCGACAGCTTCAGATCCTCCATGGTGACGAACTCGGTGATCGAGAAGCAGTCATGCACCTCGGTCATCGACAGTTCCTCGCGCGGGTTCCTGATGCCGGCCTCGGCATAGGCCTTCTCGGCCGCCTTGCGGGTGGTCAGGAAATAGGTGCCGTCCCAGCTGTTATGCGCACTCTCCACGCCGTTGGAGAGCACGAGCTGCAGCGCCTTCACCGTCACGATGTCGGTCTTGCCCAGGCTGCGCGCGATCTCCGGCGTGGTGACGATGGCGCAGGCGGAGCCGTCCGACACGCCGCAGCAGTCGAACAGGCCCAGCGGCTCGGCGATCATCGGCGCGCCCAGGATCTGGTCCATCGACGGCGTGTTGCGCAGATGCGCCTTCGGGTTCTTGGAGCCGTTCTGGTGGCTCTTGTAGGAGACATGGCCGATCGCGCGCTTCAGGTCCTCGCGGTTCACGCCATGCTTGCTGGCATAGGCATAGGCCAGCTGCGCGAAATTGCCCGGCGCCGAGCCCGACGGCTGCCACAGGTCGCCCTGGCTGCCCCTGGTCTGCGTCGGCAGGCCGCCATAGCCGGTATCCTTCAGCTTCTCCACGCCGATCGCCATGGCGATGTCGACGGCGCCGGAGGCCACGGCATAGACCGCGCCGCGCAGCGCCTCGGTGCCGGTGGCGCACATGTTCTCCACATGGGTCACCGGGATGTTGGGCAGGCGCAGGGCATTGGCGGCCGGCAGGGCCGACTTGCCGAGCGAGGTATGGTCGGCATAGAGGCCGAACCAGGCTGCCTCGATCTGGCTGCGCTCGACCCCGGCATCGCCGAGCGCCTCGGTGAACGCCTCCAGCATCAAGTCCTCGGCGCTCGCGTCCCAGCGCTCGCCGAACTTCGAACAGCCCATGCCGATGATGGCGACCTTGTCCTTGATGCCGCTGGCCATTGCTTCGCTCCCTCGATCAGGTTCGGCCCGGTGATGGGGCCAGAAATGGGGCGGTGCGCCCCTGCATTCAATTCCGCATCCGTCTTGCCCCGGGGGCGGCCACTCAGGCCCCGATCGCCGGCGCCGCCTTCCAGAAATAGCGCCGGAAGCCCCGCACGAAGTCGAAATCCTTGATGCGGTAGACCATGCGCATGTCCTGGCCGATGGAAATGGCGCCGACCTCGTCGTCGGTGATCTCCATCGTCACCTTGCCGCCTTCGTTGAACACCACGGCACCGAAATGCAGCGGCGGCGCATAGGAATGGGTAAGCCAGTCTGCCGTGAAGGATGCCACCGTGGCCGCCTTGCCGGCAAACGAATAGGGCTCCTGGCTGTCCATCTCGCCGCAGTTCGGGTTGACGCAGATCCGCGTCTTCGGGAACTGCACGGTGCCGCACCTGGTGCATTTGCCGCCGGTGAAATGGCCGATCATGTCGGAGGCGCGCCATGCCGCGGTCAGCGCGGTCTTCGTGTCCTGCTCGGCGCGCATGCCCCAGTCGATCTTCAGATGGCCGTTGAAGGACAGGAACCTGTAGTAGTTGGTCTCTGCCTTGCGGTGCTTCAGGTAGCCGCCGATGCCGACCCGCTTCGGCAGCTTCGCCAGCGCCTCGGTGGTCCGGAACACCAGGGCGTCGGCGCCCTGGCCGAAGCCGACCACCACGATGGTGTCGCCCGGCTTCGCCTCTTCCAGGCAATGGGCCAGCATGACCAGGGGGTGCGCCGCGCCGGTTTCGCCGCAGACCCCATCCAGGGTGTCGCGCACCGCCGTCTCCGCAATGCCCAGGCCCTTGGCGATCCGTTCGCCCAGCTTCGGGAAGATGCAGGGCATCACGAAATGCGTCACCGCCGCGCCGTCGATCCCGGCCTCGGCCAGCGCCGCGGACACCGCGGCGGGCACGAACTTCTGGTAGCCTTCCTCGCGCACCCAGCGCTCTTCCCAGCCATAGTCGAAATCGGCGCCGGCCTCCCGGAAATGGTCGACGAAGTCGGCCGTGACGGCTCCCGCGCCCAGATATTCGGCGATCACGTTCGTGCCGCCCACCGCGACGGCGGCGGCCCCGTCGCCGGCGATCAGCTCCTGCACGCTTGCCGGCTTGCTGATGCGATGCTCGGTGGCGATGCAGAGCGCGGCGCGGCCCGGCGTCACGGCAGCCTGGCCCAGCGCCGTGCGGAGGGCGGCAAGCCCGGCACGCTGCGAGCCGCCCAGATCGGCGGAACTGACCTGCCGCTCCAGGCCCAGGGCGGTGGCGACGATGGCGGCGTTCTGGCGGTCCGCGAACGGCAGGGTGGTGGAGCCCAGCACCACGCCGCCGATGCCCGCGGGATCCAGGCCGGCCAGGCAGTCGCGCCCCGCCTCGACCGCCATGGTGATGCTGTCCTCGTCCCAATGGCACATGGACCGCTCGCCCTTGCCGCGGCCGCGCAGGCCCGGCTGCGCCCAGGCATGGGCCTCCGCCACCGTCTTGCGGTCCAGCCGCAGCCGCGGGATATAGCCGCCATAGGCCGTGATGCCGATCGATGCCACCGTTCTCTCTCCCCTGGTCTTGAACTGTTGTCCTGCCGCGGCGCCCCGCTCCGTTCCGACGGATCAGGCGCCGGCGACGAAGCGGCCGTTGTTGAGCACGACGATGTCGCGCTCCACCACCCGGGCGCGGAACGAGATCACCTCGCCATCCGGATCGCTTCCGTCGCGCCACATCTCCGTGCGGATCGTCTCCCCCGGATAGACCGGCGAGGTGAACCGCAGCTGCAGCGCGCGGAAGCGCGTCGCGTCATAGCCGCAGGCCGTCCGCAGCAGGGCATGCCCGGCGACACCGAGGGTCGCCAGGCCGTGCAGGATCGGCGCCCGGAAGCCGGCCGATTCCGCCACCTTCGGGTCGGCATGCAGCGGGTTGTAGTCGCCGCTCAGGCGATAGACCAGGGCCGCCTGCTTGAGGGTCGGCAGGTCGCAGGTCATGTCCGGCGCCCGGTCCGGGACCGGATGCGGCGCCGGTGCCTGCGGCTTGTGGGCCTGGCCGCCGGGGCCGGAAAAGCCGCCATCGCCGCGGGCGAAGGTGGTCGAGGTCAGGGTGGCGAGATGGTCGCCGGTCGCCTTGTCATGCACCTTCCGGGTCTGGAAGATCAGCGCCCCCTTGCCCTCGCCCTTGTCGATGATCTCCTCCACCGCGCCGCTGCCCACGACAATGCTCGCGGCCGGCAGCGGCTTGTGGATGCGGATGCCCTGCTCGCCATGCAGCACCTTCACCCAGTCCACGCCGGTCGCCGGCTCCTTCAGCCAGAAGCCCGGGGTGGCCAGCACCACCGCCATGGTCGGCAGCGCCTGCATGCCGTCGTCGTGCAGCTCATACAGGAAGCGCAGCTGGTCGCGGTCCAGCGGGTCCATGCCCAGCCCGACGCCAAGCGCATAGAGGCTGCTGTCCCGCGTGCCGTAGCTGTGTTCCAGCTCCGGGAAGGGCCAGGCTTTCAGCTTGTCATAGTCGATGGTCATGGCGTGTCACGTCCCGGCCGCGTCCTCCGGCACCGTCATCCCGGACCTGATCCGCGATCCATTCCGCAAGCCCCGCGGCGCCTCTCGGCCGGCGGAATGGGCCCTCGGGTCAAGCCCGAGGACGACGGCAAGAAAGACCGTCAGACCGGATCCCAGCTGAAGATGTCGGCCGACCGGTCGAGCGCGTAGAACGACGGCGCCATCGCCGGGATCACGCGCTCCGCCACCGTGGCCGGGGTCCAGCCCTCGGCAGTATGGGCCGAGCGGACCGGACGCGACTGCGACATCAGGAAGATCTCGTTGTTGCGCACCGCGAAGATCTGGCCGGAGACCTTGGCCTCCCGCGCGGTATCGCTGCACAGGTAGACCGCCATCGGCGCGATCTTCTCCGGCGTCATCTCCTTGATCTTCGCCACCCGGGCGCGCTGCGCCTCGGTGTCCTGCGGGATCGTGCCGATCAGGCGCGACCAGGCGAAGGGCGAGACGCAGTTCGAGATCACGCCGAAGCGCGCCATGTCCAGCGCGACCGACTTCGACAGGCCGACGATGCCGAGCTTCGCCGCGGCATAGTTCGCCTGGCCGAAATTGCCGATCAGGCCCGAGGTCGAGGTCATGTGGACCATCGCGCCGGAGCCCTGCTCGCGGAACCGGGTCGCCGCGGCGCGGGCGACGTTGAACGAGCCCTTCAGGTGGACATTGATGACGATGTCCCACTCGTCCTCGGTCATCTTGTGGAAGATCGTGTCGCGCAGGATGCCGGCATTGTTGACCACGGCGTCGATGCGGCCGAATGCGTCGACCGCGGTCTCGACGATCGAATGGGCGCCGTCCCAGTCGCCGACGGAGGCGAAATTCGTCACCGCCTCGCCCCCGGCCTTGACGATCTCGGCGACCACCTCGGTGGCCGGCAGCCGGTCCTCGCCGTCGCCGCCGGCAGAGCCGCCCAGGTCGTTGACCACGACCTTCGCGCCCTCGGCGGCGGCCATCACGGCGATCGCGCGGCCGACCCCGCGGCCGGCGCCGGTCACGGCAACGACTTTGCCTTCAAGGAGCCCTTTTCCGCTCATTCTTCCTCCCCCTCGGGCAGCGCCGGATGCCCTGCCCTGTTTCCATGCATGTACGCCTGTTGCAGCGGATTATCGGTCGGGGGCCTAAAGCGCAAGTATTAGTTGCCCCTGGCAGGCGCGGCGGACGCCGCCGGCAGGGCAGCCGCGAGGCGCAGGATCTCGGCCACAACCAGGTCCGGTTCCTCCTGCGGCAGGAAGTGGCTGGCCTGCGGCCGGAAGACCTCGCGGGTGCGCGGGTGCAGGGCCTTCAGCCGCGCGGCCGGCGCCTCCGCGCAGGTGGAGCGGACGCTGCCGCGCAACAGGGTGATCGGGCAGCGGATCCCGGCGATCCAGCGCCACATCCGCGCCGGCAGGCCATTGAAGGTCCCGGCCTCCCAGTCCGGCGTGCAGGACAGTTCGACCTGGCCGTCGGGCCGGTCCCGCGCGCCGGCGGCGACATAATCCTCCAGGGTCTCCTGCGGCCATGTCTTGAAGGCGCCGCGGCCGGTATAGGCCTCCAGCATGGCGGCGCGGGAGGGAAAGATCGCCCGCCGGCGCCGCGCGGCGCCCGACAGCGGGCTGACCCGGTCCGCCTGGCCCAGCGCGCGGGCGATCGCGAAGACGGTCAGGCGGCTCTGCTTCAGCAGCACCGGCTCTGCCAGCACCAGGCCGCGGACCAGGTCAGGGCGCCGCCCGGCCAGCCCGGTGCTGACGATCGAGCCCAGCGAATGGCCGGCCATGATCGCCGGCCGGCCGAGCCCCTCCAGCAGGGCGACCGCATCGGCGAAATAGGCGCCATGCACGTTCATCCGGCCCGGTTCCGCCGGCAGGGTGGTCAGGCCATGGCCGCGCTGGTCGACCGCGATCACCGGCAGATGGCCCGCCAGGTCGATCAGCAGGCGGCGATAGGTCAGCGCATGGAAGCCGGTGGCGTGCAGCCAGACCAGGACGGGCGCCGCCGGGTCGTAGCCCGGCGGCCCGTCCCATTCCAGCACCGACAGGGCGCCGCCCGGCCGGCCGGGCAGCGCGACAGTGCGCCGGCGGCCGCCCTGCAGGTCGCGGGCATCGGGATGCAGCGGATCGCCGGGCGCTGCGGCGTCGGGACGGTCGGACAGGGACATGCGGTGCCGGACGTTGCGGAGGGAGGAGGCCCGGCTGGACAGCCGGCCATGTCCAGCCCAATAAGCCCGGATCGGGGGCGCGGGCAAGCGCCTGCCGCAATTGCCACAGCTTGCGAACGGCTCGGGAGGGCGGTCATGGAACTCGGTCTGCGCGGCCTGAAGGCCCTGGTCACCGGCGGCACGCGGGGCATCGGCCGCGGGATCGTCGAAGCCCTGGCGGCGCAGGATGCCGCCGTGGCGTTCTGCGCCCGCACCCCGGCCCATGTCGCCGAGGCGGAAGCCACCCTGCGCGGCCAGGGCCGGACCGTCCACGGCGCGGTGGTGGATGTCGCCGACCCGGGGCCGCTGCAGGCCTGGATCGAACGCGCCAGCCAGGCGCTGGGCGGGCTGGACGTCCTGGTCGCCAATGTCAGCGCCGCGGGCGGCGGCGGCGGTGCCCAGGGCTGGCGGGCCAGCCTGGACACCGACCTGCTGGGCTGCCTGAACGCGGTGGAAGCCGCCCTGCCCCACCTGGCACGCAGCAATGCCCCGTCGATCACGGTGATCGCGAGCACCGCCGCCATCGAGGTGCCGGACGGCTCCGGCGCCTACCACGCCATCAAGGCCGCGCTGGTGAACCAGGCGGCGGGCCTGGCCCGCACCCTGGGGCCGCGCGGCATCCGGGTGAACTGCGTGTCGCCCGGCCCGGTGCTCTATCCCGGCGGCTTCTGGCAACAGTCGCGCGACGCACGGCCCGGCCAGTTCGAGGCGATGCGCGCCCGCATCCCGCTGGGCCGCATGGTCACGGTGGCCGAGGTCGCCCGGGCGGTCTGTTTCCTGGCCTCGCCTGCCGCCAGCGGCATCAGCGGCACCAACCTGGTGGTGGACGGCGCGATGACCCAGCGGGTGCAGTACTAGCGGATGGCGGCATCCGGCTCCCAATCGGCCCGCATGTTGCGCACGAAGGAGCCCAGCAGCACACGGCCGGCGGATCGGCGCCCGACCGCCGGCGGGCGGGCGCCGAGGGCATCGATCGTGTCATGCAGGTCGGCGATGGATGAATCGCGGGCCACCGTCCGTACCGCCATCGACCAGTCCGGAAAGGACCTGGCGGCGAGGGGACCGAGATGGCAGACGAACAGGGATTTGTGGCTGGACGCAGGGACGATGAAGCCCTGGTAGATAGCCCGGATGTCGCGGACAGCCCCTTCCAGGACCTGGAAGAAGGACTGATCCCAATAGAGCAGGATGCCGGTCACCCCGGAGGCGCGGTTGCGGTCGCCGGCGTCCCGCATCAGGGCCTCCAGGCGCTGTACCTCGATCGGTCCGCTGGCCTCGCTGTAATAGGCGAGTTCCCAAAGGCCGTCGGTCCCCTCCGCCGCATCGGGCCATTGCGGCCCGGCATTCAGGGCGAAACGGGAAACTGAACTCATCTGGCACCACTCCACCTGGCAGGTGCAGGGCGCTCGGGTCCGGCTGTGGCGGGGGCAGCGATCCCTGCCCCGCACCGCTGCCGAATCATTACAACAGCTGCACTGCCCGGCGGGTTCCATCGGCCCGCCGGCGCCGCCCCGTTGCTACAGCCGGGCGGCGATCGCCGGCGCGGTCAGGATCGCGGCGGCAATGCTCTCCAGTGCGGCCGCCCGCAGGCTGCGGATATCGACCGGGCCGCTGGGATTGGCGCAGGTCGTCTCCATATGCGCGTTGGCGATGAAGGGGACCGGCTGCGCGCCGCCGAACGGGTTCTCCAGCCGCTGCCCGCCGCAATGGCCGTAACCGGCGGCGATGAAGTCGCGCAGCAGCGAGGTTTCGTCCGGCTGGCCGCCGCGGCGGATCCGGACATCGACGGCATATTCCAGCCGTGCCTCGCCGCTGGTGTATTCGTAGGCGTAGCTGGCGAACTGCGGGCCCCGGTAGGGCGGCGGCAGGGCGGTGACCTCGGCCATCGCATAGCGGATGGTCTGCACCTTCTCCGGCGCCTGGCGCTCGTCCCACTGCAGCTTCTGCAGGTCGACGATCGCGGCGCCGGGCCGCGGCGCATCGAGGACGACGAGCCAGGGCGAGGCCCCCGCCAGCAGCGGCGCAAGATCGACCTGCAGCAGGCGGTCGTTGCCGGTCAGCAGGACGTACAGGGAACGGGCCTGAATCGCCCGCTGTGCCTCCGCCGGGAAGACCGCCATCACCTCGCCGGCCAGCTGGCTGCGCGACAGGTGCATGCGGGGGATCGCGGCGGCGACCTTGCGCCAGGCCGGCTTGCCCTTGCCGGCCTCCCGCGCAACTGACAGCACGGCATGCAGCAGGCTGTGCGGCGGGTTGGTGTCGGTGACCAGGACCGCGATGGAATTGTCCAGCAGCAGGGTCGGCCTGAACGCCGCCAGTCCGGGAATCGCCGCGTAGTCGTCATTCAGGGTAAACTTCAGCCAGCCGGCCTTCAGGCCGTCGATGGCGATCCCGGACATGATCTCGCGCATCTCCGCGGCCAGGGCCGGCGTGATCAGGTCCAGGCGTTCCGCCTGATCCAGTTCGTTGGCATAGGGGGCAAACTGCGTCACGCCGGTCAGCAACGATGCGCGCCGGCGCACGATCTCCTCGACCGCAACGGCAAAAGCCGGATTCGCGGCCAGCATTGCCCTGGTGGCCATGCCGATCTCGTCCGGGCGGTTCATGTCCGGGTCATGCCGCAGGTTGTCGTAGACGGTGGCATAGGCGCCGGCGGCCATCGCCTGCCGGTTCTCCGCCAGACGCGCCTTCGCGTCGCGCAACGGGTCGCTCGCGCAGCCCCCCACCAGGACCGCCATCACCGCCGCCAGCACCATCCAGTGTCGCATCATCGTCCCGCTTCCCCCTGTCTGCGCCCGGGATCCCACGCGGGGTGCCGCCTGCCTGGGCCGTTCCGGCATGGAAGACCTGCGGCATCGCCGGGCGCGGCCCCGAAACGGCCCCCCACCTGTCATCCATGCTGGCCCGGCGATGCTGAACCGGGCCGCAACGGCCCGTTCATCTGCCAGTCATCTTCGCGGCAACCGGATCTGACGCCCGCCTTGCCGCTTGCCCGCCCCAGGGCCGCATGGGACAATGGGGCTGCCTTGGGACGGGGGCCTTCCGCGATCCGGCAGCAACGCCGGTGACTGACGAGGTGTCCCATGTGGCATTCCATACGGCGGCTGGCCTGCGGGCCGAGCCTTGCGCTGGCTTTGTGCCTTGGCCTGTCGACGCTGCCCGCCCGGCCCGGCGAGGCAGCCGGCCTGGCGCTTGACCGGCGCGACGTTTCTTCCCTGACAGTGAACGTGGACTGGCGCCGCGATGGCGGCCGCGGGCGCGGCGACTGGCATCGCGGCGGTCGCAGGCATTGGGGCGGCGGCCGCGGCTATCGGAACCACGGCCATCGCGGCTACTGGCACCGCGGCCATCGCGGCGGGCGCTTCGGCTGGTGGTGGGTCGTCGGCCCGCGCTGGTACTGGGGGCCCGGCCCCGGCCCCGTCTATGTACAGCCCCGCCCCATCGTCATCGTGCCGCCCGCGCCGGTCTGGCAGCAGCAGAACGTGACACCGCAGGCCTATTGCCGCGAATACCAGGGCGACGCGACGATCGACGGCAGCGGCCGGCCGTTCTACGGCACCGCCTGCCTGCAGCCCGACGGCTCCTGGCGGATCGTGAACTGACCGCGATGACCTGACCCGCCCCCGCCGCACAGGTCTGCACAATCGGCCGCTGGCGTTCCGGCCGGCAAGGGATTAACGGAGGATCGTCGACCGCACGCCGATCTCCGCCGCCCCCTGCCGCCCCCTGTCGCCAAGGTGAACCGCCATGCAGCCAGACGGCCTGCCCGTCCCCCGCCGCTACCTGGCCATGCTGGCCATGGCGATGGCGCTGACGATGGCCGTGCTGGACGCGTCGATCGCCAATATCGCCCTGCCCACCATCGCGCGGGAATTCGGCACCTCCCCGGCGGAGACGATCTGGGTGGTCAACGCCTACCAGCTGGTGATCGTCATCGCGCTCCTGCCGCTGGCCTCGCTGGGGGAGATCGTCGGCTATCGCCGGATCTACCTGGTCGGCCTCGCCGTGTTCACGGTGGGCGCGGGCCTCTGCGCCCTGTCGGACTCGCTGACCTGGCTGATCGCCGCCCGCACCCTGCAGGGGATCGGCGCCGCCGGGGTGATGAGCGTGAACACCGCCCTGGTCCGCTTCATCTATCCCAGCCGCATGTTCGGCCGCGCCCTGGGGCTGAACTCCATGGTGGTCGCGGTCTCCGCCGCGGCCGGGCCGACGGTCGCGGCCGCGATCCTGTCGGTCGCGCATTGGCCCTGGCTGTTCGCGATCCACGTGCCACTGGGCCTGGCGACCCTGCAGGTGGCCCGCGCGATGCCGGTCAGCCCGCAGGGCAATCACCGCTTCGACCTGGTCAGCGCGGCACTCAGCGCGCTGACCTTCGGCCTGCTGATCATCGCCATCCAGGGCCTCAGCCACGATGCCGCCCTGCACTGGGTGCTGGGCCAGTTCGCCGGGGCCGCCTTGGCCGGCTGGCTGCTGGTCCGCCGGCAGCTGTCGCAGCCCGCCCCGCTGCTGCCCGTCGACCTGCTGCGCATCCCGCTCCTGGCCCTGTCGGTGGCGACCTCGGTCTGCACCTTCACCGGCCAGATGCTGGCCTATGTCTCCCTGCCCTTCTACCTGCAGGACGTGCTGGGCCGCTCGCCGGTGCAGGCCGGCCTGTTGCTGACCCCCTGGCCGCTCGCCACCGCCTTCACCTCGGTGATCGCCGGCCGGCTTGCCGATCGCTGGCCGGCCGGCATCGTCACCAGCATCGGGCTGGCCTGCATGACCGGCGGCCTGCTGCTGTTGGCGACCATGCCGATGGCACCGCAGGATGCGGACATCGTCTGGCGGATGGCGATCTGCGGCATCGGCTTCGGGCTGTTCCAGTCGCCCAACAACCGGACGATGATCGGCTCGACCCCGGTGTCGCGCGCCGGTGCCGCCAGCGGCATGCTCGGCACCGCCCGCCTGCTGGGCCAGTCCACCGGTGCCGCGATGGCGGCGCTCGCCTTCGGGCTGTTCCTGCAGCCCGGCACCGCCGCCCTGGTCATGGCGGCGGGATTCTCCGCCTTCGCCGCCCTGGTCTCGGTGCTGCGCCTGCTGCCCGCGATCGCCGCCGGCGCGGCCCGCCAGGACGAGTAGCCGCCCCGCTGGCCGATCCCGGCGGTTGCGCTAGACTGGTGCCGCGGCCCGAATCAGCGAGTCCAGCCCTGCCAGGGGGAGCGGCCATGTCGAACGCCCTTCAGACCGTGACCCTGCCGAACGGCGAACAGGTGCCGGCGCTCGGCCAGGGCAGCTGGGGCATGGGCGAGGATCCGGCCCGCCGCGCCGCGGAGGTCGCCGCCCTGCAGGCCGGCATCGAGCTGGGCATGACCCTGATCGACACCGCGGAGATGTACGCCGATGGCGGCGCCGAGGAGGTGGTGGCCGAGGCCGTTGCCGGGCGCCGCGATGCAGTCTTCCTGGTCAGCAAGGTGCTGCCGGAGCATGCCGACCGCGACGGCACCATCGCCGCCTGCGAACGCAGCCTGAAGCGGCTGGGCACCGACCGCCTGGACCTCTACCTGCTGCACTGGCGCGGCGCGAACGCGCTGGCGGAGACCCTGGAGGGGCTGCTGGCGCTGCACCGGTCGGGCAAGATCCGCCATTGGGGGGTCAGCAATTTCGACATGGACGACCTGGACGACCTGGAGGCACTGGCCCCGCCGGTGCCGCCGTCCGCCAACCAGGTGCTGTACAGCCTGCTGCACCGCGGCATCGAGTTCGACCTGCTGCCGCGCTGCCAGGCGCAGGGCCTGCCGGTGATGGCCTATTCGCCGATCGCCCATGGGCGCCTGCTGCACAATCCCGGCCTGCATCATGCCGCCCGGCAGCACCGGGTGACGCCGGTGCAGCTGGCGGTCGGCTGGGCGCTGCGCCAGCCCGGCACGATCGTCATCCCGAAGGCCGCGGACCCCGCCCATGTGGCGGAGAACCGCCAGGCCTCGGCGATCCGCTTCTCGCGCCAGGAGGCCGCGAACCTGGACCGCATCTTCCCGCCGCCCAGCCGGAAGAAGCCGCTCGCCATGCTGTAGTGCGGCACGGCGGGCCAGGATTCCGTGACGGACCAGATCGGGCCACCGCAAAACCTGGGCGACGGCTGGCCGGTCGCCGCCCCGGACGAGGCCGTGCTGCGCCGCCTTGCCCTGGAGGCCGCGGCTCAGGCCGTCGGCGCGGGCCGGGCGCCGGCCGCCGGGTAGAGCGGCGGCACCGCCGCCCTGCGCTTTGCCGCGGGCACCGCCAGGCGCCGGGCATCCCGGAAGGCGGTCAGCAGAGCGGCGGCGGCCCCTCCGCCGGGTTCCGAGGCGGCCCCGCCGCCATAGACCGACGCCGACAGGGCCTGCACCGCCTGGCGCAGGGCGGCCGATTGCAGGCGGTCGGCAACGGCCCGGGCACTGCGCGGCGGCGTTGCCGGCCAGCGCAGCCGGCCCCAGCGGGCAAGCGCGTCGAGCGCGGCGGCACCGTCGCCGGCGCGGCAGGCGCCGGCCAGGGCCTCCTCGGCGGCACGCAGCGCCGCCCGCTCGGTCCCCGGCCCGGTGGCGCGGACGGTGCCGGCGACCCGGCGCCGGTGCCGGCGCAGCAGCGCAGCACCGCCCGCCGCGAGCAGCAACAGACCGGCGACGGCCGCGCCCCGGAGCCGCGGGTCCCGCAGCCAGGATGCCGGCGGCCGGCCGTCAGCGGCCGCGTCAGGATCGGCCCGGCCGGGCGATGCCGCAACCGGGGCCGCAACCGGGGCCGCGGCCGGAGCCGCGGCTGCCGGCACGGCCTGGCCGCCGGCTGCCGCTGCCACCGTCAGGCTGCGCGCCGGCAGGACCGCGACGCGCTCCTGCTCCGCCACGACATCCCACCAGGTCACCCGGATCTCCGGCAGCCGGACCTGCCCCGCCTCTGTCGGGATCACCGAGACCTGCATCTGCCGGGCGGTCAGCGCGTTGCCGCCGCGGGCCACCGTCTGCCGCCCGGTATCCTCGACATACTGCTTCACGCCGGGGGCATCCGGCAGCGGCAGGTCCGGCAGCTGCGCGCCGGTCAGGCCCCTGGCCAGCAGGGTGATCGTCCGGGTCGCCGGCTCGCCCACGCGGAAGCTGTCGCTGCTCCAGTCCTCGACCAGCTGCACCTCCTCCGCCGGCAGCCACCAGTCGCCGGTGGCGCTGGCGGGCTGTTCCCGCACCTCCAGGGTCAGCGGCTGCGACAGGACCCGCACCCGGCGACCGAACATCTCCGCGAAGGGGTCGCCGAAGCCGGCGCCGAAGCCCTGCTGGCGCATGCGGGCGAACATCTCCGCGAAGGGGTCCGTCCCGCCCCCGAAAAAGCCGGAGGAGGGGAAGCTGGAGGAGGGGAAGCCGGGCCGCCCGAAGCCGCCGCCGAAGCCGCCCGCCGCGCCGGGCTCCGCCGGCAGCTGCGCTTCCAGTTGCAGGGGCGGGATCTCGAGCGGGCCGGAGGCCTGTGGGAAGATCCCGAAGCGGCGCTCGATCACCCGATAGTCGCGGCCGCCGCGCTGCTCCCGGTGCGCCCGGTCCTCGCCCAGCCGTTCCACCACGGCGCCGGGGACCTGCGGGTCCGTCAGGGCGGCCGAGGTGATGCCGGCGGCATCGTAGATCCGTGCCGTCAGCACCGCCTGGCCCTGCACATAGGGATCGCTGCGATCGACCTCGGTTTCCAGGAACAGGGCCGGCAGCCGGTCATCGGCCGCCGCCCCGGCCGGGGTCTGCGCCGCGGCGACCTGCAGGTCGAGCGGCCGGCTGCGGGCATCGCCCACCGCCAGGGCCGGGATCGCGGCCGCGCCCGCACGGCGCGGGGCCAGGGTGATCACCCAGTCCAGGCTGGCGTCGCGTTGCCCGTTGACGATCGTGGTGCGCTGCGACTGGCGGCGGTCCAGCACCTGGAAGTCCGGCTCCAGGGCGGCAAGGTCGGGCGTGCCGGGCAGGCCGGCGCCCTCGTCCGGGCGATAGCGCAGCAGCAGGTCGACGGTCTCGCCCAGGCGGACTTCGGGCCGCGACAGGGCGGCCTCCAGGCTGTCGGCCAGCGCCGGTGCGGATGCCAGCGCCAGAAGGCCGGCGGACGCGGCCGCCCCGATGGCATGGCGGCGCAGCCCGCGGTTCGCAACGCCCACCCGTTTCGTCCGATGGTCAACGGCTGCCATAGCGGTTCTCCAGATATTTGCGGCGCAGCTTCTCCCGCAGCAGGGCACCGGGATCGTCCTTCACCCGGGCCAGCCACTGTTCTGCCGCCTGGTCCTGTTCCGTCATCCGGCCGGGCAGGTCGACCTGCACGGCGGTACCCGGCTCGGCCGCGTCATCGCCGGGCCGCAGCAGGGCCTCCATCGCCCGGTCGATCCGGTCGCCCAGGGCCTCGCCCTCCTGGGCCTCGGCCGCAGCCTGGGCTTCGCCCTGCTCCTGGCCCGCCTGTTCCTGTCCGGCCTGTTCCTGCCCGGCCTGTTCCTGCGCGGCTTGTTCCTGTCCGGACTGCGCCTGCCCGGATTGCTCCTGGCCTGCCTGTTCCTGGCCGGACTGTTCCTGACCGGACTGCTCCTGACCGGACTGCTCCTGCGCCGACTGCTCCTGGCCGGAGCTCTCCTGGCCGGAGCTCTCATGGCCGGAGCTCTCCTGCCCGGACTGCTCCTGGCCGGATTGCTGCTGGCCGGATTGCTGCTGGTCGGAGCTTTCCTGGCCGGACTGCTCCTGATCGGCCTGCTGCTGGTTGGCTTGCTGGCCGTCGGACTGCTGCCGGTCCTGCTGCTGCTCCTGCTGCCGGTCGAGCAGATCCTGCAGCAGGTCGCGGTTGTGCTGCGCATCCGCATGGCCGGGCATCGCGGCGAGAGCCGCGTCGTAGGCCGCGATCGCCTCCTCGATGCGCGCGGCCTGGGCCAGGGCATTGCCACGGTTATAGGCCGCCGTTGCACCCGCCTCGCCCGCCAGCGCGGCGGCGGCCGCCTCGTAGGCGCCAGCCCGGTACTGCGCCGTGGCCTGCCAGGCGGGATCGGCGAACAGGCGGGCCGCGGCGGCCGGGTCCCCGGCCTCGAGGGCCATGGCACCCTGCTGGTCCGCACGCGCCCAGAGATCGGCCCAGATCCCGGGGTCGCTCCCGGTGCCCGCCGCCGCCGGGCCCGGCTGTGCCAGCAGCAGTGCGGCGGCGAGGCCGGCCGGCGGCAGCACTGCCACCACGCCGCGGCGGAAGGCCAGCGGCGCCAGCAGCAGCGGCAGCAGCAGCAGCCAGATCCCCTCGTCCAGCCAGGCATCGGCCTGCCGGTCGGTCAGCTCCGCCTGCCCGGCGCCCGGCCGGTTGGCGGCATGGGGCGCGAGCAGGGTCGCGATGTCGCTGTCGCCCGGCGCGGTCCGCACCAGGGCACCGCCGCCGGCGGCGGCCAGGTCGCCCAGGGCCTGCGGCACCTCCGCTTCGGGCGGCAGCATCGCCAGGACGGAGACCGGATAGCCCGCGCCCCGCGCGGCGGCCGCCGCGTCGATCGCCGCCTGCGGCTGCGTGCCCGCACCATCGGCAAGCAGGACGATGCCGCCGCCCGGCGCGCCGGCCTGTTTCAGCAGCGCGACCGCCTCCGCGATCGCCCGGTCGGGGCGGTCGCCACGGCCCGGCATCAGGTCCGCCTTCAGCACCGGCACCTGGGCATCGATCACCCGCGCATCGTCGGTCAGCGGGGCGACGGTGAAGGGCTCGTCGGCGTAGATCAGCAGGCCGGTGCGCCCCTCGTCGCGCAGCGCCAGCATGTCGCGCAGCTCGAACCGCGCCCGCGCCAGCCGGTCCGGCGCCAGGTCGGGCGCCTGCATCGACGGCGTCATGGCCAGCGCCAGCACCAGCGGCGTCTGTTCCCGGAAGGCGGGCTGCGGCAGCCGCTCCCAGGCCGGGCCGGCCAGGGCGAGGCTGCCGGCCAGCCAGCCGGCGGCCAGCAGCGCCAGCGGCCAGCGCCGCGGGCGTCCGCCGGCCTCCGGCATCAGGCGGCGCAGGAAGCGCGCATCCATGACCCGGCGCCAGGCCGCATCGCCGCTGCGCAGCGCCGCCAGCCGCCAGACCAGCAGGGCGAGCGGCAGCAGCGCGAGAAGCCACCAGGGGCGCAGCAGGTGGAAGGTGTCCAGCATCATCTCCGATTCCCCTTCAGGCTTGCATGCGGGGGCCGGCGCCCAGGCCGCCCGCCAGGCCGCCCCGCCCCAGATGCACTACCGCCACGCCGGCGGAGAGCAGCAGGGCCAGGCCGAGCGGCCAGGCGAACAGGGCACGGGTCGGCCGCAGGGTCGCAGGATCGCCCTCGGTCGGCTCCAGCGCGTCGATGCGGCCATAGATCTCCGCCAGGCCGGCCGCGTCGCGGGCCCGGAAATAGGCGCCGCCGGTGGCCTCGGCGATACGCCGCAGCATCGCCTCGTCCAGCTGGCTGTCGGGCGCCAGCCGGCGCGGCCCCATCGGGGTCTGCACCACGGCCCGGTCGGAGCCGATGCCGATCGTGTGGATGCGGATGCCATGGTCGCGGGCCAGCGCCGCCGCCTGCTCCGGCTGCAGCGCGCCGGCGGTGTTCACCCCGTCGGTCAGCAGCACCAGCACGCGGGACTCCGCCGGCCGGTCCTTCAGATGCTTTACCGCCAGCCCGATCGCATCGCCCAGCGCGGTCTCGGTGCCCGCCAGGCCGATCTCGGACTCGCGCAGCATCGCGTTCACCGTCTGCCGGTCGGCGGTCAGCGGCGTCTGCAGGTAGGCGCGGCTGCCGAACAGCACCAGGCCGAGCCGGTCGCCGCCACGGCGTTCGAGGAAGTCGCCGCCGACCAGCTTCACCGCGGTCAGGCGGTCCAACGACGGGCCGTCCCGGCGGAACTGCATGTCGGCGATCTCCATGCTGCCGGAAACGTCGACCGCCATCATCAGGTCGCGTCCCGCGGTCGGCAGCGCCACGGGCTCGCCCATCCATTGCGGCCGCGCCGCGGCAAGCACCAAGGCGATCCAGGCCAGGGTCATCAGGCCCAGCAGGGTCAGCCGCCGCGCCGGCCCCGGCCCGCCGCCGGAGCCGCTGCCCGGCAGGCCGGCCAGCGCGCCGAAGAAGGGCACCGCGAGGGCGCCGTCGCGGGGCTCCCGTGCCGGCCGCCAGATCAGCCGGAGCAGCAGCGGGACCGGCAGCAGCGCCAGCATCCAGGGCCAGAGCAGGGCGATGCCCTGCCAGTCGATGCCGTTCATGTCGAAGCTCTCCACCTCGCCCTCCGTTCAGCCGTGCCGCCGCAGCCAGCGCCGCGCGGCGTCCAGCAGGGCCTGCGGCTCCGCCGCCCGGTCGGGCGAATGGGGGGCCGGCGCATAGGGACCCTGCGCGACCGCGGCCGCGACCGGCCCGGCGAACAGCGGCTCCGCCGCCCGGTCGCCGCCGGCCCGGTTCAGGAAGTCGATCCAGGCCTGGCCGTGCAGCCGCGCCGCGGTGCCGCGCCCGAAGCGCGCGATCGCCACCCGCCGCAGCAGTTCCGCGACCGACGCCGCCAGGCCCTGGGCCGGCAGGCGGCCGGCGTCATGCGCCGCCGCCAGCCCGTCCAGCAGGCGCAGCGCCTGGGCCCTGCGGCCGTTGCGCCGGCGCTGCCAGAGATAGAGCCCGGCACCGCTGCCCAGCAGCAGGACGCCGCCCAGCAGCCACCAGCCCGGTGCCGGCGGCCAGGCCGATACCGCGTCGGGCAGGTGGATGTCGCGCAGTCGGGCCAGGGTCTCCTGCAATGCGGGATCCTGGACGGTCTGCTGGACTCTCTGGGGCGATGTCATGACAGCCTCCCCGTTTGGTTGCGCCCGGCCAGCACCTGCACCGGGTCGTCGGCGGTGGAAAGCTCGGCCAGGTGCAGGCCGCCGCTGCGGCAGGCATCCGCCAGGGCCTGCCTGCGCTCGGCGAACAGGGCCTCGAAACCGCGCCGCCAGCGCGCATCGTCGGCGCGCAGCACGGCGAGGCCGCCCTGGCCGTCGGTGACCCGGTAGCGGCCGGGACGCGGCGCCGCCGCCTCCAGCGGGTCGTGCACCAGGAAGGCGATGCCCTCGGCATGGCGGCCCAGGCGCACCAGCTCGTCGCGCGCCGCGGCATCCAGGTCGTGGAAATCGCTGAGCAGCAGGACCAGGCTGCCCGGCCGCGCCACCCGCCGCAGGCGGCGCAGCGCCCGGTGCAGCGGCTCGCCGGCCTTGCCCGGGTCCGCGGTGCCCGCCGCCAGGGCATGCAGCAGGCGCAACAGCTGCCTGCGATCGCGCCGCGGCGGCAGCTCGCGATGGCCGCTGCCGTCGACCACCAGGCCGCCGATCCGGTCGCCCTGGCCCAGCGCCACCCAGCCCGCCAGCGCGGCAAGCCGGGCGGCCGCCACCGACTTGAAGGCCAGCTGGCTGCCGAAGCGCATCGCCGGCCGCAGGTCGGCGAAGACCAGCACCGGGCGGTCGCGCTCCTCGTGGAACAGCTTGGTATGGGTGCGGCCGCGGCGCGCGGTCACCTTCCAGTCGATGCTGCGGACATCGTCGCCGGGCACATAGGCGCGGACCTCGGCGAACTCCATGCCGCGGCCGCGGAACGGCGAGCGGTAGCCGCCCGCCTGCTGGCTGCGCACCCGGCGCACCGGCGGCAGGCGCAGGCCGGCGGTCCAGCCGTCCAGCGCCACCAGCTCGCGAAGGGACACGGTGAAGCCGGTCTCCGGCCCCCACCAGCCCAGATGCGGCCCGGCCGGCCGCGCGGCGCTCTGCATCGCCATGGCGGTCAGGCCAGCGGGACGGCGCCGAGCAGCCGGTCGACCACCTCGTCGGCGGTCACGCCATCGGCCTCCGCCTCGAAGGTCAGCAGGATGCGGTGGCGCAGCACGTCGGGCGCGACCGCCTGGACATCGTCCGGGGTGGCATAGGCCCGGCCGTCGAGCCAGGCGCGGGCGCGCGCCGCCAGGTCCAGCGCGATGGTGCCGCGCGGGCTGGCGCCGGCGCGGATGAAGGGCACCAGGTCGGGCGCATAGTCGGCGGGCCGCCGGCTGGCGACCACCAGGTGCACCAGGTAGCGCTCCAGCGCCTCCGACAGGTGCAGGGCGCCGGCCGCGGCGCGGGCGGCGAACACGATCTCCTGCGGCAGCGGCTGGAAATCGCCGATATCGGCGACCTCGCCGCCGGCGGCGGTGGCGGCGCGCACCCGGCGCAGGATCTGCGTCTCGGCACCGGCGTCGGGATAGTCGACCCGGACATGCAGCATGAAGCGGTCCAGCTGCGCCTCCGGCAGGGGATAGGTGCCCTCCTGCTCGATCGGGTTCTGGGTCGCCATCACCATGAACAGGCGCGGCAGGCGATAGGTCTCGTGGCCGACGGTGACCTGGCGCTCGCCCATCGCCTCCAGCAGGGCGGACTGCACCTTGGCGGGGGCGCGGTTGACCTCGTCGGCCAGCACCAGGTTGTGGAACAGCGGGCCGGACTGGAAGTGAAAGCTGCCCTCTTCCGGCCGGTAGATCTCGGTGCCGGTCAGGTCGGCGGGCAGCAGGTCCGGGGTGAACTGGATGCGGTGGAAGCTCGCCTCGACGGCATTGGCCAGCGCCTTGATCGCCATCGTCTTGGCCAGCCCCGGCGCGCCCTCCACCAGCAGATGGCCGCCGGCGACCATGCCGGTCAGCAGCCGCTCGACGAGAAGCTCCTGGCCGATGATGGCATCGTTCAGATGGCGCCGCAGCCGGCCGAAGGCGGCCTGCAGCGCGGCCTCGCCGGCCGGCGGGCTGAGGGTTTCCAGATCGGACATCGCACTACCTTCCCTGCTGTCGTCCGGGCCGCGGCCAGGCGCGGCGCCGTGTCAGGCTGGGAAGATGCCCCCCGAGGGTGGACGGGCGGGGACGAAACCGTGTCGCATGGCGGCGAAATTGTGGCGGGAATGCGGCGCGGCCAACAGGAAGCCAATAAGTAAACTGTCACCGGTTTATGATAAATCCGGTGACAGTTTACTTATTGATCGAGCTTCGCGAAGGGCGCCATGCCGTCGCGGCGGAGCTGGGCGGTCAGGCCGAATTCCCAGTCCAGATAGGCCTGCATCGCGGCGGCCGCGGAGTCCGGGCTCTCGTAGGGGCGGGTCCACTGGTCGTCGGGCTCGCAGAGCGCGGCGGGCATGCCGGTCTCCAGCGCCAGGCCGGCCTCGATCCAGGCGCCGGTGCCGCCCTGCAGCACCCGCAGGATCAGGTCGGGCCGGGCCGCGATCAGGTCGCGGGCGCCGTAATGCGCCGCCACGCCGTCGGGCGAGGTCAGGATCAGGAAGCCGACGGCCGGCATGCGCACCAGGCCCTCCACCAGGCGGGCGCGCACCGACCACCAGGCGCCGGGGATATGGCCGGCCTGAAAGGTCGCGGAATCGGCCAGGTCGATCAGCGCCGCGGCCTCGCCGGAATCCAGCACCGCCTTGGCCTCGAAGGGGGTCACCGTTTCCACCGCCCGGAAATCCAGCGGCCCGGGTTCCGGCTGCGGCGGCGCCGCTTCCGCCGGGGCCAGCCCGCCCTGCAGCCAGACGGTCTCGGCAAAGCCCAGCTGGCGCAGCCAGGCGGCGGTCATCGGCGCGCGCACCGCCTCGCCGTCGACCAGCACGATGCGGCTGCCGCGGGTCGCGAGATATTCGTCGGTGGCCTGCACCAGCTGGCCGCCCGGCGCATGGCGGGCGCCCGGCAGGGTGCCGGCGGCGAACTCGGCCGCGGTGCGCACGTCCAGCAGGTAGAGGGTCCGGTCGTCGGCCGCGGCCCTCCAGGCCGCCAGTTCGTCCCGGTCGATCGCGCGCGCGCCGAACCGCGCCGCGACCCGGGCGGCATCCGCCCGCGCCGCTGCCAGGGCGGTGCCGTCGGGCGGCCCGCCCACCGCGTCCGCGCCCTGCGCCAGGTCGTGGCCGGCCAGCTGCCAGCCCATCGTGCCGTTCTCCAGCGCCGCGACGGGATTGGGGATCCCGGCATTGACCAGCGACTGCGCGCCGATGATCGAGCGGGTGCGCCCGGCGCAGTTCACCACCACCGTGGTGCGCGGATCGGGCGCCAGGGCGCGCACCCGGTAGAGCAGCTCCGCGCCGGGCACGTTCACCCCGCCGGGGATCGACATGCGGTGGAACTCGTCGAACGGCCGGCTGTCCAGGATCACCATGTCGGCGCCGCCCGCGCTGGCGGCGGCGACCGCGTCGGCGCTCATCATCGGGGTGGCATATTCCTCCGCCACGAACTCGCCGAACGCCTTGCTGGGCACGTTGTTGCCGCTGAAGGTCTCGCCGCCGCCGGCGGTCCAGGCCTTCAGGCCGCCCTTCAGCACGGCGATGTCGCTATAGCCCAGTTCCGCCAGGCGGGCCGCGCCGCGCTCCGCCGGGCGCACCGCCTCGCCGCCATCGGTCAGCACGATCGGGGTCGCAAGCCGCGGCACCAGGCGCGCGATCTCCAGCTCCAGCCGGCCCAGCGGCAGGTTGACCGAGAACAGGATCTGCGCGGCATGGAACGGCCCGCGCTCGCGCAGGTCCAGGAAGGCGATCTCGGCCGTGCCGTCATGGGCGGCGGCGATGCGCCTGCGCAGCTCCGCCGGATCGATGAAACGGGTCATGATGATTGCGCCTCCTTGCTTGCGCTGAGCAGCAGGATCAGGGCCAGCAGGTTGACCCCGGCGAAGGCCATGAAGGTCAGCGCCGCGGTCCCGTCGTGGAAGATCGACAGGATCGTGCCGATCGCCGCGGCACCCAGGGTCTGGACGACACCGAGCACCGCCGTGGCGACCCCGGCGCGCGCGCCATGGGCCTGCACCGCCAGCGCGGTGGAGTTCGACACCACCAGGCTGAAGCCCAGCATGGCACAGCAGAAGGCGGCGATCTGCAGTTCGTGCAGGCTGGCCAGATGCGGCAGGGCGCGGCTGAGCAGGGCGCCGAAGCTGCCGCCCGCGATGCCCAGCACCAGGCCGATGCGCAGCATCCGGCCGACCTGCCAGCGCAGCAGCAGCCGCGCATTGGCCAGGCCGCCCACCGCGATACAGGCGGCGACGATGGCGAAGACCAGCGCCATTTCCGGCGGCGACCAGCCCCAATCCTCGATCACCACGGCGGAGATCGTCGACAGGTAGATCAGCAGCGCCGAGAAGCCGAGGGTGTTCACCGCGACATAGAGCCGGGTGCCGGAATGCGACAGCACGGTGCGATAGCTGCGCAGGACATGGCCCGGCCGCATCGCCGATGCGCCGCGGCCGATATGGGTCTCCCCCTGCACCAGCAGGACCAGGACGAAGATCGCCAGGCCCCAGGCGGCGACGAAGCCGAAGATCCAGCGCCAGCCGAACGCCTCCAGCAGCGCGGCGCCGATCACCGGCGCGACGATCGGCCCCAGGATCAGGATCGACATCACGTAGGACATCACCCGCGCCATGGCCGCGCCCTCGAAGCGGTCGCGGACCAGGATGCGGCCCAGCACCGCGCCGGCGCCGGCGCCGATCCCCTGCAGCACCCGGGCGGCGATCAGCAGGTCCATGCTGGGGCTCAGCGCGCAGGCCAGGCTGGTGGCGATGTAGAGCAGCAGGCCCAGCAGCAGCATCGGCCGCCGGCCATAGGCGTCCGCCGCGGTGCCGAAGACCATCTGCCCCAGGGCGAAGCCCAGGAAGAACAGGGTGACGGTGAGCTGCCCGTCCTCGACCGTGCCGCCCAGGCTCCCGGTGATCTGCGGGATCGCCGGCAGGTAGATGTCCATCGCCACCGCCGGGCAGACGATGATCGCCCCGGTCAACAGGACGAAACGCGGCAGGGATGGCGGCGGCAGGGTCATGGCGGCATTCGCTGGGCTGCGGGGCGCGGCACCCCGGTCGAGGGGCGCCGACAGGGGGAGGTTCTAGGCGCGGCCGGCAGCCTCGTCTATACATCGGTGCAGGTTGCAACCGTATGCGGGCCACGGCCGCCCCGGGAAACGAGGGGCCGGATCCCGCCGCCTGGAGGAGGCGCGCGATGAACCAGATCTCCACCGCCCTCAATACCACGGCGGGCGATGCCGCGGCCGGGGATGCCGCACAGGGCGCCACGATCGCCCGGGCCCTGGCCGGCTTCGCCGTCGGGCTGGAGCATGACCGGGTCCCGGCGGAGGCGCGCCGGCGCGCGGTTCTGCTGATGCTGGACGCGATCGGCATCGCCTTCGCCTGCACCCGCTACGACTTCGCCCATCGCATGCTGAGCGGCGTCGCCAGCCTGGACGAGACCCCGGCCGGCGGCGGCTTCCCGGTGATCGGGATGGCGGCGCGCCTGCCCTGGCGCGACGCCCTGCTGATGAACGCCTACCTGGCGCATGGCCTGGATTTCGACGACACCCATGTGGAAGGCGTGGTGCATGCCACCGCCGCGGCGATGCCGACCGCCCTGGTCACCGCCGCCTGGCGCGGCCGCTCCGGCCGCGACGCGGTGACCGCCTATATCGCCGCGGTGGAGACCGCGGTGCGGGTCGGCGCGGCGGCCAAGGGCGGCTTCCACCAGGTCGGCTACCACCCGACGGGGCTCGCCAACACCTTCGGCGCGGCGCTGGCGGCGGCGCGCCTGCTGGACCTGACGGCGGAGCAGGCCGCCCATGCCCAGGGCATCGCCCTGTCGACCGCCAGCGGCAGCCTGGAATTCCTGGCCGACGGCGCCTGGACGAAGCGGATGCATCCCGGCTGGGCCGGCATGTCCGGCGCCACCGCGGCGGCCCTCGCCCGGCAGGGCTTCCAGGGGCCGGCCCTGGCCTATGAAGGCCGCTTCGGGCTGTACAACATGCTGCTGCAGAACGCCGCCGCGCAATGCGACCTGCCGCGCCTGACCGAGGGGCTGGGCGAGGTCTGGGAGGTGGCGAAGGTCGCGGTGAAGCCGCTGCCCGCCTGTCATTTCGCCCATGCCTCCGCCGATGCCGCCGCGATCCTGGCGAAGACCCACGGCCTGCAGGCCGCCGATGTGGCGCGGCTGGAACTCGCCGTGCCGGACGGCGTGGTCAAGGTGATCTGCGAGCCCGAGGCGCAGAAGCGCCTGCCCGCCAGCCCCTACGAGGCGCAGTTCAGCGTGCATTACCTGGCCGCCACTGCCTTCCTGAAGGGCGCCGTGACCCTGCGCGACCTGGAGCCCGAGGCGATCCGCGACCCGGCCGTGCTGGACCTGATGGGGCGGACCAGCTACCGGGTCGACCCGGCCTCGCCCTTCCCGAAATACTTCTCCGGCGAGGCGATCGTCACCACCCGCGACGGCCGCACCCTGTCGCATCGCGAGGAGATGAACCGCGGCTGTGCCGACCGCCCGCTGAGCGCCGACGAGATCGTCGAGAAGTTCATGGCGAACGCCACCATGACCCTGTCGCCGGCCCGCGCCGCTGCGGTGCGCGACGCGGTGCTGGACCTGGACGAGCCCGACCTGGAGGCCGCCGAGGTGCTGGAGATGCTGGCCGGTTGATGCAGGCGTACCGGTGGCCACACGTTGTTGACCAGAGCCCGCCTACCCTGCCTGCGGCACGGAATTGCCGCGGACCGACGCTGTAGCGCCTGACAACCTGCCGGCGGGCGAGGACATGGCCAAGCAGTCAGACCATACGGGAGTCCCGGAGGATGCGGCGCGCGACCGTCGCGATGCCACGGTCCTCCGCGAGTCGATCCAGGAATTCCCCGGCCCGGTGGCGGTCTATGACGGCGGGAACCGGCTGATCGCGTTCAACGCAATGTATCGCTGGGTTCATGGCAGCGCCTTCGACACCGTCGAGCGCCGGGCCGGCGACCGGCCGATCCGGTACGAGGACCTGATCCGGGAAACCGCGAAGAGCGTGGTCCTGCCGGAGGACATGGAGGCCCATGTCGCCGATCGGCTGAGGGCCCAGCAGGTCGCCGACGGCAAGCCCGTCGACCGCTTCTATCCCGGCCGCGGCTGGTTCCGCATCGTCAAGATCCGCACCCGCAGCGGCGCCGTCGTCGGCTTCGCCACCGACGTCTCGGAACTGAAGGAGACAAGCCTGGCCCTGGAGCAGGCCCGTGCGGCCGCCGAGGCGGCGAATGTCGCGAAATCCGCCTTCCTCGCCAATATCAGCCACGAACTCCGC
The DNA here is from genome assembly GCA_040216765.1 of Sneathiellaceae bacterium. GTDB lineage: Bacteria > Pseudomonadota > Alphaproteobacteria > Ferrovibrionales > Ferrovibrionaceae > Marinibaculum. Next base: position 173,210 of record JAVJON010000029.1, on the reverse strand, counting down.
ACCCCGCTCAACGCGGTCATCGGCATCGCCGAGGCGCTGGAACTCGGCATCTTCGGCCCGATCGCCGACGAGCGCCACCGGCAACATATCGCAAACATCCGCCAGTCGGGCCATCACCTGCTGTCGCTGATCGCCGATCTGCTGGATCTCGCCAAGGTCGAGGCCGGCGCCATGGAAGTGGAGCGCACGACCTTCGCGCTTGCCGAGCTGTTCGCCGATTGCGCCACCATGCTGCAGCCGATTGCCGACCGTCGCCCTGCCAGCCTCATGTTCCGGCCGCCCCCGGCCCGGCTGCGTCTGCTCGCGGACGGTCGCAAGATCAAGCAGGTGATGATCAACATCGTCAACAACGCCATCAAGTTCTCGCATCCCGGCGGCACCGTGCTGGTCACCGTCGACTGCGATGGCAAGGGGCTGCGCATTCATGTCGACGACGACGGGATCGGCCTGGACCAGGAGAAGATCGAAATCGCCTTCCAGCCGTTCAGCCGGCTCGACCATACGCTGTCGACGCCGTCGGAAGGCACCGGCCTGGGCCTGCCCATCGCGCAACGCTTCGTGGAACTGCATGGCGGCACCCTGGAGATCGCCGCGCGGCAGGGCCGGGGGACGCGGGTGACCGTCGTCCTGCCGCCGGACTGCCTGGCCCCCGACTGCCCAGCCCCGCATGGCGGAGATACCGACACCGCCAGCTGATCGCGGCGCGTGCCGGCGCAGGACCGGCCCGGCCCCGCCCGCCCTGCATTGCACGGCCCCGCCCTTGACCCGGACCTTGGGGCCGGCCCGATAAGACTGCCGAGGATCCCGCCTCCGGTTCCGATGAGGTCAGCGATGCGCCCTGCCGTCCCCTCCCCGCCCCCCGCCGCCCATCTCGCCCCTGCCGAGGCTGCGCGACGGCTCGGCGTCTCGACCAAGGCCCTGCGGGTCTACGAGCAGCGCGGCCTGGTTTCGCCCGCACGCACCGCTGCGGGGTGGCGGGTCTACGGGCCGGACGAGATGGCCCGCGCCGCAGAGGTCGTGGCCCTGCGTGCCCTGGACCTCAGTCTCGCCCAGGTGGCGCAGGTGCTGCAGGGCGATGCCGGGCAGCTGGAAGCCGCCCTGGCGGCCCACCAGGACGGGCTGGAGGCGCAGGCCCGCGCCCTCGCCGGCACCCTGGACAGGATCCGCAGGTGCCGCCGCGACCTCGCCCAGGGCCGGGCACCGGCCACCGGCGACCTGGCCCGGCTGCTGGCGCCACCCTCGGCGCCCGGCATCGCCTTCGACCTGCCCTGGCCGTGGGGCGGCGAGCGGTTCGAGTTGCACCAGATCCGGCCGCTGACCTTCGTCACCGGCCCGCTGGGCAGCGGCAAGACGCGGCTCGCCCGGACGCTGGCAGAGGCCCTGCCCGGCGGCGCGTTCCTCGGGCTGGAGCGGGCGGCGGATGGCGGTGCGGCGGCGCGGGCGCGGCTCGCCGGCGACCCGGCACTGGCCGCCCGGGTCGATGCCGCCCTCGCCTGGCTGACCGGAGAGGGCGCCGCGCCTTCCGACGCCCTGCGCGCCCTGCTGTGCGGGCTGGAGGACGAGGGGCCCGGCGCGCTGGTCGTCGACATGGTGGAACAGGGGCTCGACCGGGGCAGCCAGGAAGCCCTGGCCGCGCATCTGCAGCGCCGCAGATCGCGCGGCAGGCCGCTGTTCCTGCTGACCCGGTCGTCGGCGATCCTGGACCTCACCAGCATCCGCCCCGACGCGGCGATCCTGCTCTGTCCCGCCAACCACAGCCCGCCGGTCCTGGTCGAGCCCCGTCCCGGGGCGCCCGGCTACGAGGCCGTCGCGACCTGCCTGGCCCCGCCGGAGGTGCGGGCGCGCACCGAAGGCGTCATCGCATGGCGGCCGCCGCTCACCCCTCCAGGAAGCCGTTGAGCCGCTCGGCAGCCTTCAGGAAATCCTCCTTGAAGGCCTGCACCACGGCGCCGGCGGACATCGACTGGGTCATCAGCCCGACCCCCTGGCCGACCCAATAGGTGGTCAGCGCGCGGGCGCCCGGATGGCCGCCGGCGGCGAGCTTCGCCACCTTGCCCAGCGCCGGCTCCGACAGCAGCGACTGCAGCGGCATGGGCAGCGGCTCGGGCGCGCCCGCGGCCTCCCAGGCATCGGTCCAGGGCGAGCGCAGCTGGCGGGAAGGCTTGCCGGTGCGGGAGCGCGACCGGACCGTGTCGCGGGAACTGGCGGCCAGCAGCTTGTCCTTGATCGCCGCATCGGGCTCGCCCTCCGCCGTGGTCAGCCAGACGGAACCGCACCAGGCACCGGATGCGCCCATCGCCATGGCGGCGGCCATCTGCCCGCCGGTGACGATGCCGCCGGCCGCCAGCACCGGCGTATCGCCGGCCACCGACACCACTTCCGGGACCAGCACCATGGTGGCGATCTCGCCGCAATGGCCGCCGGCCTCGCCGCCGGCGGCAACCAGGATGTCGACGCCGGCGGCGATCTGCGCCATCGCATGCTCCTTGGCGCCGACCAGGGCCGCCACCGGCACGCCGGCGGCCCTGCCGCGCTCCAGCATCGCCTTCGGCGGCACCCCGAGCGCATTGGCGATCAGCCGGATCGGGAAGGAGAAGGCGACGTCCAGGATCTCCTCCGCCCCGGCGGCATCCAGGTTCTGCGCGAAACGCAGCCGGTCGGCGCGGTGCGCGTCCAGGTCGCCCGCGTCGATGCCGCGGGCCTCCAGCAGTTCGGCGACGAAGCGGCGCTGCGCCTCCGGCAGGGCGGCGATCAGCCGGTCGCCGTCGAACGCCTCGCCCTTGCCCTGGATCCTGTTGGGCACGATCAGGTCGACGCCATAGGGCTTGCCGCCGCAATGCGCGTCGATCCAGTCAAGCTCCTCGCGCAGCTCCTCCGGGGTATGGCGCACGGCGCCGAACACCCCCATGCCGCCGGCGCGGGACACCGCGGCGACCACGTCGCGGCAATGGCTGAACGCCAGCAGCGGAAACTCGATACCCAGCATGGTGCAGATCGGCGACCGCATGATCCCCTCCTTCCGGTGGCATTTGCCATTCTGGACAGGCGCCTGCCTGGACAGATGCAAATCTTGACAGACCGAACGTTCTGTCTCTTTGATATCTCAGACATATGGCTGTTTTCAGCCAATTCTTACAGACCGAACGTTCTGTCTTTCATTCTAGGTCTGCCGAGGTTCTACCGCAATGAGCGACCCGCAGCGACAGATGCAGTTCACCCGGAAGGGCCGCCAGGTGGAGGCCGCCCGGGCGCGGATCTGTGCGGCGGTGGTGGTCAGCCTGGACCGCCACGGCTATGCCGGGACCTCGATCAACCGGGTGCAGGAGATCGCGGGGGTCAGCCGCGGCGCGCTGACCCACCACTTCCCGTCCCGCCAGGCCCTGGTGGCGGAGACCGCCGGACGCCTCCTGCAGCGGGCGATCGGCTCCACCGAGAGCCGGCGCGCCGCGCTGGCGCGGATGATGGAGAATGCGGCCCGGGCTGCCGGAAAGGGCGCCGCCGACGTCCCCGGAGCCGAGGAGGCCGGCGACCCGGTCGCCGCCTGGCTGCTGCGCACCTGGGACCGAGTGGTGAACAGCCGCGAGGGCCGTGCCCTGCTGGAGATCCTGGTGGCCACCCGCACCGATCAGGAGCTGCACCGGGTGCTGGCGCCGGAGCTGGCGGCCTGGGACGGGCGCATGTCCGACGCGATCCTGGACCTGTTCACCGCCGCCGAGGGCGGCGACGAGGAGGCGCGGCTGCTCTGGGGGCTGTGCCGCACATTCCTGCGCGGTCTGTTGATCCAGGAACGGTTCGTCGCCGACCCCGCCGTCCTGCAGCTTTACATGCAGCGCTTCGCCGCAATCATATCGCCACACCTGCGGCTACGCTCACCGGCCGACGCGCAGCAACCCGCCCACCGCAAAGGCGGTGCGGAAAAACCGGCAGGACGGAGGAAAGCCTCGTGAAGAACCCCTTCGAGACCGAGGAGCGGCGCAGCTTCCGCGAGAGCTTCGCCCGCTTCGTCGCGCGCGAGATCCGCCCCTTCGCCGACGATTGGGACGAGGCCGGCGGCTTCCCCTGGGCGCTGCATCGCAAGGCCGGCGAGACCGGCATGTTCGGCTTCGGCATCGACGAGGCCTATGGCGGGCTGGGCTTCGACGACTGCTTCATGCGCGCCATTGTCGGCGAGGAGATGGGCCGCTGCGGCGCCACCGGCATCGCCGCCTCGTTGGGCGCGCGCAACATTTCAACCGGGCCGATCGCGCTGCTGGGCAGCGAAGAGCTGAAGAACCGGGTGCTGCCCGGGGTGCTCTCAGGCGAGACCGCCTCGTCCCTGGCGATCACCGAGCCGGGCGGCGGCTCCGATGTCGCGGCGCTGACCACCAGCGCGCGACGCGACGGCGATGACTGGGTGTTGAACGGCTCGAAGACCTTCATCACCGGCGGCATGAATGCCAGCCATTACGTGGTCGGCGCGCGCACCGGCGGGCCGGGCCTGAAGGGCATCTCGCTGTTCTTCGTCGACTGGGGGGTGCCGGGCTTCAGCCGCACCGCGCTGGACCGCAAGATGGGCTGGTGGGCATCGGACACGGCCAGCCTGTTCTTCGACGATGTCCGGCTGCCGGCCGATGCCCTGCTGGGGCCGGAGAATGGCGGCTTCATCGCCATCATGAACAATTTCAACTACGAGCGGCTGGGGATGATCGCGCAGGGCCTGGGCATGGCGAAGCTCTGCTTCGACGCCGCCATCGACTATGCGCGGGAGCGGAAGACCTTCGGCAGGCGGCTGATCGACCACCAGGTGATCGCCCACAAGGTGGCCGACATGTCCGCCCGGATCGATGCGGTGGAGGCCTATCTGAACCAGATCTGCTGGCAGGCGAACGAGGGGCCGATGCCGGTGGCGGAGATCTGCAAGGGCAAGTTCCTGTCCACGAAGATGCTGGAATATACCGCCTCGGAATGCATGCAGGTCTTCGGCGGCGCCGGCTACCTCCGCGGCAATCCGGTGGAGCGGGTCTATCGCGAGGTCAAGGTGATGGCGATCGGCGGCGGCTCGGAGGAGATCATGAAGGAGCTCGCGATCCGGCAGATGGGCGTGGCGGCGGGCTGAGGCAAGCGGAGGTATCGGACCTGCCCGTGCCGGGTCGATCCTGGCCGTCGCCTCGGACCCTGCATCACTATCTTTGCGCCACCTCGCACTCGTTATCCGCGAGAATGGCGATATGGAAGAGATTATCGCCCGGCCGCGTAACGCGTGTCATGCCACATTCCATCGAACCCGCGGCGCCGCGGAGCGACACCGATAGATACACCGAATCGATTATTTCGCCGTAGATTGGGTCGACGCTGCTCGGGCAGGTCATCGACACGAACCTGACCTGCAGGGGATCTCCCATCCCTTCTTCTGCGTAGGGAAGGATTTCCTCTCGCGCAAAGGCCATCTGACTGCGCTCCAGCTTGCAACTCGGTGGCGTTACGCGCAGCTCGGCATCATAGCCATGTGTCGCGACACCTTTTTTTGCGAAGGTCTGGAAATGCAGCCTGAAATCCAAGGTGTCGCCCGCCTGTGCCGTGGCAGCGACTCCAAAGGCTGCGATCCACAGGGCCAGGCAGAAGCGCCAGGGGCGATGAGCCCGAAAGCTGCGAGGATTGTCGAACAGGCGCTTGAGCATCGGTCTCCCGCGGCCATGGGCCGCGTCGACATCGCACCGGACCGCCCGGCGCGGAATCCCCAGCCACCGGGAAGCATAGAACAGCCAGCGGAGCCGCAAAAATGTCCGAATGTATCCGCCGGAGACGCGCGCCCCACGTTACCGGATGCGACCGCGACGACACGAGGGACCTCACGGCGGGGGTCAGCCGGGTGCCGATCCCACAGGATCCCAGAACACTGCCAGCCAGACGCTCTGGCGCCCCGGGTCGGTCCAGGCCACCCGGTGCCGCAGCCCGGCGGGCAGCAGGACATGGTCGCCCGCCGCCATCTCGCGCACCCTGCCGTCGGCGAATTCCAGCCGCGCGGCGCCGGACAGCAGCGCCACCCACTCGTCCTCCGCCTGGTCGTACCAGAAGCCGGGCGGCGAGGCCTGGCCCTGGCTGACGATGCGCTCGATGCGCAGGCCCGGCCGGCCGGCCAGCTCTTCCACCAGTTCGCTGTCCGATCGCACGGTCGCCGCGAACAGGTTCGCCGCTGTCATCATGCCCTCCTGCGCCGTCCCGGGGCACCGGCTGGTGCCGCAGCCACAGGATTGCCCTAACCTGCGCGCCGGTCTACCGCTTCAGGGAAGTCGCCATGCCGGATCAGCCCGAACTGACCTTCTGGTTCGAATTCGCCAGCACCTATTCCTATCCGGCCGCCATGCGGGTCGAGGCGCTGGCGGCCGCCGCCGGCGTGCGGCTTGTCTGGCGGCCGTTCCTGCTGGGCCCGATCCTCGCCGCCCAGGGCCTGACCGACAGCCCGTTCAACGTCTATCCGGCGAAGGGCGCCTATATGTGGCGCGACCTGGCCCGGGTCTGCGCCGGGCTCGGGCTGCCGCTGCAGCGCCCGGGCGCCTTCCCCCGCAACGGGCTGCGGGCGGCCCGGATCGCCACGGCAGCCTTCGCCGACCGCGCGGCCTGGGCCCCGGACTTCGTCCGCGCGGTCTACCGCGCCAATTTCGCCGAGGACCGGGAGATCGCCGACATCGCGGTGCTAGACGGGATTCTGCGCGGCCTCGGCGTGCCGGCAGACGACTGGCTGGCACGGGCCGAGGCACCGGGGGCGAAGGCCGCGCTGCGCGCCGCGACGGAGGAGGCCGCCGGCCGCGGCCTGTTCGGCGCCCCCAGCTTTACGGCCGGGACGGAGCTGTTCTGGGGCAATGACCGGCTCGAGGCCGCGCTGGACTGGGCGCGCCGCCCGGGGGCCTGACCGCAGCTTCCCGGTTTCACCCGGCCGGGGCCACGGTTATAACCGTATGCCGGTTGCCGGGCGGGCGACCTGGACTTCCCACGACGACAGAACGGAGAGCCAGATGCGGCGCACCGAGATCATTGCGGCAGCCGAGGCGGTCGACCGCCTGCTGGAGGAAACCGGCATCGCGGCCCTGGCGGCCGCGGGCCCCGCCCTGGCGGGCAGTGGCGACGGCATCGCGCTGGCCGACCGGGTGTTCGACGTCTACGGCCGGGCGACACCGGCGATCGCCCGCCTGACGGCGGCGGAGCGCCATGTCCTGACCTGCTTCGGCATGGCGGAGATGCTGGAGCGCGGCTGGTGGCGCCAGGCGATGGCCGAGGCCGGTGCCGGGCGCGCCGGCGGGTTGCACGGCCTGGGCCTGCAGATCCGTGCCTTCCGCCAGGCGCGGCCCGTCCTGGCGTCGCTGATCGCGCCGCCCGGCCTGGCCGACCATGTGCAGGGCGGCGCCGCCCAGCAGGCCCGCCTGGACAGCCTGCTGCTGGTCCTGATCGAGGATGCGCAGCACAAGTCGACGCCGGAGCGGCTGATCGCCGCCCTGTCGGCCACCAGCGCCTTCTATCGCGTCGCGGCGCGGCTCGGCGGCCTGGCGGAGGACGACCTGACGGTGATGACCCTCGATTCCGGCCCCGACAAGGCGATCGAGCTGGTCGGCCTGGGCGAGGCGATCGGCGCGGTGCGGCAGATCATCCTGTCGATCTATCGCCGCGCCGCCGCCTATGCCGACCTGCCCGGCCCCGCCCGGCTGGAACAGATCAAGGCGGACCTGCCGGTGCTGCACGATGTCGGCCGGCTCGGCGCGGAGCAGGCGGAGATCTTTCGCCGCACCCTGGGCCAGGCGGTCGAGGATTTCGTTGCGGCCGGCACCCTGATCCCGGAAATGCTGGATATCGCCGGCCCCGCGGCGCGGCAGGTGATGACCCCGGAACGCAAGCTGCTGGCGCAGCCGGTCGGCGGCGCCGGCGAGGGCAGCGGCCTGGACGAGATGCAGGCGATGCTGGCGGCGCTGCGCCGCGAGCGCGACGACCTGGTCTCCGCCCTGCCCCCGGAACGCCGCGAGAGCCTGTACCGCCGCCTCGCCGCGGAAGGGCTCGCCTGACCCCGAGGGACGCCTGCCGCAAGGCCCTGCCCTTTCCGTCTTCCCGGACTTGATCCGGGATCCATGGCGCCTGCGGAAATGCAGCCCGACGGCACCGTCCAGCCAGGATCCCGGCGCGGCGGCCGGGATGACCATTGCCGCGAACCGATTCGGCTCCAAGGGCGGTGAAACGAAGCCGGTTCATGGGCGCGGCGGCTGGCGTTTTTCTCAGGGCCCGGGCGGCCGCCGATGCCGCCGCCAGCGGATCGAGCGCAGGCCCTTCTCCTCCAGCACCACGATGCCGGCGATCACCACGGCCGCGCCGAGCAGCTGCAGCGGCGCCAGCACCTCGCCCAGCACCGCCCAGGCCAGGAGGATGGTGGTCGGCGGGCCGACCGTGCTGACCAGCGCGGCGCGTTCCGCGCCCAGCCGCCGCACCCCTTCCGCCAGCATGAACAGCGGCAGCACCGTGACCCCGCCGACCAGCAGGGCCATCCAGCCCCAGGCGGCCGGGGTGAACCCGGCCAGCTCGTCCAGCGGCGCGCGCAGGGCGAACAGATGGACCACCAGGGCCGCGGTGGCCGCCGTCATCGCGAAGACGGTGAAGCGGATGCTGCCGATCCGTGCCGCGGCCGCCTGGTTCGCCAGGAAATAGAAGGTGAAGCCGACCGCGGACAGCAGCGCCAGCCCCGCGCCATAGGCATTCGCCCGGAACAGCGCGGAGTCCAGCACGCCCACGGCCAGCACAATGCCCAGATAGGTCATCGCCAGCGCCACGAGCGTGCGCGCCGGCGGCAGGCGGCCGCGCTGCACCGCCAGGACCAGCACGACGAAACTTGGATAGGCATAGAGCAGGACGCGCTCCAGCGACGCGTCGATCAGGCGCAGCGCCTCGAAATTCACCAGGGCGCCGGCGTAGTAGCAGGCCAGCCCGGCGATCGCGGAGATCCAGATCGCCCGCGGCTCCCGCACCACCACCCTGCCCCAGCCCAGGCGCAGCACCGCCCAGGCCCAGAACACCGGCAGCGCCGCGGCGGACCGCACCGTCACCAGGGTGGTGACGTCGACCCCCTCGGCATAGAGCAGCTTCGCCAGGATCCCCTTGCTGGCCAGCAGCATCGCGCCGCCCATGGCCAGCAGCAGGCCGAGCCAGAGGGCCGCGGGCGCGCCGGGCGGCGGCGGCTTTGCATTCGTTGTCATCCGCTGTCCGGGAGGTTCTAATGGGGTGGCGCCGGCACCCGCCGGCCGCCATCGTCATGCCCCATCATCGTCATTTCCGGGAGAACCGTCATGGCCGATCCGAGGTTGCGCCGCCTTCTGGCGGAAGGAAAGTTTGTCGCGGCACCCGGCGTGTTCGAGATGATCACCGCCCGTATCGCGGAGAGCATCGGCTTCGACGCCGTCTATGTCACCGGCTACGGCACGGTGGCGTCGCATCTGGGCCTGCCCGATGCCGGGCTGGCGACCTATACCGACATGCTGTCGCGGATCTCCAGGATCTGCGAGCTGTCCAGCGTGCCGGTCATCGCCGATGCCGATACCGGCTATGGCGGCCTGTTGAACGTGCAGCACACGGTGCGCGGCTATGAGCGCGCGGGCGTCACGGCGATCCAGATCGAGGACCAGGAATTCCCCAAGAAATGCGGCCATACGCCGTATCGCCGGGTGATCCCGCTGGACGACATGCTGCGCAAGATCGAGGTCGCGGCGGAGGCGCGCAGTTCCGACGACTTCCTGATCATCGCGCGCACCGACGCGCGCACCGGCCATGGCCTCGACGAGGCGATCCGAAGGGCGGAGGCGTTCGGCCAGGCCGGCGCCGACATCCTGTTCGTGGAATCACCGGAGAGCCGGGAAGAGATGGCGGAGGTCTGCAGCCGCCTGGACAAGCCCTGCATCGCCAACATGGCCGATGGCGGCCGCACGCCGATCCTGCCCGCCGGGGAGCTGAAGGCGCTGGGCTATTCGCTGGCGATCTGGCCGGCGCTGGGCTTCCTGTCGATGGGCGCGGCGGTGGCGCATGCCTACCAGCGGTTCAAGGAAACCGGCAGCAGCACCCATGACGATGTCCCGCTGTACAATTTCCAGGACTTCTCCAAGCTCATGGGCTTCCAGGAGATCTGGGACTTCGAGGAACGCCACAAGGAAATCAAGGGGTAGCGGGCGGTGAAGGTGGAACTGGATGTGGAAATGCTGATCCGGACCGTGCGCGACCTGCACGGGCTGGAGATCGACCGCGACCTGGCGGAGCGGATGCGCTCCACCATCGTGCCTGCCCTGCAGGACCTGGCGGCCGCGACCGCGGCCGTCGATACGGACGGTGTCGAGCCGTCGGACTTCGAGGCTGCGCTGCTCGACCTGGCCCCCGACCGGGTGCGCGCACAGGCCGCCCGCTTCGGCGGAGGCGGGGCATGACCGACGGGCGCAACACCGACCTGGCCGAGCTGGACCTGGCCACCGCGGCCGAAGGCGTGCGCAGCGGCAAATGGTCGTCGCGCGAGCTGGTGGAGGCGAGCCTGCGCCGCATCGAGCGCTGGAACCCGCAGGTGAACGCCTATGTCTCGGTGGAGGCCGAGGACTGCCTCGCCGCGGCCGACCTCGCCGACGCGGCGGTCGCCCGCGGCGACAGCCTGGGGCCGCTGCACGGCGTGCCGCTGGCGCACAAGGACCTGTTCGACCGCCCGGGCAAGAAGGCGAGCTGCGGCTCCCAGGTGCGCCGCGAGATCGAGGGGCGCACCACCTCCACGGTGATCCAGCGCCTGGCCGATGCCGGCGGGCTCTATCTGGGCGGGCTGAACATGTCGGAGCTGGCCGTCGGACCGACCGGCCACAACCTGCATTACGGCCATTGCCGCAATCCCTGGAACACCGAGCGCTTCACCGGCGGCTCGTCCAGCGGCACCGGCGCGGCGGTGGCGGCACGGCTCACCTTCGGCGGGCTGGGCACCGATACCGGCGGCTCGGTTCGGCTGCCTTCGGCGTTCTGCGGCATCGTCGGGCTGAAGCCGACCCAGGGCCGGATCAGCCGGCACGGCGTGATGGGCCTGTCCTACTCGCTCGACAATGTCGGCCCGATGGGGCGCACGGTGCGCGACGTGGCGCGGATGACCGACGTGGTCGCCGGCCATGACCCGCGCGACGTCACCAGCGCCCGCCTGCCCGCCCCGGCCTGCGAGGCCGCCACCGCGCGCGGCGTGAAGGGCCTGCGCATCGGCATCGTCGAGGATGGCCTCTACCTGCAGAACCTGTCGGACGAGGCCGCCGGCCTGATCGACGCGGCGAAGGCGGTGCTGACCGGCGCCGGGGCGCAGCTGGTGCCGGTGACCCTGCCGCACCAGGAGCTGCTGGCCAACCTGTCGAACATCCTGCTGGGTGCCGAGGCCTGCATGTACAACCGCAGCGCCCTGACCGGGCGGCCGCTGGACATCCAGCCCCAGGTGCGGGCGCGCCTGATGGCGGGCTTCGGCTATCCGGCGCTGGCCTATACCCGCGCGCTGCAGCTGCGCGGCCCGATCCTGCGCGACGTGGTGGCGGCCGGCTTCGCAAAGGCCGATGTCCTGCTGCTGCCGATCATCAACACCACCGCGCAGGGCATCGCCGAGACCGATGTCGGCGGCGCGCCCGGCATGGCGGAGTTCATCGCCCAGGTCTCCAACTGCTCGCGGCCGCTGAACTATCTGGGCCTGCCCGGCCTGGTCACGCCCTGCGGCTTCGGCGCCGACGGCATGCCGCTGGCCTTCCAGCTGGTCGGCCGGCCGTTCGACGAGGAGACCCTGTTCCAGGCGGCCGCCGCCTACGAGGCGGAGACCCGCTGGTGCGACCGCAGCCCGCCGGAGCCGAAAGCGGCGGCCTGACCGCAGCGCGGCATGGCCGTCCGCGCCATGGGTCCCGGGTCAGGCCCGGGACGACCGACAGGGTGGGGCCTCGCGGCACCGCGCCTGCCTCGCCGTCATCCCGGCCGCCGAGCCGGGATCGTGACGGAACGGTGCCGCAGCGCGGCATAGCCGCCCCGGCGACGGATTGGGCGGGATCTCTCGGCACCGCGCCGGTTCACCCGTCGTGGCGGGGCAGTGCCTCTAGCCGCGCCCTGGTCATGTCGGTCTCGACCCGCAGGGCGCCGTCGCTGTCGCGGCGCAGGACCTTCAGGCTGACGAACGGGACCAGGACCGCATGGCCGCCCATGCCCAGGATCCCGCCAACATCGATCACCGCCTCGGTGATCGCGCCGCCATCGCTGACGGTCAGTGCCTTGACGGTGCCGATCTTGCTGTCGCCGGGGCCGTAGACCGGCGCCTGGAGCAGGTCGTCGGGCACCAGTTCGGCCCGCCGCGCGGGGCGGTAGCGGTCCGCGTCGAACATCGAGGTGCCGACCCCGGAGGGCCGCAGCGGCAGCGACCTGGCGCCGCGCTGCCGGCCATCCTCCACGGCCGGCGCCAGGGCCAGCAGCCTGGCCCCGTCGGGGCTGCGCCGATAGGCCGGTGCCGCGGCAAGGGTCGCGCGGGTCGCGACGACCTGCAGGAAGCCGCCGCCCGGCCCGGCCGCGTCGCCAGCCAGGCGCAACGCCTCCAGCGGGATGGCGACGGTCTTGCTGCCGGCCCCCAGATAGGGGCCGATGTCGACCAGCACCGCCCGCACCCGGCCATCGCCGCCCAGCAGCAGGTCGCCGACCGCCCCCAGATAGGCCGGCGGCGCGCCGGCCCTGTCCGGGACGGCATGCAGCGGGCGGCCGATCAGGTCGCTGGCATGGCTGTCCTGCGCCTCGCCGGTGGCAAGATAGGCGGGCGCCGCCTGGGGCTCCGGCCGGTCCGCTGCCGCGGCGGGCGAAGACAGGCCGCCGAGGACCAGGACGATGGCGCCCGCAGCGGGCAATCGCATGTCGCGGCCTCCCGGTTCAGGCCATCTTGAGCCCGACGATGCCGGCGACGATCAGGCCGACGGACACGAAGCGGAGCGCGTTGGCAGGCTCGCCCAGCAGCCAGATGCCCAGGAAGAAGGTGCCCACGGCGCCGATGCCGGTCCAGACCGCATAGGCGGTGCCCACCGGGATCGTGCGCTGCGCCAGCAGCAGCAAGGTGCCGCTGACCAGGATCGAGAGGACGGCCAGCGCCAGGGGCCAGAACTTCGCGCCCTGGTCGGTCCAGCCGAACTTCAGGCCCATCGGCCAGCCCCATTCGGCAATCCCAGCCAGAAGCAGAAAGATCCAGGCCATGTCAGTCCCCCTGTCGGTGCACATCCGCCTGCGCCTGCCGCAGCGGCCCTGATGCTCCTTGCGGTTACCCCAGGGCCGCCGCCTTGTCACCCTGCCTGACGCATGGCGGCCGGCAGTTCGCATGAGCCTGGGTCATGGCTCGCAAGGAAAATTGTCCATTGTGCCTGCCGGGGCGAGGCCATAGGAACAGCCGGGCGGACAGCGGGACCGGATGGCCGCGGCACGGGACGAGGAATCTGCATGACCGAAAGCGGCCGGCTGCCCGGCACCCTGCCGATCCTGATCGGCGCCGCGGTGATGATGACCCTGACCATGGGCCTGCGCCAGAGCCTGGGCATCTTCATGCAGCCGGCGGTGCAGGACATCGCGATCACGATCAGCGAGTTCACCCTGGCGATCGCCGTGCAGAACCTGCTCTGGGGCCTGTTCCAGCCCTTTGCCGGCGCCGCCGCAGTGCGCTGGGGCTACCGGCCGATCATGCTGGGCGGTGCGGCGGCCTATGCCGCCGGGCTGTTCATGCTGGCCGGCGCCGATGGCCTGGTGATGGTGATCGTGGGCGCCGGGCTGTGCATCGGCATCGGCATGGCCTGTGCCTCCGTCGCCATGGCGATGTCGGTCACCGCGCAGAGCGTCTCTGCCGCGCGGCGCTCCACCATGCTGGGCGTGATGTCGGCGGCGGGGTCGATCGGCACCCTGATCGCGGCGCCGATCGGGCAGCTGCTGCAGGAGGGCGACGGCTGGCGGGTCGGCGTGCTGGGCTTCGCGGTCCTGGCCCTGCTGATCCTGCCCGCGGCCTGGTTCGCCGGCCGGGTGGACAAGGCCGCCCCCATCGCCTCCGTGACCGGCGCCGCCGACGGGCTGAACGCCTGGGCGGCGGTGGGCCTGTCGTTCCGGCACGGCCCCTTCATGGTGATGGCGGCGGCCTATTTCGTCTGCGGCATGCAGCTGATCTTCCTGACCACCCATCTGCCCGCCTATCTGGAGCTTTGCGGCATGGACCCGATGCTGGGCGCCACGGCGCTCGGCACCATCGGCGGCTTCAACGTGCTGGGCAGCCTGTTCTTCGGCTGGGCCGGCGGGCGCTGGAACAAGCGCCTGCTGCTGGGCGGCATCTATGTCCTGCGCTCGGGCGTGCTGGCCTGGTACTTCCTGGCCTGGCCGACGCCGGAGACCACGATCCTGTTCGCCGCCATGATGGGCTTCCTCTGGCTCGGCGTCTCGCCGCTGGTGGCGGGCCTGGTGGTGGAGATGTTCGGCCTGCGCTGGCAGGCGATGATCCAGGGCCTCGCCTTCATGAGCCACCAGGTCGGCAGCTTCCTCGGCGCGTTCGGCGGCGGCTGGCTGTTCGACCGCATGGGCTCCTACGACCTGGCCCTGCAGATCGGCGTCGGCATCGGCCTGGCGGCCGGCATCGTGCAGATGCTGTCGTCGGTCAGCGGCCCCGCCGGACTTGCCCGGCCGGCCTGACACCGGCTGCGCCGGCGGCGGCCCGCAGGGTCATTCCAGCCGCCTGCCGTCGCTCTGGATCGGCGGGAACTGGGTCCGCCCCAGCACCTCGCCGCCCGACAGCAGGTCGACCGCCCGGTCGGCGGCGTCCTGGAACGGCTCCAGCACCAGGTCGGCGCCCGACTGCAGCAGCGCGTCGGTTTCCGCAGCGCTTTGCGAGGAAACGGCGATCCGGCCGGAAAAGCCGGCCGATCTGGCGAGCTGGAGCAGGGTCCTACGGGAATCCTCGTGGCTGAGCCCGGTGGGGTGTTCCGGCATCGTCGAGACCAGCCAGCGCACCCCGTCGAACGGCAGGCCCGCGACATAGTCGGCATCGGTGGCATCGCCGAACTCGGCGTCGAGTCCCAGGGCGGTCCAGCGCCGCACCGCCGCCGGGTTGAAGTCGACACCCCGGACCCGCAGCCCCTTCGCCTTCAGCCGGACGCCCATCGCGGTCCCGAAGCGCCCCAGGCCGACGATCAGCATGTCATGGCGGGGCGCGTCGCGATCGCCCGCCTCGCCCGGTTCCCGCGGGGTCCCGCGGCGCTCGAACATTCCCAGATAGCGCTCCACCAGGCGATAGAGCTGGTGGGAATAGGTGATCATGTAGGTGGAGGCGGCGATCGTGATCATGCCCACCAGGGTGACCAGCCCGAGCGCGTCGTTGGCGACATGGCCGATCGTGACCCCCATCGCCACGAAGATCAGCGAGAACTCGCTGATCTGGGCGACGGTCAGGCCGGCAAGGAAGCCGGTCCGCTTGCGATAGCCCATGGCGCCCATGATCGCCAGCACGATCAGCGGGTTGCCGACCAGCACGAAGACCGAGAACAGGGCCGCCGCCCCGACCTGGGCGCCCAGCAGGGACAGGTCGAGGGAGGATCCCAGGGCGATGAAGAAGAACAGCAGCAGGAAGTCGCGCAGCGGCGCCAGGCGGGCGGCGATGGCCTCCCGGTACGGCGTCGATGCCAGCGAGATGCCGGCGAGCAGCCCGCCGACCTCCTTGCCGAGGCCGACGACATCGCCGATCGCGGCAAACATCGCCGCCTGCGCGATCGCGAAGATGACCAGCAGCTCCGGCGCGCGGGCAAGCCGCTCGGTGAGCGGGTTCGCGACATAGCGGATGAACAGCGCGACCAGCGCGACCAGCGCGATCCCGGAGCCGAGCACTACCGGGATGCTTCCGGTCGCATCCGCATTCTCCGCCCCGATGCCGATGGCCGAGAGCAGGATCATCGCCAGCACCACGACCAGGTCCTGCACGATCAGGAAGCCGAGCGCGATCTGGCCGTGCAGGGAATCGATCTCCCGTTTGTCGGACAGCAGCTTCACGATGATGATCGTGCTGGAGAAGGTCAGCGCCACGGCGACATAGAGGCTGGTGATCGGATCCAGCCCCAGGGCGAGGCCGATCAGGAAGCCGAAGACAGAGGTGAAGGCGACCTGGCCCAGGCCGGTCGTCAGGGCGACGGCGCCCAGCGAGCGGATGAGCTTGATGTCCAGCTTGATCCCGACCAGGAACAGCAGCACCGCGATGCCGAGCTGCGACAACAGCTGGATCTGCTCGTCGGAGGAGACCAGGTCGAGCGCGGAGGGGCCGGCGAGCAGCCCCACCGCGATGAAGCCGACGATCAGCGGCTGGCGCAGCAGGATGCCGGCAAAGCCGACCACGGCCGCCATCGCGACCAGCAGCGCAATCTCGACAAAGGCCGATCCGCCAACGATCTCCATGGCCCGACTTGTGCCCCTCGCTCAATGCCGTCGCGGCGGCAGGAGGCCAGCACGGACGGCCGACCATAGCAAGCCATGCCGGGGGCCGACCACCGCCCCGGAGGCCCGCCCCCGCCAGACGCTCGACACCGGGCGCGCTTTCTGCTGGAACATGCGGGGCGCGGCCGGGATGCCCCCATATTGCCAATGGGGGCATTGCCGATCGGCCGCATGGATCTTGCCGGGCAGGCGTCGGGACAGGTGCCGTCCGCCGGGGGTATCGCAGCGCATCGAGGACCGTTCCGTGACGAACTCAAAGACCGTATTGATCGACCGCCATCCGGGCCGCTCGGCCCAGACCATCGGGCTCGCGCGCGAGCTCGGCACCGACCCGGACCTTGTCCACGAGCCCTCCGTCGGCGTGGTCGGCACGAAGGGCGACAGCCAGTGCTACCTCGGTGTCGCCGCGAAGGTGGAGGCGATCCATGCCCGGCTGAAGGATCGCATCGGCCAGGGCGAGGGCCAGCTGAAGCTGCGCCTGGTGCAGCCGGAATTCACCATCGCGACCTCCGACGGCATCCGCAACGGCACGCGCGAGATGCGCTATTCGCTGATCGGCCGCGAGGTGACGCATGACGCGCTGTGCGAGCATCTGGAGGCGACCGGCCTGGCCGGCACGATCGCGGTCGTCGCCTGCGACAAGCCGCCGGTCGGCACCCTCGCCGCCCTGCTGGAGCATAACCAGCCCGCGATCATCATGTCGGACGGCCCGATCCACCCGGGCAAGGACCCGAAGACCGGCGAGGCGCTGGACATCGTCAGCGCCTACCAGGTCGCCGGCAACCCCGATGCGGAGTACCGCCACCTGATCGCCTGCCATGCCTGCCCCGGCATCGGCAGCTGCGGCGGCATGTTCACCTACAACACCATGCAGACCTTCATCGGCGTGGTCGGCATGCAGCCCCTGCACATGGTGGCGCCGGCCTCCGACGACCCGCGCCGGGTCGAGGACTTCCCCGCCGAGCTGGTGGACCTGCTGGCCCGGCTGATCGAGGCCGACCTGAAGCCGCGCGACATCGTGGTGCGGGACAGCCTGCGCAACGCGGTGATCGTGGCGATGGCGATCGGCGGCTCCACCAACGTCACCCTGCATGCGCCGGAGATCGCGCGCGCCGCCGGCTTCGGCGACTTCTGGACGGAGGTCATGACCCCGGAGGAGTTCAACCACCTGTCGCAATACGTGGTGCCGGTGCTGACCGACGCCCGCCCCTATGGCCGCTATTCCATGGTGGATATCGACAGGGTCGGCGGCGTGCAGGCGATCGTGCGCGAGCTGCTGGATGCGGGCCTGCTGAACGGCGAGGTGCTGACCTGCACCGGCGAGACGCTGGCCGCGCAGGTTGCCCGGCTGGACGCCGCGGCGGTCGACGGCACGGTGATCCACCCGGTCGCGAAGCCCTACAAGCCGACCGGCGGCCTGCGCGTGCTGGGCGGCAACCTGTCGCCGGACTTCTCGGCGATCCTGAAGCTGGCCGGGGTCGAGGGCGGGCTGGACGGCAATATCTTCCGTGGCCGCGCGCGCGTGTTCGAGGGCGAGCGGCACCTGCTGGAGGCGCTGGACCAGACCCCCGACACCTTCCAGGACAACGACATGATCATCGTGCGCTACGAGGGGCCGAGCGGCGCGCCGGGGATGCCGGAGATGCTGGACCCCACCAGCCGCATCACCACCCTGTGCCGGGAGCGCGGCATCGTCGTCGGGCTGATGACCGACGCGCGCTTCTCCGGCGGCTCCGTCGGCCTGGTGATCGGCCATGTCGGGCCGGAGGCCGCCCTGGGCGGCCCGATCGCCTTCATCGAGGAAGGCGACGAGGTGGTCGCCGACCTCAACAGCAACGAGCTCAACTGCCCGGTGCTGGAGGATCCCGCGATCCTGGCGCAGCGCAAGGCCGCCTGGGAGAAGGCGGTCGCCGGCAATGGCGGCGTGCACCCGAACTGCGGCATCGCCGACACCCGGCTGCTGCACCGCGCCCGCCACACGGCGGTGCCGGCCACCCGCGGCGGCGGCCTGCATCCCAACCGCGAGGTCTGGGTCCGCGAGCCCCGCGCCGCCGGGCATTCGGGCTTCGTGCCGGCGAACCGCCACCGGCCGGACACGAAGAAGGCGTTCTGAACGGGCGGCCGGCGACGTCAGTCGCCGGCCGCATCGTCGATCGCCGACAGGGTCAGCGCCAGGACCCGGTCCGAGCCGCGGTCCATCATCAGCATGTGGGAATGGCCCGGCAGGCCGGCATCGGCCAGGGTCAGGCAGGATGCCCGGGCGCCGCGACCGGCAAGCGCCCGGGTCATCTCGCAGGTCCCGGCATGCAGCCCCAGCCATAGCGGGTCGCGGTCCAGATAGTCGCCGAAGACCGCGACGAAGCGCTGCCCGGACAGGTCCGCCGGCATGCCGCGCGGCGTCCCGTTCGGCTCCAGGGTCGCAACCGCCGCCACCAGGTCGGGCGCCTCCATCGCCGCCTGGTAGGCCAGGCCGGCGCCGGAGGAATGGGCAACGATCGCGCAGCGGCCGATAATCCGGATCGCGTCCTGCAGCGCGGGCTGCGCCCGCCCGTCGCTGCCCGGCCAGCGCGGCACGAACTGCCTGAGGAAAGCCGGGAAGGATTCCAGCGGAAACCGCAGGCCGGGAAAGCCGCGGCGCGCGGCGAAATCCGCTGCGTCGCCGAAGCGGAACACCCGCCAGGCCTCCTCCGCGGTGCGCATGATCGGCGGGTCCGGCCAGACCCCGGGCAGCGCGCACCAGCCGGCACGGCCGCGTTCCACCATGTCCAGCACATAGACCGCCCGACCCCGGCGCAGCAGCAGTTCCGTCCAGCCGGGCCGGCCGTCGGGCGTCGTCTCCCAGCAGGCACCGCTGAACCCGCCGCCATGGATCAGGACGACCGGCAGGCCGGTGCAAGGCTCCGGGATGAAGTACTGCACGTAGCAGGACTCGATGACATAGCCGCCGTTCGGATCGTGGCGGAAGTCCGGCAGGGTATCGGAGATGTGCAGCCTGTCGACGGGCCGGCCGTCGATCCGAAGCGCGCGGCCGCCGGCAAAAAAGCTGCCGAACCGCGCCAGCGCCAGGCTGCCGCCCGCCGGTCCGCCGTTCACAGCAGGCCCGTGGTCAGGAACGGGAAGGCGATCAGCAGGGCGATCAGCAGGAACTCCATGCCGATGAACGGCACGCAGCCGCGAAACACCTGGCCGATCGCCAGCTCCGGGCAGGCGCCCTTGACCACGAACACGTTCAGGCCCACCGGCGGGGTGATCACGCCGATCTCCGTCATCTTGGTCACCAGGATGCCGAACAGCACCGGGTCGATACCGGCCTGCTGGATCACCGGGAAGACGGTGGGCATGGTCAGCAGGATCATCGACAGGCCGTCGATGAACGCGCCCAACACCAGGAAGGGCAGCAGCACCAGGACCAGCAGAAGGACCGGCGGCAGGTCGAAGCTGCCGACCCAGGCCGCCGCGTTCTGCGGGATCTGCGTGGTGGCGAAACCCAGGCTGAACAGCCCGGAGCCGATGATCAGCGCGAAGATCGCCGCGGTGGAAACACCGGTATCGACCAGGCCGCGCACCAGTTCGCGGCGCCGGCCGGCGGTATGGCGCAGCGCGATCAGCAGGGCGGCACCCGCGCCCACCGCCGTCGCCTCCGTCGGCGTGGCGAAGCCGGCATAGATGGCGCCCATCACGATGACGAACAGCAGCACCACCTCCCAGCTCCGCCCCAGGCTGCGCAGCCGCGCCGGCATCGGCTCCGGCGCGGCGCGGGTCGCCGCCATCACCTGGGCGTCGAACCGGGAAACCGCATGGATACCGGCGGCATAGACGATCGCGGTGAGGATGCCGGGCACCACCGCCGCCACCAGAAGCTTCGTCAGGGAGACTCCGGTCGCCAGCGAATAGATCACCAGCACGCCCGATGGCGGGATCAGCACCCCCAGGGTGCCGCCGGCCGCCACCGCCCCGGCCGCCATGCGCTGCGAGTAGCCGGCCCGCAGCATATGCGGCACCGCGATCCGCGACATCGTTGCCGCCGTGGCGACCGACGAACCGGACACGGTGGCAAATCCGGCGCAGGCGAAGACCGAGGCGATGGCCAGGCCGCCGCGCACATGCCCGACCCAGGCACGGGCGGCGGCGAAGGCCCGCTCCGACAATCCCGCCGTCAGGGCGAGATGCCCCATGAACAGCGACAGCGGGATGATGATCAGGGTCAGGTTCGCCGTGACCGTGTAGGGTTGGGAACCCGCCAGGAATTCCAGGCTGGGCAGGCCGCGCGTGGCCGCCAGCCCGCTCAGCCCCACCAGGCCCAGCGCATAGGCGATCGGCATGCCGGCGACCAGCAGCAGGCAGAGCCCCCCGAGCATCAGATAGCCGACGATGGCAGGGTCCATCAGGCGCACCCGCTGTCGGCGGCGTCTGCCGCCGGACCGGTCGCCGCGACCGGCAGGGCCAGGCAGAGCCGCAGCACCTGCAGGAAAAGCTGCAATGCCAGCAGCCCGAAGCCGAGGGCAACGATCATGCGGAACGGCCAGACCGAGAGGGCGATTGTGCCGATCGTCACCTCGTCGCGCAGGAAGGCGCCCCAAGCCTTGCCCGCGGTCATCCAGGTCATGAAGCCGGCAAAGGCGAAGCTTGCGAGGCCGGTTGCGATGCCAAGCAGCCGGCGGGGCGGCGCCGGCAGGCGATCGACCAGGGCGGTCATGGTGAAATGGGCCTGCTGCGCCTGCGCGCCCGCCAGGCCCAGGAAGATCAGCAGCACCAGCAGGTGGATGTTCACCTCCGAGGCCGCCGGAATCGTCTCGGCCAGGAACTTCCGCGCCAGCACGTCGGGCACGACGATCAGGATCATCAGCAGGGTTGCGACGCCGCTGGCGGACCCCAGCAGGACCAGGGCCCGGTCGACGGCGTAGAGGCCATGTCGCCTGGTCATGATGGCAACCCCTCCCCTTCGGAAATCGGATGCGCGCCCGTCCCGGCCCGCATGCGCCTGCGACGGGCCGGGACAGGGTGCAGCAGCGCGCCTACTTCGCCATCAGCCGGTCGAAGCCGGGCACATAGCTGGAATCCGGCTCGTACTTCGCCACCAGGTCGCGATACTGCTGCAGCACGGCCGTGCCGTTCAGGCCCTTGGCATCCATCTCCGAGGTCCAGTCGTCCCAGACGGCCTGGGCGGTCCGCTCGCGCCAGGCGGCCTGCTCGGCCGGGTCCAGATGCTGCACCGTCAGGTTCCCGGCGGCACGGATCTTCTCCACGGAGGCGTCGACCGCGGCATCGGTGACCTTCAGGAAGCGCGCCGGGATCTCACGGGAAACCTCGGCAATGATGCCTTTCACGTCGTCGGGCAGGCGGTCGTAGCTGGCCTTGTTGAAGGCCAGGGCGACGATGGCATAGATCCCCATGCGGCCCTGGTCGCCGGCGAACTTCGCAATGTCCTGCAGGCCGACCAGGGTGCTGACATCGAACGGCGCGGAGGTGAAGCCGTCCAGCGCGCCGCTCTTGAACGCCTGGACACCATCGCCCATGCCCATCGCGACCGGGGTGGCGCCCAGCATTTCCAGCGACTTGCCGATGCCCAGGGTGGCGCGCAGCCGCATGCCCTCCAGGTCCTTGGCGGCGGTCACCGACTTGCTGCTCCAGAGCGAGTTCTCGGTGGCCGTCAGGGCATAGAGCAGATGCATGTTGTTGGACTGCCATTCCGCGCGGAAGGCGTCGTTCGCGTCATAGAGCTCGGTGATCGCGCGGGCCGCCGCATCGGCCTTCTCGGTGATGTAGGGCTGCGTCACGCCGGACAGCGGCAGCATGTCGGGATTGTAGCCCGGCGCACCGGTGGCCAGGTCGGCCGCGCCCGACGACAGGCCGGGAAACACGTCGAGGGCGTTGAGCAGGGTCCCGCCGTAGTAGCGCTCGAACGTCACCCTGCCATCGGTGCGGCTGCTGACCTCGTCCATGAACCAGTCGTCGACCTGCACCCAGGTGAAGCTTTTCGGCAGATATGTCGCGTAGGTCAGTTTCACCGACTCGTCGGCCGCCACCTGGCCCGACAAGGCGATCGCGCCCATGGCAATCATCGCGCGGAACAGCGTTTTGCGGATCATCTTCACCCTCCCATAGCCTTCGTCGCCGGTCTGATGCCGCGACGGGAGGGAGGATAACCGCATTTTGTCTCATACGATACAATAAAGTATCACATGAGACAAAATGCGGTTGGTGCCACGCGCGCCGCCTGTGCCATGCTTGCCGCCTTGCCAACCGCCTTGCCCGGGAAGCGACGCGTGAACCTGTTTGATATCTGCGACCGGACGGTGATGCCGATTGCCTATCGGCTCGGCTTCATCATGAACGTCTATCGCGAGCCGATCATCCGCCAGTTCGAGGCGGAGTTCGGCCTGATCCGGCCGGAATGGACGATCCTGCTCTGCCTGGCGGAGCAGGACGGGCTGACCGCCCGCGACATCTGCGACATGACCGGCCTGCTGCGCAACGCGATCAGCCGCGGCGTCGCGCTGCTGGAGAAGAAGGGCCTGATCACCCGGCAGAGCGACCGGGCCGACGGGCGGCTGATGCGCCTGTCGATGACCGATGACGGGCAGGCGATCTTCGCCCGGATCGAGCCGATCCTGCAGGCGCGCGAGGCGGCGCTGCTGTCGGTGATCCCGGAGGCGGAGCGCGAGCGGTTCCGCGGCTATCTCGACCTGCTCTGCCGGCAGGTGCAGGAGATGGCGTAGGGGCGGCTGTCAGCAGGCCCCGTGCCGCACGGCGGGCTACATCTGCTCCAAAGTGAAGACCGACGCCTCGGCCCACGTCCGGAGGCAGGCCTTGCGACCCTCGATCGGCCCGCCTGCGAGGACGAGGTCGTGCAGGTCCAATACGCTTCGGCCCAGGCCAGAAGGGCTGCCTGAACCTGACTGGCCGTGGCGCGCCGCGCCGATGCGCTCTGCCAGCCAGTTCTTGCCGCAGCCGCTATTGCCCATGACGACCAGGCGCATCGAAGGATCGAGGTTCATGTCGGCGCCATTTCAGCAGATTGCGGTCCAGGCCGGTGAGGCATCGCAGCACCCCGCCACCTCAAGGATCGGCACGCAATGAGACGAGGACCGCGGCAAGCACCACCGCGCCGCCGATGAATGTGGCGACATCGGGCACCTCCGTGAAGAGGATGAAAGCGAAAACCGGTGCAAGAGGGGTTTCCAGGGCACTCAGGAGGGCGGTCTGGCTGGCGGGAATCCGTTTGGCTCCCTCCGCCAGGGCGACAGATGCAATGGCGAACAGCAGGCCGAAGGCGGCGAGGATGACGGCCTCCGCACAATCCACTGCGAAGGGGCTTCCAAGAATCGCCGCCACGGGCAGCAAGAGAACCGATTGCAGCACCGCGGGTCCCGGCCCCGGCGTGTCCGGGAACTTTCGATAGATGACCATGATCGAGGCCATCGCGACGGTCATGCACAGGGCCAGCAAGTCGCCATCGAGATTGATCCGGCCGAGCGAGCCCGAAACGATGACCGCGACACCGGCAAGCGCGCCCACACAGCCCGCCATCGTCCGCGGCGACACCCTCTCCCCCATCGCCAGCCAGGCGAGCAGCGCTGCGAGGAGCGGCGAGACCGCATAGATCAGGGACACGTTGGCAATGCTCGTGAGCTTGAATGCCGGGATGAACGCTGCGGTCCCCAATGCGCCCACCACTCCGACCGCCCAGCCGCTGCCCCCCATGCCGAGAAAATTCCGGCGCACCGTCCCCCTGCCGATCGTCCAGGCTGTTGTGACAGCGCCGGCGAACAGGCCTCTCCAGAAAATCACCTCCCACGAACCCGCCTCGACCCCCTTGGTGAACAGTCCGGCCGTGCTGTAGGTCACGACCGAAATCATGAGAAGGATGACGCCGGTGCGACGGTCGGATCGGGGGGTCCGGTTCACACCCGTGCTGCCTGGCGGGGCCGGGGCATGGCGGTGGAGATCATGGGCATCGCTCCGGTTCCGAGGCCTGCCCGATCAGTCCGCGGTCGCGGGTCGGCCAAGCCCTGCGGTCAGCCGCGCATGACCACGTTCTATTTACGGCATGAAACCGGCCGTACCGCGCCGGTGCCTGGTTGAATTGTTGCAAACATAAGGGTATCCAAGACCTTGCGCATGCGAGAAGATCTCGCCCTATCTGTTAGAAAATCTCAGGTATTCCGCGATCGCCCGACCGCTCCCGCCCCTGAACGCGCTAAAGGCCTTCGAATCGGCCGCACGGCATCTCAGCTTCACGAGGGCGGCGGCCGAGCTGAACGTGACGCCGGCTGCGGTCAGCCACCAGGTCAAGGCGCTGGAGGAGCTGCTTGAGGTGCCGCTGTTCCGCCGCCTGACACGTGCGCTGCACCTGACCGATGCCGGCCGGGCCGCGATGCCGGCGCTCAGTCAGGGCTTCGAAAGGCTGGCGGAAGGGGTGGAGCGGATCCGCGACCACCGCGAGAGCAAGCTGCTCACCATCAGCGTCAGCCCCTCGTTCGGCGCCATGTGGCTGATGCCGCGGCTGGAAGGTTTCCGCATCCGCCACCCGGATATCGAGATCCGCATCGACGGCACCGACCGTCTGGTCGACGTGGCGCATGGCGATGCCGACGTGGCGGTCCGCTACGGCGCCGGCGGCTATGGCGGGGTGCGGGTCGACCGACTGTTCAACCAGCTCAACACGCCGGTCTGCAGCCCGGCGCTGTTGAGCGGTGCCCATCCGCTGCGCCATCCCGAGGACCTGCGCCACCACTCGCTGCTGCATGTCGAATGGAAGGACGCGGAGGCGAGCTGGCGGATGTGGCTGCTGGCGGCCGGACTGCACAACATCGACCCGACCCGTGGGCCCCGCTTCACGATGGAGGGCATGGCCGTGCAGGCCGCGATCGACGGGCACGGTGTCGCACTGATCGGCGACATGCTGGTGGCCGACGACCTCGCCGCCGGTCGCCTTGTGCGCCCCTTCGATCCAAGCCTCAGCACACCGCTCAGCTTTTCCTTCTATCTGCTGAGCCGGGCCGACAGCGGGAGAACGCCCAAGGTTGCGGCCTTCCGCGACTGGCTGCTGGAGGAGGTGCGGGGCGCGCGCCCCGACGGCGACGCGGTCCCCTGAGGTGGCACCCCGTCAGTCGTTGCGCTTGCGGTAGTCCTCGAACGCCTTCACCACGTCCGACGACGGCATCACGTCGACATAGCGGCGGCCGATGTCGCGCAGGTTGTCGCGGTGCGGGCCTTCCTCGATATCGCCGGAGCAATCCTCGGCCACGATGGTGCGGTAGCCGTAGCTGAAGCTGTCGATCGCCGAGGCGCGCACGCAGCCCGAGGTGGTGCAGCCGGTCAGCACGACGGTGTCGACCCCCTGCTTCGCCAGGAAGGTGGTCACCGGGGTCTGGAAGAAGATCGACGGCGCGGACTTGCAGAAGATGTAGTCGTAGTCCGGCTCGGCGATCCGCTCGTCCATCGCGGTGGAGGGATGGCCGTAGTAGAAATGGTCGTGGACGGCGTCGATCTTCCAGTACGGGATGTCGCGCTGGCTGTGATAGGCGGTGTAGCAGCTGGCCACCGGCACGCCGCAGGCGCGCGCGATCTTCAGCAGCTCCGACGTCTTCTCCACCGCCTCGTTGATATGCTCGGACTTGCCCAGCGGGTATTTCGGGTCGGTGAAGGCGACCTGGAAATCCACCACCAGGACCGCCGGCTTGCGCCCCCAGCCCACCGGGCGGGAACCGTAGCTCGCCGCACTGTAGTCGTCGCTCATCGCTTTCATCCTCCGGTTCCGCATCTCATCACGAGGCTCAATCGCGCACAGATCGTCATCCCGGCCTTGAGCCGGGATCCAGTCCTCAAGCTCTGCGGCACCCCGCCGCCTGCGGAATGGGTTCCCGGGTCAAGCCCGGGAACGACGTGTTTCACGAACCGGATCAGGCCATGCCCAGTTCGTAGAGGTCGATGGCGAAATCCTTCTTCAGGATCGCCGCAATACGATCGTAACAGACTCCGCGCCGCCAGGTCTTGAACGTCCGCAGGTCCACGATGGTGGAGGAGAGCCCCTCCGGGTTGTGGTACTTGCTCAAGCCCCCGTCGACCTCGATATCGGCGGCGTCGCGCACCGGCCGGTCGATATCCTGCAGCCGGTATTTCGAGCCGGTCAGCGAGGTATTGGCCGAGGAGCCGAGGATCGGCATCTGCCGCGCCCAGGCCATGCGGGTCATCGCGTCGTGGAACGGCCCGGCGTTCAGCAGCATGTCGATGGTGCCGGCCTTGGTGGAGTTCTGCATCACGAACGGCGCCATGTCCTTGAAGAACGGATGGTCCGGGCGGAACGGCGCCACCGTGGAGAACGGCAGGTCATGGTCCTGGATGATCGCCTTCACGACATCCTTCTGGCGCTGGTCGGTGACCTGGATCTCGGTAAAGATCTCCCAGTTCGAGAAACAGCCGGAGGGCTTCTCGAAGGACCGGTTCTTTGCCGAGAAGATCGTGCGGATCGACGCTTCCGAATTGCCGACGATGCCATAGGCGACGTCCAGCGGGATGATCGCCACCCCGCCGCCGGCGATCACGTCCACCACCTCCGCCGCCTTCGCCTCGAGCGCCTCGCCCTGCCATTCGCCTGCCTGCGTCACGCGTCCCTCCATCACTCTGTTGTTTTTCCCCGCCTCGAACCGTCGTCTCAATCGGTCGCGGCGGCGAACAGGTCGACCAGCCCGTCCAGGGAGGCCGCGTCCTGCAACCCGTCGACGGTGTCGACGAACACCGCCATGTCGAAGCCCGGGAAGCCCTCGGCCGCCAGGCTCGCGCATTTCGCCTCGACCGCAGCGCGGGGCATCGGGTTCGCCACGGTGCCGTAGCTGTCCAGCACATCCGCCCGCCGACGCCCGCCATCCTGCAGCTCCAGTTCGACCCAGCTGCCGAAATGCGCCGGGAAGGCCGCCTGCATGGCGGCATCGGCCTCCGCCCCCACCCGGTCGGCAAGGGCCAGGACGGCCGCGTCGCCCAGCCGGTCGTCGGCAAAGGCCTGGTAGCTCGCCGGGCCATGCACCAGCGCCGCGCCCAGGGTGAAGGGCAGGCTGTACTGCGCCGCCATCATCGAGGTGGGCCGGGTCAGCATGTGCTGGGTCAGCAGCGCGTCGGGCCCGCCGACGGTCAGCCGCGCGATCCGGTCGTGCGGCAGGGACCAGTCGTCGGTCACCTGCGCCAGCGCATCGAGGGTGGAATGGAACAGCCGGCAGCAGGGATAGGGCTTCAGGCTGATGCGGTGGATCTGCAGCGGCTCGCCTCCCGGCGGCAGCAGGCGGTCCAGGTCGGGCGCGGCGCCGAAGATGTTGCACAGGCCGTAGCGGCCGTCGAAGGCCTGGCGCGGCCCGGCGATGCCCTGCGCCGCCAGCTGCGCCGCCATGATGCCGTTATGCGCGCCATAGCCGCCATGCAGGCGCTTCACGGTGGTGCGCGCCGGGTCCTGGCTGAACTGCATCGAGCCGCCGGCCATCGACAGCATCAGCCCCCAGGCATCCATCAGCTTGTCCGCATCCAGCCGCATCAGCCGTGCGGCCGCGGCGGCCGCGCCGAAGCCGCCGAACAGTGCGGTCGGGTGCCAGCCATGCTCCAGGATATGGGCCGCGCCGGTCGCCATGCCGACCCGCGCCATCGTCTCGTAGCCCAGCGCGATCGCCGCCAGCACCTCCGCCCCGTCGCGATGCTCGGCGACGCCGACAGCCATTGCGGTGGCGATCACCACGGCGCCGGGATGGGTGATGCTCTCGTCGTGGGTATCGTCCAGCTCCAGCCCGTGCGCGGCCGTCGCATTGGCCAGCCCCGCCACGGTCGGCGGCACGGTCAGCGGGGTGCCGTAGATCCGGCACCGCCCCTGCCCGCGATAGGGCCGCGCGAACGCCGTCAGCGCGGTGCCCCAGGGCAGGGCCATGCCGCGCAGGGTCACCCCGGCATTGTCGATCAGCAGCGCCTTCAGGCGCGCCAGGTCGTCCGCATTCAGGTCGGCAGGGCGGAAGGCCGAGACCCAGTTCGCCAGCGCCGCGGTGCGGTCGACGGCAGGAGGCTGCCCGGCATCGGCACTCATGGCGCAGGCTTTGCCGATTCCCCGCCGTCATCCTCGGGCTCGACCCGAGGATGACGGTCGTGGGGCGGACAGCCCCTCACTGGTTGCCCAGCCGGTGGAAATAGTCGATCGCCTCGCCCTCGCCCACCACGTCGGCATATTTCGCGTTCATGTCGAACAGGTTGGCCTCGTGCGGCCGCTCGTCCCGGTCGCCGACCGCCTCGCGCACCACGATCGGCACGAAGCCGTGGGAGCAGGCATCGACGCAGGTCGCCCGCACGCAGCCCGAGGTGGTCAGGCCGGTCATGACGAGGGTGTCGATGCCGTTGGCGGTGAGGGTCGAGGACAGGCTGGTGCCGAAGAAGGCGGAGGGATACTGCTTGGAGATCACCAGTTCGTCGGCCCGCGGGGCCAGGCCCTTCGGCCAGGCGCCCATCGGCGCGCCGTCGTTCATCAGCTTCAGGTTCGGCACCTTGCGCATGAAGATGCCGCCGTTGAGGCCGCTTTCGTGGAACACCACGTTGGTGAAGATCACCGGCACCCGCGCCGCCCGTGCGGCCTCCAGCAGGCGCAGCGCGGCGGCCAGGGTGTCCTCGACATCGGCATAGAGCGGCGAGGCCTTGTCGAAATAGGCCTCGACGAAATCGATCAGGACCAGCGCCGGCTTCGCGCCGAAGCCAAGGCGCCGGTTGTAGCCGGCGCCCGCATAGTCCTGGTCAAGATCCTGCTGCTGCGGATCCTGGCTCATCGCCGGCCCTCCCCTTCAGGCATGTCGTGGCACAACGGTCGCGCGCGCGTCCGGCCCCGCCGCCCGGGCGGCGGGGCCGGCCGTACCGCCTATTCGGCGGCGAGCGCGCGCTCCTTGGTGAACCAGGTCTGGAACACCGGCTGCTTCGGCGGCTCGAAGCCGGTCTCCGCCTTGCAGCGGGACTTCAGCTCCTCGATCGTGCCGCCGAAGTCGAACAGCTGCACCGGCCCGCGCTCGCCGGCGATCTTCTCGCGCAGCACCTTGGTGGCGCCCTCGTCCACCACGCCCCGGTCGCTGCAGACCACGCCATAGCGCTTGGCGCCTTCGGCGGTCACCAGGCCGCGCTTGACGTCCAGGCCGACCAGCGCGGCATCGCGCTTCAGCGGGTCGCCCCAGCCGCCGCCGCCCCAGGTGTTGAAGTACAGGATGTCGCCATCCTTGACCTTGATATGGTCGCACTTCGCCGGCATCAGCTCGCGGCTGCCGTCGGCGCGCACCAGCACCTTGTTCGACCGCCCGCCCGGATGGCCGCCATTGACGCCCCAGGGATAGGTCAGCCAGCGATCGTCATGGATGGAGATCTCGCCATCCTCCAGGAAGCGATAGCCCATCGACAGGCCGTTGCCGCCGCGATGCAGGCCGGCCCCGCCGGAATCGGGGATCGTCTCGTAGGTGTCGATGCGCAGCGGGAAATAGCTCTCCAGGAATTCGTTCGGCACATTGGTGAAGGCCGGCCAGAGGGAATGGCCGTCCGGCCCGTCGCCGACCGGGCGGCCGGGGATGCCGCCGAAGCCGATCTGGTAGAGCTGGTACCACTCGCCCTCCCTGGTATAGCCCGAGTACATGAAGTGCGGGCTATCGGAGAAGCCGGCCGCGTTCAGCGCATCCGGCGCGCCCTGGCCCAGCACGCCGCTCATCATGTCGAAGATCCGGCCCAGGATGTGGGTACGGCAGGACAGGGCTGCCGGCTTCACCGGCTTCAGCACGGTGCCGCGCGGGATGTTCACGTCGACCAGGTCGTAGAAGCCGTCGTTGAACAGGATCTGCGGGTCGAAGATGTTGATGGTGAAGGCCCCGAGGAACATCTTGAACATTTCCTCGTTGAGCAGGAAATTGATCGAAGAGTCCGACTGCGGGTCCGTGCCGGTGAAGTCGAAGAACGCCTTGTCGCCTTCCCGCCACAGGGTCAAGGCCAGCTTGTAGGGGCCCATGCCGATGCCGTCGTCGTCGATATAGTCCTCGAAATAGACCTTCTGCTCCGGCACCACCTGCTTGATGATCGCCGACATGGCCCGCTTGTTGCGGTCCAGCATCTCGTACATCGCGGCGATGAAGGTATCCTCGCCGAACCGCTTGCAGTTCTCGTGCACACGGCGCTCCGCCAGGCGCAGGGCGGCGATGATCGCCATGAAGTCCGCCTTGTTCCAGTGCGGCAGGCGGCAATTGTGCAGGATCAGGTTCAGGATGTCGGTCTGCAGCTCGCCCTTCTTGTAGATCTTCGTCGGCGGGATCTGGATGCCTTCCTCGTAGATCTGCCTGGCGTCGGTCGGCAGGCTGCCGGGGACCTTGCCGCCGATGTCGGTCATATGGCCGAACATCGCCGCCCAGGCCACCATCCGGCCGTCGCGGAAGATCGGCATCATGGTCAGCCAGTCGGGCAGATGGCTGATCGCGCCATCGACCGAATAGGGGTCGTTGGTCAGGAAGACGTCGCCTTCCTCGATCGTGCCGTCATAGCCCTGCTGGAAGCCCCAGAGGAACGAGCCGAACTGGCCCACCACCATCTTGCCTTCGTTGTTGGCGATCATGGGGAAGGCGTCGTGCTGCTCGCGGATGCCCGGCGACATGGCCGTGCGGAACAGCACAGCATCCATCTCGGTCCGCGCGTTGCGCAGCGCGTTCTCGATGATGTCCAGGGTGATCGGATCCACATCCACCTTGTTGAAGGGACGCGGCTTGGTTTCGATGATCTTGGCCGGCATGTCTGGGCCCTCCTTGTCGCGGCGCCACCCCGGGATCGGGCTGCGGCGCCGCACTCGCTCAGTTGGATCACACGCGCGGGGCGAACGGTCCCGCGTCGATGCCTCTGGTTCCTGCTGCGCCCGGCCTCAGTTCACCGGCCAGATCAGCAGGGTTCCGAACTTGTCCACCTTGGCGTGATGCCCCGGCAGGATCAGGGTCGTCGAGTCCATCTCCGTCACCACGGCCGGACCGACGATCAGGTTGCCGGCAGCCAGCTTGGCGCGGTCGTAGATCTTCGCATCCGCGAACCCGCCATCGACATAGATCGTCTCGGTGGCGATCACCGCCCCGGAGGCGTCCTCGCCGCCGGTGGCGATCTCCGGCGCGCGCACCATCGTCGGCTTGCCCTGCACCACCGCCCGCAGGTTCACCAGCTCATGCTCATGTTCCAGGGCGAAAGTGAACATCTGCTCGTGGATCTCGTCAAACTCCTTGGCGACGCCGGCAAGGCCGTTCCGCTTGAAGCCGTCCAGGGTGGATTCGATGGTCAGGGTCAGGCCCTGGCCGTGATAGCGCAGGTCGACCTCAACCGTCGTCGTCTGTTCGGCGGCCGGGATGCCCTCGGCCGTCAGCGCCTCGGCCGCGCCGGCGGCCAGTTCCTCGAGCGCCTGCAGCACCTCGGCATCGTTGGTGTTCTTGTAGCGCCGGATGAAGGTGCGGGACCGCTCGTCGCGGACCCGGGTGGTGGCATCGCCATAGGCACAGAGCACGCCGGGCCCGGGCGGCACGATCGCCGGCCAGGAGCCCATCAGCCGCGCCAGGGCATTGACATGCAGCGGCCCGGCGCCGCCGAAGCCGATCAGCGCGAAGTCGCGCGGGTCGTAGCCCTGCTCCACCGAGACCAGGCGCAGCGCGCCGAACATGTTCTCGTTGACGATGTTGACGATGCCTTCCGCCGCTTTCTCCAGCGGCATGTCCAGCCCGTCGGCGATCTTCTGCACCGCCTTGCGGGCCGATTCCCGATCCAGGCTCATGTCGCCGCCGAGCTTCGCGGCCGCCGGGAAATAGCCCAGGGTGACATTGGCGTCGGTCACGGTCGGCTCCTCGCCGCCGCGGCCATAGGCGGCGGGGCCGGGTACCGCGCCCGCGCTCTGCGGGCCGACCCGCAGGGCCTTGGTCAGGGTCGGCACATAGGCGATGGAGCCGCCGCCGGCGCCGACCGTGCGGACGTCGATGGAGGAGGCACGGACCGTCACGTCGCCGACCCGGGTCTCGCGCCGCTTCTGCGCCCGGCCGTCCTGGATCAGCGCCACGTCGGTGGAGGTGCCGCCCATGTCGAAGGTCAGCAGGTTCTCGTAGCCCGACTGCTTGGCGATGAACATCGCGCCCGCCACGCCGCCGGCGGGGCCGGACATCAGCAGGTTGACGGGGAAATTCTCCGCCGCCTCCACCGACGACAGGCCGCCGTCGGAGCGCAGGACATGCAGCTGCACGCCTTCCATCGAGCTGCTGAGCTCGGTGTGCAGGTTGCGGATATACTTGGACACCAGCGGGCGGATGTAGGAATTGGCGACCGTCGTCTCGGTCCGCTCGTATTCCTGCATCTCCGGGATCACCTCATGGGAGATCGACACGGGGATGTCCGGCAGCACGCGCTGCGCGACCTCGCGCACCTCCAGCTCGTGCTTGCCGTTGGCGAAGGAGTTGATCAGGCAGACGGTCAGCGCCTGGATCCCCTCGCCCGCCAGGCTCTTCAGGTCGTTCTCGAGCTTGGAGACGTTGAGCCGGTCGACCACTTCGCCCTTCGCGCTCATCCGCTCGTCGGCCTCGATGGTCAGCTCCAGCGGCGCCAGCGGTGCCGGCTTGTTGTAGATCACCCAGCCGCCCAGCCCGCCGGGGACATAGGAGCGGGCGATCTGCAGCACCTGGCGATACCCCTTGGTGACGACAAGGCCGACCTTCGCGCCCGACGAGGTCAGCACCGTGTTGGTCGCCACCGTGGTGCCGTGCATCACATGGCTGATCGACCGCGGGTCGATGCCGGCGCGGGCACAGACCTTCTCGATGCCGGCCACCACGCCGCGCGAGGAATCCTCCGGCGTCGACGGCACCTTGGCGGTGAAATTGTCGCCGGTCGTCTCGTTGACCAGCAGGAGGTCGGTGAAGGTGCCGCCGACATCGACGCCCAGGCGGTAGCTGTGGCCGTCGGACCGGAAGCTGGCCTGCCGCGCGGGCGCCGTGGCGGCTGCCGGCGGCGGCGGGATCTCGCCGGGACTGCGGGCGCCCTGGGCAGGCGTCGCCCCGGCGCCGGCACGCCGGGCCTCCGTCAGCATGCGCTCCATTTCCTGCAGCTTGCGCTCCAGGTCAATGATGCGGCTCTCATACTCGCCGCTGCCGCCGTTACTCATCGGTGACGCTCCTCCAGATGTCTTCATCGACTGCGACGCCGGGTGGCGCCAGGATGGTGGCCGGGCGCAGGACTGCGCCTATCGGCCGGAATGCTCGTTGTTGCCGGCAGTGTCGGCCGGCATGCCATAGAAAGCCGTCAGCTCCCTCTCGACGCCATGGATCTTCTTCTCCAGCTCCGCGATCCGGTATTCCATCACGGCCTCTTCCTTCAGCCGGGCTGCCTCGGCCTTCTTCGCCTCGGCATCGCCGCCGCCCAGCAGCCGGCCCAGCGCGCCCAGGATCGGCACGCCTTCCAGCTTGCCGGCCCGGTGGGCCTGCATCATGTAGAGCGATCCGAAGGCAAGCCCGATCACCACGAAGGAGAAGAAGGTGGTCAGCGCGCCCACCGCGTAGAGCGAGGGCGAGGCATTGTTCGCCTGCACCGACACCAGCTCCGCCGGCAGGGTGTTGGCATCGCCCGACAGGAGCGAGGTCCGCGGATATTCGTCGTAGGACATGGTGAAGCCGAACAGGGCGACGCCGACCATGCCCGGCGCGGTGATCGGGATGATCACGTGCCGCAGGGTCTGCCAGGACGTGGCGCCCTGGTCGCGGGAGGCCTCCTCGTAGGCGGGGTCCAGCCGGTTGAACACCGCCAGCATGATCAGCACGCCGAACGGCAGGGTCCAGGTCAGGTGCGCGCCCAGGCCGGCCTGCCAGTAGGCCGGCAGGAAATCGAGCCACTGGAAGAACAGCGCGATGCCCAGGCTGACCAGCAGGGACGGCGTGATCAGGCTGGCGATGGTCAGGTAGAACAGCGCGCCGGAGCCGTAGAACTTCCGCCGGAAGGCAAGCCCCGCCATGAACGAGATCACCACGGTCAGCACCATGGCGACCAGGCCCAGCAGCAGCGACCGGACGAACGGCGCCCGGAAGTCGCCGATATAGGTCGGCTCGAACACGTCGGCGAACCAGTGCATCGACGGGCCGGTGAAGGGCAGCACCAGGCCGCCATTGGCGCCCTGGAAGGCCAGCAGGATGATCACTGCCATCGGGCCGTACAGGAACACCACGAAGGCCCAGAAGAAGACCCGGCGCCAGGCCTTCCAGTCGCGGCGGACGGATTGCGCGTCGCGACTGGACGTTGCGGGAGATGCGTGAGCCTGGGCCATCGTTACAGCTGCTTCCGGATGTCGACGATACGGGTGAGGCCGGCCACGAACAGCAGCAGCACGACCAGCAGGATGATCCCCTGGGCGGCTGCCGTGGGATATTGCAGCGGGATGTAGTTCACCATCAGGTAGGCCGGATTGCCGGTCTGGCCGCCGCCGAGGATCTTGATCGAGGTGAAGTCGCCCATCGCCAGGGTCACCACGAAGATCGTGCCGATGATGATGCCCGGCATGCTGAGCGGCAGCACCACGTTGCGGAAGGTCTGCCAGCCGCTGGCGCCGTACTCGATGGCTGCCTCGATCAGCGAGGGATTGATGCGGGCCATGGTGTTGAAGATCGGCGCGACCATGAACAGCGAATAGATGTGGACATAGGATACCACGACGGTGAACTCGGAATAGAGCAGGAACTCCAGCGGCTGGTCGATGAAGCCCAGCCAGTCCAGGAAGCGGTTCACGATGCCGTCCTTCCCGAAGAACGGCAGCCAGGCAAGGGTGCGGATGACGCCGGAGGTCCAGAACGGGATCACGCAGATCAGGAACAGCGCGATCTTGGTGGACAGCCGCGGCACGTCGAAGACCAGGTAGTAGGAGACCACCAGGCCGATCACCAGGCTGATCGCCCAGGCGAAGAAGGTCAGCTTGATCCCGGTCCAGTACGCCACCCAGGTGGAGCCGGAACTGATCGTCGTCCAGTACTGTTTCAGGAAGCCGAGGTCGTCGAGCCGGAAGTCGGTGGCAATGACATAGTTCTCGACCCGGTAGGTCGAGTAGAAAACGATCACGATGATCGGGATCAGCATGAAGTCGATCATGACCAGCCAGAGCGGCAGGGCCTGGAAATACGGCGCGTATCTCTTGAAGAACGACTTCCCGATCGTTGCGTCGAACGTACTGCTCAAAGGACCATCCTTCGCCCGGATCCCGAAAAGATCCCCGGTAAGATCAGTGACAGGCAGATCACTGGAAAGCGATCAATGACATGTTTGCCGCCGGCCGGAATAGTCCCGGCCGCCAGCGGATCCGGGGCAGGACGGGGGCGGATTGCACCGCCCCCGCCCGATCCATGCCCCGGACGCTCGACACCCCGCTCAGGTGGCGATGAACGCGTTCCACTTCTGGGTGAGATACTCGTTCTCCCGCGGGATCGTGTTCCAGATCGCCACATGCCCCATGCGGTCCTGGTAGGAGCCGCCGTCGCGCACCGAGCCGGCCTTGTCGATGGTCGTCCCGAACGGGTCGATGATGTCCTTCTCGGCGGGCTTGCCCTCGTACCAGAAGTCCCACTCGTAGGGGTCCAGAGTGGCCTTCACCGTCTCGGGCACCGGCGAGTAGTAGCCCTGGCGCGCGAAGAACGCGCCCGGCGCGCCGGAATACATCCAGTTCAGGTATTCGTAGGCGGCATCCAGCTTCAGCCCTTCCAGGTGCGTGGGCAGCATCAGGCCCAGGCCCCAGGAGCGATAGCCCTCCTTCAGCGCGACATATTCGCAGGCGATGCCCTTCGACTTCACCGCGGTCACCGCCGGCGACCACATCGACTGGATCACCACCTCGCCGGAGGCCATCAGGTTCACCGAGTCGATGAAGGTGTTCCAGAACGACCGCCAGTGGCCGGCCTTCTTCAGGTCCTGCAGGATGCTGACGGTGGCATCGATCTCCGCCTTGGTCGGATGGCCCTTGTCCTCGTACTTGACCAGGCCCTCGGCCTCCAGCGCCATCGCGGCGTCCATGAAGCCGATGCCGGGGAAGCCGATCAGCGCCGCCTTGCCCTTGAACTCCGGGTTGATCAGCTCCTTCCAGGAGGTGACCTTGTGCCCGATCAGGTCCGGCCGGATCCCCAGGGTGTCGGCATTGTTGATGAACGGCAGCACCGTCAGGTGCTCGGTCTGCTCGGGGCTGAAGGTCTTGGCATCCGGCGACGCCACGTACTGCACCGTCGACGGGTTCTGGCCCTGGCCGTACCAGGAATCCGAATTCAGCTTGCCGCCCTTGAAGGTGCCGACGACCTTGTCCCAATTCTTGATCTTCTTGGCGTCGATGGTCTGGAAATTGCCCGACGGCCAGATCACCGGCATGGCC
This sequence comes from Sneathiellaceae bacterium, assembly GCA_040216765.1. Classification (GTDB taxonomy): domain Bacteria; phylum Pseudomonadota; class Alphaproteobacteria; order Ferrovibrionales; family Ferrovibrionaceae; genus Marinibaculum. Next base: position 136,348 of record JAVJON010000029.1, on the reverse strand, counting down.
AGGTAGACCGTATCCAGGATATCCACCGACTTCGGCTGGCTCAGGCCGCGCTGGATGATCACCGGAATATCGATGGCCTGCATCTTGATGGTCAGGCCCAGTTCCTTCTTCGCCAGCTCCTCGACCTGCGGCATGTTCGACACGCTGAGGCCGGCGATGCGCAGCTCGACATCCTTGATGTTCTGCGCCCAGATCGTCGGGAAACCCTTCACCGCGCCGGACCCGATCGCGACACCGGCAGCCGCGGCAGTGCCCTTCAGCATCGTGCGCCGCGAGAACCCCTTGCGTGCGCCTTTCGTGACGCTGGATTTATCGTCCTTCATCCTCTCGCCTCCTGTTACGCACCCACCGCCCGGCCCGCTTCCGGTCGCAATGCCGGCTTCCGGACCCGGGGCCGGCGGGCCCTTTGGGTCTGCCGCTCTGCCCGCTCGTCGCGGCGACGGCCTTCGCATCCCGCCGCGGACACCCAGGGTGTCCGTGGCGCGACTCTCGTCCATGCCTGCGGCGTCTTCAGGCCGCTTCCAGCATGTGGATATCTTCCGGCGCCCAGCTCGCGAGCACCTTCTCGCCCTCCCGCACCGGGGTGCGGAAGAAGTCCTCGTCGGTCTCCTGCACGACGAATTCCTCGCCGTCGCCGACATTGCGGATCACCGTGACCTTCACGAAGGATCCCTGGTACTCGATGGTCTGCACCACGCCGGGGATCATGTTGCCCTGGTTGCCGCTGACCGATGAGTCGTAGGGGATCAGCCGCACCTTGTCGCGGCGCACCGTGAAGGCGACGGAGGCGCCCACGAGCAGCTCGGTATTGCCCAGCAGGAAGCGGCCGCCATGCTCGCCATGCACCTCCGACACCTCGTTGTCGACCCGGTGCACGCGGCCCCGCAGGATGTTCCAGCCGCCCATGAACTCGGCGACATAGCCGTTCCGGGGCTTGTTGAAGATCTGCTCCGCGGTGCCGGACTGGCTGATCACGCCCTGGTCCATCACCACGATCGTGTCGGCCAGGGCCAGGGCCTCCGGCTGGGTATGGGTGACGTGGATGAAGGTGATGCCCAGGTCGCTCTGCAGCCGCTTCAGCTCCGCGCGCATCTGCAGGCGCAGGAACTCGTCCAGCGCCGAGAGCGGCTCGTCCAGCAGCAGCACCTTGGGGTTGGTGATCAGCGCGCGGGCCAGCGCGACCCGCTGCTGCTGGCCGCCGGACAGCTGGGCCGGCAGGCGCTTCGCCAGATGGGTCATCTGCACCCGGTCCAGCACGTCCATCGCCTTCTCGCGGCGCTCGTCCTCGCCGAGGCCCTTCATCTTCAGGCTGAAGGCGACATTGTCGACCACCTGCAGATGCGGGAACAGCGCATAGCTCTGGAACATCATGGCGGTGCCGCGGCTGCCCGGCGGCTTCTGGTTCACCACGTCGCCGCCGATCGTGATCTCGCCATGCGTCGGGTTCTCGTGCCCGGAAATCATGCGCAGGAGGGTGGTCTTGCCGCAGCCGCTCGGGCCCAGCAGACAACAATAGGATCCGTCCCTGATGGTCAGGCTGACATCGTCGACGGCCGCGAGTTCGCCGAAATGCTTCGACACGTTGATGATCTGTACTTCGCCTGACCCTGCCATCCTGTTCTCCTACGCTGTGCGAAGCCCGGGCGAACGGGGCTTCGCGGACCTGGACGGGCCGCCGCCGCCGGCGCAGGGGCGCCCGGCGGGCATGGCAGGCCCGGTTATGCGTTGGCCCGGCCCAATGCCGCAGCCCCGAATACGCATCCCCCGCCCCCGTTCGGTTGCGGGGGTCGGTATCCTGACCCTTGAGCGTACAGCTTGATGGCCTGTGCCTGACCTCCCGGCACCAGCTTCCCCTGTGCGGGTTCGTTCTTGTCGTTGATTAACCGGCGTTTCACCGGAGTGTAGGCAGGACTCCCGGCGCAGGTCAACGCATCGCAATCGTATGCAATTACCCGCCAGGACGATCCCGCGGCACCGTCGCCCTCCCCTGCCGGCGGTCATCTTGCCCCCGGCCGGAACAGCGGCGGAAAGGCGTCCGGCGGCGAGGCCGGCGGCGTCGTGCGCGGGCAGCGGCCGGGCACCACGCGGAAATGATCCATCGCCTCCGCCACGCCGAGCCGGTTGCAGAACATGCGGAACGCCAGCACCCGGTCCGGCTGGTCCTGCCGGAACACCACCGACACCAGTTCGCCCAGCGGCCGGCCGCCGCGATCCAGCAGCGGCCGCGGCACGTGATGCTCCGCCAGCCAGCCTTCCAGCGCGCGGCGCAGGCGCACCGCCTCCCGGTACTGGCCGGTCAGCGGATTGCGGCCCGGCGGCAGCCGCAGGAAATAGTACAGCCAGCCTTCCGGCTGCCCCTGCCCGGCCAGCCGGCCGTCGCTGGCGGCCGGCACCGGCCCGCCCTGCGCCACGGCGGCGGCCGGGCGCGACGGGCCGGGCTGCGCCGGCGGGGCAGTACCGCTGCCCGGCAAGATGCCGCGCCCTGCGCTGGCCTGCAGGCCGGGCGGCCCTACTCGGCCGCCTGGACGCGCTGCGCGCGCAGCTCCTGGCGGCGCTGCTCGGTGGCGCCGGCATCGACCTTCAGGCCGTCGTCCAGCACCACGCCATAGGCCTGGAAGGCCCAGTCGCGGGTGCAGAAATCGTCCAGCACATCCTCGCGCACCTTCGCCGCCGGCCGGTCCAGCGGATCGCCATAGCCGCCGCCGCAGGGTCCGTAGAAGGCCATCACGTCGCCGGCCTTGGTCTGCAGGCCGGAGAACTTCGCCTCCACCGATCGGCGCGCCCCGCCATCGGCGGCGTTGTAGATCTCCACCTTGCCGCAGGCCCCTTCCGTGCCGCCGAACACGCCCCAGGGGGTATCGTCATGCCGGTCGTTCTCGTGGGTGATCGAGCCCGGCGTCAGCAGGCGCTGCGACTTCACCACGCCGATGCCGCCGCGATAGCGGCCGGCGCCGGGCATCACGTCGTCGCGCAGCTCGTAGCGGTCGCAGACCATCGGCAGGTGCATGCCCAGGTCCTCGATCGGGTTGTTGCGGGTGTTGCACATCAGGTTGTCGATGGAATCCGGCCCGTCGGAATGCGGCCGCCCGCCATAGGCGCCTTCGTTCACCTCCAGGAACACCCAGTAGTCGCCCGACGGGCGCACGCCGGAATAGGCGGCGAAGGACAGGCTGGCGGAATTGCCGGCATTGACCCGCTGCGGGAGCACCGGGGCCAGTGCCCTGATGATGCAGTCGATCATCCGGTTGCACTGGCAGAAGCGCGCCTCGGCGGCGGCCGGGAAGATCGGGTTGAACATGCTGCCCAGGGGCGCCGTCACCTTGATCGGCCGGAACGAGCCCTCGTTGGCGCGCACCTCGGTCTCGGAGGTGTAGCTGTCCAGCAGGAGCGCCCGGAAGGCGAAGAAGCAGGCGACCTTCGTCGACCCCTCGAACGGCACGTTGAAGCCGGTCGGCACCTGGTCGGCGGAACCGGTCAGGTCGACCTCGACCTCGTCGCCCTTGATCCGCACGCAGACCTTCACCGGCAGGTGGACGCCGCGGTTGCGGCCGTCATCGTCCAGGAAGCCCTCGGCACGATACTCGCCGTCCGGGATCTCGGAGATCCGCTTGCGCATCAGCGCTTCCATATTGTCCATCAGCTGGTCGGCGGCCGACAGGACGGTATCCTTGCCGTACTGCTCGATCAGCTCCAGGAAGCGCTTCTCGCCCAGCCGCGCGGAGGCGATCTGCGCGTCGATATCGTCCATCGTCTGCTTGGCGGTGCGGCTGTTGTACTTGATGAACTGCCAGATGCCCTCGTTCCGCTTGCCCTTCTCGTAGAGCTTGATGCCGGCGAACAGCATGCCCTCGGCGAAGACGTCCGGAATGTCGATGATCAGGCCCGGCGTGGCGGAGCCGATATCCACGTGATGGGCGGTGTTGGCGGAGAAGCCGACCAGCTCGCCCTTGTGGAAGACCGGGATCACGATGGCGATGTCCGGCGAGTGCGAGGAGCCGTAATAGGGGTGGTTGTGGATCACCACATCGCCCTCGTGCCACTCGCCGCCCTGCAGGCTCTCCTCGATGCCGCGCAGATAGGCCGGCAGCGAACCGATATGCAGCGGCGTGGAATCGGACTCGCACAGGGTCTGGAAATTCGCGTCGAACAGGCCGGCGCCCAGGTCCTGGCTCTCCCGGATGATCGAGGAGAAGGACATGCGATAGAGCACATGGCCCATTTCCTCGGCGATCGTGTGGAAGGCGCCGCCGATGATCTGCAGGGTCACCGGGTCGACATCCACGCTCTTGTGCGCCACGGCTGTCATCTCGTTCATGCTGCCTCTCCTTCCGCCTGCGATGCAGGCCCAATCCAGTGCACTGGCGTGCAAATCCTACCCGACCCGCCGGCCCGCCGGCCTCAGCCGCGGGCGACGATCAGGTTGGCGAAATCGTCCACCCGCGCGGTATAGCCGGGCGGCACCACCGTGGTGGAATTGTGCTGCAGGACGATGGCCGGCCCCGGCACCACATGGCCCGACAACAGCTTCAGCCGGTCGTAGCGCGGCGTCTCCACCTTCTCGCCGGTGTCGAACACGGTCTCCCGCGAATAGAGATAGGCCGGTTCGATGCCGGCGCCATTGGCCGGCGCCAGGCGCGGCCATTTCACCGGCTCCACATCGGCGGTGGCGACGATCCTGAGGGTCATGATCTCCACATTGCCGTCCTCGAACGCATAGCCGTAGTCCATGCGATGCTGGCTGTGGAAATTGTTCATGACCTCCTGCTTGTTGTCCATGGTCAGCGCCCCGGCCGGCATGTCCGCCCGCAGCTCGAAGCCCTGCCCCTGGTAGCGGCATTCGGCGATCTTGGTGAACTTCCGCGCGCCCTCCGGCACATGGTCCTGTTCCAGCTGGCGGTTCGCCTGGGCGACCAGGTCGTCCACCGCGGCGTTGATCGTGTCGAGCTGGCCCTGGGTGGCGTCGTTCAGCACCGCCAGGACCGAGCGCGTGAACTCGTACTTCATGTCGGTGACCAGCAGGCCGATCGCCGCGGTGATGCCCGGCGCCGGCGGCACGATCACCTCGCGCGCGAACACCGCCTCGGCCAGCGCGGTGCCGTGCAGCGGCCCGGCGCCGCCGAACGGCATCAGCGCGAAGTTGCGCGGGTCGACGCCGCGCGCGACGGAGTTCGACCGGATCGCCAGCGCCATGTTGGAGTTGATGATCTTGATGATGCCGAGCGCGGCATCCTCCAGGGTCATGCCCAGCGGCTGGGCGATCTTGTCGTTGATCGCCTTGCGCGCCAGGTCGAAGTCGATCGGCAGGTCGCCGCCCAGGAAGCGGTCGATGTCGAGCCTGCCCAGCACCACCTGGGCGTCGGTCACCGTCGGCTCGGTGCCGCCCTTGGCATAGCAGGCCGGTCCCGGGTCGGCGCCGGCCGAGCGCGGGCCGACGCGGAACATGCCGGCCTCGTCGATATGGGCGATGGAGCCGCCGCCGGCGCCGATCGTCACCATGTCGATCATCGGCACCAGCACCGGATAGTCGCTGACATAGGTGTCGCGCGGGTTCTTGATCTTGATGCCGCTGGCCGGGATCGTGCTGATATCGGCCGAGGTGCCGCCGATATCGACGGTGATGATGTTCGGCTGGCCGGCCATCTCGCCGAAATAGCGCCCGCCGATCACGCCGCCCGCCGGGCCGGAGAGCAGGATGGTGACCGCCTTCTCCGAACAGGTCTCCACCGTGGCGATGCCGCCGTTGGACTGCATCACCCGCAGGCTGGCGTCGATCCCCTTCTCGCCCAGGCTGCGCGCCAGGTTGCGCAGGTAGCGCGAGGTGCGCGGGCCGACATAGGCGTTCATCGCGGTGGTGGAGAAGCGCTCGTACTCGCGGATCACGTCGACCACTTCCGACGAGGTGCAGACATAGGCGTCGGGCATGCCCTTCTGCACGATCTCCTTCGCGCGGCGCTCGTGATCGTCGTTCAGGAACGAGAACAGGAAGCAGATCGTCACCGCCTCCACCTCGTTCGCCTTGAAATGCTCCACCGCGGCGTGGACCTCCGCCTCGTCCAGCGGCGTCTCGATGCGGCCGTCGGGCGGCAGCAGGCGCTCGGTGATCGGGATCCGGTTGCGCCGCTTCACCAGGGGCTTGGACTGCCAGGGCACGTCGAACTGGATGGAGAAGTTGTGCGGCCGCTTGTGCCGGCCGATATGCAGGATGTCGCGGAAGCCGCGGGTGGTGAGCATGCCCACCTCCGCGCCGTTATGCTCGATGGTGATGTTGGTGGCGACCGTCGTGCCATGGACGATCAGGCTGACATCCGACGGGCTGATCCCGCCGATCTCGCAGATCTCCATCACGCCCTTGATCACGCCGATGGACTGGTCCTGCGGCGTGGACGGGACCTTGTGCACGAACACCTTCTCCGGCTCGATCTCCAGAATCAGGTCGGTGAACGTGCCCCCCACGTCGACGCCGATCTTCGCCATTCCGCTTCTCCCCTAAATACAGATCCGATACGCATGACAGGCGGCCCCGCCCGCCTGTGGCAGCCTAGCTTTCGTTGCGCCGCAGATGGTCCAGGACATTGGCCAGCGGCTCGACATCGCCGAACTTGGCGTCGATGTCGAACAGGTTCCACTCCACCACGCCCATGGTGCGGTCGCCGACGCATTCGCGCACGACGATCGGCCGGAAGCCCTCGGCGATGGCATCCTCCACGGTGTGGCGCACGCAGCCCGCGCAGGTCACGCCGGTGACCACGACAGTGTCGACGCCAAGCGCCTTCAGCATCCCCGACAGGTAGGTGCCGTGGAAAGCGCTGGCGCGCTTCTTGACAATAATATGCTCGCCCTCGACCGGTGCGATGCGATCGTCGATCGCCACTTCCGGCGTGCCGAGCTGCAGCAGCTCCGCCGGGATCTTCCTGTGCCACAGCCCCATGTCGGTGTTCTCGCCCCCGGTCACCGCATAGGCGGTGGTGGTGTAGACCACCGGCAGGCCGCGGCTGCGGAAGGCGGCCAGCAGGTCCTGCACGCCGGGGATGATCACCTCCATCCCGTCGCAGGAGAAGGCATGGCCGGGACGGGTCCAGGCATTGGCCAGGTCGATGTTGATCAGCGCGGGCTTCGCGCCCCAGCCGATGCGGCGCTGGAAGCCGCGGCCGGCATAGAACTCGGAATCGATGGCGAAGACCTGGTCCAGCACCGCCTGCAGTTCCTCACGCGTCATGCAAAGCCCCTTCCCCAGGCATCCGCCTGGTCCTGGTTGTTGTTCGGACGGAAGCCGCTGCGCCACGGGCCGGGCGCGGCCGGCAGGCGCATACGATTGCAGATCCGACGGCAGGGCGCCGGCCCGGGTCGGTTCTCGCAGCTCACGTAACAGGCGCCCCGTCTGATGCGGACATCTCTTCGCTTTCGCCTGCGGCGTTCTCCCAAGGCGGGCAATCTATCGCGACGGGGCGCGGGCTGGCAATCGCATACGCGCGGAACCGCAGCAATCGCCAACGCCCCACGGCCGCGGCCGCCCTCGCACAGGTCCCCCGCGGCCTTCAACCGGCGCATAAATCGGTGACAGTTTACGCATTTCCCGTACGGCCGCCGGGCAGGGCGGGCCCGACTCTCCCGGCCGTGCAAGGTAATAAGTAAACTGTCACCGTTTTGTCGTTTTTAAACCGGTGACAGTTTACGTATTTCCCGAACGGCCGCCGGGCTGGGCGGGCCGGGACCGACTCTCCGCGCTGTGCAAGATAATAAGTAAACTGTCACCGGATTCATCACCGGATTCACCTGGCCGGCCGGACAGAGCATCGGATTCGCGCTAAGCTCACGGCATCTGGCCGAAGGCCGGACCGGCCGGCCCCCGTCGACCTCGTTTGGACCGGGACTTCTCGTTCGGAACAGGATGCTCGACGGCCGCCATGCGCTTGACCTCCCTTGCGAGATCCTTCGCCTACGCGCCGGGCGACAGCCCGGATACCCGTTTCCAGAAAGTTGCGATCCTTATCGTCGCCGGTGCCTGCTGTGTCGCCGGACTTGTCTGGTCGCTCATGTACCTGCTGGTCTTCGGCTGGGTGACCGCGACTTTCCTGCCCTTCGCATTTGTCGTCGTGGTGGGGTCGGCGCTTCTGATCTCGCATCTGACCCGCCAGCACCTGGTGGCGGTATATGCACAGGTGGCCTGCATCATTGTCGTGACCGCCGGCATCCAGTGGGTCATCGGCGGCATTTTCGATTCCGGCTTCGTGCTGACCTGGGCCCTGCTGGGGCCGCTGATTGCGCTGATGTTCTTTCCGATCCGCCATGCCCTGGCCTGGCTGGCGTTGTACCTGATCTGCCTCGCGATCACTGCGGCGGGCGACAGCTATTTCACGGCGCATCGGCTGCCTGTGCCGGACGGCGCCCAGACCCTCTTTTTCCTGCTCAATCTCAGCATGCCGGCAATCGTCATTTTCGCCTTTGCCAGCTACTTCGTCACCAATGCGTTGCGGGAAAAGCAGCGCGCGGACAGACTGCTGCTCAACATCCTGCCGGAAAAAATCGCGAATACCCTCAAATACCAGCAAGGGACGATCGCAGAGGAGCACAAAAACATAAGTGTTCTATTTGCCGATATCGTGGAATATACGAAATACTCGAGCGACAAAAAGCCGGTCGATATCGTCAAGAACCTCAACAAGATTTTCTATGAATTTGACACTCTTGTGCAGCGCCACCGCCTGGAAAAGATAAAAACCATCGGCGATGCCTATATGGTCGTTGGCGGGCTTCCGCCGCACGACGGGCGCCACCATCAGGCCATTGCCGCAATGGCCTTGGACATGCTGGCTGCCATCCAGCAGATCCGGAAAGAGGACGGACACCCCTTCGAATTGCGGATCGGCATCCACAACGGCGATGTCGTGGCCGGCGTGATCGGGCACAGCAAGTTCGCATACGACCTGTGGGGCGATACCGTGAATCTGGCGAGCCGCCTGGAGGCCAGCGCCACGCCGGGACGCATCCATGTCAGCGCGAGCATGCAGCAGATCCTCGCGAACCGCTTCCTTTTCGAGAAGCGCGCACCGATCACGCTCAAGGGCAAGGGCGAGGTGGCAACCTTCTTCCTGCTCGGCATTCGACCGGACCGGGACGGTATGACCGAACCGCGCCCCCCGGGGCGATGAGCGACGGCGCAGGCAGGCGGGCGTCCCCGGATTGCCCGGCCGGGACGACGCCCAGGGAGGCAGGACCGCCGCCAGCCTGGCCCGACAGGCCCTAGCGTCCGGTGAATTCCGGCTTGCGCTTTGCCACGAAGGCCGCGGCCCCCTCGCGCAGGTCGGCCGTGACGAAGGCCCGGCTCTGCGCCTCGGCCTCGCCGTCCAGCACCTCGGCAAGGTCGGCGGTCCAGGCCGCCTCGCATTCCGCCTTGATCAGGCCCATGGCCACCGGCGGGCCGGCCGCCAGCTGGCTGGCCAGGGCCAGGGCCTCCTCGCGCAGGGCCGCATCGTCGACGCATTTCCAGATCAGGCCCCAGTCCGCCGCCGTGGCGGCATCCAGCGGTTCGCCGGTCAGCGCCAGGGCCCGCGCACGCGGCGCGCCGATCGCCTGCTGCAACAGGCGCGAGGTGCCCCCGTCCAGCACCGCGCCCAGGCGCACGAAGCTCAGGATGAAGCGCGCCGAGCGGGCGGCGATCACGATGTCGCCGGACAGGGCGATGCCCACCCCTGCCCCGGCCGCGGCGCCGTTGATCGCGGTGACGATGGGCTTCGGACAGCCCCGCATCTTCTCGATCAGCGGGTTGATGCCGCCGCGCATCTTCGCGCCGATCTCCGCCCCGCGGTCGAAGGTGCCGCCACCGAACTGCGCCCCGGCACAGAACCCGCGGCCGGCGCCGGTCAGCACGATGGCACGCACATTGTCATCGGCCAGCGCCACATCCAGGGCCTGCGACAGGCCGGCCATCAGGTCGGCCGCCAATGCGTTCATCTGGTCGGGATTGTTCAGGGTCAGCAGCGCCACTGCGCCATGCCGTTCGGTCAGGATCATCGTCATCGTTCCGCATCTCCCATTGGCGGCCTGCTACGGCCCTGCCTGTTTCGCGGCCGGTGCGCGGCGCACGGCCAGCCCGTCCACCAGCCGCTCCACGAAGGCGTCGGCGATCTCGTCCACCGAAAGGGGACCGTCCGGGCTGTACCAGGTGCCGATGCCGTTCAGCGCGCCGGTGATCACGAAACCCGCGACCTTCGGCTCGCAGGGGCGGATCGAGCCGTCGGCGATGCCGCGGGCGATCTCGGTCCGGAAAGCCTCGTCGATACGCCGCTTGGCGCGGCGGATATCGGCCCGCGCCGCCGGCGACAGCTCCCGGTCGTCGAAGCGCACCAGGCATTGCCCGAAATCCTGGGTGATCACCTTGGCGTAGGAGCGGATCAGGGCGCGCAGCTTCTCCAGCCCCGAACCGTTGCGCGCGGCGATGTCAGCGATGCCGGCCTCGTACATCTCGCGGCCCAGCCGGCAGCATTCGAACAGGATCTCGTCCTTGCTCCGGAAATAATTGTAGAGCGCCGGCTTGGTGACGTTCAGCGCCGCCGCCACCTCCGCCAAGGAGGTGCGGTGGACGCCGTTCTCCAGGAACAGCCGCACCGCCATGCGCAGCACCGCCTCCTTCTTGCGGCCGCGGGCCCGGCGCCGGTCCTCGAACGGAATCCAGGGCTCCGCCGCCACGCCAGCCTGCCCGTCCATGGCGGCGGCCTCGCCGGCCTTTTCCTGCTGTCCCGACACGCTGCCCCCGCGCCTGCATTGACGGTCATTGCCCGCCGGTATATTACCGATGGGTCATTTTATGTCCACAGGGAAACTTTCATCCCGGACATGCCGGGGAGGAGCGAAGATGGATCCGAAGGTCGTGGTCGCGGGGGTCGGCATGATCCCCTTCGCCAAGCCGGGCGCGAGCGCCCCCTATGACGAGATGGGCGCGGAGGCCGCGCGCCTCGCGCTGGCCGATGCGGGGATCGGCTACGATCTCGTCCAGCAGGCCTATGCCGGCTATGTCTATGGCGATTCCACCGCCGGGCAGAAGGCGATCTACCCGCTGGGCCTGACCGGCATCCCGATCGTCAACGTCAACAACAACTGCTCCACCGGCTCCACCGCCCTGTTCCTGGCCCGCCAGGCGGTCGCCAGCGGCGCCGCCGACTGCGTCCTGGCGCTGGGCTTCGAGCAGATGCGCCCCGGTGCGCTCGGTTCGATCTTCGCCGACCGCCCCAGCCCGCTGGCGGAATTCGATGCCGTCGCCGACCGCCTGGTCGATGCGAAGGAGATCCCGCTGGCGCTGCGCTACTTCGCCGGCGCCGGGCTGGCGCATATGAACAAGCACGGCACGCCGCTGGAAAGCTTCGCCAAGGTCCGCGCCAAGGCGAGCCGCCACGCCGCGAACAACCCGCTGGCGATCTTCCGCAAGGAGATCACCGCCGAGGAGGTGCTGGACGCCCCGGTGATCTTGCCCGGCGTGATGACCCGGCTGATGGCCTGCCCGCCGACCTGCGGCGCCGCGGCGGCGATCCTGGTGTCGGAGGCGTTCGCCAAGCGCCACGGCCTGGATGGCGGGATCGGCATCGCCGCGCAGTCGATGGTCACCGACCTCTCCTCCACCTTCGACAGCGACGACATGATGAAGGTGGTCGGCTACGACATGGCGAAGCTGGCCGCGGACCGGGTCTACGAACAGGCGGGGATCGGCCCGGACGATCTGGACGTGGTGGAGCTGCACGACTGCTTCGCGCAGAACGAGCTGATCACCTACGAGGCGCTGGGCCTCTGCCCCGAGGGCGGCGCCGAGGGCTTCATCGACGATGGCGACAACAGCTATGGCGGCAAGGTGGTGACCAACCCCTCCGGCGGGCTCCTGTCGAAAGGCCATCCGCTGGGCGCCACCGGGCTCGCGCAATGCTACGAGCTGACCCGGCAGCTGCGCGGCACCGCCGGGGCGACGCAGGTCGAGGGCGCGCGCCATGCGCTGCAGCACAACCTCGGCCTGGGCGGCGCTTGCGTCGTCACCCTGTACGAGCGGATCTGAGGGGCGATGGCGGATGCTTCCGCCGCCGGCCGCAGCCCCGCCTGACCCGGGCGATCGAGGTCGGCGTGCAGCCGCAGCTGCTGCAGAGGATGGACGCGATGATCCCGCTGGGCCGCGGCGGCACGCCGGAAGAGGCGGCCGGCGCCGACTACCTCTTCTGCACCCCGGAATCGCACCGTACCGGCGGCCAGGTCGTGGTCTGCGGCCGCGGCATCCTGATCTGAGCGGGCCGCACGTCCCGTCATGGTCGGCCTGGGCAGGGGCCAAGCCGCCAGCCCAGGCCGACCCACCACGTCATGGCCGGCCTTGAGCCGGCCATCCATTCCGCCAGCCCCGCAGCGCCGCTGGTGGAATGGATTCTCGGGTCAAGCCCGAGAATGACGGCAAGAGGAGCGTGCGAAGCCGCCCGGCGCCTGCGAGCGGGCCTGCCCTGAGCCGTCACCGGCGGCCGCCACCGCCCCGCCGGCCCCACCTCACCACGTCATGGCCGGCCTTGAGCCGGCCATCCATTCCGCCAGCCCCGCGGTGCCGCTGGTGGAATGGCTTCTCGGGTCAAACCCGAGAATAACGGCAAGGGGGAACATGGAAGGGCGGCCTCGGCAGCCGTCCAGGTCGCCACCCCGCCCGCTACCCCTTCTCGCAGCGCGACATCAGCTGGTCGATGGCCTCGTAGGGGGCGCCGCCATGGGCCTTGGTGCGGCGCAGGACCATTTCGTCGTCGTTGATCACCTCCAGCCAGAGCTCGCGGCCGCCGTCGCAGAACAGGGCGACGGTGGCGCCCTCGCGGCGTGCCTCGCAGACCTCGTCCTTCTGTGGGGTGCCGGCGACGATCGGGCGCACCGCGCCCTCGCCGATCTGGGTCAGGTCGGTGGAGCAGTTGCCGTCGAACTGGATCCAGTTGCCCTCCAGCGGGCGGTACAGCGCCTTCTGCTGCGGCGACAGCCGGGCCTTGGCCTCCGGCAGCGGCGGCAGGGTCTTGCTCTCGATGCGGAAATTGCCGGTCGATCCGGCCATGGCGGTCTTGTCGCCGTCAGGCGCCGCGGCCTGGGTCACCGGCGTCTCGGCCATGGGCTTCTCGGCCATCGGCTTCCCGGCCATGGGCTTTTCGGCCATCGGCTTCTCGGCCATCGGCTTTTCCGCCTTGGGCGCCGGTGCCTTGGGGCGGGCCGGCGCCTCGCCCACCGGCTTGAGGTCGGCCAGCGAGAGCACGTCGCAATAGGACCAGCCCCGCTTCACCTCGCCGCAATAGCTGCGCGCGGCGGCGACCGTCTTGAACGGCCCGGTCAGCAGGCGGATATAGCTGCGCCCCCGCACACTGGCCTGGCGATACAGCGGCTCATGGCCCTTGAGCTGGGCCGGGATCCGCAGCTTCAGGATCCGCCAGCCGCGCTCCGCATCGGCACGGTCGAAATAGGAGGCGAGATGGGCGCCATAGCCGGCTTCCGCCGCCGCGGCCGGCCGCGCGGCCAGGCCCGGAAGGGCGATGGCAAGGGCCAGCGCCGCAACGGTCAGGCGCGCGGCGCGGCGGCTGGGCTTCAACGGGCGCATCCTGATCACTTGCCGGCCTCCAGTGACTTGTTGACGATCTCGAAAGTGTCGCGGGACAGGCCCGGCATGTCGCGAATGCCTTCCAGCGCGGCCCGCATCAGGTTCTGCCGCTGGCCGTCGAACCGCTGCCAGCGCCCGAAGGCGCCCGCGATGCGTGCGGCCACCTGGCGGTTCAGGCCGTCGAGGCGCTTCACCTGCTCCGCCAGGAAGGCATAGCCCCCGCCATCGGCGGCGTGGAACCGCCACTGGTTGCGCATGGCAAAGCTTCCGATCAAGGCATGGACCCGGTTCGGGTTGGACAGGGTAAAGGCCGGATGGTCCAGCAGTCGGCGCACCGTGGCAAGGGTGTCGCGGCGGGCAGCCTGGGCCTGCACCGTCAGCCACTTGTCCATCACCAGCGCCTCGCCGCGGAAGCGGTCCTCGAAATCGGCCAGCGCGGCGCACCGCGCCTCGTCGCTGCCGCGCTCGGCCAGCAGGGCGAGCGCGGCCAGCCGGTCGGTCATGTTGTCGGCGTCCCGATAGTGCGCCGCCAGCAGGCGCAGCATCTCGGCATCGTCCGTCAGCGCCGCCAGCAGCGGCAGGACCGCGTTGCGATGGGCCCGCAGCGCAGCCTGGCGCGGGTCGGCGCTGTACGGCCGGGCCGGCGCACAGCGGTCGTAGATGCCGACAAGAACGGGGCGATGGGCCAATGCCAGGGCCCGCAGCAGCGCTTCCCGCGCGGCATGCAGGCCGTCCACGTCGACCACCGCCATCTGATCGGCCAGATAGGCTTCCTCCGGCAGGGCGATGGCCGCGGCGGCAAAGGCGGGATCCGCACTTTCGTCGCGCAGCAGGCCGCCGAAGGCATCCACGAAGCGGCCGTCCACCGCCATGGCCGGCGCCTCCGCCGCCGCCATGCGCAGCAGCACGCGGGCGGCATAGCGCTGCCCGGCCTCCCAGCGGTTCACCGGATCCGGGTCGCGCAGCATCAGGAAGGCATCGTCGGTATCGCCGTACTCCGCCTGCAGGATCACCGGCGCGGAGAAGCCGCAATTGATCGAGGGCAGCGGGGTCGCGCCCGCGGGCGCATCAAGATCGAAGCGGAAGCTCTGCCGGGCGGCGGTCAGGCGCAGCAGGTGGTCCGCCGCTGCCGCCCCGGCACCAGCGCCAGCGCCTGCGCCTGCGCCGTCGGGCGCTTCCAGGCGCGCCTGCAGCGCCGCGCCCTGCCCGTCCAGCAGCGCCACCCGGATCGGGATGTCCAGCGGCTGCTTCACCGCCTGGCCGGCGGTCGGCGGGGTCTCCTGCGACAGGGTCAGGGTGAACCGGCCATCGCCCGCCCCGCTCCAGCGCGCGGTCACCCGCGGCGTGCCCGACTGGCTGTACCACAGGCGGAACTGCGCGAGGTCGATGCCGCTGGCCTCCTCCATCGCGACGACGAAATCCTCGCAGGTCACCGCCTGGCCGTCATGGCGCCGCAGGTAGAGCCGCATGCCTGCCTGGAAGCGGGTCTCCCCCAGGATCGTGTGCATCATGCGGATCACCTCGGCGCCCTTCTCGTAGACCGTCGCGGTGTAGAAGTTGTTGATCTCGACATAGGAATCGGGCCGCACCGGATGCGACAGCGGGCCGGCATCCTCCGGGAACTGCCGGGCGCGCAGGGTGCGCACATCGGCGATCCGCTTCACCGCGCGGGACCGCCGGTCGGCGGTGAATTCCTGGTCGCGGAACACCGTCAGCCCCTCCTTCAGGCTGAGCTGGAACCAGTCGCGGCAGGTCACCCGGTTGCCGGTCCAGTTGTGGAAATATTCGTGCGCGACGACGGCCTCGATATTCTCCATGTCCTGGTCGGTGGCGCTGGCCTCGTCGGCCAGGATGTACTTGGCGTTGAAGATGTTGAGGCCCTTGTTCTCCATCGCGCCGGAGTTGAAGTCCGCGACCGCGACGATGTTGAAGACCTCCAGGTCGTATTCCAGGCCGAACCGCGCTTCGTCCCACGCCATCGCCGCCTTCAGCGCCGCCATGGCGCAGCCGGCGCGGGGCACCTGGCCGGGCTCGACATGGATGTTCAGCGCCACGTCGCGGCCGCCGCGGGTGCGGAACCGGTCGGACAGGCAGTCCAGCCGCCCGGCGACCAGGGCGAACAGGTAGCTCGGCTTCGGGAAGGGATCGTGCCAGCGGGCCATGTGGCGCCCGTCGGGCAGGTCCGCCTGCGCAACCAGGTTGCCGTTGGACAGCAGCACCGGGCAGGCCTCCCGGTCGCCGCGGATCGTGACATCGTAGACGGCGAGCATGTCGGGCCGGTCGGGAAAGAAGGTGATGCGGCGGAAGCCCTGCGCCTCGCACTGGGTGCAGTAGATCCCGTTGGAGCGGTACAGCCCGCTCAGCAGGGTGTTGGCGGCCGGCGCGATACGGCAGCGGGTGCGCAGCCGCGCCCGGTCCGGCAGGTCGCGCAGCACCAGGCACCCGGCCTGGTCCAGATGCGCCGCGGGGTCCAGGGCTTTGCCGTCCAGGCTCAGCTCCAGCAGGGTCAGGTCCTCGCCGTCGAGGACAAGCGGGTCCTCGCCCCCGGCCAGGCGGCGCAGCTCCAGCTCCGCCGTGACGACCGTCTCGGACGGGTCCAGGTCGAACTCCAGCCGGACAGCGTCGACCGCGAAGGCCGGCGGCCGGTAATCCGCCCGCCGGATCGCCATGGTCATGTCCTGTCGGTCCAGCATCATCTGCTCCGGAAGTTCGGCTGCCGGCCCCGGCATGCCCGGGGACCTGGCGGCCCGGCAAGGCCGGGGCGCGGGCGCATCGGGTCGGTCAGAAGGATTCCACCCAGGGCCGCAGCTCGAACTCCCAGGTCCAGGCGCTGCGCGGCTGCCGATGGGCGAACAGATAGGCCTGCGCGATGGCGTCGGGGTCCAGCTGGCTGTCCGGGCCGCCGCGGCCCTCGCGCGGGTCGGGGTCCGGCCGGCCGATGCCGCCGTCGATGACGAAATGCGCGACATGGATGTTCCGCGGCGCAAGCTCCCGCGCCATGCTCTGGGCCAGGCCGCGCAGCCCGAACTTCCCCATCGCGAAAGGGGCGGACTGCGCATAGCCCTTCACGCTGGCCGAGGCGCCGGTGAACAGGATCGAGCCGCGCCCGGCCGCCAGCATGTCGCGCGCCGCGCGCTGGCCGACCAGGAAGCCGGCATAGCAGGACACCATCAGGCTGTGCCGCACCGCCTCGCGGTCCAGCTCCGCCACCGGGCCGCGCGCGCGGGCGCTGGGGTTGAACACCACCACCTCCGGCACGCCCATCTCCGCCGCCACCGAGTCGAAGAAGGCATCGACCGCCGCCCCGTCCGTCGCGTCGCAGGGCCAGGCCCGGGCACCGGTCCCGGCGCAGAGGTCCGCCAGCTTTCCCGGGTCGCGGGCGCCCAGCGCCACCCGGTGCCCCGCCTGCGCGAACAGGCGTGCCACGGATGCGGACAGGCCCGATCCCGCGCCGATCACCGCCACGCTGCCGCCGCCATCGCCGTCTGCCATCGCGCCCTCCGCCCCAATTGCCAGCCGCCGGCCCGCTGCACCTGCCGACACGGCGATCTTCAGTCTACGCAATCGCGCCCGGCGCCGCTAACGTAGCGCCGTAAATCATGGGGCAACGATGCTGGTATATGAGATCATAATCCTGCTGGTGGTCGCACTGTCCACCATCGGGCTCGGGATGCGGGTCAGCCTGCAGGACCTGGTGCAGGCGTTCCGCGACTGGGATGCGCTGATCCTGGTCGCTGCCGGGCAGTATCTCCTGATGCCGCTGCTGACCTGGCTGGCGATCCAGGCGCTGGACGCCCCTGGCGAGACCAACCTGGCGATTGCGGTGGTGCTGCTCGGCCCGGGCAGCGAGGCGGGGCTGGTCGGGGTGTTCCTGGCCCGCGGCAACCTGCCCCTGGCCGTCATCGCGATCGTCATGACCAACATCCTCAGCCCCCTGGTGGCGCCGGAGCTGATCTCCCTGATCGTGGCCGAACAGGCCGCCACCCTGGCCGCGGCCCTGCCGGTCTTCGCCGACATCATGGCGATCGTGTTCCTGGCGATCGTCGCGCCCTTCGCCATCGGCATGACGATCCGCCAGCTCACCGCGCATTCGTGGGACGTGCCGGACCGCTCGTTCCGCTTCTTCCTCTGGCTCGCCTTCCTGGCGAACGTGATCTATGCGGCGCTGGCCCAGGCCTTCGAGCCACCGAACATCGAGGTGGCGTCGAACGTCTCGGCCCTGGCGGCGATCGTCGCCGTGACGATGCTGGCCTTCGTGCTGGTCTATACCCTGGGGCGGACGTTCCGCGTGCGGCCGGATTGCGCGGTGGCGGCCTCGTTCATCGTCAGCCTGCAGCCGATCGCCGTGGGCCTCTATGTCGCCAGCAACCTGCAGGGGCAGATGCCGGTGCTCACCTCCCTGTCGATCGGCTATGCCATGGTCCTGCCGTTCATGATCATCGTCTGGATCACCGTGGTGGGCCGCCGGCTGCCCCTCGCCCTGCGCTGAGCAGCCTGCGCCGCTGCGGGCCTCAGGCCGCCTGCCGGCCGGCGGCGGGCGGGCGCAGCCAGCGCCAGACCGGGCGGCCGGCCGGCACCGCCAGCGGCAGGGCGGCGCCGATGGCGACCTGCCAGGCCGGGCGCAGCCCGCCGTCCAGGCCCAGATTGGCCTGCAGCACCCGGTCGGCGGGGATGCCGGTGGCGATCGCATACCACGCGTACTCGATCCCGGCGGCTGCCAGCCCCGCCAGCAGCGCCACAGCGAGGATCCGGGGCACCGGCTCCAGCCGCAGGGCCAGGCTGTCGTGCAGGCGGTGCAGCAGCAGCGCGACGAACAGCCCGGACAGCAGCACCGCGCCCGACACATCGAGCTTGGACTGCATGAAGTAATGCAGCAGCCCCAGCGCGACCAGCGGATAGACCGCGCGGTGCAGCCGCCGCCAGGTGCGTCCCAGCCGCCGGATCGCCGCGTCGAACGAGGTCGCCGCCAGCACCGCCAGCCCGGCCAGGGCCGCGAAGCCGATCGTCAGGTAGAGGCGGCTCGCGATCTCGCCGGCCACCCGGGCCAGGTCGAGATTCTCGTGCAGGACGTACAGCAGCAGGTGCGCGGCGATATAGGCGAAGGCGGTCAGCCCCAGCATGCGCCGGATCCCCGTCAGCCGGGGCCAGGACCAGAGATGCCGCAGCGGCGTGACCGCCAGGCCGGCCAGCAGGAAATAGAGGGTCCAGGTGCCGGTCAGATGCGTCAGCTGCTTGTAGGGCTCGGCATCGTAGCGCCCGTCCAGCAGGCCGAGGGCAAACCACAGCCCGGGCAGGAGCGCCGCCGAGAAGGCGATGGCGCGCAGCGCGGAGACGCGGCCGGAACGGTCCAGCCAGGGCAGCAGGTCTTTTCGGAGCATCGGCGGTTCCCGGGCATTGTCGTCGGAGCGGGGCGCGCGGGCCGGTCCGGCCCGCGCGCCCCCTCCTGCATGTAATGCCCCGGCCCGCCCCGGTGACCCGCCATCACGCAGTTGTTGGCGGACCCATGGCGCCCTCAGCCCGGCTGCTTGAACTCCACCAGCACCTCGCGGAACGTGGTGTCGCCCACATTGCGCGCGGCATGGGTGACGGGAACCGGCGGCCCGTCATGGCCGACCGGCAGCAGCCGGTCGCCGTCGATGCGGTACTGCCGGCTGTCGCCGGCGCCGATGGTGAAGGTGGACAGCGGCTTGCCCTGTGCGTCCGTGGTCTCCAGGGTCGCGCCCTCCAGCACATGGAAGAGGTAGCTGTTCCCGTGGGTGTGCAGGCCGGTGCTGGCGCCGGGCGGCAGCTCCATCTCCCACACCGCGACACTGTCGGATTCATAGACCTTCCGCGTGGCGATCTCCGCCATGGCGCCATCCTCCCCGGTTCCGCTTTCCGGCAAGAATAGGCCCGCCGGGCGGCGCCCGCCAGCCGGGCCCGGGCCGGCCCTCAGCGCATCGTCTTGAGCGCCTCCGCCCAGCGCTTCAGCTCCGGCAGCAGGGCATCGGCGCTCTGCCGGTGCATGTCGTTGGGCTCGAAGGTTCCGTCCTTCAGGTGCTGGTTCACCATCGGCACCGTCACCCCTTCCATGATCGGCACCATCTTCAGCACGTTCAGGGTCAGCTTGGTGGTGTGCACCGAGCGCATGGCGCCGGAAATCCCGCCATAGCCGACGAAGGCCGCCGGCTTGTAGTTCCATTCCAGGTAGACGTAGTTCAGCGCGTTCAGCAGCGCCGGGGTCGGCCCGAAATTGTACTCCGGCACGACAAAGACGAAGGCATCGGCCGCCGCGACGCTGGCGGCCCATTTCTTCGTATGGTCATGCTCGTACTGCTGCATCCGCGGATGTTTCGGCTCGTCGTAGACCGGCAGGCCGAAATCGGCCAGGTCGACCAGATGCGCATCGAAGCTGCCCTCCGCCCGGGCCACCCCGTGGAACCAGGTGGCGACGGCGGCCCCGACCCGCCCGGGGCGGGTGCTGGCGATGACGGTGTGCAGGCGAAGGCTCACGGGGGATCTCCTTGTCCGACGGGTCGCGGCGCATTATGCCGCTGCCGGGCGCCACGGCAATGCGCCGCGCCTATCGCCGGCCGCGCCGCACCGGCGGGACCGCCGCGGCCGGGTCCTCCGGCCAGGGATGCTTCGGGTAGCGGCCGCGCATCTCCTTGCGCACTTCCGCATAGCTGCCGGCCCAGAAGCCGGCCAGGTCGCCGGTCTTCTGCAGGGTGCGGCCGGCGGGCGACAGGATGTCGAGCTGGACGGGGGTGACATTGCCCAGCAGCGGCGTCCGCGGCACCCCGAACAGGTCCTGCAGGCGCAGCCGCAGGGTCGGCCGGCCATCGGCATAGTCCAGGTCGCGCTCCAGCCCGTTCGCCAGGCGCAGCCGCACCGGCGCCGCGGCCTCCAGCGCCTGCCGGGCAGGCCAGTCCAGCAGGGCGTCCAGGGCCTCGGCCAGGACCCGCGCCAGCGCCTCGGTCGCTTGCGCCCCGCGTCCCGCCCTTGCCGCCAGCGCGGCCGCCAGATGCGCCTGCACCGCGGGGTCGGCCGGATCCGGCCAGCCGGGGCCAGGGCGCGCGGCAGCGGCCACGACCAGCCGTGCGCGCAGGCGGGCGGCCGCCCCCGTCCAGGGCAGGGCGTCCACGCCCTCGCGGGCCAGGAAGGCCAGGATCGCCGCTTCCGCCCGGTCCGGCGCGATCCGGGCGAGCGGCTGCCGCGCCAGGTCGAGCGAATCCAGGCGCCGCACAGCCTGGCCTGCCAGGCCGGAGGCAGGCGTCCAGTCGACCTGCGCCTCCTGCACGATATCGGCGGCGAACAGCCGCTCCAGCGCGGCGAGCGACAATGCGGCGGCGGCGAAGACCCGGACCCCTGCCCGGTCGCCGCCGGCATCCAGCACCACCAGCGCCTCGGCCGCGGCCAGGGGATGGCCGGCCGGCAGCTGGGCCTGGCGGCCGTTGCGCATCTTGAAGACCCCGCCGGCGCCCGCCGGCAGCGCGACCCGGTCCGGAAAGCCGGCCGCCAGGATCGCGCCGAGTCCGGCCGCCCGGTCGCCGCCGCCCGGCCCGGTGCCATCCGAAGCTGTGCCATCCGCGGCGCTGCCATCCGCCGCCGCGCCGCCGGCCAGGCGCAGCAGGCGCTGCGCCAGCTCCGCCACCCGCCGGCTGCCGGGGCTGCGGTCGCGGTCCAGGGCGGCCAGCCGCGCCGCCAGGTCCAGGTCCTCCGGGCCGCCGCCCTCCGACAGCAGCGCCACCGCCCGGGCCGCCAGGGCGGTCATGCCGGCCCCGGCACCGGCCAGCAGGGCGCGCGCCAGGCGGGGATGCAGCGGCAGGCCGGCCATCCGCCGGCCCAGTGCGGTGATCCTGCCGTCCCCGTCCAGCGCCCCCAGAAGCCGCAGCAGGCCGCGTGCCGCCGCCACGGCCGGCGCCGGCGGCGGGTCGATCCAGGTCAGGGAAGCGGGGTCGGCGATGCCCCAATCGGCGAGCGACAGGACCAGGTCGGCCAGGTCGGCACGGCGGATCTCCGGCTCCGGCTGTGCCGCCAGCGCGCCATGCGCCTCCCGCGGCCAGAGCCGCCAGCAGATCCCGGGGCCCTGCCGCCCGGCCCGGCCGGCCCGCTGCGTGGCATTGGCCTGGGTGATCGGCACGGTGACCAGCCGCGAGAGGCCCACCGCCTGGTCCAGCGCCGGCATCCGCGCCCGCCCGCCATCCACCACCAGGCGGACGCCGTCGACGGTCACGCTGCTTTCCGCCACGTTGGTCGCCAGGACCACCCGGCGCTGCCCCTGCGGGTCGCGGCGCAGCGCGCGGTCCTGTTCCGCCGGCGGCACGCGGCCATGCAGTTCGAGAATGGCGACCGACGGCGGCAGCATCCCCCGCAGCTGGCCGGCCGCGGCCCGGATCTCCCCCACCCCCGGCAGGAAGGCCAGCAGGTCCCCGGTCTCGCCCGCCACCGCTGCCGCGACGACCCGCGACACGGCAGCGGCGAGCCGCTCGCCCTCGCGCGGCGCCGCGTGGCGGATCTCCACCGGATGGCCCGGATCCGCCATCTCGAACAGCCCGGCATCGGGCAGGACCCGGCGCAAGGCCGCGATGTCCGGGGTGGCGGACATCGCCACCAGGCGCAGGTCGGGCCGCAGCCCGCCCTGCACGTCGAGCGCCAGGGCGAGCGCCAGGTCGCCTTCCAGGTTGCGCTCATGCACCTCGTCGAACACCAGGCAGGCGATGCCGGCCAGCTCCGGATCCGCCTGCAGGCGCCGGGTCAGCACGCCT
The DNA here is from genome assembly GCA_040216765.1 of Sneathiellaceae bacterium. Classification (GTDB taxonomy): domain Bacteria; phylum Pseudomonadota; class Alphaproteobacteria; order Ferrovibrionales; family Ferrovibrionaceae; genus Marinibaculum. Next base: position 114,016 of record JAVJON010000029.1, on the reverse strand, counting down.
TCGGTGACGTATTCGATGCGGGTCGCGGGCCCGGCGCGGCGGTCGAAGCGCACCGCGTATCCGACATGCGCCCCCACCTGTTCGCCCCGGCCGGCGGCGACGAAGCCGGCAGCGGCCCGCGCCGCCACCCGGCGCGGCTCCAGCACCAGGATCCGGCCGCCGGCCGCCCAGGCGGCCTCGGCCAGCCGCGGCGGGACGCGGGTCGTCTTGCCGGTGCCCGGCGGTGCCACCACGATGGCCTGCCTGCGCTCCGCCAGGTCGTCGCACAGCGCTATCGCCGTGGCGTCGATCGCGGCATAGGCTGCGGGAGGGCCGGCAGATCGGGTGTTGCGGGAAAAGGGTGCGCTGGGCATCCTGCTGTAATCGATTCCATGTCAGCGACAAAAGACAACGACAATAACAACGCGTCCGGGCGGGAAACCCCGCCCATCAATGATCAGGCGCTGCGCCGCCGCAAGCCTGGCCGGCGCCGCCAAGGGGGGGGAGATGGAAGCCTCGGCTTCGGAAGCAATCAAGACCACCTGTCCGCGCGACTGCTACGACGCCTGCGGCATCCGGGTCCTGCGCGAGGGTAGCGCGGTGACCCGGGTGGTCGGGGACCGCGACCATCCGGTCAGCCGGGGCTCGCTCTGCGGCAAATGCGCGCTCGCCTATAACGGCGCCTGGCGGGACCCGGCGGCCCGCCTGGCCACGCCGCTGCGGCGGATCGGGCCCAAGGGTTCGGGCCGCTTCGAACCGGTCGGCTGGGACGCGGCCCTGGCGGAGATCGCCGACCGGCTGAACGCGCTGGTGGCGGCGGGCACGCCCGAAAAGATCCTGACCGCGCACTACACCGGCACCACCTCGGTGCTGGCCGGCGGCTTCCCGATGCGATTCTTCAACCATCTGGGCGCCACCGAGGTGGAGCCGGACACGGTCTGCAACAATGCCGGGCATGTCGCGCTGGGCTATGTCTTCGGGACCTCGGTAAAGGGCTTCGACCCGCGCACGATCCGGGATTCCGGCTGCGTCCTGGTCTGGGGCTGCAACCCGTCGGCCTCCGCCCCGCATGCGCACAAGCACTGGCTGGCGGAGCGACCGGGCAAGCTGGTCGTTGTCGACCCGATCCGCACCCCCACCGCGGCGATCGCCGACCTGCACCTGCAGCCGCGCCCCGGCAGCGACGCCGCCCTGGCCTTCGGCATGCTGCATGTCCTGCAGCGCGACGGGCTGGTGGACGAGGGTTTCCTGGCCGACCGCACCACCGGCTGGGCGGAACTGGCGGCCCTGCTGCCGCCCTGCACGCCGGACTGGGCCGCCGCACAGACCGGCGTGCCGGCCGCGGATATCGAGGCGGCGGCGCGGATCTACGGCGCCGGCCCGTCGATGCTCTGGCTCGGCCAGGGCCTGCAGCGCCAGCGGCTGGGCGGCAACATCATGCGCGCCTGCGCCATGCTGCCGGCGGTGACCGGCCAGATCGGCCGGCCCGGCACCGGCATCTACTACCTGAACGGCAAGGGCGCGACCCGCGGGCTGGCGATGGGCGATGTCGCGGGCGAAGCGCTGCGCCGCGCGCCGCCGCGCAGCATCAGCCATATGGACCTGGCGGACCGCCTGGCCCGTCCGGCGGACGCGGCGGAAGGCTTCGGCGCGCTGCTGCTGTGGAACATCAACATCGTCGCCTCCAACCCGCAGCAGGGGGCGCTGAAGGCGGCGCTGGCGCGCGAGGACCTGTTCACCGTGGTGCTCGACCTGTTCGCCACGGACAGCGCCGACCATGCCGACATCGTCCTGCCGGCGGCCTCCTTCCTGGAATTCGACGACCTGGTCGCGTCCTACATGCACCTGTCCCTGTCGGCGCAGGTGCAGGCCATGGCGCCGGTCGGCGAGGCCCTGCCGAACCAGGAGATCTTCCGCCGCCTGGCCCGCGCCATGGGCCTGGAGGAACCCGCCCTGTTCGAGGCGGACCGCCCGATCATCGACCGGCTGCTGGCGGGCAGTGGCAATGGCATCGATTTCGATGCCCTGAAGCGGGCCGGCACCCTGCCGGTCGCGGCGGAACCGGTAATGCTGTTCGGCGACCTGCGCTTCCCGACGCCCAGCGGCCGGATCGAGATCGCCAGCGCCCGCGCCGTCGCCGACGGCCATTCGCTGGTGCCCCGGCCCGAGGTCGACCCCGCGCCGGCGGCGGGGCGGCTGCGGCTTTTGAGCCCGGCCAGCGAATGGCACATGAACGCGTCCTACGACAATGTGGCGAAGATCGCGCTGCAGGCCGGCGCGGAGATCCTGACCCTGAACCCGGCGGATGCGGCCCGCGCCGGGATCGCCGATGGCGACCGGGTGACCGCCCGCAACCCGCTGGGCAGCCTCAGTTTCCAGGCCCGGCTGGACCCGGCCATGCTGCCGGGCACCGCGTTCGCGCCCAAGGGCCGCTGGCTGAAGCGCAGCCCGCAGCATGCCAACGTGAACCTGTTGAACCCCGGCGACCGCAGCGACATGGGCGACAGCACGGCCGTGCACAGTGTCGAGATCGTCGTCGAGCCCCTGCCGGCCTGAGCCGGCCCCGTTTCGCCGCCATACGCATCGCATCCGGAGTTCCCCGTCAGCATGTCCCAGGCCCAGCCGACATCGCCCAGCGCACAGCCGCCCGCCGCACCGCGATCGTTCCGCGACGCGCCGTTCCGGCCGGTGAACTTCCTGCCGCCGCAGGCGGAGCTGGAGCGCCGCGCCGACGGCACCATGGTGCTGCGCTCCGCCCATCGCCTGGGCACCTACGAGCGGCACGTCCTGCGCTTCCTGGAGCGCTCGGCGGACGCGGCGCCGGACCGGCCGTTCCTGTGCCAGCGCGCCCCGGCGGAGGGCCGGCAGCTGGGCCCCTGGCGCAAGCTGAGCTATGCGCAGGTCTGGCGGGCTGCGCAGGCGGTCGGCCAGGCGCTGCTGCAGCGCGGCCTGCGGCCGGGCGACGCGGTGATGATCCTGTCCGGCAACAGCCTGGAACATGCCCTGATGACCCTGGGCACGATGGCGGCGGGCATGATCGCCGCCCCGGTCTCGCCCGCCTATTCCCTGATGTCGCAGGACCTGGGCAAGCTGCGCCATGCGGTGGAGCTGATCGCGCCGCGCCTGGTGATGGCGCAGTCGGCCCGCCAGTTCCGCCGGGCCCTTGAGGTCATGCCGCCCGGCACGATCCTGGTCCATGCCGGCGACCCGGACCCGGCGATCGACAGCCTGTCCTTCGACGACCTGGCGGCGGTCGAGCCGGGGCCGGAGGTCGCGGCCACGCTGGCCGCGCTGGGCCCGGACACGGTGGCGAAATACCTGCTGACCTCCGGCTCCACCGGCATGCCGAAGGCGGTGATCAACACCCACCGGATGATGTGCGCCAACCAGGCGATGGCGCAGACCGTCCTGCCGCCGGACCCGTCGCAGCCGCCGGTGATCCTGGACTGGCTGCCCTGGAACCACACCTATGGCGGCAACATGAACGTCAACGGGGTGATGTCCGCCGGCGGCACCCTGTATATCGACGACGGCCGGCCGACCCCGGAACTGTTCTGGATCAGCCTGCAGAACCTGCGCGAGATCCGGCCCACCGGCTATCTCAACGTGCCGGTGGCCTATGCCATGCTGGTCCCGGCACTGGAAGAGGATGACGAGCTGGCCCATGCCCTGTTCGACCGGGTGCAGCGCATCGGCTATGGCGGCGCCGCCCTGTCGCAGGCGCTGTTCGACCGGATCCAGGAACTGGCGGTGCGCACGGTGGGCGAGCGCATCGTGATCTATACCGGCTGGGGCTCCACCGAGACGGCGCCGACCGCCACCAACACCCACTGGGCGAGCGAGCGCTCCGGCCTGATCGGCCTGCCCTATCCCGGCGTCGAGCTGAAGCTGGTGCCGGCCGGCGGCAAGCTGGAGATCCGGGTGCGCGGGCCGATCGTCACGCCGGGCTACCTGAAGCGCCCCGACCTGACCGAGGCCGCCTTCGACGAGGAGGGGTTCTACCGGATCGGCGATGCCGCCCGCTTCGTCGACCCGGAGGACCCGGACAGGGGGCTGATCTTCGACGGCCGGGTGGTGGAGGATTTCAAGCTCGACACCGGCACCTGGGTGAGCGTGGGTCCGCTGCGGGTGGCTGCCGTGGGCGCCGCGGCGCCGGCCCTGCAGGACGCGGTGGTGACCGGGCATGACCGGCCCTATATCGGCCTGCTGGCCTGGCCCGCCCTGGCGGGCTGTCGCGAGATCGCGGCCCGGCCCGGCGCCCTGCAGGGCCCGGCCGACGCGGTTTCCGACGCGGGTGTGGCCGCGCATATCCGGCAGCGGCTGGCCGCGCATAACGGCGCTGCCGGCGGCTCCAGCATGCGGATCCGCCGCGTGCTGCTGATGACCGCGCCGCCCGATATCGACGGCGGGGAGATCACCGACAAGGGCTATGTCAACCAGCGCGCGGTGCTGGAGCGGCGGGGCGACCTCGTCGCGCGGCTTTATGAGGCCGAAGCGGAATGCGAGCTTGACGGCGGCCGGCTGCTGCTCATCGATTAGCGGCAGGCCCCGGAATGCAGGCAGCGGGAGTGCCGGCAGCCGGGAACGGTTTGCCGGCAGATGAATGTTTTTGAGTGCAGCGTAGCGTTGCAGACCGGGAGCGACAGATGAAGGATCTCGCCTATCTCTCCGCCGTGGACATCGCCACGGCCATCCGCGAGCGCAGCATTTCCGCCCGCGAGGTCCTCGCGCTCTACCTGCAGCGGATCGAGCGGTTCGACCCGCAGATCAATGCGATCGTCGCCCTGCAGGCGGAGCAGGCGCAGGAACGCGCCACCGCCGCCGACGAGGCCCTGGCGGATGGCGAGATCTGGGGGCCGCTGCATGGCGTGCCGACGACCGTGAAGGAGGCCTTCGACCTGGTCGGCACGCCGACCACCTGGGGCCGCACCGAATGGCGCGACAACCGGCCCAGCCGCAACGCCGTGGCGGTGCATCGCCTGATCAATGCCGGCGCGGTGGTGTTCGGCAAGACCAACGTGCCGACCGGGCTGGTGGACTGGCAGACCTTCAACGAGATCTACGGCACGACCAACAATCCCTGGGATGTCGCGCGCGGGCCCGGCGGCTCCTCCGGCGGCTCGGCCGCGGCCCTGGCCGCCGGCCTGACCGGGCTGGAGCTGGGCAGCGATATCGGCGCTTCGATCCGCAACCCGTCGCATTATTGCGGCGTCTACGGGCACAAGCCGACCTGGGAGATCATCCCGACGATCGGCCAGCGCCCGCCGGGGCGGAACGCCTCGGCCGACATCGCCGTGGTCGGCCCGATGGGCCGCAGTGCCGAGGACCTGGCGGTGGCGATGGGCGTGCTGGCCGGGCCGGCGCCGCACGATGCGGTCGCCTGGTCGCTGGAGCTGCCGAAGCCGCGCTGGGACCGGCTGCGCGATTTCCGGGTGGGCGTGATGTACGACCATGCCTGCTGTGCCGTGGACCGCAGCATCACCGACCGGATCGCCGCCGTGGTCGCCGCCCTGGGCAAGGTCGGCGCGCGGGTGCAGGAGGGCGCGGCGCCGGATGTCGACCTGGCGCATTCCCATGCCCGCTATGTCCAGCTGTTCCGCGCCGTCACCCATGCCGGCGGGCCGCAGGCCGGCTATGACGCGGCAAAGGCGGAAGTGCCGAACCTGGCGCCGGACGACCACAGCTATCGCGCCGGGGTGCTGCGCGCCACGGTGCAGGACTACCGGCAATGGGCCGAGGCGGTGGAGGATCGCGCCCTGATCCAGCGTGCCTGGGAGGCCTGGTTCAAGGATTTCGACGTGCTGATCTGCCCGGCCGCGGCCACCCCGGCATTCCGCCACGACCAGGAGAAGCCCCGCGAGGAGCGCACCATCACCGTGAACGGCAAGGCCGAGGACTATAACGACCAGCTGTTCTGGGCCGGCATCGCCGGCCTGCCCTACCTGCCGGCCACCGTCGCGCCGATCGGCCAGGCGGCCGGCGGCTCCGACTATGCCGGCCTGCCCGTGGGCCTGCAGATCATCGGCCCGCGGCTGGAGGATTATACCCCGATCGCCTTCGCCCAGCTGCTGGCCGAGGAGATCGGCGGCTTCGTGCCCCCGAAGGGGTACGAATAGCCCCGCACGACAGATGGCGCAGCCAGATGGCCAGATGCCCGCCATCCATGTCCGGCCGGTGACGGTGCCGTGACGGCGGATAGCGGGCCGGTGCCAGCCTCCGCTGCGGCGGCCCCCGTGCCGCACGCGGTATTCTCCACCGCTGCCCTGGATGGCGGCGATGCCTTCGCGTTCTGGCGCGACAGCATCTCCTGCATCTTCGAGGTCGAGGCCGATGCCGATGTCCGGCGGGACCGATTCCATGCCGAGATCGACGCCAACATGTTCGGGCCGATCATGCTGGCGCGCACCCAGACCCGCGCGCAGGACTGGGACCGCACCGCCCGGCTGATGGCGCAGGACGGAATGGACCACTACATGGTGCAGCTCTTCGAGCATGGCACGATGCAGTGGGAAGGCGCCGGCGGCACCGTCCGGATCCCCGAGAACGGCCTGGTGGTCTTCGACCTGGCCCGCGAGGTGCGGACGGCCACCACCGACTTCGCCAACATGTCGCTGATCGTCCCGCGCGACATGCTGCAGGACCGCCTGCGCGCCGCCGACGACCAGCATATGCGGGTGCTGCACGGCGGCGAGCCGATGGTGAACCTGCTGCGCGACCATATGCTGTCGCTCAAGCGCCTGGCGCCGGCGATGACGGCGCAGCAGGCGGTCGAGATCGCCCCGGCAACCGCGAGCCTGGCGGCCGCCTGCCTGAACGCCGCCCTGGGCGACGATCCCGGCATCCGGGAGGGCGTGGGCCTGGCCCAGCTCGGCCGGCTTCGCCGGTTCATCGAGGGCCATCTGTCCGACCCGGCCCTGTCGGCGGACTGGATCGCCCGCCAGGCCGGTGTCTCGCGCAGCAAGCTCTACGCGCTGTTCGAGAGCTATGGCGGGGTCGCCAGCTATGTCCGCGAACGCCGGTTGCGCCGGGCCCTGCTGGCCCTGACCGACCGGCATGGCCATGCGCGCACGATCCACGAGGTGGCGATGGCCGCGGGCTATGCCAACGATACGGCGTTCAGCCGGGCCTTCCGCGCCCGCTACGGGATCGCGCCGAACGACATCCGGCAGTCCGGCGCACCGCCGGCCACCGCCCGGGCCGGCGACGGCATCGACCGCCGGTACGAAAACTGGCTGCGCCACCTTTCGGTGTGACCGGCCGGCCCCGGCAGGCCGCCGGCCCAGGACGAGGAACAGAGGCGGAGGACGGGCGATGCAGGACTACGAGACCCTGGCGGTCGAGGATCGCGGCTCCGGCATCCTGCTGGTGGCCTTCAACCGCCCGCAGGTGCGCAACGCGATCAACACCCAGACCTGCCGCGACCTGCGGGCCCTGTTCGGCCCGCTGGCCTTCACCCCGGGCGCGTTGCGCTGCATCGTGCTGACCGGCACCGGGGATGCCGCCTTTTCCGCAGGCGGCGACCTGAAGGAACGCCAGGGCATGTCCGACGAGGACTGGCGCCTGCAGCATGCCATCATCGAGGAGGCCGCCTATGCCATCCTGCACGCCGCCGTGCCGGTGATCGCCGCGGTGAACGGCGCGGCCTTGGGCGGCGGCTGCGAGATGGCGCTGTGCTGCGACTTCATTATCGCGGCCAGCCATGCCCGCTTCGGCCAGCCGGAGGTGATGCGCGGCATCATGCCCGGCGCGGGCGGCACCCAGAACCTGCCGCGCGCCGTCGGCGCGCGCCGCGCCAAACAGCTTCTGCTGACCGGCGACAGCTTCACCGCCGAGGAGGCGCTGCGCTGGGGCATGGTGAACGAGGTGGTGCCGCCCGAGGCCCTGCGGCCGCGGGCCATGGAGATCGCCGCGAGGATCGCGGCCAATGCGCCGGTGTCGGTGCGGCAGATCAAGAAGGCGGTGCATGGCGGCCTGCAATGCGACCTGCGCACCGGCCTGTCGATCGAGGTCGAGGCCTATAACCGCACGGTGGTCACGGAGGACCGGCACGAAGGCGTGAACGCGTTCAACGAGAAGCGCGCGCCCCGCTTCAAGGGGCGTTGAGGGAGGGACGGCGATGAACATCCATGACGGCCCGGGGCAGGACCTGCCCAGCCTGACCCTGGGCGAGGATTACCGCGAGATCCGCGACGCGGTGCGCGCGATCTGCAAGGGCTTTCCCGGCGAATACTGGCGAGAGCTGGAGAAGACCGACGGCTATGCCGAGGATTTCGTGGCCGCCCTTACCGAGGCCGGGTTCCTGGGTGCGCTGATCCCGGAGGAGTATGGCGGCGCGGGCCTGCCGCTGCGCGCCGGCAGCGTGATCCTGGAGGAGATCCACGCCTCGGGCTGCAGCGCGGGCGCCTGCCATGCCCAGATGTACATGATGGGCACGATGCTGCGCCACGGCAGCGCGGAGCAGAAGGCGCGCTGGCTGCCCGGCATCGCATCCGGCGCGATCCGCTTCCAGGCCTTCGCGGTGACCGAGCCGACGACCGGGTCCGACACCACCCAGCTGAAGACCCGCGCGGTGCGCGACGGCGACCATTACGTGGTGAACGGCCAGAAGCTCTGGACCTCGCGGGCGCACAAGTCCGACCTGATGCTGCTGCTGGTGCGCACCACCCCGGTGGAGGCGGTGAAGAAGCGTTCCGACGGCCTGTCGGTGCTGCTGGTCGACATGAAGCAGGCGGTCGGCAACGGCGTCACCCTTCGCCGCATCGACACGATGATCAACCACCAGACCAACGAGGTGTTCATCGACGACCTTCGGGTGCCGGTGGCGAACCGGATCGGCGAGGAAGGCCAGGGCCTGCGCTACATCATGACCGGCATGAACGCGGAACGCGTGCTGACCTCGGCGGAGAGCCTGGGCGATGCCCGGTTCTTCCTGCGGCGCGCGGCCGATTATGCCAGCGAGCGCGTGGTGTTCGGCCGGCCGATCGGCGCCAACCAGGGGATCCAGTTCCCGATCGCGCGGGCCTATGCGGAATGGAAGGCCGCCGACCTGGTGACCCGCGCGGCCGCCGCGCTGTACGAGACCGGCGCCCCCTGCGGCGAGGAGGCGAACACCGCCAAGCTGCTCTCGGCGGAAGCCGCCTGGAACGCCGCCGAGGCCTGCATGCAGACCTTCGGCGGATTCTCGATGGCACGGGAATACGATATCGAGCGGAAATGGCGGGACTGCCGCCTGCAGCGCATCGCGCCGATCTCCACCAACCTGATCCTGGCCTATCTGGGCCAGCACGTGCTGGGCATGCCGCGGTCGTATTGAGGGCGGGCGCGGATGGCGGCGCGACACCAGCCTCGGCTGTGCTAGCCTGTGCCGCGGCCCAGATCCACCCGCCGGCCCGACTCGCCAAGGCCCGTCTAGCCAAGGAATTAGAGCCAATGCCCCGTCGATTGCGCCTTCTGCTGCTGCTGCTGCTCCTGCCCCTGCTCGCCGGGGGTGGAGCCCATGCCTCGCTGATCCTGGGGAAACTGGTCGACCCGCCGATCCTGGCCAGCAATTTCAGCGACAAGCCGGTGACCCTGACCTGGCAGACCGCCCTGCCCGGGGTCGCGCTGACGGCGCCGCGCAGCGCCACCGTCCCGGCCGGCGCTCGGGACCAGCGGATCGAGCCCGGCGTCACCTGGATCGTGGCGAAACGGGAGGACGGCAAGGTCAAGTTCCCGCTGGACAACTTCGTCTATGTCTCGCGGGTCGATGACGGCCAGTACCTGCAGCAGGCGGTTCTGGAGAGCGAGATCTTCGTGAGCAGTGTCGACATCGAGAAGCACGCGCTGCGGGTCACCGTCGACGCCGATGGCAGGATCGCACTGGCGCCGGCGATGGAGGACTAGCCCCTCCGCCTCGCGCGCCGGCGCGGGAAGCGCATCGGCGGCGGCCTGCATGAAGCCCGGCAACAGGCTCTCGTCGGTGAGGAAGATCGTCACCTCGGCGAGGTTGCGCGGCGGCAGCCTCCAGCCATGGATCCCGGCGCGCAGGCCGGGATGACGGCGCGGGAGGGGTGCCGCGAGATCCGGAACCGGACGTCTTCCCGGCCCCCGAGCCGGGGCCCATGGCGCAAACGGCGGGGCAATGCGGCGCGGCCGCGCGGCGGCAGCCTCCAGACATGGATCCCGGCGCGCAGGCCGGGATGACGGCGCGGCAGGAGCTTGCCGCGAGATCCGGAACCGGATGTCGCCCCGGCCCCAGAGCCGGGGCCCATGGCGCAAACGGCGGGGCGTTGCGGCGAGGCCGTGCGGCGGCAGCCTCCAGCCATGGATCCCGGCACGCAGGCCGGGGTGACGGCACGGGGGGAGCTTGCCGCGAGATCCTGAACCGGACGTCGCCCCGGCCCCCGAGCCGGGGCCGATAGCGCCGGCGCGGTGGCGCCTCAGCCGTCCCGCAGCACCGCCGTCCGGCCCTCGTCCACCTCCCAGTCGACGCCGTTCGCGGCCAGGCGCAGCGCCACGCCGTAGACCGCCGCCGCCCGCTCCGGGCTCAGCCAGTGCCGGTTCGCATCCGCCGCCACCGCATCCGGGTCGCGCAGGTGCGGGTCGCCATAGCCGCCGCCGCCCGCGGTGCGGAACAGCATGGCCTCGCCGGGCGCGCAGGTTTCCAGGTGGAAGCCCGGCAATTGCCGCTCCGAACGATCGGCCAGGCGCTTGGCATTGCGCACCGGCGTGGCATCGCCGCCGCCCAGGACGCCGCGCGACGGATTGACTTCGCCGTCGGAGCAATAGGCAACCGTGATCGGCCCGCGCAGCGGCCGGTAGGCCCCCTCCATCCCCGGCGCGCCGTTCCACTGCCCGGCCGCCATCGCATCGCGGGCGATCTGGCGGCTTTCCACCAGCACCGGGATCTTCGCCTCGTCGGTCTCCACCGAGTCGAGCGCGAGGATGCCGCCGCCATTCGGCGCCTCGTAGGTCAGCCAGCCGTCATGGCCGTGCAGCGCCGGCCCCCCGGCCAGGGCCAGGAACAGCCCGTCGACGAAGGGCTGCGGCGTGCCGTGCCGGTCGTCGGTGCCCGAAAGCAGCCCCATGTTGCAGCCGAACTCCACGCCGCCCTCGGCCAGCCCGTAGGGCGACCCCATGCTGGCGAAAGCCGACTGGATGGCGTTGATCAGGCGGTCGTTGACCCCCATCGTGGCGTTGGAGGTGCCGACCGGGTAGGTCGGCCGCCCCACCACGCAGCCGTCGCGCAGCAGCACCCGGATCCGCCCCGCGCTGCCGGCATTGTGCGGGATGGTCGGGTCCAGGTTGTAGAACACGCCGATCCGGCCGGAGCCGGTGGCGCAGGCTTCCGACAGGTTCACGCCGCCGGGCACGCAGTCCGGATTGTCCCGCAGGTCGACGGTGACCAGGCCTTCCTCCGGGTCGACGGTGACATGGGCGGTGATCGGGATGCCCGCATCCGCCACGCCGGGGATCGGGTCGTGGGTGCAGGTATGGCTCCAGGTGCCGCCGGGCAGCTCCCGGATCGCGGCGATCGCGCGGCGTTCGCCATAGTCCATCCAGGCGGCGACGAAGGCCTTCACCAGGTCGATGCCGTACTGCGCCGCCAGGTCCTTCAGCCGCGCCTCGCCGATGCGGCAGCCGGCCATCTGTGCCCGATAGTCGCCGTACCAGACATGGCTGACCCGGAAATTCTCGCGGCAGAGCCGGATCAGGTCGGCCTTGTCGGTATAGTTCTCCTGGAAGCGCAGCGCCGGGATGTGCAGCCCCTCCTCGTAGACGGTGCGGAAATAGGCATCCATCGTCGTCGGCAGGTGCGCGCCGGTATCGGTATGGTGCGACCGCACCAGGGTCCAGAACAGCGGCTCGCCGTCGCAGAACACCGGCACGCAGGCCGTCATGTCGGCATGGTGGGTGACGCCGTAATAGGGGCTGGTGGAATAGAAGGCATCGCCTTCCTTCACGTCGTCGAACAGCCGCGTGATCGGCCCGGTGGTCAGGTCCAGCGCCGTGACGTGGATCGGCATCGCCTCCTCCACGCAGACCAGGCGATGGTCGTAGGTCAGCAGGCCGCAGGAAAAGTCGCGGGCATTGGTGATCGTCGACGAGCGGCTCGCGCGCATCACGGTGTTCACCATCTCGCGGATGATCGCCTCGAAGCGGCTGGACAGCACCGCCATCAGCACGGGGTCGAAATCCGCTGCCGCCGGGCTGCTCATCGATCCGTCTCCGGCCGACCCGATCCCGGCATGGCGTTCTCCACCAGGTAGTTCCCCGCCGAATCGACGGCGGCCCGCATGCCGGGCAGCAGCAGGATGGTCGTCGTCGGCTCCTCCACGATCGCCGGGCCGTCGAGCCGCATGCCGGGCGACAGCGCCGCACCGTCATGGACCGGCAGCTCGACCGGCCGGCCGGCGTCGCGCAGATAGACCGCCCGGCGCCCCTTCGGTGCCGGCGCAATGGCGCCCGGCGGTTCCTCCGCCGGCCCCGGCGGCACCGCCGCCCGCCGGTTGCGGCCGATCGCCATCGCCTTCCAGGTGGTGAAGGCGACGATATCGCCCTCCTCCCGGAAGCCGTAGATCCGCTGGTGCATGTCATGGAAGGCGGCGCAGAGGGCGCGAATATCGGCCTCCGTCAGCGGCGGCGCGGTTTCGAACGGCACGGCGATCTCCCAGGTCTGCGATTCGTAGCGGGCCATGAAGGACAGCGCGATGCGCCGGTCCGCCGGCGCCACGCCCGCGGCCTCGAAAAAGCCGGCGCACCGCGCGGCAAGGCCCGCCAGCAGGTCGTTCACCGCCGACAGCGCGAAGCTGCGGCTGGTGGTCTGCAGGCTGCCCATCGCCTCCCAGCGCAGGTCCGAGATCAGCCCGCCATAGGCACAGAGGGCGGCCGCCTGGCGCGGCACCAGGAAGCGGCGCACGCCAAGCACCTGCGCCATCTCCGCGATATGCGCAGAGGTCGCGCCGCCGCCCGCGACCAGCAGCGCGTCGCGCGGATTGATCCCCTCGCGGATCGTCACGTCCTCGATGGCGGTGATCATGCTGTGGTTGCAGGCGGTGTGGATGGCATAGGCGGCCTCCACCGGCGCCAGGCCGAGCCGGTCGCCGATCCGCGCCACCGCCGCGACCGCCGCATCGCGGTCGATCGCCATGCTGCCGCCCAGGAAGTAGTCCGGGTCGATGATGCCCAGCACGACATCGGCGTCGGTGACGGTGGCCTCGCCGCCGCCGCGGCCATAGCAGGCGGGGCCGGGCTGCGCGCCGGCGCTCTGCGGCCCGACCCGCAGCAGCCCGCCGGCATCGACCCAGGCGATGGAGCCCCCGCCGGCGCCGATCGAGCGCACATCGACCTTCGGCAGGCCGAGCATGTCATAGGGCAGGATCATCGCCTCCGCCGCCACCACCAGCTCGCGGTTGCGGATCGCGGAGACATCCAGGGTGGTGCCCCCCATGTCGATCACGACGATCAGCGGCTCCGCCGACAGCGCGCGGGCGGCGACCGGCGCCATGGTCGGGCCCGACATCACGCTGTAGATCGGCTTCGCGGCGATCTCCGCCGCCGGCATCATGCCGCCGACGCAGTTCGTCACCAGCAGCTCGCCGCGATAGCCGCCCTGCCGCAGCGCCGCCTCGAGCCTGCCAAGGTAGTGCGAGAAGACCGGCTGCAGCGCGGCGTCGATGGCGGCGGCGATGGTGCGGCGATATTCGCGCGGGATCGGGTTGATCTCATGGCCGAGGGTGACCGGGGCGCCGGGCCAGACCTCGGCGAGGATCTCCCGGGTGCGGCGCTCATGCGCCGGGTTGGCGATCGACCAGAGATAGGAGACGGCGATCCCCTGCACCTCCAGCCGCCGCGCGGTCGCCGCCGCCGCGCGGACCGCCGCCTCGTCGAGCGGCGCCAGCTCCGCGCCCGCGGCGTCGATCCGGCCGCCGATCTCGAAGGTCCGGTTGCGCGGCACGAAGGGCGGCGGATAGTCGACCCGCCAGTTCCAGGTCCGCTTGCGCGGCGCCTCGCGCAGGGTCAGCACGTCGGGATGCCCCGCGGTGCAGAACAGGGCCACCTGTGCGGTGCGGCCCTGCACCAGCGCATTGGTGGTGACCGTGGTGCCGTGCACGATGCTCCGCGTGCGGCCCAGGAAGTCCGCCAGCGCAAGCCCGTGCCGGGCGGCGGCCAGGCCAAGCGCATCCATGAAGCCGCGCTCGAAGGCGTCCGGGGTGGAGGAGGCCTTGACGATCTGCCTGTCGCCCGCCGCATCGGCCACGATGCAGTCGGTGAAGGTGCCGCCGATGTCGATGCAGATTTCGTAGTCCATGCCGCACAGTGTCCGATACCGCGCAGCCGATTACCACCGTAACGCGGCAGCCGGCGGAGACGGCGCGGGCGGCGCTCCGGCCGTCTACCGGACGCGACCTATGCCGTCACGACCTCCCGGAAGCGGCGCAGCGCCGCGATCTGCCCGTCCGCGGACGGGATGCGAAAGGCCGGGAACAGCATCGCCATGCCGGCGCCCAGGCGCCGCCAGCCTGCCACGGCCGAGGCCCAGCCCTCGGGATCCTCCTGTTTTGCGGAAATCCAGGCCTCCAGCCCGAAGCCCGCACGGTCGCGGCCATTCTCCTGCAGCAGGCGACCGGGCGCTTCGGGCGCTGAAGGCGTGAGCCGCCGCCGGAGGGTCCGGCGGCGGCACCGCCTATTCTGCGGCCGCGCGGAGAGCCGCGCGGAACTGCGCCTCCATCTGGCGGCGCACCTGCACCGTCTCGTCCGCCGTGTCGAACTCCACATCCGCCCAGGTCAGCGACTGCCCGGCCGCCGCCGGCGCCTTGAGGGTGACGCCATGCGCCAGGCCGATCGGCAGCCCGCCCATCGCCAGCGATCGCGCGGCGGGCAGCAGCCTGCCCCAGACCGTGGCGCCGCCCTCGCCATCCAGCACGGTGCCCGCGGCCAGATCGCTCTTGGCGGTGGCGACCACATCGCCGCGGAAGTCCCGCGTGGCTCCGGTCGGCCTGCCGAGCAGGCCGGCGGAGAGCACCGAGACGTTGAGCTCCAGCCCGATCAGATGGAATGGCTTGAACATCGCCGAGTAGCGCCCTGAGGCGTCGGTGTTCATGCCATACTGGCGGAAGCAGCCGGCGGCATAGTCGTTCGGCGCCTCCAGCACCACATAGACGCCCCAGCGCAGGTCCTTGAACACAGGGCGGCCGTCGCGTTCCAGCGACGAGACCACCTCGACCTGGCCCTCCCTCTCCAGCTGGCCGCCCGCATCGCGCGGGCGCAACACATGCGCCAGGTCGTCCATCCCACAGGGCGGGAAGGCGAGGCCGTCGGACGGGGCCTCCAGCGCACAGGCATTGGCGATCGCCGCCATCTCCAGCGCCGACTTGGTGCCGTCCAGGAAGGAGTTGAACATCTTCGAGTTCATGCCGGCGGCCTGCGCCTGCTCCGCGGTCAGGCCGTAATGGTCCCAGACCGTGTCCGGCGTGGAGGCATGGTAGGCCGGCAGGTACTTCGTGCCCTTGCCGGCGGCGACCACCTCGAAGCCGCAGCAGCGCGCCCAGTCCACCAGTTCGCAGGTCAGCGCCGGCTGGTCGCCATAGGCCATCGAATAGACCGTGCCGGCCGACGCGGCCTCGCGCGCCAGCAGCGGCCCGGCCAGCACGTCGGCCTCGACGTTCACCATCACCACATGCTTGCCCGCGGCGAAGGCCAGCCGCGCATGGCGGACGCCTGCGGGCGGATGGCCGGTCGCCTCCACCACCACGTCGACATCGTCGGCGGCGATCGCCGCCGCGGCATCGTCGGTGAAGCGGGTGCGCGCGACCAGTTCCTCCGGCCAGCCCACACTGCGGCAGGCGGCCCGCGCCGCATCGGGGCGCAGGTCGGCGATGGCGGTGACGGTGAGACCCGGCGTGGTCGGGACCTGGCTGAGAAACATCGAGCCGAACTTGCCGGCGCCGATCAGCAGGACACGAACCGGCTTGGATGCGGCGGCGCGCGCCATCAGGTCGGTATGCAGGTACATCGCGCCCTCCTATTCCGCGGCCGCGGGCGACGGCTGCGCCAGCTCCGCCAGGCAATCGTCCGGCAGCTCCCGGATCGGCGCGAAGTCGCGATGCGCGATCCATTCCTTGCGCTTGAAGCGCCGGATGTGGTTGTCGACGCGGTTCAGCGACAGGTAGACGATGGTGCGGCCGAACGGGCTGATGTTCGGCGGGCTGGCATGCACCAGCAGGGAGGAGAACATCAGCATCGAGCCGGCCGGCCCGGTCGGCGCGACACAGCCGCCCTCCTCCGCCAGCGCCTTCACCGTCTCGCGATCCAGGGTCCAGAGCGGATAGCTGGTGGTCTCCAGGTCGTGGCCGGCGGCGACGACACCTTTCCTGTGGCTGCCCGGGATGAACAGCAGCGGGCCGTTCGCCGCGGTCACATCGTCCAGGAACACGGCGATGTTCATCGCGCGCGGCTCGGGCATGTCGTCGTCGCGCTGCCAGGTGCCATAGTCCTGGTGCCACTGCCAGACCTCGCCGTCGAAGGCGGCCTTCGCGTTCACCTTGTACTGGTGCATGTAGACCGGCCCGCCGAGGACCTGCGTCACCGGCCCGAGCAGGCGCGGATGTGCGCCCAGGCGGCGGAACGCCTCGTTGTACAGGTGCGCGGCGAAGGCGGTGCGCGGCGCGCCGCTCTTCTCCCGCCAGACCTCGTCGCGGTGCAGGGCATAGACCTCGTCCGCCGCGCGGTGCAGGACGCCGGCCTCCTGTGGGCTGAAACGGGCGGGGAAGAACAGGTAGCCCTGCTCCTCGAAGCTGTCGAGCTCGTCTTGCGTCAGTTTCATCGGGGCGTTTCCTCAGCTCGGGGTTTCTTGTTCGTGCAGCAGGCGCGCCGCCGTCCGTGCGGCGGCGGTCCCGGCATGGTCCAGCGACAGGCGTTCCGCGTCCTGTGCATCGCCGCCGCGGATCGCGGCGAAGATCGCGCAGTGCTGGCGCCAGACCAGCGGATGTTCGCCGGGTTCCGCCAGCACGGCCTGGATCGACCGGCGGAAATGCACCCAGTGCGGGCGCGCCACCTCCTCGATCACCGGGTTGCCGGACAGGCGGTAGATGGCGGTGTGGAACGCGACGTCCGCCTCCACCTTGCGGCCGAAATCGCCGGCGGCGGACGGCTCCGATTGCCCGGCAAGCAGCGCCTCGACCTCCGCCAGCAACCCGGCCGGCGCGGTGCCGGCCGCGACACGGGCGGCGGCCAGCCCGGCGGCGAGCGCGTCGAGCCGCCCGCGCACCGCATAGAGCTGGCACAGCCGCTCCGGCTCGACGGGCGCCACGGTCAGCCCCTTGCGGCCAAGCTCGACCAGGATGCCCTGGTCCTTCAGCACGCTCAGCGCATGGCTGACCGGCTGGCGGGAGACGCCGAGCCGCTGCGCCAGGTCCTCCTGCGCCAGCCGCTCACCGGCACGGAAGGTGCCGTCGACGATGGCGCCGACGATGGCGTCGCGCACACGCTCCGTCAGGGCCGGTTCCGGTGCGAAGGGTTTCATCGGTGGCCCCGCCATACTGAATTCCGAATTCGGAAATTCTCAGGTCGGACGGGCGGATAGTCAATGTTGGGCCGGGTCGGCTCAGGACGCCGGGGGGTCGAGCGCGGACAGCGCCTCGAGACCGTCGGATGACATCGCGGCCTGCAGGGAAACACCAGGCGCGCACGGCTCGCGCCAGACCTTGGAGGGCGAGGTCGGCTTCGTCATATGCCAACCTGCACCTGGCTGGCGTCTGACACGGCCTATGCCGTCACGGCCTCCCGGAAGCGGCGCAGCGCAGCGATCTGCCCGTCCGCGGACGGGATGCGAAAGGCCGGGAACAGCATCGCCATGTCGGCGCCCAGGCGCCGCCAGCCCGCCACGGCCGAGGCCCAGCCCTCGGGATCGTCCTGTTTTGCGGAAATCCAGGCCTCCAGCCCGAAGCCCGCACGGTCGCGGCCGTTCTCCTGCAGCAGGCGGTCGAGCTCGGCGAGCCTGGCCTCGGCCTTCCCGTCGGGCCGCATGATCGGCATCCAGCCGTCGCCGATCCGCGCCGCGCGTTGCAGCACCGCGTCGGAGGCGCCGCCGAACCAGACCGGGATCGGCCGCTGCACCGGGCGCGGCAGGATGTTGACCTCCCGCATCTCGTGAAAGCGGCCCGAGAAGGTCACCAGCTCCTCGGTCCACAGGCGGCGCATGACCGCGACCTGCTCCGCCTGCCGTGCCCCGCGGGTCAACCAGTCGGCGCCCAGGGCCTCGTACTCGACATGGTTCCAGCCGCCGCCGACACCGAGCCGCAGGCGGCCGCCGCTCAGCAGGTCGACCTCCGCGGCCTGCTTGGCGACCAGGGCGGTCTGGCGCTGGGGCAGGATCAGGACACCGCTGGACAGGCCGATGGCCCGCGTGCAGCCCGCCAGGAAGGCCAGGGTGGTGAAGGTCTCGTGGAAGGCATGGCGCGCATCGTAGACCGGCGTCCAGCCGTCGCGCGCCGTGGCGCCCAGGACATGGTCCGGGACCTCGATCATGGCATAGCCCAGATCCTCGGCCGCCTGCGCCCAGTCCCGGATCTTCGCCGGGTCGTCGCCGATATCGTTGGTCGGGAAGAAGGCGTTCAGGCGCATGGCTGACCTCCGCTGCGAAAACGGCATCCGTCCGCCCGAGCCTGCACGGCGCCGGGCCGGCAGGCAAATCTGCCGCACTTTATGGCTGGCAATGTGCCCGCCACCTCTCCACGCAGGTCGCCGCCGTCTCGGCGGCCGGGCGCTTCCACCAGTTCTCGACGGAGAAGATCTCCACTTCCTGCGGGCCGTCGAAGCCGGCGGCCAGGACCAGGCGGCGCAGGCGGGCGAGGTCTATCACCCCGTCGCCCATCATGCCGCGGTCCAGCAGCAGGTCCTTCGTCGGCACCAGCCAGTCGCAGATATGATGGGCCAGGATGCGCCTGCCCGCGCCGGCCCGCGCCAGTGCCGCCTCCAGCCGCGGGTCCCACCAGACATGGTAGGCATCCACCGCGATGCCGATGCCGCCTTCATTGCCCGGGTCGAGGATCTCGCAGACGTCGAGCGCCTGGTCGATGGTGTTGATGCAGGCGCGGTCGGCGGCATACATCGGGTGGAGGGGTTCGATCGCGAGCGGCATATCGGCGGCCCGCGCGCGCTCCAGCAGGGTGGCGATGCCGTCGACCACCATCTGGCGGGCGCCGGCAATGTCCTTCGAGCCCTCCGGCAGGCCGCCGACGACCAGCACCAGGCAGTCGGCGCCCAGCTCGACCGCCTCCTCCAGCGCCAGCAGGTTGTCGTCGATCGCGGCCCGGCGGCCTTCGGCCGTGGCGGCGGGAAACATGCCGCCGCGGCACAGGCCGGTGACCTTCAGCTTGTTCTCGCGCACCGTGCGGGCGGCCTGCGCCAGGCCGACCTGGGCGACCTGGTCGCGCCAGGGGGCGATCGCGGTGATGCCATGGGCCAGGCAGGTATCGACCGCCTGCAGCAGGTCGCACTGCCCGCGCAGGGTGGCGAGGTTGATCGACAGGCCCTTCAGGTCGGGTCCGGTCATGGTGTCACCTTCCCCGGCCGGGGCATCGGGTCCATCGCCGCCCAGTCGGGCAGCGGCCCGACGCCGAGGCCCGGTATGTCGAGCGAGCCGATGGCGATGCTGCCGCCGGCGATATGCAGGCGCGCCCGCCCGCTCCCCTTCGGGCCGTCGGCCCGGTGGTAGATGTCGGGATGGGCGGCCAGGAAGGCGTCCTGTTCCGCCTGCGGCGCGCCGGCCATGCCGTCGACATAGTGATGGCCGTTGCGCTCCACATGGGTGCAGCCGATCAGGGTGGCCAGCGCCAGGTCCTGCTGCACGGCGATCCCGGCCTGGGTGGTCAGGTCCTCCGCCGACATGAAGTAGCGGCCGCCCGGTTCGGCCGCGTTCCAGGCGGCGACCCGGGCGCGGTTCAGCAGCGCCCGGTAGAAGCCCTTGCAGGACTTGCTGGAGATGCCGGAATAGCCGAGCGCCTTCGCCCGCGGGAAGACGTCGATATCGGCGTCGGACTCGTCGACCTCGACCTGCACCGCCTCGGCCAGCGCGCCCAGCGGAGCCTCGAGCGCGGCCGACCGCGCGATCGGCTGCTCCACGAACAGGATCGAGGCACGCAGCCGTTCCAGCCGCGGCTCCTCGGCGATCCGGTGCCACAGCTCCAGCACGGCCTCGGGCGCCTTGTACTGCTCGTTGCCGTCCAGGGTGGAGCGGTAGGGCGCGGGCTGCCGGTCGATCACCGCGGCGATGCCGCAGAGCCGCTCCAGGTCCGCGTCGATATCGCCCTGCACCTTCAGCTTGAAGCTGCGCAGGCCATAGGCCGCGACGGCGGCCTCCAGGCTTTCCGGCAGGCCGTCGCCGACCCGCCGGTCGGGCGGGATCCCGGCATCGGTCAGGGAATCCACCAGGCCGACGGTATGCCGGGCCTCGATCCGGCCGGCGGGCCGCAACCCGGCCAGGAAGCCGTCGATGTCGAAGCCCTGCAGGTCCGGCGCGGTCGCCGCGTCGATGCCGAGCGCATTGCCGGCCACCGCCCGGAACACCGACATCCCGTCCCGCCGGCACAGCGCGTCGATTACCGCCCGGTCGAGCAGGGCCAGGCCGAAGCCGGCGACCAGGCCGTTCAGCCCCTCCGCCGCGCAGGCCGCGTGATGGTCCGCCTCGTGGCGGGCATGCAGGGCGAAGGGGGCCAGGCCCTGCGGCCCGGCCAGGTAGCGCTCCGCGGCCAGGGCCAGCGAGCGGCGCAGCTGGTCGAAGTTCTGCTCGTTGCTGAGGCCGGGATTCTTGTCGAACCATTTCGGCGCCAGCATCTCCGCGGCGATGCCGGTCGTGCCGTCCGCCAGGCGCAGCCGCAGGAAGACCTGCGGCGCATGGGTCAGGGTGACGATGCCGAAGCGGAACGGCATGCGCAGCACCACCGGCCGCTCGAACAGGTCGACCGCGTCGATGGCGATGGAGGCGGGGGCGATGGAGGCGGGGGCAATGCCGGTCGCGGCGGTCATCGGATCGCCTCCAGGATGCCTTTCACATAGCCGATCGAGCGGGCGGCACAGGCGGCGCCATCGGGCTCGTAGACGAACGGCTCGAAGGCGATGTCGCCGTCATAGCCGGTGTCCAGCAGGGCCTTCAGGATCGGCGCGAAGGGCATTTCGCCCTCGCCCGGGCCGCGGCGGTTGGGGTCGTTGACCTGGACATGCCGCACCAGGCCCGAGGGCATCCATTCGCGGATCACCTCCGCCACCGGCCGTTCCTCGGTCTGCGCGGTGGCGCTGCAGTCGATCATGGTGGCCAGGTTCGGGTTGCCGATGCGGCGCACGATCGCCGCCGCCTCCGCCACGGTATGCACGAAATCGTTCTCCTTCGCCGCCAGGGGTTCCAGGCAATAGGTCACGCCGGCGGCCTGCGCCGCCGCGCCGGCGAAGCCCAGCATCTCGATGGCGCGTTCGACGGCATCCGGGTCGCCGCCGGTGCGGCGCTGGTGCGGCGAGCCATGCACCAGCACGCGCGCCTCCAGTTCGCCGGCCAGGGCGCACATCCGCTCGATCACCGCGCGGGTGCGGCTGCGCACCGCCGGGTCGGCATCGGTGATCGACAGGCCGTCCGGCGCCAGCAGCAGCCAGTGCAGGCCGGTGGCGGCCAGCCCGGTATCCGCCAGCGCCTTGCGCACCGCCTGGATGTCGCCGGCGGTCAGCGCCAGCGGGTCCTCGGCCAGGGTGAAGGGCGCGATCTCCAGCCCCTCATAGCCCAGGGCCGCGGCATAGGCGCATTGCTCGGGGAATGGCAGGTGCCGCAGCACCTCGTTGCAGAGTGACAGGCGCATCATCTTCCCTCGGGTCAAGGTCGGGTGCCGGCCCTGCCGCGCCCGGGCCACCGGATGCGCGCCAGGCCGGCGGCGAAGGCGCGGCGCACCGCGCCGAAGCTGAACAGGATTGTCGCCAGGCAGGCCAGCGCCAGGATCATCGAGATCGGCCGGGTCAGGAACGGCGCGAAATCGCCATCGGTCAGGGTCATGCCGCGGCGCAGCGACTTGTCCAGGATGTCACCCAGCACGATCCCCAGGACCAGCGGCGCCATCGGGTATTTCATCTCCCGCAGGGCGAAGCCGAACAGCCCCATCGCCAGCATCACCCAGATGTCGAACACCCGGCTGGCGATGGCGAAGGCACCCACCGTGCAGAGCACGAAGACGATCGGCATCAGCCGCTCGCGCGGCACCGCCAGCACCGCCAGCAGCGGCCGGGTCAGCAAGAGGCCCAGCACCAGGATCCCGGCGGCGGCGAACAGCAGCATGCCGGCGACCTCGTACACGAAGGCCGGGGATTCGATCATGATCAGAGGCCCGGGGCGGATGCCGTGGATCAGCAGGGCCGCCAGCAGCACCGCGGCCGGCGCCGAGCCCGGCACCGCCAGCACCAGCACCGGGATCAGCGCGCCGGGCACCGCGGCATTGTTGCCGGTCTCCGCCGCCAGCAGCCCCTCGCGGCTGCCCTTGCCGTACAGCGCCTTTTCCTTGCTGGCGCGGCGCGCGGCGGCATAGGAGCTCCATGCCCCCATATCCTCGCCGACGCCGGGGATCAGCCCCATCAGGGTCCCCAGGAAGCCGGAGCGCAGGACGGTGCGGCGATAGCCCCAGATCTCGCGCAGCTTCGGCAGGGCGGCGCTGCCCATGTCGCGCACCGCCTGGTAGCGCTGCGCCTTCATCACCGACAGGATCTCGGCGAAGCCGAAGGCGCCGACCAGCGCGGGCAAGAGGCCGATGCCGCCGGCCAGGTCGGTCCAGCCATAGCTGAAGCGCTGGTAGGCGTGGATGCCCTCCTGCCCGACGGTCGCCAGCAACAGGCCCAGGAAGCCCGCGATCCAGCCCTTGATCGGGTTGTCGATGGCGGTCAGGTGGCCGGAGATGATGACCCCGAACACCGCCAGCCAGAAGAACTCGAAGGAGCCGAAGCTCAGCGCGAACTCCGCCAGCAGCGGCGCCACCAGCGCCAGGGCGATCAGGCCGAACAGGGTGCCCAGGGTGGAACCCACGGTGGTCAGCACCAGCGCCTCGCCCGCCCGCCCGCTGCGCGCCAGGGGAAAGCCGTCCAGCGCGCTGGCGGCATTGGCCGGGGTGCCGGGGATGTTCAGCAGGATCGCGCTGCGGCTGCCGCCATAGATCGCGCCGACATACATGCAGATCAGGATCAGGATCGCGTCGCCCGCGGCCATCCGGAAGGTCAGGGTGGTCAGCAGGGCGACCCCCAGGGTCGCGGTCAGGCCGGGCATCATGCCCACCGCCATGCCCAGCAGGGTGGCCCAGACCACGGCGAACAGCGCGATCGGGTCGCTGCCGATCGACAGCAGGCCGTCCAGGAAATAGGTCAATGCCTGCATTGCCGCCGCGCCTCAGGGCAGCTGCACGAGGAAGATCTCCTCGAACAGGTAGGTGACGGCGAGCCCGGTGGCGACGGCCAGGACGGCCGCGATGGCGAGGCCGCGCAGGCGCCGGCGCCAGCCCTCGTGCAGCGGCCATTCGAACAGGGCGACGAACAGGAAGACGAAGATCGCGGTGGCCAGCCAGAACGGCATATGGCCGACCAGGCCGGCGGCATAGCCCAGGGTCAGCAGCAGGGCCAGCGCGACCCGGCCCAGGGTGGAGCGCCGCTCGGCCGCCTGCCCGGCGGTGGCGGGGGCCGACCGCTGCCAGCCGCCCGCGCGCACCGCGCCCAGCAGCAGGGCAAGGCCGAGGCCCGCCACGACGAGGCCCAGCAGGCCCGGGGTCAGCCCGGGCGCGGTCATCGGATGCACCCCGAGATTCTCGAAGCGCGGCATGCGCCAAGCTTCGGCGGCCGCGGCGATGCCGACCGCGATCAGCACCAGCGAGAACAGGAAATCCGCGCGCGGCATCGGGGCAATCCGGTCAGGTTCGGAGAACGTGGAGGCGCGGCGGACGGGGTCCCTGCCCCGCCCGCCTGCGCCATCCGTCTTACGGCTTCGGGATGTTGAGGTCCGACGGCGACATCGTCGTGCGGCCGGCCGCGTCGAAGCTCCAGGCATCGGCCTGGATCTCCGGCCAGACCTGCTCGCGGGCCGCGGCACCGGAGGACGGCGTGAACAGCGCGCCGCGGTTCAGGGCATAGCCCTTCAGCTCCGGCGAGGTCGGGATCACCTTCGCCCAGACCGCATCCATCGTCTCGATCACTTCCGGCGGCGTGCCGTCCTTCGGGATGAAGATGCCGAACGAGGTGGCGAGCTGCGGCAGCTTCTTGTCGACGAACTGGGTGATCGGCGGCACCGTGCCATAGCCCTCGATCTCCAGCGGCTTGTCGGACAGCACCGCCAGCGGGCGCAGGCGCTTGCCGCGCACCATCTCCGACTGCTCGGAGGCGAGCTGCGTGGTGACCTCGGCCTCGCCGCTGACCACCGCGATCACCGCCGGGTTGCCGCCGTCATAGCTGACATGGCGATAGTCCAGGCCGGTGGCGCCCTTCAGGGCCTCGATCGCGGCATGGCCGGACGAGCCGGCGCCCGCCGTGGCGACCGGGATCTGCTTGTCCTTCATCGCGGCCAGCAGGTCGTCCATGGTCATGTAGGGGGTGTCGGGATTGACGCTGACCATCGGCACGTTGGTGACGGTGGTATAGAGCTGCCAGTCGTCGACCCAGGTATCCCACATGCCGAGCAGCTTGTAGGTGCCGAGCTGCTTCGGCGCGCCGGCCGCCCAGGTATAGCCGTCGCGGTCGGCCTCCCAGACGTTCTTCTTGCCGATCGAGCCCGACGCGCCCGGGGTGTTGACCACCACGACCTTCTGGCCGAGCTCCTTCTCCAGCACGCCGGCGGTGACCCGGCTGACCTGGTCGGTGGCGCCGCCGGCGCCCCAGGGCACCACGATGGTGATCGGATGATCGGGCTTCCAGGCGTAATCCGCCGCCGCTGCCGCACCTGCCGAAACGGCCAGTGCCGCGGCAATGCCGGTTGCCAGTGACGCCAGGCGAACTGTCTTGCGTGTCATTCCTCTTCCTCCCGTTGTCGCCGCCGCGAACGTCGCGCCGCGGCAGGTCCCGCCGGCGGGGCCAGGGCCCCGGCCGGACAGCTCATCGTCGGTGCGCGCCGGCCGGGTCAGGCCAGGCCGTGCACCGCCATCACGTTGCGCATGCGCCGCGCCGCGATCTCCGGATCGCGCAGCAGGCGGGCGCTGTCGGCGAGCCGCAGCAGGTCGGCCAGATGCAGCAGCGAGCGCGCGCTCTGCTGTCCCCCCACCATGGTGAAATGGTCCTGGAAGCCGTTCAGGTAGGCCAGGAACACGACGCCGGTCTTGTAGAACCGGGTCGGCGCCTGGAAGACATGCCGGCTGAGCGGCACGGTGGGCTCCAGGATCTCGAAGAAGCTGTTGTCGCCGCCGCGCGCCAGGGCCTGCAGCGCGGCCGAGGCGGCCGGCGCGATCGGGTCGAAGATGCCCAGCAGCGCATCGGAATGGCCCTGCTCGTCGCCATGGATCAGTTCGGCATAGTTGAAATCGTCGCCGGTATACATCCGCACGCCGTCCGGCAGGCGGCGGCGCATCGCGATCTCCTTCTCCTTCGACAGGAGCGAGATCTTCACGCCGTCGATCTTCGCCGCATTGTCGCGCAGCACCGCCAGGCAGGTCTCCATCGCCGCCATATGGTCGGTGGCGCCCCAATAGCCTTCCAGCGCGGGATCGAACATCTCGCCCAGCCAGTGGATCACCACCGGCTGGCGCACCTGGGACAGGATCCGGCCATAGACCCGGTGATAATCCTCCGGCCCCCGGGCCACGCGGGCCAGCGCGCGGCTGGCCATCAGGATCACCCTTCCGCCCAGCCCCTCGACATAGCCGACCTGCTCCTCGTAGGCGGCGATCACCCGGTCCAGGGTGACGTCGGGGCCGGCCTCCAGATGGTCGGTGCCGGCGCCGCTGGCGATCACCGGGCTGTCGCTGCGGCCCTTCGCCCGATCCAGCGCGCGGGCGATCAGCTCCTGCGCCTCCGGCCAGGCGAGCCCCATGCCGCGCTGTGCGGTGTCCATCGCCTCGGCCACGCCAAGGCCCAGGTCCCACAGCACGTCGCGATAGGCCAAAGTGCGGTCCCAGTCGATCGACGGCTGCAGCCAGGGGTCGTGTTGTGCCAGCGGGTCGGCCACCACATGGGCGGCGGCGATCGCCACCCGGTTGAAGGCGCCGCGCGCAGCGCCGTTCTTCTGCCAGTAGGGCGACGGCTCGCCCAGCGTCAGGCTCTCCAGCCCGCGCCCGGCGGTGGGCAGCGCGATCTCGACCATCGGCTCAGATCTCCAGCTCGGGCACGTCGATCCAGCGCCGCTCGGCCCAGCTCTGCAGCCCCAGCTCCGCCAGCTGGACGCCGCGGGCGCCCTCGGCCAGGTCGAACTTCCAGGGCGCATCCTCGGCCAGGTGGCGGATGAAATCCTCCCACTGCAGGCGGAAGCCGTTGTCATAGGCCTGCGTGTCGGGTACCGGCTCCCAGTTCTCGAAGAAGTCGATGCTCTTCGGCACGTCGGGATTCCAGACCGGCTTCGGCGTGTTCACCCGCGATTGCGTCACGCAGGAGGTCAGGCCCGCCACCGCCGAGCCATGCGTGCCGTCGACCTGGAAGGTCACCAGGTCGTCGCGGCGCACCCGCACCGCCCAGGACATGTTGATATGGGCGACGATGCCGCCCTCGATCTGGAAGGTGGCATAGGCGGCGTCGTCGGCATCGGCGGTGTAGGCCTTGCCGTTCTCGTCCACCCGCTCCGGGATATGGGTGGCGCCCAGGCAGGTCAGCGCCTGGATCGGGCCGAACAGGTTGTGCAGCACGTAGCGCCAGTGGCAGACCATGTCGAGGATGATGCCGCCGCCCTCGCCCTTGCGGTAGTTCCAGCTGGGCCGCTGCGCGGGCACGCCCCAATCGCCCTCGAACACCCAGTAGCCGAACTCGCCGCGGACCGAGAGGATGCGGCCGAAATAGCCGGAATCGATCAGCAGCTTCAGCTTGCGCAGGCCCGGCAGGAACAGCTTGTCCTGCACCACGCCATGCTTCAGGCCCGATGCCTTGGCCTTCTTCGCCAGCGCCAGGGCATCGGCCAGCGACTCCGCCACCGGCTTCTCGCAATAGACATGCTTGCCGGCATCCAGCGCGCGGCCGACCAGTTCGGCGCGCAGCTGCGTGGTGGCGGCATCGAAGAACAGCTCATCCTCGGGATCCGCCAGGGCGGCATCCAGGTCGGTGGTCCAGCGGCCGATGCCGTGCTGGCGGGCCATCGCCTCGACCTTCTCCGCATTGCGGCCGACCAGGATCGGGTCGGGCATCACCCGGTCGCCGTTGGACAGGGCGACGCCGCCGGCATCGCGGATCGCGAGGATCGAGCGCACCAGGTGCTGGTTGTAGCCCATGCGGCCGGTAACGCCGTTCATGATCAGGCCGAGGCGTCGCGTTGCCATGTCAGGATTCACTCCATGCCGAGACATTGATAGAGGCGGCGCGAGTACACGCCGAAGGGCTCGGTGGACTTGATGCCGAGCTTGCGCGGAAACGGCAGGTCCACCTCGAAATAGTCGGCCATCCGGGCCGGCCCCGCCGTCAGCACCGCGCAATGGGTGGACAGGAAGACCGCCTCCTGGATCGAATGGGTCACGAAGACGATGGTCTTGCCGCTCTCCGACCAGATCCGCAGCAGTTCCAGGTTCATCTTCTCGCGGGTCAGCGCGTCCAGCGCGCCGAACGGCTCGTCCATCAGGATCAGCTTCGGGTCGTGCACGAAGGCGCGCGCGATCGCCGCGCGCTGCTGCATGCCGCCGGACAGCTCATAGGGATATTTGTCGCCGGCATCAGCCAGCCCGACCATCGCCAGCAGGTCGCGGGCACGCTCCCGGCTTTCCTTGCGCGGCAGGCCCAGGATCTCCGCCGGCAGCAGCACATTGTCCAGGATGTTCCGCCATTTCAGCAGCAGCGCCTGCTGGAACACCATGCCGATGTCGCGGCCGGGCACCAGTGCGTTGCCCACCCCGATCTCCACCTCGCCGCCGTCATGGCCGTGCAGGCCGGCCAGGATCTTCAGCACGGTGGTCTTGCCGCAGCCCGACGGCCCGACCAGGGAGACCAGCTCCCCCTCCGACACCGTCATGGTGACGTCGGACACGGCCAGCACCTCGGTCTCGCCGGAGCGATAGACCTTGCGCACATTCTCCAGCCGGATCAGCGGGGGGCCCTGCGGCACCCGGGTGGCGGCGTTCGGACCGCCTGTCGTCGCGGAAGCTATGGCCGTCCTCCCTGCCTGCGGGCATCTTGCCGTGCCCCGGTTGCCCCATCCGCCAGCTGCCAATGCCCGGCATGCGCCGGCCGGCCGTCGCGGCGGCGGGAGGTGCCCGGATTAGTAACTGGTTGGTTACAAGAGCAACACAAAGCGCCAGACGCGTCAACCGGCCCGGCAGGCGCGCGCCGCCGCGCGCCGCCGGTCCCGGATGCCACCGGCGAGGCGAATTGACAAGCCCTGCCGCCGAAACCGACAATCAAATAACCAGACGGTTACTTCTGCACCCTGACATGGCCCCCGCCGCGCGCCGGATGGTAGAAGGCGTGCCTTGCACAGGCTCCGGGCCGCAACCGACGCAACACGGGAGGAACAGAAACATGCTTAATCGTGCCGCCACTCGGGCTGCCCTGACGACGGCCACGGTGGCCGGGGCGGTCATGGCCGGGGCGCTGGCCCTCGCGGTCGCCCCGCAGGCCCAGGCCGCCGACAAGGCCGAGGCCAGCCTCATCCTGAACTGGATCGCCGGCGGCGATCACGCGCCCTACTACTATGCCAAGCAGGAAGGCTGGTACGACAAGGCCGGGCTGGACCTGACGATCGAGCAGGGCAAGGGCTCGCAGCTGGCCACCCAGCGGGTCGGCATCGGCGCCAACCAGCTCGGCCTGGCCGATATGGGCGTGGTCCTGACGGCGATCGGCGCCGGCGCCGACATCGTCGCGATCATGAACGTCTATGCCAACACGCCGCAGGGCTTCTACTGGCTGAAATCCTCCGGCATCACCGGGCCGAAGGACTTCCCCGGCAAGAAGATCGGCAACCCGCCGTCCGACGCCGCCCGCGCGATGTTCCCGGTCTTCGCCAAGGCGGTCGGCATCGACCCGGACTCGGTGGACTGGATCAACGTGCAGCCCAACGCCAAGCTCTCGGCGCTGAAGGCCGGCTCGATCGACGTCACCACCTCGTTCTACAACATCCACCACATCTTCCAGGGCCAGCTCGGCGACGATATGGGCTTCGTCTCCTGGAAGGATGTCGGGGTGAACCCCTACGGCAATTCGCTGATCGCCAACGGCGCGTTCCTCAAGGAGCATCCGGACGCGGTGAAGACCTTCGTCGAGGTCAGCCAGAAGGCCTTCGCCTATTGCGTCGAGAACGGTGCGGCCTGCGTCGAGGCGCTGGTCTCCGCCAATACCGGCCTGAAGCAGGAGAACGAGCTGCAGAACTGGGGCCTCGTCACCGAGCTGATGAGCAACGAGCATTCGCAGAATGTCGGCCTCGGCCATTTCGAGGATTCGCGGATGGCGGACGACTACGCGATGGTCGAGAAGTATTTCGAGATCAAGCAGCCCTATGACGTGAAGAACGCCTATACCAACGAGTTCATCGACACCTCGGTGAAGATGCCGAAGATGTAGGCCCTGCCGGCCGCCGGGCCCGGGCCCGGCGGCCGCACCACCCGGGCATCGCCGCCCGCGCCATGGGTTCCGGTCAAGCCCGGGACGACGTGGCCGAAGGAACCCGGCCGCACCTCACCACCCCCCGTCATCCCGGACCCCGATCCGGGAGCGTGACGGGACGGCGCCGCCGCGTTACCATGCAACCATGGCGGGTGCATGGGTATATACCCTCGCGAACCGGCCGAACGGAACGCTCTATACCGGGGTGACCGCGGATCTGGCGCGGCGGGTCCTGCAGCATCGCGAAGGTCGCGGCAGCGGCTTTGCCCGCCGCCACGGCATCCGGCGGCTGGTCCATGCGGAACGGCATGACGCGGTCTCCACCGCCATCGCGCGCGAGAAGACGATGAAGCGCTGGCGGCGGGCGTGGAAGATCGCGCTGATCGAGGCCGGCAATCCGGACTGGCAGGATCTGTGGGACAGCATGCAGGCCTGACGAATATCAGCGCTTGCGGCCCCACATCTCCGACAGCGGGTTCTGCGGATCGCCGAGCGCGTCGAGCACCACCCGCCGGATCTTGTCGCGGTTCCTGGCCTCCTCGCTCTCGTCAAGGACCTTCTGGTAGGCCTCCACCACAACCTTGGCGATCCGCCGGGCCAGTTTTCGCCGCCGCAGAAGCTCCTCGTCGGTGCAGCCCGGCATGTTCGCCCAGGCGTCGGGGTCGAGCGCGCCGGCCGCGGCCTCCATGGCCGTATCGGTGGCGGCAAGCCCGTCCATCCACTGGTCGAAGCCGGGCCGGCCGGGCGGCGCCGCGGCATCGGCCTCGGCTTCGGCTTCGGCGGCGGGCGGTTCGGGAGGCGCCTCGTCGGGCGGCGCCGGTTCGGGGTCCGGCGCGCCGAGATTGCCGAGGACGGCATCCCAGAAGCGGTCCACCAGCCCCTTTTTGCTCATCTCGCGCTTTCCCGCGAGCATCCGGACGAACCCACCTTGCGATCCCCTGCGACCGGCTGTGCCGAAGGCTCAGCGTAGCGCCCGGGCAGCGGGCAGTCGATCCGGCCGGCCGCCGCGGGGGGCGATCGCCTCAGGCGAAGATATCGGAGACATAGCGGCCGTGCTGGTGCTCCATCGCCTCTGCCCAGGCGGCCGCCGCATCCTCGGCGGCGCCGGTCGCCTCGCGGTAGGCGCGGATCAGGGTCTCGCGCACCGCGGGCGCCATATGCTTGCCGTCGCCGCAGACGAAGACGATCGCGCCGTCGCGGAACAGGGCGGCGATGCGCGCGCGCTCCGCCCAGACCCGGTGCTGCACGAAGCGGATCTCGCCGTCGGGCCCCGCGACCGGCGCCTCGGAGAAGGCCGGCAGCACGGTCACGACCCCCTCCGCCTCCCAGCGCGCCAGCTCGTCGCGGTACAGGAAGTCCACGTCCGGATGGTCGGCGCCGAAGAACAGCAGCGCCGGCCCCAGGGCGCGGCCCGCCGCCTGCTGCGCCGCGCGCTCCTGGATGAAGCCGCGGAACGGCGCCAGGCCGGAGCCGGCGCAGATCATCACGATCGGCACCGCCGGATCCTCCGGCGGCCGGAACAGCGCCTTCGACGGGCGCACCGCGATGGCAACCCGGTCGCCGGGCTGCAGCCGCGCCAGATAGGCGGAGGCGACGCCGCGGAAGCGGCCGGCGCCGGACAGGGAGGGTGCATCGACCACGGCGATCGTCAGGGTGGCATGGTCCGCCCGCCAGAGCGGCGAGGAGGAAATCGAGTATTGCCGCGCCCGCATCGGCGGCAGCATCTCCAGGAAGCGTCCGAAGGCCAGGTCGCAGGAGCCGAAGCGCTCCAGCAGGTCCAGCACGCTGCAGCGCCGCTCCAGCACCTCGGCCTCGTAGGCATCGCCGGCCAGCGCCTGCAGCTCCTGCCGCTCCGGCGGGCAGGACGCGCAAGCGGCCAGCGCCGCCACCTGCGCGCGGGTCGCCGGCTGCGCCAGCTCCACATAGTCGGACAGGAGCGCGCCGCAGCCGATCGGATGGCCGGTGGGCAGCACGGCCGCGTCTTCCGGCTGCTGCAGCACCACCTGGCTGTCCGCCTTCAACCCGAAGCGGCGCAGCGCCCGGCCGACCGTCGCGGCATCGTTGCTGGCCAGCACCGCCAGATAGTCGCCGGCGCGGTAGCTGGCGCCCTCGGGCAGGGCGAATTCCAGGTGGCGCTTGGAGCGCGCGCCCGCCGCCGACATGTCGACCAGCTCGCGGTTCTCCACCACCGTGCCGGCCTGCAGTTCGTTCAGCCGCAGGGTGCCCTCGCGGGCGGCGGCGACGAACGCGACCTGCAGGCCGGCGCCCGGATCCGGCGCGGCGGCCTCCCGCCCGAAGGCGGCGGCGAGCTGCGGCCAGAGACCGTCATGCCAGCCATCGAAGGCGCCGAAGAAGTCGCCGCCGGAATCGGCCTCGCCACGCGGCGCCGCGCGCCGGGCGCCGGACCGCTCCAGCGCCGCATCGACCCGCTTCGGGATCTCCTGCCAGGTCCGCGCCCATTGCCGGTTGCCGCAGCCGAACACGGCGAAGCGCAGCCCGGCCAGCGCGCCCTCCGACAGGCCGTCCAGATGCGCCAGGAACTGCCGCGCATTGTCCGGCGGCTGGCCCTCATAGGACGCGGTGACGACCACCAGCGCGCCCGCGCCGGACAGGGCGTCGATGCCCTCGTCCATCGTGGCCAGCCGGGGGGCGAAACCCTGCGCCGCGGCCTCGCCGGCGATGCGCCGGGCGAAGGCCTCCGACGAGCCGGTATTGCTGCCGTAGAGCACGGCCAGGGGGGTGGCATCGGCAGCCGGCGCCACAGGCGGCGGCGCCCCCGGCGCCGCCATGCCCGGCGCAGGCGCGGCGGCGGCCGTCTGCGCGGCGCGCCGCAGGCTGCCGCCGGGGCGCCGCGCCCGGGCGCGGATGCGCAGCCCCTCCGGCTTGATCGTCAGGGTCTCGTGGATCTTCAGCGCATAGCCCGGGTCGTCGAGGCCGATGTCGAAGCGCTGCAGCATCATCGACAGCACGAGCTGCGCCTCCTGCATCGCGAAGGGCCGGCCGATGCAGGCGCGGGCGCCGTTGCCGAACGGCTTCCAGGCGTTGGGCGGCAGGGCCTGCGCCGCCTCCGGCGCGAAGCGCTCGGGCCGGAAGGCCTCCGGATCGGGTCCCCAGACCGCCGGGTCGCGGTGCAGCATCGGCTCCAGGATCATGATCGTGTCGCCCGGCGCCAGCGGGTAGCGGCCGCCGAGCAGCGTCGGCTCCAGCGGCTTCACGGCGAAGATCGAGGCGGTCGGCCAGAGGCGCAGGCTTTCCATCAGCACCTGCTCGATATGGCGGAGCCGGGCCAGATGCTCGATCCGGGGCATCTCGTCGCCCAGCACCTCGTCCACGATGCCGCGTGCCTTGGCCAGGGCGGCCGGGTTCGTCAGCAAGAGCCAGGTGGCGAAGGAGAGCAGGCCGCTGGTGGTCTCGTGACCGGCGATCAGGAAGGTGACCATCTGGTAGCCGATATTCTCGTCGCTCAGCCCCTCGCCGGTCACCGGGTCGGTGCCGTTCAGCATCAGGTTCAGGAGGTCGTTCCTGGCGGCGCCGTCGGGGTCGCGCCGGCGCCCGGCGATCAGGTCCTGCGCCACCGACTGCATCAGCGCCATGTCCCGGCGGTAGTGCCGGGCCTTGTGCACGAGCAGGGCGTTCAGCGGCGGCATGCGCCGGCCGCGCTGCCCGGCTTCCTCCAGCGCGCCGACCATCGCCGCGACGAAGGGGTGCATCTCCTCGCTGTAGAAGCTGTTGAAGCGGTAGTCGAAGGCACAGAGCGCGATGGTGTCCAGGGTCAGCCGGGTCATGTTGTCCGCGACGTCGATCGGCGCTTCGGGCCCGAAGCGCTCCCACCGGAGGAACATCTGGTCGGCGATGTCGAGCATCCTGTCGAACATGCCGCGCACCCCGATCGGGCCGAACGCCGGCATCAGGATGCGGTGGGCCTTGGCCCAGTTCGGCTCGCTGTTATGGGCGGTGAACAGCCCGTCGCCGGCAAAGGCGCGGATCTCCTGCAGCGGCCCGTGCAGCCGCTTGTTGAAGCGGCTCTCGTCGCACAGTTCGTTCACCAGTTCCTGCGAGCTGGCGACATAGACCTCCTGGTCGATGATGCGCAGCTTGAAGAACGGGCCATATTCCCGCGCAAGTGCCATGAAGCTCTGCACCGGGCCGTTGGAATCCACCTGCGGCAGGTTGCCGACGATCGGCCGGGTCGGCGGCTGCGGGACGGGATGGGGCTGGACCAAGGCGGAACCCTTTCGCGCGCTTGACCGGTGGCGGCCGGCCCTTTATTTTACATTCGTAAATTAAATGACAGGCCGCCGATCCGTCAAGCCTGCCCGCCGGAGCGCCGATGCCGCCTGCCCGCCCCCCTGCCCCGCCGCCCGGGAGCGCCCGAACCGCCGATCCGCGGTTCCTGCGCAGCCTGGATGCGCTTCTCGCGGCGGTCACGGCGCTGGTGGACGAGGCGCCGCTGGC
Organism: Sneathiellaceae bacterium; assembly: GCA_040216765.1. Taxonomy (GTDB): domain Bacteria; phylum Pseudomonadota; class Alphaproteobacteria; order Ferrovibrionales; family Ferrovibrionaceae; genus Marinibaculum. The sequence goes on along the minus strand of JAVJON010000029.1, from coordinate 79,876 downwards.
CGGCCTCTCGATCACCCGGGTGGTAAAGGCGGCGGGCGTGACCCGGCCGACCTTCTACCAGCATTTCGCCTCCGTGGAGGAGGCTGCACAGCGCGCCGCGCTGGCACGGCTCTCGGCGGCCTATCCGCCGCGCGAACCGGCCCGGCCCGGCGGGACGGCGCCCGGGCCGGCACCGTCTGCGCCCGCGTTGACGGAAGCAGAGGTGCAGGACCGGATCGAGCGCCATGCCCTGCCGATCCTGCGGCACCTGCTGGCGCACCGGCCGTTCTATCTCCGGGTGCTGGAGGGCGCCGGCACGGCGGCGTTCTTCGATGCGCTGGTGGCCTTCCTGTCGGCGCGCCTGCTGCCCGCTGCCTTCGCGGCACCGGCCCGGCGCAGCGGCGCCGACCCCGCCGACATGCTGACCATGCATGCCGGCGGCATCATGTGGCTGGTGATCCGCTGGCTGCGCGGCGAGGCCGGGCAGGAACCGGCGGAGGCAATGGCCCGGCGCCTGGCGCGCGCCGCCACGGCGATACGCCCGCCGGCAGCGGGGTGACCGGGCGCGCTTCCGGACCCGGGCCTGGACCGGGGCGACGGCTCCGGTGGACCTCGCCGCACCTCCCCGCACCGGTCATCCCGGACTTGATCCACTGCTGTCCGGTTAAGTGCCGTTCTCCGGCCTCATGCGTTTTATAGCTTCGTCATGCGCGGGCTTGTCCCGGTCGCCGGGCGATGCCCGGCAACCCATCGCGCCGCAGCTCAATAAGATCAGGCCATTATTGAACCTGGCGGCACCATGGACTACAGCGACGAGCGCGGTGGTGACGATTGGGGGAACGCCAGGACATCCGGTCCAGCGTCAGCGGCTGGTCCCGCAAGCCCGGCAAAGTCGCGGCCTTGAGCGAATGCCGGCCATGCTCAACCGGACAGCCGTGGACCCGATCCGGGATCGTGACGGAACGGTGCCGCCGCACGGCATCGCCGCCTGCGCCATGGGTCCCTGTGTGTGGTGACTGTGGGAGAACGATGTGGAGCCTCGCCGCACCTCCCCACACCGGGTCAGACCCGGCGCCACGGCTCCGAAAGAACCGGGCGCCTATGTCAGGCGCAGCACCAGGCTGTCGTCATAGGGCAGGGCCGGCGTCGCGAAGCGGTTGCCGTTGCTGACATAGTGGATCGCGCAGGCGCGCCGCCAGCGGCTGGACTGGTTGTCGCCGGACTGGTGCCAGGTGCCGCCGTGGTGGAAGCTCACCCCGCCGGCCGGCACCGGGGCGGGGGTCATCGCCTGCGCCGCGGTCAGCGCGGGCGGGATCTGCAGGTCGTAGGGGCGGTCGGCCGGCGCCTCGTGCGGCAGCACGCCGTTCAGGTGGCTGCCATCGGCATAGGACAGGCAGCCATTCTCCGCATCGGCATCCTCCAGCGCGATCCAGGCGGTGACCATGCCCTCCGGGTCGCTGGGGCCGAAGTAGTAATTGTCCTGGTGCACCGGCTTCGGCCCGCCGCCATGCGGCGGCTTGAAGAAGATCTGGCTGAAATAGGCGCTGACGCCGCAGCCGATCAGGGTCTCCACGCAGTCCAGCAGCGGCCGGTGCGCCGCCAGCTTGCGGAAGAACGGCCGGTTGGCGTGGGGATTGTCCAGCTTGCGCAGCACCATCGACTGCGCCTCGGCCCGGCTGGCGGCGGTGTCGAGGTACCAGGCCCGCTTCGCCTCGTCGAGCTCGTCCAGGAAGGTCGCGCTCCACGCCATCGCGTCGGCGATCGCGCCCTGCATCAGCACCGGCGCGAACAGCGCCGGCACTGTGACATGGCCGTCGCGGCGATAGCGCCGCACCCAGTCGTGCCAGAAGGCGTCGCGGGCGGCGGCGGTGTCGATGGCAGCGGTCATGGTCTCGACTTGCATCTGGCAATCCTTCCGGGATGGGTCGGCCGGAACAACTTTTAACCAGATAGTTACATAACCGGCCGCCCCCCGCAAGCGAATTCGGGCCAGGCGAACTCGGGGCAGGCGAATTCGGGCCAGGCGCCGTCAGGGACGCACGCCGGCCAGGATCATGGCGCGGACATGCCGGCGCCAGGCATCGCGGGAGGATGGCTTCGTCAGGTCGCGGCTGAAGAACAGCGACAGGGTCGCGGCGTTGGACTGGGCGAAATAGATCTGGCCGACGATCGACAGGTAGAGCGAGACCTCGTCGATCCCGGGGCGGAAGCTGCCATCTGCCACGCCGCGCTCGATCAGCCGCGCCAGGCGCTGGCGGAACACCGGGCTCAGGTCCTGCAGCCGCGGCGACTGCGCCAGGTGGCGGCCGCCATGCAGGTTCTCGCTGTTCAGCAGGGTGATGGAATCCGGGTGCCGGGCGTAATGGTCGAACACCATCTCGACGAACTGGGCCAGGCGGGCGGCGGGCTCGCCCTCCTCCACATCCAGGGTCTCCGCCAGCGCCGAAAGCTCGGCATAGACCTGCTCCAGGACCGCGGTGAACAGCCCCTCCTTGTGGCGGAAATAGTAGTAGAGCATGCGCTTGTTGAGGCCGGCCTCCGTGGCGATCCGGTCGACCCGCGCACCGGCCAGGCCATAGGCTGCGAACTCCGCCCGCGCCGCCGCCAGGATCTCGCGCTGGGCACGCACCGGGTCGCGGGTGGCCGGCCGCCGCGCGCCCGGCACGCCGTTCTCCGCGCCGTCCTCCGCCCCGGCCATGCCGCGCCCCTCGCCGCCGCCCTCAGCCGGCATCCAGCCGCCGGTCCTGCACGACGACCAGGCGCTCGACGCCCACCACCAGCCCGTACAGCACCACGCCGATCAGGGTGATCAGCAACACCGCCATCAGCATCGCGGCGGTGTCCAGGGTGACCTGCACCTGCAGCATCAGGTAGCCGAGCCCCTCGCCGGAGGCGATGAACTCGCCGACGATCGCGCCTGCCACGGCCAGCACCACCGCCACCTTCATGCCGGAGAAGATGTAGGGCAGCGAGCCGGGCAGCTGGATCTTGGTGAAGACCTGCCAGCGCGACGCCCGCAGCGCCCGCACCAGGTCCAGCAGGTCGGGCTCGATCTCGGTCAGGCCGCGCGCCGTGGTCAGCAGGATCGGCAGGAAGCAGATTGAGAAGGCGATGATGGAGTTCGGCAGGAAGCCGTAGGAGAACCAGACGATGATGATCGGCCCCAATGCGACCTTGGGGATCATGTTGGTGGACAGGATCGCCGGCAGCATCAGCTCGGTCGTGGTCGTGGACCAGGAGAACAGCACCGCGACGCCGACCCCGAAGAGCACGGCGGCGAAAAAGCCCAGGAAGATCTCGCCCGCCGTGACCATGCTGTTGTGGAACCAGTCATAGTCGCTGTTCAGCGCCATCAGGGTGTCCCATGGCGTGGCCATCACATAGGGCGGAACGTCGCCCAGCACGATCCAGAAATGCCAGACGGCGATCAGCGCGACATGCACCAGGATCGCCAGGGTCCAGCGTCGCCAGACCGCCTGTTTCATCCGCATGTTCCTTCCCCCCGGCTTGACCTTTTAACCAATCAGATAATTATAGCCCCATTCGCAGGGAGGGTAACATGTCGATGAAAGAGCCCAGGATCAAAACCACCGTCGTCGGGTCCTATCCGGTCCCCGACTGGCTCACCGCGCTGCCGTCCGGCCAGGCGCTGTCGGATGCCACGCGGGTCGTACTGGGCATCCAGGAGAGCGCAGGCATCGACCTGGTCTGCGACGGCGAGCTGTACCGGTTCGACGTGAACCATCCCGAGACCAACGGGATGATCGAGTATTTCGTCTCCCGCATGGGCGGGGTGCGCACCGACATCCGCTTTGCCGAGGCGATGGACTACCGCGCCCGGCCCGGCATGCGCTTCCGCGCCGTGCCGCCCGGCGTGGTGGAGGGCCCGCTGGACAGCGGCATGCTCGACCTGCCGCAGGCCTGCGGCAAGGCGGTGGCGCTGGCCACGAAGCCGCTGAAATTCACCCTGACCGGGCCGCATATGCTGGCCAAGACCCTGATCGACGAGCATTACGGCGCGCTGCCGGACCTGTCCTTCGCGATCGCCGACGTGCTGGCCGAGCAGGTCTCCCATTGCAACGCCGCGGTGATCCAGGTCGACGAGGCGAACCTGCCGGGCAGCCCGGACGAGGGCGGCTGGGCGGCCGAGGCGATGAACCGGGTGCTGGACGCGGTCCCCGGCATCCCGGCGGTGCATCTGTGCTTCGGCAATTACGGCGGCCAGACCATCCAGAAGGGCGGCTGGGGCGCGCTGATGGCCTATCTGAACGCCCTGCATGTCGACCATATCGTGATGGAATGCGCCCATCGCCCGATCGAGGAGCTGGAGGTGTTCCGCGACCTGCGGCCGGAGATCGGCCTGGGCCTGGGGGTCGTGGACATCAAGTCGACGGTGGTGGAATCCGCGGAATCGATCGCCCGCCAGATCGAGCGGGCGGAGGGCCTGCTGGGCGAGGGCCGGGTGCGCTACATCCATCCCGATTGCGGCTTCTGGATGCTGAAGCGCTCCATCGCCGACGCCAAGATCCGCGCCCTGACGGCGGGCCGCGACCTCTACGAGGGCCTTACCGTCGCCAACGCCGCGGAATAGCCGCGACGCCGGACACTGCGCCCGGCCTGGCGCCCGCCACTTCCGGCCGATCCGGGCGCCGGCCGGGTGGCGGCGCCGGTCGCCAGCGCGAACCCGCCGCCCGCCGGCGGCAATGTCCGGATCCCGGGGGCGTTTCGAGCTTGCGGGCGCCGTAGCCTGTCAGCGCCGCGCGACGAAGCGTTCCAGTTTGCCGAGCGTCTGCTGCCCCAGTTCGACCGCACCAAAGCCCTTCGCCTCCCGGTAGGCGGCAGCCGAACTGAACACCATGCCCAGCGTGACCGTCGTCGCCCCGTCCCGCTCCTCGAACGAGGCCCAGGCGTCGGCATGCTTCGGCCCGTTCTCGCCGGCGAGCAGCGCATAGCCGATCCGCTCCTCCGGCCGGACCTCGACATAGCGATGGTGGTTCGGGAAGACCGTGCCGTCGGGGGCGATCATGTCGAACAGCCATTCGCCGCCGGTGCGCAGGTCGATCCGCTGCGTGCGGCAGGAGAAGCCGTCCGGCCCCCACCTTTGCGGCAGGGTTTCAGGATTCATCCAGGCGCCCCACACGAGCGATCGCGGTGCGCGGATCACCCGCTGCAGCACCATGGTCCGTTCGGCCGCGCCTGCGAGGTTGTCCAGAGCCGCACCGAAGCCTTCCCGGTAGCCTGCCTCCATGTCCGCTGCCAGCGCGGAAAGCTGCACCGTCACGACCAGCCTGCTGCGCGCGTCGGTGCCAGACAGATCTGCCGTCACCAGGGCCACCGATTGCCTCGCGCCTGCTCACGAGATGAGCTCGTAGCTCACGCTGCGCCGCGCCGGCTGCAGCACGAGCCAGCCATTCTCGCAACGGATGTCCGGCTGGCCATCGACCTTGCAGAGCGAGATCTCGCGACCGCCCTCCCGGGTATCGGCTTCCAGGAACTCCACCGTCACGGCGGGCGAAGGCGCGGCCCAGATCGCCCGCGCGGCCGGGGCCGTCCATGCTTCCCACAGCACGGCCAATGGCGCGGCCAGGTCGCGTTCGAAGGCGAGGGTCGCAAAGCGGCCCTTCCCATCGTCGGGCACCGCACGGCGCGCACCGGCTGCAGCAGGGGTCTCTGTCATTCTCCGCGGTCCTTCATCGCCTTCATCACGAATGCATCCAACCGGTCGAGCCGGGCCTCCCAGATGGCGCGCTGCTGATCGAGCCATGTCCGCACCGGGTCCAGCGCCTCGGGCACGATGGCGCAGGTGCGTATCCGCCCGTCCTTCGACGTGGCGATCAGCCCTGCCTGCTCCAGCACCGAAAGGTGCCGCATCACGGTGGGCAGCCGCAGCCCCGTCGGGCCGGCCAGATCCGTTACCCGTGCCGGCGTTTCGGCGAGCCGGGTGAGGATCGACCGGCGGGTCGGATCGGCCAGCGCGTGGAACAGCCGCGAAAGATCGGGATCATGCTTAGCCATGTCGCTAACTATGCGCAGTCCTGCCGATGGGGCAAGCGAAAACTTCGTCGAATGGCTAAGTTTTTGCGCCCGGCAGGCTGCCGTGGCGGGGCGCAGCCGGCCGGCCGCTACCGCCGCAGCGCATCCTCCACCAGGAACAGCCGGTCATTGCCGAAATACATGTCCTCGCCATCGACGAAGATGGTGGGCGAGCCGAAGCCGCCGCGGTCGATCAGCTCCTGGGTGTTGTCCTTCAGCCGCGCCTTCAGCGCCGGGTCGCGCACCGCGGCGAGGAATTCCGCCGGCTCGATGCCGGCCTCGCCGGCGATCTCGGCCAGCACCTCGTCCTGCGAGATGTCGCGGTCGCGGCCCCAGTAGATGTCGCCGACGATCATGTTGTAGCGGTGGATCAACCCCCGCTCCTCGGCCAGGAAGGCGCCCCGCATGGCGGCGGCGGAGTTCACCGGGAAGACGGTCGGCCGGAACCGGATCGCCAGGCCGTAGTACCGCGCGCAATCCGCCAGGTCCTTGCCCATGTGCCGGTATTTCGGATGGTCGGGCGCGGCGCGGGTCTCGTAGACCTGCTGGTTGACGGCATTGAACACGCCGCCCACCAGGATCGGCTTCCAGGCGAGTTCCGCCCCGGCATCGGCGGCCAGTTTCCCGATCCGGCTGGTGGCCAGGTAGGTCCAGGGACTGGACAGGTCGTAGAAGAATTCGAGCTTGTGCACCGTGCCCTCCCCGGCTTTGCTGCGCTTTTCCCGCGGCGGCGAGTGTGCCAGCCTCGGCCCGGTTGTGCGAGCGGGCGGCGATGCATCGGGGGATGCAGCATGAACGGGACGGACGGGCCATCGGGGGACCTGGGGGCGGACCTGGGGGCGGACCTGGCGGCGGAGGATGCGGGCTTGCGGACGTCGGAAGGGATCCGCCGCTGGCGCACCAACCAGGGCTGGAGCCAGGCACGCCTTGCGGAGGCGCTGGGCAATACCGCACAGGCGATCAAGAACTGGGAGAGCGGGCGGAACCCGGCCCCGCACTGGCTGCCGCTGGCCATCGCGGAGCTGCAGCGCCGCCATGCCCCGGCGCACCTGGCGGCGCCGCCGCCGCTGACCTGGTTCTCGCCGAAGGTGGAGAAACGCGGCAGCGGCATCGAGGGGACCGGCCTGTTCGCGCGCGCCGCGCTCGCGGCCGGCGAATGGGTGGTGGTGAAGGGCGGCCATGTCATGGACCGCGCCACCCGCGACCGGGTCGACGCGCTGCTCGGCCCGGCCGATATCCAGGTCGGCGACGACCTGTTCATCGGCCCGCTGACCGCGGCGGAGCGCGAGGGCTCGATGATGCACCTGAACCATTCCTGCGACCCCAATGTCGCGATCCGGGGCCAGATCGTCTTCGCCGCCCTGCGTGCCATCGCCGCCGGCGAGGAGCTGGCCTTCGACTATGCCACCGGCGACGACGACGACTGGGTCATGGATTGCCGCTGCGGCAGCGCCGCCTGCCGCGGCACGATCACCGGCCAGGACTGGCGCAAGCCCGAGGTCCGCCGCCTGCGCGCGGGGCAGTTCGCCGACTATCTGGAACGGCGCATCCGCGCGGAACGGGACCGGCCCGGGCGGGCCAAGCCAGCCTCCAGACCATAAGACCGGCATGCAGGTCGACTTTATTGCATCGGGCTTTTGGTAAGCCTACCTAAGCATTTTGAGAGATTAGCGAAGGACGGCTTGCCCGCACTTTGATTTTTTCCTATTTTAGACAGTATGTCTGCCCATATGCGCGAAAAGTTAAAGCTGTTGGAGCGGGAAGTTCCCGAGGGGCTTCTTGTGTCGGCGCGATGGCTGACAGAGCACGGCTATTCAAGCTCATTGCGCTCTCAGTATGTCGCGGCGGGATGGCTGGAACAGCCTGCCCGGGGGGTATTCCGGCGGCCCAGGGGAGCGTTGCGCTGGGAGCAGGTGGTCATATCCCTTCAGACCCTGATGGCATTTCCGGTGGTGGTGGGTGGCCGGACAGCCCTGGAGCTTCAGGGCTATGCCCATTTCCTCTCGCAGGAGCAGCAGGAGGCCCACCTCTATGGGCAAGAGCGGCTGCCCGGCTGGGTAGGCAAGCTCCCGATCGAACAGCGCTTTATCTTCCACCACAGCAAGCGCCTGTTCCATACGGAGGCCGTCACGCCGGCCCTCACCAGCCTGGCCTGGAATGTCAAGACGAATGCGGGCAGCGGCACGGGCTCCATACAGGGCAACAGCTTCAACGTCATGCCGTGGGGGCAATGGAACTGGCCCTTCATCGTCTCGACGCCCGAGCGCGCCTTTCTGGAGCTTCTGGACGAACTGCCGCGCAAAGAGAGCTTCCACATGGTGGACAAACTGGCCGAGGGCCTGGTCAGCCTGAGCCCGAGCCGGCTTGGAAAGCTGCTGGCCGATTGCAGGAGCATCAAGGTCAAGCGGCTGTTCTTCTTCTTCTCGGACCGGCACAAACCGGCCTGGCTCAGGAGGCTCGACAAGGAGGCCTACGACCTTGGCGCCGGCGACCGCATGCTGGTGCGCGGCGGAAAACTCGATCCGGTCTATCGGATCACCGTACCGGGGGACCTTGATGCCGTTTAGCGAGCAGTATCGTCGCCAGGCATCCCTGTTGGTCCGCGTGCTGCCCTTCGTGGCCTACGAAGAGTGCTTCGCCCTCAAAGGGGGCACGGCCATCAACCTTTTCGTACGCGACATGCCCCGCCTGTCCGTGGATATCGATCTGACCTACCTGCCTGTGGAAGCGCGAGAGGAGTCACTTGCGGCGATCGACGCGGCGATGAGGCGCATCGCCGAACGCGCTGGCCCCGGCTCCCCGGCGCAGCACATCGTCCCTGCCAGCCCCAACAAACAGGGAGCCGTCACGAAGCTGATCGCACGGGGCAATGGCGTTCAGGTCAAGATCGAGGTGACGCCCGTCCTGCGTGGTTGCGTGTTCGAACCTGATCTGCGGACGGTTAGGCCCAGTGTGGAACAAAGCCTCGGCTACGCCGAGATGCAGGTGGTGTCGTTCGCCGACCTGTATGGCGGCAAGATCGTGGCGGCGCTCGACCGTCAGCATCCACGGGACCTTTTCGACGTGCGCGACCTTCTGGCGAAAGAGGGGATCAGCGACGATCTGCGCCGCGCATTCATTGTGTATCTGCTGAGCCACGACCGCCCGATGCACGAGGTGGTCGGCCCGAACCGCAAGGATATCAGCGTCGAGTATCAGCGCGGCTTCGCGGGTATGACAGACGCTCCGGTTAGCCTCGATGCGCTGCTACAGGCCCGCGAAGCCCTGATCGAGACCGTGATCGGCCAGATGCCGGACGAGCATCGCCGCTTCCTGATCTCTTTCGAGCGGGGCGAACCGGACTGGTCGGTGCTGGCTCTTGACCATGTCCCCGATCTGCCCGCCATAAAATGGCGGCAGGTCAATCTCGACAAGCTGAGCCTCGACGCCCGGGCAGCTCTCGTCTCAAACCTGGAGCGCAGGCTTTTCGAACGCAACTCCGATGACTGAGGGACACGGCTTCCCGGCCAGCCTTCAGAATGCACCCCAAGGGTACAAGCTCTTCAGCAGGAATACCTAGCGCCGCGCCTGCCGGGGCGCCCGGTCGCCGAACCACCAGGCGACGGCCATGCTGGCCAGGAAGACGATCTGGTTGACGATCTCCGCCTGGATGCCCAGGTCGGCGACCCGCAGGAAGACCAGGCCGGTCAGGCCCAGCAGCAGCAGGGTCAGCGCCGGCCGGGTGAGCCGGATGATCGCGGCGACCCAGCGATAGGTCTCGCCGGCCGCGATGTCGTGGCGATAGCTGGCGGTCCGGCCGGCCTGCCAGGCCGCGGTCTCCGCCAGCGCGCGCTCGCTTTCCATCTCGGTCTGCCGCAGCGCCGCCTGCCTGTCGAACAGCGCCAGCTCATGCGCCTGCTCGATCAGCATCGAGCGGCGGCGCTCGCGCAGTTCCAGCCAGCCGAAGATCTTGCCGACCAGGGTGCCGAGCAGCCCGGTGGCGCCGCCGAACAGCGCCGAGAACAGCATTTCCAGCATCTCACCACCTCGCCCTTCGTCCGCGGTCGTCGACATGCACGAACGACCGGTAGTTGATCCCGATTCCGCCGAACCCGACCGATGCTGCCGCAGCGACCAGCACCGCCTTCGGCACCCCGCCCAGCAGGATGTCGAAGGCGGTGGATTGCACCCTCCCGGTTGCCCGGTGCTGGCTGAGCGGCGCGCCGCCGACCCGCGCATTGTGCAGCGGGCAGCGCGACGCCGAATTCACCTGCAGCGGCACCGCCACGGCCCGCCGCAGCGCCTCCAGCTTGTCCAGCGCGGCCTCCGTCGGATTGGCGATCGGCCGGCCGCCCTGGCTGTAGGGGCAGGAGCCGTCGCAGCCCCGGCAGCGCAGTTCGTCCCAGCGGAAATGCGGGCGCGCATAGAGGCCCCTCATCCCCCGGCCGCCTTCGGCAGCAGCGACAGGGTGATCTGGATCGTCGTCAGGGTTTTCTGAAGCTCCATCCACAGCGCGAAGAAGCCCACCGTGCCGGCCCCCATCGCGCCGATGATCCCGGTCAGCAGCCACCACCAGCGGCGCTGCAGTTCGTCCAGGGACTTGCGCGCCTCCATCCAGCGCTCGGTGCAGCGGTCCTCGTGGCCCTGGATCTTCTGCATTGCCGTTGCCGCCATGCGTCGCGCCTCGTGATCCTCGCCGGCCATCAGGCCGGGTCTCCCGCTGCCGGGGGCTCGATATCCTCCCATCCGTCGCCGGCCGCCAGGCCGCACATGACACCGCGCGCCGGGTCGACGATCACGATTGTCCAGGTGGAGCCGCCTGCCCCGGCCCCCGCGCCGGGGTCGCGTGCGGTGTAGAGCATCACCAGGCGGCCGTTCGACACGCCGGCGCCGACCGGCACCTCGCCGTACCTCTCGCGCAGCTGGGCATCCCCGATGGCCAGGGGCCGGCACGGTACCTGCGCCTGCGCCGGAGGGCAGACTGCCGCCCCCGACAGCAGGCAGGCGCCCGCAATCCATCGCGCAACATGTGTCATGGCGAAAGCTCCCTCCGGCTTTGGTGGCTGGCGGTCAGGTCGGCTACGGGACGAGCGGGTCGCCCGCACCGGGTGCGGGTCAGGCTGTTCCGGTAAAGGCGGTCGCCCGCCAGGTCTCCGAGACGGTCGGCCGGCGGCCTTGCGTCGTCAGGACCGTGATGCGGCACCGCGCCTGTCGATCAGGGTTTCGCGCGGCAGCTGGATCTGCGACACCAGGGGCACTGCTGGGTCGGCAGATCGGCCGGTTGCGATATGCGGCGAGAGCGAAGATATCCTTCCCGGCTTCCAGGATGTCATCCTGGTCTGCTAGGCCGGGCCGCGATGATTGGTCTTTTTCAAACCCTGCCGGGGCGTCGCGCGACCTGTCTGATGGAGGTGTTGGATTTGTCTAACCTCAGCTCAGAAGATTTCAACCGCTTTGTGGAGAACATTGGCACTGAGCTTGCCGAATATGGCGAAGATCACGTTTTTCGGAGGACGGAAGAGTTTCTTCGCAGCGGATTCTACCATACTAAAGTCGATTCGCCATTTTACACCCGATTTTCCAAGGTGCACGAATTCGAAACGGCTACTTTACTTCATAACACCATTACTGCGTCGGGCACATCTCTTTGGACATCGTTAGAACAAAAACTGCATGCGGAGGCCGTTGAACGCGGCGAACCGCCGATCCTACTCATTACCCTTCCGAAGTCCGGTAGCGTTTATCTGCAACAGGTGATCTCTACCTTGCTGAAGGTGCCTCACATCCAGATCAGCCTTCGGCGGTTTCCGAATGACTACTCGTTGACTGAATCGATCCGGCTGTTCGCTCGCGGCGGGGCGATTGCGCAAACCCACATGGACGCTTCGGAGCACAACCTGAATGCCCTGGCCGCGGCCGGCATCCGCCATATTCATGTCCACGTTCGCGACCCACGGCAGGCGACGGCCTCATGGGCGCATTTCTACCGAACCCGCATGAGCGGACCCGCCACCCATTTGCGCTACCTCGTGGATCCGCACCCGCCGCCAGGCTTTGACGGCCTATCCCACGAACAGCAATTCACGTGGCATGCTGACCATTTCTACACCGCTTGCCTGCGATGGATCGCGCAGTGGATGGCCACCGCAGAACGCGACCCTCGGTTCCAAATAACCTTCACTGATCAGGCTCAACTGCAATCCGACGGCTTACAGACCATACGCACAATCCTACAACCGTTCGGCTACGTCCCCGACTCCATCGCGGGTGTCCCGGAGCCAGAGCCGGGCATAGGACATTTTCGGCAAGGCTCTAATGACGAATGGCAAGAGGTCATGCCGCGACCTGCCCAAATATTGATGAACAACCTTCTGCCAGGCCGTATGATCCGCACGTTCGGATGGGGCGAAGTTTAGCTCACCCGTACTCATCTATGCGAACCAGCCCTCCCGCGCCGTTACCGGCGCCGGCGGCACCGGCCGCACCGCCGCCCCCAGCTCCGTAGTTGGAGCCGTCGCTGCCTACTGTGTTTGGGCTGTTGTTGCCGCCTGTCCCGCCGCTGCCACCTGGAGTGACGCCCGTCCCGCCCGCCCCACCTGGGCCACCCGACGTGCCGGGAACGTCGCTGCCATCGGCGCCGTCGCCTGCCGGGCTCGCTCCGGCACCGCCGCCGCCCCCACCGCCAAAGCCCGTTGGGAGCGCGTCACCGCCACTGCCGCCCGCCATCTGGGCAAGGGTAGTGACATTAACGTTCACGCTGACATTGGGTGTCCCGCCGGCACCGCCAAAGCTGTTATTTGTTCCGTCTGCCGCAAGGCCACCACCGGCCGACATTCCAGACCACGATCCGCCGCCCCAGGTCTTTGGGGAGAATGTGGATTGCCCACCGTTTCCTGGCGCCCCCCCGACACCCACGATGTAGTCGAAAGTGTCGCTCGGCGTGACTTCGATCTGCACCTGAGCGCACCCGCCGCCGCCGCCGCCGCCAGTGTTCAACGTCGAGTCCCCGCCGGACCCGCCGCCGCCGATGAGGGTGACGACGATCCGCGTGACCCCGGCCGGGACTGCGTAGGTGCCGGACCCCGATGTGTAGGCGATCGTGTTCAGCAGCGCGACGCCGCCGGCATGGACCGCAGCCGCCACGCCAAACGGCATCATGACGTCCGGTCCCCGAACAGATGCCACTCGCCGTCGCGGTGGATCGCGACGACGCCGGCATATTGCCCGCCGGACTTGTTCAGGCTGCCGCGGGTGCGCAGGGTGCCGGAGGCCACCGCAAAGGTGATCGCCCCGGCGCCGCGCTGGATGAAGCCGATCTCCGCCCCCTCGCCCGGCAGGTCGTGCAGGGTCACCGTGCAGCCGGTGCCATGGGTGATGTTCACCCACTTGCCCAGATGCGCCGCGCCGGTGGCCAGGGTCGACGCCGTGACCTCGGCCAGGTCGCCGGTGACGAAGCCGCTGGCCGCATTGCCGTCGCCGAGCGCCGCCCCGGCCATGGTGAATCCCGACAGCCGCGCGTACCGCCCATCCGCGGTCTGCCGGTTCACCGCGTCGGTCGAGGCGCTCGCATTCCCGAGATTCGTCAGCCGGTACCCGGCAAGGGTGAGGTCGGCCGTCGGGCTCTGCGAGCCGTCCTTCAGCAGGCAGGCCGACAGGCCCGCCGCGATGCCGGCCAGTTCCAGGTACAGCGCCGCGCCGTCCGCCGTCTGGCCGGTCTGATAGGCGCTGGATGCGGTGAGCAGGGAGAATGTCCCGCCGCTGAATGCCATGGCGATCCCTCATGAAAATGCCGCCCGCAGGCGGCCGCAGGTGCGGTCTTCGTGGCCGGCGGATGCAGGCGGGGCGCGGGGCCGCGCCGCCTAGAACCAGCCACCGCTGGCCGCCGCCCGCAGGCCGGTGCCCAGCAGGCTCCCCAGTCCCTGCATGCCGGCCGCGTTGCGCTGCTGCGCCGCGTTGTAGGCATTCATCTGCCCGGCATAGGAATCGTAGGTCGCGCCCATGACATCGGGGGCGGCCACGCCGATCGCCGCCGGCGCACCGAACTGCGGCATCTGCACGCCGCCCGAGGTGCCCAGCAGGGCGACCAGCTCGTTGATCGGCTGGTTGCGCAGCAGCAGCTGCTCCTGGATCGCCTGCTGGCGGGCCGCGTTCTGCAGTGCGGCGTTCTGCTGCTGCTGGTAGAAATCCTGCTGCGCGACGGTCATGCCCTCGTTGAAGATCTGCGCGCGCGTATCGCGCGCCTGCCCGTAGGCCTGGCCCTGGGCGGCGTTGGCGAAGGTCGCGCCGGCCAGGGCCTCGTCGAAGCCCTGCTGGCGGCCGGCGAGGCCGAGCCCGAACAGCCGCGACTGCTCACCGCCGCCGGCGAGGATCGCGTCGTTCGTCGCCGCGGCATAGGCGTCGTTGCGTGCCCGGGCGAAGCGGTCCATCTCCGCGTCGTAGGCCGCCGACCCGATGGGGATGCCCTGGTTCGCCAGCTGCGCGGCGAGCGCCTGCTCCTGCTGCTGCCATTGCGGGTCGAGCCGCGCCGCCGCCCGCCGGTACAGGGCGTCCTCGATGCCCTGCCGGGACAGGTCCAGGCCGTAGGGGCCGGCACCCGGGCCCGCACCCTGACCCTGGGCCTGCAGCCAGGGACCCGTCGCCTGCGGCGCGGCATCGATGCGCGGCATCGCCGGCAGCCGCGCGAGGTCGAGCCGGCGCTGCACCGCCCCCGCGCCCTGGTCGGGCCGGTTCGCCGCCGCGGCCAGCTGGTCGGCGCGCTGGGCGATCGCGCCCCGCGCCGCCGCGCCGTAGGTCGCCGCGTTCGGGTCCTGCAGGATCTGCGCGAGATCGCCGCCCGACATCTGCCCCAGCACCTGGTTATGCGCCGCCGCCACGTCCATGCCCTGGGCCATCAGGCCCTGCACGCCGGCGGTCCAGCGCTGCATGGCGCCGCCCTCGCCGGGGCCGTACAGCATCGCCAGGCGCTGCCCGGCATTGCCCAGCGCCATGCCCTGCAGCTGCGGGTTGTCGCGGACGATGCCGCCGACATCGCCGGCGTCCAGCCCGGCAAAGAACTGCTGCTGCGCCCGCGCGACCTGCTGCGGATCCGCCCCCTGCAGCTGCCGGCTGAGTTCCAGGAAGCGGGCCTGCGCATCCGCCCCGATGCCGGGCGCGCCGCCGATCGTCTGGCCGACCCCCGGCACCGTCGGCGGGGCATCTGCGAAGCTCAGCGGCTGCCCGACCGTGCCGGCGACCCGGCCGACCTGGTCGTTGCCGAAGCTCAGCGCCTGGTTGGTCAGCCGGTTCTGCAGGTCCAGGTTGGCCTGTCCGTCCGGTGTCAGCGCGATGGTCTGCGTCCATTGGCCGGGATGGACATCCGGCCGCTGCGGCGGCGCCGGCATCGGGCCGGCCGGGGCCTGCTGCCCGCCGCCGGGGCTGTGCCACCCCTGGTCGGAATTCTCGATGTACTGGCCCGAGGCCGCCTGCGGCGCCCCCGCCTGCTGCGCCGCCGTCCAGGCCGGCAGGACATTGGCGGTATAGCCGTCCATCTCCTGCTGCCAGCGGTCCAGCGCGGCCCGGTCCTGCGGGCTGTAGGCCTGTTGCCAGGTCTGCGCGCCATAGGGCGTGTAGACGTCGTAGCGGTTCAGCTGCGCCGCCTGGCGGGCGGCGTCCAGGTTGGCGGCGCCCTGCGCCTGCGCGGCGGCCGCCGGGTCCGGCGGCGCCGGCATGCTGGGGGATGACTTGCCCATCTCTCACTCCTTCTCGAACCAGCGCGAGGCGCGCCATTCGCGCGCCAGCATCGAACAGATCACGGCATGCGACCCCGGGCCGAACTGGTGCCGCAGCACCGCCTCCTGGCGCAGGCCGATGCCGCGGTTGAAGCGCAGCGCCCGCGCGGACAGGTGCGGCGTGGCGGTCCACAGCTTGTTCGCGCCGTTCGTGCGGAAGGCATAGCGGAACAGGCCGGCAAGGGTGCCGCGGGCCGCCCAGCGCGGGCTGTCCGCGGCCATCGAGAGCTGCAGGGTGCCGGCCTGCGCCTGCCAGTCGTGGAAGACGAAGCCGGCAACCGGGCCGTCCCGCGCCATCGCCAGGGCGCAGCGGAACGGCGGGGCGAACCCGGCCACATGCGGGATCCGCGCCGCCGTCCAGGCGGCGATCCGGTCGTTCTCCGCCGGGGCGCCCGCGAACCGGAGCAGCGGGGCCGCCATCAGACCAGGCCGCCGGGCACGAACAGCCAGTCCGTCGCCAGCCAGGACGGCCGCACGGAATCCGACGAGACCCGCACCCGCAGGCTGGCCGCATGGCCGAGCCCGCGCAGGCTGCGCCAGCCCTTGAAGGTCTGGGTGCCGCCGCCCCAGGCGAACTGCCCCCAGTTCGAGCTGCCCCAGATGCCTGCCGCGCTGGCCGCCGGCACCGCCACCGCGGTGGGCGCCTGGATCTGGAAATCCAGGTTCAGGTCCAGCGCCGCGCTCGGGTTCTGCAGGCTCTGGAAGATCGGCCGCACCCGCTTGAACGCCTTCGCCCGGCCCGGGCTGCGGAAATAGCTGAACGCCTGCAGCGCATCGCCGGCGATCGCCCTGCCGTCATCGTCGGTGCCGGTGTCGAACAGGCAGACCCGCCCGTCCGCCGTGCCGAACTGCGCCCGCCCGTCCAGCAGCGCCCAGCACAGTGCGTCCAGGCCGGTGAAGCGGCAGGGCCGCCGGGTGATCGTGTTGAAGACATGCTGTTGTGCCGTCGTCGCGGAGGTCGGCACGTTGAAGATCAGCATCTGGCCGCCGGCATAGGCCATCGCCTGCCAGCCGAACAGCCCGCCATGCGCGCGCACCGCGTCGCTGACCGCGGCGTTGATCTGCTGGCTGAGCGCCACCCGCTCCGCCTGCGCCCGGTCCACCGACAGGATCGACGAGGCGAAGACATAGCCGTCCTGGGTGATCATCACCAGGTCGGCGCCCATCTTGATCATGCAGCGCCGGCCGATCGGCTTGCCGATCCGGAAGACGCCGACCAGGGACCAGGTCGCGGCGCTGGACGGGTCGGTGCCCTGGTAGACGATCGCCTCGCCCTCCGAGGTCAGGAACAGCGCCACGTCGTCGGAGCCGGCACCGCCGTCGCGGCTCCAGGTGCCCATCGCCATCAGGTGGCCGCCCAGGCTGGCGATGCCGCCCAGGGGGAATTCCGTCGCCGCGCCGGCGATCGCGTTCACAGCCAGGTACCAGGCCGACAGGCTGCCGGTCTCGCCCAGCCAGAGCCGGCGCTGGTGCAGGTTGCACCAGACCAGGTCCGCCGCTGCCGGGCCGGTGACACTGGCGGTCGACCAGGCCGTCCCGTCGTAGAGCAGCGGAGTGTCGGCGCCGTTCACCGCCAGCAGGTACTTGCCGCCCGCGGTCTGCACCTGCACCGACTGGAAGCGGTCGTTCGACAGGCCGGAGACCAGCGCCGCGCCGGCGCTGCCGCCGGCCGTCGCGTCATGGATGCCGCCGCCGCTGGCCGCGAACAGCGCGCCCGACCCGTCGGCGGCGACATAGTCCAGCAGGCTCTCCACCGGCCCCGGCAGGCCGTCCAGATGGGTGGCCGAGCCGCGCCGCAGGGTGACCCGGTCGGTGCCGGGAAACCAGTTCTCCAGGATCACCGCGTCGGTCTCCGGCATGTCCGCGAGCGCGTCGCGGGCGTTCCAGCCGCCGACCGGGGCGGCGATCGACATCGACCGGGCGGGCGCCTGGGGCATTACCATCCACTCCCTGTGCCGGGTATCGGGTCCTGGATCGCACGGCCGCACGCGCGCTACGCTGGCGACCCGTCCGAGAGCGAGAGACCCGCAATGAGCGAACAGCCCCCGCGCCCCGCATCGCCGTTCGCGGCGATCCGGGCGATCGACTATTCGGTGATCTTCGTGCGCGACATGGCGGCAATGCGCCGTTTCTACGCGGAGGTCCTGCGCTTCCCGCTGGACCGCGAGCTGTCGTCCGGCTGGGTCGAGTACCGGGTCGGCGGCAACGTCCTGGCCCTGGCGCAGCCGAGCCTGACGGCGGGCGATGCGCCGCTGCCGCCGGGCAGCGCCGCGCTGCAGCTGGCGTTCCGGGTGCCGCCGCCGGCTGTCGACGCCTGCGCGGCGGAACTGGAGCGGCACGGCATCGCCCTGCTCTCGCCCCCCACCGACCGCCCCTTCGGCCACCGCACCCTGTTCTTCCGCGACCCCGACGGGAACCTGCTGGAGATCTATGCGGAGATCTGAGGGCGCGGCGACGGTACTGCCCGAGCCTCGCCGCACCGCCCCGCACGACGTCGTCCCGGACACCGATCCGGGATCGCGACGGAACGGTGCCGCCGCACGGCAGCGCCGCCCGCGCCATGGGTCCCGGGTCAGACCCGGGACGACGGCGCCGTGGGAGCCTCGCCGCGCCGCAGAAAGCCGGTCATCCCGGACCCCGATCCGGGATCGCGACGAAGCGGTGCCGCCGCCCGGCAGCGCCGCCCGCGCCATGGGTCCCGGGTCAGGCCCGGGACGACCCAAAGGATGGGGGCCGACCGCCATCGCCTGTCACAACGACAGGTCGCGAAACCGCGCCCCGCCTTCGAACAGGTCCCCGGCCCCCAGCAGCTCGACCGCGCCCTGGTCGTTGGCGATCAGGGTGGCCAGGCGCTGGCGGTAGCGGTGCAGGGCGAGTGCGGCCGGCTGGCCCTCGCCGTCCAGGAAGGCGGCGGTCATGTGGAACTGCACCAGGTCGCCGTCGATCACCGCGACATCGTCGTCGGCCGCCCAGGCGGCCTGGCCGGCGCCGGCGGCCGAGGCGCACCAGTGCCGGCTGACATATTCGAAGGCCAGGGCCGCGCCGCCGTCGGGCGGCGGGATCACCAGCACCGCGTGGCCGCGCAGCGCGAAGAGCGGCGGGCCGGCATGGCCGCGCGCCTTCAGGGCGGCCCAGGTGGCGGGCGCCACCGGGCCGCCGAGCAGGCGGCCGCTGCTGCGGTCCCAGAAGGTCTCGGGAACGAAGCGGTCGAAATCCGCCGGCAGGATGCCGGCCTGCTCCTCCTGCGCCAGGGCGGCGAAGACCCGCTCGCGGCGCAGCGCCTGCCAGGGGAAGGCGCGGGCGATCTCGTCGCCGGCCTCCTGCGCCAGCTGCAAGAGGCGCTGCGCGCCGGGATCGGTGGCGCCGGCGAGCGAGAGCGGCCGGTCGAGCTGCACCTTGTCGGCCACCGCGCGGCCGATCTCGATCAGGGTGGTCATGGCGCCTCCGTCAGGCAGGCCGGTTCCAGGGTCGCGCCCGCCAGCGCGTCGAACCAGCGCCCGCCGGTGCGCAGCATGGCGGCCGCCAGATGGTCGGCGCCGCGCAGCACGACCTCCAGGCCGGCGGCGTTCATCGCCGGCAGGCTCTCGGCCAGGAAGGCCGCCTGCAGCAGGAGCTGCGGCTGCGTCCGCCAGAGCCGCCCGTCACAGGCGACCAGGCACCACCAGCCGGGCGGCAGGCGGTCATAGACATGGGCGCCGCCGCCGGCGAAGCAGCAATCGGCGCCGAACAGGTGGATCTCGCGATAGCCCAGGGCGGCCGCGAGGACCGGCGCGCGGGTCATCGCGCTGGGGCCGCCGGGCACCCCGCCCTGCAGCACGGCGCCGTCTTCCTCGTCCTGCTGCAGCTGCCAGAGGGTGACCCTCTGGCCGTCCAGCGCATCCAGCACCGCGGCATCGACCGTGTCGGCGATCAGGTATTCGGTCAGGCGCGAGGGCCGGGCCACGAACCCGGCGCAGAGCGGCTGCGGGTCCAGCACCAGGTGATAGTCCGGCACCCGCGCGGCCCGCAGCCAGTCATGGGCGCCGTTGATCGCCATGATCTCGCCCGGCCAGGCCAGGATGCTGTCCAGCAGCAGGCCGGCGGAGGCGCCGCCGCCGACCACGGCGAGCGGCGCCGCCCGCGCCGGGCGCTGCACGAGGCAGGGCAGGCCGCGCAGCGCGGCGGCGGCCCTGTTGCCGGCCAGCACCGCCCGGGAAACGGGCGGCCCGGCCGGCGGCAGAGCCGGGGTCAGGATGCGACCAGGCCCAGGTTGCGGAGCGCGGCCAGGATCGCGTTGACCGCGTTCGCGGTGGTCGAGGCGGTGCCGGCGGTGCTGGCGATCGCGACCGCCTGGGTCACCGGGGTGGCGCCGTGGAAGCCGATCCGGTCGGTCGGGCCGGCCCCCATCACGGTGCCGTCGGGGTTGCGGTCGCTGAGATGCCTGATGGTCATGTGCTGTCTCCTTCCCGCCCGCTCAGTTCCAGCCCAGCCGGCAGGCCAGGTCCGGCCGCACGGCCTTGTAGCCGTAGAGCACGTCGATGCGGCAGGGCAGGTTGTCGTTGTTGATGTCGTACTGGCGGACGACCCGCATGGAGATGCCGTCGAAGACCTCGCGCGCGGCGAAGTCGACCCCCTTCGGCATCACCAGGTCGGCGGTGGCGAAGGCGAAGGCATCCTTGTGGTAGCCGAGCGAGATCGTGTAGTCGGCGGCATTGCCGATTGCGGTGCTGCGGTCGCTCTCCACCTTGTAGACGATGCCGGTATCGGCCGGGCTGGCGCTGGCATTCTGCCGGGCGCCGGAGGTCACGATCGCCGGGCTGACCGGGATCGCGGCATAGCCGGCCGAAACGTCGGCGGTGACGGCGAACTGCTTCAGGTGGCCCAGATCCGCCTTGGTCTCCGGATGCACCGCGTTGCAGCCCTCGAAGCAGACGATATCGCCCTTCGCGAAGCTGCCGGTGACGGTGCCGTTGACCGCCACCGCGGCGCCGGACTGCCCGGCGCCGGCGATGTTCGCCCCGGTATCGGCGCCGGCCTCCGTCCCGGTCGCATGGATCGGCAGCAGGGTGGTCTCGTAGACCTGCTGGTAGCCGACGAACTGGCTCGCCACCAGGCCTTCGCGGAACTGGCTGCCGAGCTGCTTCTGCGGATTGAACAGGCCGGACACCGCATCCACCAGGCTGACATTGTCGGTGGGGTTCAGCAGCAGGCAGCGGTCCGACATCGGCGCCAGGTTCTCCGTCAGCACCCGTGCGGAGTTCAGCACGCCGAGCAGGGTCAGCGCGGTGCCGATGTCGGAGACCTCGTTGGCGACGTCCTTGTACATCGACAGCGCATCGGCCTCGATATTCGCCGCCAGCACCGACATCGCCGGCTCCAGCACCCGGCTGGAGAAATCGTCCAGGTCCAGGCTCAGGTCGCGCGAGGTGAAGGCCATGTCGACACCCTTCTGGGTGGCGACCTGCAGGGTGACGGAGGCCTCCGCCGTATCCTGCACGCTGATCTGCCGGCCGGTGCGGACGGTATATTCGTTGGGCAGGCGGATCTTCAGGCTGTCGCCGACCTTGGCGCCGTCCTGCGCGAAGCTGTCGTCGTACTGCCGGTTGATCGAGCCGACGAAACGCAGCTTCTGGTGCAGGATGCGCAGCGCCTCGCGGGTCACCTGGGTGGGGGTAAGCAGGCTGTTCGCCATGGGAAAAGGATCCTTCTGTGGGAAAGCGGCGCCTCACGGCGCGGCATGTGAGTCGTGGCCCGGCGGGGGGCGGACGGTATGCCAGGGAGCTGGTCAGGGGAATGTCTCCCAAACCTTTCCACCCTCTCCACCGTCATCCCATGCCTTGAGCATGGGATCCATTCCGCCAGCCGTGGTGCGCCGCAGAGGTAGGCGGAATGGATTCCCGCTCAAGGCGGGAATGACGACTTGTTGGGGAGGCAGGCTTCGTCGGCGACGTCCGCCCCCGCCCCGCCGGCGCTACCCGCCCTGCCGGCGGGCCAATTGCCTGTTCCGGTCGCGCATCCAGGCGTCGACGCCCTGCCGGTCCTGCGGGCCGGCGGCGGTGCTGCCGCCGGTTCCCGCCAGGGACCGCACGGGGCGGGCCTCCTGGGCTTGCACGCCCGGCCGGCGGGCCTTCGACGCGCCCTGCGCCCGGTCCCACAGCATGGCCTTGCGGGCCATCACCGCGATCTCGGGGCTGAGCGGCCAGGCCTCTGCCTGTTCGGCCGACAGGCCATAGGCTTGCTGCACATAGTCGACGACCTCGGCGGCCTGCCGGTCGAAGCCGGGGTCCAGCCGTGCCACCTTCTGGCGGCCCTCCGCCATCGCGGCCTCGCGGCGCGCGCCGTGCTGCCGGCGGATATCCGCCTGCACCCGGTCGAGCCGGTCGGTCGCCAGCGCCTGCTGCTGCCGCAGACTGGACAGCTCGTCGGACAGCCGCCGGGCCTGGTCCGGCTGGACCTGCCACAGCCGCTGCAGGTCGATGCCCTCCAGCGCACCGATGCGGTCGCGGATGCCGGCCGCCGCCGCATAGGCCTCCAGCGCGTCGGTGTTCAGCTCCGACAGCCGGTCCAGCGACGCCTTGGCCGCCTCCGCGCTCTTCCGGATCTCCGCCGCGTCCTGGAACTTCTGGTTCGCGCCCGCCGTCACCTGCCGGGCATAGGCCTGCAGCGCCGCGGCCGCATCGGCGACCGGCGCATCCTTCGCGAAGCGCGCCTTGGTGCCGCCGAAGTCGAACTCGACCGTGTCGGCCTCCGCGGCCCCGTCCTCTGGGGCCCCGTCCCCTGGGGCCCCGTCCTCTGGGGCCCCGTCCCCTGCGGCTTCGGCTTCCGTACCGGCATCGTCTTCGGCCAGGTCCGGCCGCGTCCCGGCCTCCGGCAGGCCGTCCTCCCCGGTCTCCGCCGCCGCTCCGGCATCTGCGTCGCGGCCGGCAAGGTCTTCGTCGCTCACGGCGTTCTCCTTCGCTCAGGTTCGGTGGTTCGGGTTCGCGGGCGGGCCCGCCGGGCCGCCGCCGGGCTGCGCCTGCGCCTGGGGCGGCAGCATGGCGCGCAGGCGCTCGGCGATGATCTCGGCGCCGGCGAAATCCATGTTGTCCAGCAGCACGTCGCCGACCAGCGGGGCCAGTTCGGGGCGGGCGCGGATCAGCTCGACCAGCACCTCGCGCGCTTCCTCCCGCTGGGTCTGGTAGCTGGGGCCGGCGCGCACGGTGACGTCGTAGCGCCCGACCGACAGGTCGTAGAGCCGCTGCTGACCGGCGGCGCCCGGCGCGCCTCCCCGGCTCAGATGCACCACCTTCTCCGCCATGTCCTCGCCCAGGATGCGCACCGCCTGGCGGGGCCCGTAGACCGCCGGGAGGATCTCCACCAGGCATTGCCCGGCATAGCGGATCGCCCGGTTCAGGTTGTCCCGGAAGTGGAAGTTGCTGACATCGCTCTCGCGCTGGCGCGCCAGGATCGCGCGGCCGCTGGTCTCGTTGCTGCGCCGGCCCAGCGCGGAATCGTAGATGCCGGTGATCGCCTTCATGTCGTCGGCGGCGTTCAGCGCCTCCTGGATCGCGCCGGCCGGCACCCCGGCGAAGGGCTGGCGCTGCGGCGGCGCCGGCCCCTCGTAGGTCAGGAAGGGAAAGGAGCGCGCATTGGCCTGCGCCCATTTGCGGCGCTCGATCCCGTCCTGCGGCAGGGCATTGGCCGGCATCAGCCAGGGCGCGCGCGGCGCCAGCGCGACCAGCTCGGTGGTGGCGGAGCGCCAGAAGTTGAACATCTTCTGCGGGTCGCGGGCGTCGCGGATCATCGAGCGGAAGCGGCGCCTGCCGTCCAGCAGCACCTCGTCGCCCCAGACCGGGCAGATCGGGATCGTGCTGCCGGGCCAGTCCTCGGTCTCCAGCACCGCCGCGCCGCTGACCACCCGGCGCTTCACCGCGAAGCTCTCCACCTCGCGCTCGCGGGCCACGGTGAACAGGCCCGACGGGTCGGCGCCGATCAGGGCGGCCAGCTCCGCCATGTAGCCGTCCAGCGCATCGGCGCGGATCGCGGCCAGGCTGCCGTCGGGCGCGCGCAGCTGCAGCAGGCGGTGCCGGCTGCGCTCCCGCAGCCAGTATTCGGCGATCCGCACCTGGCCGGCCTCTGCCGCCTCCCCGCTGTCGAAATCCACCGGGTCGGCCTGCGGGTAGCGCGCGGCGAAGGCCGCCTCGCTCAGCGCATCGGAGACGAAGGCATGCTCCCAGTCGCTCGCGTCCAGCGCGGTGGAGGCGGCATCCCACTGCACCGCCAGCGGGTTGGGCACCCGCTCGATCCGTGCCTCCAGGTCGAAGCTGCCGAGATCGGCATAGTCGATCGCCAGGCGGAAGAAGCCGAAGCCGCCGGTCACCGCATGGTCGATCGCGGTGTCATAGGCCTCGTCGGCGCGGGAATGCCGCTCGATCGACCGGATCAGGCCGGCGATCACCGCAGCGGTGTCCGGGTCGGCGCCGTTGTCGACCGCGGTGACCCGGATGCCGGGCTTCGCCTGGCGGGCATCGTTCACCACCTGGCGGATGAAGGCCGGCAGCCGGTTGATGGTCAGCGCGGGCCGGCCCTCCAGCTCGCGGGCGCGGCGCATCGCCGGCTCCCACTGCTCGCCCAGCCGGGCGAAACGGAAATCCGCCGCCGCCTCCTGCCGGTTCGCGTCGGAAGCGTCGCGGCTCTGGCGGAACCGCTCGCGCGCATCGGCCAGGATCTCGGCATCCTTCATCCCGTCACCCCATCCAGCTGTCCGCCGCCGGCCCCGCCGGGTCGGCGGTAATCGCCTGGCGCCCCGCATCGGGCCGCGCGAAGCGCAGGCTCATGATCCCGTAGCGGGTGGCATCCATCAGGTCGTCGGCCTCCTTCACCACCCGCCCGTCGCGGCGGTGATAGAGGCGGAACTCCTCGAACCAGTCGCCCAGGTGGGCGAAGACCTTCAGCCGCCCGCTCTGCATCCGCTGCAGCAGGTCCATCAGGCCCGCCTCCACGCTGGTCGAGCCGTCCTCGTACTGCGCGCGCTCGGGCAGCATGTTCAGGCCGGCCTCGGCATAGAGCTGCGCCAGCGGCCGGCCGCCGCCGGGGCTGCGGTTCACGCCGTCATGCGGCCAGGCCCAGGGCAGGGCCGCGCCCCAGGGCTTCAGGCTCAGCGCATGCATGCCGGGCACCGCCTCGGCCAGCCGGTGGCAGGTGGTCACGTAGACGATGTCCGCGTCCCGGTCCCAGGCCAGCCTCACCGCCGCGGTGGGATGGTCCCAGCCGAAATCCAGCGCGCCCAGCAGCGCCCAGTGCGCCGGCAGGGCGAAGGCCTCCACCGCCAGCCGGCTGTCGGCCACCGGGAAGATCCGCCCCGACCCCAGCGCCGGCACGCCCCGGGCGCGGGCCTCGCGCTCGTGCGGCGGATAGGCGGCGAGGATCCGCGCCCGCTCCGCCGGCGCGATATGGCCGGCATCCTCGATGGTCATGCAGATATCCGCCCGGTCCGGGCTCTTCTCCATCAGGAAGCGGCGCACCACCTCCGACATGCCCAGCAGCGGCGTGAAGGTCAGCCAGGCCATGCCGCCGGTGGCGTTGGTGCGGGTCAGCCCCTCGCTGTAGATCTCCGCCGGCGGCTCCTCGTCGAACCAGACGAAGTCCAAAGTCTCGCCCTGCCAGCGGGCGCGGCCCTGGTCGTAGCTCTTGAACTTCAGCACCGACCGGCCGCCGGACATGTGGGCGACCGTCACCCGGTCGACCAGGCCGCCCTGGCCGCGCGCCGCCATCGCCTGCCCCAGCGCGGCGGCCGGCAAGAGGCCGGTGCCGGGGCTTCCCGGGCGGCCCAGCAGGATGCGCTGCACGGTGTCCCGCGTGGCCTCGCCGGTATGGCCGGCGGCCCAGGCAAAGACCGGCCGGTCCCAGCGCCGCCCCTGCCACCAGGCGGGGTAGCGCCCGGTCAGGTGGAAGGCGGCCTCAGCCCCGCCGCTCCAGGTCTTCCCCAGCTGGTTGCCGGCGCGCAGCAGCCTTTCGCGATGGCTTGCGCCGGCCGCGTGGAACGCCGCCTGCTTCGGATAGGGGCGGTAATCCTCCAGCCGGCGGCGACTGTCGGTCCGCGCCAGGTCCGCCTGCAGTGCCGCCCGCTCGCGCGGCGTCAAGCGCTGCACGAAGTGCCCGGCGCTCTTCGGGGTCCAGGCCATCGGTGATGCCGTCCTGCTCCACCGTCACGTCGCGGGGCAGCAGCCCGGCGAAGATCCGCAAATAGACGGCGGGCTGCTCCTCGCGGACCCGCTCCAGCGCCGCGGCGCCGTGCGCGGCAAAGTCCGCGGCCAGCGCGCGCAGCACCTCCTCGGCGAGCAGGCCGCGCAGCGCCTTGCCGGCAGCAGGTCTGCCTTCCGCCATCCCGCCGATCGCCTCCGCAACGCCGCCACATGGCACGAAAAAGCCCGCGCCACCGGAGTGATGCGGGCCGTGCAACCATATCCCTTGTATACGTTCAATTTACCCTATTGTCAACAAATATTTTATATCGGGATTGCCGGCGCCGGTTCCGCCCGCCTTGGCCGGGGGCCAGGCGGCCGGATCAAACCGGCAGGAATGCCCGTCCCCGTGACGCGCGCCCTACCCTGCGCAGGAGTCCGCGATGTCGAACCATCGGAAACAGCCAGGGGCGCAGGAGGCCGGCCGGCCGCTCGACGGCGAGCTGAGCGCCGGGGCACTCGACCGGGATCGCAGGGCCAGGTACAGCGGCTATTCCTATACCTATAGGGCGCAGGGCTTCCCGACCGGGCCCGGTCGGGCTCCGATCGACGGCGCCTGACCGGTCCGGCGATCGCCCTCAGCCCGGCGAGACCTCCCGCGCCGCGGCCTGGCGCGCGCGGACCATCGCCGCCAGCGCTTCCAGCCGGCGATCGGCGATACCCAGGTCGCGCAGATGCTCCACGGTGTTGAACAGGTATTCGGCGCCGGTCCCCAGTTCGCCACGCGCGAAGGCCAGGCGTTCGGTGACCTCGGCATCCGGCAGGCGGCCGGTATAGCGCGGATGGCTGCGGTTCATCACGAAAGCCAGGGCAGGGACCGGCCCGTCGGGGGTGACCGCGCGCACCCAGCGCGGGTGATAGGCGCCGGACATCATCTCCCGCCGCCAGATGATGCCGGTCTCCTGCTCCACCGCCTCGGGCGCGATGCGATAGGCCAGCCCGGCGCAGCAGCCGCCGCGGTCCAGCGCCAGCATCAGGCCCGGCCGGGTGCGGCTGCCGCGCCCCATGAAGATGTTGAAGCAGAAGCTGCGATGCCAGCCATGGATCCGCGACGGCCGGGCCTCGGCGAAATGGAAGGCCGGGTTCCAGATCAGCGAGCCATAGCCGAACATCCAGACCGGCCGGTCGCCGCCGGCCGGGCCGGCCCCGCCGGGATGGGCGGCCAGGATGCCGCTGCGGCTGGCCTCGAGTTCCTCCTCCGTCAGCACCGGCATGCCGGCGGCGCGCAGCCGCTCAACCCGTGCGGCATAGCCGTTCAGGATCTCGTCCCGGGTGATGTGGATCCGCTGGGGCAGCGGCTCGGCCGCGTCCCCGTCCTTCGGGTCCTGCCTGTCCTGCACCTGTCCTCCCGTCCGACCGGGCGTCAGCGGCGCGCCGGCCCCGATGGCGCCTGCGCCTGCGCTTGGCTGTGAGCGGAGGCCTGGGCCCGGGCCAGAGACTGGGCCTGCATCCGCCGGTTCAGCCGCGCCGCGATCAGCTCCAGCGCCGCGTCGTGCCAGCGGCGCGCGGTCTGTCCGGAGCGGCCGATCTCCGCCCCGATCCGCGCCCAGGACATGCCCAGGCCCCGCATCCATAGGACACGCTGGCCGGCCTCGTCCAGTTCGCGGATCCACAACAGGGTCGGCAGCATCCGGTCGATCGCGCCCGGCGTGGGCGGGCTGCGGCGGCGCCGGCCGGCGGGCGACAGGTCGTCGCCGGGCGCCGCCTTCGGCGTCGGCCAGCGGCTGCGGCAGCTCATCAGCCAGTCCCGCTCCCGGTCGGGCAGCGCCATCAGGGTGGCGATCGCCTCGCCGATCTGCGCGCCGACGGTGGCGCCGCTCCACAGGCCTTCCAGGTTGGCGACCGGCCCCCCTGCCGGGCCCGGCCGCCTGCGTCCTGCCAGGGACATCGTCATCGCATCGCTCCTTCCCGTTGTGCCGCCGGAAACCGCTCCCGGCGTTGCCGCGCCGGAGCCGCCTCCCTCGCCGCGCCCTCGGACGGCCGCTGCAGGAAGCCCAGCGCGCAGGGCACCGGGCTGTGCGGCAAAGGCAGGCCGATCACCCGCGGCACCGCGGCGCAGCGGGGCGCCGCCGGCCGCCGGGCGGGCGGCATCGCCCGGTCGGCATGGCGCCGTCCGCCCAGCGCGCCGGCCCAGGCCCGCGCGAACGCCCGCTCCGCCTGGGCCGCCTGGCGCGCGCTGCGCCCCGCATCCCCGTCATGGTCCCGCCCCTGGACCTGATCCATGCCGCTCGCCGCCACCCTGACGTCCATCGATTGCCCCGTTTGTTCCCTTAATGTTCTTATACCTTCCGGGCAGCAGCCGTTCTTGTCAACAGCCAGTTGAACAAAAAAATCAATCTCTGCTATACTGCGCCGATGACCTCAAGCAGCAGGCAGATACCCGACCGGCAGGCGAAGGGCGCCACGCAGATGCGGGGCACGGGGACCGGGGATGGCGGCGCGACGGCCACGCCGCCGGCCGGCCAGCCCACTGCCCGGCCCGCCAGCCTGGGAGACCGGGTGGCGGAGGCGCGCCGCCTGTCCGGCCTGACCCAGGCCGAGGTGGCGCAGCGCTTCGGCATCTCCGCCCAGGCCGTGTCGCAATGGGAGGCCGGGCGCGCCAAGCCGGATGTGGAGCGGCTGGAGGAGCTGGCGCGCCTGCTCGGCGTGGAGTTCCTCTGGCTCTGTTTCGGCGCCGAAGAGGATCCTGCCGCGCCCGCTGCCGGCGCCGGGCTGCCGGAGGAGGAGGGCGCCCTGCCGCGCGGCCGCGGGCGACCGCCGCCGGTGCCGGGCCCGGGGCCGGGAACGCCGGTGGGCGCTGCGCCGCGACCCGGCCGCCGCGGCCAGCCGGCCATGCCGCTCGGCTGGGCGCCGCCGCGCGACCTGCCGGTGCTGGGCATCGCCGTCGGCGGCAGCGATGCGGGCTTCGAATTCAATGGCCAGACCGTGGACTATGTCGGCCGCCCCCCGGCCCTCGCCGGCGCCGCCCAGGCCTTCGCGCTCTACGTGGCCAGCGATTCCATGGCGCCGCGCTACGAGCCCGGCGAGCTGGTCTTCGTGCATCCCTCGCGCCCGCCGCAGCCCGGCTGCGACGTGGTGATCGAGATGGAGGGCGAGCCCGGCAGCCCGGGCCGCTGCTACATCAAGCGCCTGCGCCGCCGCACCGCCGAGGCGGTGGTCGCCGAGCAGTTCAACCCGCCGCGCAGCGACCTGCGCTACCCGGTGAAGAAGCTGCGCCGGATCATGCGCATCCTCACCGTGGCGGAGCTGTTCGGCGGCTGAACCGGATCCATAACGCCAGCGGCGCTGCAGCCCGGCGGTGCCGTCGTGCCACGATCCCGGCGCGCGGGCCGGGATGACCCGAAAGCTGGTTGCGCCGCCGCCCCGGCGTCAGTCCAGGATGCCGGCCAGCACCGCAGCCGTCGGCTCCTGCAGGATGCGCGCGGCGTCGATCGACCGCAGCCCCGGCTCGAAGGCGACATAGTATTTGCCGGCCTCGCCCAGCGGCACCGTGGCGTCGATGCCCATCTTGGCGTTGCGGCCGTCCGGGTCGCTGCTCGGGTCCAGGCGGGAGCCCTGCACCCCGGCCACCGTCAGCAGGTCGCGGTCGGCGCGGAAGCGGGTGGCGATCGCCCAGTCGACGGCCTGGTCGTCATGGATGTCGATATCCTCGTCCACCGCCACCGCATGCTTGATGTCGTAGTGCAGGCCGAACACCGCCAGCAGCGCCTGCTTCGCCTGCCCCGCCTGGTCCTTGCGCATGCGGATCACCACGTGGAACCGGCACAGGCTGCCCAGGGTCAGGCGCAGGTCCGACACGTTGGGAAAGCCCACCTGCAGGCGCTGCAGCAGGGTCGCCTCGCGCGGGACGCCGCCCAGGAAGGAGGGCTCCCGCCCATAGGGGATGATCGTGCGGTAGATCGGCCGCTTGCGGTGGGTGACCGCGGTCACCGTCACATAGGGCCGCAGCTCCTGGTACTGGTAGTAGCGGGTGAACTCCCCGAGCGGCCCTTCCAGGGCGCGGCGATGCGGCAGGACCAACCCCTCGATGGCGATCTCCGCATTGGCCGGCACGCGGACCTCGTTGGTCAGCGACTTCACCACCGGCAGCGGCGCGCCCTGCAGCGCGCCCGCGATCTCCAGCTCGCAGAGATCGCGCGGCGCGACCGCCTGCGAGGCCAGCTCGGTCAGCGGGTCATGGCCGATCGTGATGGTGATCGGCAGCGGCGCGTCGCGTGCCTCCGCCG
Organism: Sneathiellaceae bacterium; assembly: GCA_040216765.1. Taxonomy (GTDB): domain Bacteria; phylum Pseudomonadota; class Alphaproteobacteria; order Ferrovibrionales; family Ferrovibrionaceae; genus Marinibaculum. Next base: position 49,690 of record JAVJON010000029.1, on the reverse strand, counting down.
CCTGGTAATAGGCATGCAGGTCGCGCGGCAGCATCAGGATGCCCAGCTTGTCGCGGCCGAACACCTGGATGCGGTTGATCGACAGGTTCTGCCGCCCGGTATCCGGGTTGCAGCCGCCCACCAGCCCGCCGGTGATGAAGGGGCCGCCGTCGCGCTCGGAATGCACCGGCACCGGCAGCAGCGCCATGACGTCCAAGTCCGGCCCGCGATGCACGACCTGCTGCACCGGGGCCTCGGCCGCGCTCACCTCGCGCCACGGCAGGGCGCCCGCCACCGCGCGGCTGAACGCCGGCAGCACGGTGTCCGGCGCGATGCCCATCGCATCGGCAATCCAGGACCGGTCGGCCACGATGCCGCCGACGACCGGCATCGCATGGCCGTCCGGCGACGGGAACAGCACCGCCTTGCGGCCCATGAAATGCTCGAGCACCGCGGCCAGGTCGTGGGTCAGGGCGATGCCTGGATTGGCGATGGCCAGAAGCTGGCGGGACTGCAGGCGGTCGAGCCAGCTGCGCAGGTCGGGGATCCTCATGCGTCCCGGTCCCCGGTGCGGTCCCCGGCATTGAAATAGCAGTCGCTGAAATGCCGGTCGTGCAGGTCGACGGAATCCACCACCGGGATCGCCTGCACCGGCGCCCCCTCCAGCGACAGGCTGCGCAGGTCGACGCCGATGAAGACATGGCCGTTGCTGGCCCGGTGGATGTCCACCGCGGCGCCCGGCGCCAGGTCCAGCCCGTGCCGGCCGAACACCGCGGCCGGGTCGGCCGCCAGGGCCGCATAGCCCGCCTCGGACCCTTCCGCCTCGCCCTCGATCCGCAGCAGGATCTCGGTGGCCGCCTCGATCGCACCCGGCATCGCATTCCCCCCGCTCGCATGTGCCCCGTAGCGGCGAACTATCCGGCAGACCGGCCCGCAACGCCAGCGCCCCTCCTGGCCGGCTGCGGGGCCGGCTGCGGGGCCGGCGGCGGGGCCGGGCCCGGCTACAGGCTGGGATCGAGCTTCAGGAAGTCGTAGCGGTCCGCGCTGCGCAGGCGCAGGTCGCGGACCTTGCGCCCGTCCAGCACCTGCAGGTCGACATCGACCCCCGGCTCGCCCAGCGCCCAGACCCGGCGGTAGAACTCGGCCTGGTCCTCGAACGGCTCCCCCTGCAGGGCCAGCACCACATTGCCCGCCGCGATGCCGGCCTTGGCGGCCGGGCCGTCCGGCACGACCCGCTGCACCAGCAGGCCGGGGCCGAAGTCGACGGTGTTCATGCCGAGCCAGGGGTGCCGCGGGCCGGCGCCGCGGCGGGCGGCCTTCAGGTCCGCCAGGATCGGCGCCAGCAGGTCGATGGGCACGAAGACATTGCCCGGCGCCGGCATGTCGTCCGCGGCATCCGGGCCGGCATTGCGCACGGTCAGCGAGCCGATGCCGACCAGCCGCCCGGCCTTGTCCACCAGGCCGGCACCGCCGAACTCCGGAAAGGGCGGCCGGGTGTAGATCGCCGAGTCCAGCAGATATTCCCAGCTGCCGGTGAAGATCCGCCGCGCGGTCACCGTGGCCGGCGCGAGCCCGCCGGCGCTTTCATGCCCCAGCACCAGCGCCTTGTCGCCGGTCTTCAGGTCGCCGGCCTCGCCCAGCGCCAGCGGGCGGGCCTGCAGCGGCACCAGGGCGCGGAGCAGGCCGAAGCCGGTATTGAAATCGTAGGCGAGGATTTCCGCGGGCAGGCGGCGGCCGCTATGATCCACCACATCGACCGTGGCAGCCTCCAGGATCAGATAGCCGATGGTCAGGACCAGCCCGTCCTCGCCGATCACCACGCCATTGCCCGAGCGGCGGCTGCCGAGGATCCCGGCCGTCGCGGCGCCGTGCGGGACCTGGGCCTCGACCCGCACGGCGGCGCTGCGCAGGTCGTCGAGGGTGAAGTCCGGACCATCCTCCGCGGCCCGGGCCGGGGCGGCGCCGGGCAGGAACAGGGCCAGGACGAGCAGAAGCGCCGGCAGGGCGAGGCGCGGGGACGGGGCCCGGCGCGGGGACGGGGCCCGGCTGCACGACGCCTGCAGCAGCAACCGCGAGAGGTGAGACAGGACCGTGAGGATCCGCCTGATGCTATCCATCCGGGAATATTCCGACCGCTTGTCGCGTCCCGTCAAGCGCAGGTCGTCCCGCGCGGCGGCCGGCCTGGCACTGGCGGCAGCGATCCTCTGCCCCGGCCTGGCCGCCGCCCCGGCCCGGGCACAGCAGGATCTGACCGCCGCCCCCGCAGCGCAGGCCGCGACGCCACGCGGCGACAGCCTGCATCGGCTGGTCGGGCCCGATCTGATCGCGCGCCTGGTGCAGCAGATCGGGCATGAGCTGGAGCAGGCGGGGATGGCGGATGGACGGCCGAACCTGGTGGTGCTTGCCGGGGGACTGCGCTACGGCATCGATTTCTACCAGTGCGTGGCCGGCGACCGGCCGGATGCGCCGGTCTGTGCCTCCATGCGCTTCACCACCGCCTTCGACCTGCCCGGTGGCATGGCACCGGCCCTGGCGAATGCCTGGAACCGGGACCGGCGGTTCGGCCGGCTCTGGCTGGACCCGGAGGGCGATCCGAACCTGGAAATGGATGTCAGCCTGGCCGGCGGAACCACCACGGCCCACCTGATGGACGTATTGGACTGGTGGACCCTGGTGCTCGGCGATTTCCTGCAGCATCTCCAGGCGCTGCAGGCCAAGGCGAAACCGACCGCGGGCAGCGCGAACCAGCGCCCGCCCCGTCATACGAGAGAGGAGCCGGCATGGCACTGACCGTACGCGAGATCGACCACCTGGTGCTGCGCACCACCGACATGCCCCGCGCCCTGCGCTTCTATGCCGAGGTGCTGGGCTGCCACGAGGAGCGCCGGCTCGACGAGCTCGGCCTGGTGCAGCTGCGCGCCGGCCGCTCGATGATCGACCTGATCGACGTGGCGGTGCAGGCGCAGTCCGGCGACGGCGAAGCGCCGGCCAGGGCGCAGCGCAACCAGGACCATTTCTGCGTCCGCATCGACCCCTGGGACGAGGCGGAGATCCACCGCATCCTCGCCGCCCACGGCATCGACCCGGGCGAGACGGTCACCCGCTACGGCGCGGAGGGCGATGGCCCGTCGATCTATTTCGACGATCCCGACGGCAACATGGTGGAGCTGAAGGGGCCGCCGGCGAAAGGCTGACGGCCGGATCCAGGCCGTGACCTGTATCGGCGCGCGCTGACCGGCCAGGCCGCCCGTCGTGCGGCGGGCATGGCCGCGGTCGATTGTCAGGCCGCGAAGGCCTGCTAATCTTGCCCCCCGCGAGAGCAAAGCAGTGCCGCATGTCGCGGCCAGGTAACCCCAAGGGGGCAGATGCCCAACGCCGTGACCCAGCACGCCCCGCCGGCAGATGGCGACGCCATCCTGATCGTCGAGGACGAGGGGCTTGTCGCCATGTTCATCGAGGATGCCCTTGCCGACCTCGGCTATGCCTGCTGTGGCGTGGCCGACACCGCGGATGCGGCGCTGGCCCTGGCCGAGGCGCATCGGCCACGGCTGGCCCTGGTCGATATCGGCCTGCGCGGGCGGCGCGACGGCATCGCGCTGGCCGGCGACCTGACCGGCCGCCTGGGCATCGCCGTCCTGTTCCTGACCGGCGAGAACGATCCCGAGACCCTGGGACGGGCCGCGGCGGCCGGGCCGCGCGGCTTCCTGGCGAAGCCCTTTACCGAGCCGGAGATCGCCGACGCCCTGAAGGCCGCCCTGGAGACCTGACCCGGCCGGGCCCAGACCCGCGGGCAACTAAATTCACGACCCCTGTGAACCGCTTCGCTTCCGCAGCGTTATAGGCTGAAACCGGACGCGCGAGCCGTCCGCACAGGGAGAACGTATCATGGACGCAGCCGTCGCCGACCAGCCCCTCACCGACCGGCAGATGCTGAAGGCGCTGCGCGCCTTCAAGAAGGGCGACTTCTCCACCCGGCTGCCGACCGGGCTGAGCGGCGTCGACGGCGACATCTGCGAGACCTTCAACGACGTGGTCGAGCTGAACCAGCGGCTGATGAAGGAGCTGAGCCGCCTCAGCACCACCGTCGGCAAGGAAGGCAAGATCAGCCAGCGCGCCAAGCTGGCGGATGCCAGGGGCGGCTGGCAGACCAGCGTCGATTCGGTGAACAGCCTGATCGGCGACATGGGCTATCCGACGGCCGAGGTCGCGCGCGTGATCGGCGCGGTGGCGACCGGCGACCTGTCGCAGACCATGGTCCTGGACATCGACGGCCGCCCGCTGCGCGGCGAATTCCTGCGGATCGGCAAGATCGTCAACACCATGGTGGGGCAGCTCGGCTCCTTCGCCTCCGAGGTGACCCGGGTGGCACGCGAGGTCGGCACCGAGGGCAAGCTGGGCGGCCAGGCCGAGGTGAAGGGGGTCGCCGGCACCTGGAAGGACCTGACCGACAACGTGAACCTGATGGCGACCAACCTGACCGGCCAGGTCCGCAACATCGCCGAGGTCACCACCGCGGTCGCCAACGGCGACCTGTCGAAGAAGATCACGGTGGACGTGAAGGGCGAGATCCTGGAGCTGAAGGACACCATCAACACCATGGTGGACCAGCTCTCCTCCTTCGCTTCCGAGGTGACCCGGGTGGCGCGCGAGGTGGGCACCGAGGGCAAGCTGGGCGGACAGGCCGAGGTGAAGGGGGTCGCCGGCACCTGGAAGGACCTGACCGACAACGTGAACATGATGGCGACCAACCTGACCAGCCAGGTCCGCAACATCGCGGAGGTCACCACCGCGGTCGCGAACGGCGACCTGTCGAAGAAGATCACGGTGGATGTGCAGGGCGAGATCCTGGAGCTGAAGGACACCATCAACACCATGGTGGACCAGCTGAACTCCTTCGCCTCCGAGGTGACCCGGGTGGCGCGCGAGGTGGGCACGGAAGGAAAGCTGGGCGGCCAGGCGAAGGTGCAGGGTGTCGCCGGCACCTGGAAGGACCTGACCGACAACGTGAACATGATGGCGACCAACCTGACCAACCAGGTGCGCGGCATCGCCGACGTCGTCACCGCGGTCGCGAAGGGCGACCTGACCCGCAAGCTGACGGTGGATGCGAAGGGCGAGATCGCCGCCCTGGCCGACACCATCAACGGCATGATCATCACCCTGGCGACGTTCGGCGACCAGGTCACCAACGTGGCGCGCGAGGTGGGCATCGAGGGCAAGCTGGGCGGCCAGGCCCGGGTGCCCGGCGCGGCCGGGCTGTGGCGCGACCTGACCGACAACGTGAACCAGCTGGCCGCCAACCTGACCACCCAGGTCCGCGCGATCGCGGAGGTCGCCACCGCGGTGACCACCGGCGACCTGACCCGGGCGATCACGGTCGAGGCCTCCGGCGAGGTGGCCGCGCTGAAGGACAATATCAACGAGATGATCCGCAACCTTGAGGACACGACCCTCAAGAACACCGAGCAGGACTGGCTGAAGACCAACCTGGCGCGCTTCACCCGCCTGCTGCAGGGCGAGCGCGACCTGGTCACGGTGTCCAACCTGGTCCTGTCGGAAATGGCGCCGCTGGTGGGGGCGCAGCAGGGCGTCTTCTACATGGCCCGGCGCAGCGAGGAGGAGGGCGACAAGCGGTCCGCCGAAGAGGGCACCGTGCTGGAGCTCCTGGCGAGCTATGCCTTCCGGGAGCGCAAGTCGCTGTCCAACCGCTATCACCTGCGGGAGGGGCTGGTCGGCCAATGCGCCTTCGAGAAGCAGCGCATCCTGCTGACCGACGTGCCGCGCGACTATATCCAGATCGCCTCCGGCCTCGGCGCGGCGCCGCCGCTGAACATCGTCGTTCTGCCGGTGCTGTTCGAGGGCGATGTCCAGGCGGTCCTGGAGCTCGCCTCCTTCAACCGCTTCAGCGAGACGCATCTCAGCTTCCTCGACCAGCTGATGGAAAGCATCGGCATCGTGCTCAACACGATCGCCACCAACATGCGGACCGAGGACCTGCTGACCCAGTCGCAGCGGCTGACCTCCGAACTGCAGAGCCAGCAGGAGGAGTTGCGCACCACCAACGACCGGCTGGAACAGCAGGCCGCGACCCTGCGGAAGTCGGAGGACCTGCTGAAGACGCAGCAGGAGGAACTGCGCCGCAAGAACGACGAACTGCAGGAGAAGGCGCAGCTTCTGGCCGCCGAGAAGCGGCAGGTCGAGGCGACCAACCGGGCCGTCGGGCAGGCCAAGCAGGCGGTCGAGGAGAAGGCCGAGCAGCTGGCGCTGACCTCGCGCTACAAGTCGGAATTCCTGGCCAATATGAGCCACGAACTGCGCACGCCGCTGAACAGCATGCTGGTGCTCTCCAAGCTGCTGTCCGACGATGGCGACGGCAACCTGTCGGACAAGCAGGTCGAGTTCGCCCGCACCATCCATTCCTCGGGCAACGACCTCCTGTCCCTGATCAACGAGATCCTGGACCTGTCGAAGATCGAGTCCGGCGCGATGCGCATCGAGGTGCGCGACACGCGCCTGGACGCGCTGCAGGAGCATCTGCGGCGCACCTTCGATCCGGTCGCCGCGGAGAAGCGGCTCGCCTTCACCATCGAGATCGACGAGGCGATGCCCGCATCGCTGCGCACCGATTCGATGCGTCTGCAGCAGGTCCTGTTCAACCTGCTGTCCAATGCCTTCAAGTTCACCCACGAGGGCGGCGTCACCCTGCACGGCCAGGTCGCCACCTCCGGCTGGAGCCATGGCCACCCGACCCTGAGCAATGTGAAGCTGGCCGTGGCCTTCAGCATCACCGACACGGGCATCGGGATCTCGCCCGACCACCAGCGGATCATCTTCGAGGCCTTCCAGCAGGGCGACGGCTCCACCAGCCGGAAATACGGCGGCACCGGCCTGGGCCTGTCGATCTGCCGCGAGATCGCCAAGCTGCTGGGCGGCGAGATCACGTTGAAGAGCGAGTCGGGCAAGGGCAGCAGCTTCACCCTGTTCATCCCGGCGGACCTGGAGGATGGCGAGGCCCAGGGCCGGACCGCCCTGCCGGCGGCCGGCGCCCTGGCCGCATTGCCGCCGCCGGACAGCTGGCAGGCCAGCAGCCAGGCGAGCATCGTCCGCCAGGCGACCGTCAAGGGGACCGCCCCCGCCCGGCACGCGGCCGTCGAGGCGCGGCCAAAGGCGGAAGCTGACGGGCCGACGATCCTGATCGTCGAGGACAATGCCGATTTCGCCCATGTGCTGCGCGACATCGTCCGCGATGCCGGGATGAACGCCATCCTGGCGCAGCGCGGCAAGGAGGTGCTCAAGCTGGCCGCCGAGCAGCGCATCGACGGGATCTCCTTCGATATCGGCCTGCCGGACGTGGACGGCTGGGCCCTGTTCGACCGCCTGAAGCACGACCCCGCCACCCGGCACATTCCGGTGCACATCATCTCGGTGCAGGAACAGCGCCGCCGCGGGCTGGACCTGGGCGCGTTCGGCTTCACCGGCAAGCCTGCGGAACGCGAGGTGCTGCTGGACGCCTTCCGTCACCTGCGGGAATTCGTGGCCCGCGAGGAACGGCACCTGCTGGTGATCGGCAAGGGCGACGATCTCGGGCTCGGCGAGATGTTCGACGACAGCACCGGCGTGACCCTGCGCACGGTCAAGCGTGCCGGGGCGCTGCGGGCCCTGCAGGACAGCCCCTGGGACTGCGTGCTGCTGGACATGCGGACAGCGCCGGCCCAGGGCATCAAGATCCTGCAGGGCTTGCGGGGCGCATCGCCGCAGGAGGACCTGCCGGTCCTGCTCTACATGCCGGAGAAAATGTCGGAGAAGACCGCGGACGCCCTGAGCCAGCCGATGCCCTGGATCACCCGCCGCGCGGTCCGGCAGCCCGACCGGCTGGTGCACGAGGTCGCGACGTTCCTCCACCTGCCGGTCGCCGGCCTGCCGGATGCGGCACGGGCGGCGATCGAACGGGTGTCCCGCCAGGACATGACCCTCGCCGGGTCGCGGGTCGCAATCGTCGACGACGACATTCGCAACATCTTCTCGCTGACCAGCGTGCTGGAACAGCACAGGATGGAGGTGTTCCATGCCGAGGACGGCGCGAGCGGCATCGAGCTGGTGCGCGCCACGCCCGACCTGGACCTGGTGCTGGTCGACATCATGATGCCGGGCATGGACGGCTACGAGACGATCCGCCACATCCGCAACATGCCCGGCAGGCTGGGGCAGCTGCCGCTGATCGCGGTCACCGCCAAGGCGATGGCGGAAGACCGGCTGAAATGCCTGGAAGCCGGCGCCTCCGACTATCTCGCCAAGCCGGTGGATCCCGGGCAGCTGGTCTCGGCGGTCCGCACCTGGCTGTACAACGGGCAGGGCGAGCGGCCGGCCACCGGCACCGGCTCGGGGGAGCCGCGGCGCCGGGGCGGCCGATGAGCCAGCGCCCGGCACAGGACCGGCGGCCGGACACCCGGCCGCCGGCGGCCCCGAACCGGGAGGACCGGGAGCAGGAGGATCCGGCGCCCGCGATCCTCGTGGTCGATGACGAGGCCTCGAACCTGACCGCCTTCGCGGAGATCCTGACCGGGCTGGGCGCGGACATCGTCCTGGCCGCCTCCGGGCTCGAGGCCCTGCGGTGCGTCCTGCAGCGCGACTTCTGCGCGATCCTGATGGACCTGCGGATGCCGGACATGGACGGCTACGAAACCGCCGCGCTGATCCGGCAGCGCGAGCGGTCGCGCCGCATCCCGGTCATCTTCCTGACCGCCTTCGACAAGAACGACGCGCAGGTCTATCGCGGCTATTCCGAAGGGGCCGTCGATTTCGTCTTCAAGCCGGTCGAGCCGCTGGTCCTGCGGGCGAAGGTCTCCGTCTTCGTCGAGCTGTACAAGCAGGCCCAGGAGATCCGCCACAGCATGGCGAAGGAGCGGCGGCTGCTGGAGGAGAACCTGCAGATCCGCGGCCGGCACCTGGCAGCGGAACGCAAGCTGCGCGCGAACGAGCGGCGCGAGGCGATGATCGTCCGGCAACTGCCGATCGCGGTGTACGAGACCGACGGCGGGGAAAGCGGCCTGGCGCGGAGCTTCCTGCATGCCGACAGCGCGATGCGGCTGCTCGGCTTCGATGCCTGCGCGTTCGAGGACGACCCGCAGCTCTGGGCGCAACGCATCCACGACGATGACCGGGACGCGGCGCGCCAGGCCCTTGCCGGCCTGCGCCCCGGCGGCAGCTATTCGGTCGAGTATCGCTGGCGCTGCGCCGATGACGGCTACCGCTACCTCCTCGACCAGGGGGTGGTCGCGTCGCAGGCCGGGTCCGCGCGGCCGCATATCTTCGGCACCCTGCTCGACGTGCAGGATCGCCGGATGCTGGAGCAGCAGCTGCTGCATGCGCAGAAGATCGACGCGGTCGGCAAGCTGACCGGCGGCATCGCGCATGACTTCAATAACATGCTGACTGTCGTGATCGGCAATCTCGACGCGCTGCAGCGCCATGCGGAACTGGAGCCGCGCGCCGCGCGCCGGGTCGGCCGCGCGCTGCAGGGCGCCCTGCATTGCCGCGACTTCACGCAGCGCCTTCTCGGCTTCGCACGCCGGCAGGCCCTGGCGCCGCAGGTGATCGACCCGAACGCCCTGATCAACAGCCTGTCGGACCTGGTCTCGCGCACCCTGGGCGAGCGTGTCGAGATCCGCACCGACCTGAAGGAAGCCGCCTGGCCGCTCTACAGCGATCCCGGCCAGATCGAATCCGCCCTTCTCAACCTGCTGGTCAATGCGCGCGACGCCATGCCCGATGGCGGCCGGGTCACCATCCGCACCGCCAACGTGACGATCGGCAAGCGGCTGCCGCAGCCGCCGCCCGACCTGCCGCCGGGCGCCTATGTCGCCATCGAGGTGGCGGATACCGGCATCGGCATGTCGCCGGAGGTGCTGGCCCAGGCCTGCGAGGCGTTCTACACGACCAAGGCAACCGGCCAGGGCACCGGGCTGGGCCTGAGCACCATCCACGGCTTCGTGCGCCAGTCGGGCGGCGACCTCACGATCAGGAGCCAGCCGGGCAAGGGAACCGCCGCGCGGCTCTATTTCCCGCGCCATGCCGATGGGGCCGCCCGGTCGGGGAGCGGCGAGGCAGGCGGCGAGCAGGCCGAGCTGCCGCGCGCGCGCAAGGGCGAACGGGTGCTGGTCGTGGAAGACGAGGAAGCCGTGCGGCAAAGCACGGCCAGCACGTTGCGCGACCTGGGCTATGCCGTGTCGGAGGCGGCAAACGCCGCTTCGGCCATGGAGGTCCTGGCCCGCACCAAGGGGATCGGGCTGATGTTCACCGATATCGTGATGCCGGGCCCGGTCAACGGCTACCAGCTGGCCGAGGACGCGCTGCGGCGATGGCCCGGCCTGCGGATCCTGTTCACCTCCGCCTATGGCGGCGACATCTCCGCCGGCGCCGAGCGCCAGGCCGGCGCCTTCCTGCGCAAGCCCTATCGCGACTACGAACTCGCCCAGGCGATCCGGGACGCCCTGGGCTGACCGGCGCGGCCCCGCCCCGTCACGATCCCGGATCGGGGTCCGGGATGACGCAGGGGTGGGCGACGCGGCGAGGCCCCACCCATTCCGTCATCCCGGACTTGATCGTTGTCGAGCGTTGCTCGACAACCCATGGCGCCAGTGGAGATGCAGCCAGCCAGCCTCCCGTCACAACGGCCGGAAGCGCAGGCTCAGCAGCGACAACAGCAACGCCGCCCCCGACAGGGAGGCGGCCAGCGCCACGTCGGCCCGCCAGCCGCCCAGGCCATAGGCGAAGGCGGCGAGCCAGCTGGAGATGCCGGCGCCGAGGAACATCAGCACCACATAGACCGTCATCAGCCGGGTGCGGATCTCCGGCGCGCGGTTCAGGATCGTCATCCGGCCGGAGACGTCGATGATCGGGCCGGAGATCCCCATCAGCACCGCCGGCACGGTCATCCACCAGATCGCATCGCCGGCCACCGCGAACACCGCGACGGCGGAGAGCTGCACGCAGAGGAACAGGATGCGCGCCCGCCGCGCGCCGATCCGGTCGGCGAACCGCCCCAGCAGCGGCGTGGTGAAGATGCTGATCCCCGACAGGATCGCAAGGTAGCTCACCACGTCCGCGCCATAGCCCAGTGCCACGGTCAGGTGCAGGCCCAGGCCCAGCCAGAGGGTCAGGAACACGCCGAAGCTCAGGCCCTGGATCGTGCCGGAGAGCAGCACCTCCGGATGCCGCAGCACGATCGGCCCGATGGAGAGCAGGAGTTGCGGATAGCCGATCCGCTCCGCCGGCGCCCCGGCCGCGCGCTGCGGCCCCCGGTCCATGAGCCGCGGCAGGCCGATCGCGCAGAGCACCAGCAGCACGGTCGCGATGAAATACACGCTGCGCCAGTCGAACAGCTCCGCGATCGGCCCGGCCATGCCGCGGGCGAACAGCACGCCGGCCACCACGCCGCTGGTGATCCAGGCGGTCGCCTGGCCGAGCCGGCCGGGCGCGACCCGCTTGGAGACATAGGCCGGCATCAGGTAGGGCGCCAGGGTACAGAACCCGAGCAGGGTGGAGCCGGCGAGCAGCAGGGAAAAGCTGTCGGCAAGGCCCATCACCAGGGTCGCGATGGCCTGGCCGGCGATCGCGATCGCCACCATCGCCCGGTTGTTGAGCCGGTCGCCCAGCGGCAGCAGCAGCAGGATGCCGAGCGCCAGCGCGATCTGGTTCAGCGCCGGCACCAGGCCGATGGTCGCGGGGTCGACCGCGAAGTCGCGCACCACCAGGCCGATGATCGGGTGGAAGTAGTAGGGATTGGCGGACATCACCGCGACCGCCACGGCAAACAGCGGCAGCCGGCCCGGCGGCAGGCCGGGGCTGCCGCCGTCCCTGGCGGTCAGGGTCCATCTCCCCCGGATACCGGGGCTGCGGCGAAGCCCGCTTCCAGGAACGGGATGGCATAGGCCAGCGCATCCTCCACCCGGCTCATCTGGAAATCGCCGGTGGCCAGCTTCTCCATCCGCCCGGTATCGGCCAGGATGTAGAGCATCGCGCCATAGACGCAGGTCAGCCGCCAGAGCAGCTCCCGCTCCGACAGCTCCGGCCCGACCCGGCGCAGGGTGGCGATCAGCAGGCTCGCCGGCTCGTGGTAGATCTCGCTGAGGATCTCCCGCACCTCCGGCAACGGGCTCGTCGACATCCGCCCCATGATCCGGCGATAGGCACTGCCGCCTTCCGCCATATGGCCGCCGCGCAGGGCCGGCTCGATGAACGCCGCAAGGACCATCCCGATGCCGCCCTCGCCGCGGTCGATCGCGGCGTTGCAGGCCGCAAGGCGCTGCATCCGCTGGGCATTGATCGGCGCGGCGCGGCGGCCGAACACCTCCCGCAGCAGGTTCAGCTTGGAGCCGAAATAATAGTTCACCGCCGCCAGGTTGACCCCGGCCGCCGTGGTGATCTGGCGCAGCGAGACGCCGGAATAGCCCTCCTCCGCGAAGAACGCCTCCGCCGTATCGAGGATCCGGTCGCGCGCCGCGGAGCCCAGCTCCGCCGTATCGGCCGGTGCCGCTCCCGTTCTTGTCCCACTCAACCTGCGCACCTCCTGCGGCCGGACATCAGATTATACAAACACTCGATTGAAACAACCGTTTGACACCCGGCGGACCGGGGCGCTAGCGTCGGGCCTGCCTACGATGGTGCCGGGCGCGACCGGCCCGGGCCCATTCAACGACAGGAACGGGAGGAACCGAACCGCATGCCCAGCAGCATCCGCAGGGTCGTCACCGGCCATGACGCACAGGGGCGCTCGATCTTCGTCTCCGACGAGACGATGGGGCCGGACGTCACGCCGGACCGCGCCAATGTCTTCGTGCCGCCGGGCAACCCGCTGACCTGCCTGATCGACCTGTGGAAGATGGCGCAGGTGCCCGACCGCTTCGACGGCGCGGAGGATCCCGCCACCGGCGCGGTGAAGCTGGTGCCGCCGGGCGGGCTGGTGTTCCGCACCGTCGAGGTGCCGCCGGACAGCCAGCGCAACTTCGCCGCCATGAAGGACTATTTCTCCGGCATGGGCGCCGGCGGCAACCTGGACAGCGCTTCCGCCCGCCACGGTGCCATGCACAAGACCGACACCGTCGACTTCGCGATCATCCTGAAGGGCGAGGTCCACCTGGTGCTGGACGAGGGCGAGCAGCACCTGAAGGCCGGCGACGTGGTGATCCAGCGCGGCACCAACCATGCCTGGAGCAACCGCACCGAGGAAAGCTGCATTTTCGCCTGCGTGCTGATCGCCGCTGACGGCGCGCGCGGCGCCGGCTGAACCGCCAGACCGAACCGAAACACACCCTGGGGAGGGACAAGACATGCTGAAATCCTGCCTGACTGCCGCAGCCATGCTGCTGCTTGGCGGCCACCTGGCCGCCGCGGCCGCTGCCGACGAGCCGCTGGAGCTGAAGTTCGCCGTCTTCACGCCGGAGAAGGAGATCACCTACCAGACCATCATGAAGCCCTGGGCCGACAAGGTGATGGCCGATACCGGCGGCAAGGTCCAGATCAAGATGTTCCCCGGCGGCACCCTGGGCCGCGACGGCTCCAAGCAGCTGAAGATGCTGCAGGACGGCGTGGCGGACATTGCCTTCATCATCCCGGCCTACAATCCCGGCCTGTTCCCGGACAACGAGATCACCGAGCTGCCGAACCTGATCCAGGATGCCAGCGAGGGCTCGGTGGCCTTCTGGCGGCTATACGACAAGGGGCTCCTGCGCGGCTATGACGACCTGCAGGTCTTCGCGCTGGTGACGACCTCGCCCTACCTGATGCACGGCACCTTCGACATGAACGCCGTCGGCGACCTGGAAGGGCGCAAGATCCGCGCCGCCGGCAAGCTGGAGCAGGCCTGCCTGACCGCGCTCGGCGCGGTGCCGGTCGGCATGCCGATCTCCAAGATCCCGGAGAGCCTGAGCCGCGGCGTGATCGACGCCACGCCGATGCACTATGCCGCCCTGCATGCCTTCGGCGTGGCCGGCGCCACCGACCATCACTACGAGAACCGCCTGGGCGCCCTGCCCTTCGGCTTCGTGATGACGAAGGAGCGCTTCGCCCAGCTGCCGCCCGACGTGCAGAAGGCGATGACGGAGAATGGCGGCGAGGTGCTGTCCCGTGCCTTCGGCGCGGCGATGGATGCGGAGAATGCCCGCCTGGCGAAGCTGACCCGCGAGGATCCGAAGCAGACCGTCGTGGTCCCCGATGCCGCCGACGTGGCCGCCTGGGACGCCAAGGTGAAGCCCTGCATCGAGGCATGGGTCGCCGGCCACGAGAAGGGCGCCGCCCTGCTGGACGCCATGCAGGGCGAGCTGCAGGACGTCCGCAAGCAATAGCGGCAGATGCGTTATCTCGCCGTCGTCGCCACCGGGCTCGTCCCGGTGGTCCCTCTCGAGGCCGGGCGCCACGGCCGGCGGGCAGACCGCCGGCCGTGGCGCGGCGGCGCGATGGACGCGCGGGCCAGGCCCGCGCGTGACGACACGAGGCGCGACAACCCGGGACCGACGCCATGCCGGGCCTGAGCCGCCCGGAGCGCCTCGCCGTCCTGGGGACGCGGGCGGTGGCATTGCTGGGCCTGGCCGGCCTGCTGGCCATCGCCCTGGTGACCGTCGCCGACGTGCTGGCGCGCTGGCTGTTCGCCGCGCCCTTTGCCGGGGTTTACGACCTGTCCGGCCTGTTCATCGCGGTGGCCCTTGCCGCCTGCTTTCCCGCCGCCCTGGCGCAGCGGCGCAACATCCGGGTCACCTTCTTCGCCGACCTGGCCGGCGGCGCGCTGACCCGCACCTGCGATGCCCTGGCGAGCCTGGCCACCCTGTTCTTCTTCGTCCTGCTGGTCTGGCAGCTGGCGATCTATGCCGGCGAGCTGGCGGAGTCCGGACAGACCACCTTCGTTCTGGAACTGGCGGTGGCGCCCTGGTGGGTGGCGGCCACCATCCTCTTCGCGCTCTGCCTGCCGGTGCAGGCGCTGGTCGCCCTGGTCGATATCCTGGCGATCGGCCGGCCGGAGCTGTCGCGCTATGCCGATGCCGATTCCGCGGGCGGGGCCTGAGCGGTGACCGAACCCCCATCATGACTGAACTCGGGCTCGCCGGCGCAGGCGTCGGCTTCATGTTCCTGCTGATCCTGCTGAAGGTGCCGATCGGCGTCGCCATGGCGCTGGCCGGCTTCGTCGGCTTCGGCCTGCTGGGCGGCTGGGGCGCCTCGCTCAGCATCCTGGTGTCGGAGCCCGCCGGCATCCTGGAAAGCTTCGAGCTGGCGGTGATCCCGCTCTTCCTGCTGATGGGCAGCTTCGCCACCGCCGGCGGGCTGTCGGCCGACATCTACCGGCTGGCCTATGCCTTCCTGGGCAACCGCCGTGGCGGGCTGGCGATGGCGACGATCGGCGGCTGCGCGCTGTTCGGCGCGGTCTGCGGCTCCTCGCCGGCCACGGCGGCGACCTTCGGCCGGGTCGCCCTGCCGGAAATGCGCGCCCGCGGCTATGCCGCCTCCTTCGCCGCCGGCTGCATCGCCGCCGGCGGCACCCTGGGCGCCCTGGTGCCGCCGTCGATCATCATGGTGGTCTATGCGGTGCTGGCGCGGGTGCCGATCCTGGACATCTTCGTTGCCGCCCTGGTGCCGGCGGTGATCGCGGTGGCGCTGCACCTGGTCACCATCGCGCTCTATGTCCGCTGGAACCCGAAGGCGGGACCGGCGGGCGAGCGCTTCTCCTGGGCGGAGCGGCTGACGGTGCTGCGCCAGAGCTGGGCCGTGCTGCTGCTGCTGGTGGCGGTGATCGGCGGCATCTATGGCGGGGTCTTCACGGTCAACGAGGCCGCCGCCGTCGGTGCCGTCTTCGCCTTCGTCATCGCCCTGGTGCGCGGCCGGCTGACCTGGCGCAGCTTCTTTGCCGCTCTGGAGGAGACGGCCGGCAACACCGCGATGATCTACCTGATCATCTTCGGCGCCTCGATCTTCTCCTACTTCTTCACCGTCACCGGCGCGCCGGAGGCGATGGTCCGCTCCGTGGAAGGCCTGGACGTGCCGCCGCTGGTGGTGATCTTCGCGCTGCTGGGCATCTACCTGGTGCTGGGCGCGATCTTCGAGACGGTCTCGGCCATGCTGATCACCCTGCCCTTCGTCCTGCCGCTGGTCATCGGCCTGGGCTACGACCCGATCTGGTGGGCGGTGATCAACGTGGTGGTGATCGAGCTGGGGATGATCACCCCGCCGATCGGCCTCAACGTCTTCGTGCTGCGCGGCGTCGCCCGCGACGTGCCGCTGGGCGCGATCTATCGCGGCGTCATGCCGTTCGTGGCCGCCGACATCGTCCGGCTGGTCATCCTCACCCTGTTCCCGGTGCTGAGCCTGGGCCTGCTGGCCTGGCTCTAGCGATTCCGACCGATTGGAGGCTATTTCCATGGACATCACCCATGTCGGCTCCCTGCCCCGCGGCCGCGACCTGGCCGACCTGCTGATCCTGCGCGAGAAGCGCGAGGCCTATGACGAGGCCGCCCTGCAGGCCGCGATCGCCGAGCGGGTGGCCCATGTCGTGGCCCGCCAGGTGGCGGCCGGTGTCACCGTCGCCAATGACGGCGAGCAGAGCCGCGCCGGCTTCCAGACCTATATCGTGGAACGGATGTCCGGCTTCGGCGGCGAGAGCACCCGGCGGCCGCCGCTGGACTATTCGGAATTCCCCAGCTTCGCCGCCCTGATGGCCTCGCGCATGCGCAACGTGGCCAAGGTGCGCAACGCGCCGATGGCGCAGGCGCCGGTGCGCTATACCTCGACCGATGCCGTGACCGCGGAATGCGACCGCCTGACCGCCGCCCTGCCGGGGACGGTTGCCGGCTTCATGACGGCGCCCTCGCCCGGCATCGTCGCCACCACCCTGGACAATGCCCATTACGACAGCGACGAAGCCTACCTGGCTGCCCTGGCCGACGAGCTGGCGAAGGAATACCGCGCCATCCTGGATGCCGGCCTGGTGCTGCAGATCGACGCGCCGGACCTCGCGATGGAACGCTGCATCAAGTTCCAGGACCTGACCGACGAGGGCTTCGTGGAGCAGGCCGACCGCCATGTCGCGGCATTGAACCGGGCGCTGGCGGGCCTGCCGAAGGAGCGCATCCGCCTGCATTGCTGCTGGGGCAATTGGGACGGGCCGCACCTGCACGACCTGGCGCTGGCGAAGATCCTGCCGGTGCTGTACCGCGCCGAGGTCGGGCAGCTGTCGATCCCGTTCGCCAACCCCCGCCACCAGCACGAGTACCGCGCCTTCGAGGCGCATCCCTTCCCGTCCGACCGGGTGCTGCTGCCCGGCGTCGTCGACACCACCTGCAACTATGTGGAGCATCCCGAAGTGATCCGCGCCCGCATCGGCCAGGCAGTGGCGGTGACCGGCGATGCGGCCCGGGTCATCCCCTGCACCGATTGCGGCTTCGGCACCTTCGCCGGCTTCGACTTCGTGGCCGAGGAGGTGGTCTGGGAAAAGCTGAAGACGATCCGCGACGGGGTGGCGCTGTACGAGCAGCAAGGCTGACCGGCGGGGCCTGCCGCTGCCGCGCTGCCGCCGGCTCCCGGCGCGGGACGCCATTGGTCCGCCCGAAGCCGGGCCCGCTCCAGCCTGCTTCCGGGGGCCCAGAGGGCCGTTGCCGCACCGCCTGCAGGGCGCCGGTCAGCGCTGGCGCAGCAGGTATCGCTGGATCTTGCCGGAGATCGTCGTCGGCAGCTCGGCCACGAATTCGACCTCGCGCGGCGCCTGCGGGCGCCCCAGGCTGGACTTCACCTGCTCGACGATTTCCTCGTCCAGGCCCGGCCGGGTGCTGCGCCCCGGCTTCAGCACCACGAAGGCCTTGACGATCTGGCCCCGTTGCGGGTCCGGCTTGCCCACCACGGCGGCTTCCGCGACGTCGGGGTGGCCGAGGATGGCGCTCTCCACCTCGAACGGGCCGATACGGTAGCCGGCGCTCTTGATGACATCGTCGGAGCGGCCTTCGAACCAGAAATAGCCGTCCTCGTCGACCCGCCCGAGATCGCCGGCGCAGATCCAGCCGCCCCGGCGAAAGCCTTTCTCCGCCTCGGGGTTCTGCCAGTAGCCGAGCGCGTAATAGCCTTCCGCGGAGGGCGCCAGGCCGATATGGCCGATATCGCCCGCCGGCAGCTCCCGGCCCTCGTCGTCGATGATCGCCAGCGTTTGCCCCGGGCTCGGCCGACCCATCGAGCCCGGCTTCACCGGCATCGCCACGGCGGCCGGGTTTCCGGCCGGGACGCCCTGTTCGCTGGAACCGTAGAAGTCCCTCGGCTTCACCCCCCAGACCCGGTCGAAGAACGACACCACCTCCGCATTCAGCGGTTCGCCGCAGCTCGCCAGGCTCTGCAGCGCCACGCGCCGGCGGCGGACCTCCTCCTCCCCCAGCGCCATGATCGCGCGCAGCAGGGTCGGCACCGTCGCGAGGGCGGTGATCCCCTCGCGCTCGAGAAGGTCCAGGGCAAAGGCGGGGCTGGGATTGTGCGCAACGGACAGCACCGGCACGCCCATCGCCAGGGCTTCCATATAGCAGATGAAGCCATAGCCCCAGCCGGGATCGCCGGTCGGCCAGAACAGGCTGTCGGCACGCAGGTCGATGCCATGGCGCATGAACGGCCAGATCGAGACCAGGAAATTGTTGGCGATCTGCACGCCCTTGGGCTGGCCGGTGGAGCCGGAGGTATAGAGGATCAGCGCCGGCTCGTCGCGGCGGCGCAGCACCGGCTCGAAGCGGTCGGACTGCCCGGCCATGGCCTGCCAGAAGCTGATATCGCCCCGCTCGATGCCGAGCCCGTCCGGACCGCCGATGGTGACGACCGCCTCCGCGCCGGAACCCTCCAGGGAAAGGCGGTCGCGGAACTCGTGGTGCAGCAGCACGACGCGGGCACCGCTATGGGCGATGCGGAAGCGGATCGCATCCGCACCGAAGCCGGTGAAGACCGGCACATAGACGGCCCCGGCCTTCATCGTCCCCAGCATCATGGCGATCGTTTCCGGCACCCGCGGCAGCACGCCCAGGACCCGGTCGCCCGGCCGGATGCCGAGCCCCTGCAGCAACCCGGCGAAGCGGTTGCTGAGCCGCGAGAGTTCGCGAAAGGTCACGGTGCGCGTT
Source organism: Sneathiellaceae bacterium (assembly GCA_040216765.1). Lineage (GTDB taxonomy): Bacteria > Pseudomonadota > Alphaproteobacteria > Ferrovibrionales > Ferrovibrionaceae > Marinibaculum. The sequence goes on along the minus strand of JAVJON010000029.1, from coordinate 30,587 downwards.
GCGCCATCCCGGCCGTGCCAGTACAGGGCGACCCGGTGGGACGCGGCATGCCGGTCGACGATGGCGATGGCCGGGTTGATCCGCTCCTGCCCCTCCCAGCCGAGCGCCGCCAGGGGCTGGCGCCAGTCGAAGCCTGCGACAAGATCCTCGTAGCTGCTCTGGCCCTGCGCTTCGTTCACCTGTCAGCCTGCCCTCGCCCCGGGATCTCGACGATCGGCAAGCCGTCCGGTGCAGCCGGCTTCCGAAAAACGGAAAACTATTGCAAAATGCGGAACAACCTAGAAGGCGGCCGTTCGGCAAGTCAAGAACCGGCGGGCTGGCGCCGTTGGCCCTTGCCCGGCCGCCGGACAGAGGGCTGCCGGGTGAACCGAAGGGATCGGATGGAATCGCATGCATGACAAGGCCAGCCCGCTCGACCGCTATTTCTCCCTGCTTGAGTCGATCGCCGCCGCGCCTGCCGGTTCTTCGCTGACGGAACTTGCTGCACGCACCGGCCTGCCGGTGACCACCGTGCACCGGGGGCTCCGCAATCTGCTGGAAGCGGGCCTTGTCGCGCCGTCGCGCGAGGGCGCGAAGGAATATGTCCTGGGCCGGCGCGTCCTGCGGCTCGCGCATGCCGGCTCCGACCATGGCTGGGTCCGGATCCAGGCGCAGCCGCTGCTCGACCGGGTGGCCGACAAGATCGACGAGACCTGTTTCATCGCCAAGCTTGTCGGCAATGAGGTGATCTCGATCGCCAGGGCGGTGCCCAGCCACGGCATCATCGGCTATGTCGTCCCTGGCCATGTCATGCCGCCACATGCCTCCGCCTCGGCCAAGGCGATCCTCGCCTACCAGCCCGATGCCCTTGTGGACCGGGTGCTGCAGGGACCGTTCAAGCGGCTGTCGCCGCGGACGCGGACCGACCCCGCGGCCGTCAAGCAGGAACTGGAGGAGGTGCGCCGCAGCGGGCTGGCGTGCTGCAACGAGGAGATCGAGATCGGGCTGGTCGCCTATGCAGCGCCGGTGCATCTGCCCGGCGCCGGCGTGCTCTATTCCGTTGGCACTTCAGGGCTGATCGACCGGTTCGGGCGCCGACCGCTGGAGCCGATCCTCGCCGCCTTGCGGGATGCGGCCGCAGAACTCTCGCGTTCCCTGCACGAGGGCCCGCCGGTGGCCGCCGACGGACAGCGAAGATCGGCTGCCGGGTAATCCATCCGCCCGCCTGTGCCGCCGGCCCCCGCGCCCGCTGTAGCGGACGCGTGGCGGTTCGCCGCCTCGACGTCCTGGAGGATACCGGCAAGGCGCGGTTCCTTGACCAGGCGGTCCTGCAGCGTCCGGAACAGCCCGTCTTCGCTCCCCACTACCGTTCGGGAGAAGATCGACACACCGGATACTTCGCGCGCGACCACAACCGGACAGTGCACGCGTCACCTGTACCGCGCCCGCCCCCGCTTGACTTCCATCGTACTCGCTCAGTACCGTTTATGAATTATGGAAATAATTTCCGATAAACGGAAATGCGCGACACTAGGTCGTGTCGCAAGGGCGGCAAGGGATGGAGGCGAGGATGGGCATTTGGTTCGGCCGAAGCGTTGCGGCGGCGTCGGTGCTGCTGGCAGCAACGGTACCTGGGGCGGCGAGCTATGCCGCCGAGGAGAGTGTCAAGGCTGGGGCGATCCTGTCGATCGAGGGCATCTTCAGCTCTCTCGGCGGGCCGGAACGCGATGGCATCATGCTGGCGGTCGAGCAGCTCAATGCCGCCGGCGGGGTCGCCGGCAAGCAGATCGACCTGATCGTCTATGACGATGGCGGCGACCAGGCGCGCGCCGCGCAGCTCGCCAACCGGTTGATCTTCCAGGATCAGGTTCCGGTGTCCTTCGGCCCGTCGATCACCCCGACCGCGGAGATGATCGCGCCAATCTTCGAGCAGAACGACGTCGTGATGATCGGCTTCGTCGCCCAGGACTATACCTGGGAAGGCACGAACCACATCTTCATGTCCCTGCCGAGCGACGCGATCAACGCCGAAGCGATGGTGCGCCATGCCGCAGAGGCCAACGGCGCCAAGAAGATCGCGGTGGCCTATGCCAATGTCCCCTACGGGGTCAACGGCCGGAAGTTCATCGAGGAGTCGGCGAAGCGCCACGGGATCGAGATCGCCACCGCCGAGAGATGGGGGGAAAGCGACCTCGACTTCACCTCCCAGGCCGGCCGGGTGCGGGCGGCTTCGCCGGAAGCGATCCTGATCTGGGGATCCTGCGCGGCCGCGGATGCACAGATGATCAAGGCCCTGCGCGAAGCCGGCGAGAATGCGCCGATCATCGGCAATCTCTGCATTCCGAGCCCGCAGACGGCAGAGATCGCCGGAGCGGCCGCCGAGGGCACCGTCGCCTTCAGCGTACTGAACTATGCGAAGCCCGATGCCGAAGCCAAGGCGTTTCTGGAGGCCTTTCAGGCGCGCTTCGGCGGCATGCCGATCCCCTTCGCGGCGACCGCCTACGACGGGGTCGGCCTCTGGGCCGCCGCGGTCGAGAAAGCCGGCGGAAAGACCGACCCCGCATCCGTTGCCGAGGCCATGATCGGCCTGCAATACAAGGGCGTCTCCGGGACCTACCACATCACTGAAGACAATCATCACGGCATGACGGCCGACGCCTATAAGCCGATCATGCTGCAGAATGGCCAATGGACGTCGATGTAGAGCCGAGCAACCCAGGGAGGTTTACGCCATGCCCGAACCGAATTGGGACATCAACGCCGAACAGAAGGCGCTGATCGTCGTAGACATGCAGAATGCCTTCTGCGACAAGCGCGGATTCATGACCCAGCTCGGCCTGGATATCGACCAGTGCATCGCCGCAATCGAGCCGACCAGGCGGGCGATCGAGCGCTGCCGCCAGCTCGACATCCCGGTCATCTATACCCGCTACTGGCTGCGGCCCGACTACAAGGATGCCGGCCTGTTCGAGCAGTTGTTCCCCGGCTCCCACCAGGTTCAGGCGATGGTCGGCAATACCTGGGATGCGGAAATCTGCGACGCGCTGACGCCGGAGCCGGGCGACTATATCATCGACAAGCAGCGCTTCAGCGCGTTCTTCGGGACCAATCTCGATGTCGTCCTCAAGGGCCTGGGAACCACCATGCTGGTGGTGACCGGGGTCACCACCAATATCTGCGTGGAATCCACGGTCCGCGACGCCATGTTCCGCGACTACAAGGTCGTCGTCCTGGAGGATTGCACCGGAGCGGTCGACGATCTGATGCAGAAGGGCGCGATCCATTCCTTCCGCTACGGCTTCGGCGATGTCATCTCGTCCGGGACGTTCATCGGCAAGGTGAAATCGAATAGCTCGTTCCGCCGGGTGGCCGAGGCCTGACCCCGGGACGCGGCGGAACCGCGGGCCGGCAACCCTGACCCCTGGGCGCGCGTGGAGATCCTGCAACTCGTCGTTTCCGGCATCACCATCGGGATGGTCTACGGGCTGGTTGCGCTCGGCTACCACCTGATCTTCCGGGCGACGCAGATCATCGACTTCTCGCAGGGCGAGAAGGTGGCGCTGGGCGGCCTGCTGGCCCTGTCGGCGATGCTGGTGGTGGGCGACGATCTCTGGCTTGCCCTGATTGTCGCCACCCTGGTCGGCTTCGCCATCGGCTGGGTCTACGAGTGGGGGATACTCCGGCGCACCTATGGCCGCGAGCAGGTGGTGCAGATCATCGCCACGGTCGGGGTGGCGCAGATCTTCTACCAGGGCCATGGGCTGATCTGGGGGGCCAGCGCGATCCCCTTTTCCCATTCGCTGTCCGGCAATCCGCAAGCGGTGCTGGAGCTGGGCGGGGCCCGCCTGCTGGCGGACCGGCTGTGGGTGTGGGGCCTGGTCATTCTGGTGGTCGGGCTGCTGCACGTCTATTTCGAGCGCACGCGCCACGGGCAGGCGATGATCGCCGCGGCGGACAACCGGCTCGGTGCCCAGCTCAGCGGCATCGATGTCGGCCGCATGCGCTCCCAGGCGGTGGCGGTCGCCACCGCGCTTGCGGTCCTGGGCGGCGTCGTCATCGCCCCGTTCACCCTGGCCGGCGGATCGATCGGCCTGCCCATCGCCGTCAAGGCCTTCGCGGGGGCGATGATCGGCGGGCTCTATTCGCCGCTCGGGGTCGTCGCCGGCTCGCTTCTGGTGGGGATCATCGAGAGCCTTGCCGCCGGCCTGATCTCCTATGGCTACCGCGACCCGGTCGCGTTCGGGCTGCTGCTGGTCGTCCTGCTGGTGCGGCCGAGCGGCTTGTTCGGACGCCGGCTGACCCGGGTGGGATAGACCGGTGCGGTCCCGCGCCTATGCCAGCCTGGCGCTCATCTTCGCCGCCGTCTTCGCTTTCGGCGCCGCGGCGCCGTCGGAGCATATCTACTATCTGCAGGTCATGTCGCTGGCCGGGATCGTCGCCATCCAGGCGATCGGGCTGAACCTGCTGCTCGGCGGGACCGGTCAGATCTCGCTCGGCCAGGTCGGCTTCATGGGCGTCGGGGCCTATACCTCGGGCGCGCTGCTGAAGCTGGCCGGCTGGCCCTTCCTGCTCGGTTTTGCCGTAGCCGTCGCCTTTGCCGCCCTGCTCGGCCTGCTGGTGGGCTATGCCGCCCTGCGGCTGCGGGGGCATTACCTCGCCATGGCCACCCTGGCCTTCGGCGGGATCGTCTTCGGCCTGATCCATGAGATCGAGCTGATCGGCGGCCCGCTGGGGATGCTGCGGATTCCGCCGATCGATCTGTTCGGCTGGCGCTTCCTCAGCCCGCAGGACAAGTACCTGCTGATCTGGGCCGTCACCGCGCTGGCCGCGCTGGCTGTTATCAGCCTCCTGCATTCACGGGTCGGCCGCGCGCTCGCCGCGATCCGCGAGGACGAGCTGGCCGCCGCCGCAATGGGCATCGATGTCGCCCGCTACAAGATCGGGGTGTTCGTCATCGCCGCCATCCTCTCCGGGATGGCGGGCGCCATCTATGCCAGCTATCTGGGCGGGGTGGCGCCGCTGCGCTTCAGCATCATCGAGTCCATCGCGCTGCTCATCGTGGTCGTCATCGGCGGGCTGGGCAGCATTGCCGGTTCGGTCGCCGCCGCCATCCTGCTCACCGTGCTGCCGGAATTCCTGCGCGGCTACGAGGCGTACCGGCCGATCGTCTATGCCGTCGCGCTGGTGGCCCTGATCATCCTCTTCCCCGGCGGACTCGGCCGCCTGCTGCAATTCGCCGAAGGGGGCATCGCATGGCTGCTGCGCCCCGTCCGGCACCTGCGCGCACGGAGGCAGCCCCATGGCTGACGGGCCGATGCACCCGGCGCTGCGCTGCGAGAACCTGCACCGGCGCTTCGGCGGGCTGCAGGCGGTGGCGGGGGCGAGCTTCGAGATAGAGCCGGCCAGCATCACCGCGCTGATCGGCCCGAACGGCGCCGGCAAGACCACCATCTTCAACCTGCTGAGCGGCCATGACCGGCCCGACGAAGGTCGCATCTGGATCGACGGCCAGCGCGCCGAGAACCTGCCCGCGCACCGCATTGCCGGCGAACTGCGCCTCGCCCGCACCTTCCAGACGATCCGGCTGTTCCCCGCCCTCTCTGTCCTGGAGAATGTCCGGATCGGGTGCCACAGCCGGTCACGGGGCGAGTTCCTGGCCTCGATCCTGAAGCCGGCCTGGGTCCGGCGGGAGGAAGAACGGGTACGGGCCGCGGCGCTGGCATGGCTGGAGTTCGTCGGCCTGTCGAAGCGTCGCGATGCGGTTGCGGAAGCGCTTTCCTATGGCGAGCAGCGCCTGGTTGAGATCGCGCGGGCGCTGGCGCTGGAGCCGCGCTGCCTGCTGCTGGACGAGCCCGCGGCGGGCCTCAACCCGACCGAAAGCGATACGCTTGCCGCCCTGATCGAGAAGGTGCGGGGCCGGGGCATCACCGTGCTCCTGGTGGAGCACAAGATGGATCTCGTCATGCGTGTCTCGCGCCAGGTGATCGTGCTGAACTTCGGCCAGGTGATCGCTTCCGGCAATCCGGCGGCCGTGCAGGCCGACCCGCGGGTGATCGAAGCCTATCTCGGAAAGGGGGCGAGCCATTCTGAAGCTTGAGGCGATCAGCTTCGGCTATGGGCGCAGCGACGCCCTGCACGACGTCTCGCTGGAAATCGGCGACGAGACCGTCGCGCTGATCGGCGCCAACGGGGCGGGCAAGACAACCCTGGTCCATGTCATCGCCGGCATTCACCATGCCCGCGCCGGGCATGTCCTGTGGCAGGGCCGCGACATCGGCCGCGAACGGCCGCACCGGATCGTCAGGCTGGGAATCGGCCAGGTCCCCGAGGGCAGGCAGATCTTCCCGAACCAGAGCGTCCTGGTGAACCTGCGCCTGGGCGCCTGGTCGCAACGCCGCCAGCGAAGCCGCGCGGCGGAAGCGCAGGCGCTGCAGAAGGTGTTCGCCCTGTTTCCCAGGCTGGCCGAGCGGCGCGCGCAGGTCGCCGGGACCATGTCCGGCGGCGAACAGCAGATGCTGGCCATCGGCCGGGCGCTGATGGCGGCGCCGAAGCTGCTTATCCTCGACGAGCCGTCCATGGGGCTGGCGCCGACGATCGTCGATGACATCTTCGACGTGCTGCGGGGCCTGCGGCGCGAGGGCATCGGCATGCTGCTGGTGGAACAGAATGCCAGGCTGGCCCTGGAAATGGCGGACCGGGGCTATGTCCTGGAAACCGGCCGGATCGCCATGTCGGGCTCGGCTGCCGACCTGGCCTCGGACGAGCGCGTGCGCCACGCCTATCTCGGCGCCTGACGGCCGCGCCCGGGCAGGACCCGCGTCCGCTTCAGCGTGGCAGACGGATCTCGGTGACGCAGTCGGCGATCACGGTCTCGCCGTTCTTCAGCCGCTGTGCCAGCACCGCGATCCCGTGGTCGTCGGAGAGGCGTATCTCGCTCACCTCGCCGCTGCCCTGCAGGACATCGCCGGCATAGGCCATGGACCGCATCCGCAGGCGCATGGCCTGGATGAAGGCGCGCGGGCCGGCCCAGTCCATCGCCTGGCGCGCGAACAGGCCGCCGAACATCTGCCCGTCCACCACCGGACGGTCCAGGCCGCGGGCACGGGCGAAGGCGGTGTCATGATGGAGCCGGTGCCAGTCCCAGGTGGCGGCACCATAGGCGACCATGTCGACGGATTCGAAGCGGCGCTCGAACCGCGGCAGTTCCTGGCCGGCCGCCAGGCCGGTCGGGTCGAGGACCGGCGACGTCATGCGCCTGCCTCCAGGGGCTGGAACACCAGGGTCTCGCGATTGAGGGCGAGCATCTCGCCATCGGCATCGAAATAGCGTGCCGTCGACGTCACGAAGAGCTGTGTCCCGCCGCGGGAAGCGTTGCGCTCGACGATATCCTCCAGGGTCCAGGTCACCGAGATGCGGTCAACGGGCAGCACCGGCCGGCGGAACTCGTACTCGTTGCCGGCCCGGATCATCCGGCAGTTCTGCAGCGGCAGGTCCCAGGCATGTCCGAGATAGCCGTCGGCATCGGGCTGCCGGTGGGCATATTGGCAGGTCTCGCAGACGAATGTCGGCGGTGCGATCAGCGAGGGATGGCCGACCGATCGCGCATAGCCGTCGTCGAGATAGAGCGGGTTCCCGTCGTCGAGCGCCAGCGCGAAGTAGCGGATCGAGGCGCGGCCCAGCTCCTCGCGCGCGGGATAATGGACCTCGCGGCCGATCCAGGCCCTCAGCTCGTCGGTCAGCAGGCTCATTTCTGCTCCATTCCCGGAAGATCCACGACTGGATCATCGTCAGTAGCTGCGCGGCAGGCCCAGCCGCTCGGCGATGAAGTTCCTCGCCATCTCGTTGGAGATCGGGCTGAAAGGGCCCAGCCGGGCGTCGCGGAACAGCCGCTCCAGGGGGCTCTCCTCGACCATGCCATAGCCGCCGAGGACGCGCATGCAGCGGTCGGTGGCGCGGATCGCGCATTCGGTCGCCGCCAGCTTCGCCATCGCCGCCTCGGCGGAACATTCGCGCCCATGCGACAGCATCCAGGCGGCCTTGCGGGTCAGCAGCTCGATCTGCGCAAGCTCCGTGGCGGTGTCGGCGAGCGGGTGCTGCACGGCCTGGAAAGCGCCGATCGGCCGGCCGAAGGCTTCGCGGTCGCAGGCATAGCGGACCGCCTGGTCCAGGGCGGCGCGGGTGAGGCCGACATAGAGGGCGGCGGCAAGGATGCGCTCCTCGTCGAGGCTTGCCAGCAGATGGTAGAAACCGCGTCCGCGCTCGCCGACCAGCGCATCGGCGCGCGCCGTGGCGCCGTCGAGGAAGACCTCGCAGGTGCAGGCGGCGCGCATGCCCATCAGCTCCAGCCGCCGCACCTGCACCGCCGGCTGGTCCCGCGGCACCAGCACCAGCGACAGGCCGCGGGCCCGCTTCCGCTCCTCGGGTGCGGGATCGGTGCGACACAGCACCAGGATGGCGTCGGCATCGTCAGCGAACGAGGTATAGAGCTTCTGGCCGGTGACCCGCCACTGGTTGCCGTCCATCGCGGCGCGGGTCTTCAGGCCGAGCACGTCGGTGCCGCCGCCGGGCTCGCTCATCCCGTAGGCCATGATGAAGTCGCCGGCGGCCAGCCTGGGCAGGTATTCGGCCTGCTGCTCCGGCGATCCGGCCTCGCACAGGGTGCGCGCGGTCATCGACAGCAGCATCCAGTCGACCGCCATCGACGGGAAACGGTAGGCGAGTTCCTCGCACAGCACCGCCCCCAGGGCGCAGTCGGCGCCGCTGCCGCCGAACGCCTCGGGCACCGACAGCCCGGTCCAGCCGAACCCGGCGAAGGTCTTCCAGATCTCGCGCGGGATGCGCCGGGCGCGGTCCATCTCGCGGATGCGCCTCTCCGGCAGTTCGCGGTCGAAGTAGTGCCGCACGCTGTCGCACAGCTGCTCATGCTCGGGCGGGATGTCGAAATCCATCGGCTCTATGGCTCCGCGCTCAGGGCTCTGCGCCGTCCGCTTCCAGGCTGTCGCCCAGATAGACCTCCTGCACCTGCCGGTCGGCGCGCACCTCTTCCGGCGTGCCGTCGGCCAGCAGGCGCCCCTGATGCAGGACGCAGATGCGTGTCGCCACCGCGAAGACCACGGCCATGTCATGCTCGGTGAAGACCACCGTCAGGCCGAGTTCGACGGCGACGCGATGCACCAGATTGATGGCCTCCAGGCGCTCCTGCGCGGTCATGCCGGCGGTCGGCTCGTCGAGCAGCAGCAGCCGCGGTTCGCCGGCCAGCGCAATCGCCAGCTCCAGGCGCTTCTGGTCGCCATGCGCAAGGGTGCCGGCAGGTCGCCCCCCCTGCTGCGCCAGACCGACGAGCTCCAGCATGCTGTTGGACCGCTCGACGCCGGACCTGGCGGCGGGCCGCCACATCCGCCAGGTCTCGCCGCGATAGCCGGCCAGTGCCACCTGGACGTTCTGCAGCACCGTCAGATCGGGAAAGATGCTGGTGATCTGGAAGGTCCGGGCGATGCCGAGCCGGGTGAGGATATGCGGCGGCCGCCCGGTGATGTCCCGTCCCTCGAACAGGACGCGTCCGGCATCGGGCTGCAGGAGGCCGGTCAGGGTGTTGAAGAAGGTGCTCTTGCCGGCCCCGTTCGGGCCGATGATGGCGCGGATCTCGCGCGGCTGCACGGCGAGGTCCACCCCGCCGAGCGCCTGCAATCCGCCGAACCGCTTTTGCAGCCCTTCGACCAGCAGGACCGGTGCATCCGTCATCGCCTAGCGCCCGATCAGCGCCAGCATGCGCCGGCGCAGCCGGGGCGTTCCCGTCAGGCCCTCGGGCAGGACCAGGATCAGGAAAAGAATGATCGCGCCCATGAAGATGTGCCAGTACTCGGTCTGGCCGCTGATCACGGTCTCCAGCACCACGTATACGGCGGCGCCGACGATCGGGCCGGCAAAGGTGTGCAGGCCGCCCAGCACCGCCATGACCACCGGTGTCGCACTCTCGGTCCAGTTCAGCCAGTTCGGGAACACGCTGCCGATCGACAACGCATAAAGCCCTCCGGCAAGCCCCGCGAAGCCACCGGCGACGACGAAGGTCACCCATTGGTGGAGCCGCACCGGCACACCCACATATTCGACCCGGCGCGGGTTGTTCCGCAGCGCCCGCAAGGTGAAGCCGAACGGGGAGTTGACCAGCCGGTACAGCAGAACCAGCGCGGTCGCGACAATCGCCAGGGTGAAATAGTAGTAGTCGACGGCATCGGACAGCAGGCCCGAGGGGCGCACCCCGGTGACCCCGTCATCGCCGTTGGTCAGGCCGATCGCCTTCAGGGCGATGGTGTAGAGCAGCATCTGGAACGCGAAGGTCAGCATCGCGAAATAGATGCCGCTGCGGCGCACGCAGAAGTAACCGATCGCGCCGGCCAGCGCTGCCGACAGCAGCGGGGCGGCAGCGAGCGCCAGAAGAATCGGCGCGTCGGCGCGGGCGATCAGCAAGGCGCAGGCATAGCCGCCCATGGCGAAATAGGCGGCATGGCCGAACGACAGCATTCCGCCATAGCCAAGCAACAGGTTGAAGCTGCTGGCGTAGAGCGCGAAGGCCAGGACCTTGACGGCGATATGGACCCAGAAGCTGGAGAGCACGAACGGGGCGACCAGCAGCGCGCAGGCCAGGGCGGCAAGGAGGAGGCGGGTCATTCCGGCTTCCCGAACAGGCCCCGGGGACGGACCACCAGCACGATCGCCATCAGCGCGAAGGTCATGACCAGGGCGAGGTCCGGGAAGGCCAGCACGCCGAAGGCGTTGACCAGGCCGACCAGAAGCGCCCCAGCCAGCGCACCGCCGATGCTGCCCATGCCGCCGATCACGACGACGACGAAGGCCTCGATGATGACCTGGATATGCAGGCCGGGTCCGACGGCGAAGATCGGTGCGGCAAGCGCCCCGCCAAGGCCGGCCAGCCCGGCGCCGAGAGCGAACACGCCAGTGAAAAGCCGGCCGGTATTCACGCCCAGTGCGCTCAGCATGTCGCGGTCCATGGTCGCAGCGCGCACGAAGGTCCCCCACCGGGTGCGGTTCAGCAGGTACCAGAGGCCGACAGCTACCGCCAGCCCGAAGCCGATCAGGAACAGCCTGTAGGTCGGGAAGGTCAGGCCCAGCGCCCGGGTCGCTCCCTGCAGGAAGTCCGGGGTCTGCAGCGAGTAGTCCTGTCGGCCCCAGATCAGCTTCACCGCATCGCCGATGACGAACACCAGGGCGAAGGTCAGCAGCAGCTGGAACTCGTGCGGCGCGTGGTAGATGCGCCGCAGCAGGCCGACCTCGACCACCGTGCCCAGCAGCATCAGCCCGACCAGGCCGGCCAGCAGGATGAGCATGAAGCCCGGCACGCTCCCCGGCAGCAGCATTCCGGCCGTGACGGCAAGATAGGCGCCGATCATGAACATGCCGCCATGCGCGAAGTTCAGGATGCGCGTGACGCCGAAGATCAGGGTCAGGCCCGATGCGATCAGGAACAGCATCATGCCGTAGGAGACCGCCGCAAGCAGCTGCCGGGCAACCACGACCGGATATTGCATCCAGCCGAAATGCTCCACGAAAAATGCGCTCACCAGATCGATCACAGCCTTTGCGGTGCCTCCGGGGCTTGATGGGTGTGAGCGTTCCGGCCAGCGGCGCCAAGCTACTCTTGACTTAGTATAGAGCTTGTCCAGACAATGGCTGTCAACATACCCGCGTCTTTTTTTTCCTACCTGCAGGAGACCGGCATCATGGCATTTCGTTCCCGCATCGCCGCATTGTCATTCGCGGCCGCCCTCGCCTTCGCCGCGCCGGCTTCTGCGCAATCGGACGGGCCCGTTCGCCTGGGGCTGATCGACATGTATGGCGGCGGCTTCGCGTTCATCGCCGACACGATCCGCACCGGCTTCCAGATCGCCGTCGACGAGGCCAATGCCGCCGGCGGGCTGAACGGCCGGCAGTTCGAGCTGGTCACGGCCGATATGGGAACGCAGGTCGACAAGGCGGTGACCGAGGCGCGCCGGATGATGCTGGAACAGGATATCGGCTTCGTCACCATCGGCATCCATTCCGGCGCCGCCGTGGCCGTCGGGACATTGGGCAAGGATCTCGAAGCTCTGGTGATCGGCGGCTTCGCCACCACCCGCCGGCTGACCGGCGAGGCCGGCCACAAGTTCGTCGGCCGCGCCAACCTCTCCACCATCGAGATCGGCCGGGTCATCGCCGAGCATCTGAAGACCCGCCCGGAAATCAAGACCATCGCCACCATCGCGCCCGACTACGAGTACGGCCAGCAGTTCGTCGGCGACTTCCTCGAGGCGCTGAAGGAGGCACGTCCCGATATCGAAGTGGTGCGGCAGGAATGGCCGCGCTTCGGCGCCAATGATTTTGCCCCGCATGTCACCGCGCTGCAGGCGCGCCCGGTCGACATGATCGTCAATGCCGGCTTCGGCGCGGATTTCATCAACTTCCTCAATGCCGCGCGCGATTTCGGCCTGTTCGACGACGGGACGGTCCTGATGACCCATGCGCTCGACCTCACCAAGCCGAGCGTGGTCAAGGACACCCTGCCGGAGAATACCGTCGCCACCGTCTGGTACCCGTTCTATGCCATCGACGACGAATTCTCCCGGGCCTTCGCCGCCGACGTGGAGAAGCGCATGGGCACCTACGCCACCGGCTCCGCGCCGGTCGGCTATGTCGCCGGCAGGATGCTCACCGAGGCGATCGTCAAGGCCGGCAGCACCGACCCCGCCACCGTTGCCGCCGCGATGGGCGGGATCGAGTTCGACGGGCCCACCGGCCGGGTGAAGGTCCGCGGCTGTGACAACATGGCGCTCTACAACTTCTATGTCGGCAAGGTGAGCTGGGACGACAGCCTGCCCGACGGCATCGGCCTGACCGACGTGCAGAGCTACCATACCGAGGATCTGGCCCGGTCCTGCGAAGATATCGCTGCGGCGCGTGCCGCGGCGAACTGACCGGACAGGGTCCGCACCCGGCGCCGCGCCGGCGATGACCGGCGCAGCGCCGGCGCTGCTGCAGATCCGCGACCTGGAAACCGCCTACGGCGACAGCCAGGTGCTGTTCGGCCTGTCGCTTGACGTGCATGCCGGCGAGGTCGTGGCGCTGCTCGGCCGCAATGGCGCGGGCAAGACCACCACCCTCGCCTCGGTGATGGGGATGGTGCGCCCCCGTGCCGGCAGCATCCGCTTTAAGGCGCAGGAATTCCTCGGCAGGCCGCCACATGAAGCGTCGCGGGCCGGCCTGGGCTTCGTGCCCGAGGACTGCCGCCTGTTCAGCGGCCTCACCGTGGCGGAGAACCTGGAGACGGCACGCCAGCCGGCACGGCAGGGCGAAAGCCATTGGGATGTCGACCGGGTGGTCGACCTGTTCCCCGATGTCGGCACATTCCTGCGGCGGCGTGCGGGCCAGCTGTCCGGCGGGCAGCAGCGGATGGTGGCGATCGCCCGCACCCTGATGGGGAACCCGGACCTGCTGCTGCTCGACGAACCGTCCGAGGGGCTGGCGCCGCTGGTCGTGGCGGCGCTGCTGGAACGGCTGCGCACGCTGAAGCGGACCGGGGCGACCGTGCTGATCTCGGAGCAGAACCTTCGCTTTGCGACCGAACTGGCCGATCGGCTGTATATCATCGAGAAGGGCGAGATCCCCTATCAGGGCACGCCCGCCGACCTGGCACAGCATCCCGAGATCCGCAGTGCCTACCTGATGGTCTGAACTGACGGAGTCCGCCTGTTTCATGAATCTGGGCCTCAACCTTAGCCAGGCCGCGCTGAACTGGCCCGACAAGACCGCGCTGGTGTTCGAGGGCCGGCGCTGGAGCTATCGGGAATGGAACCGGCTGGCCAACCGCGCGGCCAACGCATTTGCCGGGCATGGCATCGGCCCCGGCGACCGGGTCGCCTTCCTGACCTGGAACCTGCCCGAGCAGGTCACCGGGTTCTATGGCCTGCTCAAGATCGGTGCGGTGCCGGTGCCGATCAACTATCGCCTGGCGCCCAACGAGGTGAAGCATATCGTCAACAATTCCGGCGCGCGGATCCTGGTGTTCGAGGAGGCGTTGCGCGACCGGGTGGACCCGATCCGCGGTGATCTGCCGGCGGTGGAACGCTTCGTCTATGTCGGCGCTGCCCCGGGGCCTGACGACATTCCCTTCGAGCGGTTCATCGCCCCCGCCGCCGATGCCGAGCCGGTGCCCGGGGCGGGCCTCGATGACCCGGCCTTCATGATGTACACCTCCGGCACCACGGGGCTGCCCAAGGGGGTGGTGCGCACGCATCGCGCCGAGCTGTTCGGGGCCATGACCATGGCCATCGAATGCGGCTTCAGCCGGGACGACGTCATCCTCAACAACAAGCCGCTGTTCCACATCGCCCAGCTGCAGCTGCAGTTCCTGCCCTTCGTCATGCTGGGGGCCACCAACGTGCTGACCCGCGGCTTCGACGTCGACGAGACCCTGTCGCTGGTCGGGCGCGAACGCATCACCTGCCTGCATGGCGTACCGACCCAGATGGTGATGATGGTGCAGGCGGACCTGTCGAAATACCACCTTTCCAGCCTGCGCTGCGGCTTCTTTGGCGGGCAGACCCTGGCGGACGATGTCACCCGGCGCTGCCTGGAGCTGTTCCCGGGCCGTTTCCTGAATCTCTACGGTTCGACCGAGGCGCTGGTGATCACCGCCTGCGATTATCGCCGGCATCCCGACAAGCTGGGTTCGGCGGGCCAGGCCGCCGTGAACATGGAGATGCGGGTGATCCGTGCAGAGGCCGACAGCCCCGACGATCTGGCCGCGCCGGGAGAGGTCGGCCAGCTGATCGGCCGCGGTCCCAGCCTGATGAAGGAATATTTCGGCATGCCGGAGCGGACTGCGGCGCAGCTTCGCGATGGCTGGTATTTCTCCGGCGATGCCGCCTTCGCGGACGATGCCGGTTTCGCAACTGTCCTTGGCCGCATGGATCATACCATCAAGACCGGCGGCGAGAACGTGCATCCCTCCGAGGTGGAGAACCTGCTGTTCGCCCATCCGGGCATCAAGGACGCGGCCGTGGTCGGCCTGCCCAGCAGGAAATGGGGGCAGGCGGTGGCCGCCGCGATCGTCCGCAAGGATCCGGACCTCACCGCGGAGGCGCTCGACGCCTTCTGCCGGTCGAGCGCGGACCTCGCCGCCTTCAAGCGGCCGCGGCACTATTTCTTCGTGGAGACGATCCCGTCCAATTCGACCGGCAAGGTCGAGCGCGGCAGGCTGAAGGACCTTCTGCTGGCGGCGCTGGACCAGCCTCTCGATTGACGCCGAGGGCGACCCCCAGGCCAGGGCCGTTCCCCGGGCAGGCCGTCAGTCCAGAATCGCGTAGGGATCGACCTCGATCAGCAGTTCCGGATAGAGCAGGGCTTCGCAGACCAGCCCGGTCGAGGCCGGATAGGGCTCGGACAGCAAGCGGCTGCGCAGCTCGGCGACGCCACGATAGGCGGCGAGGCCGGCCGGGGTCACATATTCGATGGTCTTTACCAGATGCTGCAGCCCGCCGCCGGCCGCCTCCAGCACCTTGCCGATGCTGCCATAGACGGACTCCGTCTGGGCCACGACATCCCCTTCGTGCAGCATCTCCCCGCTTGCCGGGTCGAGGGCGGTGAAGCCGGACATGAACAGCAGCTTGCCGGCCTTCACACCGGGCGAATAGGTCAGATTGTCATAGCGCCGCCAGCCCGGGTTGACCGCGACCGGCTGGTCGCGGACGGCGATGAAGTCGTACTGCTGCAGGGCGTCCGGATGCATCAGCCGCGGCATCAGGATGCCGGCGGAAGCCGGATGGACCGCGCCCAGATGCGCCTTGCGCACCGGGCCGGAGCGGCGGTAGTCGCCGCGCGCCGCCGGGGTCAGATAGTCGACCGTCTTGACCACCCGGTCGAAACCCAGGCCCAGCGCCTTGAGCATGACGGCGGCCTTTTCGAAGATCGCCTCGGTCTGGGCGGCGACATCGCCGGCGCCGACCACCTCGCCCGCGGCGTCCGTGGGCAGCACCGTCGGGAGGAACACCACCCCGCCGGACTCATGGGCCGTCGGCAAGCCGGGGCCCGGGCGGTGCGGCAGGTCCCGGGCTGCTGCGGTCACCTCGATTTCGATGAAGGCATCGGGCCGCAGCAGGCTGCGCACCGGAACCGTATTCACCGCCGGGGAATGCCCGGCGAACAGTTCGGCGCGCACCGCCGCCGCCTCCGCATAGCGCTCGATGCCCTCGGGCTTCAGGTATTCCACCACCCGCACCACATCGCCGAAATCCAGGCCTGCGGCCTGGAGGACCACGCCGGCCTTGTCATAGATGGTGCGCACCTGCTCGCCCATGCCGCCGGTGACGACGATCCGCCCGGCATCCGGGTCGTAGCGCGAGGCGGTCTGGCCGGACAGGTAGACGCCGCCCGAGGTTGTCAGGCCCAGCGAGAACGAGTAGCGCGAATAGTCGTACCAGTGGAAATTCGCAGGCTTGATCGCCTCGGACATGACGGGCAACTCCACAATAGCGGCGCAGAAAATACGACCGTAGGAGCTGCCTGCACCGGCGGTCAAGGTCGCCAGCGGGCGCCGGCAGGGGCTGTGTCGCGTACCGCCAGAGGCGGCGGCTGCTGCCCGGCGGGTCGACACCAGCTGCAATCATGGGGCGCATCCGGACGTGATCCGCGCCGCGGGCCAGCCCGCCTGCGCCGCGCGCCGCAGATTGCCCCGCACGATCAGGCGGTGGAACGGCAGGATGACGGCCAGATAGCTGCGGCCCAGCCGGTTGTGGCAGTGCACCACCGTCGTCGCGACAAGGTCGCGGCCGCCATCGGGCTGCGGGCAGAGCATCACCGAGGCGCGGAAGTCCAGGTGACGGTCGTCCTCGCCGACCACCAGTTCGGTGTCGGTCCGGTCGCGGATCCGGAAGAAGTCGATGAACCGGCCGTCCGTTGCGGCGGGGCCCGCGCGCCGCAGCCGGCGCGCGGTCTTCACCCCGAACCGCGCCATCGCCGCATCGCGCACCGCCATCAGCCCGTTGAACCAGGGCGGCGGCCGGCCGAACACGGCCCGGGCCAATGCCTCGACATCGCCGCTGGCCGTCGCCGGCAGCGCGATGGCATAGGCATCGGCAAGGTCGGCGCCGGGATAGAGCGCCGCCAGCCCGCTCCGCGGCGGCGGCGCGACGGCCCGCACGCGGGCAGAACCGGCCACCGGCGTGCCCCGGCCCGGCTAGATCAACCCGGTCTGCTGTTTCAGGAAGCTCGTGGTCCTGTCCCAGGCGAGCTTGGCGTCCGGCGCGTCGTAGTTGCTGCCCGTCGGATTGGCGAAGGCGTGATCGGCATCGTACCAGAACACCTCGTAGGACCGGTCGGCCGCATCCATCGACTTGCTCCAGGCCGTCACCATCGTCTCGTTGATGAACTTGTCCTTCGTGCCGAAATGCCCCTGCACCGGCCCGCGCAGCGCCCTCAGCTCCTCCGGCGTGCCGCCGACCCGGCCGTAATAGA
Source organism: Sneathiellaceae bacterium (assembly GCA_040216765.1). GTDB lineage: Bacteria > Pseudomonadota > Alphaproteobacteria > Ferrovibrionales > Ferrovibrionaceae > Marinibaculum. The sequence goes on along the minus strand of JAVJON010000029.1, from coordinate 13,103 downwards.
TCACCGTGCCATTCACCGGGTGCAGCATCGAGGCCTGCAGCGACCAGCCGCCGCCGAAGCACCAGCCCAGGGTGGCCAGCACCCCATTGCCGCGGATGCGTTTCTCGACCTCGGCGGCTTCCAGCCATTCCAGCCAGGCCCTGCAGACGGCCCTGGCCTGCGCAGGGTCCACCGCCTGGGTCTGCGCCCGCGCCGCGTCCGGCGTGGTCGCCACCTTGCCCTGGAACAGGTCGATGGCGCAGGCGACATAGCCGGGCTGCGCCAGCTCGGCCGCGACCGCCTTGATCTGGTCGTTCAGGCCCCACCATTCGTGGATCAGCATGACCGCCGGCGCCGTCTCGGCGATCGGCAGGGCAACAGAAGCCTGCGCTTTGCCATGGCCCGGCACGTCGATCGTGATGTCATGCAGCCCGCCCGCCGCGGCCCGGGCCAGCCGGGGGTCCGCAAGCACCGCCGCCAGCGGCAGCCCGCCGAGAAGGCCGGCGGCGCCTTGCATCACGCGGCGGCGACCGAGCACCATGGATTGCTGTACGCTCATGGGATCCCCCCTGCTGCTACGGGCACCCTCCGTTCGCTCAGCCGGACCCGGACCGCCCCATTCCGAAACGGTACCAGATGACCGACACAGACCAGCCGCTGCCCCTGTCACATATCCGTGTCCTGGATCTTACCCGGGTTCGCGCCGGGCCCACAGCCGTTCGGCAGATGGCCGACTGGGGCGCCGACGTGATCAAGGTGGAACTGCCGGCCGCGCTGGAGGGCGACAACGCCCTGGGCGGCAGCCGCGCCGGGTCGGACTTCCAGAACCTGCACCGGAACAAGCGCAGCCTGACCCTGGACCTGAAGAACCCGGAAGGGCGCGCCGTCCTCCTGAAACTGGCGGCGAGCTGCGACGTGGCGGTGGAGAATTTCCGCCCGGACGTGAAGCACCGCCTGGGCATCGGCTATGCCGAGCTGTCGGCGGTGAACCCCCGCCTGGTCTATGCCAGCCTGTCGGCCTTCGGCGAGGAGGGGCCCTATCGCCCCCGCCCCGGCGTCGACCAGATCGTGCAGGGCATGTCGGGACTGATGTCGGTCACCGGCGAGCCGGACGGCAGGCCGATGCGGGTCGGCATCCCGGTCGCGGACCTGTCGGCGGGGCTGATGGCGGCGATCGGCGTGCTGCTGGCGCTGGTGCATCGCGACCGCACCGGCAGGGGGCAGTGGGTGCAGACCTCGCTGCTGAACGCGCAGCTCTTCATGCTGGACTTCCAGGCCGCGCGCTGGCTGATGGCGGGAGAGTCGCCGGGCCGCGCCGGCAACGATCATCCCACCAACGTGCCGATGGGGCTGTTCCGCACCGCCGACGACCCGATCAACATCGCGCCCGTCGGGCAGGATATGTGGCGCCGCCTGGCGGAGGTGCTGGGCGAGCCGGGCTGGCCGGACGAACCGCGCTTCGCCACCCTGAAGGCGCGGCAGCAGAACCGGGCGGAGCTGAACGCGGCGATCGAGGCTCGGCTCGCCACCGCGCCGGCCGCCACCTGGCTGCAACGGCTGGACGCGGCGCAGATCCCGTCGGGGCCGATGAACACGATCCCGCAGGCCTTCGACGACCCGCAGGTGCAGCATAACGGCATGGCGCAGGACTTCACTGCCGCCGACGGCAGCAGCCGCACCCTGGTCGGCCAGCCGATCGCGCTCAGCGGCGCCGCGCCGCCGCCGCGCCGGGCAGCGCCGGAACGCGGCGCGGATACCGACGCAATCCTCGGCGAGCTGGGCTACGATGCGGGCGCTATTGCGCGCCTGCGCGATGCCAATATTGTCTGACGCCTTTCCTTCTTCGAACGTTCAGGACCCCAATTCATGACTTCGGAACGCGCCTATGCCGACGGCAAGCTGATCGCCCGCCGCGAGAACGGCCTCGGCTGGCTGATCATCAACAATCCGGAACGGCGCAATGCCCTGAACCTCGCCATGTGGCAGGGGGTCAGCGAGATCGTGCATGCCTTCGAGGCCGACCCCGAGGTCCGGGTGATCCTGCTGAAGGGCGAGGGCGAGAAGGCCTTCACCGCCGGCGCCGACATCTCCCGCTTCGAGAGCGAGCGCGGCACGCCGGAAGGGGTGAAGGCCTATGAGAAGGCCACGGGCGATGCCTATGACGCAGTGCGCAACGCCGCCAAGCCGACGATCGCCCGGGTGCATGGCTTCTGCATGGGCGGCGGCATGGCGATGGCGATCAGCTGCGACCTGCGGGTGGCGGAGACCGGCGCGGTGTTCGGCATTCCCGCGGCACGGCTCGGCGTCGGCTACGGCTATGACGCGGTGAAGACCCTGGTCGACCTGGTCGGCCCCTCCTTCGCCAAGGAGGTGCTCTACACCGCCCGCCAGTTCACCGCGACCGAGGCTGCATCGATGGGCCTGATCAACCGCGCCGTGCCGCTGGAGGTGCTGGACGACACGGTGGCGGAGATGGCCGCCCGCATCGCCGAGAACGCGCCGCTGACGATCGCCGCGGTGGCGGCCTCGATCGACGACATGCTGCGCGACCCCGCCCAGCGCGACCGCAGCCATGTCGACAAGCTGGTCGCGAAATGCTTCGCCAGCCAGGACTTCCAGGAAGGCCGCACCGCGTTCCTGGAGAAGCGCAAGCCGAAGTTCCGGGGCATGTAGGCGGCCGGGGGCGGCCGCTCCCGGCTCTCCGCTCCCTTCCGCACCGCGCCTTGACGACGGCCCGCCAGCGCCGCTGCCGCGCCGGTGCGGATCGCGCCGCTGCGCGGCGGCGGCGGCACCAGCAAAGGTTGCGATCGGGCCGGCATGCGCCCGCAGACAGTGTTCCCCTGGGTGCATGGACGTACTAGAGTTTGTCCCTGGCATCCGTTGACGGGGGGCAACAATGGCTGCGGACAGGGAGAAAGTGGCGATCCTGGGGGGCGGGGTCGGCGCCCTCTGCGCCGCGGTCGCGCTGAGCGAGATCGATCCGAAGGGCGAGCGCTTCGACATCACCGTCTACCAGCTGGGATGGCGGCTGGGCGGCAAGTGCGCGGCCGGCCGCAATGCCGCCTATGGCCAGCGTATCGAGGAGCATGGCCTGCATGTCTGGGCGGGCTTCTATGACAACGCCTTCACGGTGATGCGGGTCGTCTGCAACGAACTCAAGCTGCCGCTCGACCAGCTCTTCGAACGGCAGAACCTGATCTGCTTCGCCGAGAAGGAAGGCGCGAGGAAGGACCGGCGGGGGCCCTGGCCGGACTGGTATCAGCCCGGCCGCGACCCGGGCGCGTTTCCCGGCCGCGACAGCCTCTGGGCCCATCCCGAAAACCCGATGCCGCCGCTTCCGACCCTGGTCCGGCGGACGATTGCCACGGTCATGTTCAACCTGGACTCGATCTGGCACCACTGGCCCGGGGACCAGGAAGCGGAGACCCGCGCCGCGATCGCCAAGCTGCCGGCGGCCCAGCAGAGCCGGCTTGCGAACCATCCGGTCCCGAATGCCGGAAAGAGCCATCATCCCCTGCTGGAACTGGCCCGACGGGTGGGCGCGGGGCTGGAGCACGAGGTGCAGCAGGTCCGTCACGAGGCGGCGCACGACGTGGCCGGGCTGCTCCACGCCTTCCACGACCTGGCGAAGCCGCATTGCGGCGTCGGCCGGGTTCTGGAGGATCTGGCCGAACTGCCCGCCATGTTCCGGCACGCCCTGACCGTCGGCAACCTGGCGATCTGCGTCCTGCTGGGCATCGTGCGCAAGGGCTGCCTCGAAAACGGGCTGGAGGCGATCGACGACCTGGAGTTCCGGGAGTTCCTGACCGAGCAGGACGCGGCGGCGGCGCACAACGAGGTCGTCACCGTGCTCTACGAGTATCTCTTTGCCTTCGAGGGCGGATCGCGCGCCACGCCGCGCGTCTCGGCCTGTACGGCGGTGCAGGGCCTGCTCCGCCTGTTCCTGACCTATCGCGGCGCCTTCTTCTTCAAGGGGCTGCGCAGCATGGGCGATCTTCTCTGCACGCCGATCTATACCCTGCTCAAGCAGCGGGGCGTCACCTTCAAGTTCTTCCACAAGGTGGTCGAACTGCAGCCCACCGCGGACGGCCTCGAGATCGGCACGATCCTGGTGGACCGGCAGGCGGCGATTGTCGGCGATGCGGACTATGACCCGCTGGTGCCCGTGCAGGGCTTCGACTGCTGGCCGTCGACACCGCGATGGGAGCAGCTGCGGGACGGTGCGGAACTCCGGGATGAAGGCATCAACTTCGAGAGCAGCTATCCTCCCCATGCGCAACGGGACCCGGTGGCCAGGCTCGAACTGAAACGGGGCCAGGATTTCGACACCGTGATCCTCGGCATCTCGGTGGGCGCCCTCGGCCGGATCTGCAAGCCGCTGGTCGATGCGAAGCCGGCCTGGGCCGAGATGGTGGAGAAGCTTGCCACGGTCCGCACCCAGGCGCTGCAGCTCTGGGTCGACGAGGCGGTCGACACATTGTGTCCCGACTATGTGGCGCCGAAGGACATGCAGCTCCCGGACAGGGGAAATATGGGGCCGATCGTGGCGACCTGCCGACCGCCGCTGGACACCTATGCCGACATGTCGCAGCTCTTGCCGGCGGAGGACTGGCCGGCGCCGGCGCCCCGCTCCGTCGCGTATTTCTGCGCCGTCCTGGACGAGACCGCCCCGAACGACGGGAAGCTTGCGTCGGAGGCGGTGAAGGACGGCGTCAGGGACTGGATGACCTCCTGGCTGCACAATCTCTGGCCGGGAATCGGCCAGGGCGCGGACTTTCGCTGGGACCTGCTGCACGCGCCGGACGGGCTGACGGGCGAGGCCCGGCTCGATGCACAGTTCTGGCGGGCCAATATCGATCCGACCGAACGCTATGTGCTGAGCCTGCCAGGCACCCTGAAATACCGCATGGAACCGGGGCAGTCGGGCTACGGGAACCTGTACCTGGCCGGCGACTGGACGCGGGTGCCGGAGATCAATGCCGGATGTGTCGAGGTCGCCGCCATGTCGGGCCTCCTCGCTGCATCCGCCCTGTCCGGCGTGCATATCCCGGTCGTCGCCGGCAGCCAGGAGGTCCGGCCCGCCACCGGTTACATCGACTATGGCGGATGGATCACCCTTCCGCCGGCGCCGTCCAGCGGCAGGGACACGAGCTTCTATTCCTTTCCCTTTACGGCCGACAAGGCCGCCTGCCAGGGCTTTCTCGACCGCTCCTACAACCTGGCTGCGGGGTATACCCGGTTTCGCGCCATGCTCGATCTGGTGTTCCTCAACATCGTGCAGGTCGAGAAGACCGGGGCGCTGGTCCCGCCCTACGACACCGAAGGCTTCATGCCGGAGACCGATATCGGCTTCTGGCTGCTGGTCGGCAGCTACAAGCCGCATGCCCTGTTGCCGGAGGCGATCGGCTGGGTGCCGGCCTATCTGTTCGTCGACAATGCGTGGACCACCCTGTCCGGTCGCGAGATCTGGGGCCTGCCGAAGTATGTCGCGACCATGGACCTGCCGCCGGCCGGCCCGGCATCCGCAGGCCCGTTCGCGGTGTCCGCCCTGGCGATCCGGAACTTCAGGCCCACCGCGCAGGCGCAGGTGCAGCCGGTCCTGAAGCTGACCGGCACGCAGATGAAGGTGCTGCAGCTGGACGATATCGCCCGCACCGCCTGGGATGCGGCAGCGGCCCTGGAGAGTTTCAAACGGCTCTGCGCCGCCGCCGACGGCGGGCTGCTGCAGGATCTGCTGGACCGGCCCGGCATGCCGCCGTTCATCGGCGCCGGGATCAAGGGTTTTCCGGTGTACTACCTGAAGCAGGCACGGACGGCGGACAGCGCCACGGCGGCCTGCTACCGGGCCCTGCTGCAGGGGCCGCTCACCCTGACCGGGCTGCACGATGCCGGGTTGCTCGACGGCAGCTGGACCCTGGAGATGGAGGCGCTGGACAGCCTGCCGTTCATCCGGGACCTGGGCCTGGGCACGCCAAAGGATGGCAGGCTGGCGGTGACCGCCCGGACCGGCTTCTGGGGCCGGATCGACTTCGAGATCGGCATGGCGGCGCCGATGGCGTAGGGCGCCGGGCGCGGCGAAGCGGCGCTGCCGGTCCGCAGGACGACCCGGTTCCACATCGTCGCAACGGGCGGCGCGGGCCGCTTCAGGGCGCGCCCGCGGCCCGGGACTCGGGTCCGGATTTCGAACGCGACCTCTTCAACTCCAGGGCACGCCGGGCGAAGCCTTCGGCGCCCTGCGACAGGGCAATCGCGACGGCCTCGTCCAGGGCCGCCGCAACCTGTTCGCTCGTCCCGTCCGGATGCCTCGCCAGGATTTCCGCCCGGCACCGGTGCAGTGGCGACAGGTAATAATGCTCGCCATAACGCTCTGAAACGGCAATCGCCTCGTCGATCGACGCCAGGGCCGTCGAGAAGTCGCCGCGGATCGCCTGCAGCGCGGCGACCTCGCCGAGGAAGTGGCAGGAGAAATGCTTCATTCCGATGCCGCGGAAGGCCGGTACGGCGCCTTCGGCGATCGGGAGCATCTCGGCCGCCCGGCCCAGGCGGCCGAGGGCATGGGCGCGCAGGCTGCCGCTGACCAGTACGTACAACGGATAGCCGTTCTCGCGGCAGATGCCGAGCGCCTGCTCGGCTGGCGCCGCGGCCTCCGGATAGTTCCCGCGCAGCAGCTCGAACAGTGCAATCCAGGTCAGGCCATAGGCCAGGTCGAACGGCCGCTTGAGGGACCGCGCATGGACCGCAAGGTCCCGCGCGACCTGTTCCGCAGCGGCTTCCTCTCCCAGCGCCAGCAGCACCGGCATCAGGATGGTCTGGATCGACACCAGGGAATCGTGCGTGTTCGCGAGCGGCAGATTGGGGCCGTCATGCTTGGCATAGAGCCTTGCGCCGCGTTCGAGGACCTCCCTTGAGGCGCCGACCTCGCCTTTCGCGAACAGGACATATCCCAGGATCACGTCGGCTTCGATGCGGTGTTCGGGCAGGCCGCTGTTCTCGCCGATCGCGACGCAGCGGCGGGCCATCGCTTCCGCCCCGTCCAGGTCCCCGCCGATCAACAGAAAGGCCCACATGCCGTGATAGACCGCGTAGAGCTCGGTTGCGTTGCCCAGCCGGTCGCAGAGCGGGCGGGCCTCGGCGATCGCCTTGCCGACCTCGGGCACCGCATAGCCCCGGGACGCCCCGAGGCTGACGATGATGCCGACCAGAAACTGCAATTCCGTGCTTGCCCGCGCATTGTCGGCCGGCAATTGCCGCACCAGGTCCAGCGCGGTCTGCAGATGACTGACGGCTTCCGCATGTGCCGTCTGGGCGGCGGCCTTCTGGCCGGCCGCCGCCCAGAGCGGGATCGCGTCCGCAAGGCGGTTGCCGCAGGTATAGTGGTGCGCCAGGAGTTCCGGCCTGGCCTCCCGCAGGTCCGGGAAGCGTTCCGCCAGCACGTCGCCGATATGCGCATGCAGCGCCTGGCGCTGGTCCCGCAGCATGGTGTCGTAGGCGGTCTCCTGCACCAGCGCATGCTTGAAGACATACTCCGCCCGGGGCGGCGAGCCGCGACGGAACACCAGCTCCGAGTCCACGAGCTGTGCCAGCGCGGTGTCCAGCTGCGCCGGCGGCAGGCCGGCAACGGCGGCGATCAGGTCGTGGCTGAATTGGCGCCCCAGCGCCGCGGCGGTCTGGGCCACCGCCCAGGTCCCGGCGGAGCGATCCAGCCGCGCCAGCAGCGATTCCCGAAGCGATGTGGGTATCGCGGCGGCGGACGCGCCGCTCGCGACATGTCCTCCCTCCGCCTGCTGCACAAGCCCGCTCTCGACGACCGCCTTGGTCAGTTCCTCGATGAACAGAGGTACGCCGTCGGTCCGCTCGCTGATCTGTGCGACGATCTCGTCCGGCAGGGATCTGTCCCCGGCGAGGTGGCCGATCATCTCGACGCGGCGGCTGTGGGGCAACCGGCTGAGGCTGAGCAGGGTCACCTGCGGACGGCCGGCCCAGGACTGCGCGAATTCCGGCCGGAAGCTGGCGATCAGCAGCATGGGCAGGTCCGGGGCCCGATCGACCAGCATGTCCAGGACTTCCAGCGAGGTCGGGTCGACCCAGTGCAGATCCTCGCAGACCAGCAGCAGGGGCTGCTGCGCGGCCATGCCCTCGATCAGGGCGACGACCGCCTGCAGGGTCTTCTGTTTCCGCTTCTCCGGTGTCAGGGCAAGTGGCGGATAGCCGGCGCCGGCAGGAATCGACAGCAGGCCGGCCAGCAGCGGGACGACCGTCTCGGGGTCGCGGTCCGCCTTGAAGGTGCTGCGCGTCTCGCCCAGCGCATCGGCGACCAGTGCTTCGAGTTTCGCCAGGCGTTCCGCATCCGAATCGCCCCGCTGCAGGCCGGCGGTCCGCTCGAGCTTCTCGATGATCGGATGCAGCACGCTGTCCTGGTGGTGCGGTGAACAGACCAGGCGCAACCGGGCATACGGTTCGCCCCTGATCCGCTCGGCGATCGTCTCCGCGATCCGCGACTTGCCTATGCCGGGCTCCCCGGACAGAAGGACGACACCGCCCTCGCCCTCCCTCGCCTGGGCCCAGCGGCGCAGGATCATGTCGATTTCTTCGTCGCGCCCGACCAACGGCGTCGAGGCCGCGCGCAGGGCCTCGAAGCGGGTTTCGGCGGGGCCGTGGCCCAGGACCTGCCAGGCCGGGACGGGCTCGACGAAACCCGGCAGCGCCACCATGCCCAGATCCGCGTAGCCGAACAGGCCGGCGGTCAGGTGGTGGGTTGCCGCCGAGATCACCACGGTGCCCGGTTCAGCCAGCGCCTGCAGCCGGCCGGCCAGGGTCGGGACGACGCCGATGACGGACCGTTCAGCGCCCGCCCGGGATTCCGCGACACCCTCGATCACCACCAGCCCGGTCGCCACGCCGACCCGCGCGGCCAGGGGCGGGTCGGTCCCCGCTGCCAGCCCCGACACTGCCTGGACGATCTCCAGTCCGGCAGCTACGGCGCGCTCCGCGTCATATTCGCTGGCCTGCCCATAGCCGAAATAGGCCAGGATGCCGTCGCCGAGATAGCGCGCGACAGAGCCGAGATGCCTGTCGACGATGTCGCCACAGCATGTGTGGCAGGCTGCGATGATCTCGCGCAGATCCTCCGGGTCGCGGTCCAGCGCGCGCTCCGCCAGGCCGACCAGTTCGCAGGCAAGGACGGTGAGTTGCCGCCGCTCCGGCCGGCGCTCAGTCGCGGCCGCCGCCGGCATTGCGGGTGCCGCCGCCGCGTCGGTCACGCCCGGCGCTGCCGACGCCATGTCCGCCACCGGCGCAGTGTCGGGAACCGGCGCAGTGTCGGGAACCGGCGCAATGTCGGGAACCGGCGACGTGAGCGGGGCGTCGAACAGATAGCCGCGGCGCTGCACGGTCTTGATGATCCGGTGGTCGTGGTCGTGCAGCGCCTCGCGCACATCGCTGATGCAGCGGGTCAGCGAGCCGTCGCCCACCGAGACGTCAGGCCAGACCGCCTCGATCAGTTCGTCCTTCCCAACCAGGCGCCCGGCCTGCGCGATCAGATAGCACAACACGGCGAAGCTCTTCGGGCGCAACTCGACCTCGCCAGCCGCATCGCGCAGGCCCCCCCGCCTGAGATCGAGCGTGTAGGTCCCGAAGCGAATGACTTCCTGGTCCGGCCTGGTCGGCCCCGCAGGCATCCGCAGCCCCCCCCCGCACTGCCAAACTTTGTCGGTACGCAAAATTATTAGAAGCTTTTCATTAAATTTTATCAATACCGCGCATGTCCGTAACGACTCCTGGCAGCGGCAGGGCTGTAATCGGCCTCACCAGCGATGGAGAGGCACAATGAATTTCGCACAGATCCTGGGATTGGGCTCCCGCGGCTCGGCCCCTCCCGGCATTTCTCGGGCCGCCCCCGGCACAGGCCTGTCCCGCCCCACCCGGTTCGACCATCCGGCAGATTCCGAGGAAGGGAGCAGGCACGTGACCTCCAAGATGGACGATCCCGATTTCAATCCGACCCGCCTGCTGCAGCAGCTTGGCCTGGCGGCACCGGAACCGCCGCCGGCACCGCCGGTGGACGGCGCGCCGCCAGCCGAGGCGCAGCAGCTGCGCACGGGCTGGGCAGATATCGGGCAGCTGGCCGGAACGCAGGATCCCGCCGGCCGGCGGCAGATGCTCCGGTCCCTGCTGGCCGATGCGGAAGGCGGTATCGACCCGCAGGCGGTCAAACGCTTTCTGCTGCAGCTCGGCGCCGGGATCGCCGATGCCCATCCGCAGCACGGCCTGCCGTCCGGCGAGGGCGGCGCGGCGCCGGGGTCCGGCGACAGCGCAGGGTCGGCCCGGCCGATGCGGCCCGGGTCCGACGGCGACGGCCATGCAGCCTCCCTGCCGGGATCTCCGTTCCAGGCCTGGTTCAGCCAGATCGATGGCCTGGTTCGGGTCGACGGGCTGACCGGCCTTGCGAACGGTGCCGAACTGGACCGCCGGCTGCCCCTCGCCTGGGCCGAGGCCGCCCACCGACGCGAAGCCCTCGCGCTGATCAAGATCGACGTGGACTGCTTCAAGGCGTTCGCCGGCCGCTACGGCGATCAGGCAGCGCAGGAATGTCTTCGTGCGATCGGCCAGGCAATCGACGCCGTCCTCCCGCAGATGCGCGACCTGGCGGCGCATTGTGGCGGCGCGGAATTCCTGGTGCTGCTGCCGGCCGCCGACGCGTCCAGGGCCTGTCAGGTCGCACGGGGGATCCGGCGGGCCGTCCGGCATGCCGCGATCCGCCACCAGGACGGTGTCGGCGACGGCTTCGTCACTGTCAGCATGGGCATCGTGGTCGCCACCCCGCCCCTGCACCTGCACCCCGAGGATTACGCCCAGGGGGTGGAGAATGCCCTCTGCGCCGCCGACAACGCGCTCTATGCCGCCCAGCGCGGCGGGCGGGAGGAAGAGGTGCTGTACGACTTGCGGGACTCCTGGATCTAGCGCCCGCGCCATATCGGATACGCCGGCATCAGGCGCCCGCCGGATCGTCCGCGCAATGTCGCGGCGTGACCTCCGCAAGCGCCTCGGCAGTCGGGTTCAACGGGCCGGACTGACAATCGCCCGCAACCGCGCAGCCTCCGCGGTCATCGGGCACCGCCCGCCACAGACCCGGGCAGCGGCCCAGTGAGAACGCCAGAGAAGGCGCGGCAGAGCCCTGTCCCCGATGGCCTGAGGCCTGGAGAGCCACATCCCCTACACGATCCGCGGCAGCACCTTCTCTGTCAGCAGGCGAAAACTGTCCTGGCTGAGCGGCGCGCAGAGCAGGTAGTCCATCGGCACCTCGTCCCCCAGCGCCTGGATCTTTTCCACCACCGCCTCAGGCGTGCCGTGCAGGATCACCTCCCCGACATAGCGGTCGATCGGGTCTGCCCCGGCGAGGTCGCGCGGCGCCAGTTCCACCGTCTTGTGCTGCGGGCCGGCATAGGAGGCGGTCAGCCAGGCCGCACCGCGCCGGGCCACCGCCTCGGCCGTTGCCGCATCATCGGCCAGCGCGATCAGCCGGGCCATCGGGATCTCCCGGCCGCCCGGGTCATGGCCGGCGGCGGCCAGCCGGTCGTCGTAGAACCGCCGCTTGGCCGCCAGTTCGCCGAAACTGGCATGCGGGTCCATCAGGATGGTGAAGCCCGCACCCGCCGCCCAGTCGATGGCGGGCTCCGAGGTCGCCGCCATCCAGACCGGCGGGTGCGGCGCCTGCAGCGGCTTGGGCAGCACCTCGACAGCGTCGCAGCTGAAGAACTGCCCGTCATAGCTCAGCCGCTCCTCGGTCCAGGCGCGCAGCACGATGTCCACCGCCTCCCGGAAGCGGGCTGCGCTTTCCGCCGGCGGGATGCCGAAGGCGGCGAACTCGCCGCTGGAGAAGCCCCGCCCCGCGCCCCAGTTCACCCGCCCGCCAGAGATCTGGTCCAGCAGCGCGACCTCCTCCGCCAGGCGCAGCGGGTGGTAGAAGGCGGCAAGCGAGACCCCCATGCCGATCCGCAGGCGGCTGGTCCGCGCCGCCGCCAGGGTGCCCATCATGTGCACCGAGGGGCAGACGCTGTAGCCGGAGAAATGATGCTCCGCCAGCCAGACCGCGTCGTAGCCGGTGCGGTCCATCACCTCGATCCGCTCCAGCGCGCGGGCATAGACGGTGCCCAGCGGCACGCTCCGGTCCGGCCAGCTGAAGAACTGCAACACCCCTACCTTCATCGGCCGGACGCCTCCCGTCTTGCTGTTTGCGGCCCGATCGGGCCCCGCCGTGCTATCCTGCAATCTTCCCGATCCTGGAGAAAGGCTGCCGGGCCGGACTTCGCCAATGGGGGGCAGGTGGCGTGATCGCAGCGCATATGGTGGTTCCGGGCAGCGAGACGCGACGCCTGTCGATCGCCGATTGCCGTCCGGAACTGCAGGAGATCCATCGTATCTGGCTCGACCTGCGCGGCGATCGCAGCCTGCCGGCCAGGCGGGACTTCGATCCGGCGACGGCACGCCGGCTGCTGCGGCACCTGATGCTGATCGACGTCCTGCCGGATGCCCCGCCCGACCGGCGCTTCCGTGTCCGGCTGCACGGCACTGCGCAGGTCGACTATCAGGGCGTGAACTGGACCGGCTGTTTCCTGCACGAGAAGACCGACCGCGCCGCCGCGGACCGGCTCTGCGAGATCGGCGAACATGTGGTCGCCTCGCGCCAGCCCTGGATCTCCAGCGGTGGGCTGTACTGGATGCCCGAACGCCCCTTCGCCAGTTTCGAGACGATCCTGCTGCCGCTCTCCGACAACGATGCGGACGTCAACATGATCCTGGGGCTGACCCTGTTCTTCTGACCCCGCTCCCGGCCTCAGAAGCCCCGCGCCACCAGCTCCTTCATGATCTCGTTCGACCCGCCATAGATCCGGTCGACCCGTGAGTCCGCGTACATCCGCGCGATCGGGTATTCCAGCATGTAGCCATAGCCGCCATGCAGCTGCAGGCATTCGTCGATCAGCTTCGACTGCTGGTCGGACACCCACCACTTCGCCATCGCCGCGGTGCGCCCGTCCAGTTCGCCGGCCAGCAGCTTGACCATGCAATCGTCGGTGAAGGTCTTCGCCACCGTCGCGACGGTCTGGCATTCCGCCAGCTTGAAGCGG